>JAHBXO010000024.1 GCA_019636445.1 Gemmataceae bacterium | reverse complement strand
GTTCGGATGCTCGAAGCGATCTCGTGGTGGAGTTGGGCGAACTGATCCGCTGAGGGGCAAGATGCCGCCGAGATTGAGAAAGTGATTTACAACCAAGTTGCGGCGTGGTAACATTTTGAGATCAGTGCTGGGGCCAACTTTTTGTGGCCGCTCTGCGTTTCCCCAGCCTGCCTTGCCTCGGACGACGGCCCGAAACCGAGCAGGCGATCCCAAGGATCACGCCATTGGCGTGAATTGGAGATTGTCTGCACATGGTAGCCGTAGCTTCTCAACGTCCGAATCTCAACGGGGCCGATCCGGTCTCCGTTTCGTTCCAATCGACAGAGTTGGTTCTGGCCAACATCGCAGGGCGCAACGTCGCCACGATTCTGATCTGGTGTCGTGACCTGCTGAACGTACCTCGGATTTCGCTGCCCTTCGTCAACGGTGTGCGGGTCCGTAACGATCACCGCTTGCTGCCCGGCGACACGCTCGAATTTATTTTCCCGTGGGGCTTCAAGGGCGGCGACGACCATCTTCTTTCAGCGGCAGAGTTGATGCAGTGGCGTGGGGTCAACGCCGACCAATACGAGCAACTTCGTCAACGTGGCCTTCCTTTCGTCCGGGGCAAGAGCGGGGAAATCTCCCATCCCCGCAATGCCGTCAAGGAATGGTTTTCCGTCGTTCCTCCTGGCGCACCGAATTGGATTACGGGCTTCGAGATCGAAGATACGCTCCGGGTCTGGCAACCGAGTTACCCCCAGCTTCTGACGCCGGATGACGCCCTGGAGATTCTGGTCAACACCCGCAATCTTCTCGACGTGCTGTTCCCCCTCGGCGGAGATGGCAAGGAGGCCGTCCAGTGAAGAAAAAACAATTCATCGCCCTGGCACGAGTCAGCAGCCGGGAACAAGAACGGGAGGGATTCTCTCTTGATGTCCAAGTGGACGGATTGAACCGTGATGCCGAGCGGCGGAAGGGCAAGATCGTCAAACTGTGGCGCATCGCCGAGACGGCCAGCAAGAAAGACGAACGGAAGACGTTCAAGGAACTGATCGCTTACGCCAAGAAGCACGCCGCCGAACTTGACGGGATTTTGTTCTACAAGATCGACCGTGCGGCTCGAAACCTGTTCGATTATGTCGAGCTTGAGAGGCTGGAATCGGAGTGTGACGTGCCATTCTATTCGGTGACGCAGCCAACCGAGAACACACCTTCCGGTCGAATGCAGCGCCGCATGTTGGCGAGCATGGCCAGCTTCTTCACGGAGCAGCAATCGCTGGACGTGAAAGAAGGCGTGAAGCGGCGGGTCGAAAGCGGATTGTTCCCGCAGAAGGCTCCATACGGCTACAGAAACCTGCGAGTTGACAAGCGAAGCATCGTGGAGGTCGATCCTGTGAACGGTCCCAAAATTACGAAGTTGTTTCACCTTCACGCATACGGCCAGTTGACTCTCGATGGCCTTCGAGAACGACTGTACCAAGAGGGCATTCTCTACTCGGATTCATGTCCCAGATTTCCGAGAAGCAAGCTCTACGCCATCCTCCGGGATCGTTCGTATTTGGGCGATGTGAAGTTTCAGGGCCAATGGCATCCTGGTACGCACACACCCCTTGTTGATCGGGTGACTTGGGACAGAGTGCAGGTTCTTCTTGGCGAGAAGGTTTACCGTTCTCACGAACTGACCTACGCCGGGGACTTGATCCGGTGCAAGCATTGCGGCCACACCGTCACCGGCGAATCCGTGGTCAAGAAAACCACGGGCAAAGAATACGTCTACTACCGTTGCTCGCTGTACAACACGCCTGGGCATCCACGAGTGCGACTCTCCGAGGAGAAGCTCGACCGGCAACTTCTGTCGATCTTCGACAAGATGCGGATCGAGAGCGAAGACCGCCGTGAGTGGTTTGCGAGGCAACTGCGGCAACGGACGAAGGCCGAGCAGGAAGAGGCACGGCTCAAGGCCGAAGAAGTCCAACGACAACTGTCCCTTCTGCGTCAGCAGCAGGATCGCCTCGTAAACCTTCGGCTGCTCGGCGAGATTGACGACAGGACGTTGACGGATAAGGCCACCGAGCTTCGTGATCGAGGAGCGATGCTCAAGCTGAACCTGGATGCCTGCGATCTTGGGCGGGAAGAGAACAACGAAGTTGCGATCAAGGCTTTTGAACTTTCGCAAAACCTGCGTGCGAAATGGCTTACGTCTGACTACGCTGCGAAACGTCGGTTGCTGGAGATCGTCTTTTTGAACTTCGTTCTCGACGACGTAACTCTAGTGCCAGAAACAAGAAAACCCTTCGACATTCTCGCCGAAGGGCTTCTTGTCTCGTCTAGTCGGGGTGGCCGGATTTGAACCGACGACTTCTTGCTCCCAAGGCAAGCGCTCTAGCCAAGCTGAGCTACACCCCGTTCGGTCCATCGTATCGAAAGGGAGGACGCGCGACACCGGTGCCGGGTTCGCGCGTCCGGCGGTTTACTTCCCGAGCAGGCCGAGAATCCGTTCGAAGTCGTCGTTCGTGTCGAAGTCGATCACGATCTGGCCCTTGTCCTTCGCCTTCACCTTGATCTCGACGCGGCAGGCAAACCGCCTCCGGAGGTCGTCTTCCAGACTCGACACATGGGCCGTCTTCTCGACGGCCGGTTTCTTGGCCGCGGCGGCCGGCTCCTCCGCCTGCGCCTGCTTCTGGTGCTTCACGAGCTGCTCGAGCGCATGGACCGAGAGGCCCTGCAGGAGGATCAGCTTGCAGAGGGCGATCTGTTTGTCGGCCCCGTTCACGCCCTTGAGGACCTTCGCATGGCCCAAGGTGATCTGCCCGTTGCGCACGGCCGTCTGCACTTCCTCCGGCAGGGCGAGGAGGCCGAGGAGGTTGCTGATGGTGGTGCGATCGAGGCCGAGCTTCGTGCCGAGCTGGTCCTGCGTCATCTTGAAGCGATCGAGGTAGTCCTTGAAGCCCTGTGCCTTTTCGATCGGGTTCAGGTCGGCGCGCTGGATATTCTCGACGAGGGCGGCTTCGTAGACCTGTTGGTCGTTGAATTCGACGATGTGGACGGGCACGTCGGCAAGGCCGGCCTGCTGGGCGGCGCGCAGGCGGCGCTCGCCGGCGATGAGCTGGAAGCCGTCGTTCACGCGACGGACGACGAGCGGTTGCAAGACGCCGTGGGTCTTGATGCTGTCGCGGAGTTGTTTCAGGTCCTCGTCGTCGAACTGCTTGCGTGGCTGGTACGGGTTGTGGCGGATCGCCTCGACGCCGAGGCTGCCGCGTTCGCTGCGGGTGAAGCCGCGTTCCTTCGTGTCCATGTCCGTCCCCTGCGGTGTGCCGGTTCGTTCCCCGCGAACCGTGGCGGGGGACATAGCAGGGTCGCGGAATCGGGTCCAGTGCGGAATGCGGAGTGCGGGTTGCGGAGTAAAAGACAAAGACCGTATCGCCGCAACGCGGAGTCTTCGGAGCCGAGCGCAGAGTGCGCCGTTCCACGTGGAACCTTGAAATCCCAGTCTAAACGCGCGATCCGGAATTGGTCTTTCACTCCGCACTCCGCACTCCGCACTCCGCACTTTCCGAGTCGGCCTTGTCATGCCCAAAAAGTTTTGATTACCATCCGCCCCGTTCAAGGGATGGCCGGAACCATCCCGCGAACCACATCGACCGCGGACCGGAACCCGCGCTCGTTGTGAAGGGCCTCCGAGAAGGCCCCCGGAGAAGAGGTGTCGAGTCGACGGCCGCACGGGGTTCCCCGAACCCTCACTTCGCGTCCGTCTCCCCGCACCAACCGGACGACCGAACCCGACGCGTCACCCACTCGGCGAAGCCGTTCGCGCACCCGCGCGTTCTTCGGCCCGCCCGGCGGCGGCGCGTCTCCCTGGACGCCTGGAAGGACGCTCGCATGGACGTGAAGCGCGGCCCGATTCTATTTCGTTGCGATGGAACTCAAGAGCACGGCTGGGAACCGCTCTACCAATGCCTTTCGCTCGCGGCCGCGCTCCAGCGCCGCCGGCGCGGAACGCACTTCTTCAGCTACCTCGATCCGCTTTCGCTGGCGCACGCGATCAACCGCGGTAACAACGACTGGACGGCGGCCGAACAGACCCTCGGCAGCACCGCGGACCTCCACGCGACGCTCGCCCAGGTCCGCCGCCTCGGCGCCGCCGCCGTCGTGGTGTGCGGCAACGCCTCGCCGGATTACCTCGAAGCGCTCCGCGAGTCGAAGGCGTACGTGCTGGCGCTCGACCCGACCGCCAAGGGTGTGACGCCGGCCAACCTGCTCGTGAACCCGTTCCTCGCGCCGCCCCGCAAGCAGTTCGACGTGACCATCGGCGGGCAGGTCTTGGCTGGCCGGAAGTACGCCCTCGTCCGCGGCATCTTCCGACGGCAGCGCACCATTCGTGCCCAGGAGCAGCCCGCTCCCTTCCGGGCGCTCGTGGCGTTCGGCGATGACGACGCGGCCGACCAGACGATCCTGCGGACGGAGCAACTTCTGGAGATGGAAAAGGTCGACAAAGTCTCGATTCTCGCCCGCAACCACCACCCGCGCTTCGACGAGATCAAGGAGCTGTGTTCGAAGTCCAGCGGGCGCGTCGAGGTCATTACCGAAGTGAAGGAGCTGATGACTCGCCTGGTCCGCAGCCACTTCGCCCTGACCGCCGGCGACACGACGGCGATCGAAATGTGCTGCACCGGCCTGCCGCAACTCGCCATCACGAACGGGCCGAAGCACACCGCCAATGGCAAGCGCATGGACGACGAAGGCATGGCGACCTTCGTCGGCGAAGCCCACAAGGTGACGTTCGACGCGCTGAAGGAAGCGGTCGACGTGCTGCTCGACGACCCGATGGAACGGCTGAGCATGTCCCGCTGTGCCCGGAACCTGGTCGACGGCCGTGGCGGCGACCGGATCGTGAACGGCATGGAGATCATGCTCCATAGCCCGGCCCGCATGGTGCCGATGATCGCCAAGGCGGCGTGAACTACGAGAAGACGCGTGAACCACGAATAAGACGAATAAAACGAATGAAGAGAGAGTTGGCCACGTTCGCGCGGACAGCGATGTTCGGACTTCCGTGGCTGAAATGAATCGGTCTTTCTGATTTCATTCGTGCTATTCGTGTTATTCGTGGTTCCCTCCCATGACCAAAGACGACGTGGCGGCGGCGCTCGACGAGATCGGGACGCTGCTCGCCCTCAAAGGCGAGAACGATTTCAAATGCCGGGCGTACTCCGCGGGCGCCCGGACCATCTCCCAGCTTCCCGGCGATCTCCGGCAACTCGTCGAATCGAAAAAGCTCAAGGACGTCCGCGGCATCGGCGAGGCGCTCGTCGAGAAGATCACCACGCTCGTGACCACGGGTCGGCTGCCGTACCTCGACGAGCTACGCGCCTCGGTGCCCCCGGGGCTGATCGAGATGCTGCGCCTGCCGGGCGTGGGGCCGAAGAAGGTGAAAGCGCTGCACGACGCGCTCGCGATCGATTCGATCGACAAGCTGAAGGCGGCATGCGAAGCCGGCGACGTGGCGAAGCTGAAGGGGTTCGGAGAGAAGACCGCCCAGCGCATTCTCGAAGGCATCAATTTCCTCGGCACCGTCGGCAATCGCGTTCGGCTGGACAAAGGACTCGCGCTCGGCGAACGGTTGCTGGAGAAGGTGCGGGCGATGCCGGGCGTGATCCGCGCCGAGTTGTGCGGCAGTGTCCGCCGGCGCCGCGAGACGGTCAAGGACATCGACATCGTGGCGAGCGCCGCGGACGCCGGGCCGATCATGGACGCCTTCGTGAAGCTGCCGGAGGTTTTGCAGGTCGTCGGCCACGGCGAGACCAAATCGAGCATCGTCGCGGAGATGGCGCTCGGGCGCGAGAAGGTGGTGCTGAACGCCGACCTACGCGTCGTGACCGACGAGCAGTTCCCGGTGACGGTCCTGCACTTCACCGGCAGCAAGGAGCACAACATCCGGTTGCGCCAGCGCGCCATCGAGCGCGGGCTTTCGTTGAACGAATACGCCCTGACCGGATGGACGAAGAAACTTCCTGACGAGGCGGCCGTCTACAAGGCGCTCGACCTCGTGTGGGTTCCGCCGGAACTGCGCGAGGATACCGGCGAAGTCGACGCCGCCGAGAAGGACGCATTGCCCGATTTGATCCAGGCGAAGGACATCCGCGGCGTCTTCCACAACCACACGACCGCCAGCGACGGCACCGCGACCCTCGAACAGATGGCGCTCGCCACGAAGGCGCTCGGCCTCGAGTACTTCGGCGTCGGCGACCACTCGCAATCGCTCACCGTCGCCAACGGTCTTTCGCCGGCGCGCATCAAGAAGCAATGGGCCGAGATCGACGAGCTGAACAAGAAGTTGACGGGGATCACCATCCTCAAGGGCTCCGAGTGCGACATCCTCGAAGACGGCTCGCTCGACTATTCCGACGAACTGCTGGCGGGGTTCGATTACGTCGTGGCCAGCGTTCACACGCTCTTCGGCCTCGATGAAGAGAAGCAGACGGCGCGCGTCTGCAAGGCGCTCGCACATCCGTCCGTGACGATGCTCGGCCACGCGACCGGGCGGCTGTTGCTCCGCCGCGACGGCTACAAGATCGACCTCGACAAGGTGCTGGAGGCCGCAGCCACGCACGGGAAGATGATCGAGATCAACGCCCAGCCGGACCGCCTGGACCTGGATTGGAAGTACGTGAAGCGCGCGAAGGAGTTGGGCATCCCGCTGGTGATCAATCCGGACGCGCACTCGACGGACGATTTAGCGCTTTACGTCTGGGGCGTGGACGTCGCCCGCCGCGGCTGGCTGACAAAAGCCGACGTGTTCAACACGCGGGGCGTGGATGAGGTGATGAAGGAGCTGAAGCGGCGGAAGGGGACGAAATCATGAGCCGCGAATGATGTCGTCCGGGTTCACGCCGAGTTCCCGCAGCTTCGCCGCCAATCGCTCCTTGGCTTCACACTCTTCGTCCGCCTTCCGGCGTTCCTCGTCCGCCTTCCGGCGTTCCAGTTCGGCCGTGATGACCGCATCGGTCGCCCGCGAGCGCTCTTCCTGGATGAGCCGTCTCGATTCTTCGATCTCGTCCTGCATCTCCTCGACACGCTCTTCGCGTGTCTGGAACGTCCGGCCGTCTGGTGCGAGAATCACAAGCTCATCGTCCTTCTTCGCAAACCGGATCTTCAATCGCGGGCTCTCGATGCCAAAGACGTCGTCCTGCTTCATCAATCGCTTTCCGCGCCGCAGATAGATCTCGACTTCGTTCTCATAGGGATCGATGAAGTAGTACTCTTCAACGCCGTACTTCTCATAGAAGGCGCGCTTCTCATCCATCTCGCCGTACGTGTTGTTCGGCGAAAGGACCTCGAAGACCACCTGTGGCGCGATGTTGTCTTCTTCCCACTGTTTATAACTGCCGCGATAGCCGGGCGGGCGGCCGAACGCCACCAGGCCATCGGGCGCAGTAACGATGTTCGGCGAACCCTGCACCGGATACCAGAACAAATCGCCGGCCACGAAGACTTCCTGGCCCGCGAACATCTCGCGCAGCTCGCCGACGATCTTGACCATCCAGTCCCATTGGAGCGTGTTGTCCGCCATCGGCTTGCCATCCGATTCGGGATAGACGATCTCGGCCACGTTTGAACTCATGATTCGCCTCCACCGCCATCATAGCCGGAAGTGCGGGTTCGCCGCGAGGTACGATTTCACACGCTCCGTGCGGCCGATCGCGTCGCGGAAGAAATGGACCGCCTGCACCAATCGCTCGTCCGGCTCGGCGCACGAGAAGCGCAGGAAGCCCCGGCCCGCGTCGCCGAAGCACTCGCCGCCGAGGCACGCCACGCCGAACGCGTCGTCCGCGCCTTCGAGCAGGTACATCGCCAGGCCGTGCGAGGTGATTCCCAACTTCGTGCAGATCGGCGACACGTTCGGGAAGACGTAGAAGGTGCCGACCGGCATCGACACGCTCACGCCCGGGACCTGCTTCAACTCGCGGATCAGCACTTCGACCTTCAACTTGAACTTCGCCATCACCGCGTCGCGCTCTGCGGCATCGCGCTCGAGTGCGGCCTGCCCGGCGAACTGCACCATCGGCGGCACGCAGGAGAGCGACGAGTTCACCATCTTGCCGACGAGCTGGACCACCTCCGGCGAGCCGACCGCGAAGCCGAGGCGCCAGCCGCTCATGCTGTACGACTTCGAGAAGGTGAATGCGCCCAAGCACTGCTCCATCATGCCGGGCTGCGCGAGGATGCTCGCGTGCTTGCCCGTCCAGACCATGTGGCAATACGGCTCGTCGGAGAGCAGCGCGACATTCGTTCCGCGAATGAGATCGGCGATTGCGCTCAAGTCGTCCGCCGTCGCGACGCCCCCGGTCGGGTTATGCGGCGAGTTGAGAATGATCGCCTTGGGGCGCTTGGCGGTATTGAGGAAGCGCTCGACGTCCGCGGGGTTGGGGCGGAAGGCGTTTTGTTCCTTCAGATTCGCGAAGACCGGCACGCCGCCGCGGCGCAGCACGTTCGGCACATAGGTCGGGAAGACCGGATCGAAGAGCAGCACCTCGTCGCCCGGCTCGAGGAACAGCTCGCAGAAGTACGTCTCGAACACCTTGGCACCGGGGCCGACGACGATGTTCTCGGCCGTGGCGGGGATGCCGAATTCATCATTCACGAACTTGGCGGCGGTGACACGAAACTCCGGCAGGCCCATCGAGGGGCAGTAGTGCGTGCGGCCGGCGTCGAGGGCCGCCTTGCCCGCCGCGAGGGCGTGCGCCGTCGTCGGGAACGGGCTGTCGCCGATCTGGAGTTCGACGACATCCTTGCCGGCGGCCTTCAGCTTCCGGGCGATGGCGAGCACATCGAAGGCGCGCTCGGTCGTGAGATTCGCGGCGAAGGTCGAGACGGTGGGAGTGGACATGCCGTTATGTTACGGCTTCTCTTTCTTCGGTGCCGGCCCGAAGACATTCGTCGACTCCAGCGGCAGTTGCAGCCCGTCGCCGACGCGCGTCATGTAGTTGCACCAGCTCACGTACCAGATGATGTCCATCGCGCGATGCCGTCCATAAGCGGCGATCAATTCCTTCACATCCGCATCGGTAATGCTCGCCGGTTGTCCCGTCAGCTTGTGCGTGAACCGGAACGCGATCTGGTCCTCCTTCGAGAAGGCGGACCACTCGCCGCGCGCGAGCATCGCCGTGAGTTTCCTGACTTGTTCGTCATCGAGGCCCGCGACCGCGAGCAGCATTTCGCTGTGGCCCATTCAGTAGAAACAGCGGTTCGTCCGCGTCGCGATCCAGAACAGCGTGTTCGTGAAGACCTGATCGATCTTCGCCTCGGCCTGCATCTGGTTCATCGCCGCAAACCACGCGCCGGTCATCTTGGGTTGATACCCCTGGCTGACGTGCGACCAGACGATCTTGAGCGTCCGCGCCCGGCTCGCTTCGGTCATGAACGCGAGTTTGTCTTCCGGCGGCAATGGCACGCGTAACGGCCGCTTCCGCTGCGTCGCCAACTCGTCGGGCATCTTCTTGCCGGTCAGATCCTTCCAGTCAAACGTGGCCGTCGAAGGGCCGGGCACCGCCGTGCGATCGGGCATTTTGTCCCGTGCCGGCGTCGCGATCGCGTCGTACCACTTCGCGTCGAACGTCCGCCCCAGCGGCGGCACCGGGTCCTTCTCCGGCTCGCATCCGAGCGCGAGAAGCATGCGATCGTGGAACCCGGCGTAGGCGAGCGCGTGGACGATGCCGACCATCGTCTCTGGGCCGTGAACCTCAAGGAGCGATTTGAACTCGGCGTCGGTGATGGAATCGGCCGCGAGCGCCATCTTCCGGGCGAACGCGCCGAGTGGAACCTTCGGATCCGCGAACGCTTCGAGTTGTTCCTTCGAGATCCCGGCGGCCTTCGCGTCAAACTCGGCGATCGCCTTGCCAAACCGGCTGCTGACGGCGTCGGACGCCACCCAGCGCAGCTTCGCCGCGAGCGCTTTCCCGAGCGGGCTGCTCGTGCGGTGCAGGTCGTCCAGTTCGAGCATCTTCGCGGCGGTCTTCGGCAGCGACGCCGAAACCGCCCGTGCCCAGGCCGGAAGCGGCGGATTCGGCAGCGCCTTCCACGCCTCCGCGTTCGCCGGCACCGGGAAGCGCGGCGGCTCGGCGAGCGCGAGCGACGAGAACAACACGAACGCGACGAGTGCACGCATGAATTGACTATGACGCGCGAAGGTGGAATGTGCGAGGAAAAAAATCGTTCAAACGAAGGAAGCGGAGCGAGGACCATGCTCCCGCGCTCCGCTCCGAAGTCTTCGCATCGCCGCTATCACTACTGCTTCGCGCCGATCGCCTTCTGCAGCGGCTGGATCACGTTCGGCACTACGTACTGGCCCACCAGTTCGTCGATCACGCGCCGCTGGTTGCGGTACGAATCCACGAACGTCTTGTACGGCTGCTTGCCCCAGAACTGCCGGGCCGTGAAGTAGACCGTGATCGGCGCCTCCGGGAACTGGCCGGTGCGTACCTGGTACGGCGTTGTGCGCGTCTCCACCGTCAGCCGACCCTGCAGGCTGCAGCCTTCGTCCAGCGCGATGAGCATGCTTGGCTGGTAGTTGAGCACGCGGCCGCCGGGCAGTTGCGCCAGGCCTTCAAGCGGCGTGTTCGCCGCCAGCGCCTCGGCCACCACCTCGTCGTGGTTCCCCTGGAAGACGAAGTCGAAGTAGAACTGCACGTCGACGGCTTCGGTCTGCAGCGGGCCGAGGTCGAGGTGGTACGCGGCCATCTCGAGGATGCGCTCGTTGTGCTCGTCGGCGTCTTCGATGGCGGGCGGGTTCACGTAGCCGCTGCAGAGGCGGCGGGCGTCGAGCGTGGACCAGCGGTAGGAGCCGGCCTCGCGGTCCTCTTCGAGCGCGAACTCGCCGCCGTCGCGCTTCTCGAAGTCGGTCATGCTCGGCACGGCCTTGCGGACGGAGTCGAAGAAATGCAACACCGTCTCGCGGCCGTTGGGCATGTCGACCTTGCCGAGGATGTAGGCCGAGACGCCGAAGTCGTCGCACAGGGTGCCGTACGCGTTGCTCATGGACGGTTCCTTTCGTCTGGCGGGCGGAACGGACGAACGGATTCGTCTGCGATTCTCGTCGGCCGTTCGCGCGGGCCGGTTGGGCTATTGTTCGGGCGCGCGTCCAAGATAACAAGGTCGGGAGCGCGCCCGGCTTGCCTCCGCGGCAAGATTAGAACATCCCGGACGACGGGAACCAACGATCGGGAGGATCAAAACGGTGGAAAGGTTCGGCGGATGGGCGTCAGAACCGGACCGGGGCGAAGCCCGCGGACGACCGTCCGCGGGCGTGGAACGACTCAGGCCGCAGCCACCGCGCGGGCGAGCTTGGCGGATTGCGGAACGCGGAGCTCGTTCTTGAACTGCCAGCGGCCGGCGTCGGGCGTGCCCTGCCACTGCTGGAGCTGGATCGCGGTCACGAGTTCCTTCTCGTCGGCTTCGAGCAGTTCGTTGAACGAATCGACGTACTCGTCGCGGACGTTCTTGGAGGAACGGCCGACGAACAACAGGCATTCGCCGCGACCTTCGAGGATCGCGATCGCGCGCCAGCCCTGGGCCTTGGATTCGGTTTGGATGAACATGCGAGAACCCTCCGTGGTGAACCGATGGAACCGCATCGCCGTCCTGACGATGTGAGGGACTAGGTTGCCGAATTGAGGGGTTCAAGTCAACGAAAAAGCGCGCCGATTGCAGATTTTTCCTCAAGTCGCGCGGAGGCGGTTCGGCTAGCGGGCGCGGTAGATGATGCGGCCGCGCGACAGGTCGTACGGCGAGATCTCCACCTTCACGCGGTCGCCGGGGATGATGCGGATGAAGTTCTTGCGCATCTTGCCGGCGATGTGCGCGATGACCTCGCCGCCAATGTCGAGTTCGACGCGGAACTGGGTATTGGCCAGGGCCTCCTTGACCCGGCCTTCGACTTCAATCGCTTCTTCCTTCGCCATGGAGAGTGTGACCTGAAAACCGAGCGGCACTCGACGTGTTCCCGATGAACCGTTTCGAGTGCCGGAATTCTAGGGATAATTCGAACGAGACCAAAGAGGGAAAACGAATCGAATCGCCGGGGATCGATTTAGTAGTCGCCGCGCCGACCGCCGCCATAGCCGCCACCACCCCCACCATAACCTCCGCCTCCACCCCCGCTGCGCGGGCCGCGCTCCTGACGCGGTTGGGCGACGTTGACCGTCAACGGCCGGCCGTTCATCGGTTGCTCATTCAACGCCTGAATGGCCGATTGCGCCTCGGCGTCGTTTGGCATTTCCACGAAGCCGAACCCTCGCGACCGGCCGGTCTCCCGGTCGGTCACGATCTGCGCCCGACCGACCGTGCCGAACTGGGCAAACATATCCGCCAGTTCATCGTTGGTCGTGGACCAGGGCAGATTCCCCACGTAAATATTCGTAGCCATGGATCGATCGATTCCTCGTCTGTCGCTCCGCCATTTCCGCGGCCCCGTTCTTCCGTCGAACAGGTACTGACCAACGCAATGACGATTGCAACGCTCACCCGTTCAGGCGAGTTTGCCAATCATACGAGAGATTTCCGCTCACGCCAAGATTATTTGATCGGAAAACAAAAACGCCCTCGGACGACGGTCCGAAGGCGTTTCGGTGTTCCACTCGCTCCACTTAGCTGACGATCGCGAGGATATCGTCTTCGCTCATCACGAGATATTCCTTGCCATCGACGGTGACTTCGCTGCCGGCGTAGGAGGTGAACAGCACCTTGTCGCCGACTTTCACCTGGAACGGGGCGCGCTGGCCGTTCTCCAGCATCTTGCCTTCGCCGAGCGAGAGAATCTTGCCTTGCTTCGGCTTCTCCTTGGCGTTGTCGGGCAGGATGATCCCGCCGGCGGTCTTGTCCTCGGCTTCCATCCGTTGAACCACGATCTTTTCATTGAGCGGGACGATCGGCATCGGCGGACTCTCCAGGGTGAGGGAATGCGGACGGCGGGCCGGCCTTGATGTCCTTGTAGAACTGGGCCAGCGCGCGTGTCAGGGTGTGAAGGACGATGTTCGGATTCACCGGTTTCGGGATGACGCTGTACACCTGCGCCTGGAACGCCTGCCGGATCAGCTCGCGCGTGGCGTCGGCGGTCATCAGGATCGCCGGCAGCAGCGCGTGCGCCTGCTGGATCAACTGCACCGCTTCCAGCCCGGTCAGGCGGGGCATGTGCATGTCGATCAGCACCAGGTGGACCGTCTGCACCTGCACGATCTCGACCGCTTCGCCGCCGTCGGCGGCCACGTGGGTCCGAAAGCCGCGCTCTTCCAGCAGCTGGCGCAGCGACTTGCGGTTCCCGGCATCATCGTCGGCGATGAGGATCGAGAACGGTTCATCCTGTTGGTGTTGAGGCGGGGTCAGTACCATTCCGAAACCCTCCTCGGGGCCAATCTCCTTGACCGGCAGGAACCCGAGAACATCCGGCGGATTGTGTGCAAACCGGGTGCCGCGGAAGGGCGTGCGCTCGCCATCGTCGTTAAACCATTATGGATATTCAGTTTACGAAAAGCGATCCGGCGGGATACCCTTCGCACGGGGTGCGGGTTCCTGCCAGATCACTGCCGCTGTGGCAGGAGCGTAACATGCCGTGTGCGGAAACGAAATGGGAATCGACCGTTTGGCGGCGAGTGGAGTCCGCGGAGCCGAGCGGGGGGTCACTTCGCCAGCGCCGCCGCGAATTCCTCGCGCGACGCGCACGTCGCCGCCACGATCAGTAGGTCGTCGAGACGGGCCACATCCTCGATTTCATCCACGGCCGGCACGGCCTCGACACCGAACCGCTTCTCGAGCGTGCGACGAATCGAAGACCGGAGCCAATTCGATCGCTCCTTCTGGAGTTCCTTCTGGAGTTCCTTCTGGTACTTCGATTCGATCTGCGGCTCCAGCTTCTCGCGAATCTGAGGCTCCAGCTTCTCGCGAATCTGAGGCTCCAGCTTCTCGCGAATCTGAGGCTCCAGCTTCTCGCGAATCTGAGGCTCCAGCTTCTCGCGAATCTGAGGCTCCAGCTTCTCGCGAATCTGCGGCTCCAGCTTCTCGCGAAGGTGTTCTTCGAGCATCGCGAGCGCTTCGTCGTAGATCGGGGATTCGATCATGGAATGAATTCCTCCGAACAAGTCCCAGAATCGCAGTTTCGGGTACGCGAACCCGGCCAGGATCTGCGTCACCGCCAACAGCCCCGATCGCTCCCGGGCGTCCGGCACACCGGAGATCCGCTCGACGCAGCGTTCGAGCAATCGCTCGGGAGCAAGGTCCGTGCGCGTCAGCGGAACCCAGGGCACCATCCCGGCATCGGCGTCGGCGAGCAGTTCGTCGGCGGCCAGGTCCCACAGGCAGACGACCGGCCAGGAGCCGAGGAGCGTGGTCGTCCGCCGCGGGCTTTCCTGGTGCATTGTACCCGAAACGCGGGCACGGCCCTTCGGTTTCAAGACAAGCGAGACCACATCCGGGACTCGCTGTCGTTCGAGGAAGACAATTGCCACGTCCTCAAAGACTTGCCGATCGACATCGGCATCGGCATACGCTTCGATCTCGATCAGAACCAGGCTCGGTTCTGGATGATCGGGAAATTGCACTTCGAGCAGACCGTCCGGCAATCGCCGCGGCGCGACCGTCTCCGGCGTCAAGGCTCGCCAGCTCGTGAATCCGGTGAGACCGGCCAATTTCAAGATCGCGTCGCCGTGGTGGGCGATCAACCATTTGCTGCCGCGATCCTTGTCCTGGCGCAACGGCCACCCCCGCGCTCGGCTCCGAAGACTCCGCTTCGCCGCTAAACAGTTACACCGCGCTCGTCTTCGCGGACTCCGCCTCGCGGCTCAACTTACTTTTTCTTCCCGCCCAGCCGGTCGGGGTTGAAGTCGGCGTCCGTCAGGTTCGCCGGCACGCGGAACTTCGTGAAGCAGTAATACTCCACCTCGCGGCCGGTCTCGTCGAACATCTGATGAACCATCAGGTTGCCGAAGTTCGGCGCGGCCGGGTTCGGTTCGAAGTAGAGCGCCCACTTGCCCCCCTTCGGTAGCAGCGCGTCCTCGCCCGCGGGAATCGCGATCTCCATCCCTTCCACCGCGTTCGGCTGGTCCTTGCGGGTCACCGTGCCCAGATACTTCACCGTGGTCTTCCCGGCCTCGGCCAGCTTCAAATACCGATCGATCCGCGCCAAGTGGTTCCCCGGCCCAGCTTCGGTGATCTTGTGCCGGCTCTTCGAGGTCGCCATCGAACTGTCCGGCTTTAATGCCGTCTTGAACCCGACCAGGAACTTGGCCACGTCCCCCTGGCCCGACACGACGTGCATCAGGCCGTCGAACTGGCCCTCCACGTACAGCACCTCGCGGCCTTTGCCGTTCTCGCCGAGGTTCTTCATGTAGACGCTGAACGGCTTCTTGCGGAACTGGAACAGCACTTCCTCCGTCGGCATTTCTTTCCCGCCGACCACCTCGCGCCGCGTCATCACGCACTCGTAATCGTTGAGTTTCTGGTACTTTTCCATCAACCGCCCGTAAAGCGCGCGGGCGCCGGCGAGGTCGCTCGCGACCGGCTTCGCCTTCGGCGATTCGATCGGCTTCACCTCGGTTCTGGTGATTTCCTTCGGAGCTTCCTTCGGCGCGATGGCCGGGGGAAGCATCGGTTTCTCCTTCGGGGCTTCCTTCTCCTTTTCGCGCTTCTCGCGGAGGCGTTCCAGCAGGCGTTTCTTCTCGTCCTCGGCGGCGTTCGGTTCGGGCAGCGTCGCCGAGACGGGGATCGTGACGGGGGCTTCGACGAGCGGCTGCGGCGCCGCCGGGATCGAGACCGACTTGTACTCGGTGGTATCGGGCAGTGTGTTCGCCATCGTCGGCGCCGGCTCCGGCGGGGCCGGCGGCTGGGCCTTTTCGAGCGCGGACGGGAGCGGCGGCAGCGGCTTGTCCAGCGCGAGGGGAGCGCGGCGTTTCGGCTTGGTGAGACAGCCGGCCGAAACGATTGTGCCGAGCAGGACCGCGAACTGGATCGTCCGACGCATGGATCGCCCTCCTGGAACCCAACCGGTCCAACCTACCCGAACCGGCCATGCCGGGCAATGCGAAGCCGGCCGGGGAATTCCTCCGGTTGTTTGCTTGACGCGTCGCCCCGCGCGCCGCGATGATAATCGAACCGGAGCGAACCTTCGGAATTCTCCCCGCGTATGGTCTTCAAAGGGATCCGGTGGCCGCTGCCAAGAACCCTCAGGATGGCGTTTCGGACGAGACCTTGCTCGAACGCCTCCGCGCCGGCCGTCGCGACATGCTCGGCCCCCTGGTTCGCCGCTACGAACGCGAACTGTACGGCTACCTGCACCGCTACCTCGGCGACGCCGAACTGGCGGCCGACGTGTTCCAGAACACCTTCGTCGCGGTGTTCGTGAAGATCCAGCAGTACGAACCGGGGCGCGCGGCGCGGCCCTGGCTCTACGCCATCGCGACGAACCAGGCGATCGACGCCCTGCGCCGCCAGAAACGGCGCCACGAACGCACCGTCGACCCCACCGGCGAAGGGGACGGCGACCCGCCCCGATCGCTCTTCGAGTTGCTCGCCGCGCGCGAGGTCGACCCGGCCGCCCAGGTCGAAGGGAGCGAACTGGCCGCTCAGGTGCGCGCCGCCGTCGACGAACTGCCGGACCTCCTGCGACAGGCGATCGTGCTCGCCTATTTCCAGGGGCTGAAGTATCAGGAAATCGCCGACGCCCTCGCGATTCCGCTCGGCACCGTGAAATCGCGGCTCAACGCCGCCATGACGAAACTCGCCGAAGCCTGGCACGCGAAGGCGGCGAGTCCCTAACCGGGGGTGGACGATGGACGAACAACTCGTCGGATACGCCCTGAAGGCCCTGCCCGCGGCCGAGATGGCCGAGGTGGAATCGCGACTGGCCGCCGACCCCGAAGCGGCCGCCAACCTCGCGCGCCTGCGCGGGTTCTTCACCGTGCTCAGCGCCGATGCCGAACGCGAACCGCCCGCCGGCCTCGCCGTCGGTGCCCTTTGCGCCGTCGCCAACCACATCGTCGAGAACAAGCTCCCGCTCGAAGGCGACGCGCCGGCCGAATCCGCCGCTTGCCCCTACGCCTCGGATTTCCACCCGGTCCACGGCGCGGTTTGTCCGGCGGACGCCACGTTCGAAGAGCTGCCCGCCGTCCCGGCCCCCCGCGCCGCCTACCCCGTGCGCCGCTGGTTCGAAGTCGCGATCGTCGCCTCCATCGCCGTCCTCACCGTCGGCCTCGTCGTCACCGGTACGATGAAGCTCCGTCGCGACGGCCAGATCATCTCCTGCAAGAGCAACATGCTCCGGCTCTACGAAGCGCTGAGCGGCTACGCCGACACGCACCACGATCAGTTCCCCAAGATCGGCACGCCCGCCGCGCCGAACGCCGGTTCGTTCGTGACCGAACTTCAAGTGGCCTGCCAGTTCATGCCCGACATGCGCGCCGCCTGCCCCGCCGATGGATCCGAAGACCTGCAGCGCGTCTCCTACGTTTACACGCTCGGCTACCAGCTCAATGGCGAAGTCCAGGGGATCCGCCGCCGCGTGCAAGACATTTCCGACGAGCTGACCCCGCTACTCGCCGACCTGCCGACCTCCGCGGCGTCGCCGACCGATGGTCCGTTGTCGCCGCACGGCAAGGGTCAGAACATTCTGTTCGCCGATGGCCACGTGCGATTTTCGATTCTGGCGACCGTGAACAACGATGACATCTACCGCAACCAGCACGGCCGCGTCCGCGCCGGCCTGCACCGCCTAGACGCTTCGCTGGGCCGCCCGGCGGATCTGCCCTGATGATGCCTTTTGCCGATTGAGCCGTTGACGCCATTCCTGGCATTCATTCAAATTTCACGGTACGGCCGCGCGCATCGTTTGCGGCCGTGCTTTGCAACGGGTACACTGTTCGGGCCGCCGCAGGACGATCCCGCGATGCTCGAAACGCCGAACACTTCCCCGGACGAATCCGCGACGAATGTCTTCGATGCCACGACGGACGGTACCGGGGCATCGCTCGCCGCGCCTTCGGGTTTCGACCTGTTGTCGGAGATCGGTCGTGGCGGCATGGGCGTCGTCTATCGGGCGCGGGACCTGAGCCTCGATCGCGACGTGGCGATCAAGTTGCTGCAGGAGCAGTACGCCCCCAGTTCGCGGACGGCGGCGAAGTTTCTCGAAGAGGCGCGCATCTCGGCGCAGCTCCAGCATCCGGGCATTCCGGCGATCTACGCGGCCGGACTGCTGGCGGATGGTCGGCCGTGGCTGGCGATGAAGCTGATCAAAGGGCGGACGCTGACGCAGGAGTTCGCGGACGCCGACCGCGGTCGACTGTTGGCGATCTGCGAATCGGTCTGTCAGGCGATCGGCTACGCGCACAGCCGGCGCGTGATCCACCGCGACCTGAAGCCGTCGAACGTGATGGTCGGCGCGTTCGGCGAAGTGCAAGTGATGGACTGGGGCCTGGCGAAGGTGCTGGGGGAATCGGCACTGGCCGCGCCGGCGACCGAATCCGACACGGCGGACGACCGCACGCACGTCCACGCCCACCGCGATTCGAATTCTGGCGGCGAGACGCAATACGGCAGCTTCATGGGCACGCCGGCGTTCATGCCGCCCGAGCAGGCGATCGGCGCGATCGACCTCATCGATGAGCGGTCGGACGTCTTCGGCCTCGGCGCGATCCTGTGCGTGGTGCTGACGGGCAAGCCGCCGTTCGTCGGGGCGGACGCGGAGAGCACACGGCAACTGGCGGCGCGGGGCAAGGTGGAGGACGCCTTCGCCCGGCTGGACGCGTGCGGCGCGGAGGCCGACCTGGTGGCGCTCGCGAAGCGCTGTCTGGCGGTGGAGCGCGAACAACGACCCGCGAACGGCACGGAGGTGGCGGCGGCCATCGCGGTGTTTCGGGCGGAATCCGAGGCGCGGGCGCGGCGGGCGGAGGTGGAACGGGCCGCCGCCGAGGTGCGCGCCGCGGAGCAGCGCAAGCGCCGCCGCGTGGCGATGGCGGCGATGGCGGTCGTCGCCGGCGCGATCGCGCTCGGCTCGCTGGCGGCGGTCTACGCGATGCGGCAACACGCCACCCGTCGCGAGGCCGAAGTGCGCCAGCTTTCGGAAGGCCTCGGCCAATTGCGCGCTCTTCTGGCCGAGGCACGCAAGCTCCGCGCCGACCCCGAGCGCGGCGCCCCGGTCTGGCGCGAAGTGCGCCGGCTCGCGGAGCGCCTCGCGGGCGGCGTTCCCGAGCGGCCGATCGACCCGGAGGCGGCGGCGGCGGCGCGGGCGGAACTCGCGGGCGCGAACGGAGAACTTTCCGACGCCGAGCGCGATCTCGCGATGGTCCGCGCTCTCGAACGGGCCCGCGAACGGATCCTGCGACTGGAAGAAGCCAATTTCACGTCCGCGCAACGGGTGCAGGACATCGTCTTCAATATCGAGGCGGCCGCCTCGTTCGCGGATGCGTTTCGTGACTATGGCGTGGACATCGCGGCGCGCGATCCGGACGAGGCCGTCGGGCGACTGATCGAGCGCCCGATCGCGGTCCCGCTGGCGCTGGCGCTCGACGACTGGGCGTTCCTCAAGCCGGAGGACGCGGCTGGCCGGCCGGCGGCGATCGCGCGGCGCATCGACCCGGACCCGGATCGTGGTCGGTTGCGCCAACTTCTCCAAGCGGACCGCGTGGCATCTGCGGACGAATTCCGCGCGCTGGCGGCCGATGCCGCGTATCTGGATCGGTTGCCCCCGCGCTCGCTGATCTTGCTGGGGTTCGCCCTGCGCGAACGGGGCCTCCTGGCGGAAAGCGTCGCCGTCATCGAGCGGGCCGTCACTCGGTTTCCGAACGATCTGTGGACGAACGATCTGGCCGGCTTGTTCCAGACCGTCAAGGATCGTCCCGACGCTCAGGCCGCCTGCCGGTACTTTCAAGCAGTGATCGCGCTCCGACCGGACTTGTCGCTGGGCTACTCGAACCTGGCCAATCAATTGTTCCAGATCGGCGACCTCACGGGAGGGGAACGCGTCGTTCGCAAAGCCCTCGAACTCGATCCGACCAATGTGTTCGTGGTCACGCTCCTCGCGGATCACTACGCGATCGATGGGCGTTGGGCGGACGCACGACGGGAACTGGAAGCCGGATTGCAGTCATCGCCGAATTCCAACGTTCTGATCAATCGCCTGGCCGAGCTGGATCTGATTCAAGGCCGCCACGAGGATGCCCGCGCGCGGACGGACGCCATACTGGCACGGCAGCCTCGCTACCATCCCGCACGAGCGCTCCAGCTTCAGATTCTCGCGTTCCGATACGCCTCGTCGCTCGCGGAAGCGGACCGAACGGCGCTCGAGAGCCGACGCGACGAACTCCTTCGCGAATTCCCCGACGTGGCCTTGGTGCTGATTGCGATTGGAAACCTGGAGAGCAATCTGGGCCGCCACGACCGCGGGATCGCGCACCTCCGACGCGCCGTGGAGTTGATCCCGTCAAACACGGGGGCGTGGCAGAATTACGGACAAGTGCTCCTGAACGCGGGCGACCTCGACGGCGCGGAAGCGGCCGCGCGACGCTCCATCGAGCTGGCACCCGGAAACGGCGCGGCGTCGGCGTTGATGGCGCGGATCCTGTTGCGGCGAGGTCAATCCGTGGATGCCCTTCGCGCCGTCCAGGCGGCCGCGGCATCCCGGCCGTACCATTTCGATGTTCTCTCCGCATTGTTGGAATGCCAGCGCGCCCTCTCGCTCTTCGAGGACGCCAGCGATTCGGCGGAACGGCTCTGTGAACGCTGGCCGTATGTCGGGAACTGGATCGCACTGTCCGAAGTGGCGGAATTCGTGCGCCCGTTCCGCGCGCTCGCGGCATGCGAAGAGGTGCTCCGAGTTCAGCCGACGAACGTGCCGGTCGTCGTTCGTGCGGCGAACGTCCAGCGGATGCACCGGCGCGACGCCGCGGCGGCCGAGGCCCTGCTGCGCCGGTGCCTCGCGGCGATCCCCGAATCGCAGCCCGTCGACCGCGCGCGACTGCTCGTCGGCCTCGCGTACGTCGACCGCGATCGCGGCGAGACCGACGCGTGCCTGGCGAAGCTGCGCGACGCCGGGACACTCGCCCGCACCGACATGGGACTGGGCTGGTCCATCAACGGCGACCAGATCGTGACGTTGAAGCAAGCCGGCCGACGCACGGAAACGATTCAGATGGTGCTCGACACGGTGCGGACCACCGAACGGAACAACCCGCTGTTGAACCGCTACTCGATCCTCTACGCGAACTTTCTCGCGCTCGGTTGCATGCATTTGCTGGACTTGGAGGCTTACCGGGAAGTGGAACCGTTGGCGCGCCAGTGTCTGGAGATTCGCGAATTTCTGGACGAACCCCGATGGAGTTACCTGAACGCGAAAGCCATGCTGGGCCGCGCGCTGGCGGGGCAGTCGAAATTCGCCGAAGCCGAGCCGATCCTTCGAACGGGGTTCTTGGGTCTGTATATGTTGCGGGACAAGATTCCGCCCGCGGCGAGGAACCGGCTCTTCGAGGCGGGTCAGGCGCTGGCGGCGCTCTACGAGGCCACGAAACGCCCGGATCAGGCGAAGGCCATCCGCGCCCTGATACCGAAGGAACTCGCCCCGCCGCCGCGAACGCGATCGCCCGGCCGCTAACCGCGCGTTCCTTGCTGGGCGCGCCGGGGGCGTTACACTGGCGGTGACACCTTCGGAGCGGCGGACATGGCGGATTCCCCGGCTTCCAGCACGATCACCGCGACGCGAGTGCAGGCGCACGCCCCCGATGCCGTCCGCGAACTCGAATGGCCCCCCGCCGGCCTCAACGATCGCTACGAACTCCTTTTTCTCATCGCTCGCGGCGGCATGGGGGAAGTCCACCGCGCGCGGGACCGCGTCCTCAACCGCGACGTCGCGATCAAGCTGCTGCTCCCCGGCGCGGGCGACGCCGAAATCGCACGCCGGCGATTCCTGCACGAAGCCAGCATCGGCGCCCAACTTCAACACCCGAACATCCCGCCCGTCTACGACCTGGGCACGCTGCCCGACACCCTCCCGTTCCTCGCAATGAAGCTCGTCAAGGGCCAGACGCTCGGCGAGATGCTCAAGGAGCGCGATCGTCTCGATGTCGACCGCGGGCGATTCGTCGCGATCTTCGAGTCGATCGCGCAAGCGATCGGCTATGCGCACAGCCGGGGCGTCATCCACCGCGATCTCAAGCCGTCGAACGTGATGGTCGGCGCGTTCGGCGAAGTGCAAGTCATGGACTGGGGGCTGGCGAAGTTCCAGACGGACGCGACGGAGCTGACGCCGCAGGACGCCGCGGCGAGCACCTTCCACGATCCGCGTGCCGCGGACGATTCGCGCACGAGCGTCGGGTCGGTGATGGGCACGCCGGCGTACATGCCGCCGGAGCAGGCGATCGGCGCGGTGGGCAAGGTCAATGAGCGGTCGGATGTCTTCGGCCTCGGGGCGATCCTGTGTGCGATCCTGACCGGCCAGCCGCCATTTGTGGCGAAGGACGCGGAGGCGACGCGGCAACTGGCGGCGCAGGGGAAACTCGAAGACGCATTCGCGCGGCTGGACGCGAGCGGAGCCGAACCGGAGCTGATCGCGCTGGCGAAGCGATGCCTGCACCCGGTCGCGGCGGAACGCCCGGCGAACGGGTCGGAGGTGGCGGCCGCGGTGGCGGCATTGCGGAGCGAGTCGGAAGCGCGGGCGCGGCGCGCGGAGGTGGCGCGGGCGGCCTCGGACGCCCGCCGCCGGGTGCTCGCGTGGAGCGCGGCCGCCGTCATCGCCCTCCTCGTCGTCGGCATCGTCGGCACCCTGTTCGGACTGCGCGAGGCGGACGCCGCCCGCCGCGCCGAGGCCGTCGCCCGCGACAAGGCCGAGCGCGCCACCGATACCGCCATCGTCAAGGCCGCCGAGGCCAACGCCGCCGTCGACTTCATCGTCGACAAGATCTTCGCCGCCGCCCGGCCACGCGGACTCGAAGGCGGACTCGGCAGCAACGTCACCCTGCGCGAGTCGATCCTCTCCAGCCTCCCGGCGCTCGCCACGCGTTTCAAGGAACAACCGCTCGTGGAAGCCCGGCTGCGCATGGCCATCGGCGGCACCTTCCACTACCTCGGCGACGCCAGCAGCGCCGTCCTCCAATACGACCGCGCGCGGTCTCTCTTCGCGCAACATCGCGGTGCCGACGACCGGCAATCGCTCGGCGCCGCATTGGGCCAGGCCCAGAGCTTCGCCGCCCTCGAGCGATACGACGAGGCCATCGCCCTCTTCCGGGAAACGCTCGCCGCCTACGAACGCCTTCTTCCGCCGGACGACGTCGAGACGCTGCGCACGATGAACAGCCTGGCGAACGCGTACCTCACGTCGAACCGCCCGGCCGAGGCGCTCGAACTCCATGTCCGCACGCTGGCGGCGCGCGAACGCACCCACGCGCCCGACCATCCGAATGTGCTGGCCAGCCAGATGAATATCGCGCTCTGCTATGCGGAACTGGGCCGCCACGAGGAGGCCATCGCGCTCTACCAATCGATCCGGGAGAAGTTCCTCCGCATTTATCCCCCCGACCATCCGCACACGCTCAGTTGCCAGAACAACCTGGCGTTCAGTTACGCGGCGCTCCGCGATTTCGACCGAGCGATCCCTCTGTTCGAGGAAACCATCGCCGCCCGGAATCGGGTGCTGCCGAAGGACCACCCGCATACGCTGCTGAGCCGGTGGGGCCTGGCCGAGGCGCTCGTCGGCGCGGGCCGCGAGGCAGACGCCACGCCGATCGTTGAAGAATGCTTCGCAAAGCTCGGCACCATGATCGTCGACCCGCGGGCGCACCGCGGCTTTCACTTCCTGCGGCTGCGCCGATGCGCGGCGCAAGGGAACGCGGCGGGCTGCCGGGCGACGGCCGAATCGTGGGAACGCCGACCCCCGACCACCGCCGCCGGCCACTTCGACGCCGCGATCCTCCGCGCCGTTACCGCGAAGGTCCGCGCACGAAGCGACGCCGGCGCGGCGCGCGACGACGCCGACCACGCGATGGGCCACCTCGAACGCGCCGTCGCCGCCGGCTTCGCCGACTCGACACGATTGCGATACGATCCCGACTTCGACCCCCTTCGGGGCCGCGACGACTTCCGTCGGCTCGAAGTCGAATTGGTTAGGAAGTTTCCACCGACGCGCGAACCCGCGCCGCCGCCGCGGGCGCGCTAGTGCAAGATCGGCCCGCGCGCGGCGAATCAGTATTCAACGCATCCCGGACCGCCGCCATGCCGATGCCCGACGAACCGACCCGCGCCGCCGACCCCGCGGGAGACGACCGCGCCGACATCTTGCCCGACTGTCCAGCCGGGTACGAACTCGGCGACGCGATCGGCCACGGAGGCATGGGTGTCGTCTACCGCGCGCGCGACCTCGCCCTCGACCGCGAAGTCGCCGTTAAGTTCCTCCGTGGCCGCTACGCTCCGGGTTCCGCCACAGCCCAGCGCTTCCTCGAAGAGGCCCGCATCACCGCCCGGCTCCAGCACCCCGGCATCCCGCCCGTCCACCAGGTCGGCACGCTGCTCGAAGGCCGGCCGTACCTCGCCATGAAGCTCATTCGCGGGCGCACGCTGGCCGAGCTGCTCGAGAGCGACGGCGCGCACCCCACGCGCTGGCTCGGCGTCTTCGAGGCCATCAGCCAGGCCGTCGGTTACGCCCACGCCCAGGGCGTCGTCCACCGCGACCTCAAGCCCGCCAACGTCATGGTCGGCGACCACGGCGAAGTGCAGGTGATGGACTGGGGCCTCGCCAAGGTCCTCGGCGCGACGCCCGAACCATCCGTTCACGCTTCGAACCCGGCCGAGACGATCGACCACCGGCCCGCACCCAGGGCGCTGCGCGAATCCGATGGCTCCATCACGCAGGCCGGCAGCGTCCTCGGTACGCCGCAGTTCATGCCGCCCGAACAGGCCGCCGGCGAAATCGACAAGATCTCGGAACGCACCGATGTCTTCGGCCTCGGCGCCGTTCTTTGCGTGCTACTCACCGGCCAGCCGCCCTTCGAGGGCGCAACGGCGGAGACGACGCGCCTGAACGCGGTGCGCGGCAAGACCGAAGCCGCCTTCGCCCGGCTGGACGCCTGCGGGGCCGAGGCGGACGTCGTGGCGCTGTGCAAGCACTGCCTTGCCTTCGAGCCGAACGATCGGCCCGCGACGGGTGCGGCCGTGGCGCAGGCCGTGGCGACGATCCGACAGCAGGCGGAGGAGCGCGCAAAGCGGGCGGAAGTGGACCGCGCCACCGCGGCCGTACAGGTGCTCGAAGGCAACCGCCGCCGCCGCATCCTGCTTGTCGCCGGCGGCATGACGGCGGCGATCCTGGGCGTCGGCGTCGTCGGCACGTCCGTGGCGTACCTCCGGGCCGCGCAGGCGCGGCAGGACGAAGCCGAGCAACGCAAGCTGGCGGACGCCGCCCGCGCCAAGGCGCAGGCGCGGCTCGAATCCGCGATCGCCCTCGTCGACCGCCTGACCGTCCGCGTCAACGGCACGCAGTGGGCCACCAACCCGGACCTGCAGGACGAACGCCGGCGCATCCTCGAGGACGCGGTCGGGTTGATCGCCGAGTTGGCGGGCGACGATTCGACCGATCCGCTGGTCCGACGCGAGGTCGCCCGCGCCAACCATCGCGTCGGCGAGATGTATATGATGCTGGGTCGTCAGCCCGAGGCCGACAAGGCCATCGGCCAGGCGGTGCTTCTATTCGACGGACTGCTCGCCGAGAACCCCGAGGGTGTCGAGTATCTCGTCGGTGCGGCCGAGGCGCGCATCGTCGCCGGCAGCATCGCCAGCATGTCGGCGCGCTTCGACGAATCCCGACGCGCCTTCGACGCCGCCGGCGAATTCGCCGAACGCGCCGTCCGAATCGAACCGGCCAACGTCGACCACAAGCGCCGCCTCCTTCAATCGCGCACCTATCGCTCGTACCTGATCCTGTTGGAGAACCGCGGCGGAGACACCGAAATCATCCAGCCCGTCCTCGACTTCGCCCGAGAACTCGGCGGTTCGCCGGACGCCCCCTTCGCCTCCCGCTTCGAATTGGGCTTCGCGCTCAACATGGCCGGCACGTTCGCCCTGAACGCCGGCCAGTTTCCGCTCGCCGCAAAGCACTTCCGCGAGGCGAGCGCCATTTTCCGCGAACTGAGCGCGAAGGCGGCGCCGACCGCACGCGAGGCCGAACGCCTCCTCCAGACCCGCGCCATGTCCGCCATCCAGCTTGGCCTGGTCGAGGCCATCCAGACGCGCGACCCCGTCGAAGGCCGCCGCATCGCCGCCGACCTCCGTCAGGCGATCGCCATCCTCGACGGCCTGCTCGCCATCCAGCCGAAAACCGCGTCCTATCAGATCCAGAAGATCCAGGGCCTCAGCGTCCTCGCGCAGCTCGATCGCGCCTTCGCCCCGCGCGCTGAGTACCGCGCCACCGTGCGCGCCCTCCGCGCCGTCGAGGACGCCATCACGAAGGACCGCCCCGCCTTCGAGTGGGTGCGCCGCATCGGCGTCAACATCTTCGGCGTCGCGATGGTGGACGAGGCCCGTGCCGGCCTCCACGATGCCGTCGCGGAAGCCGAACGCCTGCTCCGCATCGTCGCCGCACCCGCGAGCGTTCCCGTCGCACCACAGCAGGCGAATACCATCCGCTACAACGCCGCCTGCGTCTTCGCCCTCGCGAGCGCCAAGGACGACGACTCCGTCCGCCGCGTCGAACTCGCCGATCGGGCGATGAAGATCTTGGCCGAACTGAAGACGGCGAACTATTTCCGGAATCCGCAAACCGCGCGCACGCTCGGCACCGACGCGGACCTCGCCCCGCTGCACGGTCGCGACGACTGGCGCCGCCTCGTGACGGCCGTCGCGAAGGAGTACCTCGCGGTGATTCGGCCGATTAGTCCTGCCGGCAGCGAGGAACTGGCGAACCAATTGGCGAACGTCGGCAAGGTGCTCGTGGACGCGGAGGATTTCGCGGCCGCCGAACCGGTGCTGCGGGAATGCCTGGCGATCCGGGAAAAGCGGGCACCGGAAGCGTGGACGACGTGCAACGTCCGGTCGCTGCTCGGTGCCGCGCTCGCGGGTCTGTCGAAGGGCGACGAGGCGGAGCCGTACCTGAAGATGGGCTACGAAGGGCTTTTGCGCGCGAAGGATTCGATCCCGCCGACGTCGCCCCGGATCCTTTTCGACGCCGGACACCGGTTGACATCGCGCTACGCCGCGACGAACCGCCCCGCGCAGGCCGCCTCCCTCCGCGCGACCCTTCCGCGTGAACCCGCCCCGCCGCCAAACGAGAAGTGATCGACCGCAACGTTGATTCGCAACCGATTGGTCCTATCAGGTTACTTCTTCACGGGTATCACGCAGCCTTCGCCACTGAGGTGGCGGTCGTCGTTCCAGAGCATGATCGCGGGTTCGTCCAGTTTGCCGTGGTCGAAGTAGAGCACGCTGATGGAGGACGTGCCGAGCAGCAGGTGCTGGCAGAAGGACGGGTCGGCGCCGACCCAGCGGGCGGCGAAGACGCGCAGGTAGTGGCCGTGGGCGAAGACGAGGATGTTGCCGGTGAGCGCCTTGAGCTTGGCGATGACGCGGTCGGCGCGGGCGGCGACCTGCTGAATCGTCTCGCCGTTGGGCGCGCCGTGCTTGGCGAGCTGCCAGCCGGGGTTCTCCTTGCGGATATCGACGGTCTTCTTCCCTTCGTAGCTGCCGTAGTCCCATTCCATGAGGTCGGGATCGACGAGGGCGGCAAAGCCGGCGAGTTCACTCGTGCGCTTGGCTCGCTGGAGCGGGCTGGTGAAGACATGTGCAAACTGCAGGTGCGCGACGCGCAAGCCGATGAGCTTGGCGTCTTCCTCGCCATCGGGAGTGAGGGGGATGTCGGTGCGGCCGGTGTGCTGGCCGGTCTTGGTCCATTCGGTCTCGCCGTGGCGGGCAAGGTAAACCTTCGGCAGATTCGAGGGAACGATGGCCATGAAACACCAGGAGTCAGGGGGCAGGAGTCAGGGGGCAGGAGTCAGGGGGCAGGAGTCAGGGGGCAGGAGCAGGAAGTTCGGGAAACGAGTCTAGGGGACAAGTGTGAGTGAAGGCTTGTCCGTCCCCTTACTCCTGTTCCCAATCCCTTCCCTTTGTCTCCTGTCTCCTGTCTCCTGTCTCCTGTCCCCTGCCCCCTGTCTCCTGTGCCCTTTCCCCCGACTTCTGACGCCTCTCCACTTCTTAATGGACCCAGTCGGCTTGGCCGTCCGGGGCGTTTTCCTTTTTCCAGATCGGCACGAGTTCCTTGACGCGATCGATGGCGTGCCGGCAGGCGTCGAACGCCTGCGCGCGGTGCGGACAACTGACGGCGACCGCAACGGCGACATCGCCGATTTCCAACCGGCCCAACCGGTGGACGATCGCCACGTCGCCGACCGGCCACCGCGCCCGCACGTCGGCTTCGATCTCGGCCATCTTCGCCTCCGCCATCGGCGCGTAGGCTTCGTATTCGAGGAATTCGGTCCGCACGTCGCCGGTGAGATCGCGGACCGTGCCGAGGAAGAGGACCACGCCGCCACACCCCGGGCGAAGCACGGATTCCGTGAGAGCGGCGGAATCGATCGGGGAATGGGTCAGCCGGAACATGGAAACGATTCTAGCCGCCGCTGACCGGGGGGATGAGCGCAATTTCGTCGGAAGGGGAAAGTGGCGTGGAATCGTCGGCGAAGGCGTGGTTGACGGCGAGGGCGGAACGCGCGAGCAGTGCGGCGATCGCGGGATGGCGCGAGGCAAGTACGGTGCGGAGGTCGGCGACCGTGGCGGGCGATGGCAAGGCGAGCGCGATGGAGTCCGCGCCGGCCAGTTCGCGGGCGCGGGCGAAGAGCAGCACGCGGACGGCGAGCGAATCAGTGGCCATGCTTGCCGTTCACGTGTCGGGTTTGGCGGGCGAGCAGTTCGCGCAGGCGGGCGACCTCCGCTTCGGCGGCGATCCGCGCTTTGCGCTCCTCGTCGGCACGGCGATGCTCCTCGTCGGCACGGCGATGCTCCTCGTCGGCGCGGCGATGTTCCTCGTCGGCGCGCTCGGCATCCGTCGGGATCCAGCGACCCGTCGCCGGATTCCAGAATCGCAACTGCCATCCATCGCGTTCCAGGTGCAGGTCCAATACGCGACTTGGCAGCCGGCCGTCCTTGGGTCGAATGGACCGATACTGTCCGTCGACCAGTCGGTAGCCTTGCATCGAAGGCGTCAGGTGGTCCTCTTTCGCATCGAACAGGAAGTATTCCTTGACCTTCAACACATCGCGATAGAGTTTGAATTTGCGACCGGTGTCCTTGTGGTGCGTCGTCGCCGACGCGACTTCGATGACGACGTGCGGGGGGCCTTCCTCCCAGACGAGGTAGTTCGGCCGCTGGCCCTTCGGTACCCCGCGCACCATGAACACGTCCGGAGAGACGTGCCGTCGCCGGTCTTCGCGGAAATAGTGGACGAGCAGATCGCCGGAGACGTAAACGTCGGGATCGTCGGCGAAATGCGATTTCAAGGTTTCTATGAGCTGGAGCATCAAGTCGCGGTGCCAGTCCGATTCGGGCATGATGCGCGCATCCGTGGTCGGGTAGCCATTCTGTGTGGCGAACGGATTGAACTTTTTGATCATGGGGACCGCTCCGCGACGTGAGAATTGTACCAGCGCCGGTCGGGGCGCGTCAAAGTTCCAACTCGACAAGGCCATAGGCGTGGGCGAGCCATTGAACGGGGTGGTAGGTGCGCTTGCCGGTGGCGTCCTGCATGCGCAGGCGGCAGGCGGAGCATTCGGTGGAGCCGTAAAGGATGCGCGGGCGATCGAGCGCGGCGATCATCGCGGCTCCGGCTTCGAACGAGCGCTCGCGATTGCGGACTCCGAGGCCCCAAGTGCCGGCCATGCCGGAACAGCCGGCATCGATCGTGTCGATCGTCGCGGCGGGGATGTTCGCGAGAATCGCCGGCGCAGCGATGCGTCCCAGCGCCTTGACGTGGCAGGGCACATGGTGCCCCAGGCCGACGGGCAGCGTACGGGTCGGCGGTAGCATCTCACCGCGTCCTTGCAGTTCACCGAGGAACGCGACCAGTTCGACCGTATTTTTCGCCACCAGCGCCGTGTCGGGATCGTCCAACAATGCCGGATAATCCTGCGAAAGCATGATGGCGGCAGCGGGTTCCGAGCAAACGATCGTGTAACCATCGCGGACGAGTTCGGCGAGCGCGCGGACGTTGTAGCGGGCGAGATCGCGGGCGGATTCGACATCGCCGTACGTCAGCGGCGTCATGCCGCTGGCGCGCTGGCGCCACGGCACGTGAACGTCGTACCCGTGGTGCCGGAGGACCGCGACGGCGGCGTCGCCGATGCCGGGATCGCAATAGTTGGCGAAGACATCCACGAAGTACGCGACCTTCTTCGCGCCCGGGTCCGCCGGGCCGCGCCGGGTCAGACCCATCCACCAGGCGCGACGCAGGAACGTGCGGTGCGTGAATCGCGGCACCGGAGCCGTTCGCGAAAGCCCGAACGCCTTCTCCAGCAGCCAGCGCCCCGCGCGCGAACCCAGCAGCGTGTTCATCGTCCACGAGAGCTGCCCGGCGAACCGGGCGAGCGATTCCGCCCGCGCCAGCAGCCAATCATGTCGTCGGAAACCATGTTCGGCGTAGCGCGCCGCCTTCGCCTCCAGCATCAGCTTCGGTATGTCCACCTTGGCTCTGCATTCATCCCGGCACATCCGGCAGTTCACGCAATGCGCCGCCACCTCCGCCAGTGCGTCCCCGCCCAGCTTCATCGGATCCTCGAGCCGCTTAAGCGCGTTCGCCTTCGCCCGCGGCGTGGCTGCTTCCGTCCCGGTCGCGCGAAACACCGGACACATCCGCGTCGGACCGGTCCGCGGCCGGCAGTCCCCGCAACCGTTGCACTTGGCGGCTTCCTCGAACGGACTCGTTTCATTCCAAATCAACAATGTCTGTTTCTTGACAGTCTTTTCTTCACTCCGCACTCCGCATTCCGCACTCCTCGCTGGAATCATCGGCCACGCCGGACGGCTCGGATCGGGGCCGAGCAGCTTGCCGGGGTTCAGGATGTTCTTCGGATCAAAGATTCGCTTCAACTCGCGGTCCACCGGCAGGAGCGCCCCGCGCTGTTTTTCCATCCACGGCGTGCGCGCCAGGCCCACGCCGTGCTGCGTGCTGATCGTGCCGCCCAGTTCCATCGTTAGCGCATGCGCCTTGTCCGCCAGCGGCCACATCTTGCCGCGATCGATCGCGTCGCCGAGATCGAGCATCGGCCGCGCGTGCACCTGCCCCGCGAGCAGGTGAATCAGGAACGAGGCGTTGATCTCGTTCGCCCGCAACAGATCCTGGAGTTTCGCCACGAACTCCGGCAGCCGATCCCCCGGCACGGCCGCATCCTCGATGAACGCCTCCGGCCGACGCCCGCGACCGATCGCGTACAGCCCCGACACCGCCGACTCCCGGAACGCGCCGATGCGCGCCAGCTCCGCCGGTTCGCACGTCGGCTCCTGAATCGTCACGCTTTCGCCCAGCGCCCGCGCCGCGTCGATCGCCCGACGGCCCAGTTCCAGGGCGTCCTTCTCCGTTTCGCCTTCGATCGTGCCGATCAACACGGCTCCGACCAGCGGCGGGACGAACGGCACTTTCGCCAGCGAAAGCAACCGCTGATCCAGCACGTCGCACCCGGCCATTCCCGGCGACGCGCGCAACGCCGGTCCGGCGTGCAACGCGGCGTCCAGCGTCGCGTAGCCAACCACGAACTGCGCGACGCCGCCGGCGAGCGGAACGGTGCGCAGGGTCGCGCGCGTCGCAATGCCGAGCGTCCCTTCGCTGCCGACGAACAACCGCGCGAGATCGGATTCGTGCAGCACATAGCCGCAGCGGTCGAAGCGCAGCCGCGGCCGGTTCGCTTCGATGAGTTCCCGGTTCTCGTCTTGCAAAGTTCGCAGCGCCGCGACGCGATCGGCGGGGAACGGTTCGTCCGGCCCGCAGACACTGCCATCGTCGAGAACGAAGCGGAGGGAGTGAATGTGGTCGCGCGTGGTGCCGTGGAGAAACGCGGTGCCGCCGCTGGCGTTCGTGGCGATCATGCCGCCGAGCGTGCAGCTTGCTCCGCTGGCGGGGTCGGGCGCGAACCGCCGACCGATCTTCGCCAGCGCCGCGTTCAACTCGGCGAGCACGACGCCGGGTTCGACGTCGACGGTGTCGCCGTGGATCGGGCCGAGGGCGCGAAAGTGCGTGCTGAGGTCCAGAACGATTCCCGAGCCGAGCGATTCGCCGGCCAATCCCGTACCAGCACCCCTCGCCGTGAGCGACACGCCGCGCTCGTGCGCGTACCGCACGATCACGCACAGATCGTCTTCGTCCCGCGGCGTGACCACCGCCGCCGGCAGAAGGTGGAACGGACTCGCGTCCGTCGCGTAGAGACCGCGGCCGAGCGGATCGACGACGAGGGCACCGCGCACGATTCCGCGCAGCTCGTCCGCCAGTTGTTCGGAAGGGATCGGCACCGTGCCGTTATAGCGTTCTGCTGGGCGTTATTTGCCGAAGACCAGGCTCATCAGCTCGTTGCGCGTCATCGGGTTCGTCTTCACGAGGCCGCGCACCGCGCTTGTCAGCGTCATCGCACCGGGCTTCCGCACGCCCCGGATCGTCATGCACGAATGGCTCGCCTCCACGATCACGCCAACCCCCCGCGGCTGCACCTCGTTCATGATCAGGTCCGCGATCGCCTCCGTCATGCGCTCCTGCACCTGCGGCCGCTTGGCGATCACGTCCACGACACGCGCCAGCTTGCTCAGCCCGACGACCTTCCCGTCCGGCAGGTAGCCGATGTGCGCCTTCCCCGTGAACGGCAGCAGGTGGTGCTCGCAGCACGACGAGAACTCGATGTCCTTCACGATCACCATCTCGTCGTGCTTCTGCGTGAACAGCTTCTTGAGGTGCATGGCCGGATCGGTGTGCAGCCCGCTGAAGATCTCGGCGTACATCCGCGCGACGCGGTCCGGCGTCTCGAGCAGCCCTTCGCGGTCGGGGTCTTCGCCGACGGCGATCAGGATCTCGCGCACGGCGAGTTTGATCCGCTCGACGTCAACCGGCTGGTATTCGCCGGCCCGCAGCCGGGCAAGATGATCGAGGGTGTAGGGGGAATCGTGGGGCACGGCATACATCGCAACGGGTTTGGAAGCGCTTCATTGTAAGCGCGCGGGCGGCGGGATGTCCAAGAACCCGAGTGAACTGGTTTCCAATTGTGCGTTCCGGACCGTTTCCGGTCGATCGATCCCTGAACTCCGTATTCACAACTCGGAACTCAGCGCTCACGCCGCCACTTCGTTAGCGATCAAAACGCCAGCGTGAACTTCCGCTCCGGGCCGAGGTAGAAGAAGTTGCAAACTTCCAACATGTCTCGGCCGATCAATCCGTTGACTTCGCCGCGCACGTCCCAACCTTCGGCGGCGATCACCTTCCAATCCGCGAAATCGTGTCGTTGACCGTTGGCGACGAGCGACAACGAGACGTGAAACAGATCGCAATAATGGGGCGAGAGTATCGGAGTCGACGGCGTGTAGATGGGCGTTTTCCAAAATGGTCGAATATCCAAGGCTCGAAAGACCTCTCTCGAAAAGCCCGTCACATTGGAACCGGTATCGAGCAATGTCCGGACGACGACCGGAGGTGGCACGGGAAAGCCGTGCTTCTTGAGGAGTTGCCCACGCACTTGGCAGACACCGACCACGATGTCGATGATCGGACCCGAATTCAGGATCGGTCCACCGATGATGGGCATTCGAGGTTCCGGGAAAAGTAAAGCGGTTCCACGCGTTCGGCGACTTCCATGACAAGGAAGGGAGCGAGCTCGAATTTCTCGTATCCCGCGTACAAGGCCGCGTCGACGGTCGGATACAGACCGGCGACTTGGTCGCCATGCATGAGGGCGAATCGGCCACGGTTCGCCGGATTCACGAGAAGGGTCGGCAATGCCTGACGGAAGGTCGCCAATTCTTCGGCAAGTTGAACATCCATAATCCCTCTTTTAGCCTTACGCGTTTACTGATTCAATCGAAAATCGGTCATCAACTCTTGGGATCGTTGATTTGGAATTCTCCGAACCACGCACCCCTTCACCCCACGTACAACCGCGGGCGGCGGAGGCGTTTCATCATCTCGTAGTTCTGGTACGCCATCATCAGCAGGAACACGATCATCACCGGGCCGGGGATCGCCCACGCCAGCCACCAGGGCCAGTGCTCGAAGACGCGCGCGGCGACGTCCGGCGGGAAGAACCGCGCGATCACGCCCAGGGCGACCAAGCCCAACGCCACGATGATCGACACGCGCAGCGCGGTGTAGTCCGGCGTCCGCGCGCGGCGGATCACCAGCGCTTCGCGCAGCATCTGTCCGCCGTCCAGCGGCCAGACCGGCAGCAGGTTGATCAACGTCCAGAAGAGGTTCACCATCGTCAGCATGAAATAGACGAGCGCGAGGTAGGGGTGCGCGTCGCTCCAGGCCGCGAGTTGTTTCGATCCCCAGACGATGCCGAGCAGGAGGAAACCGGCGGCCGGACCGGCAGCGGCGATGAGGAAGCGCCGCACGGGCGACGGCGAGGGGTACGACGGGATCGCGAGGCCGCCGAAGGCGATGAGCTGAATGCGCGCCGGCGAGCCGTAGCGGCGCATCGCGAGGGCGTGGCCGAGTTCGTGCCAGAGCATCGAGACGAAACCACACGCGACCCAGAGCAGGCCGGCGAGGAGGCTCTTGTCGAACCACGGCAGGCCGATGAGCGCCAGGCTCAGCCAGAAGAGCGGGTGGACGCGCACGGGGAAGCGCCACAGGCGGAAATTCACGTCGAGGGAGGTCGGTTGATGGTCGATGAACACGGGCCACTCGCAGGCAGGGATTCGTTTCCCCATCATACGGAGAACCGGAACGGGGAGCGTGCGACTACTGAACGTCTGCCCGTAAGGCAAGAAGTCACGATGTAGATCGCGAGAAGATTTCAAAGGGTGCGATTCGGCGATCATAGACCAACGGCATGGCCGCCCCGCTTGTCCGCCGCTGCGCCGCCGAGGCGTTCGGCACGTTTTTCCTCGTCTTCGCCGGCACCGGCGCGATCGTCTTCGAGGTCCCGCACGTCGGCATCGCGCTCGCCTTCGGGCTCGTCGTCATGGCGATGATCTACGCCGTCGGCGGCGTCTCCGGCGCGCACCTGAACCCGGCCGTCACGCTCGGTTTCGTGGCCGCCCGGCGCTTCCCCGCCAAAGACGCCGCACCGTATATCCTCGCCCAGCTCGTCGGCGCCTTCGCCGCCAGCGCGGTCCTGCTCGCCATCACGCCGCACGAACCGCACCGGTTGGGGCAGACGCTGCCGGGGACCGGCATCTTGCCGCGGGATGCACTTCTCGTGGAAGTGATCCTGACACTCGTGCTCATGTACGCGATCCTCGCCGTCGTCGCGGCGAAGCCGGATGTGCAGGTGCTCGGCGGCCTCATCATCGGCGGGGTCGTCGGCCTCGAAGCGCTGTTCGCCGGCCCCATCACCGGCGCGAGCATGAACCCCGCCCGCTCGCTCGCCCCGGCGTTCGTTTCCGGCATCCCATCGATGGTCGGCCTCTACATTGCCGGTCCGATTCTCGGCGCACTGCTTGCAGTACCACTTTGGAAGTACATCAACGCAAAACCCTCGGAGTCCCAGCCGTGAACGACAAAATTTCCGTCCTGTTCGTCTGCGTCGAGAACAGCAATCGCAGCCAGATGGCGCAGGCGTTCGCGAAGATCCACGGCGGTGATCGCGTCGTCGCGCATTCCGCCGGCAGCCGGCCCAGCGGCAACGTGAACCCGAAAGCCGTGGCGGCGATGGCGGAACTCGGCTACGATCTCTCCACGCACGCCTCGAAGGGGTTGGAGCCGTTCAACGGCCAATCGATCGACGCCGCCGTGACGATGGGCTGCGGCGACGCCTGCCCGCTCGTGAACGCGAAGCGGCGGATCGACTGGCAGATCCCCGACCCGCGCGAGATGCCGCCGGAGGAGTTTCGCAAAGTGCGCGACCTCATCGGCGAGAAGGTGAAAGCCCTGTTGATGGAACTCGGGATCTCCGTAGCCGAGAAACAGTAACCGATCTCCTCCCTCTCCCCCGGCTTTGCGGGGGAGAGGGCCGGGGTGAGGGGGCGAGACTATCGAGATCACGATGAAGGTTTTGCAATCGCGAAGACCCCCTCACCCTAACCCTCTCCCCCGCAAAGCCGGGGGAGAGGGGACCCGAGTTCAAAGGAACTTGTCATGACGAACGTCGAGGCCGCGTTGAATCTCGTGAAGCCCGGCATGAAGCTCGGCCTCGGGTCCGGTGCCGCGTCGGAGCGGTTCCTCAAAGGCCTCGGCGAGCGCGTGCAGGCCGGCCTCAAGGTCGTGGGCGTGCCCACCTCCCTCAAGATCGACGCCATGGCGCGCGACCTCGGCGTGCCCGTCGTCGAACTCGATCGCGCCCTCCCGCTCGACATCGCCTTCGACGGTGCCGACGAGGTCGACCCCGACCTGAACATGATCAAGGGCTACGGCCGGGCGCTGCTCCGCGAGAAGGTCGTGGCGCTCGCGGCGAAGCAGTTCATCATCCTGATCGGCCCGGAGCGCGTCGCCGAGAAGCGCGTCGAGATCCTCGGCTCGCGCGGCCGCGTGCCCGTCGAAGTCGTGCCGTTCGCCCTGCCGCTCGTGCGCCACATGCTCGGCGAAGTCGGCTTCGAGTCCGAGCAACTGATGGACAACGACGCTCCGGCCGTCACGGACAACGGCAACCATCTGATCCACGTCCTCGTCGATGGCATCGAGAACCCCGCCGACTTCGATCTGTTTCTGAAGGGCATCCCCGGCGTGGTCGAGACCGGCCTGTTCCTCGACATGGCCGATGCCGTGTTCATCGAAACGGACGGCCAGGTCGAGCAACTCCGCCGGGCGTGAAAAGCGATGGTCGATTTCGCCGTCACCGCGTTCGTGTCGATCCTCTTCCTCGTCGATCCGCCGGGCACGGTGCCGGCGTTTCTCGCGCTCACGGCCAACTACACGCCGGCGCGCCGCCGCCGCACCGCGTTCGTCGCCGCCCTCGCGGCCACGCTCACGATGATGGGCTTCGCCCTCGTCGGCAACGCCCTCTTCCGCGCGCTCAACCTCACCCTCCCGGCGTTCCAGATCGCCGGCGGCATCATCCTCTTCCTCGTTGCGCTCGACATGATCCGCTCCGAAACCGGCACGGCCGAGCATCAGCCATCCGAAGTCGAGGCCAGCGCGACGACGGGCGAAGTGGCGATCACGCCGCTGGCGGTGCCGCTGCTCGCCGGGCCGGCGGCGCTCTCGACCGTCGCCGTGCTGATGGCGCGCGCCGACGGCGTGTTCCAAATGGCCAGCGTCTTCGCCGCCATCGCCGTCACCGGGCTGCTCTGCTTCGTGACGTTCCGCCTCGCCGACCCGATCCAGCGCCGCCTCGGCGTCACCGGCATCCACGTGCTGGGGCGCATCTTGGGCCTCGTGCTCGCGGGCATCGCGGTGCAGTTCGTGCTGGATGGCCTCGCCGCGGCGGGTATCATTCCGAAGAAGTAAACGGAAATTTCAGCCCGGAGCGCGAGCGACGGGCGAGTTCGCCCGTCGCTCGCGCTCCGGGCTGACAATCGAGGATTACTTATGCGTTGCGCTTCTATCACCTTGATCCTGTTCGTTCCCTCAATCGCCCTCTCGCAGTCGCCCGATCGGGCCGCGTTGCTCAAGAAGATGGAACAGGCGATGGGGCCGATGCCCGGCAAGGACCGGCTCGTGCCGCTCGACGTGAAGGTCGTGTCCGAGGAGAAACTCGACGGCTACGTTCGCAGGAAGATCACCTTCGCCGTGGAGAAAGGCGACCGCGTGCCGGCCTGGCTGCTCATCCCCAACGGCGCGAAGAAGAACCCGGCCGCGCTCTGCCTGCATCAGACCATCAATATCGGCAAGGACGAACCGGTCGGCCTCGGCAAGCAGGAATCGAAGCAGCAAGCGCTCCATCTCGTCAAGCGCGGCTACGTCTGCCTCGCGCCCGACTACCCGAGCTTCGGCGAGTACCAGTACGACTTCCAGCCCGCGTTCAAGGCCGGCCTCTACCAGTCCGGCACCATGAAGGCGATCTGGAACAACATGCGGGCCGTCGATCTGCTGCAATCGCTGCCGGAAGTCGACGGCGAGCGCATCGGCGTCATCGGCCACTCGCTCGGCGGGCACAACAGCCTCTACACGGCCGCTTGGGATGAACGCCTCAAGGTGGCCGTGTCGAGCTGCGGCTTCAACAGCTTCCACAAGTACTACGGCGGCAATCTCAAGGGTTGGACGAGCGACCGCTACATGCCGCGGATCGCGAGCGAGTACGGCAACGACCCGAAGCGGATGCCGTTCGATTTCGACGACGTGCTCCTGGCGATCTGCCCGCGCGCGGTCTTCGCGATGTCGCCGTTGAAGGACGCGAACTTCGAAGTCAGCGGCGTGAAGGACGTGATCGCGAAGGCGGCCCCCGTCTACGCGAAGCTCGGTGTACCCGAGAAGCTGAAGGCCGTGCACCCCGACGCCGGCCACGAATGGCCCGAAGCCGAGCGCACGGCGGCTTATGAATTCATGGATGCGATGCTGAAGAAGAAGTGATCGCGGCGGGCGGGGTTATTCCACGTCGAACAGCAGGATCTTCCCCGCGTCGCTCGCCGCGGCGCAGACCGTACCGTCCGGCGAGAAGGCCAGGTCCAACAGCTTGCCGATCTCCCAGTCGAAGACCTTCGATTCCACGAACGAGTTCGCGTCCCAGAAGCGGACGGTGCGGTCCTTGCTCACGGCCGCGAGGTAGCGCCCGCACGGCGAGAAGGCCGCGCCGAATTGATGCAGCTTGCCGACCTGGATCGCCGCGAGTTCGGCGCTCGTATCGAGATCCCAGACGCGCAGCACCGGCCCGCACGCCGCGGCGAGCAGCGGCCGCGACGGGTGGAACGACAAGCGCTTCGCTTCGTGCTTGTCCCACGTCAGCATATGCTGGATTTTCAGGCTCTCGCAATCGAACAGGAGAATCACGTAATGCTTGTCCGCCCGACGGTTGTACGCAATCGCAACCTGAGCCGAATCGGGAGAATACGCCGCGCGCTTGCTCTCCCCGCGACCCTGCCATTCGGCCGGCATCCGGTACAGCGGCAGCGGCTTCCAGTCCGCCGTGTGGCGACCGAACTCGCGGAATCCCATCTGCAACAGCTCGCGACCATCGGGGGAATGCACGATGTGTTCGATCGGCCCGTACTTCATCAAATCGGAGTCGATCTTCTCGTGCGAATAGTCGGCGAGCGCCACGCGCGTCACCCAGGAGCTGGCGACGTCGAGAAACCGGCCGTCCGGCGAGAACGCCGGGCGGACCGAGCATTCGCAGCCCCAGTGATTCTCCTCGAAGACAATCTCGCCGCGCGCCAGATTCCAGACGCGCACCCGGCCGTTCTTCACGCCCTCGGCGAGGAGCGCCCCGTCGGGCGAGAACGCGATCGACCCGATCGGGCTGGAATGGGCGGAGAGGATGCGCATGGCTTAGGGCAATCGTACGCGGTCGAGCCAATGCGCGGTTCGTCGTTGACCACGACAAAGGCTTAAGATGACGTGATCGCTTCCTTCAATCTGGTAGACAATCCGGTAGCCATATTTCGGCAGAATGTAATTCCGAATCTCGTACGGAGTCGGATTGTCCTCAGCACGCGGATACCGACGCGGATTCTCCTTGATTAGCTCCAGACCGTCTAGCCACATCGACCATAACAGACCCACCGCGCGATACCGGTGGCGTTCGGCGAACCAACCGAGAGCTTCGGTTACTTCGCGGTTCGCCTCCGGCAACACGCGGAAGTTCACAGCTCGATCCCTCGATCGCGCATCGCCTTTCGGACTTCGCGTTCGGCTTCCTCGAGCGATAGCGAATCGTAGTTGCCGCTTGCGACCATCTCGGCGCGACGCGCGAGCTCCTTCGCCCACTCTTCCGGTGTGGACTTGTCCGGCGGGCCGTCGTCCTCCGTCAGCACGTCGATCGCCCGATCCTTGTCATCGGGCGACAGTTGCCGCAGCGTCGCGATCAGTTCCGGCGTCAGTGTCGTCATCGCGTTTCCTCCCGGCTCCATCATAACCTCACTTCGCCGGGGCGTGGAACAGGTTCATCACCTCCAGGCCCTCGGCGGCCTTGATCGTCAGCGGCGCCGGCTCCGTAATCGACACCAGCGTCACCGTCGACCGCGTCCAGGCGCCGGGCTTGCCCGCCGGCGGCTGCTTCAGCGTCGCCGTCTTGCCGCCGATCGAAATCGTGCACTCCTGCGGCTTCCCGGCCGGCACTTTCCAGTCGAAGATCAGTTCGCCCTTGCCGATCTTCTTCTCGCTCGTCGCGTCGAACTTGCCGTTCGATCGCAGGGCGCTGCCGGTCTTCCAGCCGTCGCCATCGGCTTTCCAACCCGTGAAGGAACCATCGAACAGGCTCTTGTGCCCCGCGTCCACGTTCGCGATCTCCTCCGGCTTCGGGTTCGTGCTCGGCAGCTCCTTGATCTTGATGTTCCGGAAGTGGCAGACGGCCCCTTCGCTCTCGAGCGCGAGATAGCCCTTGCGCGGGTTGCATTCGCTGACGCCGGAGACTTCCTTTCCGTTCACGGTGAGCTTGATGACGCCGTCCTTCGCGACGACCTTGTAGTGGTTCCACTCGCCGCCGCCCTTCGCGTTGTTCTCGCTCGGCAGGCAACGTTCGGCCCCCGTCGGATGCGGACGGTCCGGCTTGCACTTCGCGCCCCAGATGCTGAAGAGGTCGCCGTGGCTGCTGGCCGTCACGTTTCCGGCCTTGTCCTTGTAGGTGAGGTTGACGAGCACCTGCACCTCGATGCCGCGCGTGTAGCCGGTGCCGACGGCCGGGATCGGGTCGCCCCAGACGAACAGCCCGGAGTTGCCGACTTCGGTCTTGTTTTCGTGCATCCATTCCATTTCGAGGATGAAGTTCTCGTACTGCTTGTCGGTTCGCAGGTAGCCGATGGGCTTGCCGGTGGTGATGATCTCGCCGTCCTTCGCGTAGAAGGTGCTGGGCGCGCAGTTGACGTTGTGCCAACCCGTCAGGTCCTTGCCGTTGAAGAGAGGAACGAACCCGTCCTTGTCCGGTTCGGCGGCGGCGAGCGGCATCACCGCGAACGCAAACATCAGCACCGTGAGAAATCGCATGGCAATCTCCAGAAGGAGTGAAGGCGGGACAAACTTAGTGTATCGGTGCGACCGCAAGTCCGCGGGATACACTATCCCGCGGGAATGCCCGCAAGGAGTGGCACGATGATTCGCACGATCCTCGCCCTGATCGGGTCCTGCCTGCTGCTCGGCACCGGCACCGTCCGCGCCGACATCATCTACACCTGGGACGATCAATTCACCGGCTCCACGCTCGCCGGGCAGTTCACGGTCGATCCGGCGCGACTGGTCGATGACGGCGGGCCGGGTCGACTCCTGACCTTCGAGGCCATCACCTCGTCGCAGTTCCAGTTCAGCCGGTTCAGCTTCGGCAATCCGGTCGACTTCACGATCACCGGCGTCTCGCCGGACGGCATCCGGATCGATCCGGTCACCGGTGCGATTCTCAGCGATGGCGGCGAATTGCTGTTCGGACCGTCGAACCCGATTCTCGTCGGCGCGAGCGAGTACCAGGTCCTGGGCGGTCGCGTGCAACTGGATACGAATTTCGATCTGGCATTCGGTGCCGGGGTCGGCGGTGGCGAATCGGCATTTCTCCGCGACACGGCCAACGCCGACGAATTCCTGGCATCGTCCGGTACGTGGGACGTTCAGGTACTGGACACGCCGGTCGACGTGCCCGCGCCGCCGGCGGCGATTCTGGGAGGCGTCGGGTTCCTGTTCCTGGGTGCGATTCGGACGTGGGTCAAAAACGGGGATGCCGCTCAGTTACGGCACGATTGAAGGTCGGGTGAAGGAAGGCATAATCCATAGGCGCGGCGAATCCTCTTTGGTAAACTGTCGGGGCCAACAGGAACGCCCGCCATGTCGGACCCGACCACTTCGCAGACGCAGGCGGCCACGCCGGATCAGGTCCGGCGCTCGGCGACCCTCTCCACGCTCGGCCCGCACGCCCCGTCCGTCGGCGAGCGCTACCGCATCGAATCCATTCTCGCCAAGGGGGGCATGGGCGAAGTCTACAAGGCGCACGACCTCGCACTCAACCGCGACGTCGCCATCAAGGTCCTGCTTGGCGAACCGAAGAACTTCGAACTGGCCAGCCGGCGCTTCCTGCACGAAGCCAGCATCGGTGCGCAGCTCCAGCACCCGAACATCCCGCCCGTCTACGACATCGGCAGTTATTCGGACGGCCGGCCCTTCCTGGCGATGAAGCTCGTGAAGGGCCGCACGCTCAACGAGCTGCTGAAGGAGCGCGCCGACCTCGCCGCCGAGCGCGGGCGCTTCGTCGCGATCTTCGAGTCGATCGCGCAGGCCATCGGCTACGCGCACAGCCGAGGCGTCATCCACCGCGACCTGAAACCATCCAACATCATGGTCGGCGCGTTCGGCGAAGTGCAGGTGATGGACTGGGGGCTGGCGAAGTTCCAGTCGGATACGACGGAGCTGACGCCGCAGGAATCGGTGGCGAGCACGTTCCACGATCCGCGTGCCGGGGACGATTCGCGGACGAGCGCCGGTTCGATCATCGGCACGCCGGCGTACATGCCGCCGGAGCAGGCGATCGGCGCGGTGGACAAGGTCACGGAGCGTTCGGACGTGTTCGGGTTGGGGGCTTTGCTGTGCGCGATCCTGACTGGCCAGCCGCCGTACGTGGCGTCGGATCCGGAATCGACGCGGCAACTGGCGGCACAGGGGAAGCTGGCGGACGCGTTCGCCCGGCTGGACGCGAGCGGTGCGGAGCCGGAGTTGGTGGCGCTGGCTAAGCGGTGCCTGAACCCGGACGCGGCGGAGCGGCCGGCGAACGGGTCGGAGATCGCGGCCGCGGTGGCGCGCTTCCGAGCCGAGGCCGAGGCGCGGGCCCGGCAGGCGGAGGTGGCGCGGGCGGCGTCCGACACGCGCCGCCGCGTGCTGGCGTGGAGCGCCGCGGTGGTGGTGATCGTTCTCGGAGCCGGGATCGCCGGCACGTACCTTGGCTGGCGGCGCGCGCAGGCGAACGCCGAACGCCTGGAAAAACTGACCATGGGGCTGAAAGACGCGAGCCAGGTCGCCCTGACCGAAGGCGATGCGGAAGCCCGGCGCGTCGCAGCCGAAGCATGGCAGGCCTGGCTAAAACTCGACCCGGCCGATGCCGCCGATCCCGCGCAGCGGCGGCTGCGCTGGACCGCCGAGTTTAAACGCGGCGAGTTGCTGATCCGCGACAACCCGATGGCGGCCCTCGCCGCCTACGAGAGTGCCGCCGAAATCGCCCGTCGGCTCGTCCACGATGTCCCCAACGACGTCGCCTTCCGTCGGGATCTCTTTTCCGCGCTCTACGGCTGCGCCAAGGCGCTGATCGACCTGCGGCGGCCGCGCGATGCCGAAATGGTCTTGAAGGATGCCGAGCGCTGGGCGAACGAAAACTACGAACTCTTCCCGAACGATATCGATGTTCAACGGCATCGCTACATCGTCGCCAATCAATTGGGCGAAGCCTTGCTGCTCCAGGGCAATCTCAAGGCCGCCAAGGCACGCTACGAAGCCGGCTTGAAACTGACGGAAGCGATCGCCCAAAACAATCCGCAGATCACCGGCTTGCTGCACGATCTGTCGGTCAGCTACAATCGCGTCGCCAGCGTCTTATTGCAGGAAGGACGCTACCCGGACGCGCTTGCGCAAAACTCGAAAGCGTTGAAACTTCGCGAGTTGATCCATGGTCGCGAACCACAGAACACCAAATATCAGGATGACCTGCTTTCAGGATACCGCGATCAGGTGGATATCCTGTCGCGCGCCGGGAACTTCGACGAGGCTAGGGCCGTCATCGGCAAGGCGATTGCATTAAACGAAAAAACCATGACGCTCGAAAAAGCGTCCGCGGGTGAGTTATCGCTCTACGCGCTCTGGTTCGAACGGCTGGGACTGATCGCCTCCGCCCAGAAATCCGCCCCCGACGTCGCAAGGAGCCACATCGAAAAAGCCCTGGAAATCATGCGTCGAGCCAGTCAACTCGACCCGGACAACACCATGTACCTGCGCAATGTCGGCGTGATGTTCAACCACCTCGGCAACATCTTCCGCAACGCGAACGATCCCGAACGCGCCTTGCTTTACTACTCGCAAAGCCTGCCCGTCGCCCGGCGGAACATCAAACTCTCCCCGAACGACTTGCAATATGTCAAGGATCTCGGCCTGATTCATTACTTCCTGGCCGATACGCACCTGTTGCTCAACAACGTCGCCGAAGCGCGACGCCAGTATCGGGTTTCGATCGAACAGCTCGAGATCGTCGCCCGCCGAAGCCCAGACAGCCTCGACGCACAGTCCGAGTATTTCGAGATTCTCCACTTCGCGGGCAAACTCGAATTTCTCAACGGCATCGATGTCGACGCGGCCGTGGCGGGGTTCGAGGCCGCACTCAAAGCCGTCACGCCCTACGAGCGGATGATCGCCCAAAGCAAGACCCAAACGGCCAGGAATATCGAGGAATGCCGGGCCATGCTGCAGGAGGCCAAGGCAATTCAGAAGCTGCTGAACGATCTCCCATCATTGCTGTCACAACCCCAAGAGAAGATTCCAGCGCTTCTGACGATGCGTGGGATTGCGTACGCCAAGCGGGGCGATGTACCTACCGCGACGGCGACGGCCGAACGGCTCGTGGCCCTCCGACCGGAAACGGCGGGAAACTATTACGATGCGGCCTGCATCCTGGGTGTCGTCAGTCTTCAGACTCGAACCGAACCCCCGGCCCGCGCCATTGAGTGGTTGAAACGGGCCGTGGAACTAGGCTTCCGCGACCGAACCAAATTGCTCACCGACGAAGATCTTACCGCATTTCGCGATCGGGCGGACTTCAAGCTGCTGGTCGATTCGCTCGACCGCGCCCGCGAACCCGCCCCGCCGCCGCGGGTCCGATAGTCGTTTCCCATTCGCCGTAAGTCCTTACCGGGCCAAGGCGCTTCCGGAAATCGGGCGTCTTTCCGCCGGAGGGTGGCGCGGTGGCGGCGGAAAGACACATGACGCGATCCGTCGGAATTTCCGGCGCATCGGGAGAAAACCGATCGCGCCGGGCGTCCGTCTTGTCCATAAGCCTGCGCCGGAGGCCGCTTTCCGTTCTACGCTTGGGCTGATCATTCCGGGCCGGACCGGGCGAATTCGCCCGGCTTTCGCCCGACCGACGCACCGGGGTGAGGACGCCAACGTGAAGCGGGGCATACGGTTACGCGGTGTCAGCGGAACCATCAAAGGCAAAGTCTGGCACTCCGAGCACCTCCTACGCTCCGGGCGGCTTTCCTCGCTGGAAATCGTCCTCGACGACAGCTCCGTCAGCCGCAAACACGCCGAAGTCCGCATCGGGAACGACGGCAACTGGACCGTCATCGACCTCGCCAGCACCAACGGTACGTACGTCAACGGCGAGCGCATCCCGCCCAACGAAGACCACCCCGTCCGCCCGCGCGACATCGTGCAGTTCGGCAAGGTGGCGATGATCGTCGAGTTCACCGAGGCCACGCTCGAAGGACCGCCCTCGGACCAGTTGATGCTCGCGGCCAAGCTCGCGATTCCGTCGTCGGTCGGCACGGGTTCGATGTCGTCGGTGCTGAGCACGGTGCAACGTTCGCCCGGCCCGGCGGTGAGCACCGACCAGCCGCCGCGCGCCGGGGATCAGCTCATCGCGCTGTTGCGGGCGGGGCAGCACCTCGTGCACCTGCAGAGCGAAGACCAGCTGCTGGATAACATTCTGAACGACGCGGTGAGCGTGCTGGATGCGCAACGCGGGGCGATCATCCTGGCGGAAGGGGAGGACGCGAACGAACCGCGGCTGCGGCTGCGATCCTTGGCGGTGGGGCCGCGCGAGCCGGGCGGCCGGTTCCCCTTCAGCAAGCGGCTGACGCAGCGCGCGTTCGCGTCGGGCGAGTCGATGCTGTTCAAGAACGTCCACGACGAGCAACAGATCACGCAGAGCATCTCGGACGGCGCGATGGGCTCGGTGCTGTGCGTGCTGCTGCGGACGCCGCGCCGCAAGATCGGCGTGCTGCACCTGGACCGGAGCGTCTATCAGGCGACGTTCACCGAGAGCGACCTGATGTTCGCGGACGCCCTGGCGGCGCACATGTCGAGCGCGATCGAGTGCGCCCACCTGCTGCGCCAGCAGCGGGACCTGTTCCTGAAGACCATCACGACGCTCGCGGACATGGTGGAACTGCGGGACCGCTACACCGGCGGCCACACGCGGCGCGTGACGCAGTACTCGACGATGCTCGCCGAGAAACTGGACCTGCCCGAAGACCAGATGGAGCTGATCCGCATCGGCACGCCGCTGCACGACATCGGCAAGATCGGCATCGCCGACGCGATCCTGCAGAAGCCCGGCCGGCTGACGGCGAAGGAATTCGCGGACATGCAGGCGCACACCACGCTGGGCGCGCACTACCTCGCGGGCATTCCGGAGCTGGCGCCGATCATCCCGATCGTGCGGAACCACCACGAACGGTGGGACGGCACCGGCTACCCGGACCGCTTGGCCGGCGAAGAGATTCCACTCTTGGCGCGCATCGTGGCCGTCTGCGACGCCTTCGACGCGATGACGAGCGACCGCCCGTACCACGAGAACAAGAAGGGGAAGCCGCCGGAGGTGGCGTTCGCCGAGATCGCACGGCAGATCGGGCGGCAGTTCGACCCCGTGGCGGCGACGGCGTTCTTGGACATCCGGGACAACATCCTGCGGGTGATGGTGGAGCTGATGCCGGGCGTGGACGTGTCGACCCCGTCGCCGAAGCTGGACCCGCCAACGCCTGCGATGCCGCTGGAACGGACGCTGATCGTGAACGACTCGCTGGCGGAGATCGCAGGGATCGGGTGAGTCAACCCGTCGCGTTCCCGCTGTTCCACGTGGCATTCCGGACCGGCTCCAGAATCTGTTCCACTTCTCGCAATATCGCCTCATCCAACGGCGTCGCCAGCGCCTGCAAATTCGCCTCCAGCTCGCTCCGCTTCGCCGTGCCGGTGATCGTGCTCGGAATGCGCGCTTCGCCGTAGCAGTACTGCATGCCGAGCGTCGCGATGTCGGCACCGCGCTCGCGACAGAACGCCGCGGCCGCAGCGCACGCCTGCTTGATCGCGTCGCTTGCCGGATGCCACGGCGGCGGGCCTTGATTCGTCAGCAACCCCATCGCCAGCGGGCTGGCGTTCAACACGCCAACACCGTACTTCTCCGCGACCGGCATCAACTCCGTCAGTAGACGCTGGTTCTGGAGGTTGAAGTGACAGTACGAGATGACGACATCGAGATTACACTTCTCAATGGCCTGCTGCAGCAGCGGCAGCGGATAGCACGACATGCCGACGAAGCGCGTTTTGCCCTCCGCCTTCAGCCGGTGCAGCACGTCGGCCGTGTCGGTGAAGACGCGCTCGAAGTCGTCGGCAAACTCGATGTCGTGCGCGAGCAGGATGTCCACGCTCTCGACGCGCAGGCGCTCGAGCGAGCCTTCGAGGCAGCTGCGCATCCCGGCGGGGGTGAAGTCGAAGCGCTCCCGCGTGTGCCGGCCGGCCTTCGTGCAGATGAGCACCTTCTCGCGCCAACCGCCGGCGAGCACTTCGCCGAGGATCTCCTCGCTCTTCCCTTCGCCATAGAAGGCGGAAGTATCGATGAGGTTGATGCCGGCATCGATTCCGGCGTGGACGGTGTCGGCCGCCTCGCGCACGCTGACGGGGCCGTACTGCTGCCCGATGGCGGCGCCGCCCATCGACACTGTCGAGACGTTCAGGCCGGTATTTCCAAGCGGACGAAGTTGCATGAAGGAATACTCGCGGGAAGTTGTCGGGGTCATTCTGCTAAACTGATCGCGATTCGTCTTTCGGGAGTTCGTATTGTCCGAACCGGTCCTGCCCGTGCTCGAGAAGTTGAAGCCGCCCCGGGCGCGCGGGCTGAAACGGCTTGCGTACATCGGCGTCGGACTGGTCTGCGTGACGCTCGCCGTCGCGGGTGCGTTGATCCCCGGCGTGCCGACGACGCCGTGGGTGCTTCTCGCGAGCTATTGCTTCGCGCGCTCCTCGGAGCGGCTGGACAACTGGCTTCGCGGTGCGCCGATCTTCGGAAAACTGATCGCCGACTGGGAGAAATACCGCGGCATCCGCCGGCCGGTGAAGCTGATGGCCGTCAGCACCGTCGTGACGGTGGTGACGCTGAGCATCACGCTGTCGGGTTTGCCGGTGTTCGTGAAGTGGATGATCGGCGTCTGGGCTTGCATCGGCATCTGCACGATCCTGTTCGTGGTGCCGACGGCGAGGCCGGAGTGAAGGGGCGTTCGGATTCAATTCACCCGCAGCACCCGGCACGTTTCTTCGTAAGTCGCCTCCAGATCGAGCATCGCTCCCTCACCGTCGGCGAGCCAGATCGGAAGCGTCGGCAAGCGGTCTCCGATTCGAAGTGGATGCGCCCAGGTATCGACCGTCCAGCGCGGCCGATTGCTCCGCCGGCGGATCGTGACCGCGTAGAGGTGCGGAGCCGGCGGACCCATCGCCGGATCCGAACGGCCGAGCAAGTCGAGGAGGTCCGAATAAAGGTTGAACTGCCGAACCGTGACGAGATCGACGATGGAGACGCACACGTCCTGCTGGAGCAACGCGGCGCACTTCGCCACGAAGGCGCGTCGGCTCTCGGGCCGATCCTTGTTCGACGGGCTGACCAGTTCGATCACGGCGACCAACCGTTGGCCGTCCTCCGCGTCGAAGATGCGCACTTCGTATTCGTCGGGGTCCGGCAATTCCGTTTCCAACGTGAGCGTCGGTTCCGGCGGCGCCCAGACGGCCGTGGTGAGTCCACCCTCGGTCGATTCCGAGCCGGGGGATGGACGATCGTTGTGATCCGTGTCGTAGGTGGCGATGTCGACTTCGAAATACTGGCCAAGGTGCACCTGCGGCGCGACGTGATAACGCGACGGCAACGTTCGGAAGAGATGTTGAACCATAACCATCGGCCACCCGCCGTGGACGCGTTCCCACAGGCGGCGATTCGGGTCTTCGAAATGGTCGCGCAGCGGCATCGGTCGGTCCTTGTGTTATTTCGATTCCAGCACATAGTCCGCCAGCCCGAACTGCTCGCGGCGAACGAGGCGGAACGAACGGCCGAAGACGTCGGAATTCGACCAACCCCTCACCACGCGAACCGGTGCGAACCCCTTCGAGGTGCGGCGGTGGATCGTGAACGCGATCGCGCCGGCCTTGCGAGCGTCGATCAGCCAGTACTCGCGGATGCCGGCGTCGAAATAGGCCGCGAGGAGGTACTCGTAGTCCTTGTCCACGGAGCTTGGGCTGACCACTTCGACGACAAGGTCGGGCGAGCCGACCAGCATGGTCGCGTGCGAACTGGAGCGCCGGCCGGCTTTGAAAGTGACGCGCCGCGCCTTCAAGGATTCGGCCGAGACGAATATCGCGTCCGGTTCGTTGCGAACGTCCGCCGCCTCGTTCGAAAGCAGCACGCCATCTTGAAAATAAGTCCCCAGATTTTCTGTTCGAGCGATAGCATCCAATGCCGACGTGATCGCGACTTTGACCTTGTTATGGCTGAAGATCTCTTCCATGTCTTCCACCCATACACGACCGCGGACGTAATGGGCCTTCAGCTTCTCCGGCACATCGTCGGAGAAGCGCCATTCGCCGAACGAATCGAAATCGACGACCCATTCCGGTACCTCGATCGGCCCGTGTGCCTGTGTCTTGACGACCATCTCGAACCCTCGATCGCGATGAGTTGACTGTACCGCGCCTTCGACCGACTCACCACCGCAAACGAAGGAGCGGAGCGCCCCGCGCTCCGCTCCGATGACTCCGCGTCGCGGCTGAACAATCATTACCGCCAGTAGTAGTGCCACGAATACGACTGCTCCTCGGACTTGCCCGGATCGAGCTTCGCCGTCCATGTGATGCGGCCGACGCCGTTGAAGTGGCCCCACCACGCCGGCCAGGAATAGTAGCCCCACCACGCCGGCCGGCTCGACACGTGCAGGCCGTCGTCGTCCTCCAGCAGGTTCACCATCTCGGCCTTCACTTTGTCGTCGGCCTTGTCGAGGTTGCCGAGCACGTGGCGCGTCACTTCCACTTCGATCGGCTTGTTGCTGTAGTTCGTCAGGGCGATCGCGCTCTCGATATCGATGCGCCAGTAGCTGTTCCCATCGTGGGACTTCGCGTTCGGCGTGCGCTTCGCCTCCTTGTCCTTCTTCTTCACGCGCACGTCGACGGCGGCCGTCAGCGTCAGGTCGACGGTGCTCCCCTTCGACGTATAGGTCATGATCGCCTGCGCGAGCACTTTGCCGTCCTTCATGATGAGCGCCGGCGCGGTGGTGAACGGCTGGACGTTGCCGTTGGTCAGGCGGATGTTGTGCATGACCTTCGGCGCGGCCATCATCTTCGCCAGTTCCGCCGTCTGGTTGTTGTGGACCTGATGGCGGAGGTCCACCGGCGGCATGTACGGGATGTCGAGTGAATACACGTCCTTGTAGTCCACGGTCTGCTGCGACACCGACAGCACCATCCGCTGGCCCTTGGCGAGCGTTACGTTCTTCACGGTGAAGACGAAGAGGTCCTCGTTCGCGGTGCCGCCGGCTTCGGGGCCGAGGTCCACGGCCGCGGGCGCCGCGCCCGGCGGCGGTCGGCGCACCTCGCCCATGCGCGAGCTTTGCGTCATCACCATCGTGTTCGACAGCGCGAATTGCGTGCTGGCCGAGTCGGCGTGGAAGTACTGCGAGAGCTGCGCGAGTGCCTGGTTCATCGCGATCGGGTCGGTCGTCTCCTTGAAGTAGAACGACGGCACGCCGATCACGAGGTTCACCGTCGCGTCCTTCAGATCCGTCAGTTCGTTCAGGAGCGTGGCCTGGAGCTTCACCGTTGCCTTGCCGTTGGCATCGAGTTCGACGCGGTAATTGGGAATCCAGCGGATGCCCTTCTGCACGTACGCCATGCCGACCTCGGCGGTCGCGCCGGCGCCGTCGAGCTTCATCGCGAGCAGGTTCCGGTACTCCTCGCCGGCGAGCTTGGTCTTGTAGTTGCCGACGAACTTCACGTCGCTGATCGTGTCGATGTTCACCGCGCGCGTGCCTTCAATGGTCTTGAGCATCAGCACTTTCCCCTTTTGCGGCGGGTATTCGCCGGGCGCAGAGGCCGTGGATTCCAGCTCCTCCGAGCTGCGCGCCAGGAGCTGCACGATGGTGGCCTGGTACGCCGGCTTGCCGCCTTCCGTAATGACCGCCTCGGCGCCGACGTTGGCTTCGATCAACTCGCGCACGGTCAGCGCGGTGCGTTCGACCTTCACGCGGCGGCGGCCGGCCGTCACCGATTGCAGCTTGACCTTCGGATCGACGCTGTACGGCCAGAAGGTGCCGAGCACGGGGTTCGGCAGCAGGTCGAGGTTCACGGCTCCGGCTTCCACGGGCATCGTGCCTTGATGAACGACGTAGGCGTGGCCGTCCTTGAAGACGGTAACTTCCTTCACGGGCATCTTGGCGAGCGCACCGAGCGCGGCGGCGGGTTGCGCGTTTGCCGTGCCGGCGAAAGCGAGCACGAGCGCGACGAGGAAATAACGGGTCACGGTTCCACCTCCGATGGGAAAGGTCGATGGTCGGAGTGTAGCCGGAAGGGCGCAACACGTGGGTAACGGGAAACGACGCGGCCGGCGCGAGGGGGAAGTCGCGCCGGCCGTGGGGGAACTGTCGGGGGACGTGTCGGGTCGGGGGAACGGCCTCGGGGGAGTGCGGGGGGGAGTTGCCTCGGCCTTCGCGACTCGGCTTGCGTCTGACCCGCCGCAAGCCGGGCCGCGAAGACGGGAGAGTCTTTGCACGGCCCGTGCCAATCCGAAGATTACCGATTCGTAGCCCGGAGCCGCACGGCGGGGCAATCTGGCGAAGGCCCTGCGACTTCCCACGTGCAATTCCGATACGACAAGTTGCAAAACGGCCAGCCTTCTCAACCCACACAGCTCCCCTCGGCGTTAAATTGCGCTTGACTTCGCGCGGAAAAACAGCGACGAATGAGAGAAGAGAATTCGTTCATAACTGCCCGGGTGGCGATTGCCGCCCGTGGCGGACACGCGGCGGACGATTGGTTCATCCCCGGCTCGGCCCGAGCCGGATCGGCACCCACGGAGTTGCTCTCCCCATGCGCCTCTACTCGTGTGACGTCTGTGGCAAAACCTTGGATCCCGCCTTGGAACCGCGCTTCGCCTGGAAAGTGAACGGCGGGCTCGTCTCCGCGGACGAGGAACCGACAGTCCTCGAAGGCGACGACGAATCCGACACCGACAGCGTGGACGAGATGGACGAGTTGTTAGGCGAGCGTGAGACGCGCCACGACGAATCCGAGTCCGATACCGATGGCGAAACGCTCGAGATGCACCCGATCGACGTCCATCGCTCCTTCGACGTCTGCGGGGGTTGCTACATGAAGCTCGTCCGTGACCCGCTCGGCCGCGAGGCGCGCAAGTCCGCGCGGCCGTACAGCCGGAACTGACGGCCAACGGAACGCGTTACCGACCCACAAGACCCGTCCGGTTCTTCATGGCGGCGTCGTAGTCGCCCATGAAGATCCACCAGTTGGTGAGCGACGCCCCGCGCAGTTTCAGGCCGTTCTTCTCGCCCGGCATGCTGCGCATCCAGTACACGAACCATTTCAGGCTATCGCCGTCCCATTTGTCGCAGTTGATGCGTTCTTTCTTCCCGAATCCTTCGGGCTTCCAGTCTTCGATGTCGGACTCCACGAATTCCTTGTTGGCCCAGTCATAATCCTTGCGGCCGTTGGGCGGGAAGTGACAGTTGCCGCAGCGCCATTTGCCGGGTTCACCCTCCCAGCGTTTCCACAATTCGCCCCCGTGCTGGCGCATCACGGCCTCGATTTGGTGAATGTGGTTGTGGACCGCTTCCGAGGTCTCGCGCTCGTAGTTGTAATGGTAGACCGTGTAGGTGGTATTGAAGACCGGAAGGTCCAGCCGGTCGCGATCACTGTTGGATATGTCGCCGAACGGGCTGGCCATGTTCGATTCCCAGGGAGCGAGATCCTTGGAGTGGTAGCCCCAGATCCAAACTTCCTTGACCCCCTTCTTTTCGACGTAGTCCTGGATCTTGGCCCGCTGCAACACCTTGATGTAATCCGCCTTGTCTTTCTTTTTGGGATTCCGGGGCATCGCCTCCAGATAATCGATGCTGTCCACGATGATATACTTCAGGCTCGGCACCGCCTTCGGATCCTTGTAGGCCCGAAACCGACTGCCTTCTTGGAGCGCGTCGATGGCTTCCGCGGTCATCCGATCGCACTTCGCTTGAATCTCCTTGAGTGGTGCACCGACGTTGGATGTGACGTTGATGTCGATCGTTTTCTGGTCGGCCGTCACCGGGAAATACCGCAGGACCAGCACCGGTACGGTCCACTTGGCCTTGGCGTCGTCCATCGGCTTCGGTTGGGCCGCCGCGCCCGACACGCATACGGCCCCGGCGATCAGGACGCCAACGTACGTGGCTCGACCCGTCATACGACACCCTCTTTTGAGGATTTCCAGCTGTGGTTTTTACTTCGCGAACGCGGCGAACGCGTCCGCCACCTTGCCGCCGGCGACGTCGCCGGTGTGGACATATAAGCCATAACGCAGCTTCAGATGTTCGCCCTTCGCAAGCTTCACGAGGTCGGTTTTTCCTTTGAGTGCGGGGAACTGGGAGCCGGCGCGGCCGAACGGGTTCGCGGCCATGAGTCCGTACGCGCGGGTGTGCCAGGCGGCTTGCGGGGCGTTCTTCGGGTCGTCGAAGATCGCGAGGCCGACGGGCTTGCCACCGACCGTGCCGCTGTAGTCGTGCCACGCGGCGAACTTCCCCCACATCGGCAGGTTGTCCTTGGCCGGCGCCTTCGCCACGGAACCGTCGACGCTCGTGACGACGCCGTTGCCGGTCTTGTTCTGGATCTCATCGCTGACGCGCACGCCCATCGAGCCTTCCTTTGTATCGCCGAAGGTGATGGGACAGACGCTGGCATGCAGGTCGATGTCGAGCACAATCAGGTAGCCGGCGGAGAGGGCGCGGGCGGAGAGCGTGCGGGTTTCGTCAAGGATGTTCACTCCGTCCGGCGTGCGCCATTCGTTGCGGGTCACAATGGTGCCGCCCTTGGCGGCGCCGACATCGACGCAGACGATGCGCCCGTGGCCGGCGGTTTCGGCCCAGAAGTCCACGCCGTGAATGCGCTTGTCGGCCGACTTGGTCTTCATGTCGATCCCTTCGGGGATCACGTCGCCATGGCAGAACCAGGCGGATTTTTGATGATAGTGGTCGGTGGTCTCACCCTTCACGTTCCGCACGATCGGCCAGTGGCGCGTGACGCAGGTGCCATCCGGCGCGTTGAGCGGGTAGAAGAACGGCTTCGCCAGCGGTTTCGTCCCCTCTCCTTTTTCGACCTGCACGGTGCCAGCGTAGCGATACTTGGCGATGAGGGCGTCGCCGGCCTTGAACTCGAGATCGGTGTCGGTCTTTGCGATTGTGATGTCCGCGGCGGCGGCGGGGAGGGCGAACAACAAAAGCGGGAGGGCGAAGCGGAGCATCGCGGGAATCCTGTTCGGTGGGAGGCGAAGGCGGGCGAGGCCAGTATCGGCGGGGCGAGGAGCGGAGTCAAGTTCCCGATGGTCGCGCTCGCGGCGGTCGTTCGTTTTGACAGCGTTCGGAGCAGTACCGAACGGCGTCCCAGACTTTTGCCCATTTCCGCCGCCAGGCGAACGATCGGCCACACCGGGCACAGGTCTTCTGGGGGCGTTCGCTCGGTTTCATGGGCCTCCTTCGCTCGCCACGACGAACGATGCCGGTTAGACTTTCTTCATGACTCTTGCGCACGGCCGGTTTGCGGCCATTGACTTCGAGACGGCCGACTACGGAGCGGACAGCGCCTGCGCGGTGGCCGTCGTGATCGTCGACGGCTTGGAGATCGTGCGGACGGTCTCGCACCTGATCCGCCCACCGCGCCAGCAAGTGGTATTTACACACATCCACGGCCTCACGTGGGAACACGTCAAGACCGCGCCGGCGTTTGGCGACCTGTGGCCGACGGTGGCGAAGGAACTCGACGGTGTGGAGTTTCTCGCGGCGCATAACGCGCCGTTCGACCGGAACGTGCTCCGCGCCTGCTGCGCCGCGGCCGGGCTGCCCGAACCACCGCTGCGGTTCCAGTGTACCGTACAACTGGCGCGGAAGACGTGGAAGGTGTTCCCGACGAAGCTGCCGGACGTGTGCCGCTTCCTCGACCTTCCCTTGAAGCACCACGACGCGACCTCGGACGCGACGGCATGTGCGAACATCGTCATTGCGGCGCGGAGGGCAGCGGCGACCAATCCTTTGCCGGTGCGTCGTCGGTCATGAGTCGACTTGTTCGCGCGTCGTTTCCGGTAGCAAGTCCCAGGATACGCGGTAGCTCGCATCGAGCGGCGCGGTCACGTAGCGGCCCGGTTCGAGGAAGAGCGGCATGTCCGGAACGGCATCGCCGACAGCGAACGGCTCGACGTAGGCGGTGAGCGACTCGTCCGCGTCGTAAGCCGCCGCGGTCAACGGTTTGCCGGCCGGGCGCGCGCCGAACGGTTCGCCGACCAGTTCATCCCAAACCACCTGATGGATGCCGTCGGGATCGCGGTGTGTCGGTGGGAACGGATCGACAACGAGCACATGGATGCCGTGGTTCAGGAACTTCACGATCTTGGTCGTGAACTCGCGGATGGCCTTCTTGCTGTCCTTATTGCCGGGGGACACGAATTCGACGATGGCGACCACGCGACCGCGATCCTTGCGGATCGAGAGCCGATTCGCGCGTCGGGCATATCGGGCCGCCTCGGACGCGACCTTACCCTGCAATCGCGCCTTCGGGGGCGCGTCGGCCACCGCCACACCCACCGGCGACGGATCGAGTTGATACGCAACGATGTCCGGCTCTGGTCCGTTAACTCGCTGGTCGGCCCGGGCGTAATAGCCCTTCGGCAGGATCCCGGCGTTCAATCGACGGCGCAATTCGATGATCCAATCTTCGTGGAAATCGTGGTACGTTCCCGAATCGACCCGCGTCCAGTCGTGCATCGGCATCGCGTCGCCCTCCTGCACCGATTATAATCCCCCCGCCGATAACCCGCGAGAGCGCCATGAACCCCGCCAACGACAACCGTGTCGATTACGTCGAGTTCCCCGTCGCGAGCGTGCCGGAAGCGAAGCGCTTCTACGCCGCCGCGTTCGGCTGGCGATTCACCGACTATGGCGACGACTACAGCGCGTTCGACGACGGCCGCCTCCAGGGCGGCGTCACAAGCGCGGCGGAGAAGACGACCGCGCCGCTCGTGGTGCTCTACGCGACCGACTTGGAGGCGAGCCTCGCGCGCGTGACGGCGGCGGGCGGCAGGATCGTGAAACCGATCTTCTCCTTCCCGGGCGGCCGACGCTTTCACTTCGCCGACCCCACCGGCAACGAGCTCGCCGTCTGGTCGGATCGCTGACATGAGCGCCAAGAAGAACAAGCAACGCGTCGAGATGCGGAAGAACCGCGCCAAGCCCCCGCGCGCCAACGACCTGACGCGGCAGTTCCAGGACGGCCAATCCGACGACGTGAGCAACGCCGAGCGCGTGCGCGCCAAGGGCGACCTCTCACGCCACCGGACGATCGTCACCGACGGGACCGATGCGATGCCCGGGGCCGAGGCCGGCTTCGTTCGTGGGCGCGTCGTCAAGGTTCACGGGTTGTACAGTTACGTGCAGTTGGACGATGGTCGGCCGGTCCGTTGTACCGTCCGTCGCGTGCTGAAGAACATCCAGACCGACGAACGCAGCATCGTCACCACCGGCGACTGGGTCTGGGTCTCGGTCGAGGAACCCGATTCCGTCATCGAGCGTGTCGATCCGCGACGCGGCGTGCTCACGCGTTCGTCCCGCCGGCGCGAGCACGTGCTCGTCGCCAACGTCGATCAGGTCGTCATCGTCGTTTCGCTCGTCGAGCCGGATCTGAAGGTCCATCTCATCGACCGCTATATCGCCACGGCCGAGAAGGGAAATCTTCAGCCGATCGTCGCGCTCAACAAGGTCGACCTCGCGGACCGCGTCGCGCTCCAACCGCTTGTCGGCGCGTATTCGCAGATCGGCATTCCGACCATCCTCACGAGCGCCCGGACCGGCGAAGGCATCGATCGGCTGCGCAGCTTGCTCGCGGATCGCGCGTCGGTCTTCTCCGGACAGTCGGGCGTGGGCAAGTCGTCGCTGCTCAACGCAATCCAACCGGGGCTGTCGCTGCGCGTGCGCGAGGTGAGCGAGGTCAACAACAAAGGAAAGCACACGACCACGACGGCGGAACTCATACGCCTCGAATTCGGCGGCTGGGTGGTGGACACGCCCGGGGTGCGGCAACTCCAGCTCTGGGATACGCGACCCGAGGAAGTGGAGGGATATTTCCGGGAGTTCCGGCCGTATGTGGCGTTGTGTAAGTTCCCGGATTGTTCCCACACGCACGAGACGGGGTGCCGGGTGAAGGATGCCGTGCGGCGGAAGTTTTTGAGCGAGCGTCGGTACGTGAGCTATCTGGGGCTTTACAGCGGTCAGGAAGAATGATGCGGGCATGCTCTGTTCGTACTAATCGTTACATGCCGTCGCGGCGCGCCGTTCGTGGCCCGCAAGGTTTCGCGCACCGGTCGGGCTTGCCTGAAAAGTAGGTTCGTTACGACAAGAACATCCACATCCAAAGCCGCGAGATTTTGCACCTTCGCCGGTTGCGTTTGCTTTCCCAGACCCCGTTTATGGGTCATCTTTCCGCAAGCACCAAGATTCCCCAACGCTGACAGTTTAGCGGCAAACGGAAAGGTCGCGGGCGAGGGGTGCCGAGGTGTGGGAACAGGGAGTGTGTGAGATGAACGTTCGCCGATTGAAGGTCTGTATGCTGACGGCTGCTGCCGTCGGGCTGACCGCGGCCGACGCCTCGGCGTTCGGCGGGCGGTTCGCGGGTCTGTTCAACAAGGGCAGCGACTGCTGCGATCCGTGCGCGACGGCGTCGGGCACGACGGGCGGTTGCGGAACGGCCAGCGGCGGCTGCGCCCCGGCGGCTGGCCACGCCAGCGCCCCGGCGGCCGCGACCGGTGCCTGTGCCCCGGCCATGACCACCGTCAAGGAAACGGTGTGGGAAAAGGTCCAGGTGCCGGAAACTCGCACGGTGATGAAGAGCGAGTGGAAGGACGAGACCTACACCGCCTGCAAGACGGAAATGGTCCAAGAGCAGCGCACCCGCACCTACACGGTTCGCGTGCCCAAGACCGAAACGGTCATGGAAAACCGCACCGTGACCAAGTGGGTCAACGAAACGGTGATGGAACCCCGCACCGTGACCAAGTGGGTCAACGAAACGGTGATGGAAACCCGCCAGGTCTCCAAGAAGGTCCCGGTCACCAAGACCGTGACGGTCATGGAAACCAAGTGGGAAACCCAGCAAGTCACCGAGATGAAGTCGCGGACCGTCCGCCACGTCACGAGCGTGCCGACGGAAGTGCACGTCGGCCCCGGGCTGGTCGACCGCCTGAAGGCTTTCTGCGATCCGTGCGCCCCGGCCTGTGGCAAGACCGTCACGGTCTGCAAGAAGCAGGTCTGCAAGGAAACGGTTTGCGAACCGGTGACCACCTGCAAGAAGGTCAAGGTTTGCGTCCCCGTGACCAAGCAAGTCTGCTGCTGGGAAACGGTTTGCGAAACCGTGCAAGTGCCGGTTTGCAAGAAGAAGTGCGTCACGGAAACCTGCCAGGTGGCCGTCTGCAAGAAGCGCTGCGTGACGGAAACCGTGCAAGTGCCGGTCTGCAAGACGACCTACACCTGCGAGACGAAGACCGAGAACTACACGGTCTGCGTGCCGAAGCAAGTGCAGTACCAGGCGACCCGCAAGGTCTGCCATCAAGTGCCCCACACCGAAACGGTCATGGTGTGCAAGATGGTGGCCAAGGTGGTCGAGAAGCAAGTGCCCGCGGCTTGCGGCAATGCCTGCGGTAGCGGCTGCGGTGGCGACGCCTGCGGCAATGCCTGCGGCAATGCCTGCGACTCCGGCTGCAACAAGGCCAGCATCCTTGACAAGATCAAGGCTCGCCTCGGCAGCCTCAAGGGCAAGCTCTGCAGCAAGTCGTGCGATAGCGGTTGCGATACCGGCTGCTCCGCCCCGACCTGCGGCGGTTGCAAGTAAGCTGTCACTCCCGCGGTGAGGGCACACCCGTCCGCCCTCCCCGCAACCCACACCGGACCCCGCTTGGCGCCCCCCGCTAAGCGGGGTTTTGGTGTTTTGGGTCAGTCACTCGCGCCGCGAGCGCCCCCTCGGCGGGAAGTTCGCCGAAGCTATACGTCGAAACGTGAGTAAGGTCTTGGATCGACTTGAGTCCACGAGGCAGTCACGGATCAAGTGCCCGACTCTATCGGGAGCGCGGCGGCAAGACGCGTCCACTTCCGTGCCCGTTCCCGTTCGCCGCCGGCTTCATCTCGAAATGCACGTTCAGCCGACCCGAATCGAACGCCGGCGGACCTGCCCAGATCGCCGCCTCCACGTAGCTCTTGAAGTGTGTGCCGATCAGCTTCTGCCAGCCATTGCCCAGGCTCGTGGCCGCTTGAGCCGCACTGATGCAAATCCCCGCGTCGCTCACCTTCATCAGCGTCTCCGCCCCCTGCTCCTCCAGGTCGAACGTCACGAACGACCGCCCCGGACCGGTCCAGTCCGGGTACATTTCGCACGCCCATGTCATGCGGTAACCCGGCGACCAGACGACGACCGTGCCCCACAGCACGCCGCCGCCGCCGTGCCACGCTTCATACACGCGCCCGCCCAGATGTGGCTCGATCACGAACCCTTCGGGATGCTCCGCCGAGAAGAAATCCTTAGGCCACCAGTTGGAGGTTTCGTCGACGAGGGCCGACCAGACGCGCTCGCGCGGGGCGCGCACGGTCACTTCAAAACCAACTTGGTAATTCTGGGCGGGCTTCATCAGCCGGGGATTCAACATTCTGGCGGTCTCGGCGTTGAACAATCCAACAGGCGGGGCGGCCGCGAGCGCGGTACACTACCCATACCTTAGCTTACCAACGGGATCGGGGGAACTATGTCGTACCGCGCAATCGTCGCGATTTTCCCGGTTATTCTGTGCACACCTTTCGCGCCGGCGCAAACCCGCGCCCCGCTCGACCCGGAACCCAACGCGCCGTATCGCTGGCAAATCGGCCTGCGCTGTGCCGACCACCCCATCCTCTCCGCCACGGTCCGCCAGCAGCTCTCGCGCGAGCTCCGCGCCGCCCTGCAGGCCACGCTGGACACCGCCGGCGAAGTCGAAGTCGTCGACTTCACCCACAGCGTCGACGACAAGCACGCCATCCTCAAAGCCTTTGTCGAACGCGGCTGGTCCGCGCTCGAACCCGACCCCACCCGCGAACTGTCCGGAATCAAGACCCATGTCCTCACCGTCGACTACAAGGACGGCGTCTTCCAACTCGCCGCCCGCCAGCTCGACGGCTTCACCGGCATCCCTTCGCCCATCCTCCGAAAGCAGACCTGCCGCGCCGTGGACTCCCTCGCCCGCGTGGCCGCCCTGCTCGTCGAACCCGACTTCGGCCCCGTCGGAACGCTGTCGACCATCCCCGCCGACGACGAGCACATGATCGTCACCTTCCGCGGTTCTGCGCTCGCGCCGCCGAGCAAGTGGGTGAAGAAAGGCGACGTGCTGATCGTCTCGGCAATCCGCGAAGTCACACGACCGTCGGATCCCAAGAATCCGCTGCCGAAGGATTTCCGAGGCGAGCTGCCGAAGATGCGCACGGGCGTGCCCTACTCCTACACGCTCCTCAAGGTCGAGGAAAAGCCCGACGACGCGGGCGCGGCCAAGTGCGCGGTGCTCTCGCGATTCAAGGACCCGTGGATGCGGGACTGCCTCGCACGCGACGCCCGGCGGCGGATCGGCCTGCGCGCCATGAAACTCGCCACGATCGAGGCGAAAGTCAAACTGCGTCTCGTTGGCCAGGACGGCGCGCCCCACGTCAAAGGGTCGCTCATCCAGGTGACCGGCACCGATCTCGACTTCAACGCCCAGCCCGGCCCCGAAGACATCCTCAAGTACGAATCCGGCACCTACCGTTCCGGCCGAGTCTTCAACAACGTCGCCTGCATCCAGGTCGGCCTCGAAGGCGGACGCATCGAACTCTTCCCCGTCCCCGTCCTCACCGAAGACCCGGTCCTGCTCCGGTTCGAAGTGAAGGCCGAAGACGAGGAACGCGCCGCCTTCGCCAACGAATGCAACGGCTACCGCACGAAGGTGGCCGATCTCGTGTTGTCGCAGCGCGCCTTGTTCGAGAAAGTGAACAAGTTCCTCGACATCAGCAAGAACCGCGACGCGCTCACCACGGCCTCCAGCGGGCAGGCCGCCGTCATTGAAGCGCACCGCGTTCTCACCGACGAACTCAAGCAGCTCCGCGAGCGCCCCCGCGCCGGCGATGAGACCATCAAGAAGATCCTCGACGCCGGGGAGAAGCAGCTCGCCGCCGTCGAGAAGGGGATCGAATCGTTGAACAAGACGATGGGCCTGCTGGACGAAGTGGCGAAGAAGTCCGACGATCCGAGCAAGCTCGAAGCCGAATTCCGCGCCAAGGAACTGGCCGAGCGCATCAAGGAGTTCCGCGCGCGCGGCGACATCCCCGAGGCGCTCGAGGCGCTGGAGAAGCTCATCAATCTCGTGCCGGGCAACCAGGCCGTGAAGGACGAGCGCGAGAAGCTCCAGGCCGAGTGGACCCCAAAGGACGACGAGCACCGCAAGGCGCGGGACGCGATGAAGAAATGGGCCGCCTCGAAGACCTACGACGAATTCCGGGAGAACGCCTTCCCGACCAAGAAGGCGATCGAGATCTTCGTGCGCAAGTCGGATAAGCTCGGACTGCGGAAACTCTTGAACTCCTTCGAGCCGACCTACTCCGCCCTTGGCAAAATGGTTGCCGACACCGACGGCACCACCGAGGAGGGCGCCAAGACGCTGGCCGAAATGGAGAAGCTGAAAGAGCTGATCCGCGTGATCGAAGACGATGCGCGCATCGGTTTGAACAAGCTCGTCAATGAAAAGAAGTGATTGCCTAGCGGCGAGCCGGGGGCTTCGCCGCTAGGCGGTCCAGGCATTCGCGAAAGCCATCAACTCCGGGTAGAACGAGCGGAAGTCGTCTTCAAGTCCCACGTCGTTGGCGATCAAATCCGGCATCGCGTCGTGCAGTTTAACCGCGCGATTCGGGATGCGCTCGGCGATGCGGCGCGATAGCCGTCTCAAAGTATCTTCGATGCCGTCCGGCGTGCGGTAGCGCCAGAGCCGATCGTCGGTCACGAACCATTCGACGAATCCCCGGCCCGGCATCGGCAGCCCCGGCGCATGCGCGCCGAGGATCGCGTACATCCGATCGGCGAATCCGCGCAGCGGTTCATCCGCATAGCGGCTCCAATCGCGAGCGAGCAAGTGGTCGTAATAGACATCGACGATGATACCGGAGAACCATCCCCAGTTCTTGCTGATGCGGACGATGCTGCGCTGCACGCGGGCGTGCCGGTCGGTGAAGGCGTCGACGGCGCGGTGCTGGCGCACGCCGCGCTGGATGGCCGGAGGCAGGGCGAAGAAGTCGGGGCCTTTGACGAAATCGGCGACGACGGCCCCGACGCGTTCGTCGGGCGAATCGGGGGCCAGGTGCAGGTGCGCGAGGAAGTTCATCGCCATTCTTCCCCACGAACGAAGGGCGCGATCTCACCCCGGTGTGACTTGCTTCGTCGGGTTGGAAGGTGCCGGCGAGGACTCCGGCGGCTTGGATCCCTCCGCCTTCGGCTTCTCCTCGGCGTGTCCCATGTGCACCACCGCGTCGAAGGCCTTCTCCACCGCGTGCTCCATCGCTTCCGTCACCTTTTCCACCGGCCGGACGATCATTGGCACGTCTTTTGATTCCCCCGTCGTCACGCGGCGGTTGATGAGCAAGCGGTACAGGATGACGCCGCCGACGGCGCAAAGGATGCCGAAGACGAGAAGCTGGCGGTATTGTTCGATCTTGTGGAAAACTTCCAGAACTTGATCGGTGAGGAAGTATGCCAACCAGAACATGACCATGACGCCGGGAATGGCGTATAGGCCATCGGCGATCAGGAACTTGGTAAACGAGACGCGGTAGTGACCGGCCATCAGGAAGATCGGCGTGCGGATCCCGGGCGTCAGCCGCGCCGTCAGCAAGACCATGATTCCACGTTCCTGCAGGTTCTTCTCGATGATCGCGCGCGTTTCCGGAGTGAGGATGCGACGTTTCACCCAAGCCGCTTCGAAGAGTTTATGGCCCCACCAGCGACCGACGCCGTAGAGCAGGCCGTCGCCGACGACGATCGCCACGATTACGACCGGCAGCATGATCCACCAGCGCAATCGCTCCGGTGGCAACTCGGTCATTCCGGGCTTCATCGTGTCCGCGTGACCGACGAGCACTCCGGAGAACAGCACGGGCAGTTCTTCCGGCATCGGCAGCCCGAACCCCGTCGCGATGATCGCGCTGAAGATCCCGACGTAGCCGTATTTGGCGAAACTCTCGATCATTCGCGGCTCTCGCGCCGGCGCGGGTCGTTGGGAACGGTCTTACGCTACAGTAAACATGAAGGAGCCGGGAAGGGCAATCGGAGAACGCCATGCGCGTCGTCCTGCAACGCGTTACGTCAGCCAAGGTCGTCGTCGCCGGTGAGACCGTTGGCGCCATCGGCCGCGGTTGGCTCGCGCTCCTCGGCGTCGCGCCAACCGACACGAAGGCCGACGCCGCATGGCTCGCCGAGAAAACGGCTTACCTGCGATGTTTCCCGGACGCCGAGGGAAAGATGAATCTCTCCGTGCTGGACATCGGCGGTGCGGTCCTCGCCGTCAGCCAGTTCACGCTCTATGGCGATTGCTCGAAGGGCCGCCGCCCCAGTTTTGTCGGTGCCGCGCGGCCGGAGATCGCGGAACCGCTCTATCAGACGTTCGTCGACGGCCTGCGAAGCTTTGGTATTCCCATGTCCTGCGGCGTCTTCGGGGCCGATATGCAGGTCGAGCTGACGAACGACGGCCCGGTGACGATGATCGTGGATTCGCGCGAACGATGAGGTCCGCTATCGTACCGGTGGAGGGACATGCGATGCCGTTACACGACTGGCGCGACGACCGCGGCTGGAACAGCTTGCACCTCGTCTGGCAGACACAGTTGCTCGACTGGATTCAACCGCGATTGCCCGAAGGGTATCGCGCCTATCTCGGCTCGGTCCCCGCATTGACGATCGACGCGAATAAAGGCCGGCCCGACCTCGGAATTCGCAACTGGAAACCGGAAGACCGAACAACAACCGACGGTGGCTCGGCCAATCCCGCGCCGGATAGCGAATCGGTCGCCGTGTTCGAACTGGATCCGCAGACCGCTGTTCATATCGACCTGCACGGTCAACTCGTCGCGGCCATCGAGATCGTCTCGCCGCGGAACAAGGATCGGGCCGATGCGCGATCTCGGTACCTGGGCCGCTACCTCGGCTATATCCGCCAGGCGGTGCATCTCCTGCTGATCGACGTGCTCCCCCGTCCGAGCGGTTTCTCCTTCGCCGACGCGCTGGCCGAGAACGTGAAGCTGGACCAGCCGCCGGTGCCGGTGCCGTTCGCAATCAGCTATCGCGTGGGAGAATCGGTGCCGGAGGGGACGCTCGTGGCGGCGTGGCGGCGACCAATGACAGTGGGTCAACCCCTACCGACGATCCCGCTGGCCTTGAACGTGAACGAGTCGATCGCGGTGGATCTGGAACACACGTATTCGCAATCGGCCCGGCGCGTTTATCTCCATTGAAACGGGTTCGCGTAAAATACGTCCATGAACGGGCACCTGTTCCAGGTCGGTGTCGGCAGCGGCGGAATCGTCGCGCTCGACCTCCTCGCGCGCGATCCCCGTATCACGCGCGTCACGCTCGTCGAACCGGATGTCTACAAGGCCCACAACGTCCACCGCCATCTGTTCCCGCCCTCCTCGGTCGGACGGCTCAAGATCGACCTCACGAAAGAGTGGCTGCTTGCGATACGTCCCGAGCTGGTCGTCGAATCATTCGCGATCGACCTGTGCGATCCCGCAAAACAAGACACGATTCGCAAAGCCATTGCAACCTGCGACGTCGGCGTCTGTGCCGTCGACAACGAGTCGGCGAAGTACCACTTTGACCACCTGATGCGCGCCGCCCACAAGAACTGGACGCTCGGCGAAGTGCTCTCCGGCGGCATCGGCGGCTGGGTCCACGCCTTCGCGCCCGACGGGCCGTGCTATGGCTGCATCGCGAGCTTCCTGAAGCGCGAGGGGCCGAACGACGGACCGCCCGCCCCGCCGCCGGACTACGCGAATCCACACGGCCCCGCCGAGACAAGCATCCCGGCCGGCAAGGCCAGCATCGCTGCCATCGCGGCGCTCCACGCCCTGCGCACGCTGGAACTCCTGAGCGGGCCGCCGGAATTCTCGTCGCTGCTCCTCACGCTCGCCCGCGTGCCGGACGTCTTCGACGAACCGTACCGCACCCACCGCTTCCGCATACCGAAATCGCCCGAGTGTTTGCTCTGCTCCGCCGATCCGGCAACCGCTGCCGGGGAGGACCTCGATGCGGCCCTCGATCGCGCGCTCGCTCGGTTGGCTCATGAATGACCTGATCCCCGCCGTGCGCGGGCGCCCCGGTTCCACGGCCGTGCATGTGCGGCACGAGTTCGCCGGCCTCGTGCTCCACGATTTACCCGTGCCCGCGATGGCCGAGGCCGTCGTCGTCGAGGTCCGCCTGCGGCTCCCGCTCGCGGCGCGCCGCAAGGACGACTACGCGCTGCGCATCCCCGGCCAGGCTCCGCTCGCCCCGGAACACCTGCGCAAGGACGACGCCGATCCGCTGCGCTACCGACTGACCTTCCGCTTCGCCCCGCTGCAGTTCTCCACGCGCGCCGAACTCCTCTGGCGCAACAAGCTCCTCGCTGAAGTCGCCGTTCCGATCCAATCGGCGAACGAATTCCTGGCGCAACTCTCGGTCGCACATGCCACGACTTCGGTTCAACTCGCGGATCGCACGGTCACGGCGCGGGCGTTCGTGGCGGCGCAGTGCCGAGGGTTCCACACGTCGCTCGTATTGAAATCGCCGACCACCCTCGCGCCGCTGGCGAACCTCGGCGTGCGCGTCGTCGTCCGCAACGAAATCACGGCGGCCGAGCAGGTTGTGCCGGTGCCGCTGGCACACTCGCAACTTGCGGCGAAGGAAGTGCTGTTGATGGCGTCGCCGCCGCGGCCGCGCCCGGCCGGAACCTACACCGTGTTCTGGTACGCCGGAGACCGCGAGCTGATAGCGTTGCGCGTGCGGGCCGTGTCGCGGCGGGAATTCCTGCAATCGCTGCGGATGTCGGACGCTCGCTTCGCCGTGGCGGACATGGCCGGCGCCGTGCGGTTCGCCCGGCACGCGCCGCCGGACGCCGTGCGCCTCGGACCGTGCTTCGTCGTGGCGAGCACACTGCCGGGGGTGGCGGCCACGCTCGCACTCGAGGCCGTCCCGCAGCCGGCCGAGCCGCCGCTCGCGCTCGCCGGCACTCTGCTCGTCACCGACGGCCCGTCGGTCTTCGCGCCCGGATTGTTCGCCGCCGCCGACCTCGCGCATCGCACCGGCTTCGACCTGCGCACCGCCGCGCACACGCTCGGTACCCTCCCGCTGCACCCGGCGCCGACCGCCGCGTTCGACGCCGAGGGCGGTTTCCAGCCCCCGCCCGACTTTGCTTGGACTCCCACCGCCGAGGACGAACTGGCCGAACGCCTGGCCAAGCTGATGGAAGAAGGCTGAAAGCCCAATCCGTCAGTAATTTTTCCCGGATTTTCCTTGCTCGTGATTTCGAGTCGGGAGATAATTTTGAACCGAATGGACTCTTGTTCAGCGCACGAAGCGCAACCCCACGATTCATCACCCGGAGTTCCCCGTGGCCAAGTTCCTCCGTTCGCTCGCGCTCATGACCGCGCTCGGCGTCACCGTCGCCGGCACCGGACTCGTCGCCCAGGAAAAGAAGGACGCCAAGAAACCCGCCGACACCAAGAAGGCGGCCGACGACAAGGAAGAGAAGCTCGGCAAAGTCGAGATCTTCGAATCCAAGAACGGCTTCCGCTTCCGTGTCGTCGGTGCCGACGGCAAGAACATCTGCGGCGCCTACAAGGACTACAAGACCAAGGAAGAATGCGCGAAGGTCGTCGAGGAACTCAAGGCGATCCTCACCAAGACCAAGCCGGTCGAAGTCGCCAAGTAACCTCCCACGCCTCGAACTCCCGGGCGGCCCGCGATGGACCATCGCGGGCCGTTTCGTTTCAGGCCCGTTGGCCGTTCCCACGTCCGCGCGGATAATGGCTCCATCGCATCCCTCCTAGGAGTTCTCTCGATGACTCGCTATCTCCGTACCCTCGCCTTGATGGCCGCGCTCGCCGTCTTCGCCGTTGGCACCGGCACCACCGCGCAGGAAAAGAAGAAAGACGACAAGAAGCCGGCCGACGCCAAGAAGGTCGAGCCGAAGAAGGACGACAAAAAGCCCGAACCGAAGAAGGACGAGAAGAAGGCCGAGGAGAAGAAGGACGCCGGCATCCAGATCTACAAGAACGACAACGGCCGCTGGCGCTACCGGATCGTCAACGCCGAAGGCAAGACGATCGTCATGCCCGTGCCGCTGGCGAGCTGGGACACCAAGGCCGAGTGCGAGAAGGCCATTGCCGACCTGAAGGCGCTGCTCAACACCGCCAAGCCCACCGAAGTGAAGGACTGACGCATGCGGCGCGGCCTCGGACTGTTCTTCATCGCCCTCGGCGCGCTGATGCTCCTCCTCGGGAGCGTCGGCGCACTCCTCAGCCTGCTGAACCCGCGACAGGGCGACATCGCCATCGCCGTCGCGTTCGGCATCATCGCCGTGGTCGGACTCGTCATGCTCGGCATCGCACGCGCCCTCCTGCGCGGCACCAAGCCGATGCAAGCCCCGGCCCCCATGCCCGTCGGCGAACGCGTCGGTCAGTTCCTCGCCAACCTCCCCGAATCGCGCGAGACCGCCGACGGCCGCCGCTACGAAGTCCAATATCTCGCGCCCATCCAGGGCAAGAACGGCCGGCCGTCGTCCCTGCACGTCCGCGTGCCGGCCCGCACTCCCACCACGCTCCAGTTCCACCGCGAAAACTGGTTCGACCGGTTCTCGAAATCGCTCGGCATCGCCCGCGAACACCAGTCCGGCGACGAGGAGTTCGACCGCGAAGTCTACGTCCGCTGCCCCTCCGAGGCCTACGCCGAACTCGTTCTCGCCGACGCCGACCGCCGCGCCGCCGTCCTCGCTCTGCGCAAGCTCGGCTTCTACAACGTCCAGCTCGACGGCAACCAGGCGTTCGTCCTCTGGCCCGCCTTCGACCCCGCCAAGCACGACCACCCCGAACTCGTCACCGCCGCCGCCGACCTGCTCACGGTCATCGCCAAGGACCTGCCGGCCGAAGACCCCGACCACGCCGCCGAACACCTCGACCGCCGCAAAGGCTGGCTCGCCTTCCTCTGGGTCGCCGCCCTCCTCTACGCGGTCACCATCGTTTCGCTGGCGCAATTCCCGCCGATCCGTACGTCGGCGCTCCTGCTCACCGCCCTGCCCACCTTCATCGGCGGCTACGTCGCCTTCGGCTGGATCGCCGCGTTCCTCCTCGGCGGCACCTCCACTTCGCACGACAAGTGGGGCGTGCTCATGGCCGTCGGCCTCGCGCTCCACGGCATCGGCAGCGTCGGCATCACCACCACCATCAACGGCCTCGCCGACCCCGGACCCCTCGCCATGCACGAACCGACCATCGTCGACAAGCGCACCCACACCAGCAAGAGCAAGAACCGCACCACCGTGACCTACTACGCGACCGTGAACTCCTGGGAGCCGGCCGGCGGCACGCTGGAGTTCAAGGTCTCCTCGAGCGAGTACAACCAGATCGTCACGCACCGTTCCAAGCTGCACCTGGTGGTCGGCCCCGGCCGCATGGGCTTCGAGTGGCTCAAGAGCCAGCACGTGATCCCGTGAGTGGGCAATCGGTCTCTCCGCCGCCACCGCGCCACCCTCCGGCGGAACGACGCCCGATTTCCGGAAGCGCTGTAGCCCGGTAAGGACTTACGTCGATTCCGGCACCACCGGCGGCAATTCGGAATCGCGCCACCGACCTCCCATCGGGCGGGCGCGGCGGGCAGACTATCCCCCTCCATGACCACGCCCGCGAAATCCCGGCAGCGCATCATCGACCACGACGAAGTCTTCACCCCGCCCGCCCTCGTCAACGCCATGCTCGACCTCGTCGGGGGGAATGCGAGCGCATCGATTCGCTTCCTCGAACCCGCCTGCGGCGACGGAAACTTCCTCGCCGAGGTGCTGCGCCGCAAGCGGCTTGTGGAACAAACGAGCCGGAAGCGTGAGCGACGGATCAAAACAACCATCCGTCGCTGACGCTTCCGGCTCGTTGGGTTGCCGCCGGGATTTTTGCGACAAAAATGTCCGTCGCTGACGCTTCCGGCTCGTAGGAGACCGTGAGGGAGGAGGTTGCCATGAGTCCGCCCCTGGCTTACTTCATCACCTTCACTACCTACGGCACCTGGCTGCACGGGCGCGAACCCGGTTCGGTCGATCGAGAACACAACGTTCCCGGAACGCCCTTTCTCGCGCCCGACCGCCAACTCGAAACCCGGCGTCGCAACGCCCTGCGCCAGGAACCCTACACGCTCGACCAACCCCGCCGCGAAGTCGTGCTCCGTACCGTTCGCGAAGTCTGCTCCCACCGCTCGTGGACTCTCCACGCCGTGCACGTCCGCCCGACGCACGTGCATGTCGTCGTGGCCGCGCCGGCACCGCCGGAGAAAGTGATGGCCGACCTCAAGGCGTGGGCGAGCCGTCGATTGCGAGAAGCCTTCGGAGAAGATGCGGACCGCGACCGCTGGACCCAGCACGGCAGCACGCGGTACTTGAACGGCGCGACGTCGCTCGAAGCGGTCGTGGCGTACGTCGTGGATGAGCAAGGCGAGCCGATGTCGGTCTTCGATTCCCGAAACGCAAATCACGAACCGGAAAACGAGCCGAAAAACGAGCCGGAAGCGTGAGCGACGGAATGCGTTTATCCTGAGAGTTGACCCGTCGCTCACGCGTCCGGCTCGTCTGAGGGACGGAAGCGCGTGAGTCGGCGGTTGGCGTCGCCGATGCGGAACAACAGCGCCCACTGGCGGAACAGCGTTCGGTACGCCCGCCAGAGGGGCCATGCCGGGTCGTAGAGGTTGGTCGATTCCGATGCCACGCCGTTCAGTTCCACGATGGCGAAGCCGCGGCCGGCGCGGAATTCGGCTTCATCGGAGTAGCGCACGTCGAAGCGGCCGACGAAGAATCCGCCGAAGCGGCGGGCGCGAGGAGTGCCTTTATCCAATAGACTGGCCGATCTCCTCGTCCGGACGGCGGGCCGGCTGAGCCGGTCGACGAAATCCATTCCGCTTCTTCGACGACATCCGCCGCACTTTCGGATACGCTATCTCCCCGACGGACCGGCAAACACGCGGTGCGGAACCATCTCTCGTAGCGCCTTCCGAAACACCGACACGCGAACAGGTGACGACCGCGATGAAACCCGACCCCTTGGCCGAATACCTGTCCGATTGCCGATCCCGGCACAAGACCGGCGCGCTGACGCCCGAAACCAGCCTCTACCAGCCGCTCGAAACGCTCCTCTCGGCCGTCGGCGCCACGCTCAAGCCCAAAGTCCGCTGCTTCATGAACATGAAGAACCAGGGCTCCGGCATGCCCGACGGCGGACTATTCACGCCCGATCAGTTCGACAAGGACGCCGCCGACGCGCTCCGGCAGGACTGGCCGCGCGTGCCGCTGCCGCGCGCCGGCGACCGGCTGGCGCAGTCCGCCGCGCTCGGCCGGCAACTGGCCGCGCTGCTCGACCCCGAAGCGCCGGTGCCGGGGGTGACGCAAGGCGCGATCCGCCCGGAGTTGCGCGTCATCGCCCCAATCCAGAAGGTGGGCGGCGGCCAGCTCGACCCGACGAAGGATTGCACGGTGACGGTGCGCTGGGGCGTGGCCGGCAAGGGCGGCATCTGCATGCCGGGCAAGGGGAAGGCGGTCGACCGGGCGTATTCCGAAACGGAGGCGAAGGCGCTCGGCGCGTTCACCGCCCAACTCGGCGACGGGACGTTCGACATCTACCTCAACGGCGTCGCGTACTGGAGGAACGTGCCAGAGAAGGTATGGGAGTACACGCTCGGCGGCTACCAGGTGCTCAAGAAGTGGCTGAGCTACCGCGAGACGGCGCTGCTCGGCCGGTCGCTGACTTTGGACGAAGTGGAGTATTTCACGAAGACCTGCCGCCGCATCGCCGCGATTCTGCTGCTCGGCCCGGAACTGGATGCGAACTACGAGAAGGTGTGCGACGACCTGTATCCGTGGCCGGCACCGCTGTGATCGAACCAACTTCCGCCGGAGCCGGAATCATGCCAGCCAATCGCGTCGCCCTTGTGACGGGCAGCGGCAAGAAGCGCGTCGGGTCGGTGGTGGCCGAGGCGCTCGCGCAGCGCGGCTATGCCATCGCGGTCCACTACCGTAGCTCGGGCACCGAGGCCGAAGAGACGGTTGCCGCGCTGAAGTCGCACGGCGTCGACGCGAAGGCGTACCGTGCCGACCTCGCCGACGAGTCGGCCGTGCGCGGCATGGTCGCCGCCGTGCTCCGCGACTTCGGCCGGATCGACGTGCTCGTCAACTGCGCCGCCGTCTGGCAGTCCAAGAAGCTCGAAGACGTCACCGCCGCTGACGTGCGCATGCACTTCGACACGAACGCGCTCGGCACCTTCCTCTGCAGCCAGCAAGCCGGCCTCGCCATGGCGAAGCAACCCGAAGGCGGCGTCATCGTGAACGTCGGCGACTGGGCCGAGGTGCGGCCGTACCTGCACTACGCCGCGTATTTCCCGAGCAAGGGTGCGGTCTCGGCGATCACGCGCTGCCTGGCGGTGGAGCTGGCGAGCCGGAATCCGAACGTGCGGGTGAACGCGATCCTGCCCGGCCCGGTGATGCTGCCGCCGGACCTGCCGGAGGCGGAGAAGCGCCAAGCGATCGGCGCCACACTCGTGAAGCGCGAAGGAAGCCCGCAGAACATCGCGCAGGCGGTGCTGTCGTTCCTCGACAACGATTTCGTGACCGGCGTGCTGCTGCCCGTGGACGGCGGCCGCACTGTCTACGCGCCGGACTGAGGGAAGGTTTTGATTTGGTGGCACAGACTTTAGCGATGGCGCAAAACCGGCTCGGCAGGTACTCGCGGGGATTCGCGTTGAGTCCTATCAAAGCAAGAATCCCCCTGATTCACAGGGGGAGTATGCCGATTTTTGCGACTCGATCCGAGATACTGCACAAACATTTAGCGGAGCGGGAGGGATTCGAACTCTCTGCGAAAACGCCTCGAAAATGGCACTTTCCGAGACAGGCGGCGCAAATTCCGGCGCAGTGGTCACGGAGAACCCCGAATTGGCCTCCGTCATTGCCGCTTGGCCGACGCTTCCGGATCCCATCAAAGCCGGCATCTTAGCAATGGTGTGGGCATCGAGCGGCTGAACCGCGTTCGTGACCGTCTACGACGTCGACGGAATGGACGGAAGCCGCTGTGAATTCGTGCTGAGGGATCGCGAGGCCGTCGCCACCGGTATGAGATGCGTCTCGCAATGTGAGACTTTCTCGATCTTTCGCAGATTGCCCACAGAATACAACCGTCACACGTCGATATTCATTCGAGATGAATTCCGGACTTCGGCCAATGTGAAGTCTGAGTTTAATCTTGTTGGCCGACCCAGGAACACAAGAAATGCGGCATCGATCGCGTTCGCGGTTCTCTGCATTGGTCTGGCTTGTTGCGCCGATCACATTGGCGGGGTGCCAAATTGCGCCGCCAGCCGCCGACCGGACGACCGTGACGTCGCAACTGGTCCGTCGAGTTGGTCACTCGCTCCCGGAACATTCCGATCGCGGCCAGCTGACACTGCCGCCGAGGGCTTCGCTCGACGATGGGATCACCGAAGACGAAGCAGTCGCCATCGCCTTGTGGAACAACGCCGCGTTCCAGGAACTGCTCGTGGATCTCGGCCTCGCTCGCGGCGATCTCATTCAAGCCGGACTGCTGCCCAACCCGGAGTTTGGCTATTTCTTTGGCGTGACGGACAAGCCCTTCAAGTACGCCTTCGAATTCCCCATCGAATCGCTCTGGCTCCGGCCCATCCGCATTCGAGCGGCCGCAAGTGAATCCCGCCGCACGGCCGATCGGCTCGCCCAGGCGGGGCTGGACCTGATGCGCGACGCGCGGCAGGCTTACGCCGACGTACTGCTGGCGAAGGAGCGAGTTCGCGTGGCCGGCGAAGCGCTCAAACTCCGGGGACGCATTGCCGAGTTGGCCGAGAAGCGTCTGAAAGCCGGCGACATCTCGCCACAGGAGGCCGCGACCGCTCGCATCGATGCGCTCGCGGCCGAGCAGGATGCGACACGGATTGGCTTCGAAGTCCCCGTCGCGGAAGAGCGATTGCGTAACTTGATGGGCCTCGGAACCGTTCGGGTGCCGCTCGCACTCGATCCGTCACCTCCACCGGATTGTCTGACGTTCGATCCCGACGCGCTCGCGCAGGAGGCGACGCGCTGCCGGCCGGACGCGCTCGCCGCGACCGAGGCCGTCGGAGCCGCGGAAGCCCGCCTCAAGTTCGCGAAACTCGGCTGGGTGCGGTTCCTCGGCATCCTCGACGCGACGAGCGGAACGAACGGCCACGAGTTCGGCCCCGCTTTGCGGTTCACGGTTCCACTCTTCAACCGCAATCAGGGCGGCATCGCGCGGGCCGAGGCGGAACTCGAACGGGCTAAGCGGAACCAGCAGACCGTCGCGTATCAAATCATCCTCGATGTGCAGCGGGCCTACCTGCAATACCGGCAGGCTTGCGCGGAACTCGAGGTTCTCCGCACGAAGGTCCGGCCCGAAGTGGAGACGGCCATCCGCCGATCACAGGCTGCCTATCAGGAAGGAAACGTCCCGATTTTCATCGTGCTGGAAACGACCCGCCAGCTGCTCGATAACTATCTCCGCGAGGCGATACTCGTCGCGGACCTCCGGCGGTTCTGGGCCGAGTTGGAGCGCAGCGTCGGCCGCCGGCTCGCAACTACCGTTGGGAACGGTCAATGAATTCACTCCCGCGATTGGCTTCCGCCGTCCTCTCGCTCGCGCTGGCCGTCGCCGTTCTGGCCGGGGCTTGGTGGCTCGTCACGCACAAGCCGCAGGAGTCGAAGACCGAAAAGCCGGCTCCGCCGGCGAACGTCTCGAAAGTCGTCAAGGAAGAAGACCTCAACACGATCTTGCTCACTGAGGAAGCCGAGGGCCGGATCGGCCTGAAACTCGGCCGCGTGGAGAAGAAGTCGGTCCGGCGAGTGCGCGTCTACGGCGGCGAAGTGACGATTCCGGTCGGTCGAACGATCCTCGTTGCGGCTCCCCTTGGTGGAATGCTGAAAGCACCAACAGGCGGAATCCCCGCGGCCGGTCAGACCGTGAAGGCCGGGCAGGAGATCCTGCAGCTACTTCCTCTGCTGACGCCCGACGGTCGGGCCACGCTCTCGGCGTCGCTGGCCGAGGCCGATGGACAAGTCAATACGGCCAAGACGCAGGTCGAACTTTCGCAGATCGCCCTCGATCGCGCCAAGAAAGTTCTCAAAGAAGGGGCCGGCAGCCAACGACAGGTGGACGAATCCCAGGCTGCGTTCGAGCTTGCGACGAAGACACTGACCGCCATGTCGGCCCGGCGGGCGATCCTCGCGAAGGTCGTGGGCGACGTCGAGGCCGGTACGACGGCGCCGATTGCAATCCCCGCGCCGCAAGATGGCATCATTCGAACCGTCTCCGCGCTACCGGGGCAAACCGTGCCGAGCGGTGCGGCTCTCTTCGAGATCGCCGACCTTTCAACTCTCTGGGTGCGTGTCCCACTGCCGGTCGGCGACCTCGACGGTATCGATCGAATGGCGACCGTGCAGGTGGGCAAGCTGTCCGGTTCAACTACGAATGCCAGCGCGAAGCCGGTGGCCGCGCCGCCATCGGCGAACGCGCTCGCGAGCACGGTCGATCTCTTCTATGAACTGCCGAACGAGAAGCGGAGCCTGATGCCCGGGCAACGCCTCGGCGTCACCGTGCCCCTCGCGGACGAAGTCGAGAGTCCGACCGTTCCCTGGTCGGCGCTCGTGTTCGACATCCACGGCGGCACCTGGCTCTACGAGGCCGTCGGTTCGCGGAGCTACGTCCGCCGCCGCGCCGTCGTGCGCTACACCACCGGACCGGACGCCGTCCTTGCGAGCGGTCCCCCGGTCGGGACGTCGATCGTGACGGAAGGCGTCCAGCAGCTTTTCGGCGCGGAAACCGGATTCATCAAGTGAGGGTATGATGCTCGGCCGGCTGATCTCCTCCTCCGTTCGCGGCCGCGTCGTCGTCCTCGCCCTGTCCGCGCTGCTGGTGGCCTACGGATATCGCACGGTCCGCACCGCGCCGCTCGACGTCTTTCCGGAGTTCGCACCTCCAAAGGTTGAAGTGCAGACCGAAGCCCCCGGCTTGTCCACGGACGAAGTCGAGAGCCTCATCAGCGTTCCCTTGGAAAACGCTCTCAACGGCACGCCGGGTCTTAAGACGCTGCGTTCGAAATCGGTCCTCGGGCTTTCCTCCGTCGTGCTGCTCTTCGAGGAAGGCATCGACTTGCACAAGGCCCGGCAATACGTGCAGGAGCGTGTGGCCGCCGAAGCGGTGCGCCTGCCGGTCGTCGCCCGGCCGCCGGTCATGCTGCAACCGCTCTCGTCCCTCAGTCGCGTCATGAAGATCGGCCTCTCGTCGAAGACGCAGTCGCAGCGCGATATGACCGTCCTCACCCTCTGGACGATCCGGCCGAAGCTGATGTCGATCCCCGGCGTCGCCAACGTCGCGATCTGGGGTCAACAGGACCGGCAGTTCCAGGTTCTCGTCGATCCCGACCGTCTGCGTGCCGAAGGCGTCACGTTAGACCAGGTCGTGCGGGCCGCGCAGGACGCGACGGTGCTGGAATCGGGCGGCTTCGTGGACAAGCCGAACCAGCGGCTCGCGATCCGGCACCGATCGATGATCCGCGATCCCGAGGACCTGGCCCGTTCCGTCGTGACATTCGCAGGCAATTCTCCGATCCGCCTCGGCGACGTCGCGACCGTGCAGATCGGTTCCCCGCCCCCCATCGGCGACGCGATCATCAACGACGGACCCGGCCTCCTGCTCATCGTCGAGAAACAGCCTGACGCAAACACGCTGGAGGTTACGCGGCGCGTCGAGGCGGCCCTCAAGGAACTCGAACCCGGCCTTGGCGGCATCGAGGTCGATCCCACGATCTTCCGACCGGCCACGTTCATCGAGCGCGCCATCGCGAACCTCCGCCACGCCCTGCTCGTCGGCTGCGGTCTCGTCGTCGCAATCCTCGTCCTGTTCCTCTTCGACTGGCGCACGGCCCTCATCAGCCTCACCGCCATCCCGCTCTCGCTCGTCTCGGCCGTCGTCGTCCTCACCGCCCTCGGGGCCACGCTCAACACGATGGTCATCGCCGGTCTGGTCATCGCGCTCGGCGAAGTGGTGGACGACGCCATCATCGACGTCGAGAACATCGTCCGCCGCCTCCGATTGAACCGCGCCGCCGGCTCGCCGCTCACCGCGTTCCGCGTCGTCGTCGACGCCTCGCTCGAAGTTCGCAGTGCCGTCGTCTACGCCACGCTGATCGTCATCATCGTCTTCCTGCCGATCTTCTTCCTGGACGGCATCGCCGGTTCGTTCTTCCGGCCTCTCGCCACCGCCTACATCCTCGCGATCCTGGCGTCGCTGCTCGTCGCGCTCGTCGTGACGCCGGCCCTGTCGTACATGCTGCTGACCGGCGACGGCGGCCGTCGCGAGGATGCCCCGTTAGCCCGGCTCCTGCGCCGTGGCTACGCCGCGATCCTGCCGTTCCTCGTCGGCCGGCCGTTCGCCGCGCTCGGAATCGTCGCGGGAACGTTCGTCTTGAGCGGCGCGTTGGCCACCCGATTCGGCTCGGAATTCCTCCCAGAATTTCAGGAGACCGATTTCCTGATGCACTACATTGCGAAGCCCGGCGCTTCGGTTGAGGAGATGGACCGGATGACCGTGCTGGCGAGCCGCGAACTGCGGGCGATCCCCGGCGTGCGGAACTTCGGCTCGCACATCGGCCGAGCCGAAGTCGCCGACGAAGTCTACGGCCCGAACTTCACCGAACTCTGGATCAGCATCGACCCCGACGCCGACTACCCCGCGACGCTCAAGAAGATTCAGTCGGCGATGGACGGCTACCCTGGCATGTTCTGCGACGTGCAGACCTACCTCAAGGAACGCAGCAAGGAAGTGCTCTCCGGTTCGAGCGCGAGCATCGTCGTGCGTCTGTTTGGCCCGGACCTCGACGCCCTTCGCGCGAAGGCGAAGGAAGCCGAGAAGGCAATGTCCGCCGTTCAAGGGGTCACGAATCTCAAGGTCGAATCCCAGGTGCTCCTGCCGCAGATCGAAGTGCGATTGCGCCCCGAGGCGGCCGAGCGTTACGGGCTGACGCCGGGCCATGTTCGCCGTGCGACAACGACGCTCCTGCGCGGGTTGAAGGTCGGTGAAGTTTACGAGGGGCAGAAGCGGTTCGACGTGGTGGTCTGGGGCGTGCCGAAGTGCCGGGACGACATCGCCGCGTTGCAGGCGCTGCCGATCGACACGCCGGCCGGCGTGCAGGTCCGGCTGCGCGACGCGGCCGACGTGGTGGTCGTGCCGATGCCGAACGAGATCAAACGCGAGGCGGCTTCGCGGCGGCTGGACATCACTTGCAACGTACAGGGCCGCGACCTGGGCGCGGTGGCCGCCGACATCGAGGCGGCGGTGCGCGGCCTGAAATTCGAGGCCGGCTACCACCCGCAGTTCCTCGGCGAGGAAGCGGCCCGCCGCGCCGCGAGCGAGCGGCTCTACTTGCTCGCCGGCTTGGCTCTCCTGGGCGTGATCCTCGTGATCTATTCGGACTTCGGTTCTTGGCGGCTGACGCTGATCGTCGCGTTTACGCTGCCGTTCGCCCTCGTCGGCGGCGGCCTTGGCGTCCAGCTCACCGGCGGCGTCCTCTCGCTCGGGTCGCTCGTCGGATTCGTCACCGTGTTGGGCATCGCCGCACGCAACGGCATCATGCTCGTCAGTCACTACCGCCATCTCGAAGACACCGAAGGCGAACCCTTCGGCCCGGAGTTGGTCCGCCGCGGATCCGAAGAACGGCTCGCGCCGATCCTGATGACCGCGCTCGCCACGGGGCTGGCGTTACTGCCATTGGTGTTGAGTGGCGCGAAGCCGGGCCACGAGGTCGAGTACCCGCTCGCCGTCGTGATCGTCGGTGGCCTCGTCACGTCCACCCTGCTGAACTTGTTTCTTTTGCCCGCTCTTTACCTTCGTTTCGGCCACCGAGCGGCCATCGAGCGGACGGTAATGGAATAGGGTTGGCTTTGTGTCTCAAACCCAGCAGGCAGCGACCAAGTCTGTTGACTCTGTTTGTTCCACGTATCGATTTTCCGAGGTTTCGCGCCGCTTCTGGTTCGATGCCAACAATCAAATCACGAATCCAGTCGATGCGAGTCACCGCAGCAGCAGCTACTTCCTGACCATCGCCACCACGAAGAACTAGGCCACGCCGTCCGTATCCCACTCGGACGAGAAGGAGATGTAGACCGTTCAAACCTATCAAGCTGGCATCTTGGCGATGGCCATCCGTCAGGCAATCCGTGCGATCCTATTCGGGAATCGCGAAGCGTTGCACTCGCTGCGGGTGTCGGCCGTCACACGTTGAACGCCTGGGTGAAGCTCTGTGCGCGGGAAAACGTCGCCATTCATCAAGGGCTGATCCGGTTCGCCTGCGATCTGGGCGCCGCCCTCACCGGGCCGAACGACGGCGTGCCGTGAGGGCGAGAGTGGGTCCGGCCACTTCCCCCCCACCCTGCCGCGGACCCACTCCTGATTTCCGGACCCATCTTCGCCACATATGGCCCGGCAAGGACTTACGCCGATTCCGCAGTTCTGACGGCGAAGCGGAATCGCGCCTCCGACCTCCCACCGGACGGGCGCTTATA
>JAHBXO010000023.1 GCA_019636445.1 Gemmataceae bacterium | reverse complement strand
GAAAATCGCTTGGCATACCTGCCCCGGCGGGTCGGCGCAAAGCCTTGACCCGCCCTACGAAAACATGTCGCCATCATGCCGAATTACATTCGGAGCCATGTCCCGGGCGGCACCTTTTTCTTCACAATGGTGACGTACAACCGTCGCCCAATACTGACATCGGATTCCTCTCGACGACTCCTCCGCGAGTCGATTCGGCAAGAACAGTCGACGCGACCTTTCAATCTCTTTGCGACGGTCCTGCTTCCCGATCATTGGCATTGGATCGGCATCCTGCCGGAGCGGGACTCGGATTACTCCTCACGAATCCGACGGATCAAGGAGCGATTTACCGAGTGGCATCTCGCGTCCGGGGGAGCGGAAGAACCCGTCTCTCGTGACCAACTCCAGCACCGCGCCCGCGGCGTATGGCAACCGCGATTCTGGGAACACACGGTCCGCGACGAAGACGATCTCAAACGCTGTGTGGATTACATCCACTGGAACCCGGTGAAGCACGGGTTCGTGGAGCGTCCAAAAGACTATCCGTGGTCGAGTTTTCATCGTTTCGTGAAACTGGGCGAGTATCCGGAAGATTGGGGAGCGGTCGAACCGCGCGATACCATTGTGGGCGCGGAGTGGGATTAATATGTAGGGCGGGTCAAGCCTTTGCGCCGACCCGCCGTCGGTCCCGGCGTCATCGGCGGGTCGGCGCAAAGCCTTGACCCGCCCTGCGGACTCTTATCGGTTCCGGTTGTGCGGGCGTTCGATCCCGTCCAACCGGAACTTTCGGTTCGTCCGTCGTGTCTTCGCCAATTCCCCGCAATTAAGATGGCCGCACGATTCCCTAGGGAACTGCCGCCATGCGCCGATCGCTCGCAATTCTTTGCGCCCTCGTTTGCGTTCACCCTGTCGTTGCCGACAATGCCCCGTCGCCGGAGTTCGCGGAGCTGAAGTATCGCCTCGTCGGGCCTTACGCCGGCGGGCGCGTCAGCCGCGCGTGCGGCGTGCCCGGAGATCCGCTCATCTACTACGCGGCGACGGCGTCCGGCGGCGTCTGGAAGTCGAGCGATGGCGGCCTGAACTGGAAGCCGGTCTTTGACGACCAGCCGACGAGCAGCATCGGCAGTATCGCCGTCGCGCCGTCCGATCCGAACGTGGTGTATGTTGGCAGCGGTGAGGCCAACATCCGCGGCAACGTTTCGCCCGGCGCGGGCCTGTTCAAGAGCGAGGATGCCGGCAAGTCCTGGAAGCATGTCTGGAAGCAGGTCGGCCAGATCGGCGCGCTCGCGGTGCATCCGACGAACTCGGACGTCTGCTTCGCGGCGGTGCTGGGCCACGCGTTCGGGCCGAACCCGGAGCGCGGCGTCTATCGCACGACGAATGGCGGCAAGACGTGGGAGAAGGTGCTCTTCCAGAACGACGAGACCGGCTGTTCGGACGTGGCGATCGACCCGGGCAACCCGCGAGTTGTCTTCGCCGGGATGTGGCAAGCGCGGCGGCGGCCGTGGGAGATGACCAGCGGCGGGCCGGGCGGCGATTTGTTCGTTTCCCGCGACGGCGGCGACACGTGGACACCCCTCAAGAATGCGATGACGAAGGATGGGAAGAAAAACGGGTTGTCGCCCGGGCCGTGGGGCAAGATCGGCGTCGCGGTCGCACCGTCCGATTCGAGCCGCGTGTACGCGATCATCGAAGCCGAGAAGGGTGGTCTCTACCGCTCCGACGATGGTGGCGAAACGTGGCGGCTCGCCAGCGACGACCGCAACCTCCGCCAGCGCGCCTGGTACTACCAGACGCTGACCGTCCACCCTTCGAACGCCGACGTTCTGTTCGCACCGAACGTATTGCTCCAGAAGAGTGTGAACGGCGGCGCATCCTTCCAGCCGATGCGCGGCCAGCACCACATCGACTTTCACGACCTCTGGATCGACCCGAAGAATCCGAACCGGATGATCTGCGCCAATGACGGCGGTGTGGACATTAGCGCCGATGGCGGGAAGACCTGGTTCGCCCCGCCACTGCCGCTATCGCAGTTCTACCATGTCCACGCCGATAACAGCGTACCGTACCGCGTGATGGGCTGCATGCAGGACCTCGGTAGCGCGAGCGGACCAAGCAACGGATTGAAGGGGAGCATCGGCCTCGGCGACTGGCATTCCGTCGGCGGCGGCGAAGCCGGGCACTGCGTCAGCGATCCGAAAGACCCCAACATCGTTTACGCCGGCGAGTACGGCGGAATCATGACGCGCTACGACCACCGCACGAAGCAGGCGCGCAACATCACCGTCAACCAGTGGAACCCGAGCGGCATCGACCCGGCGAAGCACAAATACCGCTTCCAGTGGACCGCGCCGATCCTCGTTTCTAAACATTCCGGCGCGGTATTCCACGCGGGAAACTTCCTGTTCCGTACCACCGACGGCGGCATCACGTGGGAAAAAGTCTCTCCGGATCTGACGCGCGACGACAAGCAGAAGCAGCAGTGGAGCGGCGGACCGATCACCGGCGACAACACCGGGGCAGAGACGTATTGCACGATCTTCGCCCTTGCCGAATCGCCGAAGCAGAAGGGCCTGTTGTGGGCCGGCAGCGACGACGGACGCGTGCACCTGACTCGCGACGACTGCAAGACCTGGATCGACATGACGAAGAACGTGCCGGACCTGCCCGACTGGGGCACCGTCACGTGCATCGAGGCCTCGCCGCACGACGCGGGCACGGCGTACCTCGTCGTGGACAATCACCGGATGGACGATTATCGGCCCCACGTCTGGAAGACGACGAACTACGGAGCGACCTGGACCAAGATCGTGGACGGTCTCGACGCCGGCATTCACGCCAAGGTCGTTCGCGAGGACCCGAAGAAGAAAGGTCAGCTTTATCTCGGCACCGAGCGCGGCGTGATGCTGTCGGGTGACGCCGGGGCATCGTGGCGACCGCTGCGACTGAACCTGCCGACCGTGCCCGTGCACGACCTGCAGGTAAAGGACGACGACCTCGTCGTCGGCACCCACGGCCGCGCGATCTGGATCCTCGACGATCTGACGGTGGTTCGGAACTGGAACGAGTCGTTGAAGGAGAAGCCGGTCCATCTTTATCCGGCGCTCGCCGCGACAAAGTGGATGGGTGGCGGCGGGGGCGTGTCGGGCCACCATCGCGGCAGCGCGACGCGCGATCCGGATCGCGGCGCGGTGCTTTGGTACTCGTTCGCAAAGGAGCCGAAGGAAGCGAAACTGGAGATTCGCAATGTGTCCGGCAAAACCGTCGCGAAGGCGAGCGGGAAACCGGATGCCGATGCGAAGGACGACGCGGACGACGGCGATCAGGACAAGAAGGATCGCAAGCTCTCCGTGAAGGCGGGGCTGAACAAGTTCGTCTGGGACTTCACGCACGACGGTGCGGACACGATCCCCGGCGCGAAGGTGGACGCCGGCAACCCCGGCATGGGCATTCCGGTGTCGCCCGGCAAATTCACGGCGGTGCTCACGGTCGGCGGGAACGTGCAGACGGTTCCTTTCGAAGTGCGGCCCGACCCGCGACTCGAATCGAATTACAGCTCCGCCGATCAGGAAGCATTCGCGATTGCGATCCGCGATCGGATTCAATCGCTCACGGACACGGTGCTCGCGATCCGCGCGCTTCAGAAGCAGTTGGCATTGAGAAAGGAACTGTTCAAGGACAAGCCCGACGCGAAGGACCTCCTCAAGTTGGAAGCGGAGTTTGGGAAGAAACTCACGACGATCGAGGAGAGGTTACACAATCCGAAGGCGAAGATCGTGTACGACATCTTTGCGGCGCGCGGCGGGGCGATGCTGTATTCGCAACTGACCTGGCTGCTCAGCAACGCGACGGATGGCGAAGGAACGCCGACCCAGGCGCAGAAGGAGCTGTCCGAGGAACTGGCGAAACAGTTGTCGACGATCCTTGCGGAGTACGGGAAACTGACGACGGCGGGCTTGAAGGCGCTCGCGGAGAAGGCGAAGGCGGCCGGCGTGCCGGAGTTGTATTTGCCCGCGAAGAAACCCGCCGGCGCGATCGACGCGCGGCGGTGACGGATCACGCCGCTTCGGCCTTCGGGACTTCGAAGAGCCAGCCGGCGGGGCGGGGCATGCGGTTCGGGCCGACGGCGCCGTCGGGTCGGCCTTCCCATTCGTGACAACGCACGCTGGCGAGGATCCGCTCGGCGACGGCGACGGCTTCGCGGCCATCTTCGCCCGTCACGCGCGGCGTGCGGCCGGTGCGGACGCAATCGATGAAGTGCCGCAGCTCGGCCGTGAGCTGGTCGCCCTTGCGATCCCCATCCACATAGCGCACCTGAAGGTGTCGGCCGAACACTTCGTCTTTTAGACGAGCCCGGGCGGCGGCATCCATCTTGTCCGCCCGCAGACCGTACTGTCGCACTTCGGGGCTTTGTTGGACCAGGACCAATTTGCGCGTCACGAAATCGATTCCGGCGTAGCCCTCGGGCGCCCAGATGCGCAGGCGGCGCTTGGGTCGCTGGGTAATCCGACTGGCGGTGACGTGCGCGATGCAGCCGCTTTCAAAGATCAGGCGGGCGTTCACCATGTCTTCGTGGCCGCCGAAGGCGGTGGCCCCGACCGCCTCGACGGATTTCACGGCCGTGCCGTCCAGTGCAAGCAGCAGGTCGATATCGTGAATCATCAGATCGAGTACGGCACCGATGTCGACACTGCGGCCGGTGAAGGGGCCGTGGCGTTCCGCCTCGACGAACTTCGGGCGGATCGGTCGGCGGATCAGTTCTTCGAACGCGGGGTTGAAGCGTTCGATATGACCGACTTGCAAAGGGACACCGGCCTTGGCCGCCAACGCGATCAGTTCGTCCGCTTCGGCCAGTGTCGGGCAGATCGGTTTCTCGACGAGCACCGGAACGCCGACCTTGAGGAACGCCGACGCGACGGCATGGTGGTGGACCGTCGGCGTGACGATCGAGACGGCGTCGACGGCGCGCAGGAGTGGTTCGTGCGTCGTGTAGGGGCGCGTATCCAGGCGGCCGGCGACGAGTTTCGCCTGATCGATATTGGCGTCGACAACACCGACGAGGTCGACGTCGGGCAAGCCGGCGAGGATGCGGGCGTGGTGCTGCCCGAGGTGTCCGACGCCGATCACGGCCATGCGCAGTCGATTCATGTTGCCTTCCCTGGCGATCGTATCAAGCAACCTCACGCGGCTCGGCGTCGGGCGGGAAACGCCAGGACGGCGGGTGCCGTCGCGTGCGCCTCCCGCGCGATGATCCGGCGGGCGAGATCCGCGTTCAGCCCGTGGCCGGATCGATAGGCGACGACGTGGCCGGCGAGGTCGAGGCCGGTCAGCGCGAGATCGCCCACGAGGTCGAGAATCTTGTGGCGGGCCGGTTCGTCGGCGCGGCGCAGAGTATTGCCGATCGGCCCGCGCTCGCCGAACACCAGCAGGTCGGCAAAGTCGACGGTGCGGCCGATCCCCTGGGAGCGCAACGCGTCCGCTTCGCTTTCGAGCAGGAAAGTCCGGCAGTGCGCGAGTTCGGCGTCGAACGATTCCGGCGCGATCCGCGCGGTCGCACTCTGGCGCGGGATCGGCGAAGTCGCGCCGTAGTCGAGCGCGTAGGTGATGCGGAGGGTCGCGTCGGCGGCGGGGTGCAGGGCGACGCTGGCGCCGTCGCGGGCGACGACCACCGTCTGCCGGACGGAGTGGATGGGTCTATTGGCCGATTGTTCAATGATGCCGGCGTCGCGAATCGCGCGGACGAACTCACCCGCGGAGCCGTCAAGCCCGGGGGGTTCGGGGCCGTCGAGTTCGACGACGCAGTTGTCGACGCGGAGACCGGCGAGCGCGGCGAGCACGTGTTCGACAAGGGTCACGCCGTCGGTGGCGGAGCCGAGCGTGGTGCGGCGGCGGGTATCGGAAACGAAGGAAGCCAGGGCCGGCGTGCGCGGCGCGCCGGGACGATCGGCACGGACGAAGACGATGCCGGCGTTCTCGGTGGCGGGATGGAACCGGACGCGGATGGGCCGACCGGAAATGAATCCGGTGCCGGCCACGTCGGCGGGTCGCGCCAGCGTGCGCTGGAATCGGAGGGCCACGGTTCGCACGGTCGATCCTGGAGTCGGAGCGGAAGGGCGTCGGCCCGCCGGGTGGTCCGGCGGGCCGATTCGAGCGTTACTTCATCGGGGTTCCGGTCGCCGGCACACCCGAAGTCGTCGTGGCGCCGGTCGGCGTCACGGCCGGGACGGGGCCGGGCGCGGCGAAGTTCTGGTTCAGCGTCAGCACCACGACCTTCGTGATGTCGATGCTCGGCGAAACGTAGAACGGCATCGCCGCCGGCGGACGCAGCTTGAGATCGTAGTACAGCGGCGACTTCATTTCCTCTTCGGTCATCGCGTCCGGGTAGGCCATGACGAGTTGGAAGCCGTTGACTTCGGCAACGCGCTCGACGACCGTGCGGATCTGCGTGAACAGTTCCTGAAGATGCTTGGCCGACTTGTCGTCGATTTCCTTGCGGATGCTCTTCTCGAGGTCTTCGAACTGGCGCTGCAGGGCCACCATCTCGGTTTCGAGCTGCTGCTTCTTGGTGGCGACGGTCTCGCCGCGTATGGCGGCTTCCTTCTCGAGAATCTGATTGCGGAACTTGGCAAGTTCGGCGCCGCGCTTCTGGCGCTCCTCGTTCATGGTCGCGGCGAAGAACTGCCAGCGCTGGAAGTCCTTCATGACGCGGGCGACGTTGAACACCGCGACGGTGCCACGCGTGGCCGGCGCGGCGGTGGCGGCCGGCGCGGGGCCTTGCGCGTTCAGCCCGCGGGTGGTGTACGCCGCGAAGGCCAAACCGGCCGCGGCCAGGAAATACAGGGTCAGTCGCTTCACGATATCGGCCTCCTCTGCCCTCGTCGCGCGGCGGTCGGGGGAGTCCGTTCCCCGTGTTCCCCTGCCGCCGAGCGTTGGCCCGCGTGGTGTTCCGGTTCCAGTCGAGCCGTTTGGGTCGGGCGGTTCTAACGCAAGCCCCCCGCCGCGTCAACACGAATCCCGCGGTCCGGTCAGTCCCCGATTTTCGACTGCGAAGTCAGGTAGATTTTCGTGCCTTCGGGCACAACCTTGTCCGGAACCAGCTTCGGATTCGTGTCCCAGACCATGCCCCAGCGACCTTCGTCGCCATACGCGTCCGCGGCGATCTCCTTCAACGTCCGACCACCCGGCGGCACCGTGTACATCTTGTACCCGCTGCCGGTGATCGAACGCTTCGGCTCCGTGGCACTCGATGGCGTGATCGATCCCCAGTCGCCGGTTTTCTCGACCGGTCGACCGATCAGAGCGGAATAATTCTTCCGAAGCACGTGGATCGGAGGCACCTCGACGCGCTGCGAGCCGGCGAGCGACGCGTTCTGGTTGAATCCCTTGAGCGCGTCGGCGTAGCGCTCGTCGCCGAAATGCTGCTTGCTGATCGCGGCCCAGGAATCGCCGGCGCGGACGTAATGCAGGTCCACGTCGTAATCGGTGCGCGGCGGGGTCGCCGCGATCGCGGCCGTAGACGGGGTTGTCGTCGGGGCCGGGCGCACCGCCGAGGCGGGCGTCGCCGTCACGGGCACGCTGCCGATGGCCGGGAGTTCCGTGGCCGGGAGCGGCTTCACTTCCGGCTTAATCTCGAATGCCGGCGGTGCCGGTTCGATCTTCGGCGCCGGCGTCTCCGTCAGGCTCGGCAGGCCGATCTCGGGAAGCTTCGGCGCGGCCGGCACGGGCGTCGGTGCGATCGCCGGCGGATCGATCTTGATCTCCTTCGGCGCTTCCGGCTTCCCTCCGGGCAATTCCACTTTCACTTCGGGCAGCGGCAGGATCGCCGGCGGTGCCGGTGCCGGGGTCGTGGCCGGCGGCGTCGCGATCGATGGGAGCGACACCGGGGAAGGAATCGGCGGAGTCGTTCCACCGGACGGGACCAGTTCCGGCAATTTGATGTCGAGGGGTTTCTCCGCCGGTTTCGTCGGCTCCGTACCGCTCGTGCGCACCAGCTCCGGCAAGGCGATCGACGGCGACGACATCGGGTTCGTCACCGGTGCCGGCGCGGTCGACGGCACCTCGAGCTTGGGCAATCCGATGGACGTGGCGCTCGACGCCGGCGCGGTCGTCGGCACCTCGAGCTTGGGCAATCCGATGGACGTGGCGCTCGATGCCGGCGCGAGGGATGGCAGATCGATCTTGGGTAAGTCGATCGTCGTCGTTGGCGTACCGCTCGCCGGAACGATCGGAACGAGCGTGACCGGTTCGACCTTCGGGAGCGGTTTTGGCTCCTCGACCGGGCTGACGATCGCCGGAAGCGGTGCCGGAGTCTCGGATTCGACCTTGGCGGTCGTCGTCGCGGGGGTCTTCGGCGGCCAGAGGTATTTGACCGTCGCAGCGCCGCCGAGGAGGCTGACGATCCCGGCGGCGATGACGCCCTTGGTGCGGTTCGGTTCAAACAGCTGCCAGAGCGAACTGGCCGTCGGTGTGGCCGGTGTCGTCGCGACCGGATCCGGCGCGGGCGGAGCCGACGGCGCGGGCTTGGCATCGACCGGCTTGGGCGGGGCCGCTTTCGCCGCGGGCAGCGCGGGGAGTTCGGGCAGCTTCGGCAGTTCCGGCCGCGGCGAGCCGAGCGGGATCGAATCGAGATTCAGTTTGTTCGTGTCGCTCATCCCTGAGCCTCCGGGTTATTCCGTCCGTCGCACCACGCGAAGCTTCGCGCTGCGGGCCCGGGGATTCGCCGCCGCCTCCGCGTCGGTCGCCTCCACGGGCTTCTTCGTGATCGGTTCCCACTCCGGCCGGTCGCGGAAGGCGAGCTTCACGCGGCGGTCTTCCAGCGAGTGGAAGCTGATGATGCCAGCGCGGCCGCCCGGACGCACGACCTTGGGCAGCGTCGCCAACAGGCGATCCAACGCGCCGAGTTCGTCGTTCACGGCGATCCGCAGAGCCTGGAACGTCCGCGTCGCCGGGTGGATGCGCCGGGTGTCCGGTCCCCACGGCACACTGTGTTTCACGACGTCCGCCAGGTCCGCCGTCGTCGCGAACGGCTTCGTCTTCCGCCGTTCGACGATCTTCCGGGCGATCTTCCGGCTATGCCGCTCCTCGCCGAACTCGAAGATCAGGTCGGCGAGGGCGGCCTCGCCGAGGGTGTTGATCAGGTCCGCGGCCGTGGTACCGGCGGCGGGGTCGAGCCGCATGTCGAGCGGCCCGTCGTGCTGGAAGCTGAACCCGCGAGCCGGATCATCCATCTGATCCGAACTGAAGCCGAGGTCGGCGAGGACGCCGTCGACGGCGGGGAGGTTCAGGTTGTCCAGCACCTCCTTAAGCTGGTCGAAGTTCGCGTGGACGATGGTGGCGGGCCACGGCACCAGTCGCGGCCGCACCCGGTCGATCATCGTCTCGTCCTGGTCGAGCGCGATCAGGCGCCCGGTCGGCCCGATGGCCTCGGCGATGGCGACGGCATGGCCGGCTCCGCCGAGGGTGCAATCCACCCACGTTTCCCCCGGTCGCGGCGCGAGATGCGCCAGCGTTTCGGTCAGGAGCACAGGGCGGTGCGTGGGAGTCCGTGGCTGGGTCATAAGGTAATTTGGTAAATCGGTCAAGGCGGAGTGAACAGCGGGGGTGACTCAGTTTATCCCCTCTCCCCCGGCTTTGCGGGGGAGAGGGCCAGGGTGAGGGGGTCTTCGCGAATGCAATCACCGTCTTCGTGATCGAATTTGCTCTCGCCCCCTCACCCCGGCCCTCTCCCCCGAAGCGGGGGCGAGGGAGAAACACATTAGAGACGAAGCGCGCGTCGGAGCGAAAATCGGGGGAAATCCCTTCTCGCGCGGCGGCTCCGTTCCTACAAAGACTTACCTGATTGCGCGGGACTCCTGTCCCCGCTGCGCCGCCGGATGGTCCGGCCGCGCCCCAGTGCCTGGGGGACCCAAGACGCCGGCTCTGCCGACGCCCCCCACCACGGAGAGTACCATGGCCAAAAAGAACAAGACGAACAAGTCGGTCCTGAAACGGATCCGGCGCACCGCCACCGGCAAGCTCAAGCACGGCATCTGCGGCAAGCGCCACCTGAACGCCCACTTCACCGCCAAGCAGCGCCGGCAGCTGCGCGGCACTTCGATCACCACCGGGGCGATCGTCAAGAAGTACCTCATCGCGATGGGCGAATACTAATCCACCGACTCGTTCGATCACCAAAACACTTGAAATCAGGGGATACTGGCCATGGTTCGCGCGGGTAGCGGCAAAACGACGGCACTGCGACGGAAACGGACGCGCAAGCTCACCAAGGGTTTCCGCCTCAGCCGGCACAATCTGTATCGGCAATCGATCTCGACACTCCTGCGGGCGCGGGCGTACGCCTTCCGCGACCGCCGCGCCAAGAAGCGCGAGTTCCGCCAGCTCTGGATCATCCGCATCAACGCCGCCTGCCGGATGCGCGGTCTGCGGTACAGCGAGTTCATGCACGGCCTGCAACTCGCCATGGTCATGCTCGACCGCAAGGCGCTCTCCGAAATCGCCATCCACGATCCGGCCGCGTTCGACCAGCTCGTCGCGCTCGCCAAGAGCGCCATCAAGAAGTGACCGTTCGGATATTTCGCAAGCGGGCGGGCCAATCGGCTCGCCCGCTTCATTTCAACAGCCATTCCCGCATCGTGTCCGCCATCATCGTCGGATGCGTGTACTGCGGATAATGACCGCACGGTGCGAACTCCACGCGCCGCACGTCCGGCACACCAGCTTCCACTTCCGCCTCATACCGCCGCGGCACGATCGTGTCCCGATCCCCGCCGATCATCAACACCGGGCACCGCACCTTCGGCAGCAATGGCCGCAGGTCGAGTTTGTCCAATATCAACGCCCGGCGCGACGCGGCCCGGACCGGCGTCTGCCCGCTGCACTCGATCAGGAAGTCGAACGGTTCGGGCGGCGCCGTCACGAATGCTGGCGACTCCAGCTTGCGCATGACCCTCTCGCGGATCGGGAGTTGCCCCATGCGCCAGGGCCAGTAGCGGCCGAGCCGTGCGAGGCCGCGCTCGATGCGGATCAACGGCCGGCGGGCGAACCCGCCTTGCAGGACGACCCGGTTCAACCGATCCGGCGCCAGCGTCGCCGTTCGCAGGGAGATCGTCGAACCGAACGAGGAGCCGAGCAGGTCGACGCGATCCAGATTCAGATGGTCGAGCAGGGCGAGGAGGTCGCGCGAGTAATGCTCATGCCGATAGATGCCGAGTACTGCGTCGTCGTCCTTGCCGTTGGGCAGTTCGACGGCAACGCATCGGAAATCGTCCAGCAGGTTGCCCATCACCATGGCGAAGGACCGGGCGAGGTCACATAGCCCGTGGACGACAACGAGCGTACGCGGCGCATCGCCCCAGACGGCATAGCGCATGGAGTAACCCGGGGTGCGGCAAATCCCCCAGACGGCTTCCCGGTCGAAGCGCGCGATCGCGGCGGAGAGTTCGGCGGCAGTGACGGTGTGCGATGTCATCGAAACTCGAGTTTTTCGGTTTGGTTGAAGGCGTCGCGCCGCTCACCGACGATCCGTTTGCGTTCCTTGAGCTTGCCCGGATCGGTGGCCGGATTCTCGAGGATTTCGAGGATCGCCTCGGCCAGGTTCCCCACGGCCGTGGCATAGTCGACATATTTCCGACTTAATTCTTCGGGGATCGGCACCGGGCGAGGTTGTTTTCGCACGAACTCGGCGAAGCCGGCGGCATCGTCCCGCAGTTGCCGTGCTTTCGCCGGCAAGTCCGGCTTCCGGGCACCCAGGTGCACCACGTCCATCGTCTGCCGGTACAGCGCTTCGACCGGCCCGGGTTGGATCGGCTTCATCGCCGGTTCGATCGCCTTCGCGTACGCGTTCCGGTGCCGGATGTAATCGACGACACGGACCTGGATCCACTCGTGACTGCGATGGGATTGCAGGACCAGTCCGGCGATGCAGGAGACGACGAGCAGACCGGTGAGGGCGAGGGCGATCCAGCGGCCGGCGCGGCGGAGGCGTTTCGCAACGACGAACAACGAGCCGACGGCGAAGCCGACGATCCCCCCGCCGAAGTGCCCCGCCCAACTGACACCGGGGGCGAAGCTGACGGCGAAACTGATGGCGAAGAGGATGCCGAGCTGGCGTAGCCAGCGGGCAACCACGGCCGGCGGGAGGTGTTGACGATTGAGCCAGAGCCAGGCGAGGAGGGAGCACATCAGCCCCCAGAATGCCCCCGAGGCCCCGGCTCCGATGGCGGCGGGGTGGATGGCCATGGCGAGGCAACCGGCACCAATCGCACTGGCAACATAGAGAACAACGAAACGGCGAAGTCCCCAAATAGATTCCGTGACCCCGCCGACACTGGCGAGGGCGTACATATTGAGGAGGAGGTGGAGGACGCCGTTGTGGACGAAGGCGCAGGTGAGGAGCCGCCACCATTCGCCGCGGAGGAGGTCGTATCCCGACACGGCGCCGAGCCGCTGGAGGAGGCCGACGTCGCCGTTGGCGAGGTAGGCGTTGCCGGAGCGGCCAGCATTCACGGCGATGACAAAGCCGACGAGGAACCAGAAGACGTTGGCGACGATGAGGGCCGGCACGGCAACGGGCGGCCTTAGCTCGAGAAGGGCTTCCCGTGCCTCCTCGCCTCGTTCGTAGGCCGTGGGCACCGGTTCGGGTTCCCGTTCACCGCGAGGATGCGCCAGGCAGCGGGCCAGCAAAGCGGAATTCTTGAGGCACTCGCTGCCTTCGGGCGTGACACTGTAGCCCTGCCCCATGCCTTTCACCCAATCGCGGACGCGAATCAGTCCGGCGTCGCGCAAGGCGGCGAGCGGCACGTCGAGGGCGTCGCGCGGGACGGCGTGTTCGCGGGCATGGCGGGACGGGAACCACGGCGCGTCGCCCGCGGCCGCGACCCATCGCAACACCAGGGCCGGCGTCGGCAGGAAAATCGCCGTCGGCGTCTCGTCGTTGTCCACCATCTTCGGCATTATGTCGGGTAGGCGGCCCGTTGTCGATTGCCGGGAGTTCGGATGGATGCGAAATGGCTGGCGGTGGCGGACGAGGTTCGGGAAGCCGTCGGTGCCGGGCGGCCGACGGTCGCGCTCGAATCGACGCTGATCGCGCACGGGCTGCCGTGGCCGGCCAACCTGGAGACGGCGCGGGAGGCGGAAGCGGCGGTCCGCGCGCGCGGGGCCGTCCCGGCCACGATCGCCGTGCTCGACGGCCGACCCACCGTCGGGTTGACCGCCGCCGAACTCGAACGGATCGCCCGCGGAGGTCCGATTCACAAAGCCGGCCGCCGCGATCTCGCGCCCGCCGTCGCGCTGGGCCGCACCGCCGCGACCACCGTCTCCGCCACGATGGCGCTGGCGCAGGCCGCCGGACTCCACACCTTCGCCACCGGCGGCATCGGCGGCGCCCACCGGGAATCGGAATTCGACATCTCCGCCGACCTGCTCGAACTCGGCCGCACCGCCGTCCTCGTCGTCTGTTCCGGAGCCAAGAGCATCCTCGACTTGCCTCGCACTCTCGAGATCCTCGAGACCAACGGCGTGCCGGTGCTCGGCTTCCAGACCGACGAATTCCCGACGTTCTACACCGCCGGCTATTCGGGCGCGGTGTCGGCGCGCGTTGAGACCGCGGCGCAGGCGGCGGCGACCTTCGCGGCGCATGTGCGCATGGGCGGCCGGGGCGCGCTGCTCGCACAGCCCTGCCCCCCGGACCTGGCCGTCGATGCCGAGAGCTTTAACCGCGCCCTGGCGGAAGCCGAACTCGATGCGACCGCCGAAGGCGTCCGCGGCGCCGACGTGACGCCGTTCCTGCTCGCGCGGCTCGCCGAACTGACCGGCGGCAAGACGCTCGCCGCCAACCGCGCGCTCATCGTCAACAACGCCCGTCTCGCCGCCGACGTCGCCGTCGAACTCGCGAAACTTCAGTCCTGATCCGGCACCTCGTCGGTTTCCACCTTCTCTCGCGCCACAAGTGCCGCCAACTCCGCCGCCGCGCCGCGCGTCAAACCGCGCGCCAGCACGAACGGCGCGGGCGGAAGCTGTTCCAGGGGTTCGGCGGCGCAGGTTCGCGCGATCGCGAGCAGCGGTTCCCGCGCGGAGAGCGGATACGACCGCACGACGACGCGGCGGTCCGCCGGCGCCGGTTCGCGGCGCACGAGTCGTTCCAGGTCCGCGAGTTCCGCGACAACGGTGAGTTTATCTCCGGCCTTCAGCCGCAAGGATTTCGGCAACCCTTCGACCGCAAACGACGGTTTGCCGGCCAGCCCGATCGGGAGGAAACCATAGTCGATCATGGTCGCCATCAGCGATTGTTCGTGAAGGCAGGGATCGTTCGGCTGGACGGCGAGTTCGACAATGCCGAGTGCGCGGCCGCCGACGGTGACGATCGTCTGCACGCGGTCGCCGTAGAGGGCGGCGGCGAACGCCGGCGCGGCGAGCGCGGGCACCGACACGGCGTGCTGGATGCCGGCCGCCTCGCGCGCCGCGGCCGCGAATGTTGGCTCCGTCAGCCGCACCACCACGCGCTGGTTCGGATTGGCCTCGCGCACCAACAGGCCGATCTCCAGGTTCTTCAATTCCGATTCGGTCGCGGCGATCACGGCCCGCGCGGTGCCGACCCGCGCGAGCTGCAACACCGCCGGCACCGTCGCATCGCCGATAATGACCGCCGATCCGAGCCGACGGACCGTCTCCGCGAAGGGGTTGTCGTTGACCGTCTCGATGGCGGCAACCTTGTGCCCCAGTCGGACCAGTTCCTCGACGCACCGGAAACCGACGTTGCCGAGGCCGCAGACGATGATGTGCCCGCCGTCCGGAACGCGCCGCGCCTCGAAGGCCCCGCCGAGCTTCGCCCGGATGAAATACTGCGTGAAAATCGCCGTGAAGATCGCCAGCAGGGCCGCGCCGGCGATCTTCAAGCCGCTGACGAACACCTTGGCCCACGGCTCCTGTTTCTCGGCGTGCAGCTCGCCGCCCGTCGCCACGATACTCACTGTCTGATACAGACCGTCCGCCCAACCGGTGTTCATTCCGAATCGGAACACCAGTGTGCTGATGAAGAGCGTGAGCAGCAGGCCGAGACTCGTGAACTGGACGGACCGATCAATGGCTCCGAGCGTGCGGGCGAGAGTGCGGAATTGACGTCGGAACCAGCCGGCCCAGCGCAGGCCGCCGATCAGTTCGTTCGCCTCGCCGGTGAGCAGCGGAGCGAGGTCTTCCGGGCGGCCGCACGCGACGACACGATCGCCGACCGAGAGCACCGTATCCCCGGGCAGCGTGGTCCAAAGTCGTGGCGATCCGTCCCGTGTCGTATGCGAGAGGATCAGGAGCTTGTACCGTCGCGCGAGGTCGTTCAGCCGCATGCCGAGGAGGGCCGAGCCGTCGGCGACGTCAATCTCGGCCACCTGCTGCGGCTGGTCGTCCAGTTTGAACGCGCCGAGCGTGTCGCCGGTGAGCGCCGTCAACGCGATAAGCGGTGCGGTGAGGGCCGACACCGAGAGCGCGATCGTGTTCTTGACGGCGGCGCCCAAGCGCGGCAGCAGGTTCTGGTTGAACATGCGCACCACGATGCGCGCGTCCGGATTGAGTTGGCGCACGAGCAGCGCAGTGGAGACGTTCACGAGGTCGTCGCTGGTGACAATGACGACGCCGCGGGCGGTCTTCACTCCGGCGCGTTCGAGGAGTTCCGGCCGGCGGCAATCGCCGGGGAAAAAGGCCACGTCCTTCAGCCGCTCGTCGTTCGCGTCGTTCTGCGAGATCACATGGACCGGAACGCCCGCCGCGCGCAGGTGGTCGAGAATCCGCGCGCCGACGCGCCCGAACCCGCAGATCAGGACCGGCTGGCTCATGGACGACTCGCGGGCGGAGGGGGCCGGAGATAATGTAGCGTTCCGGTCGATCGGTATCCGTTGTCGGCGGGCCGCGCCCAACCTATCCCAACACCAGACCTTGCACGCACCGGGACTCTCCCATGGATTGGTTCGCCACGATCTCCGCCGGATTTCAAGCCATCGACGCCGATGCGGCCTTGAAAACCAAGGCCGCGCAGAATCTCGTCGCCTGGCTGACGCAACCGGACTTCGCCGCCTACCGGCCGCAACTGGAGAAGCTCGTCGCGGACAAGAAGTGGTCGGTACTGCTCGATTCCTTTTATCAGGTGATGCCGTTCGGCACCGGTGGCCGGCGCGGCGCCGTCGGCATCGGGCCGAACCGCATGAACCTCTGGACCCTCGGCGCGAGCGTCCAGGGCCACTGCGACTACCTCAAGGCGAAATTCCCCGGCGAGTCCCGCCTGCATGTCGTCCTCGCGTTCGACGTGCGGCAGTTCGAGGACAAGCGCGGCGTCTACGACAAAAGCCTGCCGAACCCCGTGCTGCACCTCACCAGCCGCGACTTCTGCCAGCATGCCGCCGGGGTCTACGCCGCCAACGGCGTCCACGCGCACATCCTGCCCACGGACAGCAAGCGCTACGTCGCCACGCCGGAACTCTCGTTCACCATCCGCCACCTGAAGGCGCACGGCGGCCTGAACATGACCGCCAGCCACAACCCGCCCGACGACAACGGCAGCAAGTTCTACGACGAACGCGGCGCGCAGCCCGTGCCGCCGGAAGACCAACTGATGAGCGAGTTCGTGGACCGTGCCGCCGCGATCAAGCACATCCCGTTCGCCGACGCGGTGAAATCCGGCAAGGTCCATTTCCTCGACGACGCGCCGCATCGCGCCTACATCGAGCTTTGCCGCAAGCAGAGCCTCGTGCCGCCGCCCCGCGCCGACGAGATCCGCGTCGTCTTCACGCCCCTGCACGGCGTCGGCGGTTTCTGCGCCGGCGAGACGCTCGAAGCCGCTGGATTCCACTACATCCGCGTACCCGAGCAGGATGAACCGAACGGTCAGTTCCCCAACGTAACGAAGACGCCGAACCCGGAAGTGCCGGAATGCCTCGATCGCGCGGAGAAAGTGGCGCGCGAAAACAAGGCCCACATCCTCCTCGCGACCGACCCCGATGCCGACCGGCTCGGCGGCATGGCGAACGACCAACCCGATGGCACCGGAAACTTCCGCTACCTCACCGGCAACGAAATCTGTTCCCTGCTCGCGCACTTCAAACTCGCCCGCCTCGCCGCCGCCGGCGACCTGCCACCCTCCCCCATCGTCATCACGACGGAAGTCAGCACCGGCCAGCAGACGCGCATCGCCCGCCATTTCGGCGCGCAGATCATCAACGACCTGCTCGTCGGCTTCAAGTACCACGCCGACGTCCTGCACCAGCTCGACACCCTCGGACAGTACGGCGACATCAAGGGCACCCCGGCCGACTTCGTCATCGCCACCGAGGAAAGCCACGGCATCATCACCACCGCCGCCCTGCGCGACAAGGACTCCGCCGGCGCCGTGCTCCTCCTTGCCGAACTCGCGCTCTTCCAGAAGCGCCAGAACCAGACCGTCGTCGATTACCTGGACGCGATCAACCGCCAGTTCGGCTACTACCGCAACGAGGTCGTGAACATCGTGATGACCGGCCTCGAGGGAAAGATCAACATGGCGAAGATGTTGGATTCGCTGCGGTCGAATCCGCCGAAGTCCATCGCGAGCCGCGAGGTCGTTTCGGTCGAAGACCTGCGGGACGAGGCCGGTCGCATGGGGCCGTTCAAGGGCGAGACCGACAAGGCGGCGCGGAACTTCCTGATCTTCCGGCTGGCGACCGTCGACGGTGTCTCGGCGAAGGTGTGCCTGCGGCCGAGCGGCACGGAGCCGAAGGCGAAGGCGTACATCGAGACGAGCTGCGAGCCGTTCAAGGCCGGCACCACGCAGGACGCCTGGGATGCGACCTGCGCGGCGGTGGATCGCGAGATCCAGAAACTCGCGACCGATTTCCTGGCCAAGGCGATGGCGACCGTGGGCCAGACGCCGGCCCCGGGCGCGGACAAGCTGAGCCGGTGAACTCACAGCCGCCTCACGTGCGTTTCGAGGTCGAATTCGCGGATCAGTTCATCGAGCTGCGGGGCGATCCGTTTGTACCCGTCCGCGTCGGTCACGATCATCACTTCCACGCGGTTGGCGGCGACCGGTTCGAGTGCGTCCGGTAACGGTTCGAGCCTCAGGTTCCGCAATTCCGCGTCGTCGAATCCCGAGAGCGGACACAGTTCACCGAGTCCTGCAAGAACATCCCGCAGTTTGTCGGGGTCGTAGCGGCCCTGTGCCTCCAGGTTGTTCAGCACCACGTTGAGCGCCCGCTCGCGGTCGTCGTCGAGATCGACGACGGAGACGGGCACGACGGCGTGGCCGAGTTCGCGCAGGATCGCCAGCCGGGCGTGCCCGCCGACGACGTGGCCGGTTCGCGCGTTCCACACGAGAGGCTCAACGAGACCGAACTCGGCCAGGCTGGCTTTCAGCTTGGCGCGGGCCTTCGCGGTCGGCGGGCGACGCGGGTTGTACGGCGCGGGCACGAGGCGATCGATCGGAAGGAGTCGGATTTCGAGCGGGGGCATGGCGACCTCGGGAACATGAACATGCGATCCCTATTCGCCACGCCCTATCATTTGTCAAACGAAAGGAACCGATCACGAGGAGAACCGTTGCCGATCTTCGCCGCAGCCTTGCCGCCGCTCGACGTGCCGATGGCCGCGGCCGGTCCGTTCACCCTCTTCCTCGCCGCCATCGCCGTGCTGCCGCTCGCGGCCGGGCACTGGTGGCACGCGAACCGGAACAAGGGCATCGTCTCCGCCGCCATCGGCCTCCCGATCGCGGTCTTTCTGCTGCTCCAGCCGCACGGCGCGGCGCACCTCGCGCACGCCCTCGAAGAATACGTTTCCTTCATCGTCCTGCTCGGCGCGCTCTACATCATCGCCGGCGGCATCGTCGTCACCGGCGACCTGGAGGCGAAGCCGCGCGTGAACGTCGCGTTCCTCGCCCTCGGCGCCGTCCTCGCCAGCGTCATCGGCACCACCGGCGCGAGCATGGTACTCATCCGCCCCGTGCTGCGCACGAACTCCGAGCGCCGCAACGTGGCGCATATCCCGATCTTCTTCATCTTCATCGTGTCCAACTGCGGCGGCCTGCTGACGCCCCTCGGCGACCCGCCGCTGTTCCTCGGCTTCCTCAAAGGCGTCGACTTCTTCTGGACCGCCCGTCTCTGGCCGCAATGGCTCTTCGTCAACGGCGCCCTGCTGGCGATCTTCTTCGTCTGGGACCGCCGCGCGTATGCCCGTGAAAAGCCGGGCGACATCCGCCGGGATATCCGCGACGTGATCCCGCTCAAGGTGCGCGGCCTGCGGCTCAACGGCCCCCTGCTCCTCGGCGTCGTCGCCGCCGTCCTCGCCAAGAAGTTCGTCCCCGTCTTCCCCGTCTCCGAACTCGCGATGGTCCTGCTGGCGGCGATCTCGCTGCGCAAGACGCCGCGGACCAATCGCGAACTCAACAAGTTCGCCTGGGGGCCGATCGTCGAAGTGGCGGTCCTGTTCGCGGGAATCTTCGTGGCGATGGTGCCGGCGCTGGCGCTGCTGCACAAGCACGGGGCCGCGCTCGGCGTCACGCAGCCGTGGCAGTTCTTCTGGATCACCGGCGGGCTGTCGAGCGTCCTCGACAACGCGCCGACGTACGTGACGATGGGCGAACTGGCCGTGGTGGTCGGCGGTTTGAACGAGTTCCGTGAATTGCCCGCCGCGATGCCGGCCATCCTCTCCGCGATCAGTTGCGGCGCCGTCTTCCTCGGCGCGATGACCTACATCGGTAACGGCCCGAACTTCATGGTGAAGGCGATCGCCGAAGAGAGCGGCTACAAGATGCCGTCGTTCTTCGGCTACCTCGGCCTCGCGGCGCTCGTGTTGCTGCCGGTCTTCCTCGGCGTCGCGGCGATCGGCTTCCGATAACGCGGCTTAAAGCGGTTCCCAAGCTGATGGAGCGGATCTTGCCTGGGTCTGTGTTAGCCCGACGCGCCAGCGAGGGGGATTTACGGAGAGCTGCTCGCCCTCGCTGGCGCGTCGGGCTAACCAGAATTCGCCACTCCGACTCGGGTATCGCTCTAATACCGCACGCCCATCTGGAACAGCAAATTCACGCCGACGATGTCCGATCCGTTCGGCGGCACGACATTCAGGAACGTGTAGTCGAATTCGCCGCGCAGGCCGGCGAACAGGATCCAGTTGCCCATCGGGCGTTCCCAGTCGGCGTGCGTACCGAGCACGACCGAGTGGAACACGGCGCGCTTACGGAGATAGTTGTTCAGGTTGGCCGTCGGCACGAGGTCGACGTGCGACGTGCCCCAGCGGCCGCCGAGGTCCACGCCCCAGCGGCTGTTCGAATGGGTCGACCCGTCGACCGTGCCGGTGCCGGTGATCCACCAGTCGCGGCCGAAGCCGAAGTTGAAGCTCGTGCGGTGCAGGCCGCGGACGAGGTGCGGGTGGATGCCGTCGGGCTGCGTCTGCCGGTTGAACGGCGGCGTGTAGACGTCGAGCGGTCCGCCGCGTTCCTGGCGTCCGCGGTTGTAGTTGTAGCTGATGCCGGTGTCGAGCACCCATGCCGCATCCCGTGCGGTGTTGAAGAAGAACGTGTGCGCGCCCCCGCCGACTTGCCAGCCGGTGTTGAGCCGGCCGCTGAACTCGCTGCCCCCCACCACCAGCGTCGGACCGGTGCGCCAGTAGATCTCGTACGTGACCGGCCCGTTCCCGCCGACCGGCCCGTTGCAAAGGCCGCCGGGGCACGCCGGACTATGGACCGTCCCGGCCGGATACGAAGGCAATCCCGGCGGTGCCGTGAGCGTGACGGTCGAACTGGAACCGCCCGCCGCTGGTGTCGGTGTCGCTGGGGGTGTCGTCACGCTCGGAGCCGGTGCAATCGGCTGCGCCGCCGCGTTGGCGATCCAAATCATCCCGGCCACTGCGCTGGCAAGGTATCGAGTAGCTCTCATGCGCCCCTCTCGTCGATGGCTCGACCGGGATAGTCTCCCACCATCGTGTATCGGCTGCGCGCCGGCAAAACTTAACGGTCGTGCAGGAAGTGCGGGGCATCGAATGGCAAAATGGGCGAAATGGAAAAATGGCACGGCCCCGGGGACATTGCTGCCGCACTCCTTCGAAACCGGTGGCCACCACGATCGCCGCCTCGCACACCCGATCGCCCAGTTCGAGACCTCCCACAAAAAATGACTGGAACAGATGAGTCCGCCACTTTCGCGCCCTCCCCCGGCGGACCCATTCGTTATGAGCGGACCCATTATGTCGCGTTCAAATCTTCCGACAAATCCGGCGGCTCACGTCGCGCCGTTCGCCGGGACATTCCTCGTTGAACTGGCCGCGATCGACGGCGAGAATGGGGAACGGTGAGTCCATCGCGTGCCTACGATGGGAGAAGCGGGCGACGAAGGCGAACGGTGCCGACGCACCCGTCAGACATGGATTTGTTCGGGGGCGGAGGGCAAACTCATTCGAGCAGGTGTACTCATCCGGGTGGACTGGATCGCCGGAGCCGTCGTCGGCGTCCTGGTTCTGTCCCTCCGTGGCTGGCTGGCCGAGCTATACTCGCTGCCGGCCGACCTCCTGCTGGTGATGGGCCTCGCCAACCTCTCTTACGCTTGCTTCTCCTTCACGCTCGCCATGCTCAGCCGGGGGGACCGGGTTCCGCTCCTCCGGGTGGTGGCGGTGGCCAACGTCATCTGGGCTGTCATCTGCGCGGTGCTGGCGGTCGTTTGGTCCGGTGAGGGAAGTGTGCTCGGCGTGATGTCGTTGGTTGGTGAGGGCTTGTTCGTGGGTGGGCTGGGTGTCTTGGAGTGGGTCGCAGCCGGACGGCGGGTATGTGGTCGCGCCGAATCCGAATTCGGTTTTTCTACACAAGAGAAAAACTAACCCACCACACGTCTCATCGCGGAAGCGATCAGTGTGTCCATGGGTGCGGCTTCCGGTGAACGGCGCGGTGTCCGAAGGGGTGGAAGATCCGCGGGCGTGGATCGGCCCGCGGCTAACCCCTCGCCAGCTCCTCCCACAGCTTCTTGTAGTTCTCGAAATACGCCTTGCCCGCCTTCGGGTCGTACGACTGGCCGATCTCGATGAGCGTGTAGCGGTCGTAGCCGATGGACGTCAGCTTCCGAAAGAGCTCGCGGTACGGGTACTTGCCGGCCTTGTCGTTGTTCAGCTCGTTGATGTGGACCGACTTGATGTGCTTGGCGAGCAGATCGAACCCCTCGGCGATGGAACCGTTGACGACGTCGGTCGGGTTCGAATTCCAGGTGACGCCGACGGAGTCGTGGCCGCAGGCGTCCATGATCGTCTTCATGTTCTTGGGCATCTGGGTCACGGCGCCGTGGACCTCGACCCAGATTTCGATGCCGGCATCCTCGGCCGCCTTGCCGCACGGGATGAGCGCCTTGCCGATCTGCTCGCAAGCCTGCTCGACGGTGTGCCCCTTCGCGACGCCGTTCGGCCGCACCTTCACCCCTTTGCCGCCGAGGTCGGCGACGAGCTTCACGAACGCCTTGCAATCCTCGATGTTCTTCTTCACGACGGCGGGGTCGGCGGAGTGGAATTCGCAGACGCTGCCGCTGCCCCAGAAGCGCACGCCGCTGTCGGCGAACTGCTGTTTCACTTTCTTCCGGGCGTCGGCGTCGAGCGTGGGTTCAACGCCGTGCTTGTGCGTGGTGCGGCACTCGACGGCGGCGATGCCGGTGTCCTTGCAGATGGAGAGCAGCGTCGGCAGGTCCCAGTCCTTCGGCACGTTGTAGGTGACGGTACCGAGTTGGAATTTCGGGGCGGACTTCGCGGGCGCGGCTCCCAAGCCGACGAGCGCGGCCGCCCCGGCGGTTGTGGAGAGAAACGAACGGCGGTTCATCGCGGACATGGGAACCTCGGAGAGAGAACGGCGGCAAGGAAAGTTTCCCGCAATCCGGCCGCGTCGCCAAGAGGATTCCCCGAAAATCCGCGTGCCGGTTTTTCCCGCCGACGCCGCTTCGCCAAGTACAATCACCATTCCCGGAGGATCCGACCATGCAGGCTGCTCTCGACTGGCTTCCCAAGCACCACGAAGACATCATCCGCGGACTCGCCGACCTCGTCGCCGTGCAGAGCATTTCCACGGACGGCGAGCACGGGGCGGAGATCGAACGCACCGCCGCGCTGACGTGCGACCAGATGCGCGAGGCGGGGCTGTCGAACGTCGAGGTGTTGAAGGTCGGCAGTTCGCTGCCGTACGCCTACGGCGAGTGGCTCGAAGCCGGGCCGGACAAGCCCACGGTCTTCCTGTACGCGCACCACGACGTGCAACCGGTGAACTTCATCGAGAAGTGGCAATCCGACCCGTGGAAGCTGACGCGGCGCGACGGCCGGCTCTTTGCGCGCGGCGCCGCCGACGACAAGGGGGCCATCTCCGCCTTCCTCGGCGCCATCGCCGCCTACCGCAAGACCGGCAACAACCTGCCGGTGAACATCAAGATGGTCGTCGAGGGCGAGGAGGAAGTCGGCTCGAAGAACCTGATGAAGTTCTTCGACGTCCACCGCAAGAAGCTGCAATCGGATGTGATCGTCGTCTGCGATACCGAGAACATCGAAGTCGGCCTGCCGTGCATCACATATTCGCTGCGCGGCATCGTGGCGCTGCTGGTGGAGGTGACGACGGCGCAGATTCCCGTGCACAGCGGCATGGCGGGCGGGGCGGTGCCGGACGCGGCGCTGGCGCTCAATGTCGTGTTGTCCAAACTGTTCGCGCCGAAGCAGCCTCTGCCGGTGCCGGGGCTGTACGACAGCGTGCGCCCGCTCACGGACAAGGAGAAGACCGCGTTCCGCAAGCTGCCGTGGGACGACGCGAAGTTCCGCAAGGAGCTGGGCGTGCTGCCGGGCTGCGAGTTCGCGATGGAGGCCGGCCTTGGCGTGTACGAGCAGACGTGGCGGCGGCCGTCTGCCACGGTGATCGCGCAGGAGGCGAGCAGCATCAAGGGGGCGTCGAACCAGGTGCTGCCGAAGGCAAGCGCGATCGTAAGTTGCCGGATCGTGCCGGACCAGAAGCCGGCGGACGTGGTGAAGCAGATGCAGGCCTACCTGAGCGCGAACCCGCCCTACGGCTGCGAGGTGAAGGTGACGCAGCACGGCGCGGGCTGCGACTGGTGGATGACCGACCCGAACGGCCCGGCCTTCGAAGCGGCGCTCGCCGCGCTGCGCGGCGGCTTCGACCGCGACCCGGTCGGCATCGGCTGCGGCGGCAGCATCGGCTTCGTCGGCCCGCTCGCCGAGTTGTTCGGCGGCGCGCCGGCGCTGTTGGTGGGCATCGAAGACCCCGCGAGCAACGCCCACGCCCCGAACGAGAGCCTGCACGAGGGCGACTTCAAGAAGCTGATGAACTCGCTCGTGCGGCTGTTCGACAACCTCGGCAAGCTGAAGAACACGCAGGTGAAGTGAATGCGACCGTTTAGCGGCGACGCGGGTCTTCGGAGCGGAGCGCGTGACCGACTTGCGCTCCGCTCCGAAGACTCCGCGTCGCCGCTAAACGAAGTACAATCGCACAACCGCGCCAACCGTCACCGTGTGCCCCGTCCGCCGCAAATCTCGCGGTGCCGTCCCTTCGCCGCTTTCCCGACCCGCCGACAGCGGGCATACTGGTAGTTGAAGCACTCCGTCCCCTAGCGCGAGCGCGTTATGCGGTTTCGTACGTCCCTGTTGATTCTGCTGGTCGGGTCGATCGTGCCGGCGGCGGCGCAGACCTACCCCGCGCCGCCCGCCAAGTACCACGTCGACCTGCGGTACAAGATCGCTGCGGAGCAGAACCAGCGCGTCCGCGACTACAAGGCCCTCATGGCCGCGCTCGCGAAGCTCGGCTTCGAGGCCGACCCGCGCGAGGACGCCGACCTCGACCAGTTCGACGCGTCGGCCGAACGGCTCGCCGGTACGATCCCCGCGGCGCAGGCGAAGGGCCTGCTTGACATCGCCGCCATTCGCACGTCGCTCCTGCGCGACTCCGCAACGCCGCTACCCGACAACGCCAAAGCGCCCGTCCAGCTTCGAATTCGGATCGCCTCCGGCCTCGGGCTTGCGGAACAACGCACGCTCCACGAACAAGTCGTCGCGCAACTCGGCCGCATCGGCTTCACGGAACAGACCGCCTACGCCCATGCCGGGTACAGCCTCGTTCGCGGCGCGCTGCCCGCCGGCCGCGTGCCCGACCTGCTCCGCGACCTGCGCGACCAGCCCTCCGGCTGGTTCTTCAGCGAGATCCCCCGCGACCAGTTGAACCTCCCGCTGCGGGACATCATGCCCGTCCGCCAGGTGGAGGTGCTGAAGGACGTGGACTTCGGAACGGCCGTCGCCCCGCCGGCGGCTCTTCCTCCGGCGATCGCGTCGACGAAGTATTCTCTGGACCTGGCGGCGTACCTCGCGGAACCCGGCGCGGCGGCGAAGTCGCTGCGCGTGGAACTGATCATGGCCGAGCCCCTGCCCGAGGGCGCCCGCGTCTTCCGCGAGTTGCTGCGGCTGCGCGTGCCGAAGGTGGCGATGGAAGGCGTGTTCGGCAACTTCGTGGTTCTGCGGCTGCCAAACGCCGGTGATCTGGTGAAGATCGCGGAAATCCCCGCCGTGCGCACGATTCGTCTGCCGCGCATGGCGTCGGCCCAGCCGGGCGGAACCGAAGGCGACCTCGCCGCTGCGCTCCGCTCCGGTAACGTCGCGGCATTGCACGCGGCCGGCTATCGCGGCGCGGGTGCCCGCGTGGTCGTGCTCGCCACGGAGTTCGCCGGTCCGCTCCCGGCCGGGGCCAAACTCGTCGACCTCACGGCGGAGTTGTCCCCGACCATCGAACCGGCCCCGGCGGGCCTGGCGAGCCGCGGCGGCGAGACCGCCCGCGCCGTCAAGGCCGCCGCGCCCGACGCGCAACTCGTCCTCGTCCGGATCGATCCGATTGCCGTCCACCAGCTCATCAGCGTCGCGAAAGCCGTGCTCGGCGACGCGACGACCTCGGTGGCACTGGTCTCGCGCGGCGACGAACTGATCGCGGAATCGGAACGGCTGAACATTCGCCGCGAGCTGGTCCAGGACGAATACCGCAAGGCGTTCGCGGACCTCAGCGACGACGAAAAACCGGCGAAGCGCCGTCTGGACGCGACCGCCGCGTTCAAGGCTCTCGAAGCCGACGAAAAAGTCTTCAAGGCCAAGTACGACCGGCTGACGAAACTCCGGACCGACCTGACGGAACTGAAGGGTGCGCAGGTCATCGTCAACATGCTGGTGTGGGAGGACGGCTATGCCCACGACGGCCTGAGCGAGACGAGCCAGTTGCTCGAGGCCCGCCTGACGCCGATTCCGACGCGCAGCGGTTTGCGGGAGCGCAAGCTGCCCACCGTGCCCGTCTGGGTGCAAGCAGGCAGCACGTCCGCCGGCAGCGTCTGGGCCGGCGCGTTCGTCGACGGCGACGGCAACGGCGCGATGGAATTCGGCCCCAAGCCCGCCAACGGTTGGACCGGCGAATTGAACTTCCTCACGACCCTCGGCGCCGACGGCAAGCCGGTGGACCGCCTGCCCGCCGGCGCGAAGATCCGCCTCTCCATCCAGTGGCGCGAACCGCGCGACCCCGACACCGAACTCAGCGGTCTGGCGTCGTTCCCGATGACGCTCAAACTCCTGCGCCAGATCGACCCGACCGGTGCCGCCACGGCGAGCGACGACTTCGCCGTCGTCGCGTCGTCGTTCGGCCAGCCGACGCGCATCCAGCGAACCTTCACTTCGGCCGTCTACGAGCAGACGATGGAGATCGCCATCCCGGCCGACGGCCGCTACGCCCTGCGGGTCGAGGGCAAACTGGCGACGCATACGCTCGCGGCGACGAATCGCCAGACGTTCGAACTGCATCCGCGCATCTACGCGACGTACACCGGCGGCCCCGTGCAAGGGCGACTCGCGTTCGCCACGCATGCTCCGGCCGCCAGCGGCGTAGCGATCCCCGGCGACGCCCGGGCCGCGATCACCGTCGGGATTGGCGGTGGGCTGAACGGCAGCGGTCCGGGAATCCTTTTGGGTCGCAAACCCGATCTGCTTGTGAAAGGTCTTGAATCGCCGGCGAGTGCCACCGGCGTTGTCGCGGGCACAGTGGCGTGCCTGACCGAGGCCGGCGTTCACGCCAATGTTGTGCTGCGACTGCTCGTGCCGAAAGCCGGCGAGTCACTGAGCGTGCCGAACGAGTGGATCCAATCCTTGCCGGCGAAGACCGCGGATCGGCGCTAGCCCGACTTCTTCTTTCGCTTGGGCTTGGGCTTCGGTGTCGATCCGAACAGCGGGTCGTCGGGGCGGAGGATCCGATCCAGCACCCAACAACCCCGGCTGTGGGCCGCCTTTTCCGTCGTGTGTTTTTCGGTGCCGCGCAGGTGTCGGAGAATCGCTTCGGAATCGCAGTCGGCGTCCAGCAGGGCATCGGCGAGGATCGGCATCCGGTCGAAGGCGCGCTCGGCCTCGATTGTCCGCGCGAGGTTGGTGACGGTCTCGGTTCGCCAGGCCGCTTCGAAGCGGTAATCGCTGAAGGGATCGCCGACGAGTTCGTGAAGGAATCGCGCGATTGCCTTGCGGGCGGCGCGGTCCGCGCCGTCGGCGTCGAGCAGGCGGTTGTCGTCCTGCTCCTGCGTGCGACGGACGATCTCTTCGGCCTTGGCGAGTTCGATCCGCTTGTTCTTGGCGCTCGCCGCCGCATCGGCGAGTTCGTCGCCCTGCTGCTTCAATCGGAGGGCGGTCGAAACGGCCCGGGCGCAGGCCACGCGGGCGGCGAGGGCGTCCTCGATCCCCAGCGCGGCGCGGAATGTCGCGTCGCGTCCCGGTTCGTCCAGAAGCGCGAGGACCGCGGCCGCGGCGAGTTCGACCGGTCGACCGGCCTGCGCCACGGCCGAGGCCGCGTACCGCCCCGCCGCGAGGAACAACGGCAGCGCCGGCGCGTTGGGGTTCGGTTCCGCCACGGCGTCCATCGCCGCACCGCGGACGAGATTTTCGGTGTCGGCGGTGGCCTGGGCCACCAGATCGGGCAGTGCGCGTTCGATGGATTTGCGGCGGCTCGCGGCGAAGGACGCGGTCGGGGCCTCGGCGTTGGCCTCGATCTCCTCCACGGCGGCCCGCAGTTCGCCCTCGGGCAGCAAGTCCCAGCGGCGCCGCAGGCACGCCGTGCCCAGCAACCGCCACCGCCGCGGCGTGAACCGCTCCGCCACGACCTCCAGCATCGCGTCGGCGCGTCCGCCCTTCCACCAGTCGTCGCTGTTCATGGTCGACTCGCTCGGCGCCTCCCTCGCGCGGGGCCTCCCGACGCGATTGCTACCATGATACGAACCGGCATGCGCCCGCCGGTCCGGATTGCGATCCCGACGATCCGCCCCTTCACCGGCGCGGTTCCATCGGGTATACCTACGAGGGCGATGGCCGGTCCCGGCCCGTGGCGTCTCGGAAAGTACCATGCGAACCCTACCGGTCTACTGGCACGAGGGGATGTTCCTTCGCCCCCACCATTTCCAGGCATCCGACCGGTATTGGGCCGACTACACCCGACTCTCCAGCCGCTGGGACGCCCCCTACAACTGGGGCATTCGTCGCATCGAGATCGACCGCGACGCCCTCAAGAACTTCCGCTTCGTCGTCGGCTCGCTCCAGGCGCGCATGCGCGACGGCACCATCGTCCGCGTCCCCGAAGATTGCAACCTCCGCGAACTCGACCTGCGCCCCGCCTTCGAGCAACAGAGCCAGATCGAAGTGATGCTCGCCGTGCCGACCCTCGAAGTCGGACGCGTCAACGTCGGCGGCACCAACGACGAAGACAAACGCTACCGCATCGAATCCGACGCCCGCGTTCCCGACGAGAACGACGGCAAGAACGAACGCCCCCTCCAGTTCCGCCGCCTGAACCTCTCGCTCCTTATCACCGGCCAGGACTCCGCCGGCTACGAAACGCTCCCCATCGCGACGCTCACGCGTTCGACGCAGGGCGATACCGCTCCGATCCTGAACCGGACCTACATCCCGCCGATCCTGGTCTGCGAAGCCTGGCCGGAACTCCGTAACGACATCCTCCAGCCGATCTACTACAAGATCGGCTCGCTGGTCCGCGATCTGGGGACGACCGTCCGCGACCGCGAAATCACCTTCCAGGACACCGACCCGGAAGCGCGGCTGATGTTCGAACAGGTGCGCCTGCTCAACGAGGCCGCGTCCGTCACGCGCATCCTCGCCCGCACCAACGGCCACCACCCGCTCTTCGCCTTCACCGAACTCTGCCGACTGATCGGCCAGTTGGCGATCTTCGGATCCGATCGCGTCTGCCCGGAACTTGTCGACTACGACCACGACGATCTCGGGAACGGGTTCTTCGAACTCAAGCGCATCCTCGACCAGCTCCTGAACATGATCGGGGCCGACCGCAAGTTCCAGCAGCGACCGTTCAGCGGCAAGGGTCTGCAGATGCAGGTCGAAATGGACGAGCCATGGCTCGCGACCGGCTGGCAGATGTACGTCGGCGTCGAGTCGAACCTGGCGAGCGCCGAGGTCATCGCCCTGCTGACCAGCGGCCAGATGAACATGAAGATCGCGTCGTCGGACCGCGTGGAGGAGGTCTACGCCCGCGGCCATCGTGGCATGATCTTCCGCCACGAACCGCAGCCGCCCCGCGTGCTGCCTATCACGAAGAAAGACACGTACTTCTCGATCGAGGCGACCAAGGAGGAATGGCCGTTCGTGCAGCGGACCCGCCGCGTGGCGATCCGGCTGAACGAGCGGTTGCTGGCCGGCGACCTCGAAGGCAAGCGCGATGTCATGATCAAGGGTCAGCCGAACCGGCAGCCGATCCTTCGCTTCACCCTCTACATCATTCCTCCGAAGGCCTGATCGGCGGGAGCCTCGCTCGATGGCGCACGAACTGACCAGTCACGTTCTCCAGGTCCTGGCCTATGGCATGAGCCTCAAGGACCGGATCCTGAGCGGCGAGAGCGTGCTGCTGGACGCGGAGAACTCGAAACTGAAGTCGATGCTCTGGGCCGACGGATCCGTGCGCGGCCACCCCGACTACGGCGACAACGTCCCACGGCCGGTGCAGCCGACGGCGACCGATTTCCTCGGCGTGCGCTATGCGCTCGCCTGCTGGCTCGACGAAATCTTCATCAACGACGTCGCGGCCGCCAACGGATCGTGGTCCCGTGCGTGGAAGGAAAAGTCGCTCGAAGCGGAGCTGTACGGCGGCGGGCAGGAGCGGGCCTGGCGATTCTGGCTCCAGGCCGACCTCGCGGAGAAACGCCCCGGTGCCGAGGCGGTCGAGGCCTATCTCTGGTGCGTGATGCTCGGCTTCCGCGGCGACCCGGGCTTGTTGAATCCGCCGGAATGGGTCGAGCGGGTCCGCCGCCGCGTCATCACGTCGCACCAGCAGGAATTCCGGATGCCGGCCGACCTGGGCATGAAGACGCACGTGCCGGCGCTGCGCGGGCGCGATCGCTTCCGCACCGCCGGCCGCGCGCTGATGGTCGTCGTGGCCGCCGGGTTGTTCGCCGGCGCCGCCGTCCTCGCGCAATATCTCTCGAAGAACGACTAAGCCCCCTTACCGCGGACTGCCATGCAATCGATCGTCATGATGGGCGCCACGTTCGTGGCCTGGATTCGGGGACTTGTCGGCATCGTTCTTCCGATCTTCGCGGAAGCCGCCGACTTCCGCACCTGGCCGAAGTGGTTCCGCCTCCTCGTCCACGCCATCATCCTCGCCGTCATCTTCTACGGGCTTTGGTATCTCAACAAACAACCCTTCGTTCAGAACCTGTTGAAATCGCGGGCGACCAACGCGATCAAGGAGATCTATCTCCCGCTGATCTTCCTGTTGATCTACGTCATCACGTGGCTCGGCTACTTCTGGTGGAAGCTCTTCAACCGCGGCGACGCCGCCGAATTCCCGGACATCGAATCCGCCTGGGACGACGCCATCCGGAAGCTCGCCCAGAGTGGTTACAAGCTCGGCGACGCGCCGCTCTACCTCGTCATCGGCCGACCGAACGCCGGCGACGACGCGTTGTTCCTCGCCTCCGGGCAGCGGATCGAAGTCCGGGCACCGCTCGCCGTCGATTCCCCCCTGCGAATCTTTGCCGGACCGGACGCGATCTTCGTCTGCTGCTCCGGGGCGTCCACGTGGGGCAGCTTCGCCGACGCGCTGGCGAACCCGGAGATCGGCGGCTTCGACGTGGGTGCCGGCGCCGCCGGCGCGGGCGCGACCATCACCCCCGGCCAGGCGCTCCAGGGGGTCGACGAAAAAGTCCAGGACGAGTTCTATCGGTTGTTGCAGATCCAAAGCGATCGCCCGCTCACGCCCGACGAGGATGCCCGCCTGCGCGAACTGGGCGAGATGATCCAGACGACGAAGGCGGGCGGCGGCACGCGGCACATTAATCTGTCGAACGAACTGCTCGCCCTCGGGCCGCGCCGCCTCGCCTTCCTCTGCAAGCTGATTGCCCGCGACCGCCGCCCCTGGTGCCCGTTGAACGGCGTCATGGTGCTCCTGCCGTGGGCCGCGCTCGAAACCGACGAAATCTGCCGCAACGCGCTCGGCGTGCTGGCGACCGATCTCGCGACGGCGCGGGCTGCGTTCCGCCAGCGCTACGCCCACTTCCTCATGGTCTGCGACCTCGAACAGGCACCCGGCTTCGACGAGTTCCGCCGGGGTTTCCCCAAGGAGATGCTCAAGGCGCGGATCGGCCAGCGCTTGCCGGTCGTGCCGGATCGGCCGCCCGAAGAGATTCCGGAGGTGATGGAACAGGCCGCCGACTGGATCCGCATGAACGTGCTGGCGTCGTGGGTGATCAAGTACCTGCGGCTCGACTGGCCGCCGGACGTGCGCAGCGGTCCGTTCGTTCCGCCCTACAATCAGAAGCTCTTCGCGTTCCTCCACGAGATGTTCCTCCGCGGACCGCGGTTGGGGCGCGTCATGGCCCGCGGGATGCCCGTGGAAACTTCGGCGGTCGTCGGCGATGGCCTCGCGGCCCTGCCGCTCCTAGCCGGTTGCTACCTCGCGGCCACCGGGCGAGACGAAAAGCACCAGGCCTTCGTTGCCGGCGTCTTCCAGCGACTCACCGAATCCCAAAGCTCGGTCAGCTGGTCCGCCGAATCGATCATCGAAGACCGATCGTATTCCCAGTGGGCCGGCCTGCTCTACGTCGCCGCGGCGCTCCTGGTGGCGATCATCGGCGGCATCGTCTATCTGCAGTTCTTCAAGGACCTGAAAACGTAAAGGCCGACGGAGCGGACTCCGCCGGCCTCGACTCGATCGCGTACCCGATCAGTACTTGTACTGCACGTTGAAGAAGAAGTTGGTCCCCGGCCGGAAGAGCACCGGGATGCTGCCCTCGCCCGTCAGGCTCCGCAACTGGTTGGCGGCGATCGGGTCGAGGTGTTCGCGATAGAGCCGGTCGCCGAGGTTTTCCACGCCGCCCGTCAGCAGCAGGTTCTCGTTCAGCTGATAGTAGCCCCGCAGGTCGATCGTGCTGAAGCCGGGCGTGGCGATTTCACCAAGGCTGCGGGCGATGGCGTTCTGGCCGCTGACAATCCGCGAGACCACTTCGATCTGCCACTTCGGGACCGGGTCGCTGCCGTGGATGCGGAAGCCGAGCCGGGTTTCCATCGGCGGGATGTTCGGCAGCGGTTCGGTATCGGTGGCGGCGGAACCGGTGGACGGATCGCGGCGGCGGCTACTGTCGAGACGGGAACCGTTCGCTTGAATGGATCCCCGGCGGTTGTCCACGTGGGTCTGGTCGATCCCCTGCACGTAGCTGAGGGTGGCGAAGGGCGAGAACCACTTCGTGACGTTCGCCTGCATGAACAGTTCCGTACCGGCCAGGGTGGCGAGGTCGGTGTTCGTGAAGGTCACCTGCGAGAGACCGAGCTGCGAGACGCGGTTGGCGTCGTAGGTGATGTAGTCCTGGATCATGGCGTAGAAGCCGCTGATGCCGAACTTCAGGTAGTCGGTGTCGTACCGCAGGCCGATGTCGATGTGGTGCATCCGTTCCTTGGAGAGGTTCGGATCGCCAATGACGCGGCTGGTGCCGGTTTGCAGGACGCCGAGGAACGGACCGGAAGTGTAGAGTTCGGTCAGGTTCGGCGCGCGTTCCGCATATCCGTAACCGGCGAAGAGGGTCGTCTCTTCGGAGATCTTGTATTCGGCCGTCGCGAAGCCGGCGTAGAGCATGAAGTCGCGATTCATGTTGTTCTGCGTGGGATCCACCGAGTAGATGATGGGATCCAGCACGAAGCGGTTCTGAACCGGCTGCGGGTTCTGCGGGTCGCCGAAGAGGTCGACGTTCCCGGTGATGCGCCGTGCGTTGCTGCTGGTCCGCACGTAGTCGATCCGGCCGCCGCCCTTGAGCTTGAGCTTGTCGTTGAGCGGGAGCATGCCTTCGAGGAACAGACCGGGGTTCACGCTGTTGGACTTCGGGATTTCCTGGGTCTGCGTGATGAAGTTGCGCTGGCCGGGCGGCAGCAGCGACGGGTTCGGGTTGTCGGCCGTGGCGATCGGCGTGCCGAAGTAGCTGCCGTCGGGCCGTCGCAGTTGTTCGAAGCGGATGTTTTCGGTCAGGTGCTGGCCGAAGACGTTGAGGTCGGTGCCCATGAAGAGGGTCAGTTCGTCCTTGTTGTTCCCCCACTGACCGTTGAACCGGTAGCCGATGGACCGCTCGGCGAACCGCGTCGACGAATCGTCGGCGAAGCTGAAGCCGCGGAGGTTGGAAACGCCGTTGGTGGCGAGTTGGGGGACGCCGGCCGGGTTCCGCGGTAGGAACGGCTCCTCGAACGCGAAGCGAAGGAGCTGGTTGACGAACGCCTTCTTCGCTCCGCCCCGCGTGCTGCCGCTGGTCGTCGAGACGTTGTACCAGAGGTCCGTCGTGAAGACGTCGAACGGGCCGAAGTTCCGGGCGGTGATGCGCGTGTTGTAGGCTTCCGTATCGGAGGCGTCGACGTCGAAGTAGAGGCCGGGGAACTCCAGGTTGCTCTGGAAGGTACGCAGGCCCTTGAAGTCGACGGTCACGTCTTCCGAGAGGTCGTAGCCGAGGGCGACGTTGAAGTTGTTGGAGAGGTAGCTGGCAGGGATCTTGTTGCCGCCGCCGTCGGCGTAGTCGTTCCCCTGCAGGATGTTGTAGCTGCCGCGGAAACCCCAGTTGGTTCCGGCGGCGGAAACGACCTGGAGGGCGTTGTACTGTTCGCCGTTGGTCTGGTAGCCGAGGGACGAGATTCCGTGGTATTCGGTGCCACCGTTCTTGGAGCGGGGCGCGTTGACGGTGCCGATGTTGATGAAACCGAAGCCGGGCCCGAGGAGCGTGGTGAACGGGCCGCGGAACACTTGCACGTCGCGGACCATGGCGGGATAGAACTTGGAGACCGGCGTATCGAGGTCGAGACGGCCGGGGAAGTACGGGACGCCGTCGCCGAGGGCGAGGTACTGGCCGTTGCGGAGACCCCGGATGCGCGGGTCGCTGCTGATGGCGTTGCGGCGCTGGACTTCGACGCCGGTAGCCTGATCGGACTTGCCGAGCAGCCCGCCAAGATCGGTGGCGTTGAGGGCCTGGGTGGGTTGTCCGCCGCCCGCGGTCGGAGCGGCTGCGCCGGAGGGGTCCGAACCGGACACATTCACGGTGCTGGAGGAACCGCCGGCCGCGGGAGCGGCAGGTGCCGCCGGCGCGGGGGCCGGCGCGGGGGCCGGTGCGGCGGGCGCGGCCGGCTGGGGCGTGGGCGGGGGTTCGTCGATCGGTTGCTTGACGAGTTTGAGGTCGCCGCCGGGCACTTTGGGCAGTTCGACCGGAATCGGAACGACCGGAGCGCCGAGCGATTTCGGAGCCTGCGGCGTCCCGTTCGGCGATTGGGCCGTCGCCGCGTTCGCGCCGATCAGGACCGTGGCGAGGCACCCCGTTGCCGACTTCCAGCGATACCGTTTCATGTGACGTTCTCCCCTCGCGCGGCGCAGCGGCCGGTTGGTACTCGCTAAATCGGGTGGAACAAGCGACAAAGTTCAACGAAATGGAAAAATCGGTTTGGTCCGTGGAATCCGCGCATTCATCGGGACCGCGCGGCCTTGCCCAAATTCGCGCGGCACGCGGCTGGCTCGATCCGCGCGGAAATCCCAGAAAATTTCCTCCGGAAAATCCCGAATTTGGCACGGGATTTCACTTGCTTTTCCGGGGGTTAAGCGAATGGTTCGCAAAAAATGTGCCGTTGACTATCGACGGACTCGCCGAACAGGCCTATCATCTTAATCTGGCGGAGAAGTTGCTTTTTTTACCCGGATTGCGCCGTCGGGCCACCCCGCGATCGCAAACCGCAACGCAAAAGCAGTGGTGAAAATGCACGCGACCCACTCGCTCCTGCGCTCGATGAACTTCCCGATACACACCCTGGCCCAATACTGCCCCGCACCGCGAACCTCCCCTGACCGGGGGGTGTCCCGGCGCGGGATTGCTGCGTTGGTGCCCGGCGTCCGCCGACCGATCCCTCAGAAATAACGTCTTCCGACCACCGATGCAAGGCCCGTTCGTCCACCGACGGGGGGCACTTGCCGGACCGTCGATTCGTTGGACCCAGGAGTTTGCCGATGTCGATTCCCGTAAATCGAATCATCCTGCCCGCCGAAGAACGCAATTTCGGCCGCTACGGCGACGCCTCGTCCGTGCCGAACCTCACGGAAGTCCAGACGCGCTCCTACGACCGCTTCCTCCAGTTGGATGTGCCTTACGAAAAGCGCCAGAACCAGGGCCTCGAAGGCGTTCTCCGCGAGATCTTCCCGATCGAAAGCTACGACAAGAAGTCGTCGCTGGAGTTCGTGAAGTACGAACTCGGCAAGCCCCGCTACGATCCCGACGAGTGCCGCCAGCTGCGCCTGACCTACGGCCGCCCCTTCCGCGTCTGGCTGCGCCTGCGCAAGGCCGACGGCAACACGATGGAAGAGGAAGTCTATCTCGGCGACATGCCGATCATGATCGGCGGCGGCGAGTTCATCATCAACGGTGCCGAGCGCGTCGTCGTCAGCCAGCTTCACCGCTCGCCTGGTGTCGACTTCGTCGTCGAACGCGAGGCGGATAAGGACCTGCACTCCTGTCGAATCATTCCGGAGCGCGGCAGCTGGATCGAAATCAACGTCACGAAGAAGGACAACTTCGGCGTGCGGATCGACCAGTCGGGCAAGTTCTCGGCCGTCACGCTGCTCCGCGCGATGGAGCCGATGTACTCGCAGACCGCGTCCATCCTGCGCGAGTTCTACGAGCCGCTGACGATCAAGCTGAAGGATCCGGCGAGCCGTGCCCGTCTGCATGGCGACCCCGATTCGAACATCCTGCCGATGATCGCGGTCGACGACGTGATCGACCCGGAAACCGGGGAAATCTACGTTGACGCTGGCAAGCCGTTCACGCGCGACGCGGTCGACAAGGCCAGCGCCTCGCTCCTGAAGGAAGTGACGGCGATCGACACGCCGAAGGATCCGATCATCCTGAATTCGATCGCCGAAGACCTCGCTGGCGGTCCGCAGCATGAGTCGCACGAAGGCGCGTTGCTCAAGATCTACCAGCGGCTGCGCCCGGGCAACCCGATGCAGCTGGACAAGGCGCGCGAGCTGTTCAAGGAAAAGTTCAACGACCAGAACCGCTACCGCCTCGGCCGCGTCGGGCGCTTCCGCATCAACCGGAAGTTCAATCAGAACGTGCCCGAGACGGAGATGACGCTGCGGGCGGTCGACTTCGTCAACGCCATCAAGTACATCATGGAGCTGCGCGCCGGCAAGGGCCACGTGGACGACATCGACCACCTCGGCAACCGCCGCCTGCGCACCATCGACGAACTCGCCGCGGACGAGCTCCGCAAGGGCTTCCTCAAGCTCCGCCGCACCGTGCAGGAGCGGATGGCGCTGAAGTCGATCGAGGACATGTCGCCGCGCACGCTGATCAATCCGAAGAGCGTATCGGCCGCGATCGAGTACTTCTTCGGCCGATCGGAACTGAGTCAGGTCGTCGACCAGACGAACCCCTTGGCGCAGCTGACGCACGAACGGCGTCTTTCCGCCCTCGGGCCGGGCGGCTTGAACCGGAAACGCGCCGGCTTCGAAGTGCGCGACGTGCACATCAGCCACTACGGCCGCATCTGCCCGATCGAGACGCCGGAAGGGACGAACATCGGCCTGATTTCGTCGCTCTCGATCTTCGCGGAAATCGACGAGTACGGATTCCTCATCACGCCGTATCGGAAGGCGAACCAGGGCAAGCTGACGGAGGAAGTGGTCAAGTTGCGCGCCGATGAGGAATCGCAGCTGCGCATCGCGCCGGCGGACACGCCGACGGACCACAACAAGATCGCCGTCGAGCGCGTCAACGGGCGGGCATCGGGCGACCTCACGACGATCGCATCGGACAAGATCGACTACCTCGACATTTCCCCGAAGCAGATGGTCGGCGTGTCGGCGGGGCTCATCCCGTTCCTCGAGCACGACGACGCGAACCGTGCGCTCATGGGTTCGAACATGCAGCGCCAGGCGGTGCCGCTGCTCGTGACCGAGCCGCCGATCGTGGGCACGGGCCTCGAGCGGGAAGTGGCCAAGCACTCCGGCATGCTCGTCCGCGCCAGCGAGGACGGCGTCATCACCTACGTCGACGGCGAGCGCATCAAGATCGAGGAGAAGGACAAGATCATCCGTGAGTACGTGCTGCGGAAGTTCCACGGCCTGAACGAGCGGACCTGCCTGAACCAGAAGCCGATCGTGAAGATCGGCCAGAAGGTCAAGCGCGGCCAGATCCTCGCGGACGGGGCGGCGACGCACCTCGGCGAACTCGCACTCGGCCGGAACGTCCTCGTCGCGTTCCAGTCCTGGGAAGGCTATAACTTCGAAGACGCGATCATCATCAGCGAGCGACTGGTGAAGAACGACACCTACACCAGCTTGCACATCGAGGAATTCGACATCGAAATCCGCGAGACGAAGCTCGGCAAGGAGGAGTTCACGCGGGACATTCCGAACGTGTCGCCCAAGGCGCTCTCGAACCTCGACGAGAACGGCATCGTGTTGGTGGGGACGTTCGTGAAGCCGGGCGACCTGCTGGTGGGCAAGGTGTCGCCGAAGAGCCGCAGCGAACTGACGCCGGAAGAGAAGCTGCTGCACGCGATCTTCGGCCGCGCGGGCGAGGACGTGAAGAACGACTCGCTCGAAGTGCCGTCGGGCATCGAGGGCGTCGTCATCGGCGCGCACCGGTTCAGCCGGCGCGCGAGCATGACGGAAGACGAGCGCAAGGAACTCCTCAAGGAAGAAAAGCGGATCAACGGCGAATACGCGGAGAAGATCGCGTCGCAGTTCCGCGAGTTCATCGGGGCGTTGCTCGAAGTTCTGGAAAAGAAGGAACTGAAGGACCCGAACACGGGCAAGGCGCTCGCCGGCGAGAAGGACGACGACTCGATCGTCGCCGAGCAGGCGAAGGCGTTCAAGATGGACAACCTGGACATCCGCAGCCCGGACAAGATCAAGGCGGCGAACAAGCTGCACCAGCGGCACTGGGAACGGATCCAGTTCTTCATCGACGAGCAGGACCGGAAGCTGAACAGCCTGAAGCGCGGCGACGAGCTGCCCTCGGGCGTGCAGCAGATGGTGAAGGTGTACGTGGCGACGAAGCGGGTCATCAGCGTCGGTGACAAGATGGCCGGCCGCCACGGGAACAAGGGGGTCATCTCGAAGGTGCTGCCGGAAGAGGACATGCCGTATCTGAAGGACGGCACGCCGGTGGACATCCTGCTGAACCCGCTGGGCGTGCCGAGCCGGATGAACGTCGGTCAGATTCTGGAGACGCACCTGGGGTACGCGGCGGCGAAGCTGGGCTTCAAGGCCACCACCCCGGTGTTCGACGGGGCGACCGAAGAGGAAATCAAGGCGGCGCTCAAGGAGGCGGGCTACAGCGAGACGGGCAAGAGCGTGCTCTACGACGGCCGCACGGGCGAGCCGTTCGAACAGGCCGTGACGGTCGGCTACCTCTACATGCTGAAGCTGCACCACCTCGTCGACGACAAGGTGCACGCGCGGGCGACCGGTCCGTACTCGCTCATCACGCAGCAGCCGCTCGGCGGCAAGGCGCGCTTCGGCGGCCAGCGCTTCGGCGAGATGGAAGTGTGGGCGCTCGAGGCGTACGGTGCGGCGTTCATCCTGCAGGAACTGCTGACGGTGAAGTCCGACGACGTCGAAGGCCGCACGAAGATCTACGAGAGCATGGTGAAGGGCGAGAACACGCTGGAAGCCGGCACGCCCGCCAGCTTCGACGTGCTCACCCACGAGATCCGCGGCCTCGGCCTGAACATGCAACTGGAGAAGAAGCGGGTGTAGTGAACGAGTGCCCGCGGACGATCGTCCGCGGGCTTCGCCCGTGAACCTTCTCCATTCATCGAACATCCACTCTCACTGGGGAGTTTCCATATGAGCACCGGTAATCCCGCTTCCGCCGCCGCAGCCGCCGCCGAAGCCTCGAACTACGACCGCATCAACGACTACGGCGCCGTGCGCATCAGCCTCGCCAGCCCGCACGACATCCGGTCGTGGAGCTTCGGCGAAGTCAAGAAACCCGAAACCATCAACTACCGCACCTACCGGCCCGAAAAGGACGGCCTGTTCTGCGAGCGCATCTTCGGCCCGGAAAAGGACTGGGAGTGCACCTGCGGCAAGTACCGCGGCATGAAGTACAAGGGGATGATCTGCGACCGCTGCGGCGTCAAGGTCACGCATAGCCGCGTCCGCCGCAAGCGCATGGGCCACATCGAACTGGCCGCCCCGGTGGTCCACATCTGGTTCTTCAAGGCGATGCCCAGCCGCCTTGGCACCCTGCTGGACATGAAGACCAGCTCGCTCGAAAAGATCATCTACTTCCAGGACTACGTCGTCATCGATCCGGGCGAGACGCCCCTGAAGGAGCGCCAGCTCCTCACGGAAGACGAATTCAAGGAAGCGCACCAGCAATACGGCGACACCTTCGAAGTCGGCATGGGCGCCGACGCCATCAAGAAGCTCCTCGAGAAGCTCAACCTCGTCTCGCTCGCGCAGGATCTGCGCGACCGGCTCGACAAGGAAATGGCGCGCGGCGAGAAGAAGTCCAAGCAGCGCGAGAAGGACCTCGTCAAGCGCCTCAAGACCATCGAGGCCCTGCGCGACTCGTCCAACAAGTGCGAGTGGATGGTGCTCGAGTGCATTCCGGTCATCCCGCCGGACCTGCGCCCGCTCGTCCTCCTCGATAGCGGCAACTTCGCCACGTCGGACCTCAACGACCTCTACCGCCGCATCATCAACCGGAACAACCGGCTCAAGAAGCTCGTCGATCTGAACGCGCCGGAAGTCATCATCCGCAACGAAAAGCGGATGCTCCAACAATCCGTCGACGCGCTGTTCGACAACAACCGCTGCAAGCGGCCCGTGCTGGGTTCGAGCAACCGCCCGCTCAAGTCGCTCACCGACATGATCAAGGGCAAGCAGGGCCGCTTCCGCGAGAACCTCCTCGGCAAGCGGGTCGACTACTCCGCGCGGTCCGTGATCGTCGTCGGCCCGGAACTCAAGCTGCACCAGTGCGGCCTGCCGAAGAAGATCGCGCTCGAACTCTTCCAGCCGTTCATCATCCGCCGCCTGAAGGAACTCGGCCACGCCGACACGATCAAGTCGGCGAAGAAGATGCTCGAGCGCAAGGACGACGTGGTCTGGGACATCCTCGAAGAAGTGACCAAGAACCACCCGTGCCTCCTGAACCGGGCACCGACGCTGCACCGGATGGGCATCCAGGCGTTCGAGCCGGTGCTCATCGAAGGCAACGCCATCCGCATCCACCCGCTGGTCTGCAAAGGTTTCAACGCCGACTTCGACGGCGACCAGATGGCCGTCCACCTGCCGCTGTCGATCGAGGCCCAGGTCGAAGCCACCGTGCTGATGATGTCCACGAACAACATCTTCAGCCCGGCGAACGGCAACCCGATCATCTCGCCCTCCCAGGACATCGTCATGGGCTGCTACTGGCTCACGGCGGCGCGCGGCGAGGAAGGCGAGAAGGTCGAAGCCGGCGACGGCATGGTCTTCCACAGCCCCGGCGAAGTCTTCCAGGCCTACGCCGAGGGCAAGCTGGGTATCCACGCCCGCATCAAGGTGCGCGTCGCCAGCCACAAGAAGGTCATTAGCGAGATCAAGGACGAGCGCGGCGCCGCCAAGGTCGAGGAGCTTCCGCGCAAGCCGAACGGCCTGATCAACAGCACCGTCGGCCGCGTCATCTTCAACGACATCCTGCACAGCAAGATGGCGTTCTACGATCTGCCGCTCTCCAGCAAGCACCTCGCTCGCATCATTGCCGACTGCTACCAGCAGCTCGGCCGCCGCGAGACCATCGCCCTGCTGGACCGGATGAAGGAAACCGGCTTCCGCGAGTCCACCCGCTCCGGCCTCAGCTTCGCCACCTCCGACCTGCGCACCCCCGCCGTCAAGGAACAGGTGCTCAAGGACAAGGACAAGGAAGTCGATCGCTTCCGCAAGCAGTACGAGCGCGGCCTGATGACCCAGAAGGAACGGTACATCAAGACGATCGAGCAGTGGAACGAGGCCCGCGAAGTCATCACCAAGGCCCTCATGAAGGACTTGGCGAACGACCGCCGCGACGGCAAGCCGTACCTGAACCCGATCTTCCTCATGGCCACCTCCGGTGCCCGGGGTGGTCAGGAGCAGATCCGTCAGCTCGCCGGTCTTCGCGGCCTCATGGCCAAGCCGAGCGGCGAAATCATCGAGACGCCGATCAAGTCCAACTTCCGCGAAGGCCTCAAGGTGCTGGAATACTTCTCCAGTACCCACGGCGCGCGGAAGGGCTTGGCCGACACGGCCCTCAAGACCGCCGACTCGGGCTACCTCACGCGTAAGCTCGCCGACGTCGCCCAAAACGTCGTCATCACGATGCACGACTGCGGCAGCACCGGCAGCGTCACGAAGGGGATCATGTACAAGGGCGACGAAGTCGATCGTCCGCTATTCGACGCGATCCGCGGCCGCATCAGCCGGGTGAAGATCAAGCACCCGGAAAAGAACACCGTGATCGTCGACGAAAACGAAATGATCACGCCCGACAAGGCGCACCTGCTCGAGCGCCTGAACTTCGACAAGGTCGCGGTGCGCAGCCCGATGACCTGCCAGGCGCCGCTCGGCCTGTGCCGGCTCTGCTACGGCATGGACCTCGCGACCGGCGCCATGGTCGAGGACGGCATGGCCATCGGCATCATCGCCGCCCAGTCGATCGGCGAACCCGGCACGCAGCTGACGATGCGGACCTTCCACATCGGCGGCGTGGCGACCTCCAAGGAAGCCGTCACCAGCGACTTCAAGGCCAAGAAGGGCGGCTACGTCGCCCTCGAGCGCATCAACGTCGTCGTCAACGCCGACGGTCAGCGCATCGCGCTCGCCCGCACCGGCGAAATCACCATCCTCAACAAGAAGGGCGGCACGATCATCGATCGCTATGCCGTCCCGAACGGTGCCGAACTGTTCGTCAAGGACGGTCAGGAAGTCGCCACCGGTTCGCCGTTGTGCAAGTGGGACCCGCACGCCACGCCGATCATCTGCGACGAGGGCGGCCGCGTGAAGTGGAACGACATCAAGGAAGGCGTCACCCTTCGCCGCGAGAAGTCGGGTGCCACCGGCATCGACCAGTACACGATCATGGAGCACAAGGGCGAACTGCACCCGACGATCCAGATCGAGGACGAGCGCGGCAACATCCTCAAGGCGTACACGCTGCCCGAGAAGGCGACGCTGCTCGTGAAGGACGGGGAAAAGGTCGCCGCCGGCACGATCCTCGCCAAGACGACGCGGGAAGCCGCCAAGACCCACGACATCACGGGCGGTCTGCCGCGCGTCACGGAACTCTTCGAAGCCCGCCGCCCGCGCAACCCCGCCGTCATGGCCGAGGTCGGCGGCCGCGTCCGCATCGGCGACAAGAAGCGCGGCAAGAAGCAGATCTGGGTGCAGCGCGAGACCGATGACGGCAAGACCATCGGCGAGGAGCGCGAGCACCAGGTGCCCGCCGGCGCCCCGCTCGCCGTCCACACCGGCGACTACGTCAAGGCCGGCGACCCGCTCGTCAGCGGTCCGCTCGCCCCGCACGACATCCTGCGCATCTCCAGCCTCGAGGCCGTGCAGGAATACCTCGTCCGCGAAGTGCAGTCGGTCTACCGCAGCCAGCGCGTGGACATCGACGACAAGCACATCGAGGTGATCGTCGCCCAGATGCTCCGCAAGGTGAAGGTCGTTACCACCGGCGACACGGGCCTGCTGCCCGGCTCGGTCATGGACAAGTTCACCTTCCAGGAAGTGAACGACCGCCTCCTGAACGAGTGCGTGAAGGTGGTGGACGCCGGCGACTCGACGCTCGTGCCGGGCCGCATCTACTCGAAGGACGCCTTCGAGGAAGAGCGGGCCGCGCTCGAAGCCGCCGGGGCCAAGAAGAAAAAGCTGCCGACCTACGAGACGCCGATCCCCGCCACGAGCGAAGTCCAGCTCCTCGGCATCACGAAGGCGGCCGTGCAGTCCGACAGCTTCATCAGCGCCGCATCCTTCCAGGAAACCACGAAGGTGCTCACCGAAGCGGCCCTCGCCAGCAAGGTGGACCACCTCGTCGGCCTGAAGGAGAACGTGATCCTCGGCCACCTGATCCCGGCCGGGACCGGCTTCAAGATCCACCAGGAAGCCGAAGTCCGCATCAACGCGGATCTCTTCCCGCAGTACGACACCGGTGCTCCGGCCGAAGAGGCCCCGGCCGCGTCCTGAGATTCGTAACGGGGCAACCCGAAACGCCAACCGGGGGACAATCGTCCCCCGGTTGGCGTTTCGCATTCGGTGCCGACCGCCGCGCGGCCGGCGACATTCCGCCCGATCACTTCGCCGCCGCGTAGCGGTGCGTCGGCACCGGGCGTCCGGGGCGCAGGCTCTGGCTTTGCAGGAAGGTCGGCACGATGCCGAGCTTCGCGCATTCGTCCGAAACGATCCGTTTCACTTCGGCGTCGAGCGTGTCCGGGTCGATCGCCACGCGGGCGTTGACGATCAGGTCGGCCTCGCGCGGCGTGCTGCCGGAGGCGAGTGAAAGCTTCGCGGGGGAATCGCCGCTGACGACGTTGGCGACGCCGAACGCGCCGCCGTCGTCCTGGCCGATCACCTTCAGGTGCGCCACCTCGCCGCCGAGCCGGTTGAGCACGGCGTGCAGGCCGTTCACAACCGCCATCAGCAGCGAATCGAGCGCAAAGCCCGACGGCGAATCCAGCCGGACGGACGCGTTGAGCCAGCCCAGTTCCGCTTCGCCTTCGGCATAGGTGTCGTAGTCGATGTCGAGGATCTTCCGGCCGAACCCGCCATCCTGATCGAGCAGTTCGACGAGCGGTTCGAATCCCGCGCCCGTGAGCGCGGACACCTTCAACACCGGCGTGCCCGGGAACCGCTCCGCGAGGAGTTCCGACAACCGATCCAGTTCCGCCGGGGCGATCTCGTCGATGCGGTTGACCACGATCGCGTCGGCTTCTTCAAGTTGCTTGGTGAAGATGTACGCCGCCTTCGGCGAGAAGCCGGACTTCCCGCCGGCGAGGATCTTCAACCCGTGGCTCGGCTTGAAGATCACCGCATAGGGGGCGACGGTGAACCGGCCGGCGTAGAGGTCCTTGAGCGGTTGCACCACCGTCGCGACGAGGTCGGTGCAACTGCCGACAGGCTCGGCGAGGATCACGTCGGGCCGTTCGGACGTCTCGAGCGCGCCGACGCGGTTCACGAGGTCGTCGAAGCGGCAGCAGAAGCAGGCGCCGGGCACCTCCTGCACCGCGAAGCCCTGGGATCGCAGGTTGTTCGTATCGACGAGGTCGTGCGCCTGATCGTTGGTGACGAGTCCGACGCGGTGCCCGCGCGCCTGGTACTGCCGCGCCAGCCGCGCGAGCGTGGTCGTCTTGCCCGCGCCGAGGAATCCGCCGACCATGACAAATCGCACGCCCATCGCGCTCGCTCCGCATAATGAGACTCGGACGGAAAGTATCGGGGAATTCTACTTCGGACATCGCCGCACATGCCGGAAAACCGCGAGCCGATCCGATTCGTCATTCTCGATCCCGGGCACTTCCACGCGGCGCTCGCGATGAAGCGCCGCCGGGCGGATGTCGATCCGCGCGTGCAGGTCTTCGCGCCCGCCGGCGACGACCTCGACCGGTTCCGATCGCAGGTCGAGGCGTTCAACTCGCGGGCAGTGGACGCAACCGACTGGAAACTGGAGATCGAGTCGGGCGCCGACTGGCTCGAACGGTTTCGGACGGAACGATTGGGCAACACGGCCGTGATCGCGGGGCGGAACAAGCCGAAGATCGATCTGATTCTCGCGGCGTTGGAATCGGGCTTGAACGTCCTCGCCGACAAACCGTGGGTGATCAACTCTACGGACCTTCCGAAGCTGGAACGGGCGCATACGCTCGCGGAATCGAACGCCCTCGTCGCGTGGGACCTGATGACGGAACGGCACGAGACGACGAACCGGCTGCTCCTCGCGCTCGCGTGCGAGCCGGCGATCTTCGGCGAGTGGAAATCCTTTTCGCTTGAAAGCGTCCACTGTCTGAAGAAGACGGTCGCCGGAACGCCGCTGCGCCGGCCGGCGTGGTGGTTCGACATGCGCGTGGCCGGGGATTCGCTCGCGGACGTCGGCACGCACCTTGTCGATCTCGCGTTCCTTGCGATCGCTCCGGAGCGGACGGTTCGGCCGGACGAGCTGCGCATCGTCACCTCGAAGCGCTGGCCGCTTCTGGTCGAGCGAGACGATTTCGAAACGATCACGGGCTTACCGGAGTTTCCGCCCGAAATGGACCTCGATGGCGTACGCCTGCGCTACGCGGGGAACGGCACGGTCGACTACACGCTCTGCGGGGTACCCGTCCGCGTCACGACACGCTGGGAAGTCGAGCACCCCGGCGGCGACTGGCACGCGATCGTCGCGCATGGCAGCCGGTGCGCCGTCCATTCCGAGCAGTCGCCGGACGGCCGGCGCACGATCGCGATCCGTCCGGTAAGCCCAGGCCTGCTTGCTTCGGTCGGCGATTGGTGCGCCCGTCATCAATCGGAATTTCCGGGATTGTCCGCTGCCAACGACGGCGATGCGATCCGCCTCGTCGTTCCCGACGCGCTCCACCGCGATCACGAGAGCCTCTTCGCCCACGTCGTGGACGACTACGCCCGGCTATTCCGCGATCCGTCGACGATGCCGGAACACGAATGGCCCAACCGGCGGGCGCGGTACGCGATCACGACGGCGCAACCGGACCGTTGCAGTCGGGCCGGTTCGCCGGTACCGTGAAAGGGTCCCTTCCGACGGAACCGTTCCATGCGCCACGCACTCGCCTTCGGCCTGCTCGTCCTCGCGGCGGCGGGTTTGAATTCGCAGGATAAAAAGTCCGCCCCGAAAAGCCCGCTGGCGGAAGCCCGGCTGCGGCTGAACAAGGGGAACTACGCCGAGGCCCGCGCCGAATACGCGAAGCATCTCGCCGACCCGAAGCATGGCCCGGCCGCGGCGATCGGCACGGCGACCGCCTGGCGCGAGGAGGGGGAATACGAGAAGGGCCTGGCCGCGCTGACGGACGCGTTGAAGACATTCGCGAAGAGCGCCGACCTGCTCGCGGCCCGCGCCGACCTCGCGTTCGATCTCGGCCGGTGGGACGAAGCGTCGGCGGACGCCGAGGCGGCGCTGAAACTTCAGGAAGACCACTTCCTCGCGCGATGGACGAAGGCGCGCCTCGCACGGGACAAGGGCGATACCGACTCCGGCTACGACCAGATGCGCTGGTTCATCCGCGCCTACAACGCCGCGAGCCAGGCGGACAAGGACATCGTCGACCCGGACACGCTGCTGGTCGTCGGTCTGGCGGCCACCGAGAACGCCCGCTGGAACAGCATCAGCAACCAGTTCCGCTTCATCCTCCGTGAGATTTACGGCGACGCGCTCAAGTACGAACCGGAGTGCTGGCGCGCCGAGTTGTACGCGGGGCAGTTGCTGCTGGAGAAGTACAACCGTCCGCAGGCGGTGGAAGGGTTCGACGGCGCGTTGAAGATCAACCCGAACGCGGCCGAGGCGATCGTGGGCAAGGGCGAGGCGGCGCTGCAGAAGTTCGAGTTGAAGGAAGCGGAACAGTTCGCGGACGAGGCGCTGAAGCAGAATCCGAAGCTGCGGAGCGCCCTGCGGTTGAAGGCGAACATCCAGTTCATGGGCGGGGACTACGCCGGGGCGGAGAAGCTGCTGCTGGCGGCGAAGGCGGTGAACCCGCGCGAGGCCATCACCCTCGGCAAGCTGGCGGCGTGCTACGTCCTGCAACGGAAGACGACCGAGTTCGACGCGCTCGCGAAGGAGGCCGCCGGCTACGACGCGAAACCGGCGGAGTTCTATCACGAACTGGCGGAGTATCTCGAAGACCGCAAGTTGTACCTTCAAGCGGAAGGGTACTTCAAGAAGGCGACGGAACTTCGCCCGAAGTACGCCGCGCCGCGCACGAGCCTCGGGCTGCTCTACATGCGGCTTGGCAAGGAGAAGGAAGGCAAGGAGATCCTCGACAGCGCCTTCAAGGCCGATCCGTTCAACGTCCGCGTGGCGAACATGCGGAAGGTCATCGACCATCTCTCCAAGTACACGGTGATCCAGACGGCGCACTACGACCTCAAGTTCGACAAAGAGTCGGACCGCGTTCTCGCGAGTTTCCTCGCGGACTATCTGGAGGAGACGCACGAGGACCTGAAGAAGCAGTTCGGCTACGAACCGGTCGGGCGCATCCCCATCGAGGTGTTCAACCGGCACGACATGTTCAGCGGGCGGACGGTGGGCCTGCCGGACCTGCACACGATCGGCGCGTGCACGGGTCGCGTGGTGGCGATGGCGTCGCCGACGGCGCAGGGGTTGCGCAAGCCGTTCAACTGGGGCCGCGTCATCCGCCACGAGGTGACGCACATCTTCAACCTCGCGCAGACCGACTTCCTCTGCCCGCACTGGCTGACGGAGGGCCTGGCCGTGCAGAACGAGCAGATGCAGCGCCCGCTGGACTGGATGGCGACGCTGCGCGAGCGGGCGGACGAGAACACGCTGTTCAATCTGGACACGGTGATGATGGGCTTCGCGAAGCCGAAGGATCAGTCGGAGTGGGGCCTGGCGTACTGCCAGAGCCAGCTCTACGTGGAGTACCTGGTGAAGGCACACGGTCAGGCGGCCGTGGGGAAGATCCTGAACGCCTACCGCGACGGACTGGACACCGGCGCGGCGATCAAGCTCGCGTGCGGCGTGGACAAGGCCACGTTCGAGAAGGGCTATCGTGAACATGTCGAAGGGGTGTTGAAGCCGTACCGGGGCGCGCCGAAGAAGGCGAAGAAACCGGACGAGAAGCCGATGACCTTCGAGGAACTGACCGAGGCGCAGAAGAAGAACCCCGAGGATGCGGACCTGGCGGCGCGGCTGGCGGAGCAACTGCTCCGGCGGAACAAGGCGAACGAGGCCCGCAAGCTGATCGACGCGGCCCTGCTGAAGAAGAAGGGCCACCCGCTCGCGAGCCTGCTCAAGGCGCGATTGCTCGTCCGTGCCGGAGACGAGGACGGCGCGAAGGAACTGCTCGAAAGCGCCCTCAAGGAATCGCCGGAGGACGTGCGGTTGATCAACCTCGTTGCCAAGTTCCACCTCGATGCCGAGCAGTACGACAAGGCCGCGGAACTGCTGGAGAAAGGCCGCACGCTCGCCCCGCTCGACGGCGACTGGAACGAACAACTCGTGCGGCTCTACACGGCGACGAAGGACTCCGCGAAGCTCGTGGCGGTGTTGAAGGAGATCGTCTCGCGCGACCCGGACGAGTTGGCGGGGCGCGTGAAGCTCGCCAAGGCGGCGCTGGAGGCGAAGCAGTTCAAGGACGCGGAAGCCTTCGCCCGGGACGCGCTCATGATCGACGTGGCCAGCGAGGACGCCCGCAACGCGCTCGTGGACGCGCTGACGGCGCAGGGCAAGGATGCGGAGGTCGAGAAGCTGAAGAAGAAGTTCGATTAGGCGCGGGCGCGCAGGGCATTGCGGACCATTTCGAGTTTTTCCGGCCAGCGAAAGTCCCGCAAGACACGTTCGCGGCCGGAGGAACCCATCGCCGCCCGGTGCAGCGGATTGGCAAACGCCCGCATTCCTTGCGCAAGGGATTCCGGGTTGCAATCGGCGACCATTCCGTCGACTCCATCGCGGACCAGCTCGGCGGGGCCGCCGGCGCGATAGACCGCCACCGGCTTCGCGTTCGCCCACGCTTCGAGCAGCACCAATCCGAACGAATCGGTCCGCGACGGCAGGAAGAAGACATCGATGCCGGCGTAGAAGTCGCGCTTCGCCGGTTCCGACAGCACGCCAAGCCGTACGACGCGATCCTTGTGCGGATAGTCCCGCCAGAACCGCTCGAAGTTCGGCATCGCCGGTCCGGCCAGCACGATGCGGGCGGCGGGGTTTGCCATCAGCAGATCGATGGTTCCCTTTTCCTCGCTCAGGTTCGCGAGATGGCCGACGACGATTTCGTCGTCATGCACGCCCCACGTCCGGCGCGCCGTGGCGCGGTCGCCGCCCGTACATTCCGCCGGATCGACGCCCAACCCCTGCAGGATCACTCGCGATTCCGGCACACCCAGGTCGACGACGGCGCGGCGCTCGCCCTCCGTCTGCACGAAGATGCCGTCGGCTTGCCGCAGGAGCCAGCGCAGCACGGGGGCCGTGTATTGCCGGCGCGTGCGGTCGTTCGGATCGTTCGGGTCGCCGAGATGCAGGAACGGCGTGAGGAAGAACGGCACCTTCCGCCGACGGGCCAGGCGGAGACCGCAGGCGATCGGGAAGGTGTAGGGGAACGCGGTCGCGTGGACGGCGTCGAGCGGGCCGTCGAACGCGCCGGCGTCGCGCCACATGTCGGGGCAGACCGGATTGCATGGCAGCGTGAGGGCTTGCAGCCGACGGATGGGAAGCAGCGACAGGGCTTTGAGGACATAGCGCCGGCCGGGAAACGTCAGGGGACGATAACGGCGCAGGTGGGCTTCGTCCCCTCCCCCCGGGAGGGTGAGGGTGGGGGGGCGCGGCGCTCCGGTCGAGCCGTCCCCCCCACCCCGACCCTCCCCCTCCAGGGGGGAGGGAGAAAAACCGGACGCAAGCTGCTTGTCCCCTCCCACCGGGAGGGGAAGGGTGAGGGCGCGAGGCCGCCACATGTCCCCCAATTCGATCGCGTTCGACGTGAACACGGTAACGGTGTCCCCGGCCGCGCGCAGGGACTCCGTCAGGCGGGCGAAGTACGCCTCGCTGCCGCCGAGCGCCGGCGGGTACCGTTGCAGGAAATGCGCGACGTGCATGTCTTCCGTTCGTGCGGCGAATGGATACGATGTTAGGCGGGTAGGCCCGAACTTCCACCGTCGAGCGTCCGATGATCCGAGTTTCCCGCCTGGCTGATTCCGTCAAACCCTCCGCCACTCTTGCCGCCGGTGCCAAGGCGCGGGAGCTGAAGGCGAAGGGGATCACCGTCTACGATTTCAGCCTCGGGGAGCCGGACTTCAATACCCCGAAGCACATTTGCGATGCGGCGACGGAGGCGATGGCGAAGGGCCAGACGCACTACACGCCCGCCGGCGGCACGGCCGAACTCAAGAAGGCGATCGCCAAGTGGTACGGCCGCACCTACGGCTTCGAGTGCGGTCCGGATCACGTGCTCGTGTCCAACGGCGCCAAGCACAGCATCCACAACGCGCTCGCGGCGACCGTCGGCCCCGGCGACGAAGTGATCATCCCCGCGCCCTACTGGGTGAGCTACTCGGACCTCGTGAGCATGACCGGAGCGAGCTACGTGCTCGTGCCGACCACGCTGGCGGCCGGATTCAAGATGACGCCGGCGCAGTTGAAAGCCGCAATCACTCCGAAGACGCGACTGGTGATGATCAACTCGCCGAGCAACCCGACGGGCGCGGTGTACACCAAAGGCGAACTCGAAGCGCTCGTGGACGTGGTGATCCAGCACCCGGACGTGAACATCCTCTCGGACGAGATTTACGAGCAGCTTTGCTACGGGAACGCGAAGCCGACGTGCATCGTGACGCTGCGGCCGGAGCTGCGCGAGCGGACCATCACGATCAGCGGGGCCAGCAAGAGCTACGCGATGACCGGCTGGCGCATCGGCTGGACGGTCGCGCCGGCGCACCTCGTCAAGGCGATGGACAACGTGCAGAGCCAGGAGACGAGCTGCCCGTCGAGCGTCAGCCAGGCGGCGATGGTGGTGGCGCTCGAGTCGCCGGAGTCGGCCAAGTGCATCGCCGACATGCACGCGGAGTTCTCGATCCGCCGCGACCTCGTCACAAAGCTGCTGAAGGAGATTCCCGGATTGAAGGTCTTCGACGCCGAGGGGGCGTTCTACGCCTTCTTCGACGTGTCGGATTATTTCGGGAAGTCGTTCGGTGGCGTGAAGGTGGTGGATTCGATGAGCTTCTGCACGGCCCTGCTGGAGCAGGCGCACGTGAACCTCGTGCCGGGGATCGCGTTCGGCGCGGAGGGGTTCGTGCGGATGTCGTTCGCCACGGGCCGGCCGACGATCGAAGCCGGCCTCGCGAAGCTCAAGTCCTGGCTCGCCTCCGCGGCGTGAGCGACGGCCCCAGCCGTCGCGGGAGTTCGCCATGTCCGTGCTCTACCTGACGGAATCGGATGTCCGGTCCCTGTTGACGATGGACCTTGCACTGGAGGCGGTGGAAGCCGCCTTCCGGAAGCTATCGCTCGACGAGGCGGTCAACGTGCCGCGTTCGCGGTGCCAGACCGACCACGTCATGCTGCACTGCCTGCCGGCGGCCGCCAAGACGCTCGGCGCGATCGGCCTGAAGGCGTACACCACCGGCAAGTTCCCGGCCCAGTTCAAGGTCTTCCTTTTCCACCCGAAGACCGGCGACCTCACCGCGATCCTCGAGGCCGATCACCTCGGCGCCGTCCGTACCGGCGCGGCGAGCGGCGTGGCCACGAAGAAGCTCGCCCGCAAGGACGCCGCCACCGTCGGCCTGTTCGGCACCGGCAAGCAGGGCCGTACGCAGCTCGAAGCGGTCTGCAAGGTGCGCACGATCGCGCGGGCGGTCGTGTACAGTCGGGATCCGGCGAATCGCGAGGCCTTCGCGAAGGAAATGACCAAAGTGCTCGGCCTGCCGGTCGAGGCCGCCGCGAGGCCCGAAGACGCCGCACGCGGATTGGATATCCTCTGCACCGCCACGACCAGCCGCGAACCGGTACTCTTGGGCGAATGGATCGCCCCCGGCACGCACGTGAACCTCGCCGGCTCGAACTTCCTGAGCAAGTGCGAAGCGGATGTCGAGGTCTTCCGCCGCTCGAACCTGATCTGCGCCGATAGCAAGGACCAGGCGCGGATCGAAGCCGGGGACTTCGTGGCCGCGATGCAGGACCACGTCTTCGGCTGGGCGGACGTGCAGGAGCTGGCGCACATCGTCGCGGGGCGCATTCCCGGTCGGGAATCGCCCGCGGACATCACGACCTTCAAATCGCTCGGCCTCGGCATCGAAGACGTGGCGACGGCGGCGAAAGTGGTTCAACTCGCCGTCGAACGCCAGGTCGGCCGAACCATCGACCTGTGACTACTGTGGACGGGCGCGGAGGCGCTTCTGGGCGTCGACTTCGAGCACGCCGAAGAGTTGCTCGTGCCGCAGGATGATCTGCCGCAGCGATTCCATCAGCCGCTTCGCGACGAACGGGTTCAACACCAGCCGGTGCGTGAACTGGAGCGGCTCGGCCACGTTCTGCGATTGCATGATGCCGGTGTGCAGGCCGATGTCCACGAGCACTTCCTCCATCGAGCTGCTCAGGCTCAGGCGGAAGAAGTTCGCGTAGACGGTTTGCATTTTCGAGGCGTCGACCGGAATCTGGATCGACGCGGGCTGCCCCGTGGCGGGGGTCAGCGGCACTTCGGACTTGGCGGCATCGGACATGGCTCGGTACTCCACGAAAAAGGTTACGGTCGGTCGCGGCGCGGCCGCGGACGGCACGGGTGCGTCGTCGCAGGGGACAGTGTACCCGACTCCGCGTCGGGGGGAAATGGCGCTTACGCCAGCCGGTCGAGGTCGCGCAGGCGGCGGTCGGCGTCGAAGGTCGGCGGCGGCAGCGAGTCGGCCAGGCGCACGGCGTCCTCCGTCGAAAGGTCCGTCTTCGCCGTACCGGACCCGCGGAAGATCGGCAGCTTCTTCTTGAGGGCGAGGATCTCCCGGCGCGTGCGGCCCTTGGGCGCGTCGGGCCAGCGGCCGATGCGCTCGTGGAAGTCGAAGAACACCGGCAGCACGTCCCGCAGGTAGTTCGCGTAGCCGGGATTGTCCGTCTGGATCACGATCGTGCCGCCGGGTTGCAGGGACCGGTGGACGAGTGCGAGGAATTCCGGCGTGATCAGGCGTCGATGGATCTGTTTCGGGTCGTAATACGGTTGTGGATGGTAGATGTGAATTTCGGCGACACTGTTCGGTTCGACATACTGTTCCAGCAGTTCGTGGGCGCCGAGGACGGCGAACCGGAGGTTCGCGAGGCCGCGCTGGTTCCCGCGCTTGCGGGCGTAGCGGATGACGACGGGGAGGATGTCGGTGCCGAGGTGGTCGTGGGTGGGACGCGAGACGGCGCTGAGGATGGTGGATCGCCCGTTGCCGCAGCCGAGGTCGAGAACGACGGGGGCGTCGCGGCCGAAGAGTTCCCGCCAGTTCAGCCGACCCTCGGCCGGCATCGCCTTGAGCGCCGTCTGCGTCCACTTGTCTTGCGGAACAATACGACCCGGGAAGGGGACGCCGAATTCACGTTCGACTGGCTGTTGACTCATGGAGAGATCGTATTTATCGCCGCGTCACTTCCACGTACTTCTCCGCCCCGAGGGGGCGGTCGCCGAGGGCGTCGGCGGTGAGCTTCGCGGAGAAATAGGCCCGGCCGTACTGCTCGCCGCGGAAGGTGATGGTAAACGTTTCGGACTTCCCCGCCGGGATCGACCGCGGCTCGAACGCGATCGTTTCTCCGGTCTGCTTGTAGAGCGGGCTGGCCTGCACCAGGCTGACGGACCCCTTCGGCAGGGTGATCGTCAGGCGCGCGTTCCCCGCCGCCTCCGTGCCGCTGTTGCGGACCACCACGGTGAAGACGCCCTGCTGGTCGATGGCGACCGTGTCGCGGTCGAAGTTCGATTGCCAGCTGAGGTTCGCGGTGCCGGGGAAGACCGTTTCGGTACGAGCCACGTCTTCCAGGCCGCGCGCGGTCGCCACGGCACGGACGGCACGGCGGCCACCACCCAGACACTGCAAGCCCCAACGGAAGGACTGGCTCTCGCCCGGTGCCAGCTTCGCGATCGACCAGAGCACCTGGCCCTGGTACTCCTTGCCGCCGCGCGTCATCTTCGTCAGACGGCAGTCGTCCGGCACGGCGCCGGCGAGCCGGACGTTTTCGAGTGGAACGGTACCCGTGTTCGTCACGGTGGCTTCGTAGTGGGCCGTCTGCTCCCCGTTCGCCTTGCCGTCGCCGGTGAGCTGCACGCGCAGGTTCGCGTCCAGCACGGTCGTCTCGGCCGTGTCGTTCGCTTGCAGCTTCCCTTCGGCGTCCACCACGGAGAGCACGCGCAGCGCCCGGCCCTTCGTGGCCGTCACGAGGTATTGCAGCGTCTTCGTCTCGCCCGGCTGGATCGTTCCGATCGTCCAGAGCCGCTGGTTCGCCTGCTTCGTCGCCTCGCCGCCGGCGATGTCCTTGTGGAACTCGAACCCCTCGCCAAGCGTCTGCGTCAGCTTGGCACCCATGATCGGCACGCGCCCGCCGTTGCGGACCGTCACGCGCACCGCCACCGGCTGGTCGGACGTCGCCTGTTTCGGCAATTCGGTCTTCACCGTCAGCTTCGGTTCGCTCAACGTCGTCTTGACGGCCTGACCATGTTCGAAGGAAACAAAGGCCTTCACCGATACACTGCTCGCGTTCGCCAGCGGTCGCAACTTCAGCTCGATCTTCTGGCTCTCATTCCCTTTGAGAACCTTGAAGCTCCAGTTCAGCGATTGCGCGTCGGCCGGCTTCGGGTCCGCCGCGATCGTCTGGGCACCTTCCAGCTCGCCAAGGCGCACGACGACGCGATGCGCCTCCGCCGACGTCGCGTTCGTCACGGTGATCGTGCACGGAATGTCCTGCCCCGGCGGGTGGTCCCGCGGCACGAGGACGGAAATTTGCACCGTCGGCGTCGGCGGCTGCGGCGGCAGGCTCGCCGGGGGCCGGTTCTCGACGGTCGACGTCGGCGCGGGGACCGGGCCTTGCAACGACGTGAGCTGCCCGTTCCAGACCCTTCGACCGGGCCGGACCGGCGATTCGAGATTCTGGGCTTGTTGGACCTCCGGGTCCTCGATCGGCGGGCGTTCGTCGGCGGGCGGTTGGCCGACGGCGCCGAGCGCGGCCGCGAGAACGAACCACAGGCCCAGATTCCATCGCCGGTTCATGGCGAAACCTTCCTGGCCGAGACGGGGTATTAGGGGCGGGGGATGGAGATTCTCCCTTCGCGCCGGTGCGAAAAGCTAGCACGATCACAAAGACACCGTAAAGGCCAACCCGCGCCCGTCGAATCGTCTCCTACAATGAACCCATTCCCGTACCCCGTTCAAACATCCTTCGATCGAGGACGAATTTCATGAAGCGATGGCTCACGGCAGTCGCGCTCGCCGCCGGATTGTCCGGCGTGGCGGCGTTCGCCCAAAACCCGTTCAAAGGCAAAGGCGAGGATGCCAAGCCTGCCGCTGCGGACAAGAAGGCCGACAAGAAGGACGCAAAGGCGGACGCCGGCACCGTCCGCGTCGCCCACATCAAGTTCGGCGGCGATCTGGATGAATCCCCGGTCCCGGCCGAATCGCTCTTCGGGCCGCCCGAAGAAAACTTCGGCATGATGCTCGGCCGGATCAAGAAGGCCGCCAAGGACGACAACATCGCCGGCCTCTATCTGGACCTCGAAGGCTTCTCGGCCGGATACGGCAAGCTCCACGAACTCCGCGCCGCCCTCGCCAACTTCAAAAAGACCGGCAAGAAAGTCTTCGCCTATGCCGAGGATTATTCCTCGAAGGCCTACCTGCTCGCCGTCGAGTGCGACGCGATCGCCCTGCCCGAATCCGGCGGTATCGAACTCGTCGGCATGCGCGCCGAAGTCACCTTCTACAAGAACACGCTCGAACTGCTGAAGCTCAAGGCGGACGTGCTCAAGGTCGGCGACTACAAGGCCGCCGTCGAGCCGTTCCTCCGCGACAGCATGAGCAAGGAGAACCGCGAGCAGATCGAGTCGATGCTCGACGACAACTTCACGAACGAAATGGTGAACCCGATCGCCAAGGGCCGCAAGCTCGACGCCGCGAAGGTGAAGGCGATCATCGACGAAGGCCCGTTCACCGCGACGAAAGCCAAGTCGCTCGGACTCGTGGACAGCATCGTTTACGACGACCAGTTCGCGGACATGATGGCGAAGGGCCTCGGCGCCAAGGCCGTGAAGGTCGAGCGGAACTACGGCAAGCCGAAGGCGCAGAAGCTCGACCTGTCCAACCCCTTCGCGCTCCTGGAGATGATGGGCGGCGGCGGCAAGACCGTTCGCGAATCGAAGGAACCGAAGATCGCCGTGATCTACGCGGTCGGTTCGATCAACTCTGGCAAGTCGGGCGGCGGCAACCCGCTGCTCGGCGGCCAGTCGGTCGGCTCCGAGACGATCGTCGCCGCCATCCGCCAGGCCGAAAAGAACGACACCGTCAAGGCGATCGTCCTCCGCGTCGACAGCCCCGGCGGCTCCGCCCTCGCCAGCGACGTTATGTGGCGGGAGATCATCAACTGCAAGAAGCCGATCGTCGCCAGCATGGGCGACGTCGCCGCCAGCGGCGGGTACTACATCAGCATGGGTTGCAAGAAGATCTACGCCGAACCGGGCACCATCACCGGTTCCATCGGCGTCTTCGGCCTCAAGTTGGTCACCGGCGGCCTCGAAGAGTGGGGCGGCATGAAGACCGAAGTCGTGACCCGCGGCAAGAACACCGGCGTCACTTCCAGCACTTTCCCCTGGACCGAGTCCGAGCGGAAGTCGATGACGGAGATCGTCGAAGCGGTGTACGATCAGTTCACGTCGAAGGCGGTCGAAGGCCGCAAGGCCGCCGGCGTCGACATGACCAAGGAGAAACTCCTCAAGATCGCCAGCGGCCGCGTCTGGACCGGTCGCCAGGCGAAGGCGAACGGCCTCGTGGACGAACTCGGCACCCTCGACGACGCCATCGCCGGCGCCAAGAAGTTCGCGGGCATCGATCCGTCCAAGGAAATGGAACTCCTGATCCTGCCGAAGGCGTCGTCCTTCATCGAGCAACTCATGGAAGGCGAAGCCAAGATGCCGTTCGGCAAGATGGAAGTCTCCACCCTCAACCTGCCCGGTATGGAAAAGGCCCTGCGCATGGCCGCCCCGCTGCTCAACACGCGCAAGGACTTCGTCAAGGCGCTTCTGCCGTACTCCGTTGAATTCAAGTAAGCCGATTCCGATAATCTCTTGGCCCGGAGGGACGCTCCCTCCGGGCTTTTTTTCGCCCGCACCGAAGGACTCCCGCGATGCGAACGCTTCTCGCCAGCGCCCTGTGCCTCGTCGTCGTCTCCGCCGCCTCGGCCGAACCGGTCGACAACCCGGCCTTCAAGAGCTGGTCCAAGTTCAAGCCCGGCACGCAGATCTCGATGAAGACCGAGAGCGAATTCAACAAGATGAAGTCCGAGATCGTGATCGTCACGAAGCTCGTCGAGGTCGGCGCGGACAAATGCGTGGTCGAAGTCGAGACCATCACGAAGATCAACGGCATGGAGTTCAAGGCGCCCGCGATGAAGCAGGACGTACCGAAGACCTTCGACGTGCAGAAGCCGAAGGACGGCAAGGAGCCGAAGGTGGAGACGCCGGACGTGAAGAAGGAAGAGGGGAAGGAAACGCTGAAGATCGGCGGCGTGGAGGTGAAGACGACCTGGATGAAGTACACGACGAAGACGAAGGAAGGAAACCACGAAGGTCAGACGTGGCTCTCGGACGACGTGCCGGGCGGCCTGGTGAAGAGCGTGAGCAAGGCCGGCGACGTGAGCACGAAGACGGAGTTGATCGAGATCAAGAAGCCGTAAGATTCGGTCAAACGTCGGGATGCATCGAGCGTCCCGATACCATTTTGCGACCCATAGAATACTTCACAATCAATACCGGCAATTGACAGTTACCCACAACAAAATGGCCTGCGATTTACGAACATCATTTTGTCGATGCAAATGGAAATATCAGAAGAAGACACATCAAGCAAAAGACGAGCAACATGGCCACTAGCAATATAATTGATCTAACTGAGAATGTCGATTTGCGCCAATTACTGTCCAATCTTGGGAATGGCAAATTTTCGGGTGAAGCAAATTCACAGACGGGCAATACATGGCCTGCATAGTGGCCTTCTGGATTTCCACTAGAAATGACACTGTCCATTGGCGCATTAGCTGCAGAGCCATCGGATTGATCGTCGATTAACGAGAGGTATAGGGGCGCGTATGCCTCAGGATACTGTCTTTTACGGGGCGAGTATATTTCACCAGGATCACCTAGTCTGCTTTGCATTGCTGAAAGCGCAGTATCAGCAGGTAAGGATTGTATCATGTCACCTTGAGTTGAAACAATGTATTGAGATTTGATCATCTCCACTTGATTCTTAAGTTTAGCAATTTCCACCCTCAGCCCATGTGATTTGTATTCCTCATGCTGCTTCGTCCGAAGTATGGCAGCTTGAACCGCTCTGTCGTCGCTTTCCTGCCCATAAAGATAATCCTGAATGGCGTCTCCCAGTTCGTTTGCATCTTCAGGCCGTCGTTTCGAATCTTGCGATAAACAAGCCCAGGCGATCGCAGCGAGTTTGGAATCGATGTCCTCATGCTGCAATTCCACTGCCAATTGTTTGGAGTTATCATTGCGGATGTCGTTTAACAACTCCGCCCAACTGGTGGCTGTCCGCATTCGTTTTGACATCAAGATTTCGTAGAGAATGACCCCTAAAGAATAGACATCCGATTGCGGACCAACGAGACTGCTGTCGCCTCGGGCCTGCTCTGGTGCCATATATGAAAGAGTGCCAAGAATTGCTCCATATTTGGTGGCGACAGCCCCCTGATCTGTTGCGGAGACACCCGGCGACATGGTTATATCATTTGACCCAGAAATGAGTTGCTTCGCAAGCCCCCAGTCCATCACTTGAACATCGTCATTGTCTTCGACCATGATGTTTGCGGGCTTCAGATCGCGATGAATATACCCTCGGCGATGCGCGAAGCCGACTGCCCTACTTACTTTGTGTAGAATCTCAATATGCCTTAACAGGTCTTGGGACGAGTTTTTTCTTGCACGTAGTAGGTTCAGCCATTGTGTTCCACGTATCAGTTTCATGGTCATATATGGTCGACCATCAGAAAAAAGTCCAAGGTCAAATACGGGTGGAATTGAGACGTGCTCAAGCTGCCCCGTAATACGCGCCTCTGTTAGAAAACGAGCTTTCAATTGATCGGGATCATGCGCATCGTTGATCGTTTTCATGGCCACCTGTCGACCGAAGACTTTATCCCAGGCTAGATAAATTGTACCCATTCCGCCCCGGGCGATTTCGTTCAATATTGAGTAGCGATCTGTAACTCCAGGCAATCTAAAAGACGTGTCTATCGAGAATGAACGATCGTCGAATATCGGTGTTATTCCGGGATCAAATGTCGCAGACCGGGGAGACTGATGTTCGGACGCATACGATCTATTGTTGTGCTCTTGCATCCTATTCTATCCTCATTATTAAGTAGCGAACATGGGTAATTAATATTTATTTCCTCTCATACAGCACTTTCCCGCCCAGCACGGTCGCGTCCACGTTCGCCTTGCCAATCAGCTCACGGTTGCCGTCGGCGAGGATGTCGGCGGACAGAATCACGAAGTCCGCCATCGCTCCAATTCTCAAAGTCCCCTTCTCGTTCTCCTGGAAGGCCGCGTAGGCGCTGCCGCAGGTGTAGGCCCGCAACGCCTCGGCGGCCGAAATCCGCTGCTCCGGGAACCAGCCCTTCGGGTGCTTGCCATCCAGCGTGCGGCGGTTCACGGCCGCGTCGATCCCTTCCAGGACGTTTAGCGGCGCGACCGGCCAGTCGGAACCGAACGCCAGCACCGCGCCCGCATCCAGCAGCGAGCGGAACGCGTAGCTGGATTGGCACCGTTTCGCCCCGATCCGCCCTTCCGCCCAGCGGCCGTCGTCCACCACGTGGTACGGCTGCATCGACGCGATCACGCCGCCGGCCCGGAACTTCGCGTAGTCCTCCGGCCGCAGGTGCTGCGCGTGCTCGATGCGGAAGCGGCGCGAACCGTTCCCGGCCTCGGCGTAGAGCGCGAGCAGTTCGGCGTTCGCCCGGTCTCCGATGGCGTGGATACCGATGGACAGCCCGGCATCGTTGGCCGTGCGGATCAGGCCCCGCATCGCGGCCGGTTCGGTGACGAAGACACCCGAGGTCTTCGGGTTCGAATCGTACGGGGCGAACATCATGGCGGTGCTGGAGCCGAGCGAGCCGTCCATGAAGCCCTTCACGCCGCCGATGCGGACGAAGTTCGTGCCGAAGTTCGCCTTCACGCCGAGCGTGGCGAGTTCGCTGGCGGCGGCGATGGGCCAGCGGAGGTCGACGCGCACGTCGAGCTGGCCGGCGCGGTCGAGGTCCTGGAGCGTGCGGAAGAGCGCCCGCCGCGTGACGGGGGCGCTGCCGTCCATGTCGGTGACGCTCGTGATCCCCTGGGCCGCGCACGCCTTCGCGGCGGCGAGGACGGCTTCGCGAATCTCCTCGGCGTTCGGCTCGGGGATCAGCTTGTCCAGCAGGTCCATCGCGTTGTCTTTGAGGATGCCACTCGGCGAACCGTCGGCGAGTCGTTCGATGACGCCGCCGGGCGGGTCTTTCGTGTCCTTGGTGATGCCGGCGAGCTTGAGGGCCGCCGTATTGGCGAGGGCCATATGGCCGTCGTAGCGGCGGAGGAAGGCCGGACGATTGGGGACATACTTGTCGAGCATCGCCGCCGTCGGCAGCGCGCCGGCGAAGGTGCGGTCGTGGTCCCAGTTGCCGCCGAGCAGCCAGCGGTCCCGCGGCGTCTTGCCGTCGAACTCCCGGATGCGCCGGCCGAATTCGGCCTCGTCCTTCGCGTCCTTCAATTCGACCTGCGCCAGCGACCGTCCGCCGCCGAGCAGGTGCAGGTGGCTGTCGAAGAACCCCGGCACGACGCGCCGACCGCCCGCGTCGATCGTGCGCAGCGTGAACGGCCCGACCAATGACCGCACCGCCGCCGTCGACCCCACATACAGGATGCGACCCTGCTTGACGGCGATCGCCTCGGCTTCGGGATACTTCGGGTTCCCCGTCCAGACGCGGGCGTTCACGACCACGAGATCGGCGGACGCCGTCTCGTTCGGGGCCGCCAGCAGGCCGGCCGTCAGCAGGAGAATCGCGAGCATGGTCGGCCCTGTTGGAAATTGCCAATCCGCGTGTACTAGGATGGTCTAGCTAGATTATGGACTCACCCGAACGCGGAGACGCCATGAGTGCCCCCGATGTCGTTGTGATTGGCGGCGGTCCGTCCGGCAGCGCGACCGCCACCCTGCTGGCCCAGAACGGCCATAAGGTCGAACTGTTCGAGCGCGAGCGATTCCCGCGCTTCCACATCGGCGAATCCCTCATCCCGCATACCTACCACACCCTGAAGCGTCTGGGTCTGCTGGAGAAAATGAAGGGCAGCCACTTCATCAAGAAGTATTCGGTGCAGTTCGTCAACGAACGCGGCAAGCTTTCGGAACCGTTCTACTTCGTGGACCACGAGCCGCACGAATCCTCCCAGACCTGGCAGGTCCGCCGCAGCGAGTTCGACCACGCCCTCCTGAACAACGCCCGCGATCACGGGGTGGCGGTGCACGAAGGCGCCCGCGTGCTCGAGGTGCTCTTCGAAGGCCCCCGCGCCGTCGGCGTGCGCGTGAAACCCGCCGACGGCCCCGAACGGATCGTGAAGTCCAAGGTCGTCGTGGACGCCAGCGGGCAGTCGTCGCTCATCATCGATCGCCTCAACCTGCGCGAGTGGGACCCGGTGCTGAAGAAGGCCGCCGTGTGGACCTACTGGAAGGGCGCGTACCGCGATATCGGCCGGGACGAAGGCGCCACGATCGTGCTGCAAACGCAGGGGAAGAAAGGCTGGTTCTGGTACATCCCGCTGCACGACGACATCCTGAGCGTCGGCGTGGTGGCCGGGTACGACTATCTCTTCCAGAACCGCGAGGCGAAGGACCTGGAGTCGATCTATTTCGAAGAGGTCGCCCGCTGCCCCGGGCTGCAACCCCGGCTGGCGAACGCCCAGCGGTGCGACGTCTTCCGCGCGCAGAAGGAGTACTCCTACCGCGCCAAGAAAGCCGCCGGCGACGGCTGGGTGCTGGTTGGCGACGCCTTCGGCTTCCTCGACCCGCTCTATTCCTCCGGCGTGCTCCTCGCGCTCACCTCCGCGCGCATGGCGGCCGATTGCATCAGCGAGGCGATCGCCGACGAGGACGTGTCCGAATCCCGCCTGCGCGCCTGGGAGCCGGAGTACACCAAGGGCATGGACCGGATGCGCCGGCTCGTGTGCGAGTTCTACGAGGGGCTGAACTTCGGCAAGCTCGTCCGCCGCAACCCGGACCGCAAGGGCCTGATCACCGACGTGCTCATCGGCAACCTCTTCAAGGACGACATCGACGAACTCTGGCCGCTGATCGAGGACTTGAAGCGGGACGAGGCGAAGTCGGAATCGATGAAACCGCTGATGGTGTGAGTCACCCCCGCGGCGTCAGCCGGGCGATCTCGTCGGCGTGGTCCGGCCACTGCGCGGTCAGCTCGGCCCGCGAGCTGGAGCACTCCGACGATGTCCGCACACTTCCCACTCTTGTCTTGAACTTCGGCGTCGTGTCGATCGAATCGATGCTGGCGTAAGGCGATTTCACGGCCAGTCCGCCAGCAGCTTCTTGTAGTCCTCCCGGTCGCGAAGCGAGTAAAGCTCCTTCGCCGATACGATCCGCGATTTGGCGATCTTTTTCTTCTCGTCGCCTTTCGCCTTTGACAGCCACTCCATCGCACGGTCGGCCTCGGCCTTCGCCTCGTCCGGCTTCTTCGCCTTGGCAAAGGATTCCGCGGCCAGCGCGCGAAGTCTGGCGCTGTTGAAATAGCTCTCTCCGTCCTGCCAATTCAGCTTTTCGTATAGTTCAGCCGCCGTGCGATTTCCGGGACCATCGGCTTTTGCAAGGTGGAAGTGGGCCCTTAAGAACGCCGAGCTCGTGAGCATATTTGGAACGTAGGCCTTGCCGCTGGCACCGGTTCCGTACCGCTGGCAGCGATCGAGCAAGGGCACGGCTTCCTCGCCACGGTCGACTTTGAGCAGTGCATAAGCGAGATTCCACGACTTTTCGAGTATGGCCTTATCGCTCTCCGGCAGCGTCTTTTCCAGTTTCGCGAGTTGCTCTTGCAGGGGGGTCACTTCGTCGGCCGCCTTCTTCTGCCGAATTTGAATCGACGTGAGCAGCTTCACATCCGAAGCGATCGTTGAATTCCCCGGCGCCAAGATGCGTTTGCGGGCGGCGATCGTGTCGTCGAGCAGGGCGATCGCTTCGGTGAATCGCGGTGGATCGACGTATTTCTCTGTGACGTACCACAAGGCCAGTTTCGACATGGTGTCGAGTGTTCGCGGATTCTCGGTGCCAAGAACGCGGCGGCGTACGGACAGCAACTCCTCGAGCCGGCGCAGCGCTTCGTGCGAACGGTTGGCATATTCGAGCGCGGTGATCAGAGCAAATTGGCTTTGCAAGGTGTCCGGATGCTCGATACCGAGGACGCGCGTCGACACGACGACCACCTCGTACAAAATTTTGACACCGTCCTCCGCCCGTTTGTTGAAGGAATAATGAACTCCCAGATTATGCAGGGCCCGCAGCGTATTCGGGTTTTCCAATCCGTGGGATTTCCTGTAGACGGCGACGATATCCTCCAATTCCTTCGCGACATCTTCATTCGCATTCATGACCATGCGCGCCGCGGCGCGATTGTTTCGCGCCAATAATGTATTGTGATGTTCCGGTCCCCAGATACGCGTGTTTCGAGCGACCAGATCCTCATACACAGACAGGGCTTCTGCGAATCGCTGCAATTGGCTCAGGCAATTCCCGTGAACGTTGGCGACCCGAAGGACATGCGGGTGGTCCGGACCGAGCGTCTTACGGTATTGCTCTTCGGTGGATTCAATCATTGCGAGCGCTTGGACGGCCTGCCCCCGCAGGACCAGGGCATTCACGCGACCGAGCGTCGCCATCAGTCCGAGCGAGTGGTCCGGCGGCAGCGTTTGTCGCGCCGCATACTGCATTCGTTCGTAGATCGCGTCCGCTTCGGCGTAGCGTCCTAAATCGCGATAGACGTAACCCACGTAGTTCATGGATCGCAAAATGTCGGGGTGGTCCGGGGCAAGCAGTTTTTGGCGTCCGGACAGGGCGGATTCGATCAATTTCCGCGCATCCTCGGTGCGGCCCATGCGAAGCCGACACATACCCAGATCGGTCTGGCTCTGCAGCGTCGTGAGATGTTCCGGACCGAATTCCCGAAGGTCGGCCGCGTAAAGTTCTTCCTGGAGTTTCAAGGCATCGACGTGGAACGTCAATTCGCCGAGGATCCGCGCCAGGGTTTTCTTCGCCGTCCGCGTCTCGACATGGTCAGGCCCGTGGAGTTGTTCGGCTGCTGACGCGGCATCTTCGGCCCATCGTCGGGCGTCCCCGTAGCGAAACAAGTTGGAATAACTCTCGGCGATGTTCACGGCCGCCTTGATTGTCTCGGTGTGGATGCGGCCATGCTTCGCATTCGCCAGCGCCCAAGCCGCCTGCGCCTGTTCAAGGCTGGCGTTGTATTCTCCCAAACTTCGATACGTCGTGGCCATGGTCGAGCGGAGCTTCGCTTCGACCGTCGGTTGGTTTGCGAAGTCGCCGGCGAGGTGCGCCTGCGCCGCGGCGAGCGCCTCGCGCAGCGTCACGTCCTTGCCCAACCCGCCGCGTTCGCCGCGCAGCCGGCCGGCGGCGAAGACGCGGTCCTGGATGAATTTCAGCATCGCGGTCGCTTCGGCTTCCTTCGCCAGGGCAATCGACTTCTGCTCGGCTTCGGCCCGCTCGGCGTTCTCGGCATCAATCCGCTTGTCGTTCGCCACGCGCTCTGCCGATTCGGCCGCGCGCTGCGCAGCTGTCGCCTGCACGAGGCCGACGGTCGTCCCGATGACGCCCGCAAGCAGTACGAGAGCGATGGCCACCGCCGCCCATTGAACGGCGCGGCGCTTCCGTGCCTGCTCCTGCGCCCGCACAACGGCGGCGCGCTTCTCGTGCTCGGCCTCCCGCGCCCGGTCGGCCGCGGCGCGGCGCAATTCGGCGACCCGGTCTGCCACCTCCTCGCCGGATTGGGGGCGATCGGCCGGATCGAACGCGAGGCAGCGCTTGCAGAGCGCGACGAGATCGGGGTCGGCGGCGCACGCGTCGAGGCGGTCGAACGCGTCTTCGGTCTTCCCGCGCATGGCGTTGATGCGCACGCTTTCGGCGTCCTTGCCCACGAACGGCGGTTTACCCGTGAGGAGCACGCAGAGGATCGCGCCGAGTCCGAAGACGTCGCTGGCGGGGCCGACCTTGTCATTCTCGCCGGCGGCCTGTTCCGGGGCCATGTACGCCGGCGTGCCGAGAATACTCCCGGCGCGAGTCAGATTGCCCTCGGAATCCCGCAGCGAGCGCACCTCCGTCTGCGCCGCCGTCGCCTCCGGGTCGGAAGACGCCGGAGGCGTCGCCGCCGGGATTCGCGTCTTCGCCAGCCCCCAATCCATCACCTGGATTTCGCCGAACGTGCCGACCATGACGTTCGCCGGTTTCAGATCCCGGTGGATGACGCCGCGGCTGTGCGCGTAGCCGACGGCTTGCCCGACGGCTTCGATGACGGCGAGCGCGTCCGCAGGCACGCCCGCCTTCACGATCTCGTCGAGCGTACGGCCCTTGATGAGCTTCATCGCGAGGAACGGTCGACCGTCGGGCAGTGTGCCAACCTGATACACCGCGGGGATGCCGGGGTGCTGCAACTGCGCAGTGATGCGAGCCTCGTCCAGGAATCGCGACGCCGGGGCGGAATCGGCGGGAAAGGATTCCTTCAGGAATTTGACCGCGACTTCGCGACCGAGCCGTACGTCCCGCGCGCGGTGGACGACGCCCATGCCGCCGCGGCCGACGATCTCGAGCAGTTCGAATCCTATGGGTGCGATCGCGTTCGCGTCGTGTTCGGTCGGGGCGTCTCGATGCGCCGCAGTGGCGTCGTTCATAGGCGAACCGCTCCGGGAGGTTGACCTGCGTACGAGTATCCTACCGCGCGAGGCCGCTACGGCGGAGCACATCGTGGCGAGAAACCATGGCGTTCCCGATACGAAAAACGCCCGGCGTTTCCGCCGGGCGCTTCGCGTTTCAACTCTCCCCGCCTCAGATCTTCAACACGCCGGTGCTGTCGCCGAAGCGGGTGATCGGGGCCCCCATCCGCTCGAAGAGGGCGAGGTACAGGTTCATCAGCGGCGTCTCGCGGGCGGCCTTGATGTGCCGGCCGCCTTCGATGCTGCCGCCGCCCTTGCCGACAAGCAGGATCGGCAGCTCGTCGTGGTTGTGGCGGTCGCCGTCGCCGATGCCGCTGCCGTAGACCATCATCGTGTTGTCGAGCAGCGACGTGCCGTTGGCTTCCTTCACCTTGCTCATCTTCCCGACGAGGTAGGCGAACTGCTCCATGTGGTGCGTGTTGATCTTCTTGAGCTTGGCGAGCTTGTCCTGGTTCCGGCCGTGGTGCGATAGTTCGTGGTGGCCTTCGGAGACGCCGATGGTCTTGTAGGGCCGGTTGCTGCCGTCGTTGGCGATCGGGAGCGTGGCGATGCGCGTCAGGTCGGTCTGGAAGGCGAGGACCATCAGGTCCGCCATCAGGCGCACGTGTTCGGAGAACTCCTTGGGGATGCCGCTCGGAGCTTCCATGTTCGGCTTCGGCACCGGCTTGCGCTCGGCGTTCAGCTTCTTCACCTTCTGGATGCGGTCTTCCACTTCCCGCACGGCCGTCAGGTATTCGTCCAGCTTCCGCTGGTCCCCCTGGCCGAGGGTCTTCGAGAGGTTCTTCGCGTCGTCCATCACGAAGTCGAGGACCGACTTGTTGTAGAGGTCGCGCTTGGCACGCGCGGCGGCGAGTTCCTTCGGGTCGTTGCCGCCGAAGAGGCGATCGAAGACCGCCTTCGGGTCGGTTTCCTTGGCGTTGGGCGTCGCTTCGCCGCGCCAGGAAAGGTTCGAGGAATAGGCGCAGGAGTAGCCGGAGTCGCAGTTGCCGGCTTGCTGGCCGCGTTCGATGCCGAGTTCGATCGAGGGGAAGCGCGTCTGGTCGCCGATGGCGTTGGCGACGTGCTGGTCGGCGGAGATGCCGATGCGGATGTCGGCGCCGTGGGTCTTGCGGGGCTGCCGGCCGGTGAGGAACGTGGACATGGCGCGGGCGTGGTCGCCGGGGCCGTCGCCGTTGGCGCGGGCCTTGTCGAGCGTCATGTTCGAGAGGACGTTGAGCGAGTCCTTGAACGGCGTGAGCGGCTTGAGGATGTCGGGCAGGTCGCCGAGCTTGCCTTCGGACTTCGGGAACCAGTCGGGCACGACGACGCCGTTGGGCACGTAGACGAAGGCGAGGCGGCGAGGCGGCGTGACGGCCGTCGCCACCGTCGGCGCGGCGGCGCGGGCCAGGCCTTCGAGCCACGGCAGCGCCACGGCGGTGCCCACACCCTTCAGCATCGTCCGGCGGGAAATCGCTCGCATGTCATTCGCTCCGTTTGCCGCGTCGCTTCTGGAACGCGTCGGTTTCCACAATGGCTAATACCAGCGCGGAGAAGCGGTCTTCCCCGGTTTTGAGCTTTTTCACGAGGTCGTCGAGGACGCATTTGTCGTAATACTCTAGACCACGCCCGAGGGCGAAGGTCAACAGTTTTTCCGACAGGCAGCGGCGGAACAGGTCCGCCTTACCCATCAGCACTTTGCGGAGTTCGGCCGGGCCGTTGAATTTCGCGCCGTCCGGCAGCACGCCGCTGGCGTCGATCTTTGTGCCTTCGTCGAGTTCGCGCCACTTCCCGATGGCGTCGAAGTTCTCGAGGCCGAAGCCGAGCGGGTCGAGTTTCTCGTGGCAGCCGGCGCAGCTGGGGTTCGCCCGGTGCTGCTCCATCCGCTGGCGGAGCGTGCCCTTGAGCACAGTCTTTTCCAGTTCGGGCACGTCCGGCGCCGGCGGCGGAGCCGTCAGGCCGAGGATGTTCTCGTAAACCCATTTGCCGCGCTTCACCGGGGAGGTCCGCGTGGGGTTGGACGTCACGAGCAGGATGCTCGACTGCGTCACGAGGCCGCCGCGCTTCGCGTCCGGCAGCGTCACCTTGCGGAACTCGCCCCCCTTGACGCCCGGAATGCCGTAGTGCCACGACAGCCGGTCGTTGAGGAACGTGTAGTTGGCGTCCAGAAATTCGAGGACCTTCCGGTCTTCCTGGACGATGTGCTCGAAGAACAGTTCCGTCTCGCGGATGATCGCGGAGCGCAGCGATTCGTCCCACGTGCGGAAGGTGTTCGGGTCGGGCGAGAGCGTCAGGATGTTCCGCAGCATCAGCCATTGACCGGCGAAGTTCTTCGTCAGCGCCGAGGATTTCGGGTCCTTCAGCATCCGCTTCACTTGCGATTGCAACACGCCGGGCTTCCGCAGTTCGCCCGCGCCGGCGAGGCGGAACAGCTCCTCGTCCGGCATCGTCGACCAGAGGAAGTACGACAACCGCGTCGCCAGCTCGAACTCCGAGATCGCCTTCGCGTCGTTCGGGTTCTTCGGGTCCTCCTCGATGCGGAAGAGGAAGTGCGGCGACACGAGGATCGCCTTCAGCGGCAGCTTCATCGCCTGCTCGAACTTGTCGCCCTGCTTGTCGGCGATCTCGAAGAGCTTCATCAGGCGTTGCATCTCGTCCGGCTTCACCGGCCGACGGAATGCCCGGCTCGCAAAGCTCGACAGGCTCGCTTCCGCCGCGGACCGCTTCTGACCGTCCTCCGTCGGCACGACCGTGATCAGCTTCTTCATCGCGTCCGGCAGCGGCTTCCGCGCACCGCCGAGCGGCCCTTCTACCTCGATCGTTTCGATGCCCAGCGTCCGGCTCTTCTTCGACTCCTTGTCCGTGAAGGCGTTCGCGAACGCCACCGCCACGCGCTTGTTCTCCCCGGCCGTCACGCGAGCCTTGGTTTCGAACGTCTTCGGCTTGTCCTGCGGGGCGTCGATCGCGAAGGTCTTCATGTCCTTCCCGTCGATCCGAAAGATCGCCTTCGGGTCTTCGGTGCCGACCTTCGTGCCCCACGCGCGTATGCGCAGGATGTATTCCCCGTCGGCGGGGAAGTTGAACTTTTCGATGAACGCCGAGCCTTCCTCGGTGAAGACGATGCGGCGGATCTCGCGGCCGCGTGCGTCGGTCTCACGGGTCTTGGCGGTCCGCGGGATCGCGAGGATCTGCTGCGGGCGGTAGATCTGGTTGCTGGACTTGATGCCGTCGAGCGGCACGATCGCCTGTTCGAGGATCGAGTCGGCCGCGGCCATGTACTTCTCGATCAGGATCGGCTGCACCGACAGCACGTCGCCGATGTTGTCGAAGCCGTAGCCGACGTCGTCGGAGGGGAAGTTCTCGGCCGGCTTGAAGTCCACGCCGCAGAGGTCGCGAATGGTGTTGTTGTACTCCGCGCGGTTCAGCCGCCGGATCGTCACGCGGCCGGGGTCCTTCGGCCCGGCGCAGTCCACCTTGGTCAGGTTCTGTTCGATCCAGCCGACGAAAAACGCCTTCTCCTCCGCCGACGGCTGCTTGCTCTTCGCCTTCGGCATCTCGCCGCCGGTCACCAGCTGCTGGATGTGCTCCCAGGTCTTCCGGTCCTTCTTCGCGATCGCCTCGGTCTTGTAGAACTCGAGGTCCAGCCCGCCGCCCGCCTTCTTCTCGTTGTGGCAGTTGTTGCAGTACGTCTTCAGGAACGGGACGATCTTCGTCTCGTACGCCTTCGGATCGGCCTTCGCCGGCTCCGCCGCCACCGCGCCGCGCGGCGGCGCACCCGGCACCAGATACACTCCGGCGGCGACCAACCCGAACAGAGTCAGGCAAGCAATCGGCTTCATGGATTCCATCGTCGAGGATCGGCACGTCCCCGCCAGGCAGGTTGGCGGCGGGAAACGATACGGCGTCGTACCGATCACTTTAGTTTACCGTTCCCCTTCCGGCGGGGCAATAACGCATAGGAGCGTCTTCACCGGTTTCTCATGGGTCCCATGAATCGAATTCCGTTGCGACCCCGGCTCGACGAAGTAAAATACGGCAGTCCAATCGAGGAGAACCGACAATGTCCGTCACCATCACCGATGCCACCTTGTTGGCCCAATTCCGGTCCGGTTCGACCGTGGAAATCAAGGATGAGACCGGGCATGTCATCGGCCAGTTCGTTCCGACGAACGCGCCCAAAACCGGCTTCCCGGAATTCGGCGTCACCGTGGAAGAGCTCGAACAGAAGATGAACAATCCCAACGCGAAATGGTATACTCCCGAACAGGTCATGGCTCGCCTTCGGGAGATCGATCGATTTGCAGCGTGACGATCGGACACTTCGCAGCTTTAATCAACACGCTCATCAAACTACTTGTCTTGATTCACGACTGGCATGTCGATCCGCCCGCTGATCTGCCACTCATTGCTTTCATTATCTGCGAGGTGAGCGAAAGCATTCGACTGTTTCATAGTTTCAGCCCAACCATCGCACGTTTTTCGCAGGCACCCCGGTGCCGCAATCGTCACCATAAGAAGCAATGCATGAATGCGTCGCGTGTGATAGGTCATGACATCGGAATAACGTGGGTTTGATACTTGGTCAATAGGTCCCACATCGTTCGCCGCTACGGCAAATGAAACCAACCCGCGGCGGACGCTTCCTGTCCCGCCGCGGGCTCCTCTCGGCGGAGCTGTCCCTCCCCGCCGAAACGGTCCATCGCGATTCTCACGCCGCCAGATCGTGGCGGTCGTGCTTCGCCAGCCACTCGGCCGGACGCGGGTCTCCGGCGAACGTCGCGTCCAGCGGGTGCCAGAGCGCCTGCTTCAGCTTCGCCCGCCGCGCCAGCACTTCCAGCTTCTCCGGCGTCCCCGGCGGCACCGTCGTCGGGATCGTCGGCAGCGGGGCGTTGCCCGTGAAGTTCCCTTCACCCCGCCGGGCGTACTTGCTCGTGCTCGGGTACCGGTCTTTGACGCCGGGGGCGTAGTAGCAGGTCCAGCACAGCCCGCGCGGCCGATTGACCTTCGCCCGCCCGCAGTTCTTGCACACCTTCGCGACCGTTCCGACTTGCTCGCATTGCATCGAAGTCTCTCCTGGGTTGGTTTTGGTTTTGATTTTCCTGTCTTTCACTCCGCACTCCGCACTCCGCACTCCGCACTCGGTTCACGCTGCCGCCACGTTGCCGGGGGCCTTGGCAGACCGCTTGCGTGCCGGCAGTTCCACCGGCACCCGCGTCGCCAGCGCCAGCTCGACCTCCGCCAGCAGCTCGCGCCGCATCACGCCGCGCGGCGTGTCGTCGAACCAGTTCAGGAAGTGCCGGCACGCCGCCGGCTCGCCCAGCCGGTGGTCCGCCTCGTAGCACGCCCGCGCGAAGTACTCCTCCACTTCGCCGACCGTCGTGAGTCCTTCCCCCTGCCAGCCGCAGAAGCCGAGGGCGCACGCCCCTTCGCACGGCCAGTCCTGCACGCAGAGCAGTGGCGGCGGCGTGGTGGTGGACCCCTGGGTGAGTCGGGCGTCGTCGCCGCGGAGGGCGTCGCGGAGGGCCGCGAGTCCCGGTTCCGAGAGGGTGGGAACGAATCCGTTCCGCCAGACGTTGCGCCAGCTTTCCATGATCGCCTCCTGGTGTCGCCGTCCGCCGGGGTGGTCGCGGCGTGTGCCGAACTCCCCAGTGGTCTCGTCTGGAGATACTATACCTACGTTCAGTATACGTGTGCAACCGCGCGAAGGGGAAAAATGCCGATTTCGACCCGTATTCGGATCGAAATCGGGGCCGCGGAGGGTCTAACTAGACGTTTGTAGACAGGAAACGGCGAGGGAATGAGCGCGTGGTAGACGGACGATTGAAAGTGCAGGATTGTGAATTGTGGTATACGATTCGCTTTGGGCATATACCTCCGTCCGATAGCTTGGTCTCACAACCATGCTACACTCGTTGAATTTTGAGACAGACGGGGGAGTTTTGAGGCAGACTGTCGATGAGGCGTCAAGTGACGAATATCTATCAGTCTTCGGGTAAGCGTTCGGCAATTTGCAGCAAGATATCGTCGGTGACGTAACCCACCCGCTCGCGAACGTCAGACGGGTGAGATTTTACAATCCATTCGCAGTGGGCAATCGAGGGTTTGGTGAGGCCGGTCTTGCATTTTCCGTGGCTGCCGAAGGGCAACTCGACGGCAAATGGTTCTAGTGGGCGGTTGAACTCACTGGTAACAGCAACGCCGACGATGAACTCGTCGGCGTCACAGCAGTCGTCAAGTAGAATCACGGGGCGCGTTTTGACTTCTCCGCCGTCCACCGGCGTAACATCCTTGATGTAGACGATAGTTCCGGCCGGGTGGCTAAACGTCACGATATACTTACCGCAATGAGCCACTCACATAGGTTGCCCGCGCCGCCAGTTTGGCCTTGTTTATGCGTGGCCGCTCGGCCAGCTTGCGGGTAGCGTCCCGCTCCATCTGTATGCGTTCCCGCTCGTACCGCTCGATCGGCCCCGGCATGTCTTGGGACGCGAAGAACACGTCGATGGCGTCAATGCCGATGAGGTCGTTCCCGGTACCGTCGGCGGGACGGTCGCCCCAAGCGTCTTTCCACGGGCTTTCCTGATGTGTCTTCTGTCGCAGTGCGGTGGCCGAGTAGCCCTTGTACGCCTCCCAAACGGACGAGACGAACCGCCGCTCTTCCGCCGACAGGTCAGGCGCACTTTGGAAGTAGTCCTGAATAATAGGGTCACAACCCAAGTCCTTCGGCAGTCCGTGGTACACGTCGGGCACGACTGGTCCGTGCCGCCACGCTTCAATCCCTTCCGGGAAGAACTGGCTTTCGCGGGCGACAAGCGACCACCCCTGAACGTAGTAGAGGAGCTTTTGCAGGCGAAGGTTGGTCAACGGGTCAGGCTCCGGCCCGGAGTCGGCCAGCCGCGTGAGTTCTTTGGCTACCGAGATGGCGAGCGACACGACAATACCTCTTTTACCGCCATTTTAGGGCTTCGGCGAACGGATGGAATGTCCGAAGCAATCGAAATCCACAGACGAGAATAAAGCACGCGGACAAATCCTGTCAATCGTGCGAGTTACGAAAAAGTGATACGATTGCCCGAAATGGACAAAAAAGTAGACGCGTGCATCAGATTCCAGCCACAAGGGCTGCCGCCTTGCATCGGCCTGACGATTTGCCGTACGCTTACCTACCTGAGGTTTCACCACAGTTGGCCGGTCGCAAATCAAGGCTTGGCGACCGCCGCTCTCACGCTACCCCCCAGAAATCTAAGAAACTCTAACAGAACTTGCGCTCTTCGTCGTTTTCGGGTATTCTCCGGTCCTCATTCATGGAGGATCGGGTCATGGCGAAGCCATTACTGCCGGATGGATTGTGGGCCCTCATCGAACCCCTGCTCCCCAAACACACGCCCAGCCCCAAAGGCGGACGACCCCGCCTCGACGACCGCAAAGCCCTCACCGGCATCCTTTTCGTTCTCAAGACCGGACTCCCCTGGGAAGACCTCCCCGCCGAGATGAACTGCGGCTGCGGCATGTCCTGCTGGCGGCGACTCGCCGAGTGGCAGGACGCCGGCGTCTGGAAGAAAATCCATGCCACGCTGCTGGCCCACCTTGCCAACGCCGGCAAACTCGACTGGTCCAAGTGCGTCATCGACAGTTCGAGCGTCCGCGCGGTTTTTGGGGGGTCGATACCGGACCGAACCCCACGGATCGAGCCAAAAACGGCTCAAAACACCACCTGATGGTCGACCGGACCGGCATTCCCCTGGCCTGCGCCGTCAGCGCCGCCAACGTCCATGACGTCGCCCTCATGCTCGCCGTGCTCGTCGCCTGCCCGATCGCCGACTACGGCCAACCGAGCCGCGTCCCGAAGGAGCTCCTCGCCGATCGCGCCTACCACTCCGCCCCGCATGCGGCGATCCTGCTTTGGCTCGGCATCACGCCAACCATCGCCCAACGCGGGTCCGGCCACGGCAGCGGGCTGGGGAAGGACCGCTACGTCGTCGAACAGACCATCGCCGCCATACACCAGAACCGGCGGTTGAAAGTCCGCTACGACAAACGATCCGACATCCATCAGGCGTTCCTCACGCTGGCTTGCATCAAAGCCTGCTACAACCGACTACAAAAAGCTTGAACCGAGGTTTTGTTAGAGTTTCTAAGAATTCACGGCTCGTCGACTTCGGTTATGTCCTTGACCTTCTAGTCGCCGCCGAACTCGAACGCGATCCCCATCGAGAGCATCTCGTGGACACAGACGACGACGTTGTGACAGAGGATCTACGCAAGCATCTCGCTCCGCATCGCGGCGTAGGTCTTCGCCCGCACCGCGTCGCCGAATTCCCGCTTCACACTTGAAAACGTAGGCTCGGCATTGTTCATCTGGTCAGGCTTGCGGGAGGTCGCGATCGTCTCGGGTCGAAAAATCTTCGTTCCACCATGTCCCGCAATCGCCGGTATTCGACGTAAGTCGTTACGGGGCTACGGCGCTTCCGGAAATCGGGCGTCTTTCCGCCGAAGGGTGGCGCGGTGGCGGCGGAATGACGAAGCCGACGGCGCTTGCGTGGGCGGGGGGCCGGTTCACCACTCGGCCTCGTCGCCGAAGCCGCGGGCGGGGGGCTTCTCCTCCACCGGCTTCGCACGCGATCGTACCACCGCCTCGGCCAGCGCGAGGTCGTCCTGCGTTGTGATCTTGAAGTTCGCCGCCGTCCCCGGCACCATCGCGACGGCGCGGCCGCCCGCCTCCAGCAACTGGGCGTCGTCGGTGATGGCGGTGCCCAGATTCCCCCAATTCGCATAGGCCTCGACGAGCCAGTCCCGCCGGAAGACCTGCGGCGTCTGCGCCTGCCACAGCCCGGCGCGCGGCACCGTGCCGCGCACCACATCCCCCTCGACTCGCTTGAGGGTGTCCGCCAGCGGCACGCCGAGCATCGCCGCGCCCGTCTCGCGCGTCTTCGCGAACACGGCGTCGATCTGCCGGGAAGTGACGAGTGGCCGCACTGCGTCGTGGACCGCCACGAACGGCACCTCCGCCGGCACCTTGTCCAGCGCGTTCGCCACCGACTCGAAGCGCTCCGCCCCGCCCTCGACGATCTCGGCGTTCGCGAACAGCAGCAGGTGCCCGAAGCGGGCGCGGAAGACCTCGCCGTCGTCCGGGGCGATGACGATGTAGACGCGCGAGACATCGGGGCGCGTCCAGAAGAGTTCGCAGGAGCGGAGCCAGATCGGTCGGCCGTCGAGGCTGGTGAAGGGTTTCTTTTCGAGGCCGCCGAACCGGGTGGACGAACCGGCGGCGGGGAGGATGACGGCGAATTCGCTCATGGAGCCGTTGTAGCCGTCGCGGTGAGCGGTGTCCGGCCGACGGTTCCGGGCGGCAGCGCGTCGAGGGTGCGTTGCCACTGGCCGAGTGCCTGCCGCCAGCGGCCCCAGACTCGCTCCTGCTCATCGAGGAGTTGCTCGACTTCATCCGTGCGCCGCGCCGCGTCGGCAAGCGTGTCGTCCCAGGCGGCGGTCGGCGCGGGCAGCGGCCGCGAGGGCACCGGCGGGACCGGTTCGTGCAGGACCTTCGCGAAGGCCGATTCGTACTTCGCCAGTGCCGCCAGGCAGTCGTCGATCGATCGCTCCACCTCGGCCAGCGTCGCTTGCCAATTCGCCCCGTCCTTCGCGGTCATGTCGCGCCTCCGAATCGCCCCGGTTCCCCGGCCCGCCGCGATAGCGTTCCCTTGCCGGAAACGCGAGAGCAGTCGCGTGTATTTCTCACAATTCGAAGGGAATTCCCTTGCGGGTCATTTTTCGCCCGGCTATTTCCCACGCCTCATTCCGGGACCGCGCGCCGCCGACAGGGGAAACGGCGGCGTCGCGACACATTGGGGGAACGCGCCCCGGCTCCGGCCGCGGCGCGCTTTCACGGAGGCCTGCGCCGTGTACGTTGCCTGTTCCACGCTCTGCTTCGCCCAGCATCCGCTCGACGAAGCCCTGAAGACCATTCGCGAAATGAACTTCACCAAGGCCGACCTCGCCATCCACGAGGACGGCCCGCACCTGAAACCGTCCGACCTGACGGGCGATCTGACGAAGATCGTTCAGAAGCTCAAGGCCACCAACGTCGCCTTCGCCGCCATTCACGCCAGCTTCGCCGTCCTCGACGGGCCGGAGATCCGCAAGCAGTTTCGTGGGGTCTGCCGGCTGGCGCGCCTGCTCACCGTGCCGGTGGTCTCCGTCCTCGCCGCTCCGAAGGACGGCGACGTCGACGCTGACGTAGCCCGCCTCCAGGACTGGGTCGAGATCGCCCAGACCGAGGGCGTCATTCTCACCGTCGAGACGAACTCGACGACGCTGACCGCCGAACCGGCCGGCGCCATCGAACTCTGCAAGCGTGTCCCCGGCCTCGGCCTGACGCTCGACCCCAGCTACTACATCGCCGGCGAACGCGGGCCGGTCGACTTCGACAAGCTCTACCCGTACGTCCGCCATGTCCGCCTGCGCGATTCGGCGTCGAAGCCCGATGCGTTCCAAGTACGCGTCGGCCTCGGCGAACTGGAGTACGGCAAGCTCGTCACGCACCTCGACCGCTGCCGCTACGACCGCGCCCTGACCGTGGACGTGCGTGCCGTGCCGAACGACGAGTACCCGGTCGAACCCGAAGTGCGGAAGCTGAAGTACCTGCTGGAATCGCTGGTGTAATTCAGGGAAAGACGACCCACGACGCGGCGGGCTTCGACCCGCCGCGAAATCATATACGTCTATAGCGGTTCTTAATCGGGAACACCGACCGGTTCGCCGCCACTTCGCGTTGCCAGTTCCGGCAAGACTCCATCGATCGAATAACTCGAAAAACGGACGGAGCCATCGCAAAAAGCGAGGTTCAACCCGCCCCCGTGGAAGCTCCAATAATGGAACGCCGAACAGGGTTCATCGACGCGACGGGCTTTCATCGGGAACGGACCGTCGCCGCACGATTGATAGCTGGGATAAAGGGAACGATTCCGCTCGCGCGCGGCCAGGACGGAATCGAGTGAACCCCGGCCGTCCTGCCCCGCTCCCGCGTACCACCAACCGTAGAGCAGATTGTAACTCGGCGGGCGTTCGCCCATTAGCAATGTATTGGATGAACCATCGAGGATGTGGGCCAATCCGATCCGGGAATTGCGGTAGATCACGCCTTGGCGATCGCCGTGCGCAGCACCGCTGTTGCCCAAGTACGACGACACGGAAACGTGACGGGGGCCGTTCATGGTCTGAACGGTCCAAGCGGTCGCGGTGCGCGAATCCGCCGGGCACTCGTAGGCGGCGAACAGCTTGTCGAAGTTGCCATGGGGCTTCGTTTGAGAATACGGGTTTGGTTCCCGTTGAAAGTCGGCGAGCGTCGCTTGCCACGCCGCATCCTGCTCGATGAACGGCAATAGCTTCACGTGCCAGTTGAGTCGCGAAGTGCTCCCGCGGCCGTTGAACGCCGGTGGTAGTGTTTCAAAGGAATCGTGGAACTGGTGCGCCGCCAAGGCGAGTTGCCGCATCTGATTGCCGCACCGGATTCTCGCCGCCGCGGCGCGCACATTCTGGACCGCAGGAAGCAGAAGGCCCAAGAGAGTGCCGACGATGGCGATGACGACAATCAGCTCGATGAGAGTGTATCCGGCCCGAGGGCGGTGTTCCTGCGACACGGGACGAACCTCCGGCACAGGCTAGCCCCGACGGATTTTTCGAGCGGTCAGGAATCCCGCGAGGGCGAAAAACCCGGCGACGAGAAAATAGGGCCAACGCGATTCAAAAAGTCCGGGCGCCACATCGGGCACGGGGTTCTCGGCCTTTTGTTCCATCAGTTTCCGATGGCCCTCGGTCGCCGATTTCGACCACGTAAAATCTTTATCGATTTTACCATCCTTCCAAGTCGGCTGCTTCGACGAGTCCTGGATTTCCGGAAGTCGTATTGGCTGCCCCTCACGGAGATTCAAACCGGCCAATGTAAAAACGGAATCCTCGATTTCGCCATTCAACTCAATAGACTTAACGTTGATCTTTAATTCGCTCATGACCACCGATTTGTTCAACATTGACGAGTAGTGCATGGATCGCGGGAATGGAATACCGTCGATCTTTTGATACACCACATTTGTCTCCGTAGCCAGGATGTCATTTCCGCGCTTAGCATCGAGATAAAAGTACGTCGGGTTGAAAGCCGCCGATCCATCAAACGTAATCTTCAGTATCCCGGCGGGTGTCTTACTTTCAAAATGACGCACGTCGTTCACGCCTGCGGCCGTCACCGAGATCGTAATGTTGTCGAGTTTCCGAATCTCAAGCAAATCCGCATCGGGTCGCCTGTCCTTGTTATATAGTTCAGATTTGCGGAGGCCCAAGAACCTCCAGTCGATGTGATAATGCCGTGGATCGTTATCGTCGATACGCGAGATCATCACGGGCGAGATGGAATTCGGTCCCATATACGTTGTGATCTTCATCCCGTCTTGTTCGCAATTCCTGCAATATATCCATCGGGTACCATTATTCTTGCGATTCTCGGATTCTTCGATCACCTTGCGGTCCAACCGGTACCTTTCCCCCTTCTTCCAAGCTTCGAATTCGTATCGGTATTCCTCTAGTTTTCCATTCGTGCGTTCGCGAATGTCGATCGATGCCAGAAGGTGGTAATTCTTGATGATCTCACGTGACTCGATCGACTTTCTCGCGCATTCTTCCAATTTCTCGACTGTTGTCGAATCGGAACAGGCACATACCAGCATTAATGCCAGCTGTGAATACAATGCTAACATGTGGAGGTTCCTTGAATAGCGAGGCCCAAGGATGACTACAAAGGATCCATAGGATCCTCGACGTTTCTGCAATCCGCTGTCGCCTTAACCACCACACGTAACTCCTTCAGTACAATTCCAGCCGTGCATTCCCAGGAGAATGTCGTCGGCGTAGGCGTGCAGTCGTAATAGTCGTAACAGACTTGCGTTACACCTTCATTCGTGACCGTATCGATCCAATCGATGCAGACTTTCTTTGTTCCGGTGACATTGATCAATTCCTCACAAGCGGTATCGACACCGTAAATCCGGGTGATCTCGCGGTTCGGCACGCAGAAAGGGGCTCCGCTTTGCGTGTATTCGATCACACTGTCCAAACAACTCGATTTCGTCGCGTTGCAGTTGACCGTCTTCGCTCCGTAGCTCTTGCCGTTCGGATTGCAGTCCTCCTCGGCCCGTACGATCGCGATAGACACGGTGGCCGCCAAGACGAGAAAGACGAATGCGCGCGTCGTCGACTTCATTTCGCACCTCCGGTTTTCGCGATCGTGATTGGTATTCGAATCTCC
>JAHBXO010000022.1 GCA_019636445.1 Gemmataceae bacterium | reverse complement strand
TTTCCCGGCCTTGGCGAAATACTCTTTCGATTCCTTCACGCCGGGCTTGATCGTCGCCTTGCCGGGCTTCCAGTCGGCCGGGCAGACCTCGCCGTTCTTTTCGAAGAACTGCAGGGCGTCCAGCACGCGAATCGCCTCATCCACGCTGCGGCCGATCGGCAGGTCGTTGATCGTGATGTGCCGGACGACGCCGCCCTTGTCGACGAGGAACAGGCCGCGCAGCGCGATCCCGCCGTCGAGCAGCACGCCGTAGTCGCAGCTGATCTTCTTCGTCAGGTCCGCAACGAGCGGATACTTCAGCCCGCCGAGGCCGCCTTCGGTGCGCGGCATCTTGATCCAGGCGAGGTGGCTGAACTGGCTGTCCACCGACACGCCGATCACTTCGCAACCGCGCTTCTGGAACTCCTCGACGCGGTCGCTGAAGGCGATGATTTCGGTCGGGCAGACGAAGGTGAAGTCGAGCGGATAGAAGAACAGGACGACATATTTGCCGCGGTAGTCGTTGAGTTGGATGGTCTTGAACTCTTCGTTGACGACCGCTGTGGCTGTGAAATTCGGGGCTTCCTTCTGAACGTGAACCGCCATCGGTGCGAACCTCGGTGAGGGGAACGTTATCGCGGCGCCCGCCGCGACGACATAATGTTGGGATAGGATTCCGCCCCGGCCGGAGTAGGGCCAACCCGCCGATTCCGTCTCCGGGCTACCCCGACCGCAGCCGGCGTGTTAGAATCGAAGCCACGGACTCGATGACTCCCCCTTCGCCGCCGAGGATGGCATGAAAGCGCTGATACTGGTCGCCGATGGCTTCGAGGAACTGACGTTGTTCGTGCCGTGGTACCGGTTGCGCGAAGAGGGGGTGAAGGTAACGCTCGCCAGCCCGCTCCTGCACGCCGTCACCGGTCTCCACGGCTACACGATCGAACCGAACGCCCGCATCCACGACCTGAATCCCGGCGATTTCGACCTGCTGGTGATTCCCGACGGCCCCGCCGTCGAACGGCTGCGCATACGTGAGGCCGCCGTGGACGTGGCCCGCACCTTCTCGCAGGAGGGCCGGATCGCCGCGATCGGCCACGGCCCGCAACTCCTCATCAGCGCCGGGGCCGTCGACGGCCGCACGCTGACCTGCTCGCCCGGCATCCGCGACGATGTCCGCGCCTCCGGTGCCACTTACCGCGACGAGCCATTCGTCGTGGATGGTAATATGCTCACCGGCCGCGGTCCCGACGACCTGCCGGAATTCACGCGTTCCCTCATGCGCTTTTTGAAAGCCGGGATCAAAGTTTGAACGGTCCCCGCCGAACCACTACCCGGACCCTTCGCGTCGGCGTAACCTGACTGGATGGCGAAACCCGCCGGCCCGACGCGGGGTATACCGGCCAGCGGCCGTGCGACGGCCGCCCACCATCCTGGGAGATTTCCATGCGTTTTGTTCGCAGACTGCTGGCGGCCGCCGCCATCGGCCTCGGCCTCGCGGCCACACCCGTCCGCGCCGCCGACGTCGAACGCCTGATTCCGGCCGAAGCCGAATCGTACCTGCAAATCAACCTCAAGCAGGTCATCGACTCCGATCTGTTCAAGAAGTACGCTCTCGCCAATCTCAAGCAGGCCCTCCAGGGTGGCGAAGCCCAGAAGACGCTCGAAACCCTCGGCCTCGACCCGCTCAAGGACATCGATACCATCACCGCCGGATTCTGGGGCGACAACCCCCAGGACATGAAGGGCCTCATGGTCGTTCGCGGCAACTTCAACCCTGAGAAGCTCTTCGAAGCGGTCGAAGCCGCCGCCAAGAAGGACGGGGACAAGGTCGCCATCGTCAAGGACGGCGATTACACGCTCGTCAAGATCACCGGCAACAACCGCCCCGAACCGTTCTTCGCCAGCGTCGCCGACAAGAACACGATCGTCGGCGGGACCGACAAGAAGCTCGTCACCGCCGCGATGAAGGCGTCCGACGAAAAGGCGAAGCCGGCTCTCAAGAAGGAACTCGCCGCCCTCGTCGAGAAGATGGACGGCAAGGCCTCCATGTTCGGCTGCGGCGTCAGCAGCGGCAAGGTCGGCGAAATCCCGCCGATCCCCGGCATCGACGACCCCGAGAAGCTCAAGAAGCAACTCGAAAAGCTCGAAAGTTCGTCCATGACCCTGAAGGTCACCGGCGACGTGGCACTCGAGATCATGATGACCATGAAGGACACCGCCGCCGCCGATGACTTCGGTGCCACGGTGGACGATTTGCTCGGCAAGGCCAAGGCGTTGCTGCCGCTGCTCGCCGGCCAGGCGCCGCAGATGAAGCCGATCATCACCGACGTGACGAAGAGCCTGAAGAGCAAGGTCGAAAAGAAGGACATCGTCATCGGCGTGAAGCTGACCGGCGGCGCCATCGGCAAAGCGGCCGGCTCGGACGACTGAGTTAGAGAACGGTGAAAAACACCGAATCGCCCGCCGTGAACCGGCGGGCGATTTTCGTGTCTCATGACTGACCAAGTCGCGAGCCGAGAGGGGTTGCGATTTCGGTTTCCGGACCGTATAACAAGCAAAGCGATTACCCGGTAGTGTAACGGTAGCACAAGTGATTTTGGTTCACTTCGTCAAGGTTCGAATCCTTGCCGGGTAATTTGAACGTGTGGGCGGTATTCGCCCGCCAATTGTTTCGCTGGTACACGAAAGTTCTGACGTTTCGCCTGCTTCGACTTTGTACCTTTCCCGCAGACAAACACCGTAGATAAGTCCGGCGACCATCTCCGGATTGCATACCCCTACCTGCGAAATATCATCTCGAGTCGCTTTTCGATCGCGTGAAGATGACGAAATAGTTGTCCTTCAGCAAATCCTTGACCTCCTCGGACTTCGTGAACCCGGCGGCGGCGATCTCCTTTTCCACCACCTCCTGGCCGGCACGGACGTGGTTCATCGTCCAGTCCGAACTCAGGCCGGGGATTCGTTTGAAGTCGATCACGATGAGTCGGCCGCCCGGCTTGATGGCGCGATGCAGGCTCGCAAGGGTGCGGTGGGGGAATTCGAAATGGTGATAGGTATCGCAGACGAAGGCCACATCGACACTGCCCTTGGGTAGGTCGACCGAGTCCTCGTTGCAGAGCACCGGCGTCACGTTCCGCAGTTTCGCCTCCCGAGCGGTTTTCTGGATATGGGCCAGAAACTTGGCCGCGATGTCCACGGCGTAGACCTGTCCGTCGTCGCCCACGGCCTTGGCGAACAGGCGGGTGTGCAAGCCCGTGCCGGCACCGACGTCGGCCACCACCATGCCGGGCTTCAGCCCGCACGCCGCCACGATCTTCTCGCGGTGCAGGTATACCTCCCGGCTCTCGCCTTCGAAGGTGTTCTTGTATTTCTCCACGTCCGGATTTTTGAACGGGTCGTTGATGCCCGGCTTGACGCTCTTCTCCTGGGTGTAAGCCAGGGGCATAACAACCAGAACGAAGGCAACGGCGATCGTGCGCACGATAGTCCTCACGAATGGAGTGTGGGATCCGGAATCGGTGAAGCGTCGGACGGCGGTACTCGATCCTCGTTCCGGTAGAGCATCCAGTAGACGACCGGAACGAGCACGAGCGTGAAGGCGGTGGAAACCGTCAGGCCGAAGATCAGCGACCAGGCGAGGCCGCTGAAGACCGGGTCGAGGGTGATCGGCCACGCGCCGAGCATGGCCGCCCCGGCGGTGAGCAGGATCGGCCGGAAGCGCACGGCTCCGCTTTCGATGAGCGCTTCCTTGAGCGAGGCGCCGCGGCCGCGGACGTGCTGGATGAAATCGAGCAGCAGGATGGCGTTCCGGTCGGCGATGCCGGCGAGCGCGATCATGCCGATCATGGCCGTGGCCGTGAAGTAAACCGGATTCGCATACCCGCCGACGGTGCCGCCGGTGGCGACGTTGAGCAGCCAGAACCCCGGCATGATGCCGATGATCGTGAGCGGAATGGAGATCATCTGCACGAGCGGGATCAGGTAACTGCCCGTCTGGTACACCATCAGGATGTAGATGAGGAGCATGGCTCCGCCGAACGCGAGGCCGAGATCGCGGAACACGTCCAGCGTGATCTTCCATTCGCCTTCGCCGTTCCACACCACCTCGGCACCGCCGGGGGTCGGCTGGTCGCGGATGGCGAAGAGGAGGCCGATGACCGCCTCGCCCGGCGTGCGGCCGGCGGTGTCGCCGAAGACGTATGCGACCTTGCGCAGATTCTTGTGGTAGATCGTCTGCTCGGCCGGTTCCGATTCGAAGCGACCCAGTTCGCCGAGTTGCACGATCTCGCCGGTCGGGGTCTTCACGCCGAGGCGGGTCAGGTCGACGAGGCTGCCACGCTCGCGTTGGGGAAGTTGCAGGACGATGGCGAGTGGGTTCAGCTCCCGCGGCAGGTGGGCGGCCCCGGCACGGAAATCTTGCACATCCCCTTCGCCCGGCTGCATCCCCTGCAGGCCGACCCGAAGCGTATTCGCAATCTGTTCCGTCGTGATTCCCGTGAGCGAGGCCTTCTCCTTGTCCACGCGGAAGACGAAGCGCGACCGCTCGGCTTCGAAGGTATCGTCCACGTCCACCACATCCTTGGACTTCGCGAACAGATCCCGAACGTGTCGGGTATCGGTGCGGAAGCTGGCGTCCGATTGCCCGGCACGAGGGTACACCTCGGCAACGAGCGTGCTGAGCACCGGCGGGCCGGGGGGCACTTCGACGATCTTGATGCGCGCCTTGTGCCGGTCTGCCACGGCCTGGAGATCGTTCCGCAGGCGCAGCACGAGGGCGTGGCTCTGGTGCTGGCGCTCTTCCTTGGGAATCAGGTTCACGCGCAGGTCGCCGCGGTGCGATTCCTGCCGGAGGTAGTAGTGCCGCACCATGCCGTTGAAGTCGATCGGCGAGGCGGTGCCGGCGTAGCTGAGCACCTCGCGCACTTCCGGCGCGGTGCGCACATGATCCGCGAGGGCACCCAACGCGGCGTCGGTCTGCTCGATGGTCGATCCTTCCGGCAGATCGACGAGGACCTGGAATTCGTTCTTGTTGTCGAACGGGAGCATCTTCAACGGCACGAGGCCGAGGGCGGGCAGCACCATCGACGCGAGGAGCAGCAGGAGCACGAAACCGATCAGCGCCCAGGCGGCGAGGCGTGAATCGAGGAACGGCGTGAGCACGGCCTTGTAGACGCGGTAGGTCAACGTCTTTTGCGGGTCGTCCTGTTCGTGGCCACCCTTGCCGTACACGCCCTTGAGCACCTGATAGCTCAGCCACGGCGTGACGGTGAACGCGACGACCATCGACATGAACATGGCCACGGGCACGTTCAGCGCCATCGGCTGCATATACGGCCCCATCATGCCGGTGATGAACAGCATCGGCAGGAACGAGACCATGACGACCAGCGTGGCCACAATGATCGGCGGGCGGACCTCGTTGACGGCTTCGAGCACGGCTTCCTTCGGCGGCTTCTTCCGCATCCGGAAGTGCCGGAAGATGTTCTCCACGTCCACGATCGGGTCGTCGACGACAAGGCCGAGCGCGAGGATGAGGGCGAAGAGCGTGACGCGATTGATCGAGTACCCGGCGAGGTAGTTGACGAGCAACGTGAGGGCGAAGGTGAGCGGCACGGCCGTGACGACGATGAGCGCCTCCCGCCAGCCGAGCGCGAACATCACCAGCCCGGAGACGATGATGATCGCGAGGCCGAGTTCGCGGATAAGTTCCGTCACCTTTTCGTCGGCCGTCTCGCCGTTGTTGCGGGTGATGCGGGCCTCGATGTCGTGCGGGATCACGTCGCGGCGCAGTTCCTCGACCTTCGCCTCCAGCGCGCGGGCGACCGCGACGGCGTTGCTCCCCTTTCGCTTCGCGATGCCGACGGTGACGGCCGGGAAGTTCCCGGCCGGGGCGTTCGGCTCGCCGGGGCCGAAGCGGATGCGCGTGTAGTTCGCGGGGTCCTCCGGGCCGTCGGTCACGGTGGCGACGTCCCGCAGGTACACCGGTCGGCCGGAGAATACGCCGACGACCAACGTCTCGGCCTCGGCCGGCGTCCGCACGAACGGACCGCTCTCCACCGACAGCTCGCGATTGTCCGCTCGCAGCGCGCCCGCCCGCACGTTCACGTTCGCACCGCGCAGAACGCGGTCCACATCCAGCGGCGTGACCAGCCGGGACGCCATGCGCTCCGGGTCAAGCTCGATGCGGAACTGCCGACGGCGCCCGCCGACCACTTCCGTCCGCGCGGTCTCCGGCACGCCCTGCAAGGCGACTTCGACTTGCTCGGCCACGCGCCGCAGGGTGAAGTCGTCGGCCGTCTTGCTCCAGAGCGTGACGTTCACGAACGGCACGTCGTCGATCTCGATCGGCTTGACCACCCAGCCGGTGACGCCGGGCGGCACCTGATCGACGCTCATCGCGATCTTATTGTGGATCTTGACGAGGCTGTTCTCGCGATGCTCGCCGACGTAGAAGCGAACCGTGACGATCGCCTCGCCCGGCCGGGACATCGAATAGACGTACTCGACGCCATCGACCTGATAGAGCAGCCGTTCAAGTTTGGACGACACCTGCTGCTCGATCTCCTCGGCGCTCGCGCCGGGCATGCGTACGTACACGTCGGCGAGGGGTACCACGATCTGCGGTTCTTCCTCACGCGGGGTGAGCAGCAGGGCGGCGGCCCCGCAGCCGAGCATTACGAGGATGATGAGCACCGAGAGGTTGCCGTGGAGGAAGGCCTCGATCAGCCGGGCCACGGCTCCACCGTCGGCGGTCTTGTTCGTCATGGCAGGGCGTCCCATCGGGATTTATCGCGAAGGCAGCGCGACGCGTTCGCCGCCGCTGAGTCCGGAAAGGATTTCCACTTTCCCGTCGAAGGTCTTGCCGAGGCGAACGAAGCGGCGGGTGAGGAAACCGTCGGTACCGGCAATATCCACCAGGTCGAGTTGCCCCAACCGTTGGACGGCCGCTTGCGGCAGCCAGACCCGTTCCACTTCGCCGACCGGGATGACGGCCCGGCCGAACATTCCCGGCAAGACCGACACAGACGAGGGCACGCTCAGCCCGAGTTTGACGAGGACCGAGCGGCTGGCTTGCTGGGCGAGCGGGACGATCTCGCGCACGGTGGCCGTCGTCGCCCAGTTGTTCGCGTCGATGCGAATGCCGAGCGGCTTGCCGATACCGAGGCCCGACGCCAGGCTCTCCGGGACGTTCACGTGCAGTTCCAGATCGTTCGGGTCGTATAGCGTGAGCAACGGTTTGCCGGGGCTGGCGAGGTCCCCCGGTTCGGCGAACCGGTCGGCCACGATGCCGTCGGATGTCGCCGCGATTCGGGCGTAAGTGATCTGCACCTCGATCCGGCCGATCGTTTCCTTCGCCCGCCGCACCTGGGTTTCGGCGACGCGGAACGCCCCCTCGACGTTGTTGAACTCCTCGGCGCTGACGGCGCCTTTCAGGGCCTTGATCCGTTCGTAGTTCGAGCGGCGCGTGACGAGGTCCGCCTCGGCGGCGGCGAGCGAAGCCGTCGCTTCCCGCTGCTGGGCGTTCAACTCGCGGTCGTCGAGGACGACGAGGATATCCTTCGCCTTCACGCGGTCGCCGGACCGGGGTTTCAACTCGCGGATCGTCGCGAGCAACTGGCTGGCGATTTCCGTCTTCCGGCGCGGCTGAACGGAACCGACCGCGGTGATCGATTCGGTTCCGACCGTCCGCTCCGCCGCCACGAGCGTGCGGGTCCCAACCTTCGGCCGCTCCACCGGTGCCACGCCGGGCGGCACCTTTTCATGGAAGGCACCCCCCATCCATGCGAGGAACAAGCCGAGCGCGGCGAGCGCGAGACCCGCGGTCAGCACGGTCTTCACGATCCCGATCGCGCGGGCGAAGGGACCGGGGCGAGAATCGGTGGACATGGATTATTTCCCGGTTCGTTCGTCGGACGGGTCTGGAGGGAATGCCTCGGGCTGGCTTGGAAGGATCGGCCGCGACCGCGGCCGGCAGGAATCCCCCATTCAGGTCCGGACCCCCATCTTCGGGAGCACCCAAATCTGGAGGACGAGCCAAGCGACCAGGATTCCCAGCAACAGTAACGCATCCACGGTGATGGTCCTCCGAGGGGAGCCGGCGGATGGCTCCGCCGGAGTCGGATCGTTCGCGGGTATCGGTGTCACTTCTTCTTCTCGCTACCCGGAACCGGATGCTCCTTGTGGGCTTCGTCGAACCCGTTCTTTACGAATTGGGATACGACTTCCGCGTGAGCCTGAATGATCTTCACCACATCGGCGTTGTCGGAGGTCTCGACCACCTTCACGCCCTTGGCCGTATTCGTGATTTCCATCTTCATCTTCTTCCCGTGCTTAAACGCCTCGGCGAACAGCGGGTCCCAGTAGCGCACGCCCTTTCCGGACTTCAGGCGTTCGTACATCGCAGGCACATGTTCCTGGATCTTCTTGGCGACCTCGGGCTTTTCGGATTCCGTCACGGTCTCGACGCCGTTGTCGAGTTTCTTCACGTTCCGCGTGATCGCCTTGTGGTTCTCGAGCAGGAAGTGAAACGTGTCGCGATCCGTTGCGAACGCGGCATCCTTCCCCTGGCCGCCTTTGCCCATCGGGCCTTTGCCCATCGGGCCTTTGCCGGCGGGCGGTCCCTTTTGCGGTTCGGCCATCGGCTTGTCCGCCGCCCAGCCGAGACCGATTCCGAGTCCGACCGCAAGGGCCGCCAATGCGATGGCACGTGTTCGGTGATGTCCAATCATGATTGTGCTCCAATCTTGGTTCTTGAACCCGTGCTTGCCTTTTGGAACGGGCATGTGTGTCGATCGAGTTACATTGCCGCCGCGGTTGCTCCGGCCATGCGGTCGAGCTTTTGAAGCAAGACACGGGGATCGAGCAGTCCTGCATGGCGATCCACCATTCGACCGTTTTGGAAGAAGGCCAGGGTCGGGATGCTGGAGACGCCGAAATGCGCCGCGAGCTCCGGCTCCTGGTCCACGTCGACCTTCACGATGCGGACCCTTCCGCGATAGGCGTCCGCGATCCGTTCGAGGATCGGCGCCAGCAACCGGCACGGGCCGCACCAGTTCGCGTAGAAATCCACCACGACCGGCACCGGCGATTCGATCACCTCGTCGACGAACGCTTCGGTCGTCAGGTTGGCGACAGCACTCATGATGGCTCCTCCTCCGTTGTCCGGTATCTCGGACAATGAGCTGATCCGCCGGCCGTCGGAAAGTTACACCGAAAATGAATGTAACTTTCCGAAGCTTCGAGGATCCATGATTGGAAGGCCCCATTTTCAAGGGCTGACACCTCTGGGGAGCTCCACCGATGGAACGGATCCTGTTTGGCGTGGCGATCGTGGCGATGGCGGTACTGGGCCTGCGTGTGTTCGCCGCGGATCACACCACGGACACGCCGGCCGAAGTGAAGAAGGCCATCGCCGACGGTAAGGCCGTGCTGATCGACGTGCGGGAGGCGGACGAGTGGAAGGACGGGCATTTGAAAGACGCCCAGCACCTGGCTCTGTCGGACATCAAGGCCGGGGTGACGGCCGAGCAATTGAAGAAGCTGATACCCACCGGGAAGGTGGTGTACCTGCACTGCGCCGCCGGTGGTCGCTGCCGGAAGGCGGCGGATCTTCTCAAGGCGGCCGGCATCGAATCGAAGCCGCTCAAACCCGGCTACGAGGAGTTGGTGAAATCCGGGTTCGAGAAATCGAAGTAATGGCGATCCCGCGGGCCGGCGGCCTCGATGAATGGACTTCGGGGCCGCTCCACGGTATGTCAGAATCGCCATGACTGCGATGAACCAACCGCCGATCGAACCCGTGGAAGACGACCTAGGTCTGCTCCGTAATGCCCAGACGGGCGATTTCTCGGCCTTCGAACAGTTGGTCGGCCGTCTCCAGGGGCGGGTCTACGCGGTGGCGTACCGCATCACGGGTCAGGCCCAGGACGCCGAAGACGTGGTGCAGCAAACGTTCCTCAGCCTCATCGAGCACATCGATTCGTTCCGGGGCGAATCCGCCGTGGCGACCTGGGTGCTGAGGATCGCCACGAACTTCGCCCTGAAGGTGCTTCGGAAGCGCCGGGGACTGCCGACGGTTTCGCTGGACGACGGCGACGAATCGTTCGCCTCCGTGCCCCATCCGGAATACATCGCCGCGTGGCGGGAACCGCCGGACGTCTTGGCGGAGCGGGCCGAGATGCGGGAACTCCTGGACAGGGCGATCACGGAACTGGATGACAAGCATCGCGTGGTTTTTGTCCTGCGGGATATCGAAGGGTTGTCCACGGAGGAAACGGCCGAGGCGCTGGGGTTGAGCGTCTCGAACGTGAAGGTTCGATTGCTCCGCGCCCGCATGCAGCTGCGCGAACGACTCACCCGCGAACTGGGCGATGCCGCGACGCGGGTCGTTCCGGATCATCAACATTCATGAAGCAGGGTCTCCGATCATGTCGTGCGAAGAACTGCTGCGTGCGCTGAACGAAGTGATCGACGACGCGTCGGCGCTGGCGCTCTACACCGAGTTCGCCGAACACCTCTCCGGGTGCAACCCGTGCCAGCTCGTGGTCGACAACGTGCGCAAGACGATCCAGCTTTACAAAGCCGGCGAACCGTATCCGATGCCCGATGGTTTCCAGAACCGCTTCCGCGACGCCCTGCGTGCCAAGTGGCAGGCCCGATTCCCGAATTCGAAACCGCAGTCGTAACAGCGGTGGAGCGCGGGTTTCGCTCAGAGGCGCGAGCCGACGGGTTCGATCGTGAAGGAGAAGGAATCGGCTGAGATGGAGGCGGGGAGCGTAAGGTTGGCGCGTTCGCGGCAAGGGCTGTTGTCGACGGTGAAGGGGCCGGCGAACTTGACCCCGAGGCCGTCCTTCGACCGGTAGAGGATGATGTTGGCGGTCGCCCAGGGGAGCGTGATGTGCGTCTGGCTGCCGGGGCCGAGGATAAGGTTGTCCGCCATGAGGAGCACGCCGTCGACGGCGAGGGGGAGGCGGTGACCGCTGACGAGTTCGAGTCGGGCGGAGGGGCTGATGCTGACGGGCTGGCGGAAGAGGAACTGACAGGAGGCGCCGAGGGTGACGCGGTCGCCGCACTTCAGGAGCGTGCGTTCGTTCGGGGTTCCGTTGACGTGCAGGCCGCGGTTGGATTCGACAACGTAGCCTTCGCCGTCGCGGGCGAGTTCGGCGTGCATGCGGGAGACGTCGGCGAAGAGGGGGACGTCGATGGGGGCGTCGGCGGTGGCCTGGCCGAAGGTGACGCGACTAGAGAGGCAGACAAGGTAGCCGCCGACGCCGTCGATCCAGAGCAGGAAGCGTTTGGGGAGGCCGGAGTGGTTGGATGGTCGCGCGGCCGAGCCGGGGGCGTAGTGCGGCACGACGGGCGAAGCGGCGCCGCCGACGGCGGCCATCGTCGCGACTTCGACCGGGTTGGGGTGATAGGTGCCGGTGTTCGGTCGGAGCGATTCCCACGCGCGAATCTGAATGAGGCGCGCCTCGCGGTGGTTCGGCGCGACGGCAATCGCCTCGCCGGCCCACTTGGCGGCGTCGGCCCACTTGTGCGCGTCCGCAGCTTCGGAGAGCGCGGCGATGGCGGTGCGGAAGCGATCGTGGCGTTCGCCCAGCTGGCGGGCGTAGGCATCCAGCCCTGTGGTCGGCGCCATTACGAGGCGGGTGCGCAACCGGTCGATCGTGGCCTGGGCCAGAAGGAAGTCGCCGCGGTCCGCCATTTCGATCGCCATCACCCAGTCTTGGGCAAGGATCTCCATGGCGTCGAGGTCGGGCCGCTGGACGTGGCGTTCCTTCATGCGGCCGATGACCGACAGGACGTGCATGGGCCGGCCGGCTTCGAGGGCGGCGGCGCACTCGGCGACGCCGATGCGCGTCAGCGCCGTGCGCAGTGCGCCAACGCGGGGGTCGCCGGTGTTGAGCGATTCGGCGGCGAGCAGGTCTTTCCAGGCGGCTTCGGGGTTGTCGGCGCGGTGGTGCTTCTCGCCGCGCGCCACGTAAGTGGCGGCGACGTCGCGCAGGAGGCGGCCGGCCTTGCGGTAGCCTTCGGCCGCGAGGGGCGTGAGCATCCGCTGCGCCTCTTCGGGGCGGCCGTTGCGGATCGACTCCTTCGCCTGGCGGAATGTCAGCCACGGGGACAGGGGCATGGGGGCCATTATACCGCTATTCGCCCCGACCCGGCGTCCGTTTGAACCGTCATTCGGTGGGATCGGCATGGCCGGAGGTGCGCGGGCCGACCGATTCGTAATGTCGGCCGAACCGGTTTTTCACAAACGACTCGAAATCCACCTGTTCCTGCTTCACGAATCCGGACGACGGTAACCGCCCGGCGACGTGCAGGTCCACCACGGCGCACAGCGATGCCGCCGTGGTGATCTGGATCGCGCTCCAGATTTCGCCTCCGATCGTGGACATGTAGATCTTGCGGGCTTCGGACTTCTGCACGAAGCGCCCCTTGCGCCAGCCGGTGACGGTGACGAAGACGATGACCACATCCTGGAACGTGATCGGCACCGATTTCTCGAGGATGTCCTTGAGGATTTCGCGGCGTTCGCCGAGGCGGAGTTCGTCGACGAGGAACTTGGCGAGTTCGCGATGGCCGGGATAGCGGACGGTCTTGTAGTCGAGTTCGCGGACCTGGCCGTCGAGGGTTTCGCAGAGGGTGCCGAGTCCGCCGGAGGTGTTGAAGGCCTCGTAGGCGACGCCGTCGAGGTCGAAATGTTCGAGGCCTTCGAGGGGCAGCAACTCGATGCGTCGGCCGCCGCGGATCGCCTCGCAAGGGTTGCAGTACTCGTTGATGAGTCCGTCGGTGGACCAGGTGAGGTTGTACTTGAACTGGTTGGAAGGATATTGCGGCAGCGCGCCGACGCGGAGGCGGACGGTGTCGATCTTGTCGAACCAGGTGAGGACGTGGCCGGCGAGGATGGTGATGAAGCCAGGCGCGAGGCCGCACTGCGGCATGAAGATCTGGCCGGGCCGGGCGTTCGCGGCGACGGCGCGGACGCGGCGGGTGGTCTCGACGTCTTCGGTGAGGTCGAAGTAGCTGAGGCCGAGGTCGGCGGCGACTTCGGCGACAATCGGGTTGAGTTTGAAGCTCAGGGCGGAAATGACGAGTGAGCGACCCCGAAAGTCGTCGGCGAGAGCAAGCGGGTTGGCGGCATCGACGTGGCGCGTCTCGATGGCGGGGTGCGAAACCCGCGCGAGGGCCTCGGGGTCGGCGTCGCACAGCCGCACGCGATAGTCTCCGCTGTCGGCGAGGAAGCGGGCGATCATCCGCCCGATCTTACCCGCCCCGAGGAGGACGATGTCGGTCATGGGGAATCCTCGCGGGCCGGGAACGGGTAGAATGGTGCGCTAGACCATTATTGTTGTCGGGTCGATAGAAACCAAGAAACCGATTCACAGCTGAGGACGCAGAGATCGCAGAGAAGCGATTGATTTCACATCTTCCGACTCTACTGTTTTCTCTCTGATTTCTCGGCGTCCACAGCGGTGAAATCGGGTTTGGAGGACCTTCCTATGGGCGCAGACGTGACGTGGACCACCCAGCCGTCCGCGGCGAACTTCGTGCGCGAGACGCTCGACGGCTTCCTCGAAGTCAACGGCTTCATCAGCCACCTGCGTGACCGAATGTTGCACGAGACGGGCACGCGCCTGCTCGACTGGGTGGCGCGATTCACGCTGCCGCACGACGAAGGCACCGTCCGTCGGCTGCGCGAGGTCGGCTATGCCGAACGCGGCGGGACGTGGTCGCACTCGGGCGGGATGTTCCCGGACGTGACGCTCGTGCCGAAGGGCGACCGCCAGTTGTTCGTGAAGGTCGAATCGGTCGCCGACTTCTTGCTGGCGCAGGGGCTGACCGGAACGGTAACGATCGACGGCGCGCCACTCGCGCCGACGCGTACGGCGCGGGTGGCGAAGGAACACCACGCCGAGTGCTGGGTGATCGAACGGCACGGTGGGAAGCCGGTCGCCGCGGAACTCGTTCTGAAACACTTGGAGATGTTCCGCCTGCGACCGCGGGACTTCGATGACGAGATCGACGGGTTCGCCGCGGCGCGAAGCCGCATTCGCGCCGCTATCGCGGACCTCGGCGTGGACCGCGCCTGCGACCTCTTCTTCCAGGCCGAGCGCGAATACTGGCAGATGCGCAATCGCGCGGCGCGCATCCAGAAGGCGCGGCAGGACGCGCTCGGCCTCGGATGGGCGAACCACGACCACCACACTTACCGCAGTGGGCGGGACAACTTCGCTCCGCTCATCGCCCTACTCGAGGAACTCGGCTTTGTCTGCCGGGAGCGCTTTTACGCCGGCAAGGAGGCGGGCTGGGGCGCACAGGTGTTGGAGCAGCCGAACGTCGGCGTGGTGATCTTCGCGGACGTGGACCTGTCGCCGGAGGAAGTGACGGGCGACTTCGCGCACGAGCCGCTGCCGCACCGAAAGGAACTCGGCACCGTCGGCCTCTGGTGCGCCCTGCACGGCGAGGCGTTCCTGCAGGCGGGGATGCACCACCTCGAATGCCAGTTCGCGTTCGACGCGGCGCGGGACCAGTTGAAGCCGCTCGGCGTGGATGCGATGAAACCGTTCACCGATTTCGCGTTCCTGCGTCAGGCGTTTACGAAGGGCGAAGTCTGGCCGGTGGCGGAGAAGCGGATCGACGCACTGCTCAAGTCCGGTCGGATCACCACGGAACAGGCGGTGAAGTTCCGAACCGACGGCGCGCTCGGCTCGCACCTAGAGATCCTCCAGCGAGACGACGGGTACAAGGGTTTCAACCAGACCGGCATCAACGAGATCATTTTGAAGACCGACCCGCGCCACGCGGAGACGGCGCACGCGCGGTAGCCTCCGATATTTCCCGTCCAACCCGGAATTCCCGCTCAACCCGCTTCGCCCTTCCGACCGATCTTGAAGATTGGACCCGTTCAATCGGCAGGGAGGCCGGACCGTGCGCAAACGCATCCTCATCGGCGCGCTCATGGCGTGGCTCGCGCCGGCGAGCCTGTTCGCGCAAGACGCCCCGGAGCTTTCGGCGCAGGCGCCGCCCGCCACGCCGGCGCCGCGTCCGCAGCCGATGCCGCGCCCGGGCACGCCCGCGCCGCCCGCCGTTCCCACGACGCCGGCCACGCCCACCCCGGGCACCACGCGCGTGCTCACGGGGCCAAACCCGCCGTCCTTCGACCTCGCATCGGCCGGCACCCGCGGCCGTTCCATCGAACTGCCGAACATGTACGGCGACTTCCAGGAAGTCGCGTCGCTCGCGCGGGGCACCGCCTCGAACACGGGTATCCTGCTCAACGAATCCAGCCGCGTCGGCGCCGGCCGGCTGCCCGTTCCCGTCATCCGCGGCGCGTACAAGATCAGCGAGAACGAAGCCCCGCGACCCGTCGATCGCGTCTACCTCACCTACCACTACTTCTACGATGTGAACCCCGGCCAGCGGCAGCGGTTCGACCTGCCCATCACCAACGTCCACCGGCAGACGTTCGGCATCGAAAAGACCTTCCTCGACGGCGACGCCTCGATCGGCCTGCGGTTGCCGCTCCTGCAACTGACCGGTCCGACGGAACTCGATCGCGCGACCGTCGGCGACCTCAGCATCATCCTGAAGTACGCGTTCATCAACGAACCGCTCGAATTCGACGCGGATGGATCGTTGCTCGGCGGGCGCGTCCTCTCCGGCGGTCTCGTCGTCACGGCGCCCACCGGCGGCGCGGCCGCGTTCACCGTCCAGAACCCGGTCGTCCACCCGACGCTGATCCAGCCGTTCATTGGCGGCACCACGACCTTCCGCCGCGCCTACGGGCAGTTCATCTCGTCGATCGCCGTGCCGACCGACGACCGCGATACGACGTACCTCTTCAACAGCGTGCAGGTCGGCTATCTGTTGTTGAACGACCTCTCCGGATCGCGCTTCGTGCGATCGGTGACGCCGATCGCGGAACTCCACGTGAACGTGCCGTTCAACAATCGGGACATCAACCGGTTCCCGGTGGGCGCGACCGACATCGTGAGCTTCACGGTGGGCACGTCGTTTGGTTTGGGGAGCCGGTCGAGCCTGAACCTCGGCGTGAACGCCCCGGTCACCGGCCCGCGCGTCTACGCGCTCGAAACGCTCGTGCATCTCAACGTGCGGTATTGAGTGAGGGCCGCACGGCGAGGGACGGCATAGGATGGCGGAAGCCGATGCGGAGGCTTCCCATGGTTCGTGTCGCTCTACTCATCCTCCTCGTCACCGGCTGCTCGAAGCCGGCGGAACCGGTCGCCGCTCCGGCACCAAGTCCCTTTTACACCTGGTGCGTCGCCGAGAAGTTCGGCGAAACCTCGCCCGAAGGCACGCACGCCAGCCGCAGCGGCGGGGATGTCGTCGGCCAGATGGAAATTCGCTACTGGACGCCCTGCAAATCCAAGGACGAAGCGGAAGCCCACCTCAAGGCGGCGGCCGGCCGGTTGATGCGCGAATCGATGGCCAAGGGTTGCCAGATGAAGGAGGCGCTCATCCAACCCGACCGATTGAAGATCGAATACGATCACGAGGCCGTCGCCGGCGTGCTCGATGGTTTCATGGAGTCGGCCGAGATTGACCTCGGCGGCAAGCCGACGCCCGCGTGGTACATTCGCCTGAAGCTGGTCGAGACTGCCCGGCCGAAATGATGGATTCGGACTGTCACATCCGCGCAACGGACGGGATTTCCCGCCGCCGATCGATTACGATATCCCCATCTTCGTTCGGCCCTCTCCGAGTCCTGCCATGCGCCGCATCGCTTGCCTGCTGCTCTGTTGCGGTTTCTCGGTTCCCGCGCTCGCACAGCCGCAACAGGAACCGCCCAAGCCGGCGGTTCTCGACGACGGCCCCCTACCCGCCGGCGCGAAGCTGCGCCTCGGTTCCACGCTTTTCCGCACCGACGGCAACAACCGCTTCAGCACCCTCACGCCCGACGGCAAGCAGATCGTCCAGTTCGCCCAACCCGATCAACTCCGCTACCTCTCCGTCGAAACCGGCCGCGTGATCAGGACCGTCAAGCTCAAGGAACAGATCCAGGCCGGCTATGGCATGACCTTCTCCCCGACCGGCGAGCGGCTCGTGCTGACCGCCTACAACACGGCCACGGTCGTCAACCCCGCCACCGGCGAGGTCACCGGCAAGCTCGTCCCCCGGAACAACAACAATCAACCGTTCGCCCGCCGGCTCGAAAGCCTCAGCGACGGGCAGGTTTCCATCTCCGGCGACGGCAAACGGATCGCCTTCGGCACGCGCTACCCGCAGCAGGAAGGCCAGACCTTCGGCCACGTTTACGATTTCGACAAGAACGATTTCATCGCGGAGGTCAAGGTTCTCCAGACGCAGTACATCCAGTCGGTGCTCAGCTCCGACGGCAAACGGCTGGCGACCTTCGGCCAGTACTACGTGCGCAACAACGAGGAAAACGTCGCCCCGATCGTGCAAATCTGGGACGTGGAGACGAAGAAGGAGTTGGCGAAATTCAAGACCGGATCGGCGCAGGTCGCCGCCGCGCGGTTCTCGCCCGACGGCAAGACGGTCTACACAGGTGGGCAGGGCGGGCCGGTCGAGGCGTGGGATGTGGCGACCGGTCGCCGGTTGCACCAGTTCATCACGCGGTCGAACGTCGGCCAGCGGATCTTCGTATCGGACGACGGGAAACGGCTGGCGGCCTCGGCGAACGACGGATCGGGGGCCGTGCAGGTCTGGGAAGCCGACACCGGCAAACGTCTCGGGGTTGGCTTTGCCACGACCAACTCGGTCGACACCGTCGCCCTGCCGAAGGACGGCCCGGCCGTTGCCTTCGGCCTCTATTACAACACGCTGCAAATCTGGACCGTCCCCGGGAAACTCCTCACGCCGCAAGACGGTCACTTCGGTCCCGTCGGCCACATCCACTACACCCCCGACAGCAAGGAAATCCTCACCGGCGGTCAGGACGGACGCATCGTCCGATGGGATGCCGCCACCGGCGAGGAACTGGAATCGTTCGGCTACGCGAATCCGAGCGTCGCCAGCCGCGTCACCCCCCGCGCGATGCCCGCGATGGCCCGCCGGGCACTCGGCGGCCGTTCCGTCCGCTGGACGAACAGTTGGAGCGTCTACAACGGCACCCTTGCGCCGGACGCACAGACGATCTACGTCCCGTCCGGCAACGGCGGAGTCGCCGTCGTCGACCTCGCCAGCGGACAGGAGCAATACACGCTCTTCTTCCCGAACTCGCGGAACGGTTCGTCCAGCACGAAGCCGTCGCTGTCGAGGGACGGCAAACGTGTGGGTGCCGCGGGACAGTACTACGACCGAAACAAGTACATCTTCACCGCCGCCGCGTGGGACACCGAGACCGGCAAGGTCCTGGCGGAACTCCGCAAGGAGTTGGACAACAACATCAGCTACATCAACGGCATGTCCACGGCCGTGTCCGCGGACGGGAACTACTTCGGCGTCCTCTGCAACATCCAGGACCAGCGAAACGGCCAGTCGTTCCTCGAATTCACGACGTTCGACCTGCGCGACGGCCGCCAGCTCGCCACTGGCGGTACCGCCAATCGGACCTATTCGCCGTACCTGTTGCCATCGCCGGACAACCGGTCCGCCGTGTCGCTGGACCAGCAGCAGAACAAGCTGCTCGTCTGGGACCTGCCGACGGGCAAGCAGACCCGGGCCTTCACGGGCTTCGCGAACGGCATCGCTTTCGCGCCGACCTTCCACCCCACGGGCCGCACGTTCGCCGTGCCGGCCTATTCCATACTCGACCAGCAGGCGGGGACCACGCGGCAGGTCGTGCGCATCGTCGAGTGGGCCAGCGGCGAGACTCGCATGGAACTCGGTACGAACAGCCTGGCGATCACCGCGTTGAGCTATTCCCCGGATGGCCGGACGTTGGCGGTCGGCTGGCAGGATTCGACCGTGCTCGTCTTCGACGCGACCGGCGACGACGCCCCGAAGCCCTGGAAGGACAAGCCGACGGCACCCGAAAAGCTGTGGGACGCCCTGAGCGGGAAATCGGCGCGCGAGGCCTGGGCGGCGATGCGCGAGCTGACCGAACGGCCCGATGTCGCGCTCGCTACGGTACGGGAGCATGTGAAACCCGTGGCCGCACCGCCGCTGCCCACCGCGGACGAGGTGGCGAAGCTGATCGGTAGCCTCGATGCCCCGGCGTTCGCCGCGCGCGAGACCGCGATGAAGGACCTGAAGCGATACGGGAAGATGGTTGAGACGGAACTGCGCAAGGCAATGGACACGACGCCTTCGCCGGAGACAAAGGAACGAATCGAGAAGCTGCTGACGGCGATCGCGAAGCCGATGACGCCGAATCCAACCGAGGCGCGGGCGGTGGAGTTGTTGGAACGCATCGGTAACGCGGAAGCGAAGGCGGAGCTGGCGAAGTTGGCGGCCGGCGACCCGGCGAGCCTGATGACGCAGGACGCCGCCGCGAGCCTGAAGCGGTTGGGCGGAAAGTGATCGACTGGCTACAAAGCCCCGATGAAAATCACACGTATTCGGGCCTATCGCGTCGAGTTGCCGCTGCGCGAAGGCAGTTACAAGTGGTCCGGCGGCAAATCCGTCACCGTGTTCGATAGCACGATCGTGGGCGTCGAGACCGACTCCGGCCTCGTCGGCTGGGGCGAGGTCTGCCCGCTCGGGCCGTTCTATCTGCCGGCCTACGCCGCCGGCGTCCGCGCCGGCCTCCTCGAACTCGGCCCGCACCTCCTCGGCGAAGACCCCACGCAACTCCTGAAGCTCAACCGCCGGATGGACGCGGCCCTCCTCGGCCATCCGTACGTCAAGTCCGGCATCGACATGGCCTGCTGGGACCTGCTCGGAAAGGCGACGGCGTTGCCCGTCTGCCATCTGCTCGGCGGCCGCTACGGCGACGATGTGCCGCTCTACCGCGCCATCTCCCAGGAGTCGCCGGAGGCGATGGCCGGCAAGGTCGCGGGGTATCGGGCCGAGGGATACCGGCGGTTCCAGCTCAAGGTCGGCGGCGACCCGGACGTGGACATCGCCCGCATCCGCGCCGTCGCGGCGGTTCTTCAGCCCGGCGACCGGCTCGTCGCCGACGCCAACACCGGCTGGCTCCAGCACGAGGCGATGCGCGTCGTCCGCAGCGTACGGGACGTGGACGTCTGCATCGAACAGCCCTGCAAGAGCTACGAGGAATGCCTCGCCGTGCGGCGGAATTGCGACCACCCGTTCGTGATGGACGAGAACGTCGACAGCCTCGAGATGCTCCTGCGCGGCCGCGCCGACGGCGCGATGGACGCGGTGAACCTGAAGATCAGCAAACTCGGCGGCCTGACGAAGACGAAGCAGGTCCGCGATCTCTGCGTGCAGTTCGGGTTCGCGATGACGCTCGAGGACAGTTGGGGCGGCGACGTGGTGACGGCGGCGATCGCGCACCTCGCGCAGAGCACGCCTCCGGAGTTCATCTTCTCGACGACCGACTTCAACAGCTACGTCACGGTGAGCACGGCCGACGGCGCGCCGCAACGGACGAACGGCCGCATGAGCGCGTCGACCGAACCCGGCCTGGGCATAAGCCCGAAGATGGACGTGCTGGGGAAGCCGCTGGTCGTCGTGGAGTGAGCGATGGCCAAGCCGTTCGACGCGGTGCTCAACGAACTGATCGATGCCCGACCCGAAGACTGGGTGAACGGCTTCGCGCGGATCGCTGGCATTCCGCCGGGGCCGTTCACCGCGCTCGACACCGACCTCGCGACGTCCGTACAGGCGGACAAGCTGTACCGCATCGACGGACCGCAGCCGAGCATCCTGCATCTGGAACTCGAAGCGAACCCCCGGCTTGGCATTCCGCGTGAACTCATGCGGTACAATACGCTCGTCGATCACCAGCACGGATTGCCGGTGGAATCGGTGCTCGTGCTACTGCGGCCGAAAGCGTTGGCCAGCGACCAGACCGAGCGTTATGATCGTATCGGAGCCACGGGCCGGCCGATCGCGAGCTTCCACTACCACATCGTGAAGGTGTGGGAACGGAGCGTCGACGATTGGTTGAACGCCGGCCTCGGCCTGGCCCCGTTGGCGATGCTGACCGATGAAGCGAGTACGGACCTGGAGCAGACGTTGGGGCGGTTCCGCGACCGGTTAAGATCGGATGGCGTGACTTGCCGATTGTCCGATACGCTGTTCGTGGCATCGAGCGTCTTGTGCGGTCTGCGGTACAATTATCGGCAAATCGTGGAGATGTATCGGAGGCTGAACATGCTGATGGAAGAATCGTCGGTGTACCAGTGGATTGTGCAGCAGGGCAAAAGCGCCGGCTTGAAGGAAGGCAAGAGCCTCGGCCTTCAGGAAGGCAAGAGCCTCGGCCTTCAGGAGGGCCGCATGGTGGAAGCCCGGAATCTGGTCCTTCGGCAAGCCACACGCCGATTCGGCGAACCGGCCCCCGCCTCAATCGCGAAACTTAACGCTATCGCGGACTTGAACCGCCTCGAATCGCTCGCCGACAAAGTCCTTGTCGCCTCGAACTGGGACGAATTCCTCGCGGATGCGTGATACCCGCCCCATGACCCTCTCCGAACTCGAAACGTTCCTGAAACAATCCCTCGCCGACCGTGCGCTCAGCGGCGGGGAGAAGTCCGCGCTCGCCGACTGGCTGTCGGAGCACGCCCGCTCGAACCAGGACCGCGGCGTCGTGCGCCACGCCCTCTTCGACGCGGCCCGCGCCGCCTCCGCTTCGCTCGACACGGCCCAACTCCTCGAATGGCTCGAAGATGCCATGAAGGTCGTCGCGCCGATCGAACCGAACGCGAAGAAACCCGCCGTCGAACCGTCGGATGCCTTCTTCTCGCCCGGTACCGCCTGCCTCGAACGGATCGTCCATCGCTTCAAGGCCGCCCGCCGGACCGTCGACGTCTGCGTCTTCACCATCACCGACGACCGCATCGCCCGCGCCATGCTGGACGCCCACCGCCGCGGCGTGAAGCTCCGCCTCATCACCGACAACGACAAGGCCTACGACCTCGGCTCGGACATTCGCGAATTCGAAGCGGCCGGCATCTCCACCAAAATTGACCGCACCCACGCCCACATGCACCACAAGTTCGCCATCTTCGATGGCACCCGCCTGCTCAACGGCAGCTACAACTGGACGCGCAGTGCCGCGGAAGTGAACGAGGAGAACCTCGTCGACACCGGCGACCCGGACCTCGTCGAAGCCTTTGCCGCCGAATTCAAAAAGCTCTGGAACCACCTGTGATGAATCGAGGATCGACCATGCCCCTGCGAACGCTCGCCGCGCTCGTCCTGTTATCGCTTCCGCTCGCCGCCCAGACACCCACGCCTTTCGACAAGGGCGAGTACGTGAAGAAGGGTAATCGCGCCGACACGATCCGCGCGACGCTCGCCTCCTTCGGCATGCCGAACCTCGAAGGCAAGTGGTACTACGCCGGGCCGTTCGACAATACCGACGGCCAGGGGTTCGACGCCCGCTACGCGCCGGAGACCGAGAAACCGATCAGCTTGAAATCGACCTACGTCGGCAAGAACGGCCAGAAGTTCGGCTGGAAGGAACTGCCGAATTTCCAGCTTGGCAAGATCTACGACCTCGCCAAGCTTTTCCCGAACGACAAGAACGACGGCGTCGTCTACCTGCTCCACGAGTTCGACTCGAAGGTCTTCGCCCGCCTGCCGATCTCGCTCGGCAGCGACGACACGATCAGCGTCTTCCACCACGGCGAGCGCATCCTGCACGCGAACCACGTCCGCCCCGCCGCGCCGGATCAGGATTCCACGCTCCTGAAAGTTCGCGAGGGGAAGAATCAGCTCATGCTCAAGATCGGCCAGCTTGGCGGTGGCTGGGAAGTGTACGTGAACCCCGAAATGCCCGACTACGCTCCGCCGCAGATCATCAAGCGGCTCGACAAGGATTACGCGAAGCCGAACTCCAACAGTTCCACCGGAAGCTACGCCAACGAGGCGAAGTTCTACCGCGTCGCCACCTTCGCCACGCCACCGGAATGCGTGCTCGAAGTCGGCGGCCTCGGCTTCCGGCCCGACGGCAAACTCCTCGCCTGTACCCGCCGCGGCGAAGTCTGGCTCGTCGAGAACCCCGCGGCCGAAAACATCGGTGACGCGAAGTTCACCCGCTATGCCAGCGGGCTGCACGAATCACTCGGCTTGTACGTCGTCGACAACAAGACCACCTACGTCGTCCAGCGGCCCGAGATGACCAAACTCGTCGACGCCAATGGCGACGGCCGCGCCGACGAGTTCCTCACCTTCTCCGACAAGTGGGGCGTCAGCGGCGACTACCACGAATTCGCCTTCGGCCCGGCCCGAGACAAGAACGGCGACTTCTTCATCACCCTCAACGTCGGCTTCGGCGGCGGGCACCAGGCCAAGTCCCCCTGGCGTGGCTGGTGCATCAAGATCGACGGCAAGACCGGTGAGATGGAACCGTGGGCCTACGGCCTGCGTTCCCCCAACGGCGTCAACTTCTCGCCCGACGGCGAACTGTTCTACACCGATAACCAGGGCGAGTGGGTGGCCAGCAACAAGATGCACCACGTCAAGAAGGGGAAGTTCTACGGCCACCAGGCCGGGCTGCTCTGGGTGAAGAACTCCCCCTTCGCCGGCAAAGTCAATGATAAGGTTCCTTACGGCATGATGTACGACGGTCAGCCGCCGTTCGGGAAAACGTCTCCGAAGGGGATGCCCGAAGTCGATCCGCCCTGCATTTGGTTCCCCTACGGCCGCATGGGCCAGTCGGTCAGCGAGCCGATCTGGGACACGACCGGCGGCAAGTTCGGCCCGTTCGCCGGCCAGTGCTTCGTCGGCGACCAGACCAAGTCGATGGTCATGCGCGTCGACCTTCAGAAGACCGACGGCGTCTTCCAGGGCGTCTGCTTCCCGTTCCGCTCCGGTCTCCAGTGCGGTGTGAACCGACTCGCCTTCGGGCCGGACGGCAGCCTCTACGTCGGCCAGACGAATCGCGGCTGGGGTTCCGTCGGCGGCAAGCCCTACGGCCTCGAACGCATCTCGTTCAACGGCGTCGTCCCGTTCGAAGTGCAGACGATGAAAGCCACGAAGGACGGATTCGACCTCACCTTCACGAAGCCGGTCGATCCGAAGAGCGTGGAGAAGGCCGCGGCGTATTCACTGAAGTCGTTTACGTACGTCTACACCAGCCAGTACGGCTATCCGGAAACGGACACCCAAGGCGAGAAGGTCGAAGTCCTCGGCGTGTCGGCGGACGCGAAGACGGTGAAGCTCGCCGTGCCGGACCGTCGCATTGGCCGCGTCTACGACTGGAAGTTCAACGACGTGAAGGCGGCCGACGGCGAGGAATTGCTGCACGCGGAGGCGTACTTCACGCTGAACGCGATCCCGAAGTAACGGCGCTGTAGGGCGGGTCTAGGTTTTGCGCCGACCCGCCGGTGTGCGTGGCGGGTCGGCGCAAAGCCTTGACCCGCCCTACAGCGCCAAGCGATCCCGAAGTGACTCAGCCGTTCACGCTCAGGTTCTCGGCCGCCGTCGTTCCGCGCTTGAGTCGAACGAGATTCAGGAGCGACGCGGCCAATCCCTTGCACGAATCCCAGCGTCGGTGCGGCCACGCGAGCGCGCGGGCGTACCACGCGAGCGCCGTGCCCGGCTCGGCGGAACGCAGCACCCAGCCCATCGTGCGAGCGGTCGACGCGTAGCCCTCTGCGACGGCCACTGGCGCGACCGCGCCCCGGTGCCGGTGCATGATCGAAAACGCCGTGGCCACGCGATCCGCGAGTTTCTGCGAGAGGTTTCCGTGACCGGTGCGATAGCGGACAAGTGGTTCGGGCACGTACTCGAATTCGTAATGCCGCGCGACCCGTAGCCAGAGGTCATAGTCGATCGCGAGGTCGAGGCCGGGATCGAAGGCGCCGACGTGATCGAAGACGCTTCGGCGGACCATCGCGGACGAAAAGCAGACGAAGTTCTGAACAAACATCGCATCAAGGACGCGGCCGGTGGGCGGTAGCGGTGCGGGTGGTCGGGGGATGGCGGCGCCGGACTCGTCCATTAATTCCCGGCCGCAGAAGACGACGCCGACGCCGGGCCAGAACGCGGCGAACTGCTTCTCCAACTTTGTCGGCATCCAGGCGTCGTCGGCGTCGAGGTAGGCGACGAACGTGCCGCGGCCCAGGCGCAGGCCCAGGTTCTTCGCCCGCGACTGGCCGAGGTGGTCGGAGCGGACGTACTTCACACGAGGGTCGGCGAGGTACGGCTTCACGGCCGCGGGCGTGTCGTCCGTCGAGCCGTCGTCCACGATCACCAGTTCCCAATCGGCGAACGTCTGAGAACGCACCGATTCGATCGCCTCCGGCAGGAAGCGAGCGTAGTTTTTTGCCGCCATCACGACGGACACGGCCGGGGTCATCGCAGCGCCCTCGCGGCGGCGGGTGCGACCTTCGAGATGCAGAAGCGGTACTTGCCGCCCGGCTCCTGCGGGATGGCGTCCACGAGTTCGATGTCGTGGCGCATCGTCGGGCCGAAGGTGTCGCCGACGAGCCTTGCGATCTGCCGGCGGCTGTCAACGCCGAAAGCTTCGGACGGCACGATGCGCAGGCGCAGGTGGGTGACGGCCTCCTGCACGATCTGCACCTGGGCGGTGCCCTCGATGAGACAGGCGAAGTTCTCGGTGAGCGAGATGCCGGAGATGAGCGAGCCCGTTGGCGTGACGACGTAATCGGCGTCGCGGCCCTCCACCTTCTCGATGAGCGGCAGGCCGCGGCCGCAGGAACAAATGCGATCCGTCAGGGTCACGTGATCGCCGTTCCGGTAGCGGATGAGCGGCATCGCGTGGTTGCACAAGTCGGTCACGAGTAGCGGGCCGGTCGGCTCGCCCGATTCGACTTCCACATGCACGGAATCGGCGTTCACGTGCAGGCCGCGGTGGACCTCACACTCTCCGGCGATGAGGCTCGTCTCCTCGCAGCCGTAGCGGTCGGTCGCCTTCGTTCCGAAGACCTCCTCGATCGTCTTGCGCTGCCAGTCGTGCAGGGGCATGGCGGTCGAGACGATGCCGTTCGGGCGCACGTCGTCGATGCCCTGCTTCTTCAACCGGTCGGCGATGAGGTAGAGGGAGTGGGCGTGGCCGAAGAGCAGGCCCGGCCGATGCCGGCGAATCGCGGTCACGAAGTCGCGCATTCGAGCGTCGGTGAGGCGGACGGTATCGAGGTGGACGGCGCGGTCGAGGATCGCGTTCCGCAGACGGCCCTTGAAGCCGGAATGCCGGTACTCCGGATTGCCCCACAGTTTCGCCACGCGCTGGCCGAGCCGCCAGCCGGACCATTCGTCCCCGCGCAGGGTGCCGGCGTACTTCCACTGCTTGCCGGCTTCGTCCAGGCGGATCGTCAGCGGCACGCCGGTCGAGCCGGAGGTGCGCTTTGTGACGTACGGACCGCGGTACGCCTCGGAGTGGAACTCGGCGGCGCGCGTGCGAAGGTCGGTCTTCGTGACGATCGGGAACCGGCGGAGGTCGGCGAAATCCTTCACGTCGTTCGGATGGACGCCGGCGGCGGCCCAGGCGGCGCGGTAGAAGGGCACCGTGTCGAAGGCGTGGCGAAGGATCGCTTGCAGCGCGGCGAGTTGCCGGGCGCGGACGATCTCCGGGGGATCAAACTGCGTGCGGCGCAGGGTTCGCAAGAATTGCAGGTGCCGGCTGCCGGCCTTCGCGGCGTAGATCGGCTGCGCGACGTGGCGATTCAGGAAGTCGAGCATCCCTGCTCCCTCGATGTATCAGAAGCCAGTGTCAGTGAATCGTGTCGAAAAGCAAGGGTTTATCCTCCTGACACTATTCACCGGCACCGGCACTGTTCGCCTGCCATTCGATCTGCTGGGCCAGTCCGTCGTCCATGCTCGTCGTCGGCTTCCAGCCGAGGTGGCGGAACAGCTTGCCGACGTCCGCGCCGGTGGCGAGCTGGTCGCCGTTCCGCGGCGGGTGGCGTTCGATGATTGCCGTCTTGCCGCAAATCCGCTCGATCTTGCGGATCGCCTCGATGACGGTGATCAGTTCGCCGCCGCCGAGGTTGAACGTCTCGCCGGGCAGCGCGGCGGTGGATTTCACGATGGCGTCGACGCAATCGAGGACGAACGTGTTGCCGCGGACGTGCATCCCGTCGCCGGTAAGCCGGATCGGCTTGCCGTTCAGGATGGCGTCGATGAAGTGGTTGAGGCCCATGTCGGGGCGCTGGCGCGGGCCGTAGACGCTGAAGAAGCGAAGGACGACGTTCGGCACGCCGAACTCGTCGGCGTAGACGCGGCAGAGTTGCTCGCCGGCGAGCTTGGTGATGCCGTACGGGGAACTCGGCTTGGTCGGGAGGCTTTCGTCGCCGCTGGCGTAGCGGCCATAGACGGAACTGGTGCTGGCATAGACGAGTTTCTTGAGCGTTTTCGACCCCTTCAGGCCTTCGAGCAGGCGGTGGGTGGCGACGACGTTGCAGCGGTTGTAGTCGTCGAAGTGGGTCCAGCTGCGCACGAGGCCGGGCATGGCGGCGAGGTGGAAGACGAGATCGACACCGTCGAGGAGGTCCGGGGGCGTGCCGTCGGCGAGGTCGAGTTCGCGCAGGGCAAAAGCGGCGTGATCGCGGCAGCGGGCGAGGTTCCGCTCCTTGATGGCGCGGGCGTAGTAGTTTGTGAAGGCATCGGCGCCGACGACGGCGTGGCCGTCGGCGAGCAACCGTTCGCAGAGGTGGGATCCGATGAAGCCGGCAGCGCCGGTGACGAGGCAACGCATGGGAAGAGGATAGTGGATCGGCGACGCTGCTGGCAATGCCGACCAGTCCGGCAAAGCGGTCGCGGCGTCACATTCCCTTGGCGGCGTCGCGGAGCTCGCCTTTGGGCAGATTGGGGGAAGCTCGCAGGATTCGCATCAGGTTCGACTTGTAGGTTTCGAGGCCCGGCTGGCCGTAGGGGTTCGTGCCGCACAGGCGCGCTTCGACGGCGGTGGCGAGCATGAGCATCTGGAGCAACTGGCCGACGGTGTGCTCGCTGATGTTCGGCATGACGATGTCGGCCGCCGGCCGCGCGCCGTCGTAGTACGCCTCGTTCACGCCGCGGAACGCCGCCTCCAGCAGGTCCGGGTAGCCCTTACGGCTGATGGCGTTCAGCTCGTCCTCGTTCCGGTCGGACATGCCGATCATCACCGGCGGCTGCTTGCACTGGCGGACGATGAGGTTGTTGAAGACCTTGTCGCGCGGGCCTTCCTGGTGGAGCTGGCCGCGCGAATGGATATCCCGGCTGCACACGGCCGTGACGGGCAGCGGCCCGCGCCCCGATTTGCCCAGCGACTCGGCCACCATCTGGTCGTACCAGTGCCCGACCGCTTCGAGCTTGCGGTTCCACACGTTCATCACGCGCGTCGACATACCGTGCTCGTCGGTCATCAGGTAGTTCACCGCGGCGAACTGGAGGACCGGATTGCGTTCGAAGGGTTCTTCGAGGAAACGTTTGGTCATGGCGGACGCGCCGAGCAGCAGGGCGCGCACGTCCAGCCCGACGATGGCCGCCGGCAGCAGGCCGACGGGCGTGAATACGCTGTACCGCCCGCCGATGTCGTCCGGGATCGTGAGGATGTCCTCGTCGGCGATGCCGTCGGCCTTGGCCAACTCGCGCAGTTTCCCCTTGATGCCCGTGACCGGCACGATCATCTTCCGCAGCCATTCGGACTTCGGTCCGTAGAAGCGAGACGCCTCGGCGCGAAACGCGCGGAACGCCGCCGCCGTTTCCAATGTGTCCCCCGACTTGCTGATCACCGCGAACCCCCAGCGTTCCTCCGGCAGGTCCGGGTCCACACAGTTGTGGTCCAGCAGTTCGATCAGTTCCTGAACCGAGTCGTTGTCGAGGTTGTTGCCTTCGAAATAGAGGCGCGGCCGTCCCATCCGCATCTTCGCCGGCATTTCGTTATGGTGGTTGTGCCCCAATGCTTCGAAGAGCACGCGGCCGGCGAGATGGTTCCCCCCGATGCCGAGAATGATGAAACGGTCGACGTTCTCGCGGATGCGCGTGGCGATGCGGTTGAGTTTCCCCAACTCGCTCTGTTCGCCGCGGCGCCGGAACTGGTCCAGCAGTTTCTGGGGCAGGTCGATGTAGCCGACCTGCAACGGCTGGAGCTTCGCGGGCGGATTCTGCAACTCGCGTTCGCTGGCGATCTGGCCGCGGATGGCGTTCAGCTTCGTCCGCATCGGGTCGAGCTTGTCGGGCGCAAGGAAATGCTTCGCCTGCAACTCCGCCAGCGGCGTCCAGGCGTCGGGAATCGGCGCGAGGAGGCGACGGTAGTCGTATTCGATGTTCTCGTCAGGCAGTTGCATCGCGTCGGCTCCGGCAGTCGACTGGATCGTACGGACGGGTCGGTTCCGAATCGGCCGGCGCATCGTTTGTAAGATGAGCCGTGAAATGCCATCCGGCACGCTACTCTAGGTCACAATTCGCAAAGGGAAGAAAAATCGCCATGAGTCAACACGATTTGGTCCGGGAATTGCGCGAAGATAACGGTTCGAAGATCGTCCTGCTCGTCGCGGACGGCATCGGCGGCTTGCCGATCACCCCCGGCGGCCTCACCGAACTCGAAACCGCGAAAACCCCCAACCTCGACGCCGCCGCGAAGGACGGCGTAACCGGGCTGAGCCTGCCGGTTTTGCCGGGCATCACGCCCGGCAGCGGCCCCGGGCACCTCGGCCTGTTCGGCTACGATCCGCTGGAATACCGCATCGGCCGGGGCATCCTCGAAGCGCTTGGCATCAATTTTTCGGTCGGATCAAAAGACGTCGCCATCCGCGGCAACTTCTGCACCCTCGGTGCCGACGGTAAGATCACCGACCGCCGCGCCGGCCGGCCGACGACCGAACGCTGCATCGAAATCGTGAACAAACTGCGCACCATCAAGGTGCCCGGCTGCGAGTTGTTCGTGGAGCCGGTGAAGGAGCATCGCTTCGTGCTCGTCATCCGCGGCGAGGGCCTCGGAGATGCGGTGAACGACACCGATCCGCAAGCCGTCGGCGTGCCGCCACTCGCCGCGAAGGGGGCCGACGCCGCCAGCCAGAAGACCGCCGACCTTGTCAATCAGTTCGTAGCGAAGGCGAACGATGTCCTGAAGGCCGACGCTCCGACCAACGGCCTGACGCTCCGCGGGTTCGCGAGCTATCCGAAGATCGCCACCTTCCAGGACCTCTACGGCCTGCGCTCCGCCGCCATCGCCGTCTATCCGATGTACAAGGGCCTCGCACGCCTCGTCGGCATGGACATTCTGGACGCCGGCGACACGCTACAGACCCAAGTCGAGCGTCTGAAGGCGTCGTGGAACGACTACGACTTCTTCTTCCTGCATTACAAGTACACCGACAGCACCGGCGAGGACGGTAACTTTGCGGAGAAGGTGAAGAAAATCGAAGCGCTCGACGCGGCGATTCCCGGCATCCGCAGCCTGAAGCCGGACGTGCTGATCGTGACGGGCGACCACAGCACGCCGAGCAAGATGAAGAGCCATAGCTTTCACCCGGTACCGACTCTGTTGGTGTCGGATCTGGCACGGCCGGACGACGTTACGGAGTACGGCGAGCGAGCCTGCCTGCGCGGCGGCCTTGGCCAGTTCGAGGCGAAGTACCTGATGCTCCTCGCGATGGGCCACGCGGGAAGGTTCGGGAAGTACGGGGCGTAGAAATAGCAATTCGAGGAGTGGAAAAGATGGCCAAACCGCAGCATGAAATCCGAGATCCCATTCACGGATTCATCCGTCTGACGACCGAAGAACGAAAGGTTCTCGACAGCCGACCGCTCCAACGGTTGCGGTACGTCCACCAATTGGCGATGGCGTATCTCGTCTATCCCGGCGCGACCCATCGCCGATTCGAGCATTCGCTCGGTGTCATGGAGTTGGCCGGTCGGGTCTTCGATGTGGTGACTAACGCTGACAATTTGCAATCGGCGATTGCTCGCGATATCGTCGGGTCTCACAAATCTCGTCTCGATTATTGGAGACAAGTCGTACGTTTGGCGGCACTCTGCCACGACATAGGTCACCTCCCGTTTTCACACGCCGCCGAAGACCTCTTGCCACCGGGGTGGAAGCACGAGCGAATTACCGACGGATTGATCACGGGAAGTGAAATGAAATCCTTCTGGGATGATGCAAAAGTCCAAGCTGAGGACGTGACGAAGTTAGCCATCGGGCCGAAGGAGTTCGGACCGAAGAAACACCGAACGGTCGAATTCACACCGTGGGAGCGCATCCTGTCGGAAATTATCGTCGGAGACGCATTTGGTGTGGACCGCATGGATTACCTGCTCCGCGATTCGTACCACGCCGGCGTGGCCTATGGCCGCTTCGACCATTTGCGACTGATCGACACATTGCGAATCTTGCCGCACCCGGAGAACGAAGACGAACCGCTACTCGGGATCGAAGAGGGCGGCATCCATGCCGCCGAGGCGTTACTAATGGCACGGTTTTTCATGTACAAGCAGGTATACTTCCACGATGTTCGCCGGGCTTACGACTACCACCTCACGGAATTTCTCAAACAATGGCTCAAGCCCGAGGGCCGATTTCCAACCGGGCCGACCGAGCACCTCGCCCGCAGCGATAACGAAGTCCTCGCCGCGATTACCCTGGCGGCGAGCGACCGAAAACTCAACGGACACATTCACGCGGCGCGGATCGTGAATCGGAAACATTTCCGGCTCATCTACGAGCGAAATCCAATCGATCGAGCGGTCAACGTCGCATCCGCAAAGCAGATCGAAAGCAACTTGGCTGGCGAATTCGGCGCGGAAAATGTACATTATTTCACATATCTACCGAAGAGTAACAGCATCGACTTCCCAGTCCTTCTTGCGGATGGGCGGGCGGTCTCCTCGGTGAATCTCTCCGAGCTTTTGAATAGAACTCCACCTGTCTCCGTGGAATTTGTCTTCATCGCCCCGGAACAGGAAGCGAAAGCCAAAAAACACTTGGCCAAGCACAAGGACGAGATCATCAAGCCCTGCGACGAGAAATCCGAATGACAGCCGACCAACGTCGAGCGATCCTATTGTCCCTGATGTCCCGGCTCCATGAGCGGGGTAGCTGGTGCGGGGAAACGCACGTCCAGAAGGCGGCGTACTTTCTTCAGGAAATGCTCGATGTACCTTTGGATTTGAATGTCATCCTCTACCTGCATGGTCCCTATTCGCCGGACATTTCCGCCGAATTGTCCACGCTACGCGCCGATCAAATGCTTGACGTCGTTCCTCGAGATCCCCGATACGGACCGACTCTTGCCCTCACGGAGACTGCCAAACAACTAACCGAACGGAATCCAAAGACAATCGCGAAGTACGATGCAGCCCTCTCGTTCGTTTCCGAGAAGTTCGGCAAAATGAACGTCAAGGAACTCGAACGCCTCTCGACGGCACACCTGATCATGCGTCGCGACCCCGCGCTATCTGACGACGAAGTTGTCGCCGAAGTCGTCCGAATCAAACCGCACATCCCGGAAGCTGCAGCGCGTCAAGCCGTTCGGGAAGTCAAAGAAATTCGATTGCTTGCCACTGGCGTCTCCGAGTCGAGGAGATGACTGATTCGACCGACTTCTTCGGAAAGTTCGGGGCGTAGTATCCTGTAAGGTTCGTCCCCGATCTCCGAGTACCTCTCCCCCATGGACCGCACCCGCTACGACGCCTTCGTCCGCACCTTCTTCGACTGCGACCCGAAGGAAATCACGCAGATCTTCTCCGAACTCCTCGACGCCATGCGGGCCGAAGAGTCCCTGCCGCCGGGGCACTACCTCAGCCAGAACTACGACACCGCCCAGGCCAACCCCGAAATCCACGTCCTACCGGGGAATCTGAAAGACGCCCGTGACGCCGTCTTCCCCTATTTCTGGGGCACCGACGGCTGGTCGTCGCCGCTGCACCTCGAGAACGTCCGCGGCCCGGCGAACTACGCCTCGCTCATCGGCGCGATCGCCTGCCTCCTCAAGAACCCCAACCTCTGCACCGACAGCTACAGCCAGCGATCGAATGAGCTGGAAGTGAAGGCAATCACGGCGCTCGCGAACCTCGTCTTCTACCACACCGTCGACCCGTGGGGCGTCTTCACCGTCGGCGGCACCATCTCCAACCTGTACGCCGCCAAGATCGGCATCGAGAAGGTCGTGCCCGGCGCCATGCGCCACGGCCTGCAAGGGGAGCGCGTCGCCGGCATCGTCTCCGAGGCCGCCCACTACTGCGCCCGCACCGTCGCCGGCTGGCTCGGTCTCGGCACCGACAACCTCCACGAAATCCCCACCGACCGCGCCATGGCGATCCGCCTCGACCTCTTCGCCGCCAAGCTCGACGAACTCTACGCCGCCGGCGTCAAGGTCGCCTTCGCCATCGGCACCTTCGGCACGACGGACGCCTTCGGCATCGACGACCTCGCCGGCATGCGGGCCATCCTCGAAGACAAGGCCGCGAAGTACGGCGTGCCCGTCCCGCAGCTCCACGCCGACGCCGCCGTCGGCTGGGGCCTCGGCTTCCTCAACGAATACGACCTCGACAAGAACGTCCTGCAACTGACCCCGGAACTCAAGCCCGTGGTGGCGCGCGTGCAGCAGCTCTGCAAGGGCTTGCGCGTCGCCGACAGCGTGACGATCGACTTCCACAAGACCGGCCGCGGGCACTATCCGAGTAGCGCGTTCATCGTGAACCGGAAGTCGGACCTGAAGTACCTCGCGCGCAGCAAAGACGACACGCCATACTTCCCCGAAGCCGACAGCCGCCGCGACCCGGCACTCTTCACGCTGGAAACCTCGCGCCCCGGCCTCGGCCCGTACACGGTGATGGCGTCCCTCAACGGCATCGGCCTGCTCGGCTGGCAGATGCTCATGGCCCGCTCGCTGGAACTCGCCGACCTCCTCAAGCGCAAGCTGGCGAAACTCGACTACTGCAAGGTGTTGAATGCCGAGACCTGCGGCGCGAGCGTGGTCTGGTGGGTGTTGCCGAAGGGCCGCGACGCGAAGGCGATCTTCGACAAGCTCGAAGCCGGGCAGCTTTCGCCGGAAGAGACGACTCGCTATCTGACGGAGATCCGCCGGCTCTACAACAAGCGAGACCGCACGCTCGACCCGGCGAGGGACGCCCGCCTGAGTTTCACGACCGAAATGGGCTACCGCCCCGGCGGCGTGACGGTGCCGGCGTGGAAGGCGGTCTTCTACAACCCGAAGACCGACGAAGCGATCGTCGACCGGCTGATCGAGAGCATCGAGGAGGTGGCGTGAGGGAGAATGTGTTACGATCGGTGGAAGTCATTCGAGATGGGATTGGCCCATGAAATCTAAGTCGTGCCACACGAAGAGATCAAACCGCTCCTCCGCGCATGGCGTCAGACTTTGGGCGATACACGACAAGAGCGCGACCGGCGGTTCCGGGAGTTGTGGGCCGCGTTCGTACAGCGAATCGTCGATGCGAACGGCCCGCCGCCCGACGCGATCGCCGATCCCACCGTTCGGCCGACCCGTTATCTCTGCTCGTTTCCCGAAGATGGATTTGCGGAACTCGTCGTGGAACCCGACCGACGAACGGGGTGGTTCACGATCGTCAGGCGGGTGATCGTCATCAACCTGATATTCAGTCCGGGTCCTCCCGGCTGACCTCGTCGAGAAACGCCTCCATGTCGAACGTCTTCGACAGGTCCGCAAGCGCCCGACGGGTCCGTTCGCGGTCTTCCTCGCTTAATGTCGGCATGACCGATTCGAGGTGCCGCTTGGCGATCTCTGGCGGAACGAAGTAGCCGAGCGAAGCGCCGTCGGCCGCATGCAGTGGCAGGAGGTTCTCGCCTCCGGTGGTGCGAATGGCTTCGCGGACCAACTCGACCAGTGCCGCGTCCTTTTCTTCGGACGTGAGCGATCGGACCAGCTCGGCTACCGACGGCTTGGCGATAGTCGCGCTCAAGGCTTCTCCCATTTCAGGTGACTCTGGTTTTATTATCCCGTCTTCGGCGGATGTTGCCAATGGTAGCTTGCCGAGTTTACCGGCCATCGACGACCGCTAAACATCACGACCGAAATGGGCTACCGCCCCGGCGGCGTGACGGTGCCGGCGTGGAAGGCGGTCTTCTACAACCCGAAGACCGATGAAGCGATCGTCGACCGGCTGATCGAGAGCATCGAAGAAGTGGCGTGACCGTGCCCGGTTCATCCTTCCCGCATCAGGATGTCCGGCACGTCGATGTATTGCTCGCGCAGCTTGACGCGCTTGAAGGGCCAGACTTCCGGCGGGGTCGCGGGCATCGACGAATATTGGTCGACGATGACGGTATCCACGATGGCGGCCTGGCCGATTTTGGTCTGCCAGACCAGCGGCCAGCCGAGGGCGAATTTTTCGTCCTGCCCGGCCTTGCGCAGCTCTTCGACGGGAAAGCGTCCGGCACCGTAGCCCGGCTGCGAAAAGCGCCATTCGTATTCATGCGGCGTATCGATGACGAGTTTGCGGGCGGCCTCGGTGGCGCTGCCGACCGTCTCACCCGGCACGCTCATGGCGCGGAAGATCGCGGCCATCTTGGCGGCGAGGTCGAACTCCTGGCGGAGCTTGTCGTTCGGCGGGCCGAAGCAGACCGTACGGCCGACTGTGACATAGAGTCCATCCCGACAACCGGTCGCCTGAAGGTAGCAGGTCGTTTCCACCGGAGTTTCGGTGAAGCCCGCGCGGCGGAAGCGGCGGGCGCGCTCGTCGGCGGCTATGCTGATGGCGGTGGCCTCCACGCCGTGGCGGTAGAGGCGGTGCGCGAGGTGGCCGGCGATCTCGCGTTCGGACTCGCCGCGTTCGAGACTGCGCGCGGTGGCTTCGACGGCGTGGACGACGGCACGGCCGAGGCCGTGGTAGAGCGACTGTTCGTAGTCGGTGAGCGGGCGGAGTTCGAGGCGCAGCCGGTCGTTGACGAGCGGCATGTTGGGGAAGGGGCGGTCGGTGGCGAAGCGTTTGCCGGCGACGAGTTCGCCGAGGAGGACGGCGCGGCCGATGCTCCACTGCCATTCCTTGAGCTGGAATCCGAGGCCGTCGAGTTCCTCGTCGAAGAGTCGGGGGGCGTCGATGTTGCTGGCGAGGAGCCAGCGCTGGCGGCCGTTGGTGTAGATGCCGGGGCGTTCGCCGTCGGCTATCAGGCCGCGAACATTCATGCCGCCGGTGAACCAGGCGACGTGTGCCGGCATGAGCAGCACGACGCCCTCGCATTCCATCTCTTCGAGCAACTGGGCGACCTTGATCTGTTTCGCGTCGATGTCGGCGCGGCGCTTGGCGACCGTCGGGTCCAGACCTTCGGACAGCCGCGAGGAATGGTCGAACGGTTCGGGCAGTTCGAGATAGACGCTCGTCTGCGATCCGGTGTCTTCCGTACCGGAAAAGATCGACGTTTCATCGTCGTCGAGATCGGCGGGTGCGGGCGCGGGTTCGGTCATGGGCGGGCCTTCAGGTCAGGATCGCGAATTCGCCGTCGGCGTATTTCCGGGCGAGTTCGCGGTAGCGCAGGTTGATCGCGACCGTGCGGGCAATTTCCTCGGCCGTCGCGGCGCGAACGACCTTGCCGGGCATCCCCATCACGACGGAGCGCGGCGGCACCTTCATGCCGGGCGGCAGCACCGCGCCGGCGGCGATCAGGCACTCCTCGCCGACGTCCGTGCCGCCAAGCAGTTTCGCCCCGATGCCGACGAGCGTGCCGGCCCCGACGCGGATGCCATGCAGCACGGCCGAGTGCCCGACCACCACGTTCGGTTCGATCACGTTCGGAAAGCCGAAGTCGCAGTGCACGACGGCGTTGTCCTGGATGTTCGAGTATTCGCCGATCGTGATTGGTGCCACATCGCCGCGGATACTGACGCCGGGCCAGAGGCTGACGCCGCGGCCGAGCGTCACGTCCGCCGTGACGACGGCCGTGTGCGCGAGATAGATTTCGCCGAGTCGACGCATCATCGGGGCGCGTTCCTTTCGATCCCGGCATCATATCCTAACGCCGTCGCGCTTCCCACCCTTCCCGTCCGCTCCGGTACCGCTTGCCCGATGCGAACCACCGCCATCGTCTTCCCATTCGATTCGTTCGGCAATTCCGGCACCGCCGCCGGCGCCGAACTGCTCGCCGACGCGCTCCGGGAAGTCATCGACGATACGGCCGAGGAAACGAGACCCGTCCGGGCCAACGCCTTCGCCGACAAATTGAAGATCAAGGAACACCGCTTCGACACGATGGAGGCGCTCGCCAACTGGAAGGCGACAGGCCGCACGGCAGCGAAGAAGGCCCTCGCGGCCGGCGATTTCCTGCTCTGGCTCGGCGGTAACCACCTGAGCGCCCTGCCGCTGCTGGAAGAACTCGCCCCCGATACGCTCGTCGTCCAGTTCGATGCGCATCTGGACATCTACAACCTGCACGACTGCACGCCGGAACTGTGCCACGGGAACTTCCTGCTGCACGCGGAGCGATTGCCGCGGATCGTGAACGTCGGCAGCCGCGATCTGTTCCTGACGGCGAAGCATGTCGGCAAGACGTTCGAGGCGGTCTACGCCGCCGATCGGATCGCGGCGGACCTCGACGGCGTGGCGAAGGAGTTGCGGGAGCTCGCGGCCGGCGTGCCGAGCGTCTGGATCGACCTGGACGTGGACGCATTCGATCCCGCGTTCCTGCCCGGCGTGTGCGAGCCGATGCCGTTCGGATTGTCGCCGCATCAGTTCCTGGCGCTCGTGCAGGCGATCGGGTTCGAGAAACTGGCGGGGTTCTCGATCAGCGAGTTCGCCCCCGGCCGCGACGTGCGGGATGCGAGCCTGAACCTGCTCGGCTGGCTGCTGGAGTGGGTACTGGGGAAAAAATCTTCCACATAGCGGCGGGCTTGCCCGCCGAGCGGGCCGGAGTCTTCGACGGTCCGCCAAGCGTTGCCTCGTGCCGTGGGCTGTTCGAATTCTCGCTTCACTCCACGAACGAGGAACTCCCACGCGATTTCTCGCAGACTCGAAATCGCACGGCGGGCAAGCCCGCCGCTATATGAAGATTCCATCCCTACGGAGCCTTTCCCATGATCCGGTCACTCGTCGTGCTGGTTCTCCTTGCCCTGCCATTGTCGGCGGCGGAAAAGACCAACGTCCTCTTCATCGCCGTCGACGACCTGCGGCCGGCGCTCGGTTGCCTCGGCGATCCGGCCGCGAAGACGCCGAACATCGATAAGCTCGCCGCAACCGGCACGGCGTTCCTTCGGGCCTACTGTCAACAGGCGGTGTGCAGCCCGTCGCGGTCGTCGCTGCTCACCGGCTGCCGTCCGGACACCACGAAGGTGTACGATCTCGTCACGCACTTCCGCACCCACATCCCGAACGTCGTCACGCTGCCGCAGCACTTCAAACAGAACGGCTACCACGTGCGGGGGGTGGGGAAGATCTATCACGGCGGGTACGACGATCCGCCGTCGTGGTCCGAGCCGTGGGAGCGGCCGAAGGGGTTCGGCTTTGGCCCGGCGGGGCAGAAGGAACTCGCGACGGCGAAGGAGGCGGCGAAGAAGAAGAACGAGGACGTGACGAAAGTGCGCGGCCTGCCGACCGAGGCGCCGGAAGTCGACGACGAGTACCTCAACGACGGTGCCGTGGCCAAGCGGGCGATCGAGTTGTTGCGGGCGAACAAGGAAAAGGGGCAACCGTTCTTTCTCGCGGTCGGGTTCCTGAAGCCGCACCTGCCGTTCGTCGCGCCGAAAAAGTACTGGGACATGCAGGATGTTTCGAAGCTGCCGAAGCCCGGCCCGGCGGAGCGGCCCAAGAATGCGCCGGCGTTCGCGCCGCAGAACGGCGGAGAACTCCGCGCCTACATCGACATGCCGAAGTCCGGCCCGATTCCGGAAGCCGACGCCAAGAAACTCGTCCACGGCTACTACGCCGCCGTCAGCTACATGGACGCGCAGGTCGGCAAGGTCCTCGACGAACTCAAGGCGCTCGGCCTCGACGAGGACACCGTCGTCGTCCTTTGGGGCGACCACGGCTGGCACCTCGGCGACCACGGCATGTGGTGCAAGCACACGAACTACGAGAAGGCCACGCGCGCCGCGCTCGTCATCCGTGCTCCAAAGCAGAAGGTGAAAGGCCGCCGCACGACGGCGCTCGTCGAGTTCGTGGACATCTACCCGACGCTCACGGAACTCTGCGGGCTACCGAAGCCGGCGCACCTCGAAGGCCACAGCTTCGCCAAGCTGCTCGACGACCCGAACGCGAAGGGGAAGACGGCCGCGTTCAGCCAGTATCCGCGCGGCAGCAAGGAGACCGGCCCCCTGATGGGCTACGCGATGAAGACCGACCGTTATCGCTACGTGGAGTGGCGTGACCGCAAGACGGGCGAAGTGAAGGCGAAGGAACTGTACGACCACGACGTCGACCCGAACGAGGACGTGAATATTGCGGGGTCGCCGGCAAGCGGTGTGCTGCTGCAACAACTGGAGAGCCAGATGAAGGCGGGATGGAAGGGCGCGGCGACGAAATAGCGGGCGAGGCGACCGCTCAAGTCAGCAAGCCCTTCACGACTTCGCCGTGCACGTTCGTGAGACGGCGGTGGATGCCGTTGTGGTAGAAGGTCAGTTTTTCGTGGTTCAGGCCGAGCAGGTGCAGGACGGTGGCGTGGAAGTCGTGCCAGGTGAGCGGGTGTTCGACGGCCTTCCAGCCGACCTCGTCGGTCGCGCCGAAGACGGAGCCGGGCTTGAGGCCCGCGCCGGCCATCCAAACGCTGAAGCCGTACTTGTTGTGGTCCCGGCCGGGGCCGACGATATCCGGGCCGGACTGGGCGAACGGCGTGCGGCCGAACTCGGTGGTGAAGAGTACGAGCGTATCCTTCAGCAAGCCCGTGCGCTTCAGATCGGCGAGCAGCGCGGCGACGGGCTTGTCGATCATCCCGGCCTCGATCGTGTGGTTCTCTTTCACGCTCTCGTGGGCGTCCCAACTCGCACGGGGGCTGCCGGCGATCGGGCCGCCGGAGAAGAGCTGCACGAAGCGCACGCCCTTCTCGAGGAGCCGGCGGGCGAGCAGGCAGTTGCGGCCGAAGTCGCGCGTCTTGGCGTCGTTGAGGCCGTAGAGCGATTGCGTTTCCTTCGCTTCCTTCGACAGGTCCGCGATGGCGGGCACGGCGAGCTGCATGCGTGCGGCCAGTTCGTAGCTGCGCATCCGCGCCGCCAGCAGGTCGCCGGCACCGGAACCCTTCGCATGAAATTCGTTCATCTTCTTCAATAGTTCCCGGCCGTCGGCTTCGCCGGGTTGGGGTTCCTTCGGGAACAACTCGCGCACGGGCGAGGGGCCGGACTGGAGGAGCACGCCTTGGTGTTCGGCGGGGAGGAAGCCGCTGGACCAGATGGAGGCTCCGCCGTTGGGTTGGCCGCGGGGGTCGGGCAAGACGACATAGGCGGGGAGTTCGTCGGTCTCGCTGCCGAGGCCGTAGCTGGCCCAACTGCCGACGGAAGGGAAGCCGCTGAACTGGAAGCCGCTGTTGCCGAGGTAGAGGGCCGGGGTGTGGTTCGCGGAGTCGGCGGTCATGGAGCGGATGACGGTCAGGTCGTCGGCGTGCTGGGCGATGTGGGGGAAGAGGTCCGAGACCATCAGTCCGGACTTCCCGCGCGGCTTGAACGCCCAATCGGATTGCCGCAGCAGGCCGAACTGGCCGAAGAACGTGTCCGGGGTTTCCGTCGTGTCGAGCTTCTTGCCGTGGAGCTTGGCGAGTTTCGGCTTGTAATCGAAGGAGTCGAGGTGGCTGAGGCCGCCGATGAGCGTGATGTGGACGACGCGCTTGGCCTTCGGGGCGAAGTGCGGCTTCGGCGCGGCAGTCGCGTCGCGGCCGAGCAGGTGCAGGAACGCCGCGGCGCCGAGGCCGTTGATCGTCCACGAACCGAAATCGCGACGGGAGAGCGTCATTCGATCACCACGAATTCATTGCTGTTGAAGAGGACGCGGGCGAACGCGGTGAGGCCGTGCTTCGCGACGAACGCCGCCGAGAGCGCCGCTTCGTCCTTCGAGGGGTCGCGACCGTAAGCCAGCCGATAGGCGCGTTGGATCTTCTCCTCCTGCGACTTCGCCTCGGCTTCGACTCGCTCCGCGAAGTGGCGGCCCATCCGTAGCACGAAGGAATTGTTCCACAGCGCGAGCGCCTGCAGGGGCGTCGTCGTCACCTGTCGACGCGGAGTAAGGGCGGACGGCTCCGGGCAGTCGAAGGTTTCCAGAATGGCGGAGCGCTCGCCGCGCGGGGAGAAGCGGTAGATGGTGCGGCGATGGAATTCCTTCCCGACCGGGTCGATCGGTTCGTAATACTTGGTGCCCTTGTCGCCGTAGGTGCGCACGTCGTGGAATGGCGGGCCGCCCATCGCAGGGTTGAGTTGCCCGCTGACGCTGAGGATGGAATCGCGGATCGCCTCGGCTTCGAGGCGTTGCGGCGTCTTCCGCCAGAGCAGGCGATTGTCGGCGTCGATGGCGAGCGCCTGGGGGTTCGCCGCGGACGATTGCCGATACGCGGCGCTCGTCAGGATCAACCGATGCACGTGCTTGAGGGACCAGTTCGAGCGGATCAATTCATTCGCGAGCCAGTCGAGGAGTTCGGGGTGCGACGGTCGGCCGCCGTTGAAGCCGAAGTCGCTCGGCGTGTCGACGAGGCCGGTGCCGAAGTGGTGGTACCAGAGGCGGTTGATGATGACGCGGGCGAAGAGCGGGTTCTCCTTGCGGGCGATCCACGCGGCAAGTTTCGCACGGCGGATGCCTTCCGGGGCGTCTTTCGGAACGCCGAAGTCGGCATCGGGCAGGCACGCGACACCGCCGGCGGCGACCTCCGCCTTCGGCGTCTCGACGGAGCCGCGCGCCAGCACGTGCGTCGGCGGAGCGGGTTTCGGATTCACGGCGTACACCGGCGTCGGCGCCGCCACGCCCGCCAGTTCGGCACGGATCTGCTTCTGCTCGTCGAGGATCGCTTTCCGCTCCTCTTTTTCCGCGTCGGTCAACTGCGCCAGCAGTTCGTCGAGTGTCACGCCGACAGCGGACGGGCCGGCGGCGAAGGACTGCGCGATCTCCGCGGTGGATAGGGCGCGGTCGTAGAGGCGGGCTTCGTCGATCTCGCCGGTCAGGAACGCGCGGCCGCCGCCGGTGTGGCGGATGCCGAAGATCAGGTGCCACTCGTCGGGCTTGTAGGTTGGCGGCGGCGCGATCGTATACGCGTCGCCGTAGGGCTTGCCGTCGCGGTACATCGCGATCCGGCCGTCGGCGGCGTAGCTGATGGCGACGTGGATCGGTTCGTTCAGCCGGGTTTCGGGGTCGGCTATCAGGTCTCGCGTGCGCGTGAATCCGTTGCTGCCGGGTACCCACTTCTTCGGCTGGCGTTCGGCGAAGACGATGGAGTCGAACACGCCGCCGTTGAGTGTTTCGATCGTGATGACTCCGCCACCCCCCTGTTCGAACGTGGGCAGCGCCACCCAGGCTTCGAGCGTCTTCTCACGGATTTCCTTCTTGAGAATCCCGGTGACCACGTTCGCCTGCTTGCCGTCCAGCACGAGCCGGCCGCGGGCGATCTTCGCCCCGAATTTCAGGTCGCCGTGGAGTTCGCCGATCGAATCGCGGGCATCGCGGTCGAAGCTCCATCGGTGGGTTGGCGATGCAATCCCCGTGATGTTCGACCCGCGTTTTGCGACGGCGCGGGCGCGGCCGGCAGTCTCCAGTTCCGCCTGACGCTGGCCGATCGCTTCGAGCCGCGCGCTCAAGTCGCGTCGGCGCTTCGCGTGCTCCGGCGCATCGACCGTGCGCTCGCCGAAGTGGACGCCGCCGAGCGCCGCGGCGAGACGATAGTAGTCCGTTTGCGAAACGGGATCGAACTTATGGTCGTGGCAGCGGGCGCACTGGACAGTAAGGCCGAGGAAGGTCTGCCCGACGGCGGCGAGGATGTCCTCGAGTTCGTCCTGCCGGGCGGCGGCGTTGGCGATCTTGTTCGAGCCGAGGACGGTGTTGTGGATGCCCGCGACGAGGAATCCGGTGGCCTTCACGGCGTCGGGGTTGCCGGGTTCGAGCACGTCGCCGGCGAGTTGGAGTTTCGCGAAGCGGTCGTAGGGCATGTCGGCGTTCAGGGCGCGGATCACCCAGTCGCGGTAGTGCCATGCGTTCGGTCGGGGTTCGTTGCGTTCGAAGCTGTCGCTCTCGCCGTAGCGGACGAGGTCGAGCCAGTGGCGTGCCCAGCGCTCGCCGAAGTGGGGCGAGGCGAGGTATTTCTCGACGAGCTTGGCGTAGGCGGCTTCGGAAGGATCCTTCGCGAAGGCGTCGATCTCCTCCGCGGTCGGCGGAAGGCCGAGCAGATCGAAGGAGAGCCGGCGGACGAGCGTGCGCGGATCGGCCGAAGGTGAGGGCTTCAACCCCTTCGCCTCCAACTTGGCTCGCACGAACGAGTCGATGCCGACATTCCGCAGTCCGAATTCCGCAGTCCGAATGTCTTTCAAGGCCCACCAGTCGCGGCCGGCGCGGTGCTCCGTGGTCGCGGCGAAGGGGTCGATCGGGTCGGTCCCCCACACCGCCCCGCCGTCGATCCAGCTTTTCAGGATCGCCTTCTCATCGGCGGATAACGGTTTCTTCGGTGGCATCTCGTCGGCCGCCACGCGCGTCCAGAGTTCGCTCTCGGCCGACTGGCCTGGCTTGACTTGTTCCATCGCCGGAGCCTTGCGGCTCAGGTCGAGCTTCCCCTTCGGCTCCGCGCCGGAGTGGCAGTCGAGGCACCGCTGCGCGAGCAGGGGCGCGACCTGCTTGTCGAAGTCCGGCGGCGCCGCGTCGAGCGGGAGCGAAACGAACGCGAACAGGACAACCGTGAACCAGCGCATGGAGAGTTACCGGCGAGGGATCGGCATCGCGGCGGGTGATGCGATGATACCCGTAACCGCACGCCGGCCGCAACCGGAGGGTTTGCAAAGAACCGACTTCCGAAGTCGAAGCCGGACTTCGGAAGTCGGGTGGGGCATCGCCCCGGCGCGACGAAGACGTACACCAACACGATTCCGAGGAGCCTGCCATGAAAGCCGCCTTCATCGAACAGCCCGGTCCGCCTGAAACCCTGCAATACGGCGATCTTCCCGCGCCGACGCCGGGACCGGGGCAGGTCCTCGTGCGCATCGCGGCGTCGGCGGTGAATCCGATCGACACCTACATCCGCGGTGGCATGGTGGCGGCGAAGCTGCCGACGCCGTTCATCCCCGGCTGCGATCTGGCGGGCACGGTCGCCGGCGTGGGGCCGGACGCGACGCGGTTCCGCATCGGCGATCGCGTGTGGGGGTCGAACCAGGGCCTCGCGGGGCGGCAGGGCACGCTGGCGGAGTTCGCCGTGGTGGACGAGCACTGGCTGTATCCGACGCCGGCGAACGTGGCGGACGCGGACGCGGCGGCGCTTGCTCTCGTCGGCATTACGGCGCATCTCGGCCTGTTCGACCGCACCAATCTCGCCGCCGGCGAAACGCTGTTCGTGAACGGCGGCACCGGCGGCGTCGGCGCCGCCGTCGTGCAGATGGCGAAGGCGGTCGGCGCGCGGGTGATCGCGACCGTCGGCTCGGCGGAGAAGGCCGAAACGGTACGGGCGCTAGGGGCGGACGTCGTCGTGAATTACCGAACCGACGACGTGACGGTCGGGGTGAAGACGGCGACGGACGGGAAAGGGGTGGATGTCTGGTTCGAGACGCTGTCGCCGACCGACCTGGACCGCACGGTGGAACTGATGGCGCCGCGCGGGCGGATCGTGGCGATGGCAGGCCGCGGGGCGCGGCCGGTTTTCCCGAACGGCCCGTTCTACGTGAAAGGATTGGCGCTTTACGGTTTCGCCATGTTCAACGCCTCGCCGGACCAGCAACGCGCCTGTGCCGAGCAGATGAACGGCTGGATGGCGGCCGGGAAGCTCCGCGCGACCATCGGCCGGACATTTCCACTCGCGGAGGCCGCCGCCGCGCACCGGTTGCAGGAGGAAAACACCTTGCAAAAGGCCGGAACCCTTGCCGGGAAGATCATCGTCGTTCCCGGTTGACGGATTTCCGCGGCCTGCCTATTATCCCGGTCCTCCGGGAACCGTTCCCGAAGGGTTTCCGCGCACCGGATGGCAACGGATGGCCCTCCGCACCTGGATCATTCGCGGTATCGTCCTCGCCGCGCTGTCCGGCGTGGGCTACGGCCTTTGGTGGGCGCAATCGTACGTCAGCCCCGACGCCGTCCGGGCGGCCCTGCTCGAAACGCTCCAGGAGCAGTTCCCCGATACCGACATCGTCGTCGGCTCGGCGCACATCCGCGTCTTCGGCGGCATCTCGATCCGCGACCTCACGCTCACGCGCCGCGGCGAGGATCAACCGTTCTTCCGCGCCCCGTCCGGCACCATCTACCACGACAAGGAACAGATCAGCCGCGGCCGGCTCACCATCCGCAAGGTCGAACTGGAATCGCCCACTCTCACCGTCGAACGCCGCGCCGACGGCACCTGGAGCCTCGACGGCATCGGCGTGTCCTCCGAGCCGGGCACCATCCTGCCCACCATCGTCGTGCAGAAAGCCCGATTGAACTTCGTCGATCGCGGGGCCGACGCCTGGCCCGCCATCGTCTTCGACGATACCAGCTTCACGCTCGTGAACGACCCCGCGCCGACCTATCTCGTCGTGAAAGGCTCCGCGACCATGGCGCTGGCGAACGGTTTCACGACGCGCATCGGCGCGACGGCCCGCCTGCACCTCGCGCACTCCCAGCTCGCACTGCGGGCCGAACTCCCCGACGTGGCGATTGGCACGCCGCTCGCCGCACTCGTCGCACGGATCGATCCCGACCTTGCCGAACTGGCGAAGTCGTTCTCCGGTTCCGCCGGCGTGCGCGCCGAACTCGCGTACGAACCCAATCAACCGCTCCTCTACGATCTCGCGGTCACGGTCAAATCCCTCCACGCCGCGCACGAGCTGTTGCCCGAACCGGTCGACATCACGCGCGGCACCGTCCGCGTCCGCAACGGCACGGTCATCGTGGACCAACTCGCCGCGAAGGTCGGCGGTGCCACGGCCACCGTCTCGCTCGAAACCCGCGCCCCGATCGGGAAACCCGCGCCGGAGACCGGTCCCACCACTCCCATCACGCTCGTTTCCCGGTCGCCGACGCGCGAACCCGACCGCTCCCCGTTCGCCGAGTTGGAAGAGCGGCTCGAACGGATCGACCTTGCGATCGGCAACCTCACCGTCGACGCGGCCCTCTTCGACCGGCTGCCGGCCGAACTCCACGCGATCCGCGACCGCTTCTCGCCTCGCGGCGTCGTGGCCCTCGGCTATCGCTTTTCCCGCCAGCCGCCCGATTCCTGGAAACGGGAGATCGAACTCAAACCCGCCCGGCTCGCCGTGCGACACGACAAGTTCCGCTATCCCCTGACGGACGTGAGCGGAACGATCCGCCAGATCGCCACGCCGGACGGCGAAGAAGCGAAACTCGACCTGACCGGTCTGGCCGGCGGACAGCGCGTCGACCTCGCCGGCACCTTCCGCGGCGCCGGACCCGATCCCGCCATCGCGCTCAAGATCAGCGGCACCGGCCTCCCCATCGACGACGCGCTCGCCGAGGCCCTCCCGCACCGCAAGCACGCCGAACTGCTCCGCGGCCTTCGCGCCAGCGGCCGCGCCGATTTCGTCGTCGAGGCCAAGCAGGAAGCCGGCCGCAACCTGATCGAAACGATCATCCGCCTCGACGTCCACGATGTCTCGATCAACTTCAAGGCGTTCCCGTATCCGCTGGACCGGCTCCGGGGAAAGATCAATCTCTTCGTCACGCTCAACGATTCGGACCGGCCGATCAAGCCCGGCGAACCGATCGCTCCGCTGCCCGAAACCGATCGCATCGAACTGCGCGACGTGACGGCGCGGCACGGGACCGGCACGGTCTGGATGAAGGGCGACAACCTGCCGATCCCGAACACCCGCGACCGGCGCCTGTCCCTAAGCATCTGGGGGAAGGACTGCCCGATCGACGATCGTTTTCGCGAAGCCCTGGCGGCGTTGAAGCTCGATCTGGTCAACGAGGTCCTCAAGCCCGAAGGCGCGCTGACGTTCGCGGTGGACGTCCAGGCGATCGACCGGTTCGACCGATCGAAGCCGGCACGGACGACAGGTCCGCGGGCCGTCGCCAGCGGGGTCGGCGCGTACGGGCAGCTGGTGGCGCTTGCGAAGGCGCCGGCCGCGATCGAATTCGATCCGTCCACCGACCTGACCCTCGCGTTCAATTTCGAGGGGCCGACCGTCACGCCGGAGTTTTTCCCGTACCGCATGGACGAACTGGCGGGACGGCTGAAGTACGAAGGCGACCGGGTGAAGCTCGAGAAGATGTCGGCGCGCCACGGGGGGACCAAGCTCGACCTGACCGCCGCCGAAGTCCGCTTCTGCGACGACGGGCGCGTCTGGGCCAACCTCGGCCAGATGAACCTCGCGCCGCTGGTAATGGACGCCGACCTGCTGGCGGCCCTGCCGCGCGGGCTCCGCGACGGTGTCCGTGAGTTGAACCTGCGCGGCCCGGCCGAACTCCGCGTCCAGCACATGGTCGTGCTCACGCCGCCCGCCGCCGATGCCGCGCTCGATCCGGAGGTCTTCTGGAAGGGGGAACTGCGGCTAGCGGGGGCCTCGTTCGACGCGGGCGTCGCCTGCGAATCCGCTTACGGCAAACTCGCGTGCACCGGCAGTTACCTGCCCACCCATCTCGGCACCGTCACCGGCAACCTCTGGCTCGACACCGCCAGCATCGCCTCGCATCCCGCCGCGTCCGTCAAGGCGACCTTCGCCGCGGATCCCCAGGAACCCGATCCGGTCCGCCCCGGCTCGAGGCTCCCGCCCGCCTTCCGCTTCACCGATATCCAGGGCCAGCTCTTCGGCGGCACCGTCGGCGGCAGCGGGCGCGTCGTGCTTGCCGACCCGGTCCGGTACCGCCTCGCGCTGACGGCGACGGACATCCGGCTCGAGGACATTGCCCGGCACCATAACCTCGGCCAGAGCGCCAAGCTCGAAGGCGCCGCCCAGGCCAGCCTGTTGCTCGAAACGGCCTCCGATCCCGTCACGGGGCGGCCGCTGCTCACCGGCTACGGCAAGGCCGACGTCGACCGCGGCCAGATCTACAACCTCCCGCCGCTGGTCCCGCTCCTGAAAGCCCTGAAACTCCAGGCCCCCGACAAGACCGCCTTCGAGGAGGCCCACGCGGTCTTCACGGTGCGCGGCGACCGCATCCGCGTCGATCATGTCGACCTGTTGGGTTCCGCGATCAGCCTCGGCGGTTCCGGGGAACTCGACACGTCCGGCCGGTACGTGAAGTTCGATTTCTACACGATCTGGTCGCAGACGCTGCAGCGCTGGCTGACGACGCCGTTCGGCGATCTGACCGCGATGGTCAGCGAGAAGCTGTTCAAGATCGAAGTGACGCGCAAGCCGGATGGGGAAATGAAGTACGAACCGCGGCCGGTGCCGCTGGTGACCGATCCCTTCAAGGCGGTGGCCGAGCGCATCCGCGCGCGGGCCGCGAAGGCGCCCGCGCTGCGGGCCAGTGCCGGACCCTAGGAGGTCGATGTGTTCTTGACTGGCGGCCTGTTGAACAGGGTCATTTTCTGGGAACTGGTGCGGGTGTTCGCGCTCGCGCTCACCGGGTTGACGGGCTTGTTCCTGATCGGCCTCGTGGTGCAGCAGGCGAACAATCTGGGCCTGTCGATGCTCCAGACCCTGGAAGCCATCCCGCTACTGATCCCGTACACGCTGCCGTACACGATCCCGGCGACGACGCTATTCGCTTCCTGCGTGGTGTACGGTCGGGTCGCGCACGACAACGAGGCCGTGGCCATGAAGGCCGCGGGCGTGAACCTGCACACGGTATTGCGCCCCGCCATCCTGCTGGGCGTCCTGAGCATGGTCGCCACGTTCGCCCTCGCGCACTCCGTCATCCCGCGCTCGCAATCCGCGCTGCAACGGATGATCCTCAAGGACCCCGAGGAACTGCTTTACAACCTTCTGAAGCGCGACCGCACCTTCAAGGCCGGCAACTTCCCGTACGTCATCCACGTCAAGGACGTGATTGGTCGGCGGCTCATCGATGTCGTCCTCAAGCGCAAGCAGATGAAGGTCGACGCCAACGGACGCGAAACGCCCACGGGCGAATACGACTTCGTCGTCCGCGCCCGCGAGGCCCGCCTGCGCGTCGTGCTGCCCGATGCCGACCAGCCCGGCGTCCAACCCATGCTCTTCATCGAACCCGACCGCTGGGTCGGTGGCGACGGCAGCACCCAGTTCTCCGCCGATACCAACCGCCCCATCGGCGTGCCGCTACCCGACATGTTCTCGCCCAAGGAAATGCGCAATCGCCCCGCCAACGTGGTCTGGAGCGATCTGCCGGAACGGATTCAGGAGTTCCGCGAAATTATCGCGCAGCTCAACGGCGACATCGCCAAGTTCGAAGCGATGCTGCCCGGCGTCGACGCCGAGGCCCGCGTGAAACTCCAGGCGCACGTCCGCAGCCTGCAGTTCCACACCCAGGAACAACGACGGCTGATGCGCAATCTCGAGAACGAATACTACATGCGGCCCGCGCTCGCCATCGGATGCCTCGTCTTCGCCGTCGTCGGCTGCCCTGTCGGCATCCGCGCCAACCGCGCCGATTACCTGAGCACCTTCGTCGTCTGCTTCCTGCCCGCGATGGCCGTCTATTATCCGATCCTGCTCGCCGGGTCGAACCTCGGACGCGACGGCAAGGTGCCGATCCCGCTTGGGGTCTTCGCCGCCGATGCGATGGGGTTGGTCTTGTCCATCATTCTGACATGGAAGTTGATCCGACGATAAGAAGTGCGGAGTGCGGAGTGAAGAAAAAACGGCCCCATTGGATCGGCCGGGAGTCGAACTCGATGCTCCCGCTTGAACGACAGGTGACTTCCCGTTGAACGACCAACCCGAATGTCTCAGTCTATCACTCCGCACTCCGCACTCCGCACTCCGCACTCTGAAATGAAGTACCCCGGCCAGGATTCGAACCCGGAACGCCGCGTTCGAAGCGCGGCATGATCTCCGTTTCAACACCAGGGCATAGCGGAAGGGGAGGGAATTGAACCCTCACCGCCCGTAGGCGGCACGCGTTAGCAGTGCGTTCCGGCGAACCGTTATCCGGCTCCCTTCCAGTTCGGAATGCGGAATTCGGAATGCGGAATGAAAACCTCGAATGGATCGGCCGGGAGTCGAACCCGAATCTCCTGCTTGCAAGGCAGGCGTCCTCCCGTTGAACGACCAACCCGATCTCCATCTTGTCTTTCGCTCCGCACTCCGCACTCCTCACTCCGCACTTCAGTGACTCGGGTGGGAGTCGAACCCACACACATCAGGCTCTCGACCTGACCGCTATTCCGGTTCGCGCACCGAGTCGACAGTTGCAGACCTGGGAGTCGAACCCAGCCATCAGGCTTATGAGACCCGATCGGGCACCCGCCCGCCTGCAAGGAGTAGTGACGGTGGGATTCGAACCCACACCTTCCGGCTTCTGAGACCGGTGCCTGCTTCCAGTTGGGCCACGTCACCAAGTTGGAAATTCGGAATGCGGAATTCGGAATGCGGAATGAAAGCCAGGTCATTGATTTCCATTCCGCATTCCGAATTCCGCATTTCGAGTTTCTTCATTGACCTGTAGGGGAATCGAACCCCTCTTTTCTGGTTGAGAACCAGGCGTCCTCGCCGATAGACGAACAGGCCTTTTCAGTTCGGAATGCGGAATTCGGAATTCGGAATGAAAGACAAGCGAGACGCTCCTCGTCTTTGGCTTTCACTCCGCACTCCGCACTCCCCATTCCGCACTTCTTTCAGAGCGTCTGGCGGGGTTTGAACCCGCGATTCCGACATGGCGAGCCGGTACGTTCCCAACTACGTCACAGACGCGATCCGATTCGGAATGCGGATTTCGGAATGCGGAATGAAAGACAAGCGAAACGATCCATGTATTTCGTTTTCATTCCGCACTCCGCACTCCGCACTCCGCATTTCTTCAGTGAGGCCTGAGGGGCTCGAACCCTCACACTCCGGTTAAGAGCCGGAAGTGCTGCCACTAACACCTAAGCCTCATGTCTTGAATTCCGCATTCCGCATTCCGAAATCCGCATTCCAAAGAGAATCGGCCGGGGGATCCTCACGTTCCCCCGGCCGACGATGTGTTGCGGATCGTGCGGAGGATTACGGAGGATCGCCAAGACCGCTCAGGCTCTTGGCCGGGCGGTTCATCCGTTCGAGGCTGGCGGCGCGGGCGTTCATGGTAATTCGTGGTTCCGGGGTTCGCGTCGTGTACGTTGAAGGGACGCGGGAACGGTGCGAAGGTTCGCGCGACATCCGGGATTTTCACCCATGACGGACGATGAACGCGAGATGCGACGGGCGCTTGCGCTGGCGGAGCGCGGAATGGGGTTCGTGGAACCGAACCCCATGGTCGGCGCCGTGGTTTTGGACGCGAACGGCCAGGTCGTCGGCGAGGGATGGCACGAGCGGTTCGGCGCGGCGCACGCGGAGGTGAACGCCTTCGCGATGGCCGGGGTTCGTGCCCGCGGCGGCACGTTGTTCGTCACGCTGGAGCCGTGCTGTCACGTCGGCAAGACGCCGCCGTGCACCGATGCGGTGCTGCGGTCCGGCGTGCGGCGCGTCGTCGTGGCGATGGCCGATCCGTTCCCGAAGGTCGCCGGCGGCGGGTTGGCGATCCTTCGTGCCGCCGGGATTCCAGTCGAAGTCGGCTTGCTCGAAACCGAAGCCCAGCGGCTCAATGCACCGTACTTGAAACTTCTGTCGACGGGCCGGCCGTGGGTGCACCTGAAGTGGGCGATGACGCTCGACGGCAAGATCGCGACGCGATCCGGCGATTCGAAGTGGATCAGCGGCGAGGAATCGCGGGCCATCGTCCATGAGCTGCGCGGCCGCATGGACGCGATCGTTGTCGGAGCCGGCACGTTGCGGGCCGACGATCCGTTGCTCACTGCGCGGCCCCCCGGACCGCGCACGCCCACGCGCATCGTCATCACGCGGTCCGGAGAGTTGCCGGCGAAGTGCCGGCTGCTGGAAACGATCGCCGAAGCGCCCGTGATGGTCTTCACTTCGAACGTCGGTACATCACGACTGGCGAGTTGGAAAACGTCCGGCGCGGAGGTGATCGTCGGAGAATCGATCGACGAACTTCTTCGCGAGCTTGGCCGTCGCCGCAAGACGAACATCCTCGTCGAAGGCGGCTCGCAACTCCTCGGTTCGTTCCTCGACGCGAAGCTCGCCGACGAAGTCCACGCGTTCATCGCCCCGACGATCGTCGGCGGTACCGGTCCGGGTCCGGTCGGCGGTATCGGCTTCGAGTGGATGGCCGATGCGCTCAAACTCGTCGAACCCGATATTCGGACCGTGCGTTCGGATGTCTACATCCACGGGCGCCTTCACTGATATACCATTCGCATCCTTTCCCCTCGGAGTCTTCGCATGACCCCGCTTTTGCTCACAGCCCTCGTACTAGCCCAGCCGCTTGCCCCCGAAGTGCTCCCCCTGTGGCCCGGCAAGGCGCCGCACGCCGTCGGCGAATCGAAGTTCGACAAGCCGACCATCACCGTCTATTTGCCCCCGGCCGACAAGTCCAACGGGGCCGCGTGCGTGATCTGCCCCGGCGGCGGCTACGGCTTCCTTGCCGACGAGCACGAAGGCCGGGACGCGGCGGTCTTCCTGAACAAGCACGGCATCGCCGCGTTCGTCCTGCACTATCGCATCGCCAGTGGCGAGCGCAAGGGGCCGCTGCACCCCGCGCCGATGGAAGACGCCCAGCGCGCCATCCGCACCGTTCGCGCGAAGGCGAAGGATTGGAGCCTTGACCCAAAGCGCATCGGCATCTGGGGTTTCTCCGCCGGCGGCCACCTCGCCAGCACCGCCGGTACCCACTTCGACGACGGCAAGGCCGAGGGCGACGCCATCGACAAGGTCGGCTGTCGACCGGACTTCCTGATCCTCTCCTACCCCGTGATCTCCAGTGAGAAGGGCGTAACGCACGGTGGTTCGATGAAGAACCTGCTCGGCGACAAGCCGGACGAGAAGTTGCTGGAGTATTATTCGAACGACAAGCAGGTGACGGCGAAGACGCCGCCGACGTTCATTTTCCACACCAGCGAGGACACGGCCGTCGTGCCGGAGAACGCGATCCGCTTCTACCTCGCGTGCAAGAAGGCGAAGGTGTCTTGCGAACTGCACATGTACGCCAAGGGCGTGCATGGCCTCGGCCTCGGCACGGGTTGGAAGGATGCCGCCACCGGCAAGTGGCGCATCGCGCCGGACGCGAGTGTGGCCGGCTGGCCGGACCGGTTGGTGGATTGGCTGACGGCGCAGGGGATGATGGGGAAGAAATAGAATAGATCGCGGGACCGCGATCGGGAGTCACGATGAAACGCAAGAAGACGACCTATACCGTATCGGACGGCAAACTGGTGTTGACGTTCGATCCTCAACCGGAGGGCGGTTATGTTGTCACGTCGCCGCTCGATCCGGAGTTGATTACGGAGGCGGAGACGATTCAGGAGGGATTCGAGAACGCCGCCGACGCGCTGGATCTGTTGAAGGCAGTTCGCAAGATCGTTCCGACATCGCGGCGCCGACGCTCCGGACGGGTCGCCGTGCCATGAACCGACGCGATCTGGAACGTCATCTTCGAGCGAATGGCTGCGAACTCCTTCGTCATGGATCGAAGCACGACGTTTGGTGGAACCCGTCGAACGGCCGCCGCTCGACGGTCCCCCGACATGCTGTAATCAAGCCGGTACGGTTCGTTCGATCTGCAATCAGTTGGAAGTTCCGCCGCCTTGAACGACGTTACGATCTCCAGTTCAAAAACGTACGACGTTCGAGGTTGACGGTCACTTCACCCGCGACGCGATCAGCGCGATGATGCCCACCGCCAGCAGGATCAGCAGGACCAGTCGGACGATCTTCCACGTGCTCCACGGTCGCTTGCCGACCACCTTGCCGCTGCGGCCGTTGACGAGGATCTGGAACGTTTCGTCGTGGTAGCGGTACACCGCGATCCAGACGGGTAGGAGCAGGTGCTTGAAGGTGATGGCGGAGTGCTTGGTCTTCTTGTCCCGGATGCGCTGGTGGTCGCCGCCGATGTCCTGGCGGATAAGCCGGTCGATTGTCGGTTCGATAAGCGACTTGGCGACCTGGAATCCTTCCTTGAGGCCGACGGCGTAGCGTTCGGTGCGGAAGCCGCTGAGGTACTCCGGCCGAAACCCGTCGAGCCGGCCGATCTCCCACGGTTCGAGGCCCTCGATCAGGCTTTTCGGCAGGCTCTTGGAGCCGCAGACGAGCACGTCGTCGAAGAAGTGCTGGATCTCCCCCGAAACGCTCGACCACGCGATGCGCGTGACGGGGACCGTCTCGGTGCGCGTGTTTCCGTTCGCGTCGCGGACGGTGCGCGTGACCCAGTCAGTGTAGTTGTCGCCGCGTTCGCCGTCGTAGAAAGTGTACGTCATCGTGTCGTAGGTCCAGTACGGCACGTAGACGCCTTGCAACTGCCCGAGCGTGGCGACTTTGGTCAGTTCTGACGGCGCGAACCAGAGCGAGTGCAGCCACTTCGAGAATGCCTCACGCGCGTGCCGCAGGTCCACCTTGAACGGCAGGATGCACTCCGGCGCGATCATCCCGGCCACGGCGACCGGCTTGTTCTCGAGGTGCGTGCTGCAGAACGGGCAGCGCTCCGTCGCCACCTTTTCCTCGAGCAGCACCATTGCTCCGCAACCGGTGCAACGCGTCTGGGATTCGCGGCCCGGAATCGGTTTCGCCTTGGTCTCCAGATCGTCCAGGTATTTCAGGTAATCGCGTTCGAGGACCGCCGGGGCGGTGTCTTTGCGGATCTCCTCTTTATGGCCGCAATACGGGCAGTTCAGCCCGCGGACGCGCGGGTTGTAGTCGAGCCGCGCGCCGCACTGCGGGCAGGGGAATTTCTTCCCCTCCGGCGGTGCGTGCGTGACGGTCGGGATTTTCTGCTGCGGCTCGGACATGTCATGAGTCAGGAAGCAGGAAGCAGGAAGCAGGAGTCAGGAAGCAGGAATTAGCAGTTAGGACACAAGTGTTAGGACTCAGGAATCAGGTTTTAGAATGAAACTGACCCCTGACCCCTGACCCCTGTTAACGAGGCAGCGGCGGTGGCAAATGGGCGAAGAGCGGTTGCAACTCGGCGATCGACTCGGCGGCGACCCAGTTCGCCATGCCGCTCTTCCAGACGAGCGACGCCCGGGTGATCTCGCCGGACGCGACCTTCGCCTGCAATCCGGCCCAGTCGAACGGCCCGGCCGATTGGCCGGCGATGGCGGCGTGATACTTGATGTTCGCGCCGGGCAGGGGCGGCGGGGCCGCGGCCGCCGGCGTGACGTTGTGCAGGTCGATCACCTCGTTCGGATTGGTCGGCTTCGGCGCGAAGGCCGCGCCCATCTGGTTCCCGATCGCCATGCCCGCCCCGAACCCGGCCCCGAGTGCCGCGCCGCCCCCGCCGGGGTTATTCGCCGCGTCCCGCACCGCCTCGGCGGTCTGGTACTTCATGTAGTTGTCGAGGTTGCCGAGCACGCCCATCTCGGATCGCTTGTCGAGCGCCCGCTCCACCTCCGGCGGCAGCGAGATGTTCTCGACGTTGAACTGCGTGAGCGCCAGGCCCATCGACGCCAGGTCCGGCGCGATGCGCGGCAGCGCGACCTTGCCGAGACTTTCGTAGTTCCCGGCCATGTCCAGGATCGGGATCTTCGCGCTCGCCATCGCGTCGATGAACTTCGTCACGATCGTATTGCGGAGCTGGTTCGTGATCTCGAACGCCTCGAACGACGGATCGGTCGAGACGAGTTCCTTGAGGAACGTGCCGGGGTCGGACACGCGGAAGGCGTAGTTGCCGAACGCCCGCAGGCGAACCGGTCCGAATTCCGGATCGCGCAGCATGATGGGGTTCGACGTGCCCCATTTCTGGTCGGTCCACTGGCGCGTCGAGATGAAGTAGACCTCGCACTTGAAAGGCGACTCGAAGCCGTATTTCCAGCCGAGGATCTTCGAGAGGATCGGCATGTTGTTCGTGTCGAGGGTGTACATGCCGGGCGTCTTCACGTCGGCGAGTTGGCCCTCCTTCACGAACGCGGCGACCTGGCCCTCGCGCACGATCAGCTTCGCACCGTTCTTGATTTCGTTGTCGTAACGCGGGAAGCGGTACGCGAGAATTTCGTTCTGCGACGGTTCGGTCCATTCGATGATGTCGATGAATTCGCCGCGCAGCCGATCGAGCAGGCCCATAACGGTGCTCCCGCGAGGAAGGACGTGACGCCGCTATTGTTGTGGGGACGCGGCGCACGGCAACGGGAATTCGAAGGTGCGGATCGGGGATTTGACAGGTTCGGATCAAACCGGCAATTCGACGCGGAAGCAGGCGCCGACGCCGCCGTCGGCGACGCGGTAGGCGAGCGTGCCGCCGAGCATTTCGGCCCACTGCTTGGCGAGCGCGAGGCCGAGGCCGGCGCCCCCGGCGGTGGTGTCCGCGGCCTGGCCGCGACGGAATGGGCGGAAGATCGTTGCACGCTCGGCGAGCGGGACGCCGGGCCCGCGGTCCTCGACCTCGAAGACGATGCGTTTTCCGTCGCCAGGCTTCGCCCAGACCCAGATGCGCGGGTCGGCGGCACCGGGCGAATACTTCCGCGCGTTGTCGATGAGGTTGCCGAGGATCTGCCCCACGATGCGAGCATCCGTGCGCACGGTCTGGTCCACCGGTACGGTCCCGATGACGACGAGTTCCTTGCCGTCGGCCGCGACGCGGTCGGCCCAGGTGGATCGGGCCGATTCCAGCAGGGCGTCGACCTTCGTGTCGGCGACGTGCGTTTGGAGCGTGCGCTTCTCCAGCCGGGCGAAGTCGAGCACGTTTTCGATGAGGCGGTTCAAGCGATCGGATTCGCCGTGGAGCGTGCGAAGGTATTCCTTCTGCTTCTCCTCGTCCTCGATCATGCCGCTGGTGAGCAGGTCCAGGTAGAGCCGCAGGGAGGTCAGCGGCGTGCGGAGTTCGTGGGTGACGGCGGAGACGAACCGGATGCGGCGTTCGGAGAGGTCGATGAGCGCACGGCCGCCGACCCAGATGCCGGCGAGCGCAACGAGGGCGGCACCCCAGCCGAGCGCGAGACCGAGTCGCAATGGGGACCAACCGGTCGACTCCGGCGGCGGTACCGGACCCGGATCGAGTCGCGCCGGAATGGCGGCCATCTGGCGCTCGGTGTTCTCTTCGCCATCGTAGACCGGGACAAGTTCCGCGTCCGGGAACGAGGGGCGGATCTCGTCCAGCAGCACGTCCTTGAGTCGCGTCCAGTCGAGGACGACGCCCTGGAAGACGGTTTTGGTTTCGAGGCGGGCGGAGCGCACGAGCAGGAGGTAGCTGCTGCCGTCCTCGGCGAACATCCATTGCGGCCGCATGGGGCCGACCTGAACGGCCGGCGCCTTCTCAACGGCGTTCGCGGCCGGCTTCGAACTGGGTTTCATCGGGCCGACCATTTCGGACAATTGCTGGACGTTGGCGGTATCCGCCGGGGGATCGGCCTTTTTGGCCTGTGGGGCCATGTCTTTTGCATTCCGGCGTTCCGGCGGCGCGGCGGGTCGACCGCCGCCGGGAATTTCGGCAGCCTTCAACGCCGGTGCGGCCCCGGCGGCCGGTGCGGGGGGCGGCGGAGACGCCGGCGTCGGCACGGCCCCGCGCGCCGCGATCGGGGGTAGCATGTTCTTTTCGGAACCAAAGCCGGACGAGTTGCCCGCGCGGCCCATCGTGTTGTTCAGCGGCAACTGGCCGCCCGTCGCCTGCCCCTCCTTCGTGGCGCGGTCGGCGGCCTTCTTCCGCTCGCTCAAATCCGATTCGTAGTTGCCCCGGCTGCCACGGAACTTCCCATCCGCCTGTTGATATTCCGGCGGGGGCAGCGCGCCCGGCATCGGCGGCATGCTCCGTTGGAAGTTCGACGGGTCCGGAGCGGTCGCGTTGCCGCTGTTCATTGTGCGCGCCAGTTCGTTGCCCGGATCGCCGTAGACGGGAACGCCGAACGCGCCTTCGTTCGGGTCGGCGAATTCCTGATTCACGAACTGCATGTGCGTCGGCTTCACGTCGAACTTGTCACGCAGTTCCACCAGGAGCTTGCGGCGCGTCGGCGTGTCGTTCGCGATCGCCATCTCGTCGCCGAGCTGATTCCGCAGCATCAGCGAGACACTGTCCGGCGGCACTTGCGGCGAGAACCAGCCCTTGTCGGGATCAAGCTGGAAGTGCAGCAGCATCCAGTCGGGCAGTTCGGCGGAGAGGAGCGGCGAGGGCACGCGGCCGGGATTGTTGACGTTCCCCTTGTCGTCGAGGGCGACGGGGTGGGGAATGTAGAGGCTGAAGTATTGGGCGTAGGGCCGGCCGTTCTCGACGGCGAGGGTGGGGAAGAGCCGGCTGTCGAGTTGCCAGAGCGCGAGGCGTTCCTTGGCGGAGGCGTCGGCGCGCGCGGTGGCGTCGCGCTCGGAGGCTTCGACCTTGAGAGCGGCGCGCGTGACCCAACCAAGCCCGCCCGCGACGAGCGAGGCGATCAGGAGGAAGACACAAAGCCCCCCGAAGGGGGTGAGCAGCCGTCGGCCGAGCACGGGAAAGCCTCTTGAAAAAACTCCTGGGTCCGCGCGAGTGAATCGGACCTCGAAGGTGTCGTGGATTTTTCATTTTGCATTGGTCCGGATATCATCGGACCAATGCAAAATGAAAAATGCCGAAATCACCCTTCCTTGATCGTCAACCCCGGGCCGGCCATGTAACCGGTGGCGCGGACGGTGACGATCGCTTCGCCGTGGTCGTCGCCGGTCGGGTCCTTCAACTTCGCCCGCAGTCGCGCGACGTGCATGTCGACGGCGCGGGTTTCGAGGCCGGCGGTGCCGATGCCCCAGACGCGGCCCAGCAGTTCCTCGCGCGGCACGGCGCGCTCGCGATTGTCGATCAGGTACTTCAGGACGGCCGCTTCCGTCTCGGATAGGTCCGTCCGCTCCTGCGCGGTCCAGCGAATCTCCCGGCGCAGGAGATCGACTGTTCCTTTGCCGATCTTCACGGAAAACACCGCCGGCGGGGCCTTCATGGTGCGGCGCAAGACCGCTTCGACGCGGGCGAGGAGTTCCTTCGCGGAGAACGGTTTGACGACGTAGTCGTCGGCACCCATCTTGAGTCCGCGGACGCGGTCCTCCTCGCCGCCGCGCGCCGTGAGGATGATGACCGGCCGCGTGGGGTGAACCTTCCGGAGTTCGGCGAGGACTTCGAGTCCGTCGCGACGCGGAAGGAGCAGATCGAGAAGCACGAGGTCGATGCCGCCGGCGGATGCTTCGACGAGGCCGACGGCGCCGTCGGGGGCTTCGGTGACGTCGTAGCCGGTCAGCCGCAGGGCGTCCGACACACCGCGGCGGATGGCGGGTTCGTCCTCGACGACGACGATGCGAGCTTTGGGCATGGGTGGCTCCCGCCCCCGGTCGGTCGTCCGGGGGGCTTCGATTCCGTGTTTACTTCTTCTCGTCGGCGGTGAAGCCCTTCCCCTGGGCCTGTTCCCGGATGATACCGCGCAGGGCGTCGTCGAGCGCCTTCTCGCCGGCATCCTTCGGCAGTTTCTTCAATTCCTCGTCGATGAGCTTCTGGCGTTTCGCCGAGAGTTCGCCGATTTCCTTCCGCAGCGTCTCGCGCTCCTGCGCCTTCTTCTCGACGTAGGCCTTGCGGTCCTCCGGCTTCAGCTTCTTCATCTCGTCGCAAAGCTCGGATTCCTTCAGCTTGGTCAGGTCGAACTTCGGGTCCTGCTTCAGCTTGTCGACGAGGTCCCAGCCTTCGTTGCGATAGGCGGCACCGGCCTTGGCGGCGGCGCGGCCCAACTCGGCCGCTGGCGCGTTCGCGGCCGCGTTCTTGTCCTGGGCGACCTGGTTCTCGGCCCCCTTCTTCCCTTCGCCGCCGAACGCCACGTAGGTCGTGTTCAGCTTCTCGTTCTTGCCGAGGATGTCCTTGTCGTAGGGCGTGGCGATGTGCGGGATCGCCTTGGCGCGGTTCTGGTCGATCGTCGCGAACTTGCCGCCGCACTTCGCGGCGAACGCCGCCCAGCCGTCGGACTCGGCGTTGCGGCCCGCGCCGCAATAGATCGTGTTCACGATGACGCCGAGTTCCTTCGCGAGGTTGGCGACGTCGGGTAGGTGCACGGCGCGGTCCTGGTTGGCCGGCTCGTTGCCGCAGACGAAGATCAGCTTCAGGGCGCCCTTGTCCTCGCACCATTTCTGTTCGGTGAGCGCGGCCTTCGTGACACGGGCGACGTACTCCTCGCCGCCGTTGATGGTGAGGGCGTTCAGCTTGGCGTAGACGGTGTCGAGGTCGGTGGTGAGGTCGACTTCCTTGCGGACCCAGCCGGACTCGCTGGAGTAGGTGGAGTGGCCGTAGCTGTAGAGACCGACGCGGAGATTGGGGGTGGGCTTGAGGCGGGTCAGTTCGTTGACGATGTCCCAGAGTCGGATCTTGGCGGAGTCGATCAGGCCGTTCATGCTGCCGGAGACGTCGAGGCAGACGACGACGTCGATCGGTTTGGGTTTGGCGATCACTTTTTCGGCCGCGGTCGCGGGCAGCGCGACGCAGGCGACGAACAGGGCACAGAGAATGCGGGACATGGAAGCCTCCCCGGAGTCGGGCGAATCGTTCGAATTCTAGCCGGAAAGCTGTAACGAGGGGGTAACCGGGAGAATGCGGAATGCGGAATGCGGATTTCGGAATTGAAGACCACGACCGGAGAGCGATGTCGAACGGAGAATTCCTGGCTTTCAATTCCGCATTCCGAATTCCGCATTCCGCATTCCTCCCAATCTGTGCGGGTTGCTCCGTTTGGCGAATCTGCGGGACCGGTTCGGATTTTATCCAAAGTTCGGACCGGACCGGGACGATGTTAACGGCAGTAGCGATTCTTCGCGAACCGATTCCCGGCTGCCTACCCGTTGGGGAACCCATGAAACGTACGACCGCAACCGTCCTGCTGTTGGCCGGCCTCGGCGGGTGCATGACCACCGACGCCCAAAAGAAGCGTACCGCTTCGACCGCCCCGCGCTCCGCCGGGGACACGTCCGAGCGGATGACCGCCTTCGTGCAGAAGAAGGGCACGAAGGGGGCGAAGGCCGAATCGAAGATTCAACAGGCTTCGGCCGCTGTCGTCGAAGACGCACAGCTGCAAGGCGCGTCCGGGCTGACGCGGATCGTCGGCGGCGGCAGCGTCGGCTGCGAAACCTGCGAGACGGGGACCGCTCCGCAGTGGGGCAGCCACGGCGGCAACATCCACCCGGCCGGCGGCGATCCGCACGCGTTCGGCCCGATGGGCCACGGCCTCGGCACGATGCTCGGCCACAACGGCATCATGCCCGTTCCGGCCATGGGTCCTCCCGGAGCCGTCGCCGCCGTCGGCGCCATTGGCCAGGGCAGCCCGTACGGCCCGACCATCAGCAACCAGCGTACCTCCATCAAGTTCGTCTCGCCCGACAAGGCGCGCATCGGCTGGCTGGTCAACGGCAGCTACGCCGACACCGGCCTCGTCGCCCCGGCCAGCTACAACTTCATGCAAGGGAACATCTATCGCCTGAAGGTGTCGGGCGTGCCGACGCAACCGGGCAAGGTCTACTACCCGACACTCGAAGTCGCGCCGTCCACGCTCAAGACCATCACCTACCTGTCGCACAACTCCGTGCCCGTGTCGTTCACCAACGACGACTTCGAGCGCGTGAACGCCGGCAACCTCGTGGTGAAGGTGATCTACCTGCCCGACCCGGCGTTCCAGGACGCGGCGGCCCTCGGCGGTGCGGAGGAAGTCGTCTCGACGCAACTCGAGCCGGGCGCCGATCCGATCGTCGAAGCCACCCGCCGCGGCACGGTGCTCGCCGTCATCCGCATCGGGAACATCAACCTCGAAAACCCTAACTCGCCCGCGATGGACGCGGTGGGCGGTCCGCCGATGGCGACGATGCCGGCCGCGACCCCGCCGTCGGCCGCGGTGCCGCAGATGCTGCCGGCCCAGCCGGTCAGCTCGCTGCCGAGCATCCCGCAGGTTCGCTAAGTCGAACGAATACGACGGGGCGGTGCCGACGGACACGATTGACCGACGGCGCCGCCTTTTTGTTTTGAGGGCTTCGCGCTTCGCTCCGCAAAGCTTCCGCGTCGCCGTTAAACGATCTCACTCGATGGGATGGCCATCATGAACTTCGCGTCGCTGCTGCTGCTCGCTCCGTTGGCGACCGGGACGCACCCCGGTAAGGCTGGCCCGTCGTGCGCGACGGGGAACTGTCCGCCGGTGCCCGCGCCCCGGATGCACATGCTTCAGCCGTGGCCCGCGCAGCCGCCGATCGCCCAGCCGTGCCCGGCGCTCGCCCCCGCGCCGCTGCTCGCCGTCAAGTTCACGCTGCCCGAGGGCGTTCGCGTCGCCACGATGCCCGGTACCGACGCCATGAAGGTCCACGCCGCCGGCGGCACCTTCGGCTTCCGCCCCGGCTACGTCTATCGCGTCCAACTCACCGGGCTGCCGAACCGGCCCAACGAGTCGCTTTACCCCGAGATTGAAGTGCGCGGCTCGCTCGCGCCGCGGCCCGGCATGAACTACATGGACTACGCCGCCGCCATCGCCTTCGCCGCCGACGATCTCGCGAAGGCCGCCGACGGTTCGCTGCTGACGAAGGTCGTCTATCTCGAGGACCCCGAGAAGGCGGTGCCGGCGAAGACGACCGCGGACCGGCCGCTCGAACAGATCGCCGACACCGACGAGGACGCGATCGGTGCCGCGGCCGACAATGGGCGGATCGTGATGATCGTGCGAATCGGCAACCGCGTGCCGACGGCCGAGGAGCTCCGCCGCGCCGCGATCCCCGGCACGATCCTGCTGCCGGGCGAAGGGAAGCTCGCCAGCCCGGCGGTGCCGCCGCCGCTCGCCTGGACCGGCATCCCGCTGTACGATCCGATTCTCGGCCCGAAGCCGATGACGGAGGAATGCCTGACCGACGGCGGCGACACGAAGAACCCGCTCGGCATCCGCGACGACGGCGAACTCGGCGGCCTCGACGCCACGGACGTGGCCCTGGAATACACGCAGGGGGCGAAGCGCAAGGTGACGACGTCCAACAAGGTGTGCGTCTGTGTGCCGCGCTTCGCCGTGCAGAAGGTCGAGCTGAACCCGAAGGGTCTGTACTTCGCGTATCGCCTGCAGGGCTGGCAGCAGCGCGAGGCGAGCAGCGCGGCGCGGACGACGACGCTGCCGCAGGCCGTCAGCGATCGGCTCAAGCCGGTTGGCCTCGAACTGCCGATCCGCGCGATGGAGCAGGTCGGCCGCCAGGGGGCCGAAGTCATCCTCAGCGCCAGCAGCGTGAAGGCGACGTTCAACTTCAATGGCACGCAAGTCGTGAAGTCCGCCGTCGAGCCGGACGAACTGGTGAACTTCCCGAACGAGATGGTGGTGACGAAATCGGTCGAGCCGAAGTCCGGCGTGAAGATCGGCGACGAGGTGACGTTCACGCTGAAGTACAAGAACGACACGGCACTGCCGGTGTCGGACCTCGTGCTGAGCGACAACCTGTCGCCGCGCCTGGAATACGTCGCGGGGTCCGGCCTATCCGACCGGCCGACGAACCTGACGATCTCGCCGAATACGAACGGGTCGAGCATCGTGAAGTTCGAGATCCCCGGCACGCTCCAGCCCGGTCAGGGTGGGGTCGTGAAGTTCAAGGCAAAGGTGCGATAAGTCGAGTTGGAACTCAATTCTCCGCGCCGGCGCGACGAGGTCGCGCCGGCGTTTTGTTTTCCCGTTGTTCCGTGTGAATCCCGATCACGGGTTCGTGCGTCTCTTCCTTGTCCGAACCGCCCTCGGATTTCGCCGCGCGCGAAGATTTCACCCCGGCGGATGAATCGGCGCGGCAATAAATTCTTGCGTCGCCCGCGTGCTATGGTTGCACGGATTGCATTGTGTCGGGACCTCCGACGGGTCGCCCACCCGGCGTCCCCAACGAGTCTAGCGAGGAAGCCATGCGAGCGAGGCTATGCGTCGAAAACGGCGAAGGATCGCCAAGCACCTATGATCTGGCACCGGGCCAGCCAGCGACTCTCGGCCGCAGCCGCGACAGTTCGGTCGTCATCAAGGACGATCTCGCGTCGCGCCTGCATGCAAAGGTCTATTTCGAAGACGGCCGCTGGGTGGTGCGCGACTTCGGCTTGAACGGTACGAAGGTGAACGGTTCGAAAGTGACCGGCGCGGCCGAACTGAACGACGGTTCGGTCATCCAGATCGGCGATGCGGTGGTCCGCTTCCAGGCGGTTTCGGGGAGCACGGTGACGCCGCCTCCGGTGGCGCGGGCCACGGATACGCTGCCGTTGTACACGAACGGCAAGCCGGGCCTCGACCGCCGTACGCCGCCGCCGGAGCCGGTGCAGGCCACCAAGACCGGCTTCAACCCCGAGCGATTCCCCGCCCGGCTGACCGAAGCGGAAGTGGCCGCCTCGCAATCGAAGCTGGACGAACTGACCGCGCTGACGCGATTCATGACGGCCGCCGTCGACATGCGGGACGCGAACGAACTGATCCGCCTCGCGCTGCGCGCGATCGTCAACCAGACGACGGCCAAGGTCGCGGGCTATCTGAATCTCGACCCGAACGATCCGACGCCGAAGTTCATTCTGCCGGAAGCGGCGGCGGTGGACGCGCCGCTGAGCCGGCGGATGACGGAGCGCGTGCGCGTCGAGCGAAAGACGGTCTGGTTGTCGAGCGATCCGGGGAAAGTGGACGCCTTGCGCCCGCCGACCGAAAGTCTCTTCGCCTATCAGGACGCGCTTTGCCTGCCGCTGGCGGCGCGGGGCGACCTGTATGCCGCCGTACACGTCTACCGCACCGGCAGCGCGTTCGCGGACCGGGACGTTCGCTTCATCGAAGCCGTGAGCGGTTACCTGGGCAAGGCGCTCGAACTACATCGCTATCGCCGCAAGCTGGAGGCCGAGAACAATCGCCTCCGCGCCGCGGTGCCGACGGCGGACGAACTGATCGGCGACAGCAACGCGATGATGGGCCTGCGGCAGCAGATCGCCAAGGCGGCGCCGCTGCCGTTCACCGTGCTCATCCACGGCGAGAGCGGTTCGGGCAAGGAATTGGTCGCGCAGGCGTTGCACCGGCAGAGCAACCGCGCCGCCGGGCCGCTCGTGGTGGTCAACTGCGCCGCGATCGCGCCGACGCTGCTGGAAGCCGAGTTGTTCGGCTACCGCAAGGGCGCGTTCAGCGGGGCGGACCGCGACCACCCCGGACTTTTCGAACAGGCCGACGAAGGCACGCTCTTCCTGGACGAAGTCGGCGAACTCTCGCTCGAATGCCAGGCCAAGCTCCTGCGCGTCATCGAAGGCAAGCCGTTCCGCCCCGTCGGCGGCACGAAGGATGTGAAGGTGGACGTGCGCGTCGTCGCCGCCACGCACCGCGATCTCGACAAGGAAGTGAAGGCCGGAAAGTTCCGCCAGGATCTCCTCTTCCGCCTGAAGGTCATTCCGCTCAAGGTCCCGCCGCTGCGCGAGCACGTCGAGGACGTCGTCGAACTCGCGGGCTTCTTCCTGGACCGGCTGAGCGTGCAGTGCCGCAAGGTGTTTCACCTGAAGCCGGCGGCGATCCGCAAACTGCAGGCGTACGCCTGGCCCGGGAACGTGCGTCAGTTGCGCGCCGTCCTGGAGAGCGCCGCCGTGATGTGCGAAGGCGACACCATCGATGCGGCCGATCTGGCGATCACGTCGATCTCCGAAGCCGTGCCGGCGACGTCGGGCGAGGTGCCGTCGAGCCTGAGCATCGACGACCTGGAGACGTGGGCGATCCGCAAGGCGCTCAAGCAGACCAACGGCAACGTCAGCCGGGCGTCGCAAATTCTCGGCATGTCCCGCGACACGCTGCATACGAAGCTGAAGAAGAAGGGGATCGTCCGCGAGGAAGTCATCGCCAGCAACGCGACCGAAAGCGACTGAAAGAAGTGCGGAGTGCGGAGTGCGGAATGCGGAGTGAAAGACAGTTCCAACTGGCGAACGGGACCACATCAGAAGTCGGGCGATCGTATCCGTTGGGAAAATGACGAGCCTCCGGGGCGGGTCCGAAGACCGCGTCACCCGGAGGCTCGCCGTGAGGACCAAACCAGTGCGGAGTGCGGAGTGCGGAGTGAAAGACGGAAAGCCGGGGGAGTTTCTTTGTCGCCGGCCTTGGTTTTCACTCCGCATTCCGCACTCCGCATTCCGCACTGGAAATACGGGGAGAAGGATTCGAACCTTCACGAGCGGCTTCAGAGACCGCCGGCCTACCGTTAGCCGATCCCCGTGTTTCGAGTGCGGAGTGGGGAGTGCGGAGTTCGGAGTGAAAGACAGAAAGCCGGGGAGTTCCTTGTCGCCGGTCTTGGTTTTCACTCCGCACTCCGCACTCCGCACTCCGCACTGGAAGCAGTGGTGGCTGGAGTCGAACCAGCAATCAACTCCTTAACAGGGAGCTGCCTTACCGTTGGGCTACACCACTGTGAAAACAGCGACGGCCGAGCGTCCCCGTCGGGAGGCTCGGCCGTCGATGCGTTGCGACGATCGCGAGGGGGCTACCCGGCGGTTCTGGGGTTTCGATTCTGGCTCGTGTTCTTCATGACTCGCCTCCAGGTTGGGAGGAAGGATGCACCCGAACGCGGCCAGGTTCGCGACTTGCCGACGATTTTTTCAAATCGGCTATGCTGACGGTGTCGACCGGCCGCGATTTCCGCGAAATGGCCGACGATTCCCGCCGTCTTACCTGCGATGGGACCGGACGAACTGGCACGGCTGGTCGACAAGCACGCGGCGGCGCTGACGCTGTACGCCCGGCAGTGGTGCGCCACGCCGGAAGACGTGGTGCAGACGGCGTTTCTGAAGCTCGTCCGCCAGCGGGTGGTGCCGGACAACCTCGTCGCGTGGCTGTTCCGCGTGGTACGGAACGCCGCCATCGACGCCGGCCGGTCGGCCCGTCGCCGGCAGAAATATGAAAACCTGGCGGCGACGAACGCCCCGCTCTGGTTCGTCCCCACGGAAGACCCCACCGGGCTCGACGCCCGCACGGCCGCGGCCGCCCTCCAGCAACTGCCCGACGAAATCCGCGAAATCATGGTCGCCCACCTGTGGGGCGGCTTGACCTTCGAACAGATTGCCGGCATGGTCGGCGGCAGCGCCAGCACGTGCTACCGCCGGTTCGCGCTCGGCCTCGACCTGCTCCGCGACAAACTCGGTGTGAAATCATGCCCGCCGCAAACGAAAACGACCCGCTGACCGACTCGGCGCTCTGCGCCGGCGACCCGCTCGCGCGGGCGCTGGCCGCGCTCGAACCGATGCCGTCGACGGCGAACCGCGACCAGCTCATGTTCGCCGCCGGCGCCGCCGGGCGCGACCGCGACGTGACCTTCTGGAAGCGGATCGTCTGCGGCCAGGCCGTCGCCGCGTGCCTCCTCGTCGGCGTCGGTATCGCCCTGTCCGACTTCCCGCCGAACTCGCGCGGCGGCGGGTCCGTGCCGTTTGCCGAATCCACTCCGCAGACCCCGACGGCCCCCGCCACGAAGTACATGGCCCCCGCGGTCCCGCCGAAATCCGCGCCGGCCACCGCACCCTCGACCGCCGAGGACGCCGACGCCACCGCCGCCGTCGCGAAGTACCTGCAACTCCGCTCGAACGTGCTCACGCTCGGCGTGAACGCTCTGCCCAATCCGATCGCCCCGTCGCCGAACCTGGACGTCGGCAAACTCGAAGATTCGCTTCAGTTGCCGCGCGGCACCTTCGCCATCCACGGCCGACCGACAACCAAGCCAATGCCCGAACGCGACGAGTGACCCCATGATCCGATTCCTGTTCGTCATCGCCATCCCACTCTTCGCGCTCTCGACCTCGCATGGGCAGAACCGCGAGAAGGACGGCCCCGATCGGCCCGCCGCGGCACCCGATCCCGCGCTCTGGACGACCAAGCTCGCCATCAGCGCCACTCCCGCGCCGAAGCCGTTGCTGAAATACGAGTTGCTTCCCCACTCCCGCGACCGCGTGTCGGGCAACGCCGCCATCGGCTACCAGCGCGCCGTCATCGTCCGGCCCGAATGGCCGCGTGACCCGAAGAAATCCCAGGAACAACACGAACTCCTCGATGGCTGGAGCTCGACCCCCGTCGAACAACTTCCAACCGCGAAGATCGAGGCGTTCCTCCTCGGCTATCGCGACCTGCTCGCCGAACTGGACGAATCGGCCCGGCGAACCACCTGCGACTGGCAGACGGAACGGATGAAAGCCGAGGACATCTCCCGCCTGCTGCCGAGCGTGCAGGGGAACCGCGAGACACTGCGGATCTTGTCCTTGAAATGTCGGATGGAACTGGGCGAGAAGAAATACGCCGATGCGTTGCGTTCGATGCAGACCGGTTTCCAGATGGCCAAGCATGTCGGCGAAGGGACCACGTTGATCGAGTTCCTCGTCGGGCAGGCGATGGCGTCGGCGATGATCGGCCGCGTGGACGAGTGGATCGGCCGCACCGATTCGCCCAACCTTTATTGGGCCTTCACCTCGCTGCCGAAGCCGTTCATCAATCCCCGGTTCGCGCTCGACGGCGAAGTGCGCTTTCAGGAAGGGTTCCTCCCGGCGCTCCGGGACATGGAGCGCGGCCCCGTGAGCGAGGACGTGGCGACGACGACGCTGGCGAACTGGTGCAAGAACCTGTCGGGTGCTTCGGCTGGGGAGCTTGGCGGTTTGGAAAACCTGGCGGCGAACGTCGGCGTCGCGGCGATGGCGGGCGTGCAGGGACCGGGGGCGAAGAAGGAATTGCTCGCGCGCGGGCTGGCGAAGAAGGACGTGGACGCGATGCCCGCGGCGCAGGCCGTGCTGCTCCGATCGATCTATAAGCATCGCGACGTGTGGGACGACCAGGTGAAGTGCTTCAGCCTGCCGACCCACAAGGCGTTCGCCGAACTCGAACGCATCGACCGGCAGGCGAAGAAGGCTCGCGCCGAGGCGAAGGACGACGCGCTCTTTGCGGTCATGACGCTTCTGTACCCGGCCGTGCAGAAGGTCCACTTCGCCCAGGCCCGCTTCGAGCGCCGCGTCGCGTTGATCCGGGCGCTGGAGGCGGTGCGGCTCCAGATCGCCAGCGACAACGGCGCGATCCCGAAGTCGCTGGACGCCGTCACCGTCGTGGCCGTGCCGGAAGATCCTTTCTTCGCCAAGCCATTCGAGTACGCGGCGACGGAATCCGGATTCCAACTCGTCGCGCCGCCATTGCCGGGCTACGGTCGCAACATGGGCGAGCACATTTACGAAGTGACTCTGCGTCGCTGAGCGGGAGGATTGCCACGGCCGGAGGGCGAGGCGAACCAATACAAATTCTCCGGTTCGCCTAGACAATCGCGGCCCGTTCGCAATATCCTAATCATTGTCCAAATCAATCCACCCCGACCATGAGTCCCAGGAACGATGGAGTCTGAAGCCTTACCTCCCGACGCGACCGACCTGCCGACGAGCTTCCCCGAACCCGACGACGCCGAAGCCGCCACGCCTGATAGCGAGTCCGAGCCACCTCTTCCCCCGGAGATCGTCACGCGCTCCGAGGACGCTCCCAAGATCGCGTATGCCGATTTCAAGCTGATCCGCCCGCTCTTCGACGCCGTCGAGAAGGCCGGTTACAAGTTCGCCACGCCCGTGCAAGGCGCGGTGATCCCGCCGGCGATGCGCGGGCAGGACGTGATCGGCCAGGCACAGACGGGAACGGGCAAGACGGCCGCGTTCCTCATTCCGTTCCTGAACCGCTGGCGGCCGCACAAACTCAAAGGCCCGATCGGCCTCGTGATGTGCCCGACCCGCGAACTCGCCGTCCAGGTGGCGAACGAAGCCATCAAGCTCGCCACCAGCAGCCGGTTCCACGTCGTGCCCGTCTACGGCGGTGCCCGCATGGGCAGCCAGCTCGCCGCGCTCGCCAAGGGCTGCGACCTCGTCGTCGGCACCCCCGGCCGCATCATCGATCACCTCCGCCGCGGCTCGCTCTCGCTGGACAACGTCAAATACGTCGTCCTCGACGAGGCCGACCGGATGCTCGACATCGGCTTCCGACCCGACATCGAACGCATCCTCCGCCGCTGCCCCGAACAGCGCCAGACGCTGCTCATGAGCGCCACCGTGCCGGACTCGATCAAGAAACTTGTCCACCGGTACATGCGGAACCCGATCCACCTGAACATGTCGCCGAGCGTACTGACGGTCGACAAGATCCAGCAGAAGTACATCACGGTGGACGAAGACAAGAAGTTCGACCTGCTCAAGCTCGTGGTTGAGCGTGAGAAGCCCCGGCAGTGCCTGATTTTCGTCGAGCGTAAGCGCTGGGCCGACCGGCTGTACCGGAACCTCAAGCACGTCGTCCCCGGCGTCGCGGTCATCCACGGCGACCTGCCGCAATCGCAACGCGAGAAGATCACGGCTGCCTTCCGCGCCGGCAAGGTGAAGTACCTGATCGCCACCGACGTGATGAGCCGCGGCATCGACGTCGAGGGGATCTCGCACGTCGTGAACTACGACCTGCCGATGGACATCGAGAACTACGTCCACCGGATCGGCCGCACCGGACGCATCGGCCGCGACGGTGTCGCGATCTCGTTCGTGACCCCCGAACAGGGTGGCCACCTGACCGACATCGAGATGATCATCAACAAGCTGATCGACAAGGACGAAATCCCCGGCTTCGAATCGTACACGCGCCGGGAGCGCCCGGACGATCGCGTGCGCGTGATTTCGGTGGACGGTGCCCCGGCGGACGACACCGTGATCGAGGAACCGCCGGCCGCGGCCAAGAAGACCGTCTACGGCAAGCCCGGTCGGCGCTACAGCCAGCGACTCTGATCGTTCGGATCGACTCCGTTGACCCGCCCGACGCGTCCCGCACTTGCGGGAACGCCCTCTCTCCCGCTACACTCCGCCGTTTCCCGCGGAGTGTGGCATGAAGTCCCTGTCGTTACCCCGTCTTGCGATCCTGGGTGCCGGCCCGATCGGGCTGGAGGCGGCCCTGTACGCGCGGTCGCTCGAATACCCGGTCACGGTGTACGACGCGGGCCAGGTGGCCGAGCAGGTCGGCCGCTGGGGCCACATCAGGATGTTCACGCCGTTCGGCCAGAACGTCACGCCGCTGGGCCTCGAATGCCTGATGCGGGACAACCCGCGGCGCGAATTTCCGGGCGCGGCCGACGCGGTCACCGCGAGGGACTGGCGCGAGGCGTACCTCGTGCCGCTCGCCGAATCGTTCGTCCTCAAGGATTGTCTGCAACTCCAGACAACGGTTCTGACGATCGGCCGCACCGGCTGGCGCAAGACCGATCCGCCGAAGCCCGGCGTGCCCTTGCCGCCGTTCCGCCTGCTCGTGCGCACCGCGCAGGGGCAGGAACGCTTCGACTCCGCCGACATCATCCTCGATTGCACCGGTTCCTACGCGCGGCCGAACTGGGCCGGCGACGCCGGCATCCCCGCCGCCGGCGAGATCGCCGCACGGCCGCACCTTTCCTACTGGATCGACGACATCGCCGGGGCCAAGAAAGCCCACTACGCCGGCAAGAGCATCGTGCTGATCGGCGGCGGCTACTCAGCCGCGACCACCATCGCCGCCCTCGCCACGCTCGCCGAAGAGCATCAATCGACCTGGGTCTTCTGGCTCACGCACGCCGAGCGCGGCGCCGCCCCGCTGCCGCGCGTGACCAACGACCCCTGGAAGGACCGCGACCGCCTCGCCGCCCGCGCCAACAACCTCGCCCTGCGCTGCGACGGCAACCTCGAATACCACGCCGCCACGAAGGTGGAGGAACTCGTCTGCCACGGACCCGACAAGGGCTTCCGCGTGGCGGGCACCGTGGCCGGCAAGCCGATGAGTTGGGAAGTCGATCGCGTGATCGCGAACGTGGGTTACCGCGCGGACCTGACGATCTGCCAGGAGCTGCGCGTGGCCGAGCCGACCGGGGACACGGCGACCGGCGAGCCGGGGTATCACATCCTCGGCATGAAGAGCTTTGGGCGCAAGTCGACGTTCACGCTGCGCGAGGGCCACGAGCAGATTCGCAAGCTGTTCGCGGCGTTGGGCGGGAAGAAGGGGCTTGACTTGTACGCCCGCAAGGCGGCGTGAAAACCCGAAGTTGGCTCCGGGCATCGGTTCGCGGGAACCGACCCGGCGACACAACGGTTGGCACGGTTTCCCATGCCAGCCGGGGACGGACGGGCACTTCGCCTACCCATCCGTTCGGCAGCCTGGCGACCTACGGTTCTGGGCGGGGGACGCCAACCGGAGGCCCATGGCTTTGCGCCCCCGCCTCGCGACGGATTTGCCATTTTCGCGGTGCGGAATCGGCGTTAATGCCGCCGGCACGGCCGCGGAGCCAACACCCGTTCCGATCGCGAAGACCGACCGGAACGTTGGGTTTTTGGCAGGATAGGACAACTTTGACGGTACGGGAGCGCGAGTTTCGGAAATCGGGTGGAAATTTACCGATTATTCCGAAGCGGCCCGTTCGGCGTTAAGGCTGGCTGACAACGCGATGCGTTTCGGAATCGAGCAGCACGAAATTCGCCGGCTGGCCGACCTCCAGGCGTGGCACCGGCAGCCCCATCAGCTCGCGCGGGCGCACGCTCGCCAGTTCGATCGCCTCCGACAACCCGATACCGGTCATCGCCATCACCGTGCGCACGCAATCGTCGGTGAAGCAGCCCGACCCGGCGAGGTACGGCGTGCCCGGCACCACGATCTTCCCGCCCGGCTGCACATCCAGCTCCGTGCCCCATTCGCGGTAGCGCCCCGGCGGCAGGCCGGCGAGGTTCCCCGCGTCGCACGTGATGAGTGCGCGCGGGCCTTTCATCCGCAGGAAGCAACGCACGACCGCCGGCGGTAGGTGGTGCCCGTCCGTGATGAGGCTGGCGAACAGGTCATCGTTCGCGAGTTGTTCCCACAATACGTTCTCGTGGCGGTTCATCGTGGCGTGGCAGCCGTTGCCGAGGTGCGTGCTGGTCTTCGCGCCGGCCCGGGCGGCGTCGCGGATCTGCGCGCCGGTCGCGGCCGTGTGGCCGATCGCCACCACGACACCGGCGGTTGCCAGCTTCTCGATGAACGCGATCGCCCCCGCGCGTTCCGGCGCGACCGTCACCATGCGGATGCGCCCGCCGGCGGCGTCCTGCCAGCGCTGGAATTCGTCCCAGTCGGGATCGCGGACATGCTCGCGGGGGTGGGCGCCGCGCGGGCCGTCCTCGCCGGAGAGGTACGGCCCTTCGAGGTGGAACCCGGGGATGCGCCGCGCGAGGTCGGCGTCGGCGTCCAATGCGCGGGCCAGCACCATGAAGCCGTGGCGGATCGTCTCGAAGCTGTTCGTGATGAGCGTGGGCAGGAACCCGCCGATGCCGTGCGCGGCGCAGGTGTCGGCGATTATCCGCACATCGGCCGTCGTCAGGTCGGGCGAGACGAACCCGCGCCCGAGGCAGCCGTTGATCTGGATGTCGAAGAAGGAGGGTGCGATCCACGGTAGGCCAGGCGCGTCCGCCGCCGGCGCGATATTAACAATACGATCACGCTCTACGGATAGACATAGAGTTGAATTATTGCAAATCGAGCGGGCTATAATTTTGGCCATAACAATTGATTTGTAGTGATATAGCGTTAAAATGGTATTTCATTTAACTCTTGAACCAAGTAGTCATCGACCCAGCTGCGTTCTTCAATCCTTAGTATCTTGTCCTTGTCATTAAAAATTTTGTTTGCGATGCGCAGGCTATATTCCGGGCTGCTCCAATATCGATAGAGCGGATTATTGTCGTTTTTTACTGGCTTATAACCGAATGCCGTTAGAAGTGAATTCAGTTCAGTGTACGTGCGAAAGTAAAGTGGAAATCCAACACCAAGAAGCTTTTGCAAGCGAGAAAACAACGGGTGGTTAATTGCTAGTATCGTCTCGGCGGTTTCGCTAGCTACTGCGCTCTTGTTTGCTAGCGACTGAACAAGCCCGTCTAGCTTACCGATAACATTCTCCATTTTGTCTGTTAAATTAATAGCGGTCTTTTGCTGCCCCTGTTGTAGGGACCTTTGAAGCAAACCTGCCCACTGCTCGCGCAGCATCTTGGTTATATCTTCCGCTGTTGCAAATGGGTAAGTTTGATTGTTATTTGGCAGTTCGTAAACGTCATCTAAAAATTTGAAGATCTCGACGTTGTCTACGCTGTTCCAGTTGATTATCGAATGATTCTCCTTGTTTTTGGTGTATGTTTTGTATTCGGCATGCACGTTGCTCTCGACAAATATATATACCTGTTTGCTCAGCTTGATCGCGGTCCGGAGTTCTTCCTGTGAAATTGACCTTTCTGATTTGTCTGATTTGGTGCCGTATCGATTTCCGATTACGGATACAACAATGTCAACCGATTGTATTTCTTTATAGCAATACTCTTCTAGTTTTTCGTCTTTTCCGTAGGTTACGCCCCCTCTTTCGTGTAATACAGCGTCATATCCCATCAAGGATATAAATGTGTTGATATCCGACCTAATCTGTTTCAGGTCGTAAAAGGTTGACGATAAGAACACTCGCGGTTTCGCCATTTGAGACACCGTGGGTTGTTAATCTGTAGTATTCTTGATAATTGCTATTCGTCTTCGGTTTGCTGGATCTTGTGGCCCTGCCAGCGGGCGACGACGAGGCCGAGGCCGACGGCCGCCAGCACGCCGCCGGCACCTAGCGAGAGCATGATGAAATCGCGGCGGTCGAGGTCGTAGAGCGGCCGCATGGGAATGTCCGCCATCCGCGCCTGCAGGACGTCGGCGGGGTCGTTGAGTTGCGCCGGCATGCCGACGAGTTCGACGTCGAACTCGCCGACCGGTTCGGGCATCGGCCCCGTGGGCGGCAGCGGCGAGGGCCTCGGCGGGGCGGACGGTTGCTTGAGCGCCGCCGGCGCGGGGTTCGCCTGGGGCTTCGGTGCGTTCGCCCCGGCGAGCGCGGCCGCGAGGCCGGTGCCGACCTTGATCTTCCCCGACGGCGGCCCCGACACGCTCGCGCGCGGCTTCGGTGGGGCCGCGGCGGCGAACGTTCCGGTCTTCGCCTTCGCCTCCGAAGCCAGTCGCGGCAGTGGATGCGGGATCGGTGCGTCCGGCGTCACGCGGATCGCCGGTGCGGGCTTGGAACCATCGGTCACCGGCAACGGCAGGTTGCCGTCGTCGCTGTTCAGGTACTCCTCGAAGCCCGGCAGCAGGGTCGTGGTCATGGCCTCGGCCGCGTCGCTCGGCAGGTACGGCTGGAGCGCGAACGAGGCCTCCGCGGGCGTCTGATAGCGCGCGGCGGGGTCCTTCGCGACCATGCGGTTGACGATCGCCTGCAGGCCGGGCGGCACCGTGACGCCGAGCGACGCGAAGGTCGGCACCGGCTCGGTGGCGTGCTTCACCATGGTCGTCATGACGTTTTTTTCGATGAACGGCGGCCGGCCGGCGAGCAGGGCGAAGAGGACGCAGCCGAGGCTGTAGATGTCGGAGCGCACATCGGAGAGGCGGGCATCGCGCGCCTGTTCGGGCGCGAGGTAGTCCGGCGTGCCGACCAGGGACCCCTCGGCGGTGAGCATCAGGTCTTGAGTGGCGGTGTTGTCGTCGTCGAAGAGTTCGCGGCCGAGGCCGATGTCGAGGATCTTGAGCGTGGCCTGGAGGGTGGTCTCGGCTTTCGCGACGGCGGCGGGCACGAGCATGAGGTTGGCGGGCTTGAGGTCGCGGTGGACCATGCGCTTGTCGTGCAGGTGCTGGAGGCCGTCGAGCGCCTGGGCGAGGAGGCGAGCCGCTTCCGAGGGGGGCAGTTTCTTGCGGCGGGCGATCAGTTCGTCGAGCGTCTCGCCTTCGAGGAACTCCATGGCGATGTAGTGGACGCCGGGGGACCCGTTTTCGGCGCGCGTGGAGGCGAGCTGATAGGCGCGGACGATATTGGGATGGTTGAGCTGGGTGAGGAGGCGGGCTTCGCGCTGGAAGCGGGCGAGCAGGTGGCTGTTCTTCGCCTTGGAGGAGGCGAGGACCTTGAGGGCGACGATCTGGCCGGTGGAGTGGACGGCCTTGTAGACGCCGGCCATCTGGCCTTTGCCGATGCGGTCGAGGATGACGTACCCATCGACGAAGTAGCCGTCGGCGTGACCGCGCTGCACCATCGCCGCCTGGTAGTCGGTGAGCAGTTTCCGCGAGACGAGATACTTGCGGAAGCCGTCGACTTCGGCGTCGGTGGCGCGGGTCTCCGCGCGCCAGCGGTCGGCGAGGTTGGCGACTTCGTGCGACGGCAGCAGCCGGCTGCGGGCGAGAACGCCGCAATAGTCGGTGACGGTCGTCGTCGGGTTGGCCATCGGGCGAGGCTCCACGAATCCAGTGCGCGCGGGCGCGTCATCGGGCGGCGCGCACGGCTTCGATCACATCCGGCCGGTCGCGGTACAGTTCTTCGACAGCATTCAGCATAGCGTCCGCATCGGCTTTGTGGCCGCTTTCCCGCAACTTTCGCGCCCGCGCGATCGCCTCCGTCGGAACATTCGAATTCGGCCGGAACGGCGCCTGGTTGCTCAACTCTTCCAGCCCGTGCCGGGCCAGGTCCACCCATCGGCGATCGGCTTCGGATTTCCCGAAAATCGTCGCGAGGCTTTCCCAGGTGCGGCGGGCCTCGCCGGCGTCCCCCACTTGCACGAGTTTCAAGCCCCGGTGGTACAACCGCTCGGCTTCCGAGGCATATTTCGTCTTGCCGAACAGCGTGAACGACCGGGCGAGTTCCTTCCGTTCCAACAGGTATTGCCGGGTCTCGCGCACGTCGTCCGGCCGCCAGTCGGGGTGCCAGCGCGCAAGGTCGTCCAGATCGTCCCGCGCGGCATCCCAGTCGTCGGGTTCGTCGGAGGTCAGTTTCGTCTGAACCGCGCTCCAGAGCGCATCGGGTGCGGGGCGCGGTCGGAAGAACGCGAAGAGGATCGCGCCGACGACGGCGAGGAAGAGCGTGCCGAACACGAGTGCCTGCCGGCGGGTCGCGCGGCGTTCGGCCGCGTCGGGCGCGTCCGGCGCGGCGAGCGCCAGCGGCGCGTGCAGGCCCGTCGGGTCCTCCGCGCTTGGCGGCAGCAGAATGCGCGTCCCCTTGCGCTCCAGCTTGCCGCGGATCTGGTCCAGTTCGTCCAGCAGCGCCGCAGCGCTCGCCGGCCGGCGGGCCGGATCCTTCGCCAGCAGCGCGCACACGAAGTCGTCCAGTTCGTGCGGCAGCTTCGGCACGAAGTTCGCGGGTCGGTCCGGCAGCGTGTAGCAATGCTTGTGCATCAGCTCCGCGGCGGTGCCGGCGGTGAAGGGCGCGCGGCCCGTGAGCGCCGTGTAGAGCACGCCGCCGAGGGCGTAGAGGTCGCTACGGCGCGTCAGGGGCTTGCCCGTGAAGAATTCCGGCGCGAGGTAGCCGGTCGTTCCCATCGGTTCGGCCGGAAGCGTGAGCGGCGCGCGGTTCAGGATCTTCGCGATGCCGAAGTCGGTGACTTTCAGCGAACCGTCCGCGAGGAGGATGAGGTTCGCGGGTTTCAGTTCGCGATGGAGGATGCTGCGGTGGTGGGCGTGCTTGAGCGCCCGCGCCGCCTGGATGGCGATGCGGAAGAAGAATTCCGGCCAGGGCAGCCCCGCGCCGGCCTGCGCGAGCCGTTTCGCCACGTCCGTGCCGTCGACGAACTCGGCGGCGTAGTACGGCAGCCCGGCGTGGACGCCGCTATCGTAGTACCGCGCGATGTTCGGGTGCGTCAGCCGGCGCAACGCGAGCATCTCCGCCGGGAAGCGAGCCTGGAACGCCGGATCGGCGCAGAGCGGGTGCGACAGCACCTTGACGGCCGCTTCGGCGGGATCGGATTCGGATTTCGGTTCGGCATTCGAGGCGCGGTAGACCGTGCCGAGGCTTCCGGTGCCCAGTTCGGCCGTCAGTATCCAGTTGCCGATCCGCGTGCCGATCATTTCGACTCCGGCCGCGCCGGTGGGCGCCTATGAATGACTTCTGACGATAGTTTACGATCGCCGCACATGAAAGGTTCCGCGACCATGCACGCCCTGTTGCTGATTGCCCACGGCAGCCGTCGGGCCGAGGCGAACGCCGATCTGGAATTCGTCGCGGAGGCGATGCGGTCGCGCGGGCGGTACGGATGCGTGCAGGTCGCGTATCTCGAGCTGGCGGAGCCGGACATCCCGACCGCGGCGGCGGCGTGCGTACGGGCCGGCGCGACGCGCGTGACGATGCTGCCGTATTTCCTGTCCCCCGGCGTGCATGTCCGCACCGACCTGTTGGAATTCCGCGAGTCGTTCGCCGCCGCGCATCCGACCGTTGCGTTCGTTCTGGCCGAACCGCTCGGCCGGCATCCGCTGTTGATCGAGATCGTCGATCAGCGAGCGAGGGAAGAAGAAGGGAAAATATGACATCCGACTCACGCGGTTGGTTTCTTGCCCCGGAGGGGCTGCGGACGGTAGCCACGGCTGAAACCCGTGGTTGCGACGAAGAAGTAACCTCGCCCCGGCAGGGGCGAAGGAACCGATGAAGTCCCTCTGCCCCTGCCGGGGCAGTATGAGCTGTCCGTCTTCCACGGGTTCCGCTGCGCTTCACCCGTGGCAACCGTCCGTGGCTCCTCCGGGGCCAAGACCCGGATCGGCATCGCGATCGCACGTCTCCGACCAGCGGCGCCAATCTCAGCCGAACCGATCTCCGCCGCGTGCGCTATATCATTTCCCTATCCAACAAGCGGAGCGGAACGAATGGGCGAGCGGTACATCTTCACGATCGACAAACTCACGAAGCAATACGGCAAACGCGAAGTCCTCAAGGATATCCACCTCGCCTTCTATCCCGGCGCGAAGATCGGCGTCATCGGCTCGAACGGTGCCGGCAAGTCCACACTCCTGCGCATCATGGCGCTCGAAGACAAGGACTTCATGGGCGAGGCCCGCGCCGAGAACGGCCTGACGATCGGCTACGTGCCCCAGGAGCCGATGCTCACGCCGGGCAAGACCGTGCTCGAGAACGTCGAGGAGGCGGTTCAGCCGGTTCGGGATCTCATCCGGCAATACGAGGCGGTCAGCGAGAAATTCGCCGACCCCGACGCCGACTTCGACAAGCTCTCCAGCCAGATGGAACGCCTGCAGGCGCAGATCGACGCGGCCGACGCCTACAACATCGACCGCCGCGTCGAGATGGCCATGGACGCGATGCAGCTCCCGCCGCCCGATTCCGGCGTCGAGACGCTCTCCGGCGGCGAACGCCGCCGCGTCTTCCTCTGCAAGATGCTCCTCCAGAACTTCGACCTGCTCCTGCTGGACGAACCGACCAACCACCTCGACGCCGAATCCGTCGAATGGCTCGAACACTTCCTGAAGGAGTACAAGGGCGCCGTCGTCGCCGTCACGCACGACCGCTACTTCCTCGACAACGTCGCCGAGTGGATCCTGGAACTGGATCGCGGCCGCGGCTACCCGTTCAAGGGGAACTACTCCAGCTGGCTGGAGCAGAAGAAACGCCGGCTGGAACTCGAAGAGAAGCAGGTGACAGCGCGGCAGAAGCAGCTCGACCGCGAACTCGAATGGGCGCGCATGGCACCCCGCGCGCGGATGGGCAAGAACAAGGCCCGCCTCGCCGCCATCGACAAGCTTCAGGCGGTCGAGTTCGACGAACGCGAAGACGATCTCGTCATCCAGATTCCCCCCGGCCCGCCGCTCGGCGACCTCGTGGTCCGCGCCGAGGGGGTGAAGAAATCGTTCGGCGACAAGCTGCTTTTCGACGACCTCACCTTCAACCTGCCCAAGGGGGGCATCGTCGGCATCATCGGCCCGAACGGCGCGGGGAAGACGACGCTCTTCAAGATGATCGTCGGTCAGGAGACGCCGGATGGCGGCAAGCTGACCGTCGGACCGACCGTGAAGCCCGCGCACGTCGACCAGAACCGCGACGCCCTGAACCCCCAGGCGACGATCTTCGAGGAGATCACCGGCGGCACCGACTACATCATGCTCGGCAAGCAGAAGGTGGCCAGCCGAGGCTACTGCGCCCGCTTCAACTTCAAGGGGCCGGACCAGCAGAAGGTCGTCGGCAACTGCTCCGGCGGCGAGCGGAACCGCATCCATCTCGCGAAGCTCCTGCGCAGCGGCGGGAACCTCCTGCTGCTCGACGAACCGACGAACGACCTGGACGTCGATACGCTTCGGGCACTGGAAGAATCGCTGATCAACTTCGGCGGCTGCGCCGTCGTCATCAGCCACGACCGCTGGTTCCTCGACCGGATCGCCACGCACATTCTGGCGTTCGAAGGGGACAGCAAGGTGGTGTGGTGCGAGGGGAACTTCCAGGTGTACGAAGAGCAACGCCACGCGCGGCTGGGTTCGGAAGCCGACGTGCCGAAGCGCATCAAGTACCGCAAGCTGACGTGACGGGGATCAGTAACGGGAGTTCCGCGTGCCGGCGACGATCTGGGCGATGCCGAGTGCGACGAGGATGCCGGCCCCGATCGAGACGCGGCCCGCGAGGAAATACGCAAGGGCGAACCAGACCGCGCCGAGCAGGAACGTGAGGATGCCGGAGCCGATGACCAGATTCGCGTCCAACCCGTGGCGTTGGTGCCGTTGGGCGCGCTGGTAGTCCTTCAGCACCCGCTCCCGCTTGTCCCAGCGGTTCTCCTCGTCGTCATCGCCCTCCCGTTCGGCGCGCGTTCGACGTTTCCGTGTTGGCGGGGCGTCGATCGGGATGCTCGCTTTCGGTGGCGGAGATTTGAACGGCACCATCACCGGGGCCTGGCAGCTCGGGCACTCGACGACCATCCCTTCCCGGTCGTCCGCCACCGACAGTTCCTTCCCACACGAGCAACGCGCGTTCAGAGTCATGGCGTGCCCAGACAGCGGCGCAGGATCGGCCGCAACTTCGCGATCGCGCGGCCGCGGTGGCTCAGGACGTGCTTCACCGTCGAACTCAACTCGCCGAAGCTCGCGTGGTATTCAGGAATGACGAAGAGCGGATCGTAGCCGAAGCCGCCGTCGCCCTTCGGCTCCTTCGCGATGACGCCCCAACAGCGCCCCTCGACGATGGCGACGACCTCCCCGGCCGGATTGGCGAGCGCGGCCGTGCTTACGTAATACGCGGCTCGCTTCTCGCCTTCGTATTTCGCCAGTTCCGCCAGCAACTTCGCGTTGTTCGCCGCGTCGTCGCCGTGCGTGCCGGCCCAGCGCGCGCTGTACACGCCCGGCTGTCCGCCCAGCGCGGGGACGACGAGGCCGCTGTCCTCGCCGAGGGTCCATTCGCCGAGCAACGGCGCGAGGGTCGTCGCCTTGATGCGGGCGTTCTCCTCGAACGTCGTGCCCGTTTCTTCGATGTCGGCCGGCGCGTTCGGAAATGGCGAGAGATCGACGACCTCGACAAGGTCGGAGAGCAGTTCGACCAGTTCGCGGAGCTTCTTCTTGTTGCGGCTGCCGAGGACGAGGCGGGGCATGCGGGCGGCTCGGGAGTAATGGTGGGTTCAATAACGATCGGGTCGCCTCGTCGCGGTTAGCCCGACGCGCGAGCGAGGGAGTGGGCGCTCGCCCTCGCTCGCGCGTCGGGCTAACGGGTCAAGCGATCGGCGAAGGAGGTATGGATGGCCGCGCGATGGCTTGCACTTGGGTTGCTTCTCGCGATGGTAGCGCCGTTGGGTGCGGCGCCGCCGA
>JAHBXO010000021.1 GCA_019636445.1 Gemmataceae bacterium | reverse complement strand
ACTTGCGAGTTTCGAGCCATCGGAGTCGAAGAGCGTCGCGGAAGCGCCGCCGGCGTCGGACCCGGCGAGGAACTGCGGGAATCCGACGAGCAGGGGCGGCGGTTCGTTCACGGTGACCGTGAACGCATCGCTGGCGGTCGCGCCGTTGCCGTCGGTGATGGTGACAGTGATGATCGCCGAGCCGGTCTGATCGGCCGCGGGCGTGACGGTCACGGTGCGGTTAGCACCGCTGCCGCCGAACTTCACATTGTTCAGCGGTATGAGCGTGGCGTTGGAGGTCTTTGCCGTCACGGAGAGCGCGCCGGCCGCCGTCTCGGCGTCCGCGACCGTGAAGTCGATCGGGCCGACGGCCACGCCCACGATCGTCGATTGGTTGGCCACGTCCGTGATGGTTGGTGGAGCGTTGGGGGACACGAGCGGCACATCGTTAATGAACACATCCAGAGTGCCGTTGTTGTCCGTAAAGCCGTACGATTGGCCGATGAAGAACGCTACTTTTCGGCCATCCGCACTGATGTACGGCCGCTGACGCTCAACGGTGTAGCCGAACGCCTGCGTGCCAGTCTTGTCCGTCGTGATCGCAAAGGTCTGCCCGGCCAACCGGTCGTAAACGAAGTGGTTCTGCCCTTCGACCACCGTCACTCCGGGCACGAGATCGGTCGCTTCGCTAACGAATGCGACGTATCGGCCGTCGGCACTCAGCGAAGCCCCGGCCGCGTTCCGCGCCTTTCCGGCGGGGTTACGACTGGCGAGGGTGAAAGCGTCAGTCGCCACATCGTATAGGTAAAGCGCGGTGGAACCGGTCTGACCGGTGAGTGCGGCTCCGGTGATGATGCTCAGGAATTTGCCGTCCTGGCTGATAAAACTCCCGCTTCCATCGACTCCAGCCGCCACTCCGGAGGGCAGCCGGGAAATGAGTTTCGTCGTGCTTGCGACCGTATCGTGGAGATAGAGGATCTCTCCAAACGAACCGTTTTCGACGAGTTTGTTCGAGTTCGCGGAGAAGATTATCTTGGTTCCGCTTTCGTCGATGTCTTGAAAGAAGACCTTGGTCCCGCGCAAGGCTCCACTGACGGCGGACGTACCATCGGCCGATTTGGTAATCAGTGTCACGGAACCGGTGGCGACGTCGTAAGCGAACAGGTCGTTGTCGCCGTTCGTGTCGCTCGTTCCCGTCAGGTCGGTCGCCCCGGAAACGAATACCACCGTCTTTCCATTGCCGCTGATGATCGGCCGTCCCGATCCCCCATTACCCGAAACTCCGCCCGAAGTACGACTGACCAGTTTGGTCGTACCCGCCACAAGATCGCGGATGAACACATCCGTCTGGCCATTGGTGTCGCCGGTTACCAGATCGTCGGCTCCGTATGCGAACACCACGTAGCGGCCGTCGTCGCTCATGTCGAACTGCGCACCACCGGAAGTGGAGGGAAAGCCGCCGGCTCCGCCCAGTCCGTCTTCGCGGGCGGTCACCACGACGGTCTTGTCGTCCTGCAGGTCACGGCGGTAGACATGGTTACCGCCATTGTTGGCGGCTCCGAATGAGCCGAGTGGGACCACGCCGTCCGGTCCTTCGCTGCGACCGCCTTGGAACAGCACGTATCGGCCATCGGCCGAGATGCGCCGAGCAAAGCCAGAACCGCTCTCCGCGCCGTTGAGGGTGCGCGACACCAACTCCGTGGTGTTGTTCACCGTGTCACGCACATAGACATCGAAGCCGGCGAATTCGTTATTGTCCGGTTCCGGCGTGAGATCCCGCGCCAACGTGTGAAAGACGACGAATCGCCCATCCGCGCTTAATTGTTGATCGAGCACATCGATACCGATGGTCGATCGTCCGTTCCCGGCCTCTCCGGCGGGATTCGCGCTGACGAGTGCGATGGTGGGGACGCGACGATCTTCCAGCCTCTCGAAGCCAAGAGTTTTGGCCAACGGCGGTGATTCGCATTCATCGAAGAGTCCCGAAAAATGGAGAAGAAACGACAAAGTACATCGACGAAAAGCATTGCGCAAAAAGAAAGCCATCCGATTTATGAAATACTGAGAGCCCGTCCGCAGCAGAGCAAATGGCTGTCCATAGACCAGCGGGTCATCCGATCAAAACAGGAACCTTGAAAGTTCGTGGAAAGTGCCAACGATCCGTATTGGATTTCGCGCACGATGAAGTGGAAGGGCCATTGGGGCTATACGCTTCGATGCGTTCGGGTTGCGGGATGTGGAAGCCGTTCATTCTCGGCAGGGCGTGCTGGGTACGACGCTCGCCGGGTTCCTCAGCCTCGAGTTGGGTATCGACCATACCCGGGATTCCAAGGTCGCACAGTCATGCGGCCAGCGAGCGAAAGCGATCGGCATGATCCGATGGGTCCCCTTCGACGCCGACACTCCGCGTCATCCTTGGCTTTCCATCCGGAATCAATCCGCCGGACAAGGGACCGCGCCCCAGATGTATTTCGCGTATTCCGCGATCGACCGATCGCTGGAAAACTTGCAGGATCGAATGACGTTGAGCGCGGCCATTTTGGCCCAATCCGAGCGGTTCCGGTAGAGCGCGGCGATTCGACCCTGAGTCGCGACGTAGTCGGTCAAATCGGCCAAGTGCATGTAATGGTCGCCATGTGTCAGGAGGGTGTCGTGGATCGGCTGGAAGATCCCCGGTTCGCCCTTGCAGAAGTAGCCGGAAAAGATCATGTCGAGAGCTTCCCGGGTTTCCGGGTCGTGATTGTAATGCCAGCGCGGATCGTACCAGCCCTTGTTGGCGGCAACCTGATCGGCCGTCAGCCCGAAGAGGAAAATGTTTTCCTCCCCGACTTCCTCCGCGATTTCCACGGTCGCCCCGTCGCGAGTACCGATCGTGATGGCGCCGTTCATCATGAACTTCATGTTGCTGGTCCCGCTGGCTTCGTACCCCGCCGTGGAGATCTGCTCGGAGACATCGGCGGCCGGGATCAGATGCTCGGCCAACGTGCAGGAATAGTTGGGGAGGAACTCGACGCGGAGCCGATCGCGCACGGCGGAGTCCGAGTTCACCACGCGGGCGACGGATGTGATGAGCTTGATGATGACCTTCGCCAGCCAATACGCCGGAGCGGCCTTGCCTGCGAAGAGATAGGTCCTTGGCGGGAATGGAGTCTTCGGATCCTTTCGGAGCCGGTTGTACCAGATGACGATCTGCAGGACGTTGAGCAGTTGCCGTTTGTACTCGTGAATCCGTTTGATCTGGCAGTCGAAGATCGTATCCGGGTTCAACTCGATCCCGGCCGTGGAGCGGATCCAATCCACGAATCGCACTTTGGCAGCTCGTTTCGCGGCGAGGAACCCGTCCAGAAACGCCGGATCCTGGGCGAGCGGTTCGGCCCGCTTCAGATGGTACAAGTTGACGATCCAGGAGTCCCCGATGGCATCCGTCAGGAGTTTCGCGAGCGGAGGGTTGGCGAGTTTCAGCCACCGGCGCGGGGTGACGCCATTGGTTATGTTGCGAAACCGCTGGGGGAAGATGTGGGCGAACTCCGGCATCGTTTTGGTGCGCAGCAGGTTCGAGTGGATGGCGGCGACGCCGTTGGTGCTGTGCGTACCCACGATCGCCAGGTGCGCCATCCGGACTTTCTTATCCGCGCCTTCTTCGATCAGGCTGACCGCCGCCAACCGGGTTTCGTCGTTGTGGAGTTTCTCCCGCACGTCGTCGAGGAATCGGCGATTGATCTCGTAAATGATCTCGAGGTATCGGGGAAGGAGCGTGGCAAAGAGATCGACCGGCCACTTTTCGAGCGCCTCGGGCAGGAGCGTGTGGTTGGTATAAGCGAGGGTGCGAACGGTCAGGTCCCACGCTTGTTCCCACGGAAGTTTGGCTTCGTCCAGCAGAATCTTCATCAGTTCGGCCACGGCCATCGCGGGGTGCGTATCGTTGAGTTGGATCGCGACCTTGTCCGGCAGGTCTTTCCAATCGTTCCCGCGACGGCGAAAGCGCGCCACGATATCCGCCAGGGAACACCGGACAAGAAAGTACTCCTGCAGGAATCGCAGGGACCGACCGCGGGAGGTGGAATCGTCCGGATAGAGCACGCGGGTGATGCTCTCGGCCATGACGCGATCGGATACGGCTCCGAAGAAGTCCCCGCTGCTGAACTCGCCGAATTTGAATTCGCGCGGGGTGGCGGCCTTCCAGAGACGCAGCGTATTGATGGTCCGTCCGCCATACCCAACGACCGGCCGATCGTAAGGAATGCCCACCAAGCGCATGGGCTGCCCCGAATGGGTGGTCAGTTCGCCATGGCGGGCTTCGAACGTGACCGCGAGCGGGGCCACGACGGACTCGTTCGGCCGGGACACCTCCCACGGATCCGGGAATTGCAGCCACGGGTCCGGGTGTTCGACCTGGTATCCGTTCACGATCTCTTGCCGGAAGATGCCGTAGTCGTAGCGCAGTCCGTAACCGATGGCGGGAAACTGGAGCGACGCCATCGAGTCGATGAAGCACGCCGCCAAACGCCCCAGTCCGCCGTTCCCCAGTCCGGCGTCCGGTTCTGTCTCCAGCACCTGGCCCCAGTCCTGTCGCGGGTCCGACCGCAGGTCTTGCAGGACGAACTGCTCGACCCCCAGGTTGATGATGTTGTTCACCATCGACCGGCCAATCAGGAATTCGAGCGAGAGGTAGTAGATCTGTTTTGGATTGTTCTTGTCGTGGGTCTCGGCCGTCGTCACCCAGCGCTGGGCGAGAATGTCCCGCAACGTTCGGGCGACGGCTTCGAACCGTTCCCGTTGCGTCGCGGATTCAATGCGCACGCAATGATCGAAGACCACGTGACGGTCGTAGTAGTCCCGGTCCGCGAAGCGGAACCCGGTTGTTTCGTAGCGCGCGAGGGGGTTGGTGGAGGGCATGGGGGCGAACTCGCGATCGGCAGGCCAAGCGAGCATTGACGAGCGGCCGCGGCAGGTACGGACCGCCCGTCGGAATGTTGTCATTGTATCCGGTTCGTACGACACCGGGCACGAACCGCTTGGCTAACCGGCAAGCGCGTTCGTGTCCGCGGTGCGTGGGACCACAAGCACCGCGGGCTGTCAATGTCGAGTTGTGGGACCTATTGGATCGATCACTTCGGTTTTTGTACGGTCAGCTTACGGCTGTAGATCGTCTTGCCGTGCGCGATGTAGAGCGTGCTGTGGTCCGGGCCGGCGAGGATGCACGTCGTCAGGGGTTGATCGGCGTCGACCTTCGGCAGCACGCCGCAGGGGCGGCCGGTCGGGTCGAAGACCTGAACGCCGAGCTTGCTCGTGACGTAGTACCGCCCGGCCTTGTCGACCGCCATGCCGTCGCCCTGCGAGTTTTGGATGTACGGCGGCGGTTCGTTGAACTTGAACTCGCCCTTCGGGTCGATCGGTAGTCGCATCGGCATCGTCGGCATCTTGGCGTCGAGGACGCCCTGCGCGTTCACGCGGAACGTCCAGGTGTGCGTGCCGCCGTAGTCTGACACGGCCAGGGTGCCGCCGTCGTTCGAGAGCGCGATGCCGTTCGGCTTGCCGATGCCGGTATCCATCACTTTCACTTCGCCGGTCTTCGGGTCGATGCGCGTGACCTGCTTGGCCCCGGTCTCCGTGATCAAAATGAAGCCATCCTTCGTCACCGCGAGGTCGTTCGGCGTCACGCCCTCGGCGACGACCTTCACTTCGCCGGTGGAGGGATTGATCGAAACGACGCGCTTCTTCGCCCCCTGGCAGCCGTACAGCGCCGATTCGTCCGGGCTGAATTCCAAGCCGCTGACCGACTCCTTGCAGATCTCCTTGCGCGAGCCGTCGACGCCGATGCGGACGACGGCGGGTGCCCGCATGTCGCAGAAGTACAGGTTGCCGGCCTTGTCGGCGCAGAGCGCGTCGGCGAAGCCAAGGTCCTTGGCGACGACTTGCCACGATTGATCGCGGACCAGCAGGTTCAGCAGCGTAAGGTCGCCCCCGAGGTCGCCCTTGGTGTCGAGAACAGGCGTAGGTTTCTCTTTCCGCCAGAGCCATTTCATGGCCTCGGGGAACTTCGACCCGCCGAAGTCGGCATTGTGGGCATAGCCCTCCGCCCAGTCGAAGCGGACGTCGTAGCCCATGTACTTGAGCGCCGACGCCATCTGTTGGTTCACCCACGGCCAGCTTCCGAAGGCGTTGTCGATGTCGCCGCTGGTGTCGGCCATGTAGACGCGGATCGGCTTGGGTTCCGTCTTGCGGACCAGCGAGGGGTAGACGTCGCCGCCGCGCAGGTTCGTGAAGCTGCCGACGCTGGAATAGACCTTGCGGAAGACGTCGGTGCGCTCCCACGCGGCGGTGAAGGCGCAGATCGCGCCGGAGCTGGAGCCGCCGATCGCGTGCATCTCCGGGTCGTCCGAGATCGTGTACTTCTTCTTGACTTCCGGAATGATCTCTTCGGTCAGGAAGCGCACGTAACGGTCGCCGAGGCTGTCGTACTCGAATCCGCGGTTGGAGTGCCGCCCCTGCACTCGCGGCCGGCCTTTCTCGTGGCCCGGGTTGATGAAGACCGCGATCGTCGGCGGCATGTCGCCGCGCGCGATCAGGTTGTCGAAGACCGTCGGCACGCGCCAGCGGCCGTTGACGTTCTTCATCCCTTCGCCATCCTGGAAGACCATGAGCGCCGCGGGCGTGTCGGCCTTGTATTGGGCCGGAACATAGATCGACCAGGCGCGGGTCGTGTTTGGGAAGATCTTCGATTCGAACTCGGGCATCTGTTCGACCTTGCCCTTCGGCACGTCGTCCTTCGCGACCGCGTCCGGGTGCGGCTTCCATTCCGGCTTCGTTTCGACGTGCGGGAGTTTCGTGCCCTCGGACTTCTCGCTCCACAACCACTTCAGCGCCTCGGGTAACCCTTCGCCGCCCCACTTGCCGCTGTGGCCGCCCTCGGTCATTTCGAGCTTGTAGGTGTAGCCCGCGAACTGCAGCGCCATCGCGAGTTCCTGATTCCCGAGCGGCCAGTTGCCGTGCAGGTTGTTCAGGTCGTCCTTGCCGTCCTGCAGGTAGACCTTGATCGCCTTCGGCTTGGCCTTCGTCTTGCGCACGAGGCCGGGATACGCCCAGCCGCCGCGGATGTTGGTGAAGCTGCCGATGTGGCTGAGTACCAATCCGAACTGCTCCGGCTTTTCCCACGCGACCGTGAAGGCGCAGATGCCGCTCGACGAAATGCCGCAGACCGCACGCTTCGCGGGGTCCTTTGTGACGTTCAGCCCCTTGAGTGCCACCGGCAGAAATTCCTCGACGAGGAACTTGGCGTAGGTGTCGCCCATCGAGTCGTATTCGAACGAGCGGTTGCTGCGGGCCTGGGCACCCGGGATCGTGGCCGGGATTGTTCCCGGATTCACGAACACCGCGATCGTGACCGGCATCGCTTTCTTGTGGATGAGATTGTCGAAGACGATCGGCACGCGGAAGCCGCCCTTCGGGTTCGCGTATCCGCTGCCATCCATGAACACCATCAGCGCGGCCGGTTCATCGGGCTTGTACTGCGCCGGCACGTAGACGCTATAGTCGCGTTTCGTGCCGGGATAGATTTTGCTCTCCGAGAACTGGCCCGACGTCACTTTCCCTTGCGGGACGCCGGGCTGCGCGATGCGGTCGGGATGGTCTTGCGCCGTCGAGCGACCGGAGGAAACGGACAGTGCGAAGACGAGTGCGAGTAATCCCGGCAGGAGAGGTTTCATCGACGGACTCCCGGTAGCAGTGCGTTCGGACGGCGGGATTTCTATACCGGAAATTCGATTCACTTCCAGAACCCTGGCAGGGATGGCGGAAGGACCGAATCACGATCGTCCGTTCGTGCGCAGTGCGCGATTTTCCATCGCAATTCCGACCATGACACGTTATGCTCAACAATCCCGCCGAAGTGGATCGTTGCACGGTCGCCGATCCGTCTCCAACAATTATCGAGTCCGACGATGCCCGCCGGAACACCTTCGCCAGTTCGTACGCCATCCGTACCTGTTCGAGAGCCAGGCCCCTGCCCGGGTCCGACTGGCCTCACGCGCCGGAACATGCTCCAGATCGGCGCGATCGGCGCACTCAACCTTTCGCTGCCGAACCTGTTGGCGGCACGCGAACGACGTTCGCAGTCGAGCGCCGCGGATTCGTGCATTCTCGTGTTCCTCAACGGCGGCCCCAGCCACCTCGACATGTGGGACATGAAGCCCGACCTGCCGAAGGAGATGCGCAGCGAGTTCCAACCCGTCGCCACATCGGTACCCGGCATTCGGGTCTGCGAACACCTGCCACGGCTCGCGAAGATCATGGATCGCTGCACGCTGGTGCGGTCCGTCCACCACAAGGAAGTGGCGCATGCCCCGGCCGTGTACACCGCGCTCACCGGCATCCCGAGCGGCGTGAAAGCCGGGATCGTCGGCGCGAAGCCCACGGACCACCCCGCCATCGGTTCCGCCGTCGGCTACTTTCGGCCACCCACGTCGAAAGTGATGCCCTACGTCTTGATGCCGTACCTGACGGCGGAAGGCGCTGGCGGTCCGCCGCAACCGGGTTTCCTCGGTGGTTGGCTGGGGAAAACGAACGATCCGTTCCTCGTGCTCAAGGGCGGCAAGGATCCGGCCGGCTTCGACCTGCCCGCGTTGACGCCCGAAGCCGGGATGACCCTCGATCGCGTGCGCGATCGCAGCGAGTTGTTGAACGGCGTGAACCGCGTCGGAAGTTCCGCGCGGAGCGGACAGGCCGATGCGCTGGAACGGCTCCAGGCCCGCGCCTGCGACCTGCTCACGTCTTCGAGCGCCCAGCGCGCCTTCAAGCTGGATCAGGAATCCGCGAAGGTCCGCGACGCCTATGGCCGGAACATCTACGGCCAAAGCCTCCTGCTCGCCCGGCGGCTGGTCGAAGCCGGCACACGCCTCGCTTGCATCTCCTGGGCACCCGACGCCAACGCCACCTGGGACACTCACGGCAACAACTTCGGCAAGCTCAAGAACGAACTGCTGCCGCCCTTCGACCGCGGGTTCACGCAACTCATCACCGACCTGACCGACCGCGGGTTGTTGGAGCGCACGCTCGTCGTCGTCATGGGCGAGATCGGCCGTACGCCGAAGATCAACGGCGGAGCCGGCCGCGACCACTGGGAGTTCTGCTACAGCGTGCTCTTCGCCGGCGGCGGAATGAAGGGCGGATACATCCACGGTGCCAGCGACCGGCACGGTGCCTACCCCAGCCTGAACCCGGTGACCGCCAGCGACATCGTTGCCACGATTTACCACGCGATGGGAATCGCGCCGGATTCGATGCTGACCGACCCGCTCAATCGGCCGCTCATGCTCGTACCCGACGGCGAGCCGATCCGGGATCTGTTCGCCTGATCCCTACCCGCGCCCGACGAGCGGCATCTGGCTCGCCATCACGGTCATGAACAACACGTTCGCCTCGAGTGGAAGGGAAGCCATGTAGACCACGGCCCGCGCCACGTGTTCAACGTCCATCCTCGGTTCGACCGCGATCGTACCGTTTGCCTGCAAGATTCCTTCCGCCATACGCGTCGTCATCTCGGTGGCCGCATTGCCGATATCGATCTGGCCGCAGGCGATGTCGTATTTGCGGCCGTCCAGCGAGGTCGACTTGGTGAGGCCGGTGATCGCGTGCTTCGTGGCCGTGTACGGTGCGGAGTGGGGTCGCGGCGCCGTCGCGGAGATCGAGCCGTTATTGATGATCCGCCCGCCGCGCGGCGTCTGGGCCTTCATCACCTTGAACGTCTCCTGCGTGCAAAGAAACGGCCCGGTGAGATTCACATCCACCACCTGCCGCCATTGCGAGTAGCTGAGGTCTTCCAACGGCACCGCCGGAGCGCTGATCCCGGCGTTGTTGAACAGGACGTCAAGACGGCCGAACTCGTGAACCGTCCTCTCGAACAGAGATTGAACCGATGCCGGATCGGTCACATCCGTCGGGACGGGAAGCGAGGTGGTTCCTGCCGCCAGCGCCGCCGTCGCAGCCAGTGCGTCCGGCCGCCGGCCCGCCAGCACGACGCGATAGCCTTCACGCAACAATGCCAGCGCCACGGCGCGACCGATGCCCGAACCGGCCCCCGTCACCAGAGCGACTTTCCCCGCGACAGCCATTATCGAAACTCCTTTGGTTCCCTCTCTCGGATCAAAGTATGGAGGCGGAGCGGCTACAATCTCCGGATGCTACGACCGGACTCGCCTGCGCTGATCCTTGCCCCGATGGAGGGCGTGACCGATGCCCCGATGCGGGCGCTGCAAGGCACGAACGGCGCATTCACATTCGCGGTGTCCGAATTCCTCCGCGTGGCCCATCTCCCGATTTCTCGGACGTCCCTGCTCCGACATGTGCCGGAACTCCGTAGCGGTTGTCGAACGCCCACCGGCCTGCCGGTGCAGGTTCAACTTTTAGGTGGTGACGCCGGCCTGATGGCGGAATCGGCTGTGACTGCCGTCTCGCTGGGGGCTACGGCGATTGATCTGAACTTCGGTTGTCCGGCACCGACCGTGAATCGGCACGATGGCGGAGCCACCCTGCTCCGCTTTCCGCATCGTATTCGCGAAATCGTCGGCGCTGTTCGCGCGGCGGTCCCGGCCAACGTGCCCGTGTCCGCCAAGATGCGGCTCGGGTGGGACCATGTCGATGCGATCTTCGAGAATGCCTCCATGGCGGCTGAAGGCGGTGCGGCGTGGATCACGATCCATGCGCGGACGCGGACCCAGGGCTACGCCCCTCCGGTCTACTGGCCGCTGATCGGGCAGGTCCGCAAGCAACTGAGAATACCCGTCGTGGCGAACGGCGATATCCGGACCGTCGAGGAGTTCCGACGGTGCCGGGACGAAACCGGTTGCCGGCACTTCATGCTCGGGCGCGGCGCGCTTGCGGATCCGAACCTCGCCGCGCGCGTCGCCACCGATCTCGGCCTTGCGGAACCACGGCCGGCAAGCACGATCGACTGGCCCGCCCAACTGAGGCAGTTGATGGAATGGACGCCGAACGGAGCCTCGTACGGACTGGCGAAGCGGTGGAAGCAGTGGCTCCGAATCGCGGCGGCCTATGGCACGTTCACGCGATTTGATGAGATCAAACGGGCAACCTGTCCGCTCGAACTGTTGTCGATCCTTGACGAAACAATCCGCGACGAATGTTTGAGAGATATCCCGCGCAGTTCATTTTAGCGGTTCTCCAAGTTGATGGAGCGGATCTGAACAGGACTGTGTTAGCCCGACGCGCCAGTGAAGGAGAGCTAACGGATCGCTTACTCACCCTCGCTGGCGCGTCGGGCTAACCAGAATTCGCTACACCGACTCGGGAATCGCACTAGCGTATGGCGAAGTGTCTCGCACGGTCCTTCAGCGACCGCGTATCCCAGATGCGTAGGGTCTTGTCACCGGAACCGGAGACCAGGCGCGTGCCATCGGGGCTGAAGGCGACATGGTGGACGTACTGCCCGTGGCCGCGGAGTTCCGTAGCCTCTTGAAGCGTTTTCGGGTCCCAAAGACGGATGCTGTTATCGGCACAGGCACACGCGAGCCGGCTGCCGTCCGGTGAGAAAGCGACACCATAAACGCGGGACGGATGCCCGAGTGTACCAAGTTCGCTCCAATCCGCCGTGTTCCAGATTTTCACGGTGTTGTCGACGGAGGCGGTCGCGAGTTTGTCGCCGGCGGCGGAGAAGGCGAGGCCGAATATCCCCTGCGTGTGCCCGTGGAGTCTGTGGACGACCCTGCGCGCGGCGAAGTCCCAGACGAGGACTTCGCAATCGCCGTCGTCGCCCCCGCTGACGAGCCAGCGCCCGTCGGGGCTGAAAGCGACGTCGCGGACTTCGTTGGCGTGGCCGGCAAGCGCAAAGTCGTCCGTGCCGCGGGAATCAAAGACCCGCAAGACGCAACCGTCGCCTCCGGTGGCGATCCATCGACCGGTCGGGTCGAACGCCAAGCGGGTATCGTGCCAACTGTTGACGGGCACGTCCCACCGTTTCAGTGTTCGGCCGGTGGCAAGGTCGATCAGTTGAACGGCGGCCCGCGACCGGGTCGCGAGGCGGGCGCCGGCGGGATCGAACGCGACGGCGGTGACGACGGCACCGGGGCCGTGGTCGAAACTGGCCAGTTCCTGACCCGTCGTCGCGTTCCAGAGTCGGGCGGTCCCGTCCCAGGCTGCGGAGGCCACGCGTTCGCCGTCGGGATGAAAGGCTGTGCCGTAAACGAAGGACCCGTGCCCGCGGAGCGTCTCGGCACCGATGGCGCGCGTATCCCAGACTCGAAGGCTGCGATCGAGGGAGATCGTGAGGAGTCGGTGACCATCCTTCGCAAAGACAAGGTCGAACACGCCGGACGAATGGCCGAACAACACCTCGCGCGTTACTCCGGTCTCTGCGTCCCGAAGGTGGATCGTCTGGTCGTGGGAACCCGATGCCAGGGTTCGCCCATCAGGCGAAAAGGCGAGGGTGTTCACGCGGCCAAGGTGGCCGACGCCCTCGAACAGCCGCCGCCCCGTCTCCACATCCCAGACGCAAACGGTTTGATCGTCCGATCCAGAGGCGATTCGCCGGCCATCGGTGCTGAACGCGCAACACGCGATGCAATTCGAATGCCCCGCGAATTCCCGCTCGAGCGCACCGTCCGAGAGGCGAAAGAGTTTCAAGGTGTTGGAAGGAAATCGTTCCGTGACGACGACGTGCGTACCGGCGGGATTGAAGAACGCACCAAAGATTCCATGTTCATGGACCTGGAGCCGGTGCGCGATCGTGCCGCGTTCGAAGTCTCCGATTTCGACCACGCCCAGCCCTTCCTTGACGAACACGGCCCACCGGCCGCTCCGGTCGATTGCGATCGGCATGGGCAGGCATTCTCGCGGAGTGAGCGACGCGAGTTCTCGGCCCGTGGCAATGTCCCAGAGTTGGCTTCGACCATCGAACTGGCCGGTCGCGAGTCGACGCGAATCCGAACTGAAGTGGTAGCTCATGTAGTGGGCCTTCAGGCCCGGCACGCGCATCCGGATCTTGCCCGTCGCGAGATCCGCGATCTCCAGCACGTCGCCGCGCAATTGGCCGAAGACGCCGCCATCCGGCGCGACCTGATAATACGACGTATCCGATTCCGCCGCGTGGACCACCACGTCGCGACGTCCGTTCAGGTCCCAGACATGCAACGCGCGGGGGCCAGACACGAACGAGATCCGATCGCCATCGAGCGCGAGGAGCGTACCAGCATGCGGTACGGTCTCGAATCGCTCAACATGCTGCGAACGGTCCAACTGGCCGAGGTAGTGCCGCCATTCCCAGTTCCGGTGTTCGACAGGGGCCGCTTCAAGCATGCGGCCGGCGTTGCCGGCGTTTTTGGCCTGCAGCGAACCGGCCGCCGCCACGATGTTCGCACGATAGCGTTCCCAACGCTCCTGTTCCCCGCGGGATTGGGCGATTTTGCGCTGCCGCGATTCATCGGCGCGGGCCGCTTCCGCCCCGGCGCGGGCTGTTTCCGCCTGACGGTAACTCCAGGACACGAGGAGGAAGGCGGTGAGGAAGATCCCCGCGATGCCGCCGAGCGTCGCAGCGAAGTGGGGGTTCCGTCGGCACCATCGGCCGAAACGCTCCCACTCCGAGACGCGCCGCGCGACGATCGGCCGGTGTTCCAGAAACCGCTCGAGGTCCTCCGCCAACTCCCGCGCCGTCGCGTAACGCTTCGCGGGGTCCTTCTCGAGGCATTTTAGGCAGATCGTTTCGATGTCGCGCGGCAGGTCCGGTTGCAGTTGGCGCGGCGCGAGCGGGTCGAGCCGTTGGATGAGTTGCATAGTCTCGGCCGCGGTGGGCGCTTGCAGCGGCACGCGAGCGACGAGCAATTCGTACAGAATCACGCCGAGTGCGTAGATGTCGGCGGACGCCGTGGCATCGGCACCGCGCGCCTGCTCCGGCGCCATGTATTCCGGCGTGCCGACGACCATGCCCGTCTGCGTGAGGAACCGGCCGGCCGAATCACGCTCCGCCCGAAGCTGCTTCGCGACGCCGAAGTCGGCGATCTTCGGCTCGCCGTCCCGCGTGAGCAGGACGTTGGCCGGTTTCAAATCGCGATGAATGACGCCGCGATCATGAGCGATCGCGACCGCTCGCGCCAGCTTGGCCACGATCCGGGCCGCCACCCGCGCGGGCTGAGGTTTCGCACAAAGTTTCGCAAGATCACCGCCGTCGACGAACTCGAGCGCGATGTAGGGGGTGGGCAGCGTGCGATTGCGATCGAGCTGGACCGTACCGGTCTCGAAGACCTGGATCACGCCCGGGTGTTGAATGCGGGCGACCGCCTCGGCCTCCGCGCGAATCCGTTCCTGCAGTTCCAAGTCCGAATAGCCGTCGGCTTGAAGCGTCTTCAACGCGACCAAACGCCGTAGGCTCCGGTGATAGGCCTTGTAGACGACGCTCATGCCGCCGCGACCGATCTCCGCGAGGATATCGTGCTCGCCGATTCGCTCCGGCACGCCCTCGCGTGTGAGCACGACCGACACGACCGAAGACCCGAACTGAACGGCCCGCTCCCGGGCCGGCGGCACCGGCGTATCCGTCAAGGACATTCCAACGACGGCCCCCTTCAGGTTCACCGTGGGGAAGTCTTCGCGCTTGGGCGTGCGGGACATCTCGACTCCCTGCTCGGCCGAAAAGAACGGCGAGTGGAGACAAAAATGGACCAGCAATCCTAGAACGGAATTTCTTCAACCCGGAGAACGAATGGGAGTGATCTCCAGTGAAACCATGCAGCGCGACAAGCCGTTCGCTGCTTCAAGTTCTCTGGTCGGATGAATTGTTTCGCCTCGCACGAATGTCGGCCGGGTTAACAACGAGCTGCCAGCGGGCATCTCCCAATGTCGGTTCGAATTCGTTATGCTACCGCCACTCCGACCGAACTCCATTCGGAACCCTCCCATGCGTTGGCTGCTCGTCCTCCTGGTCTTCCTTCCGCAAGCCTCGGCCGCCGACAAGCCCGTCCCGACGAAAGACGCGGCCGCGAAGATGACGGTACCGCCGGGTTTCAACGTCACGCTCTTCGCCGGCGAGCCGGACATCGTGCAGCCGATCGCGTTCACCTTCGACGACCGCGGCCGGATGTGGGTGGTCGAGTGCCTCAGCTATCCGAAGTGGAGCCGCGACGGGAAGGGGAAGGATCGCGTCGTCTGCCTCGAAGACGTCGATGGCGACGGCAAGCACGACAAGAAGACCGTCGTCATCGACAACGGCGTCAACCTCTCCGGCATCGAATGGGGCTTCGGCGGCGTCTGGCTTTGCTCCTCGCCGAACCTGCTTTTCGTGCCGATCGAGAACGACAAGCCGGGCAAACCCGTCGCGATGCTCGACGGCTGGAACATGACCGATACGAAGCACAACGTCTTCAACTCGCTCGTCTGGGGCCCCGACGGCTGGCTCTACGGCTGCAACGGCATTCAGTCGAAGTCCTACGTCGGCGCGCCAGGCACGCCGAAGGAAAAGCGAACCTATTGCGACGCCTGCGTCTGGAAGTTCCACCCGACGCGGAAGACGTTTGAAGTCGTCGCGACCGGCACGACGAACCCGTGGGGACTCGACTTCGATGAGCACGGCGAGATGTTCATCACGAACTGCGTCATCGACCACCTCTTCCACGTCGTCCCCGGCGGCCGCTACCAGCGCATGTACGGCCAGGACCCGAACCCGTATGCGTTCGATCTGATGAAGAGCGCCGTGGACTACAAGCACTGGGCCGGCGGGCACTGGACCGAGAGCCGCGCCGATCAGAAGACGGGCGCATTGCGGAAGGACCACGACGACGCCGGCGGCGGCCACGCCCACAGCGGCTGCGCGATCTACCTCGGCGACAACTTCCCGAAGGAGTACCGCAACACGCTCTTCACCTGCAACATCCACGGCAGCCGGCTGAACAACGACGGCCTCGAACGCACGCCGTCCGGCATGAAGGGCGTGCGCCGGCCGGACTTCCTGTTCGCGAACGACCCCTGGTTCCGCGGCATCTGCGTGAAGCAGGGTCCGGAGGGGGCGCTCTACGTCAGCGATTGGAGCGACACCGGCGAGTGCCACAACTACGACGTGGCCGACACCAGCAATGGCCGCATCTACCGCGTGGCGTACGGGACGCCGAAGAAGTTCGAGGGGGACGTGTCGAAGATGACGAATGAGACGCTTCGCGAAGCGGCCCTGAGCACGAACGAATGGCTCTCCCGGAAAGCCCGCCGGATTTTGCAGGAACGCACGGCCGCCGGCGAACCACTCAAGACGCTCTACGAAGGAATCCCCGTCGGCAATTACGATGATCGTAAATTGATCCGCCAGGTGTGGGCCCAGGTCGCCGTCAACGGTATCGGACCGGCCCACATTCAGAATGGCATCGGCCAAGTGCCGGCGGTTCGCGGATGGCTGATGCGATATGGTTTGGAGAACCCGAAATTGGCAGACGTTACACGTCAAACCATCGCCAATTATTCGCATCCCGACCCGATGTATCGCCGAGACCAAGCAGTCGTCTTGGCGAATTACTCGGCCATGGATTCCATTTCCCACGTAACCAAACTCTTTTCCCATGTCGAGGATAACGCCGACACGAAGCTCACACAACTCTACTGGCTCGGCATCCAGCCAGCGGTACTCGCGAAGCCGGATGAAGCCCTCAAGCTCGTCAACTCCATCGCCATTCGCCGCGTTCGCACGAACATCGTTCGACTCGTGACGGCGCTGCCGAACACGGAGCCGACGAAGCAACTGGATGCGATCTTCCCGATCCTGGCGTCGGCACCGAGCGACGAGGTGAAGCAGGACATCCTTCGCGGCATCGCGCTCGCGCTCGAGGACCGCAAGGCCGTGACTCCGCCGACGAGTTGGAAAGCGATTTATGAGCCACTCGCACGGGCGACCGATGCCACGCTCCGCGAATCGGCCCACGACCTGGCTTTAAAGTTCGGCGATCCGCAGGCGGTTTTCTGGCTCATGGCCCAAGCCACGAATGACAAGCTGCCGCAATACGCACGCGTGCGGGCCGTCGAGAAGCTGCTGCCTGTGAAGCCGAAGTATTTCTCGACGGCGCTGCAGGACTGGTTGGAAGTCCCCGCCCTTCGCGGCGCGGCCATTCGCGGACTCGCCAGCTACGCCGACGAAACGATCCCGGCCGCGATTCTCAAGCGCTACGCCGACCTGCCCGCCGAGGAAAAGGCCGACGCCATCCTCACGCTCGCCTCGCGGCCGAAGTTCGCCCTCGCTTTACTGGATGCCATCGAAAAAGGTAGCATCCCGAAGGCCGACATCGGCGCGTTCGCTGCCCGGCAGATCGTCGCGCTCAACAACAAGGACGTCACCGCGAAGCTCGCGGCCGTCTGGGGCACCATGAAGGCCGCGAACGCCACGCGCGTCGAGCAGACGAAGAAGATCAAGGCCCTGCTCTCCCCCGAATACCTGAAGTCCGCGAACGCTGAGAAGGGCAAAGCCCTCTATGCGAAGAGCTGCGCCGCGTGTCACAAGCTCTTCGGCGAAGGTGGAGACGTCGGCCCGGAACTCACGGGCAGCCAGCGGGCGAACCTCGACTACATCCTGGAGAACGTCCTCGACCCGAACACCGCCGTGCCGTTCGACTACAAGATGGTGCAGTTCAATCTTCTGGACGGCCGCGTCGTCACCGGCCTCGTCAAGAAGGAGACGGCCGCCGCCGTGACCGTGCGCACCGCCAACGAACAGATCGTCATCGCGAAGGAGGACATCGAGAAACGGACGCCGACGAACAACTCCGTGATGCCGGAGGGGTTGCTCGATACGCTCAAGGACGAGGAGATCCGTGATCTGATCGCGTATCTTCAGAAGTAATGGCCACAGATGAACACGGATAAAAACAGATCAGAGAAGAATTCTTTGATTCCATTTCTTCTCTGATCTGTTTTCATCCGAGTCCATCTGCGGCTAAATCATCTCCATGCTTACTGGCAATCTCGTCCGCGTCCGGCACGTCCGCAACAAGGTCGTGCCGCAGTACCTCGATCCGAACGCCGACCACTGGCGGGATGTGGCCGAGCAACTGATCTTCGTTTACGGCGACGCGCCGGGGCATATGCGATCCGAGATCGAAGAGGAACTCTCGAACCTCGTCGGCGAAGGGCCGGGGCAGATCGTGCACCAGGGTTTGGCGAAACTCCTCGACGACCGCTGCGACTACGAGACGGCCACGGAGTTGAATCCGGCCGAGGTGCGCGAAGCGGCGTTCCGGCTCGCCGCCGTGCAACGGCAACTCGCGGCGAAGACCGGCGTGCCATTCGATCGGGCGCTGGCGCTCGCGCAAGTTTCGGAGGAACTCCAGCAACCGGTCGACGTACTCGAACAGGCGCTTTTCGCCGACCTCGCGGCCGAGCAGAAGGTGCTGAAGTTCGCCCCGATCACGGCGGAACAACTCTTGCACCGGTACAACGTCGCACTCGCGCAGGCGGTGCTGGTGCGGTCCACGAACATGGAAGCCGTCGTTCGTGGCGAGTCGCCGGCACGCTTTCGCCAGCTCTTCCGCGCCGTCAAGTTCCATCGCCTCATCTGCACGGTCCGCGATACGCCGGCCGGAGCGTACACGCTCGAACTCGACGGCCCGCTCTCGCTCTTCTCCTCCACGCAGAAATACGGCCTTCAGCTCGCGCTCTTCCTCCCCGCGCTCCTCCATTGCAAATCGTTCCGTCTCACGGCCGAGGTCCTGTGGGGTGCGGAGCGAAAGCGCAAGACCTTCGAACTCGATTCCAACGACGGCCTGCGATCGCCGGCGCCGGACTTCGGAACCTACACGCCGCCGGAGTTCGCCGTTTTCGCCGAGAACGTCCGCCAGCGCGCCGACGGCTGGACGATCGCCGTCGATCCCGCGCCGGTGCCCCTCGGCCCCGACGGCATCTGGATGCCCGACTTCACACTGACCCACACCAAAACCGGCCACGAGGTGCATCTCGAGTTCTTTGGTTACTGGCGGCGTGGCAATCTGGATGCGCAGTATCAGAGGCTTCGCAAGCGGCTGCCGGGGCGGTTCCTGCTCGTGGTTTCGGAGGCGATGCGCGCCGACGAAGCGGACGACGCGGCGTTCGGGCCGGAGGTGGTGCGCTACAAGCGCACGCCGTCGGCGGACGCGGTACTCGCCGCCGCGGACGCACTGATCGATTGACGCAAATAGAGCGGTTCCCGAGTTGGTGCAGCAAATTCTGGTTAGCCCGACGCGCCAGCGAGGGCGAGTCAGTTCGCCGTATGATCTCCCTCGTTGGCGCGTCGGGCTAACAGAGACCTGGCAAGTTCCGCTCCATCAACTCGGGAACCGCTTTAAAATTCCACGCGTTCCAGCGACCGCGCGCCGGCGCGGAGCGGGAGCAACGTCGCGACGGCGCCGAGTACGACGCCGAGCGGCAGGCCGAGGTAGACCCACCACGGGAACGCGGAGAAATCCAGGGTCTTGAAGTGCCGCAGCGTCGCGGCCACGTGCATCGGCAGCGCCATCATCGCGACGACGGCGAGGACGAAGCCCAGTCCGGTCACCATGTTCACGGTCCCGCTGAAACCGACCACGATCTTCGACGGATCGGTCTCGCGGAAGTTCGGCAGGTAGGCGCCGAGGCCGACGTTAAGGCCGCTCAGCCCAAGTGCGACCGTCACGATCGTGAGGGCATGCACGAGCACGCCTTCGATCGGCAATCCGAGCAGCAATTCGCTGCCGACCACGAGCGTCAGCCCGATCAGGATCGCCCCCGTCGCGGCAAAGGCGAACTTGCCGACGAGGATCTGTCGGCGGCTCACCGGCATGAGGCCGAGGATCCAGAACTTGCGTCCTTCCAGGGAAATCAAGGGAAAAATGAACCGGCTCAGCCCCGCGCAGAGCAGCACCGAGATGCCGGCGAGGTTGACGAAGCCGATGATGTAGCGGTCGATCCCTTGGATATCGGCGGACGAGAAGAGGTTGAAGTTCCGCACGCCGAGCAGCATGAGCGCGGCGAAGATGACGAGGATCGCCCATTGCGCGGGATCGCGGCGGAAGGTGCGGAAGTCCTTGACGACGAGCACGCGCGTCGGGCGGTCGAGGTAAAAGACGAGCCATTCCATGGCGCGGTCGAGGAGGTTGCCGCGATAGCGTTTGGCGCGGCCACCGCCGCCGGCGGAACGGTCGAAGGCGGTGCGGTAGAGCCGACGCGCGGCGAGCGCGGCCAGGAGGTAGGCAAGCAGGCCGTTGCTCCAGAGCAGCGCGAGCGGCAGGAGGACGCCGCGAACCGTCTCGCCACGCGCCGCCTCCATGAGTCCGTTCGTCATCCAGTGACTCGGAGCGAGCGGATTGCGCGCGAGTTTGAACTGACCGATGAAGCTCTCGAGCGCGTCCCGGTTGTTCTCCAACAGCGCAGCGCGCGACGCCGATGTGGTGCGGGCAATCCAGTAGGCCAGCAGCGCGAGGAGGATCGCGCCGGCGACGGCGATCACCTGCTTGCGACTCCGCGGCATGTAGCGGAGGAAGAGCAGGCAGGCGATCGCGGAGACGGAACCGGGGAGCAAGACGAAGCCGAACAGGAAAAGCGGCAGGAGCGGGTAGTAATAGGCCGGCACGCCCGCCGTCAGGCCGTAGGCGACGAGCACCGGCATGCCGAGGACGACGAAGCCCCAAGACGAGAACAGTACGGCGTCCTGGAATTTCATGGCGAAGATGCGGTCGGCCCGCGCCGGCGTCGCGAGCAGGAAGCGTGCCTCCGGCGACGCGAAGAGGCTCGCGTAGAGGATGATGCCGGTGGAAAAGAGCAGCATCGTGCCGAGCGTGAAGAACATGAGATCGAAGAGGCCGGCGACGATGAGGCCCTTGGCGGGGATTCGGGAGCCGAACAGTTCGAGGAAGCCGAACGCGGCGAGTCCGAAGACGAACGCGGCGACGAGCGCGCTCGTGCCGATCATCGTGTAGAGGCGGAGGCGGCTGGTTTCGAACATGGCGCGCAGGCCGTTGACGGCGAGCGTGCGGCGCAGACGGCGGAAGACCGTGGCTTGATCGATCGCGGTCATGCGGTGGCCTCCGCAAGCCGAGCGCCGCCGTCGCTTCCGCCGGCCGCCTCGTCAGTGATCTTCATGAAGACGTCTTCGAGGGTACCGTCAGTATCGGCTTTGCGGCGCAGGCCCTCGACGGTATCGCAGGCGATCAGTTCGCCATCGTGGATGACGCCGACGCGGTCGGCCAGTTCCTCCGCGATGTCGAGCGTGTGCGTGGAAAGGAACACCGTCGTGCCGCCCTTCGCGAGGTTGCGGAGCAGCACCTTCAACTCGCGGATGCTCTTGGGGTCCAGGCCGACGGTCGGCTCGTCGGCGATGAGCAACTTCGGCTCGTGCAGCAGCGCAGCGGCGAAGACCGTGCGCTGCCGCATGCCGTGGGAATAGCGTTCCGTCAACGTGTCGGCGAAGTCGTGGAGGTGGAAGAGTTCGATCACCGTTTCCATCCGCCGACGCGCATGGTCCGGCTCCATCGCGTACAGATCGGCGGTGAACTGGAGAAACTCGCGGCCGGTGAGTTTCTCGTAGAGGAACGGCTGATCGGGGACGTAGCTGATGAGTTTCCGGGCCTCGTCCCCGGATTGTTTCATGTCGAAGCCGCCGACGCGCACGGTGCCGGCCGTGGGAAACAAAAGTCCGCAGATCATCTTGATGGTCGTCGTCTTGCCCGCGCCGTTCGGGCCAAGGAACGCGAACAGTTCGCCGGCGCGGATGTTCAAGTTCAATTTGCACACGGCGACTTTGGTGCCGTATTTCTTTTCGACATCCAAAAGTTCGATCACGGGTTTCTCCCTATTCCTCGCGTTCCAATCGCAACGAGTCGCCGCCGACCACGGCGATCTGGCGCATCACGAAACCGTCGCTCGCGCGGACCCAGATCGTGGCGGTACCGCGCTCGCCGCGGATCTCGATCGACCAGCACCGATGATCGCCCTTCGCCGTGCGGATCGTTTCCGGCTCGTCCGAGACGGTGGCGATCATCGACTGTCGCTCCGTCGGTTTTGGCGCGAACAGGCTCGAACCCAGACCTTTCTTCTTCAAGACCTGTTTCGTCGCGTTCGCGATGGCGTCGCCGAGCGGGTCGTTTTCGTAGATCACCCAGCGCAAGCCCGCGCGGACCCCCCGGAGGCGGTTCACGGGTTGAAGGGGATTGAGTACCTGGCCGTCGGGCACGGGCGTTGCTTCGAGTGGTTCCTCGATCGGGGGGAAGAAGTCCGATTCGAGACGGCATTGGCCGACGAGTTCGCCGTCGCGCACGACGCACTCGATCGTCGCCGTGCCGCGCGCCAGTTCCTGGCCAAGGAGCTTCGCGATCAGCATGCCATGGAGCGTTTGGCCGCGCAACTGGCCCGAGCGGTCCAGTTGCGTCGTCAGTTCCATCTCCGGCACGACGCACCGGATCGGCTGCACGTCGACCTGGAATTCGCGGTACTTCGTGACGAAACGGAATTGCTCGGAAACGGTGTCGAAGACCATTTGCGAATTCATCGTGCCGACGCGCGTCTCGCCGCGGTACAGCCCCCAACGCACCGGTACCGTCTGCGTCGCCTCGTCGGACAGATCGATCCAAACGGTCGGCGCGGCGTCGCGGACGAGGCGCGGCCAGACGTCGCGGTAGCCGACATAGCCGACCGTGGCGAGCCAAAAGATCAGGATAAAAACTATTCCAATTCGACTGGGCATGATGCCACCGAATGCGAATCCGCGTTCGCCAATAGACATGATCCCGCGGCGGCGAACATACCGGTCATACACCCGTTCCCGACCGCGGGTTTCACGATTTTAAGTTACGCCCAGAGCGCCAGAAATCGGCGGACGAAAACGATGCCGCCGACGGTCGCGGCCGTCAGGCTCGCCACCAGCACCGCACCGGCGGCGATGTCGAGGCAGCCGTGGATGCGCCGTTTCGATTCCGCGTCCAGGCCGTGGAAGAGCGTTTCGATGGCACTATTGAAGAGTTCGGCGACGAAGACAAGTCCGATGCAACCGATCAGAATGCACCATTCGATCCAGCCGCATTCGAGCGCGCCGGCCATGGCGACGACAAGCGCGGCACAGAAGAAGTGGACGTAGAAGCTGGAGTGCCCGCGGATGCCACGCTTGGTGCCACGGAACGCCTCGCGGAATTTATCCCGCCAAAGTCGACGTTTTTTTACTGGTCGGTCGTCGAGGGCCATGCTCCACCCCGGCATCGGAACGGTTTGGTCCATCCGATTTCCTCCGGGGCGTTTTATTGGCGGCTGCCGACGCCCGGCGAACCGATTCGCGTCAGGCCCGTGGCGGCGGCGAGGTTGGGCACGAACGAAAACGTGAAACCGGTGTTGTTCGTGAGCTGGTTGTAGGTCACGCCCACGGTGAAGGTCAGGTCGGTACCGGTGCGCGAAACGAGGAACGTGTTCGAGAGCGCCTGCTGCGTGCCGAAATCGTAGCTGGATCCGAGGTTCAGTGAATACTTGCGCGTGAGCTGGTAGCCGATCGACGCGATGACGGCCTTGCTGTTCACGGGGTCGGTCTCGCGGTAGCCGATGTAGAAGTTCGTCCGGTCGGGCCGGGCGAGGTACAGGCCGAGGTTCCAGTAGCGGGCGCCGGTGGCGAACGGATCGAACCAGCCGGACGACGTGACGGCGGTCTGGTCGCCGACGTTCCAGATCGTCTGGTATTCGAGGAACGCAGTCGACTTGCCGAAGTTGTCGCGGTCGGCGTTCGGGAAGATCGACGTCGACACGTTCGCGGTGAACCAGTCGATGGTGTGCTCGCGGCCGGGGAATCCGCGCTTCGTCTGGAGGCGCTGGTCGAGGCCGAGTTGGACAACCTGCATGTCGTCGCGCGTCTCGACGCGATTTTCGACGAGCCGGCGGATCGCGAGACGCTGCGGATCGAACCAGGGCGAGGTCGTGAGGGCGAGGGCATCCTGCGCACTGACGAAATTCGCCTGCCACGGTGTGATCGTGCGGTACGAAAGGTCGATGGTATCGTCGTTCAACCGGTCCAAGAGCGGCAATTCGTTCGCGCCGACGCTGCTGCGCGCGGCAAAGTAGTTCGTGTGCAGCGTGGCCTTGTGGTTGAGACCGCGGACGTTCAAGATCTCGTTGCTGGCGTTTGCGTAGACGCGTGACGCGGTGATCGACGCCCGCGCTCCGCCGCCGCCGTAGACGCGCCCTCGGCTGTCGCCGGCGAGGTCCCGCGAGTAGCCGGTCAGGTCCAGCACGCCGTACGGAACGACGCGCAGCGGACCGGCATTGAACGGCAGACTCAGTTCCTGCCACCAGTCGATGCGGCCGGTATCGAGCCGTTGTTGCTCCGTAGCCAGCACCGGCAGAGGCGAGATCGTGCTCGGTCGAAATTGCGCGTAGCCGACGTCGGCGCGCGAGGTGTACGTCACCAGATCGAAGAAGGACTGACCCATCACCGCGCCGGACACCTTCGGCAACCAGCGCGTTTCCGTCATCCAGTTCCGTTGTTGCCCCCCCTGCACCAGCAACGAACCGAAGAACTGTCCCGTGCTGCCGGCGAGTTGCGCAAAGGTCTCCTGGTTCGGTCCGCTGTCGAATTCGGTCTTGTAATACTGCTCGAAGAAATTCTTGTCGCTCTGATAGGCGAGTTGCCGTTGCAGCGTGACATACGGGCCGGACGTCAACTGGCCGTCGGCATCGCGGTCGGCGAGGAATTCGTGCTGGTGACGCCAGAGTGCGCGGCCGCGGAAGATGCGCTCGCCGTTCTTGGCGAGCGATTGCTTCGGTTCGACGCCGCGGAATCCCCCGAGGGTGTCGACGCCGCCATCGGGAATGCCATAGGCGCGGATGGTGCCGAAATTCGGCCCGCCATAGCCCAGAAAGTCCCGGTTGCGGTAATCGTAATCGCTGCCAAAGCCTGGCCCGCGATCGCCGAGGTAATCGAGGTGGAGGCGCCATTTGTGGCCATCCGGCGGCCGGAGAGCGAAGAGCTTGAAGAGGTCCCAGGTGGTGAAGAACTGAGCGCCAAAGATGCGGTCGTTGCCGAAGCCGAAGCCGGTGAGCGGGCCGAGCGGTTCGGCCGGATCGGTGCGCAGGTACGGCGTGTAGAAGAACGGTACGCCCAGGAGTTCGACGCGGGCATTCCGGCCCGTGAGGATGCGTTCGTACCCGTAGTCGATCTCGCCCGTGCCGATCTTGCGGTACGGGATGCCGAAGATGTTCCGCAGTTCGGTCTCGCGTTCGGTGTAGGTGGCTTCGCTCGTGAGAAATTCGAGGCCGGGGTCCGACGGCAGCTTGCTGGAGAAAGCGCCAGCTCGCGTGGCGCGCCACTCCGATTGGCCCAGCCGATCGATCCGGTTGGCGTGCAGGTGGACCGTGTCCGGCAGATTGCCGTACGCCAGTTCCAGATCGGCCTGCATCGCCACGGCACGGTTCTTGTTCACGTCGTAGTAGATCTGCTCCGCCCGTAGCGTCCGGGTCGTCACCGTACGGGCACCGGTCGTCGCGTTCACCTGCTCGTCCTTGCTGCGCACGACCACGTTGCCGGTCATGTACAGCTCGATTTCCAGTTTCCCGTCACCGGTCTGGATCTGGTCGATCGCGAGGCCGCCGGCGGCGTCCCGCCCGTTCAGGTTCTTCACCCACATCACAAGGTTGTCGGCCGCGAATTCGTACTCCTGCGGTGCCAGACCGGTTCGCGTCTCGACCTCATAGGCGACGTTGATGATCAGGCCGCCGGTGTAGACCAGTCGCTGCGAACCATCGCCCATCGGTTCAAAGTCGAATTTGCCCAGATTGCCATAGCGCGGGCTGAATCGCACAAGTTGTTTCTGGGCCCCCGCCGGCAGGTTGATGCGCGATCCGTCCGTCATGAACAGTTCGTCTTTTGGGACGGGAACGGGAGTCGTGTTCCGCGGCGGCGGCGGCGTATCGAACAGGTTCGAAACCGGCGGCAATGTGGGCGGCGGCAAGGGCAGCTGATACGCCGTGACCGGGGGCTTCGGCCGGGCAAGCGACGGCGGAAGGGCCGGAAAAGGCGGTAATTCCTGGGCGACCGCCATAGATGCGGCCCCGGCCACGATCGCCACGATCAAGGTGTAAATCGCCGCTCGGCAGGCCACGGCCGCTCCCGCGCTGGTTCGCATCCCGACAGTTCAAGGGGGCGAACTATAACGGAGTCGGCCAAGGCGTCAAGCCGGGTAAACGCCGGGAGTATGCCTTCCGATTTCGGCAGTCATCGGATCTCCTCGACTTCCGAAGTCCGGCCTCGACTTCGGAAGTCCGGCAATCGCGACGACTTCCGAAGTCGAGGCCGGACTTCGGAAGTCGGGAACTCACTCCCGATAGGCCACCAAGAACAACCGGCGAAACGGGAACAGCACTTTGCCATCCGGCCGGCGGGGATAGGCGACCGTCACACGCTCCAACAATTCCTCTTCGAACCGTCGGCGGGCCATATCGTCCGGCAAAGTGTGCAGGAATGGCCGCAGGCCGCGAGGTCGAACGCTGGCTGCGCCGGATACGGTCGAAGGTCAGGTAAAGCGCGGGGTCCAATTCATGTCGCCCGATGGCGAGGTTTCGCGCCATCAAAAGTTAATGGTGATGATGCCCGTTGTGCGAGTGCCCGCCGGTCTCGCCGGCCAGCGACAGTTCACCCTGGTGGACGCCCTTCAGCCCGCGCAGCTCGGCGGCCAGCGCCCGCAGGCGGGACGGCTTCCCCTTCAACACGATCACCTCCATGCAGTGGTCGTGGTCCAGGTGGACGTGCAGGCTCGCCACCACGTGGTTCGCGTGGCCGTGCTGGACTTCGATCAGCTTCTCCACCAGCTTCGGCTTGTGGTGGTCGTACACCAGCGTCAGCGTCGCGATCATCTCGGCGTCGTTCGCCTCCCACTTGTCGGCCGCCAGCCGCTGGTGGACGAGCTGCCGCACCGCCTCGGAGCGCGTGGCGAATTTGCCGTCGGCTACATAGGCGTCGAAGCGCGCGAGCAAGTCGGCTTCCAGCGAAACGGAAAAGCGGGTGACGTCGGACACGGTGCGGCTCGATTTCGAGAAGTTCAGGAATTCCAGTTATTATCGGGAAAAAAGTGTGGACCTCGGCGAACCGTTCGCGCAGTATTACATATCGACAGATCGTAACACTGCACCTGGGAGTCCTCGATGATCCGCCCGTCCCGCCGTTCGGCGTTCACACTCATCGAATTGCTCGTGGTGATCGCCATCATCGCCATCCTCATCGGCCTGCTGCTTCCCGCCGTGCAGAAGGTGCGGTCCGCCGCCGCCCGCATGAGCTGTCAGAACAACCTGAAGCAGATCGGCCTCGCGATGCACAACTTCGAGGGCGCCCGCGGCACCTTCCCCACCGGGTACTGGCGCAAGACCTGGCCCGTCGACCCGACCAACCCCAAGGGCCACTTCCGCTGGTCCGCCCTCGCTCAACTGACGCCGAACCTCGAACAGACGAACGTCTACAACGCGCTGGACCTGACGTACCCGTTGTACGGCGGCGGCACGCTGCAGCCGCAAACGGTCCCGTTCCCGGTGAATGCTCCGGCCATTCGGTCGGTCGTCAAATCGTTCCTTTGCCCGTCGGACGAACAGCGGATCGTGATTCCTGACCAGGGGCCGAGCAACTACGCCGCGTGCAGCGGCAGCAATGCCAATGGCAACGCCCTGACGGGCAACGGTATCTTCACCGGCGTCGACCTCGATGTCGTGAAGAACGCCGGCGTCACGATCGTCGGCATCACCGACGGCACCAGCAATACCGTCGCCTTCTCCGAAACGCTCCTCGGCGCCGGCGGCACGGCTCCGACCGGCACCTCCGACCTGAAGCGATACTACAAGCAGGTGACGTCGCTCTCGCAAGCGAATTGCGATGCTAGCACCACGTTTGTCACGGACCGTGGCGCGCTCTGGGCGGACGGGGCGTATAACTGCACCCTCTACAACAACGTCCTCACACCCAACAGCCAATCCTTCGACTGCGTGCAACACAGCAACCCCGCGTGGAAGGCCGCCCGCAGCCTGCACGAACAGGGCGTGAATGTCCTCCTCGCCGACGGGTCCGTGCGCTTCGTGCGCGACACGGTCGACTCGCCGACCTGGACCGCTCTTGGTTCGCGAAACGGCGGCGAAACCATCGGCGACTATTGAACCATCCCGGAGCACCACCATGCGTTATCTGTTGGCGATCGTAGCGGCGGCCATGCTGGCATCCGCCGCGCAGGCCCACTGGGTGTTCGTTTACGTTCCTGCGGACAAGTCCGAAGCCCACGTCGTCTTCGGCCACACCGCCGCGCCGGATCCGAAACTCTTCCCGAGCCGCGCGGAGAAGACGGAACTGAAAGCACGCGATGCGAATGGAAAGGATGCCAAACTGACGATGGAGAAAGGCGACGGCAACTTCTTCCGTGCGAAACTCGCCGGCAAGCCCGTTGTCGTGTTCGGCACGACCGCGGGCGGAGTCGTCCAGCGCGGCGACAACCCCGCTTCGCTGTCGTGGTACTACCCGAAGACGATCGTCGGCGATCCGTTCGCGAAGGTGGCGGAGATCGGCAAGGCCGTCCCGCTGGAACTTGTCCCGGAGCGGGACGGGGACAAGGTGCGGTTCAAGGTGCTGTCCGACGGCAACCCGTTGGCGGACGCGAAGGTGACAGTCGTGCCGCCGGGTAAGGGCGAGGAGGAATCCCCGGTCGTGAAGACGGACAAGGATGGCCGCACGTCCGCGTTCGCGGATCGAGGCCGATATTGCGTGGCCGTGCGTCGGATCGACGAGAAGCCCGGTGAACACGACGGAACGAAATACGCGATTGTCCGGCACACGGCGACGCTGGTCTGCGACTTTGGTGGTTCAATCAAGTAACGGATTGGCCCAATCGGTCACGAACCAGCTTCGCGGATCGGGTATCCAGATCCGGGGCGGAGCGGTACCTTGAAGGTATCGCTTATCCGCGAGTTTCATCGATGGCCGAACGTCCGCGACGCACTGCAATGATTGGAATCGCCATCCTGCTCGCGCTGGCCGGCGGACTCGTCGCGGGCTGGTTCCTGCTTTTGGGCACGAACCCTCCGCCGTTCCAAACCGTCGATGACATCCAACCGGATCCGGCACCGCCGGATCCGCGAGTCGTATTTGAAACCCCGTTCCGCAACGTGAAGCCGGACGTGAAATACACGGGCGACGCGAGTTGCGCCGGCTGCCACCCGAAACACGATTCCGATTATCACAAGCACCCGATGGGGCGTTCGGCCGACCGCGTTGGCCGGCCCGGTGCCCCGGAGAACTACACCGCGAACAACCCATTCACCTCGCAGGGATACGAATTGCGTGCGGAGCGGGCCGGCAAAGTCGACCGGCACATCGTTTCGGCGAAAGACGGGCGGGGAGCCCCCCTGTCCGACCACGTGATGGCGGCGTCGATCGCAATCGGTTCGGGCACCCGGGGCAGATCGTACCTCGCCATCGAGGACGGCGCGGTCTTCCAGACGCCGGTCAGTTGGTACGGCCAGACGATGCAGAAGTGGGATCTGTCGCCGAGTTACGACCTCGGGACCGGCGGCCGGCGGATCATTTCGAAGGAATGCCTGTACTGCCACGTCAATCAGGTCGACGCGGTTCAAGGGTCGCCGAACCGGATCGTCGGCGGGGCGTTTCCCGAACAAGTGAACGTCGGCTGCGAGCGATGTCATGGGCCGGGCGAGTTGCACGTGCGCGAGCGGACCGACGGCGCGGCCCCCGGGGGCATGGATACGTCGATCGTGAATCCGAAACATCTGTCGCACGACCTCCGCGGCGCCATCTGCCAGCAGTGTCATCTTCAGGGCGAAGAGCGGGTCACGCGACGGGGGCGGGACATATTCGAGTATCGCCCAGGATTGCCGTGGGATCAGTTTGTCTCCGTGTTCGTCCGGCACCCGACGATCACCGACTACCACAAATCGGTGGGGCAGTTCGACCAGATGCACGTGAGCAAATGCTACACGGGCAGCGGTGGGAAACTGGACTGTACGAGTTGCCACGACGCCCACGCCAAGCCGGATCCGACCTCGGCGGACGCCTATTACCGGACTCGCTGTCAGACGTGCCACGAATCGAAGGGATGCACGGCACCGGTTGCGGAGCGGTCAGCAAAGTCGGACAGTTGCATCGCCTGCCACATGCCCAAGGCGGACAGTTCGAATATCGTTCACACCGCAGTAACCGATCACCGTGTGGTCCGAAGACCGGACTCGGTCACCCCGCCCCGGCGTTCCCTGCCGGCAGATGCGGACCCGATCGTTCCGTTCGCCCGTTCGCCCCATGCCCCGATGGTGGAGGAGTTGGAGCGGGACCTCGCCATCGCGTTCGCTAAAACCATCGGGAAGATGCCCGGCAGCCGATCGATCTACCTGGCCGATGCGGAGGATCGCCTGACAAGAACCTTGAAGCGTTGGCCCGGCGACGCGGCCGCATGGGACATGATGGCGAGGTTATCGTCGCGTCTCGACGCACCGACCCGGTTCCTCGATGCGGCACGCAAGGCCCATCGACTCGCCAACGAGTCCGAGAGCGCGTCGATGTTGCTGGCGGACGCGCTCGTGGCGAATCGGGATTACTACAAGGCGCTCGCGATCACGGATCGCCTGGTGGCCACGAATCCCCGATTGATCGAACACCGCCTTCAGCGGGCGCGCACGCTGATCCTGATGGAGGAATGGACCCGCGCCGAAACCGCTTGCCGGGATCTGCTCGCGATCCATCCCCTGCTTCCCGAGGCGCACCTGCTTCTCGCGCATTGCCGCCAGCGGCAGGGCGACCGGGACGGCGGCGAGGCGGGGTTGGAAACGGCGGTCCGACTGGCGACGAAGCCATCGGTGAGAGACGATTTTCGGAAGTGGTATCGGGGACAATCGCGATAAGGAAGCTCTCATGCGCCGGATCGGACGGATCACACTCGTGGTTGCCGCTCTCGCGGGGATCGGCCTGGGCGTCGGGATGCTCGTCGGCGACTGGCGGATCGACTCGCGGATCCGGGAAGCCGAGGTCGCACTCGACGCCGACGATGCGGACCGCGCTCAGGTTCTGCTTTTGGAAGTTGCGGCGCGACGACCCGAGAGCGGACAGGTGCAGTTTCTTGCCGCCCGCGCCGCCCGCATGTCCGGCGATATCGCCGCGGCCCGAAAACACCTCGCGAACGCGAAACGCCTCGGCTGGGTACCCGAGGCGATCGACCTGGAGACGGGTCTGATCCAGGCGCAGACCGATTCGCTCTCGGTCGAGTACGACTACCATTTGCGGAAATGCCTGAACGAAGACCACCCGGATTCCAAGTACATCGCGCAGGTGCTCGTGTATCGGGACTTCGCGTCGTTCCGTCTTTCCGATGCCGTGCGAGCGACAGAAATCTGGACGTCTCGGGCTCCGAAATCGGCCAAGGCGTGGTCGTTGCGGGGGGAAGTGTGCGAACGGGCCAGGCTCCGAAAACAAGCGATCGATGCTCAGCGGAAAGCGCACGAGCTGGAGCCCGAAAACCCCGCCCACGTTCAAGCCCTGGCTCGATTACTGCTGATCGCGAAAGTGCCGCCGGACGAAGTGGCGGCCCTGCTCGAACCCGCATACGCGGCCGTACCCGAGAACGCGGAACTCGGATTGCAATTGGCCCAGTGTCGGATCGAACAGAACCGGCTGGATGATGCAATGGCGCTGGTTGAAACTGTGCTCAAACGAAAGCCCGATTCGCTTCCAGCATTGCAACTCAAGGGCAAGATCGAGTTGACCCGCGACCGGCCCGAACAAGCACTTTCGGCATTCCGGCGCGCAGTCGAATTGGGGCCGTTCGAACCGGATCTCTTGTACATGCTGATGCAGACTTTGAACCGAACCGGGCCGCCGGCGGAAGCCACGGCGATTGAGGAGCGCTGGAAGCGATGCAAGGCCGACTTGGAAAAACTGTCGGAAACGACTCGTGCCATCTCCAGCGATCCCGGAAACGCCGACCTGCGATCCCAGGCCGGTGAACTTTGCCTTCGTAATGGACTGGAAACGGAAGGTCTCCGATGGCTGGATTCGGCCTTGAAGCTCGATCCGAGCCATGCTTCGACCCACCGACAACTGGCCGAGCACGCCGAGAAGGCCGGCGACCGCGGCAAAGCCGCCCGACACCGTGAGATCGCCGATCGCGCCTCGCGACCCCGTTGAACGCCGCCGGTTCCTCTTGACGTTCCGATCCCGATTTCGCGAACATCGTACGCGATGCTCCTCGATACGCCGCATAGCCGTTTGGCCTGCTCGGGTCGCGTCGCGCACCTCGAACTGCGCGGCGCCTCATTCGAAGATCTCGACCGGGTCATGGCTGTCCTCATCGCCCATCCCGCCATCGAAATCCTCATGGTTCAGGGATGTGCCTCTTCGCTGCGGGAACCGGATTTCGCCGACCCGGCCGAAGTCGCGATCGAAGGACGGCGACGGCTTCGCGAATGGGAAGACCTGCCAGTCGTCACCATCGCGTGCCTTAATGGGTTGACCACTGGCCGCTGGCTCGAACTGGCACTCGCTTGCGACGTCCGGCTCGCCACCGCGACACCCGATAGCTGGATTGGTTTCCAGGATCGCCCGCGCTGGGGCTCGACCGCTCGAGTTCGCCGGCTGACCGGTCGTTATGAATTTGGTCTGTTGACGCCGCGGGAAGCCCATGGGATCGGTCTTGTCGACGCGGCCTTCTGCGTACGGCGCGAACGGATCGAATGGAACTCCTGGATCGACCGTCTCGAAGATCACCCCCGCAAGCGGAGGTATGGTTGGTGGGCGACGCGACGCGCCGCCGGCGCCGACGAACGGGAACTGGCGGACTATCTCTTGGATTCCCGCCGACAACGACCGTTTGAACCTCCCGGACGCGGGCTGCCGATCGACTCCATCGAACTGCGCCGATGTCCGCAAGCGGTCCCCACGGCGATCGAATTCCTGCTCCGCGGCGGTACCGTCGTGACGGACGATCCGGAACGGATCGGAGATCAACTCCATGAGCCGCTGATCCGCAGTCGCGTGACGCCGCTGGAATGGGAGCGGGCACGAGATCGAGTGCTAGGATCCGGCCGCGCCCGGCTCGTACTCGAATCGGAATCCGGCGATCCGTTCGCGTTCGTCCGCGCCGTGTTCGCCCCGCACGCCCGGCCGATCCGCCTTGGATTCCCAGTGTTGCCGGATTGCCACGTCGTCGAAATGACCGCCGGAACAGCGCAGCCGATGATCGCGGATTGGCTCCGCGCGGTCGGATGCGAACCGTTCGCGGTGCCCGATTCGCCCCGGCTCGCGATCCGCCCGGCCCTCGCCGCCTACTGGGACGAAGCCTTGCGGCTGGCGGCCGAGGGCCATGCCTTCGACCGGATCGACGACGCCAGTGCCGCCGTGGCCAACCATGCTCCGTTCCAAACCCTCGACGCCATCGGCGCGTCCGCCGCCGCGTCGCTGGCGCCCCGGCTGCGTCCGTTCGCCGACGCCGGTCTGCGGGAAATGTTCTACCACGCCGACCGGCCGAACGAAGTGAATGCGCTGGCCGCCGCCATGCTTGGCACCGGACCGCACGCGATGATCGACGAGGATGAAATGGAAGAAATCGAAGTCCAAGTGGCCCGCGACACAATCGTGCGGCGTCTCCGCGGATGCATCGCGAACCTGGATCCAGGGCTGGCGGCTGCGGGCGGGTTCCACAACGAACGGGAGACCCCCCGATCGACATCCGTCGAGCGAAGGGCCGCCTGAGGTCACTTTGCGGTCAGCTTCTTGATCAGGAACTCGTTCACGTTCTTGTATTTCTTCGACGGCTTCTCCGGCCACGACACCTCCGCCTCGACGCCCGCCTTCGCCATCGCCTCGGCCAGCATCACGCCGTAGATCGCCGCGTGCGTCGGGTCCTTCGGCGATTGCCCCGGTTCCACCGGTTTGTCCTGCGCTCCGTAGCTCAGGAACACCGGCGCGTCGTCCTTCGTCACGAGTTCGATCGGCGAATACTCCTTGATCCACGGCAGGATCTTCTCTCGATTCTCCAGCGCGAGTTTGAACTCGTCGCCGCGTTGCCGACCCTCGCCCCGGTAGCCGAAGGCGTGCCCGCCGTACACGGCGTTGGGCATCCATTCCTTCAACTGCTTGGGATCGAGCGAGGTCTGCGCGCCGTTCACGGCGGCGGCCGTCAGCCGCGTCGATTCGCGCGCGATCGGGTCGTCGCTCTTCGGGTCGGCGAGGTCGTCGTGCAGCGCGAGCCACAACGACGTACAGGCACCGGCGGAACCGCCGGTCGCGCCGACGCGGGTCTTGTCCAGGTTCCACTCCTTTGCCTTCGAGCGCAGCGTCTGCAGCGCGCGGGCGGCGTCGTGTAATGGGGCTTTCACGGGCGGGGAGACCTTCTCTTCCATCGCGTGCTGGATGAATCGGTAGTTCACGGAGGCGACGGAGATGCCGGCGTCCAGGAATGGCTTGATTGCGCCAGTTCCGTAGGTGGATTTATCGCCGTTCACCCAGCCGCCGCCGTGGATCAGCAGCACGAGCGGCGTCGGCTTGTCGGATTTCGCCTGCCAGAAGTCGAACTTCTGACGCGGGTGCTCGCCATAGGCGACGTTGGCGGCGGTCGGCGTCGGCCGCTCGACCTTCTTCGGCTCCTTCGCCTGTGCGAGGAGCGGACCCGCGGCGAACGCCGCGACCGCAACGGAGAGGAAATAGCGGATCATGATCGGCTCCGGGTTGTCCCGCGGAGGAATCCCACGGGCATGGGAGTTTTCTATGAATCACGGGAATCGGAAAAATCGCCGGGTACAATTCTCGAATCACCGTTCGCCCCCCCCCGGACATGGCCCGATGAGCACTCGCCGCCTGATCGCCGTCGCGCTCCTCGCGCTCGCGCCGTTCGCGTTCCTCACGGCGGTCGGGTCGTACCACCTCTATTCCACCGGTTGGGGTTTCATCGCGTGGTGGCCGATGATGGGCTGCTTCGCTCTGGCGTACTTCCTCGGCTGGCGCTGGACGCGACGCTCCCGCGCGAAGTTGCTGCCCGATATCGGCATTGGCGAACCGCCCGCCACCTGGACCGATCGCGACCGGCAGGCGTGGCGCGTGGTCGAAGCCCGCGCCGCTGCCGTTACCACCATCTCTGCCGAAGAGGTGGTGGACGCGCACCGTTATGCCGATACCGCCATCGCGCTCGCCCTCGATGTCGCCCGCGTCTACCGGCCCGAAGCCGCCGACCCCTTTGGCCACCTCACGCTTCCGGAGATCGTCACCTGCGCCGAACTCGTCGCCCGCGACCTGAACGACCGGGTCACGAAGTACGTGCCGGGCAGCCACCTCTTCCGCGTGGACGATTGGAAATCCGCCAAGCGCGCCATCGATTGGGGCAAGACGGCGCTGGACGTATCGTGGTTCGCCCGCGCCGTCGTAAACCCGTTCAACACCGGCCTGCAATACGTCGCCTCCAAGGCGAGCGGTTCTATCCTGAATCGCGTGCAGGAAAACGTGATGCTCTGGTTCCACACGGCGTTCGTGCACGAACTGGGCAAGCATCTGATCGAATTGAACAGCGGCCGACTCAAAGTCGGTGCCGACAAATATCGGGAGCTGATCGAAAAGAACGGACCGATCGGCGCACCATCATCGTTGACGATCGCCCTCGTCGGGCAGGTGAAGGCCGGGAAATCGAGCCTGGCGAACGCCTTGCTCGGCGAGCATCGTGCGGCAACCGACACTCTGCCAGCGACGGCGGGGGCGACGAAATACGCACTCAACCTGCCGGACTTGCCACCGATGACGCTCGTCGACACCGCCGGCTACGGCGCGGCGGGGCCGACCGAATCCGAGGTGGCGAACGCCGTGGCCGCCGCGGAAAATGCCGACCTGATCTTGGTGGTTGGCCATGCGCGGACAGCGGCCCGCACCGCCGACGTCGCCATGCTGAATCGACTGGAGAACGCTTTCACCGCCAAGCCGCACCTGCGCTTCCCGCCCGCGATCGTCGCGCTCACGCATGTCGACCTGCTCACGCCCGCGATGGAATGGACTCCGCCCTACGATTGGAAGGCCGGCGACCGCAAGAAAGAAACGCAGATGCGCGACGCGGTCGCCGCCGCGCGGTCGGATTTCGGTGAACGCTTCCCCGTCATTGTCCCGGTCTGCGCCGAGCAGGGAAAGGAATGGAACATCCAGGGCGAACTGGTCGAGATGCTCGCTGCGGCACTCGACGACACGCGCGGCACGGCGCTTTTGAAGGCGTTCCATCGCGAAGGCCGTGCCGGCGCCGCACGCAAGACCGTCGATCAAGTCCTGAACGCCGGCCGCGAAGCGCTCGGCATCCTCTGGCAGAGCGTCAAGCGCTGACGATCGCGACGCGCCCCGTGCCACCATCCACGCGCACCCGTTGTCCCGACCGGATTTGCCACGTGATCGCGGGCAGCCCGGCGACGGCAGGCAGGCCGAACTCGCGTGCGACAATCGCACCGTGCGAGAGCACGCCGCCCGTCTCCATCACCAGCGCCGATGCCCGCGCAAACAGGGGCACCCATGCCGGATCGGTGGACGGGCAGACGAGCACGAAGCCGTCGGGCACGCCCTTCGCCTCGCTCGGATCGTTCAACACCAGCGCCGGCCCTTCCGCAACACCGGCAGAAAGCGGAGTCCCCGCGAACTCGACCGCCCCGGCCGGAATCGGGATCGGCCGACCGATCGCGTCCAGATCATCCGAGAACAATACGGCCGGCACTTCGAACCCGAGTTCCAATCGTTGCCGTGCCCGGCGCGCCGCCGCGAGCGGACGAAGGTCCTCCCCGGCGACGACGCGAACCAGTTCCGACGGCACCAGATAAAAGATGTCGCCGTTCATTCGATGGCGATGATCCAGTTCGAGCAAGTGCTTGCGAAGCACCGCGTAGCCGAGCAGGAGGTGGTGTTTGGCCGTCTCGCGCAGACCCAAGTACGTGCGGAGTTGATCGTGGCGCAACTTCGCCTGCGACCGGGCCGGGGCCGCGAGATTCGCCTCGCCGACGATCCGGTCGAACACGCCGTCGTCGGCTTTCGGCTTCGTCGAACCTGGCACGAGGTCCCGCAGGGCCGCGTCGTCTTCGCTCCATCGCGGTTCGGCGAGTTCCATCTCGCCGGCGGCTCGATGCCCGAATCGGTCGAGGAGCGCGGCACGATCGATGCGGCCGTTCGCGAGGTCCAGGAGCGAGCCGGCGAGATTCGCGTCGGCGTCCGGTTCCGCGCCGAGCGAGAGTTCCGCCACGGCCGCGCGCGCCCGGGCCTCGCCGAGCCGAGGCGTGAGCAGTTCGACGAGCGCCGTCCAGGCCGCGTCGGCGAAGAAGGTCGGTTTCAGGCTGTCTCGGGCGAATTCGACGAGCGTCCGCTCCGTCCAAGTCGTGAACGACCTCAATAGTTCTTCTGGATCGATGCCGGAATAATCCCTGGCCAGTTCGGCCCGCGCGGCCGCGACAAACGGCGGCGCGATTCGCGACCGATACTCCTCCGAGAACGACTCGGCTCGCTTCGCGGCGCGCGACCCGATGCGCCAGAGCCGCCAGATCGTGCCGGGGAGCCGCAGCAGGCCGACGAGGCACCCATCCCGCAGCGGGTTCGCCACCGGCTTCGGATCGAGCGCGAGCGCGGGATTGTCCTTGTATTTCGCGAACGGGTACTCGAAGGGAGGATGACGGAACTGCAAGCGCGGCATGCGCGCGAGGTTCGCCATCGGCCGGCCGGCGACGAGGTCGAACGCCGTGAGCGAGCCGAGCACCGGATCGGGGTCGCCGCCGAGATCGCGGTTCATCAGGCCGACGCCGCCATCGGCGGCGAGCAGTCGCTGGACCACGGCCCAAGTCATCGGGGTCGGCCGCGGCAGGATTTCGCTGAGGTTGTACCGCACCCACACCGTCCCGCGCGGGTCGACTTTCGTTTTCAGTTCGTCGATGATTTCCCGTCGAATCGCATCGCGGTCGGCGCTCGTCGTCGTGATCGGCCTTGCTTGGAGGAGATAAACCTGGCCCTCCACGATGGCCCACTCAATGTCGCGCGGCTGACCGTAAAACGCTTCGACCCGTCGGCCGAGTTCCGCGAGCCGTTCCAGTTCGTCCTCCTTCAGGCAGAACGCTTCTTGAAGTCCCTCAGGCACCGCTTCCTCGCGACCGTCGACAACGCGCACCGTCTTGAGTCCTTGCGTTTTCTCCAAAACACGACCGCTGGCGAACTCGAGCGTGAACCGGTCCGGCGTCACCTTTCCCGAAACGACCGCTTCGCCGAGGCCGTAACTTGCCTCGACGATCATGCGGTTTGCGACCGGGTCCAGTGGATCGCGCGTGAACAGCACACCCGCCGTCTCGGCCGGCACGAGTCGTTGCACCACGACCGCCATCGCGACGGCATCGTCGGGTATCCCCTTCTGTCGGCGATACGCAATGGCACGATCCGTTTGCAGCGACTTCCAGCAGCGTTCGATGGCGTCGAGAACAGCCTCTTCACCGACGACGCCTAGAATCGTCTCCTGTTGCCCGGCGAAGCTCGCCTCCGCCCCGTCTTCACCCGTCGCCGAGGAACGCACCGCGACCGTGCCGCCGAGGGCACGATACGCTTCGCGAATCGATTGAGTCAGAATGGAATCCGATCGGAGGCCGGTGGAATGTGTTCGTCGATAAGCGTCCGTCACGACGACGAACCCCGGCGGCACGGGCAGACCGGCCCGCAGCGTCGCCGCGAGGCTCGCCCCCTTCCCGCCGACGCGCGGGCCGTCGGTATCGGCGATCGCTTCGAGTGCCAGCACGTCGGGCATGGGCGATCCGCTCAATAGCTGCGCGTCACGAATCGGAGTAGCGCGAGTCCAAGGAATGCGACGATGTAGGCACCCGCCACGCCGAGCACTTCGCCCCAGTCGATGCTGCGCAGTTTCAAACCCTCACGACGCTGCTCGCCTTCCGAAAGCAACTCGCGGCTGATGAGGTTCGAGGTGAGCGTATCGAGGTCCTTGGTGCGCGGCGTGACCGCATTCAAGACCTCGAAGACTTTGACGAGGGTGCGTGGCGGTTTGGGGGGGCCGTCCTCGGCCGCATCGATATCGTCGTCGTTCTTGGGTTTTTCGACCTTTTTCGCGTCGGCTTTCCGTGCGGCGCGGGGGGGCTGGCCGCGCACTTCCAGGTTGTCCAGCACCGTCAGGGCGTTGTGGACCGTGCCGATGAGCCAGACGACGAACCAGAAGAGAACCGTAACGACGATGCCGACGAGAGCATTGCGGGTAAGGACGCCGACGAGGGTGGAACAGGCATAAAGAATGGCAAAGTAGAATGTGACCCCGGGGACGCACCAGAGCAGTCCGGGCGCCCAGACGCCGGTGCGCAGGCCGATGGCGAGCCAGATGCCTCCATATCCGACGGCGGCGAGGACGAAGACGAAGATCAATCCGCCAATGTACTTGTAGAGCAGGATCGTCGGCCGCGCTAGCGGTTTCGTCAGCATCAGGTCGATCGTCCCTTTACGCAGCATGTTCGGAATGAATCCAGCCGTGACGATGACCCCCGCCATCAGCACGAACCAGGCTCCGATACCGTTGACGATGGTATTTTCGACGAGGTGAATCTGATCACCCAGCGGCATCTCGAGAATCGACAATGGCACCGCACCGAAGAAGAGGCTCGGCTTATGCGGCCAGGCGAGCGGGCTGCTCGCGCCGTTCGCGGTTACCCGGTACTCGCGATCTCCGATCTTCTCGAGGCCGGTCACGTTCAATCTCGTCGCGACGACCAGTTGGTGCTTGAGGAACTCCAGTGCAATCGCGTCGGAATACGGCGGTCGCTCGTCACCCGCGGGTGCCGCCCATGTCCGCACCGCCTCGGTAAACGAATCGCGGAAGAACGCCTGAAAATCGATCTTCTTCGGCTGGTTGTCCGCGCCCACTTCAATGCCGCCACCGCCGGACGATTCGATTTTCAAACGGAATGACACTTCGTCCTTCCAGGCGTCGCCGCCGTGCGGCACTGCCTTCACGTCGTCCACCTTCGCGTTGTACTGGTAGATGATGAGCTTCGGGCTGGCACCGCGCTCTGGCGATACGGTCTGGAACGGCCGCGGGTTGCCGGGATTCCGCATCTCCGGCAACATCTTGGGGATCGCCTGTTCAACCGGGATCGGCTGATAGGAAATACTGAACACGAGTAGCGACACGATGCCGGCGAGCACCAGCATCACGGTGAAGATCCAACCGTCCACGGCTTCCTTGTAGGAATCCTTCAGCATCGCGAAGAACTTGTTCACGCCCCCACCTCCCGCGTTTTCTTCTTGCGGCCGTCGACGCCGGGATCGTCCTGATCGACCATCTCGACGAACACGTCTTCGAGCGATTGTTTCTTCGCAATCAGATGGCGAAGCTTGTGCCCACGCTCCGCAAGCAATCCAAGAACGCGGTCGATGTCTTCCTCGTTTTCGATGAAGACTTCCCAACGATCCGCATGTCGGGTCGCGCGGAGTCCGCGCCGGGCGAGTTCATCGACCGGAAGTTCCTCCCCGGCGGCCAGACCGACAACGTACCGCCCTTCTTGCTTCGTCAACTCCGCGACGGTGCCGATCTGCATGAGTTCGCCGCGTTGCAGGATGGCCACACGGTCGCACATCAACTCGACTTCGCCGAGCAAGTGCGAGTTCACGAACACCGTCTTCCCCTCGTCCCGCAGCTTCTCGAACAACTCTCGCAGTTCCTTGCGGCCGACCGGGTCGACGCCGTCGGTCGGCTCGTCGAGGAAGATCACGTCGGGGTCGTGGAAAATCGCCTGCGCGATGCCGAGACGCTGCTTCATCCCCTTCGAGTAGGTGCGGAGCTTGTAGTCCATCCGCTTGCGGATGCCGACGGTCTCGAGGACTTCGGGAATCTTCCGCCGGCGGTCGGCGCGGCTCATGCCGTAGAGTTGGCCGTAAAAGTGTAGCAGGCTCGCACCGGTGTGGTACTGCGGGAACTGGTGGTCTTCCGGCAGGTAGCCGACCCGTTTGCGGATGTCGCTGCGGCCGGCGGGCTCGCCGAGCAGCGTCGCGTTGCCATCGGTTTTGCGGACGATCCCGAGCAGGATCTTGATGAGCGTGGATTTGCCCGCGCCGTTCTGGCCGAGCAGGCCGAAGATTTCCCCTCGGTTCACCGACAGCGACACGCCCTTGAGCGCTTCGACCGATCCGTACACCTTGCGGAGGCCATCGGTGGCGATGACCGATTGATCGACGGGCACGGGTTTCCTCCGACGGGATCGCACTTCCGTAGTCATAGAACATTCGCCGCGAAAGCCTACAAATTGCGGTACGGAACGATTTTTCGGAGAATGACATGGCGAAACTGACTGTGGACGGATTGGGCACGTTCGACGTGGCCGACGGGCAACGGCTGATCCTCGCGCTGACGGACGTGGCGAAGGTGGACCAGTTGCACGCCTGCGGCGGCAACGCCCGCTGCACGACGTGCCGCGTGGAATTCCTCGCCGGCGAACCGGACACGATGACCGAAGCCGAGAAGGCCGTGCTGACCGCGAAGGGGATCGCTGGCGTGCGGCTGAGCTGCCAGCTTGCGTGCGATCGGGACATGACCGTGCGCGTCGTCAGCCGGCTCGCGGGCAGCGGGCGCGCCGACGCCGGCAAGCGCCCGACCGACGCCATCGCCCCGCCGCCGGTCTGGGTACCGAAGTAACATGCGCATCATGCACACGGCCGACTGGCACCTTGGCGACCGGCTTGGGCGCATCGACCGCACCGCCGACCTGCGCCGGGCGGTCGAGCGCGTCGCGAAGCAGTGCCACGACCACAAGGTCGATACGCTCCTCGTTGCCGGGGATCTCTTCAGCGAACTGGCGCGCCCCGATACCCTGCGCGAGACGATCCACCACTGGCAGGAGGTCTTCGCCGATTTCCTCGGTCGCGGCGGGACAATCCTCGCCATCACTGGCAACCACGACAACGAGAATTTCTGCCGCACGCTCTCGCACGCGATGGCGCTCGCGGCGCCGACGGTCGGCGCGCCGGGCGAGCCGGTGCCGCCGGGTCGGTTTTATCTCGCCGCCGAGCCGACCTTCGTCCGGTTGGGCGGCATCCAATTCTTCCTGATGCCCTATCCCACGCCTACACGCTACCTGCGTGGAGAGTCCAACCAAAAGTACACTTCGCCTGAAGAGAAACAGAAAATGCTGATCTCCGCCTTCGAGCGAACCTTGCAGGGATTTCGCGAGCACCCCCGCTTCGAATCGATCCCCACGGTCCTCGTGGCCCACGCGACGGTGCGCGGCGCGGACATCGGCACGAGCCTCTTCCGATTGAATCTCGACGACGATGTTCAGGTGAACGACACGCGGATGGCCGAGCAATACGCCTACGTCGCGCTCGGCCATATCCACAAACCTCAATGCCTGGGCGGCCACCAGCACGTCCGTTACAGCGGCAGCATCGAGAAAATGGACCTCGGCGAACAACTGGACTCTAAGCGAACCGTTCTCTTCGAGCTTGGTCCGAAAGGCCTCGTCGGCGAAATCGTCGAGTTGCCCCTGCCCTCGACGGGCATTTTCGAATTGCTCGTGAACGACCCGACGGAAGACCTGCCGCGCCTGCGAACCGAATATCCGGAGCCGACGGACGATCTGGTGAAACTCCGCATCCGCTACACACGGGGCAAGGACAATCTCGAAGAAATCCTTCGCGAGCTGGAGGCGATTTTCCCTCGCTGGTACTCCCGAGACTGGACGGAAACAAATGACCTCGGCCCGACGCTCACCGCTCCCCCCGCCGAGCGTAGCCACAATTTCGCCGAAACCGTCCGCGACTACGCCGAATCGGAACTCGCGTTCCACAACGAGGGCGAGCGTGCCGAACTCCTGATACGACTGAACGCCCTGATCGAGGAATTCGACACACCGTGATCCCGCAGCGCATCCAATTATCCGGATTCCTGTCGTATCGAGAGGAGCAGACGGTTCCGTTCGACGGCGCGGCCATCTGGATGCTGACGGGCGCGAACGGGTCGGGCAAGTCGGCGATCTTCGACGCCGTCACATACGCGCTGTTCGGCCATCATCGGGGCGGAAGCCAGAACGCAATCGAACTCATCAACAAGGATTCGAAGGAACTCCGGGTCGCCTTCGACTTCCGCATCGACGGCAGGCTCTTCCGCATTGTGCGCACGCTCAAGCGTACGAAGTCCGGCTCGGCGAGCGGTACGCAACAGGTTTTCCGCGCCGATGGCGACGACTGGACGGCGGTCGAGGATACGAACAAGAAAGTCGATTTCGAAAAGTGGATCGAAGGGCAGATCGGGCTGGATTACGAAACGTTCACTTCGTCGGTGTTGTTGTTGCAGGGTAAAGCCGAAAAGCTGCTGGACAGCAAGCCGAGCGGCCGCGCGGAGGTGTTGGCGCGCATCGTCGATTTGAAGCGGTATCAAGCCCTCGCCGAGGCCGCGAACGATCGCAAGAAGACGTTGAAATACCAGCTGGAAGCGATCCAGGCCCAAACGGAATCGGTGCCGATCATCACCGATGCGGAATACCAGTCGGCGATTGAATCCATCGAACGAACGGACGCCGCACGACGTTTGGCCGGGGATCGGCTGGAATCGCTGAAAGGGCTTTCGGTACAAGCCAGCCGGTGGGTGGAGGCCGAGCAAAAACTGGTCCAGTCCCGCGAGAAGTTGAAGAAGGCCGAGTACCTGCTCGGCTCGGCGATTCGGATCGAACGGTCGCATGCTCGGCTCCTGGAGCTCCGCGGCGTTCTGCCGGCGGCGCATGTCGTCGTCACCACGCGCGCGAAAGTGATCGAATCCGAGAAGAAGACGGAGCGCTGGAAAGCCGAACGGGACGCGGCCATTCAGCGACAAACGCTCGCCGAGGGTGCGGAAAAGACCGCCCGACGAAAACGGGATACGCTGCGCCTTGAACTCGATCGAAACCTGAAGGCGATCGAAGACGGAAACGTTCGGCTGCGCGAATTGTCGGGAATTCTCAAGTCGGTGGAACTCGCCGAGGAGCAAACCGCGAAACTCGCCGAATGCGACCGACAACTCGCCGCATTCGAAACCGATCCGAAATCCCACCACGAATCGGCCCAGAAGGAGGTCGAACACCTCCGCGAGTTGGTGCGGATCCTCCCGATTCTGCAACGAATCCACGACGATCGGATCGAACTTGCCGCCGCGAAACAACGAATCGAAAACGCCGATCGGCGGATCGCTGAGGTGCGTACGGCCGGCGAAGTGCAACGAGAAAAGTTCACCGAGATCGAACGGTCATTCGCGGAAGCCCGGAAGGAACGGCTCGTGGCCGACGAGCGCGCCGCGGCCGCCGCGGCCCTGGCCCGGCAGTCGGCGGAATGGCTTGAATCGTTCCATTCCCTAATGGACGAGACGACTTGTCGGGCCTGCGGTCAACCGCTCACGCCGGAGCATCTCGCGGACGAAAAGGCTCGCCGCGAAGCCGAGCTACACCGCGCCGAGACCGAACGAGAAGCCTGCGAATCCGCCCGCCGCGCCGCCGCCGATCGGGAGCGGACCCACGCCGAGTTGGAGCGGGAAGCCCGGGCGGAACTGGATCGGCTCCGCGAAGAGTACCGCGCGCAAGATACCGAACGCAAGCATGCCGCGACGGACGAGGCGAGACTGCTGCGCTCGCTCAAGTTGGCGTACGCCGAGTTGCCGAAGGACTACGCGAAGCGGATCGCCCCGTCCGATCCCACCGACTGGGCGGAGACCCGATTCCCGCAGCGGGACGAGATCGCGGCCCTCAAGCGAGAGTGCGGGGGGCTCGCGGAGGCGGAACGATCCCTTCGACTCGCCCACGACGCATTCGAGCGGTGGCGGCAACTCCACGCCGAACGCGATTCCGCCGCGCGGTCGCTGGAAAAACTGCAGGCACGCATCCCGGCCGGCGACATGCTCGCGATCCGTCGCGAGTACATCGATCGGCACAGCGCCGAGCAGTCGTTGCAAAATACGATCCAGGCAGCGCGTTCCAATCTCCTTGCGGTCGAAAACGAAATCGACAAACTCGGCAAGGAGGCCCACGACGCCACGACGACGCGCACGGAACTCGTCGGAAAACTGCACACCGAGGACGTCACGCGAACCCATTGCCGCGAATTGATCGAGCGGGAACTGGCGAAGCTGTCATCGGACTGGCGGGAACTCGCGGCCAAGGCCGGAATGAACGAGTACTACTCCTGGAAATCCGAACACGATTCGCTCGTCGCCGAGGGTGTGGAAGCCACGTTCCGCAGCTTGGAGACGGCCCGGGGCAGCCTGGCCTCGATTCGCGAGGAAATCGCCGAACGCGAATCGATCTGCGCGGCGTTTCCGGAGCCGGCGCGACAGCACCCCGACCAGATACAAATGGAAATCGTCGCCGCCCAGACCGAGTTCGAGGAACGGGACCAGGAACGGGAGTCGGCCCATCGAACCAAAACGACCTTCGACTTCCACCGGTCGCGACGAGCTGAACTCGGCGAACAGTTTCAGGCGACCGAGCTCGAATTCCAGCGGTATAAGATCCTGGCGGAATTGTTGGGCCGAGACCGGTTGCAGCGGCATCTCGTCCGCAATGCGGAACGGCAGATCGTCGACTTCGCCAACGCCGTCCTGGACCGACTGTCCGGCGGCCAGTTGTTCCTGACCTTCTCGGGCACGGATGACCTGGCCAGTGCGGAGAAAGCGCTGGATCTCGAGTGCGTGAACCGCGCGACCGGTGGCACGCCCATCAACGTGGCATTCCTCTCCGGCAGCCAGAAATTCCGCGTCGCCGTGGCCCTCGCGCTGGGGATCGGTCAATACGCCAGCCGGCGGCACCTCCCGATCGAGTGCGTCATCATCGACGAAGGCTTTGGCAGCCTCGACCGGACCGGCCGGCAGACGATGATCCAGGAACTTCAAAACCTCCGCGCCTACCTGCACCGCATCCTTCTGGTCAGTCACCAGGAAGAATTCGCCGATGCGTTCGACGATGGCTATCGCTTCGAACTCGTGAACGGCGCGACGCGGGTGGCCCGCATGGGGCGTTGAACAGCGATGAACTATCTTGAACGAACGCTTTCCAGCCCGCGGTGGCAATGGCTGAATCGGCTTGTGGGGCCGTGGGTCCGGTCCGGCCATGCCCATGATCAATGGATGCGCGTCGTTCTCAATCGCGAGCTCGATCGTCTCATCGCGGGCTTGAATCCGTCCACGATCAAGGCCTGCGAAATTTCCGGCCGGTTCTGGGATCGCCCCAATCTGTTCCGCGAGTACCGCGCACTCGAATTTCCGGCGTTCGACATCTGCGCGGCCCCGCATCCCGAGACATTCGATCTGGTGATCGCGGAACAGGTGTTCGAGCACTTGCTCTGGCCCTACCGGGCCGGGCGCAACGTCCACGCGATGGTCAACCCCGGCGGATATGCCCTCGTCAGCACGCCGTTTCTCGTGAAGGTGCATCCCTATCCCGTGGATTGCTCGCGCTGGACCGAAACCGGCCTGAAGTACTTCCTCGCCGAATGCGGCTTTCCGCTCGAGAGCATCGTCACGGGATCCTGGGGCAATCGCGCGTGCGTGCGATCGAATTTCGGCCCGCGCTGGACGATTTATCAGAAGTGGCGGCATTCGTTGGACAACGAGCCGGAGTTCCCGATCGTCGTCTGGGCCTTGGCGAAGAAAGGACCGGTATGAACCGGCGACAGTTTCTCGGCTTGGCACCTGTGCTGTTCGCCGGCTGTTCGCGACCGGTGCCGCCCGCGCCGCGCGCGGACCGGATTGCACGCGAGAAACACCTCGCGATGCTGGACGCATATCGGGTTCCGGCCGGTTCGATGCGAACGACGCCGAAGCCTGACGTCGATCCGCTGGCACGTTTCCCCGAATTGAAGCCGCTGGCGCGAATCACGGTGCGGTTGCACCCGCGTTTCGGCGACGAACCGCGAACGGACGAATCGAAGCTGGGTGGAGCGTTCCACTGGCCGGTCGCGGAACCGTGGCCGCAATGTCCGGAGCATCGCTTACCGATGGTGGCGGTACTGCAAGTGCGGACGGACGACTTGCCGCCGCAATTTCCGATGCGACCCAAGACGGACCTCTTCCAGTTGTTCTGGTCGCCTCGCGCGACGAAGGCCGGCCCGCCTCATGTCGTCGGCGTTTGGCGCGCGCGGGACGGTGACGAGCCGATTGCGAATCCGGAGATACCGGAGTCGGCAGACTTGGGTTACGTGCCGGTGGCCTGCCGAATCTTTCCCGAGCGGTCAACCGAGTTGCCTCCCTTGGAGTTGATGCCGGAATCAATGCGGCGAACCGTGGCCGAGTCGCAGGATCTGGAATTGCCGGCGCGGGGCGTGAAGTTCGGCGGCTGGCCCAGGGTGCCGGACCGGGCACCGAAATGCGCGACCTGCGTGCACCCGATGGATTATCTGCTCAGTGTGGATTCGTGCGAATGGACGGCGGTTGACGCAACACGCTGGAAACCAATGGAGGACGCGGACGTGGAGGGATACCGACGAGCGGCAGGGTTCGACTTCGGCGCGCCGGGCGCGGCCATCCAGGTGCATGTCTGCCGTCGCTGCGAAGCGTGGCCCCTGAGAGCGGCGGTCGTTAGTTGACCGCGTAGCCGGTGTGAGGACGAACATCGATCGGCTTCTCGGCCAGAACGATATCCTCCTTGGCCACGCCCGCGTCGACCAATTCGCTCGCGATCTTCTGATCGGTTCCGTTGAATTGAATCCAAATCTTTTCTTTGATGATGTCGATGTGGAGAAACGCGCCTTGGACTCGCCGTCGGCGATCCCAACCGGCTTGGACCGCAAGATAGTGATCGCCGATCGGATCGATCACGGGATACGATTCGATCTCTCCGTGCGACGGTTTGCTTGCGGCGTAATCGCGAACGAGATTCGCGACAATCTCGCGGTAACGGCTCAACTTGTCCATCGCACGACCCGTTTCTCGATGGGATCGAAGACGAGTAAATGAAGCGGAACTTCGGCCATTAGCAATTGGCCGATCGTCTCGCTCATGATGCCATCGTACACGCCTTCCGGCACGGCCAGATAGAGTTTTCGCCCCGGTTCCGCGCGATTCAGGAAAATGCGGTAGACCACGAATTGCCCGACCGCGTGGTGCAAATCGTCGATATCGGATTCGCTCAGGAAGCTCTGCACTTCGACAGCGATTCGTTGGCCGGCCCGTTCGGCGCCGATCGTGTCCTCGTCGGCCGCCAAATCGACGAACAGCTTTCTCTGGCCCACGGTGATCCGCAGCGGATCGGCCGTGATCGTCCAGCCGTCGGCGATCAGCGCCACGCGGACGGCGTCGTGGTAGAGGTTCTTCGCCGGCATGGCCGACTCCGAAAAAAAACCCCGCGACGAACGTCGCGGGGCCCCGTGAGATCGAAGACCCCGATTACTTCTTGTCGGCCCGCGCGATGTTCGGCGGAAGGTCCGCCAGTTCCACCGGCACCGGCGCGTAGTGGCTGAACTCCATGCTGAAGCTCGCCTGGCCCTTCGTGGCGCTGCGCAGGTCGCTCGTGTAACCGAAGAGGTTCGCGAGCGGGATCTTGGCCATGACACTCGCGACGCCCTTTTCTTCGCTCGTCTCCTCGATGATGCCGCGCTTGCTGCTGATGTTCCCGGTGATCTGCCCCTGGTAGTCCTTGGGCGAAATCACCACGACCTTCATGATCGGCTCGAGCAGCGTGATGCCCGCCTTGCTTTCCGCCTCACGGAAGGCTTCGAGGGCGCACAGGTAGAACGCGTCCTGCGACGAGTCCACATCGTGGTACTTGCCGAAGTGGAGTTCGAATTCCAGGTCCACGAACGGGAACGGGTATTTGTACCCCTTCTTCGCCGCCTCGCGGAGACCTTCTTCCACGCTCGGGATGTATTCCTTCGGAATCGACCCCTGCGTGATGGCGTTCACGAAGTAGATATTGTTCGGGTCCGGCTTCACTTTCGGATCGTTCAGTTCCTCGATCTCGGCCACCTTCTCCGCAATCGCTTCCGGCGTCAGCGGCGTGTACTTCACCACGATGACGGCGAATTTACCACGGCCACCGGTCTGCTTGACGAACTTGTACTCGAAGTCCACCAGCTTGCTGAGGCACTGGCGGTAGGCCACGCGCGGCTTGCCGAGTTTGATCAGTTCGGTGTTTTCCTGGGGCACGCCGATGGCGCGCTTCAGCTTCTCGATCGAGATTTCCAGGTGAAGTTCGCCCATCCCGGAAAGAATCGTTTCCTTGGTTTCTTCGTCGGTGTGCGTCTTCAAAGTCGGGTCGTCGCGCACGAGGCGGTTGAGCGCTTCGCCGACCTTGCCGGCGTCCAGCGTCTTGGAGAACGACAGCGCCTGCGAAATCACCGGCTTCGGGAACTGGATCGACTCGAGCGCGACCGGATTTTCCGGGTCGCAAAGGGTGTTGCCCGTGTAAGTTTCCTTCAAACCGATCCCGGCCACGATGTCGCCGGGTCCGGCCTTTTCCAGTTCGATCCGCTTGTCACCCATCATCCGGTAGAAGCGGGCCATCCGCTCCTTCTTGCCGTTCGTCGTGTTCGTATAGTTCTCGCCCGGCTTCATCTCGCCCGAGTAAACACGGATGTAGACGAGGTCGCCCGTCGGCTCGGCCACGGTCTTGAACGCGAGGGCCGAGAACGGCTCCTTGGCATCCGGTGCACGCTTGACCGCGTCCTTGGTCTTCGGGTTGATCCCATCGACCGGCGGACGGTCCAACGGGCTGGGCAGGCAATCCACCACAAGGTCCAGCAGGTGCTGGACGCCGTGGAAGTTCTTGGAACTGCCGCAAGTCACGGGCGTGAAGACCCCTTCGAGCGTCCCCTTCCGGAGCGTCTTGCGGATCAGATCCACCGGCACGTCCTTGCCTTCGAGGATCAACTCCGTCACTTCATCCGACGCGGCGGAGAGCGAATCGAGCATCTGCTCGCGGCGTGCCTTGGCCTCGTCGAGGTACTTGGCCGGAACGTCGTTGACGAAGAATTTGCGGTTCGTCTTGTCGGTCGTATCCCGCGTGATCAGTTTCATCCCGATCAGGTCGATAATCCCTTCGAGGGCTTCGTCCTGACCAGCGGGAATCGTGACCACACAAGGATTGGCGTGCAGTTTCGTCTTCATCTGTTCGACGCAGGCCCAGAAATCCGCGCCCATGCGGTCGAGCTTGTTGACGTAAGCAACGCGGGGAACCTTGTACTTGGTGGCCTGGCGCCACACGGTTTCCGATTGCACTTCGACGCCACCCTTGGCGCAGAAAACGCCGACGGCGCCGTCCAGCACGCGAAGGGACCGCTCGACCTCGGCCGTGAAGTCCACGTGGCCGGGGGTGTCGATGATGTTGATCTGCACGTCTTTACCCGAGCGGTCCGCCCAGTCGATGGACACGGCCGCGGAGTTGATCGTGATGCCTTTTTGACGTTCCAAGGGGTCGAAGTCGGTGGTCGTGTCGCCGTCGTCGACGTCGCCGACCTTGTGCTTGGTGCCGCTGTAGTAGAGAATCCGCTCGGTGGTCGTGGTTTTGCCGGCGTCGACGTGGGCCATGATTCCGATATTGCGTACTTGGTCGAGCATCGTCATCGGCCGGCCTTCCGTGAGGACCGGCTCCCTTCAAAGGAGGAAACGGAACGCCCGTCGGAGCCGCACGGCTTCGATTCGGGTGGGTGACGCGGCCATCCGCCGGCACCTCGACTTCACCAGTGAGACCTATCGAGAAGGACGCCGGAAAGAAACCAATGTTCGCCGACGTACTGGGGAAGAAGGCACAAGTTAATGGTATGCCCACGCGAACGATTGTCCACGATTCCACAAGAAGGATTGATGAACCGGGAATGGTCGATCAGCCAATCATCCGTTTCGCACGCAGGTACTCCAGGATCATGGCGACGCCGTCCTCGACAGAGCGGGCGGAAGCGTCGAAGGTCAGTTCCGGCGCCGTTGGCGGTTCATAAGGATCGTCCAGCCCGGTGAACCCCATCCCCTTTCCACTCGCGATCGCGGCGCGGGCCTGCTTGTACAACCCCTTCGGGTCGCGCTGCTCACACGTCTCGATCGGCGTGTTCACGAAGATCTCAATGAACGGCAACTCGCCGAACGAGTTCTCGGCGTGTATCCGCCGGGCGGCGTCGCGATCCTTCCGATAGGGGCTGATGAAACTCGTCAGGGCGAAGACCCCGGCATCGGCGAACAATCTCGCGACCTCGCCAATCCGGCGAATGTTTTCTTCCCGATCGATTGCAGCGAACCCCAGTCCGAACCGACGGGCCGACTCGTCGGAATAGCCGCGGGCCTCCATCAGGATCTTCGATCCGGCGTTCAAGCCGAAGCGGATATTGTCGCCGTCGAGCCGGTAGGCCGCGTGCCCCCGCCGTACCAGAGCCTGTTCGAGCGCCGCGGCGAGCGTGCTCTTGCCTGAGCCGGACAGGCCGGTGAACCAGAGCGTCCCCCCGGTCTGTTTCAGGGCATTCCGACGTTCGTCACGCGTGACGGTGCCGTCGTGATGGACGATACGCAGGGGTTGGTTCTCGGACATTCCCGCCTCGAAACCGGGTACTCACCGCCAGTATACGAAGATGGGGAAACACGGCCGAACGCCCGATTCAACGGGCCACGAAGTAGACGATGGTCAGAAGAACGAGAATCCAGAAGACGATGCCGATGATCTGGGCCGTGCCATCGCTGCAACGGACCTGACCGAGGGTCAGGCAATAGACGAGGACGTGCCCGGTGGCCGTGGTGGTCGTTTCGAAGAGCAGTTCGAATAGGAATTCCCACATGGCAACACCGGAACGATGTTAGTGATCCCATCTAATCGACTGCCGGGGACAATCCGTCATCCGGAGTTCGCCGCCCATTCGGAAATCTTGAATTTTCATCCATTTATAACTGAATTGCTGCCACTCCCGACTCTTCGAATTGACCTCGACATTCGAATTCCGCCCGGTCTACACTTCACCTCTGAAGCTCTTCCCGCAGGGATGCCGGGCGATGCATGTGGTCCACCTGACGGCCAGCACGATGTTCGGCGGCCCCGAACGGCAGATGCTGGGCCTGGCCGAGGCGCTGCCAGCCGACTCGCGTACGACGTTCCTGTCGTTCGCCGAGGGCGGTCGATGTTCCGCGTTCCTCGACGCCGTGCGAGCGAAGGGGTTCGATGGCCACTCGCTCGCGAACGACTTCCCAAAGGTCCGCTCCACCATTCGGGAACTCGCGGACCGACTCGAATCGCTGCGTGCCGATGTTTTGATCTCCCACGGGTACAAGGCGAACATCCTCGGCCGAATCGCCGCCCGCCGGGCCGGCATACCCATCGTCGGAGTTTCGCGCGGATGGACCGGCGAGAACTGGAAAGTCCGGCAATACGAACGACTCGACCGATTCCACCTGCGATTCCTCGACCGTGTCATCGCCGTGTCGGACGCCCAGGCGGCAAAGGTGCTTCGGGCCGGGGTCCCCGCGGAACGGGTCCGCGTTATCCGCAATTCGTCGCGTCTCGCGGCGTTTGAAACGAACGCCACGCCCGATGCCGATGGATTGAGAAGTTACTTCCCGAATCGGCCGAAACGGATCATCCTCTCGGCCGGCCGGCTTAGCCCGGAGAAGGGCTTCGGCCTGCTCGTCGACGCGGCCGTGCATGTTCTGCAAAGACATCCCGACACGGGGCTCATCCACTTCGGCGATGGCCTCGAACGGCCGGCGATCGAATCCGCGATCCGCGAGCGGAACCTGACGGGGCGATTCGTCCTTGCGGGGTTCACGGACAGGCTCGACGCGCTGCTGCCGGCCGCCGACCTGGTGGTGCTGCCGTCGTACACGGAAGGGATGCCGAACGTTTTGTTGGAGGCGGGCGCGGCCGGCGTCGCGTGCGTGGCGACGCGCGTCGGTGGCTCGCCGGAAGTCGTCTCGGACCGGGAGAGCGGCTTGCTCGTCCAACCTGGTGATCCCGGCGCAATCGCGTCCGCCATCGATGAATTGCTGTCGGACGACGCCCTTCGCACCGCGATGGGCCGCGCCGCACGGAGCCGGATGCTGGCCGAATTCTCGTTTGCCGCCCAGGCGAACGCGTATGCCTCGCTTCTCGAATCGATCGTGTCCGTTACGGAATCCGAATCATGCCCGGCACGCTTTGCGAACGAACCGACTCCGTCGGACGCGACCTTCGCGCTCGCCCCGTGCGGATCGCCTTCGTCATCGACAACCTGAGCCGCGCCGGCACGGAATCGCAACTGCTCGCGCTGATCCGGTCGCTGGACCGTTCGCGCTTCGAACCGTCGCTCGTCCTGCTCGATGGTTCGTCGATCGGATCGCAGGAACTCGAACCCGCCGATTGCGATGTGACCCGGCTCGGCGTGACGAAACTGCTCGGCTTCCGGGCGTACCGCGCCGCCAATCGGCTGCGGACCCTCTGGCGGGAACGCCGGCCGGACATCGTGCAGGCGTACTTCCTCGACTCCTCGTATTTTGCAATCCCCCTCGCCCGGCGCCTCGCCGTACCCGCGATCGTCCGAGTCCGCAACAACCTCGGATATTGGCTCACTCCGAAGCATCGCCTCTTGAACCGCGTACTGCGCAACATGGTGGACGTGACGCTGACGAACTCCGACGCCGGCCGTGCCAGCCTCCTTGAAACCGACCGCCTCGCGCCGGACCGGGTCGTCTCGATCGAGAACGGCGTGGACGTCGAACGCTTCGCGGGTTGCAGTCCGCCGCGATTCGCCGGAACCATTCGCATCGGGTGCGTCGCGAACCTCCGGCCGGTGAAAAATGTCGATGGATTGATGCGGGCGGCGCGGCTTGTACTCGACCACGTTCCCAACGTCGTCTTCGAAGTAGCCGGCGACGGGGAGCAAAGGCCGGAACTCGAACGACTGCACGGCGAGTGGAATCTGGGCGAGCGGTTCCGCCTGCGGGGGTCGGTTTCGGATGTGCCGGCGTTCCTGGGGGCGTGCGACGCGGCGGTGCTGCCATCCCATTCGGAGGGAATGTCCAACGCACTGCTCGAATACATGGCCGCCGGACGCGCCATCGTGGCCACGGAGGTCGGCGCGAATGCGAAGTTGGTGCGGCACGGCGTGGACGGATTGATCGCTCGCGATTCGCGGCCAGAAACGATCGCGGAGTCGATGGTCGAACTGATCACCAACATCGAACGGGCGAGGCGGATGGCCGCCTCGTCGCGCGAACGGGCGAGGCGCGAATACTCCCGCGATGCGATGGTCCGACGCTTCGAGGCGTTCTATGCCGGTCTCGCCCGAACCGAATCGACTACAGACCGCACGGCGGTTCGGTCGATACTCACCCGGTCGATTCGTTGACGCGAAGCGGCCGGAACCGTAAGATTCCGTTGACTCGTTGGATGAATTGGTCCCGTCGCCAAGTGGTAAGGCAACGGTTTGCAAAACCGTTATTCCCCGGTTCGAATCCGGGCGGGACCTCTGAACTTTCCTCGAACGGGCCGCCCTCACCGGGCGGCCTGTGCCGTTTCATGATCCGATCCGCCACTCCCGCCGACACCGATGCGCTGGTCGCCCTCGCGAACGGCACGGGTGTCTTCCAACCTCACGAGATCGTCGCCCTGCGCGAAGTGCTGGACGACTACCACGCGGCCAACGAAGCCGAAGGGCATGTCGCGCGAGTGTTCGCGGACGCGGAGGGGATCGCCGGGTTCACCTACTTCGCGCCGGTGCCGATGACCGACCGCACTTGGGAACTATGGTGGATCGCGGTGGACGCGGACCGCCAGGGTTGCGGATTGGGTCGGGCGTTGATGGACGATGTCGAAGCGGCCTTGCGATCGAAGGGCCAACGGTTGTTGCTGATCGATACCAGTTCGCTGCCGAACTACGAGCCGACGCGCCAGTTCTATTTGAAGTCCGGTTATTCGCAAGTCGCCCAGATCCCCGACTTCTATCGCGACGGCGACGACAAAGCGCTGTTTTGGAAGAAACTCTAATCCCCCTCGATGAAACGGAATCGCGAAGGGGAGCGATGCGACCCCGGTTCGGGATTTCGCGCGCGTAGAATGCGGCGGTTGCGCGTCACAACCGGACCAACCGGTACGCGCCGAACTTCCGGGTCGGAGTTCCAGGCACCGATGCCCACAATTGTCGCGGGGACCGGATATGTCGGGTCGATGGACAATGTTAGTTCCGCGGTTGGCCGAGGTCGTACCGGAATGGGTCGGTACGACGGCCGCAATGCCTACCGGGACAACGGCGGGTTTGCCGAGTTCGCCAAGTTCACCAACCTGAGAACTTCGCCAACCCAGGTTAATCTTCGCGGAGCGCGATAGCCGATGAAATCGCTGTAGTCGTATCGCGGTGGAATAACCGTGCCCTCCGGCCGGGATACGACTGCACGCTCCGTCGGGATTGAATGGACGTGAATGGATGCCCCCCGCCGGGCGACGCGACGCCCCGTCGCGACGTCGTCCCGCCCCCTCGGGCTTGCCGCCGACCCCCTAAACAAGGGCGGCTTGCCGTGAGTGCGCCGAAAATGGAGTGCCCCCGATGAAAAAGGTGTTTACCACCGGCCAGGTTGCCAAAATCTGCAAGGTGGCCCCTCGAACCGTTTCCAAATGGTTCGATAGCGGCCGGCTGAAAGGCTACCGGATCCCCGGAAGCCAGGATCGCCGGATCCCCCGCGAACAACTCATCCGCTTCCTCAAAGAGCACGGAATGCCTTTGGGTGAACTGGAAGAGGAAGAATGGCACAAGGTGCTGCTCATCGGCACCGAGAAGCTGTTCAACGACCGGATGAAGGAACTCCTCCCGGAAGTGGATGACTTCAAGTACGAACTCGCTCAGAGCGGTTTCGAAGCCGGCACGCTCGCCCAGAGCTTCCACCCGGACACGATCATCATCGACCTCGGCCTCGGCCGCAGCGAGTCGATGCAGATCGCCTCGAATCTCCGCAAGAACGACTCCTACACCACCACGCTCATCATCGGCCTCGCCGGCGAAGATGAAGCCGCGCCCGAAAAGCTTCAAGAACACGGATTCAACGAAGTGTTCAAGAAGCCCTTCGACGTGGCCCTCCTCGCCGAACGCATCCGCCGCCTCGCCGAATCGAAGCGCGACGCGTAAGCGGAATCCCGTTTCGCACGTAGCCCGCGGTCGTTCGACCGCGGGCTTCTTCGTTTTCCTCGAACCCGTCAATCACTTTCCCGTCCCTATAATGCCCCTCTTCGATCAACCTCGGAACGGAAGGGTTCTGGCAATGGCCGACTGGCAGCGGACGCACACCTGCGGCGAACTACGCGATTCCCACATCGGACAGACCGTCACGCTCAACGGCTGGGTCCTCATCACCCGGAACTTCCCGAACCAGGTCTTCATCGACCTCCGCGACCGCTACGGCCTCACGCAGGTTGTCGTCGAAGATTCGGACAAGGCGCTCTTCGACCTCACCAACACCGTCGGCCGCGAATACGTACTCTCCGTCACCGGCGTCGTTCGCAAGCGGATCGCGGGGAAGGAACGCTCGGACATTCCGACCGGGCAGGTGGAACTGGAGGCGAAGTCGGTCCGCGTCCTGAACGCCTCACCGCCGCTGCCGTTCTCCGTCACGGAATTCCCGGACGAGGAATTGGCGAACGAAGACCTGCGCCTGCAATACCGCTATCTCGACCTGCGCCGCCGGAGCATCCAGCAGGTGCTGATGCTGCGCCACCGGATCTGCAAGCTGATCCGCGACTACATGGACGCGCACGGGTTCCTCGAGATGGAGACGCCGCTGCTCGGCAAGAGCACGCCGGAAGGGGCTCGGGATTACCTCGTGCCGAGCCGGGTGTTCAACGGCGAGTTCTTCGCGCTCCCCCAGTCTCCCCAGCTTTACAAGCAGCTCCTGATGATCTCGGGGTACGACCGGTACTTCCAGATTGCCCGCTGCCTGCGGGACGAAGACCTCCGTGCCGACCGCCAGCCGGAGTTCACGCAGCTCGACGTCGAAATGTCGTTCGTGGAGCGCGAGGATGTGCTGGGCGTGATGGAAGGCCTGGCGGCCGACCTGCTCGACAAGTGCCTCGGCGTGAAGCTGAGCCTGCCGCTGCCGCGGATGAGCTACAAGGAGGCGATGCTTCGCTACGGCAGCGACAAGCCGGACCTGCGCTTCGGCCTCGAGATCTCGGACATCTCGGACATCGCGGCCGAGAGCGACTTCAAGGTCTTCAAGGATTGCGTCGCCGGCGGCGGCGTGGTCCGCGGCCTCTGTGCCAAGGGGGCGGCCGACAAGTTCAGCAACACCGACCTGAAGCCGGGCGGGAAGCTCTCGGCGTTCGTCGCCCAGTTCAAAGCCAAGGGCCTCGCCTGGATGAAGGTCGAAGGGGACAAACTGACGGGCAGCATCGAGAAGTTCTTCCCGGACGCCGTGAAGGCGAAGCTGAAGGAGCGGATGGGCGCACAGCCCGGCGACGTGCTGCTATTCGTCGCCGACAAGGAATCGGTCGTGTGCGATGCTCTGGGGGCGCTCCGCTCGCATCTGGGTTCAGAACTGAAGCTCTACAAGAACTGGTGGGACGAGAAGGCCGACTACGACGCGGCCGAGGAAAAGGCGGCCAAGAAGGAGAAGCGGGCGCCGAAGCCATTCGTCGCGAAGCCCGAACATTTCCAGATGCTCTGGGTGCTCGACTTCCCGATGTTCGCCTACGACGACGAGGAGAAACGCTGGGTGGCGATCCACCACCCGTTCACCGCGCCGATGGACGAGGACGTGGACCGGATGGAATCCGATCCCGGCACCGTGCGTGCGAAGGCGTACGACATGGTTCTCAACGGCTACGAAGTCGGCGGCGGTTCCATTCGTATCCACCGCCCCGACGTGCAGGCGACGGTCTTCAAAATGCTCGGCATGAGCATCGAGGACGCGAAGGCCCGCTTCGGCTTCCTTCTGGACGCGCTCCAGAGCGGAGCCCCGCCGCACGGCGGCATCGCGCTGGGCTTGGACCGCTGGTGCATGATCCTCGCCGGCACGACGAACATCCGCGACGTGATCGCCTTCCCGAAGAACCAGAAGGCCCGCGACCTGATGACCGGCGCCCCGGCGACGGTCGAAGGCCGGCAATTGAAGGAACTGGGCATCGAGTTGAAGAACTAAAGCTCCGACTTCCGAAGTCCGGCTTCGACTTCGGAAGTCGGAGCGATCCCGCAACCTGTTCTCACCGGCGATAGCGACTTGACACGTTCGACTTCCGAAGTCGAAGCCGGACTTCGGAAGTCGGGTGACAGTTCTAGAATCGGTTGTCGACAACCGTTTTTCCCGAGGTCCGCGGTGCGATTGCTCCTCTTCGCCGCTGTCGCGTTCGTCGTCGCCTACACGCAGTCCCCGCTCGGCTTTTCGAACCAGAACCAGTACCTCCTGCACGCCGCGGCCCTTGCGCCTGGCAGCGAACTCGCCGCCGACTGGCTTGCGCAGACACGCGACCCGACGCCGCTATTCACCGCCTGGGTCGCGCTGACGCGCTTCGGATTTCCCGCCCTGCCGATCTTTGTCTCGTACGCGGCGATCCTCTTCCTCTACGTCGTCTCGCTCGCGTCGATCCTCGATTCGACCTTCGGCCTGCCGACCACGCGTTCCGGTCGAACGATGCTCTTCGCGCTACTCCTTCTCACGCATACGGCGATCTGGCGATGGCTCTCGGTGCAGGCGTTCGGCGTCGATTATCCGTGGTACTTTCAGTGCGGCGTGGCCGGGCAGTACATCCTCGGCGCGGGGTTCCAGCCGTCGGTCTTTGGCGTGCTTCTCGTGGCCTCGCTCGCGGCGTTCCTGAGAAATCGAACCATCCTGGCGGTCGCCTGCGCCGTCGGTGCCTGCGCGATGCACTTTACGTACCTGCTGCCGACGGTCCTGCTCGGCCTCGGCTACCTCGGTGCGACGGCTCGAACCAGTGGACGGAAGCCGACGTTGCGATTGCTCGGTCTCGCGATGCTGGGCCTCGTCCCGGTCGTGGCGTGGAACGCGATCCGGTTCCAGCCGACCGACGCGGCCACATTCGCCGAGGCGCAGCGGTTGCTCGCCGAGGTGCGCATCCCGCACCATTCGCTCGTGCATCGATGGTTCGATCCGCTGGCGCAACTCCAGATCGCGTGGATCATTTTGGGAATCATTCTTGTCCGCCGTTCGCCACTGGCCGTCGTCCTGCTCGTCGCGCTCGTCGGCTCCGCGTTCCTTACGGCCATCGCGGCGCTCACCGGCTGGCACCTGCTCGCGCTGCTGTTCCCGTGGCGCGTCTCGGCTGTGCTCGTGCCGGTCGCCACGGCGATCATCATTGGAAGAGTCGCGTTGCTCCTTCAATCGCGCGTCGGCCGGATCGGGGACTTGTTCGCGTGGCCGATCATTCTCGGATCGCTCGCGTTCGGCGTCTGGCACCTCTTCGACACCGTCGGTTACAACATGAACAACGCCAGCGAACAAGGCCTGTACGACTACCTCAACCGCACGCGGACCCGCGGCAACGTCTACCTGATTCCGACACGCATCCCGGCCCTCTCGGACCGTCGCGGCAACATCTCCACGACGTTCACGCCGCCGCCCCGACCGGCGAACCGTTCGCTGATCCCCGTCGATCTCCAGCGATTCCGGCTCGCCGGGGGCGTGCCGATCTACATCGATTTCAAGGCGATCCCCTACGCCGATTTCGAAGTGCTCGAATGGCACCGGCGCGTCGTGCAGGCGCAGGAGTGGTACAAGTCCGCGAAGTGGGGCGAGGCGGTGCCGGAGCTGCGCGCCGCGGGCATCACGCACGTGGTCGTGCCGGCGGACAAGCCGATCGACGATGCGTACTTCGAACGGGAATACGACGACGAACATTTCCGACTCTATCGATTGACTCCGTGAGATCGGACGGGACCGACAGGGCCAATCCGTTTCGTGGCAAGGTGGCGATATCGTGCATTGTCCCGGGTAATTCTTGACAAAGCAGTCGGAATTCGTCATTGTGTGAGTACCTGCCGGCGTTTAAATGCGCCAACCAACTCGTCCCGATTCGCCTTCGAGACCGCCCATGTTCCGACTCGATCTCGGTCGAACCAGCCGCTATTGCGACGGCGCGAACCGCCGGAGCTTTCTCCAGATCGGCCTCGCGGGCATGGCTGGCGTCGCGATCCCCCGCGCCCTCGCCGCGAACGATCGGGCGTCGCTGGCGAACCGAACCCGCGACACGTCCGTGATTCTGATCTGGCTCGACGGCGGACCGGGCCACATGGACATGTACGACATGAAGCCGGACGCTCCGGCGGAGTATCGCGGGATCTGGAAGCCGATCCGCACCGTCGTGCCCGGCTTCGACATCACGGAACTGTACCCGAAGCAGGCGAAGGTGACGGACAAGTTCTCGATGGTGCGCTCGCTGCACCACGACACCGGCGACCACTTCGCCGGCGGGCACCGGATGCTGACGACCAAGGATATGGGCGTGAGCGGGGCGAACACACCGCAGAAGTTCCCCGGCATCGGGGCGATCGTGAACCGCGAACTCGGCCCGCGCCAGCCCGGCATGCCCGGCTACGTCGCCGTGCCCCACGCCGCGAGCATCGGCCTCGTGCCCGGCTACTTCGGCGGCAACATCCTCGGCACCCAGCACAATCCGTTCGTCACCGGTGATCCGACGCCGTCGTATTTCAAAGTGCAGAACCTGAATCTCGCATCCGGGCTGACGATCGACAAGCTCGAAGACCGAAAAGCACTGACCGAGCGATTCGACGCCGCGAAGCGTGCGATCGCGCCGGCCGCCGAGTCGAACGCGATGGATCGATTCTCGAAGGAGGCGTTCGAGTTCGTCACCGGTGCCAATGCCCGCAAGGCGTTCGACATCTCGAAGGAAGACCCGCGGCTCCGCGACCGGTACGGCCGGCACACGCCGGGGCAATCGATGCTGCTGGCACGCCGGTTGGTCGAGGCAGGTTCCACCTTCGTCAACGTTCACCTCGGCGGCTGGGATCACCACTGGGACCTGCAAAAGGGCTACGAGGACTATCTCCCGAAAGTCGACTCCGGCGTGGCGTCGCTCTTCACCGACCTCGACGAGCGCGGCCTGCTCGACACGACGCTCGTGGTCCTCTGCGGCGAGTTCAGCCGAACGCCGAAGATGAACGACGGCGGCAATGGCGGTGCGCCGATGAGCAAGGGCACCCCCGGCCGCGACCACTGGGGCAACGCGATGTTCTGCCTGATGGGCGGCGGCGGCGTGAAGGGCGGCCGCATCGTCGGTTCGACGAACCGCCTCGGCACCGAACCGCACACCCGCGCCGTGACGCCCTCGAACATCCACGCGACGATTTACAAAGTCCTCGGTATTGATCCGAAACTGAGCCTCATCGACCCGACGGGGCGACCGACGCCGGTGCTGGACGACCCGGAACCGATCGACGAACTGTTCTGAACCAGCGGTTCCGTATCATTTCGGAACCATGACATTCCCGCAATTCCTCTTGCGCCTGGCACTCGGCGCACGGCGACCGGTTATCTCCGGCGAGCATCGGCTCGCCGGCCTCCGTGCCAATCTCACGATCCGCCGCGACAAGCACGGCGTGCCCACCATCGAAGCCGAGAACGACCCCGACGCGTTCTTCGGCCTGGGCTTCGTCCAAGGGCAGGATCGCGGTTTTCAACTCGAAATGCTCTTGCGAGTAGTGCGCGGCACGCTCGCCGAACTGGTGGGCAAGGACGCATTGCCGGTGGACCGCATCGCGCGGCGGATCGGGTTCCGGCGTGCGGCCGACGCGCAACTGGCCATCGTCGATCCGGATATCCGAGCGGCGCTCGAAGGGTTTGTCGCCGGCGTCAATGCGTCGCACGGTTTTGCGGGTGCGAAAGCGCCGCACGAATGCCAGTTATTGAAAGCTCCGCTGTCGAAGTGGGAACCGGCCGACGTGCTGGGGCTGGTCAAACTGCAGACATTTCTGCTGCCCTCGAATTGGGATGTCGAGCTGGCGCGACTGCAGATCCTGCGGACCGACGGCGCGGACGCGCTGCGAGCACTTGACCCCGCTTCGATCGAGCCGGGTATTACAGAGACCGGTCCGAAACCCGTCACCGACGACATCGCGGCATTCCTGCGCGTGTTCGGCCGGGGCGGTGGTTCGAACAACTGGGTGATCGCCGGGAGCCGCACGGCGACGGGTCGGCCGATCCTGGCGAACGACCCGCACCTCGCACCTTCGGTGCCGGCACCGTGGTACCTCGCGCACGTCGATACCCCGGATTGGGCTGTCGCCGGGGCGGCGCTCGTCGGCGCTCCGGTCTTTCCGATCGGACACAACGGCTTCGCATGTTGGGGCGTGACCGCCGGCCTAACTGACAATACCGACCTTGTGATCGAGACCCCGAGCGACACATTTCCGCGCATCCGTGAGACGATTCGCGTCGCGGACGGGCCGGATGAAGAGCTGGCCGTCGTGGTGACGCCACGCGGACCGGTGGTCTGGGAAAGCGAACGCGAGTGGCTCGCGATGCGGGCGGTCTGGCTGGAACCGCTGCCCTTGCGCGGATTTTTCGATTCGCCGCGGGCGAGATCGTTCGACGAGTTCCGCCGCCCTTTCGCGGCCTGGCCGTCGTTGCCGATGAATCTCGTCTATGCCGACGAAACGGAAACGATTGCTCATCAACTCGTCGGGCAGGTTCCCCGGCGCATCCGCGGGCACGGCGCGATTCCGCTGCCCGCCGACGAAAGCATTTGGGACGGGTTGATCCCGTTCGACGAAATGCCGTTCACGGTCAATCCGGCCGGGGGATTCCTCGCGACGGCGAACGATGATCCGACGGGCGACGGGCGATTCGGGGTCGATTACATCGACGCCTACCGCGCGCGGATCATCCGCGAAGAACTGTCGCGGCGGACAGACTGGAGCGTACTGCTCTGTGGCGAACTCCATCGGAACGTCCGGTCGATGCCCTGGGAGGAAATTCGCGAGGTGGTGCTCGCGGTGCCGACCGGCGATGATGAAAACGCGCGACTCGGGATGGAATTGCTGCGAGAGTGGGATGGACGCATCACGCCCGATTCGGCGGCGGCGACGGTGTTCGAGTTGCTCGTGGCCCGATTATGTGTCCGCGTGGCGCGGGCCAAAGCGCCGCAATCGTGGAAAGCGGTCATCGGCGAAGGAGATGGCGAGCCGTTCTCGGGCAGCCTCTTCTCGGAGCGCCGTGTCGCACATCTGGTGAAACTCTTACGCCTGCAACCGGAAGGGTGGTTCGAAGAGGGGTGGCAGCGCCTGGTCGCCACGACCGTTGCGGAGATCGTGACGGAACTGCGCAGGACGCGAGGCCCGGCGCCGGCTTTCTGGCAATGGGGCGACCTGCGGCAACTCCGGCTCGAACATCCGATCTTCAAGGATCACTGGCTTGGCCGTGCGTTCAATGTCGGCCCCGTACCGGCCGGCGGCGATTCCAACACGGTCCTCCAGTGCGCCGCGAAGCCGGGCGATCCGCTCGCGTACACGCACAACATCCCAAACCTGCGGGCGGTGTTCGACGTGGGGAACTGGTCCAACTCGCGATTCGTCCTGGCCGGCGGCCAGAGCGGCAATCCCTGCACGGAACACTATGCCGATCAATTCGAACTCTGGCAGGCGGGCGAATCGATTCCGATCGCGTGGACGCCGGACGAGGCCATCCGCACGGCCGTCGCGAGTTTGCGATTGTCACCCCGATAAAAGACCAACTCCGCCGTTGGGGGAACGGCGGAGTGGCGGGGGGATGATTGACATGTCCTTCGAGGTGTCCGGCGAGTGGGGGACCCGCCGGGGGCATCGGGTGCGGGAACCGCGATCTTGGGGGGATCGGCGATACCTTGGGGGAAGGCCGCCGTCGCGGCTCTCGCACCGTCCGGCCGGTTGGGGGAACCGTGTCGGACGAAAGGGAATATGCAGAGGCCGTGCCAATCGGTCCGATTATTCGAAATGGCTGGTTTCCCAGTGAAAATCATTTCCCGACATGCTTGAATTGTAATTTCTGCCCGCCGGCGTAAGACAGGCCATCGGTAAAATCGACAAACTTTCCCGGAATTACCGCCATGCTCGCTGATGGTCTCGTTCAATCCCTGACCGCCGCTTTTGATGCGATTCCGCTGATCGATCCGCACTCGCACATCGAGCCGCTTTCGCCCGTCTCGCGGTCGCTCGACGACATCCTCGGCTACCACTACTACACGGAGCTGGCACACTCGGCCGGGATGCCGCAGACGTTGTTGGCGAAGGACGCCGACCCGAAGGCTCGCTGCCGCGAGATCATCCGCCACATGGACCGCTACGACAATACGGCCCAGTATCGCTGGTTCGTGGAGATCTGCCGGAACTTCCTCGGTTTCACCGGCGACCGCGTGACGGCGGCGGACGCCGACGCGCTTTTCGACGAGAGCGTGAAGCGCTTCGCGGCGAAGGACTGGGAGTCGCTGGTGTTCGCGAAGACGAAGCTGGAAAAGATCTTCCTGACGAACGAGTTCGACGACAACCTCGACGGCTTCGACACGTCGAAGTACGTGCCGTGCCTGCGGACGGATACGCTGGTGTTCAAGTTCCAGGAGCCGGGGGTTCGCGAACGGTTGGCGAAGGCGACCGGCATCGACGCGGGCGACGTGCCGACGCTGAAGAAGGCGGTCCGCGCGCTGTTCGAGAAATTCGTGGCGAAGGGGGCGAAGGCGTGCGCGATCTCGCTGCCGCCGGACTTCGCGCCGACCGAGAAAGGCAACAGCATTTTCTGGATGCTGGCGGAGAACTGCCGGGAGTTCAAGTTGCCGTTCGATCTGATGATCGGCGTCAACCGCCGAGTCTACGAGAGCGGCGTCTTCCAGGGCCAGGACCTCTTCGACCGTCGATGCTCGCTGATCCAGTACAAGGAACTGTTCAACGCCTTCCCCGACGTGACGTTCCCGATCTCGGTGCTCACGAGTGGGCAGAACCAGGAACTCGTGGCGTATTCGTGGATCTTCCCGAACGTCGTGCCCAACGGGCACTGGTGGTATTCGAACATCCCGGCCTACATTTCCGCCGACCTGCGCGAGCGGTTGCAGGGCGTGCCGAAAACAAAACTCGTCGGCTACTACTCGGACGCGTATAAGCTGGAGTTCGTACTGCCGAAGTACGGCATGTACCGCCGCATACTCGCGCGGACGATCGCGGACGAATTCGTGCGGCCCGGCCTGCTGAACGAGACGGAAGCCGTCGCGCTCGGCACGCGGCTCCTGCGCGACAACGTGCGCGAGATCTTCAAGGTGTAGATCGAGGCAGCGGGTTCCGCGCGAAGATCCAGTCTTCGATCGGTTCGCCATTCACGAGGTGCCGTTCCACGAACTCCGGAATGCGTTCGGCCGTCATGCCGGCGTAATAGGTTCCTTCGGGGTAGACGACCAGGATCGGGCCGCCGGAACAAACGCGCAGGCACTGGACCTTGGTGCGGTAGCACGCACAGGGGCCGGTGGCGAGCGACAGATTGCGGCGTTTCAATTCGTCCTTGAGTACTTCCCACGCCTTCGCGCCGGCCTCGGCGGAACAGCACGCGTCGCCGATGCACAGGAAGACGTGTCGCGAGTAGTGACCGATCAACAATTTCTCGGCCATTTCGGCCGGTGACAGGATCTCCTTCACGACGACTCCTTCCGGCGGATTCGGCGGACCAGTTCCGCGAAGACGACGACCGATGCCGTGCCGACGAGGATCGCGAGCCAGTCGACGATCGCGAGTTTTTCGACGTGGAAGATACGGCCGCCGAACGTCACGATGATCGCCTGACCGAAGAGTGTGAGGGCGGACACGACCAGGAACGGACGGTTGCCGAGGAGGCCGGCCAGTCCCGACGTACGCGGATCCAGGGAACGGCAATTGAACTGGTTCCAGAATTGGAACAAGACATAGACGGTGAAGAAGATCGTCGTCTGTCGAACTGTAAGCGGCGCGAATTCGGCCGAGACCGCGCCGGTGCCCGCGAACCAGCCTTCGAAATGCATGCCGAGCAGCAGCGCCAGCATCGCGACGACGAAAAACGCGGCGGTGGCGACGATGATCGCGAGCATGTTTCGGGTCAGGATGTTCTCGTCGCGCCGTTTCGGCGGTAGTTCCATGAGTTGCTTGCGCGGAGCCTCGGAGCAGAGCGCGATCGCCGCGAAGGTATCCATGATCACGTTGATCCAAAGCAGTTGCAGCACCGTGAACGGCGGGCGGAAGCCGAGGAACGGGCTGAGCAGCGCGATGGCGAGCGCGGAGACGTTGATCGTCAGCTGGAAGACGATGAACTTCTGGATGTTCTCATAGAGCGCGCGGCCCCAACGCACGGCTTTGGCGATGGTTGCGAAGCTGTCGTCCAGCAGAATGATCTTACTGGCTTCCTTCGCGACTTCGGTGCCGGAAAGCCCCATCGCCAGGCCGACATCCGCCTGGCGCAGGGACGGCGCGTCGTTCGTGCCGTCGCCAGTCATGGCGACGACTTGGCCTTCCCGCTGGAAGAGTTTCACGAGGCGATATTTGTCCAACGGCTGCGCGCGGGCGACAACGGCGAGCCGCGGCAGCGCCGCGGTCACCTCTTCGTCGGTCATTCGTTTCAGGTCCGCATGGGTCAGGAGCAGATCGCGGGGCGCTTCCAGCAGGCCGGCATCCCGAGCCACCGCGCGGGCCGTTTCCGGGTTGTCGCCCGTGATCATCACCACCGCGATGCCCGCGCGCCGGCATTCGCGGATGGCATCGGGCACATCGTCGCGCAACGGATCACGGATGCCGACATACCCGTCGAAGTGAAGCCCTTCCTCCAACTCACCGGAGCGATGCATCGTCAGGATCAGATCCGGCGTAAGGGCGGCCGGCAGGTATCGGTGCGCGAATCCGAGCGTGCGCATGGCACCCGCGGTCGAATCGCGCAGCGACGATTCGAATTCCTCTTTCGGCTTCGCGAACGTCTCGCACTCCGCCAGCAACAATTCCGTCGCGCCCTTGACCAGAACGACGAGCCGATCGTCGCGTTCGACGACCGTGATCATGCGTTTCGTTTGAGAAGAGAAGGTCGATTGAAAGAGGATTCGGGATTCCGAACGGATATGAAGCGGATCCGTCTCGCCGTTCGCCCGCAACCAGAACAGCAACGCGCCCTCGGTCGAATTGCCGATCGCAATCAGCTGCCCATCTTTTTCGGATAATTGAGCCGTGGAGTTCACGGCGGCGTTCAAGCTCAGAACCGGACCATCGCCCACCGCCTGCACGACCGTCATTCGATTTCGCGTGAGCGTTCCGGTCTTGTCCGTACAGATCACGGTGGCCGAGCCGATCGTTTCGCAGGCGACCAGCTGTCGGACCAGCGAATTCGCGCGGGTCATCTTCCGCATGGCGAGTGCGAGCGAAACCGTCACACTCATGGGCAACCCTTCCGGCACCGCGACCACAATGACAATGACCATGTAAACGAAATAGCCAAGCAGTGCGCGGAAATTGGCGAGCATTGCGTCGGCAGGGCGTTCCTCGGCGAACGGCCAACGGAGTTCGCCGATGTACAGGCCGCGAACGAAGAGGGCGACGAAGATCGCGCCCGCCGCGAGATAGCCGATCTTGCTGATCAGTTTCGCGAGATGATCGAGTTTTTCCTGAAGTGGCGTTGTTTCGCGATCGTGGGCGAGTTTCCGATGAACGCGATCCATCCGATCGCCCGGTTCGGCTTCGCCCCCTCCCAACCGACGGGCGATCTGCCCCAACATCGTATCGTCGCCGACGTTCGTCACGAGCATCACGCCGGTCCCGGCGACCACCTGCGTGCCGCGATGCACGCACCAGGCGCCGGCGGGGTCGTCGTTTTCCTCGGATTCCGCCGCGATCGCCTTGGCGACCGGTTCCGATTCCCCCGTCATGAGCGACTGGTCGACGGCGAGTTCGTTGACGGCGATCGGTCGACCATCGGCGGGAATTTCGTCGCCGGCTTCGAGCGTGATCCGATCACCGACCACCAGATCCTCCAACGGAAGGATCTGCAACTGCCCCCCCCGCACGACCTTCGCCTTCACGGACTCCTTGGCCTCGTTCAGCGATTCGAACTCGCGATCGCTGCGGTACTCGCTGGCGAAGGCCACGCCGGTGGCGAGGCCGACGGCGATCATGACCGCCAGGCCTTCGTAGGACGGCTTGCCGAGCGAGACGCCCAGGAGCACCAACCCGCCGGCGACGGCGAACAGCGCGGCCGGGACCCATCCCGCGACGCGAGGCAGCCATCGCAGCGCCAGGACCATCACGACCACGACGAAGCCCGTTACACCCGCCCAAGCTGCGGTTTCAAAGAGATCCACGACAAGTTTGAGCAACAACGCGGCGAGCAGGATCAGGATGATCGGTTCATCGAATTTCGCGAGGAGCTTGCGCCACGCCGGTTCCCGGCGCAGCGGCGTGAGGCGGTTCTGGCCGAATCGGCCCGCGCTCTCGTGCACCTGCTCGCCCGACAGTCCTTCGACCGCGGCGCGGGGAAAGATTTCCAGTACAGAACGCAGGGTTCGCATGCGGTATCCGATCGGGAACAAAAAAGCACCCGCGAAGCGGGTGCTTCCCGTGTGGACGGAGGGAAATCAACCGTCCATGACTTCCTTCGATTTCTTGTCGGCCGCCTCGTCGATTTTGCCTTCATAGGCTTTCAGGAGATCCTGCATCTTCGCCTTGCCCTTGTCCCGTTCGTCCTCCGTCATGGTCTTCGCCTTCTCGGCGTCGTCGAAGTGTTTGTTGCCGTCTCGTCGGATGTTCCGGCACGCCACCTTCGCGTCTTCCGCCTTCTTCTTGATCTCGGCGACAATCTTCTTCCGCTGGTCGCCGCTCATCGGCGGCATCGTCAGACGAATCACCTTGCCATCGTTGTTCGGCGCCAGGCCCAGATTGCTCGCGCGAATCGACTTCTCGATGTCCTTGAGCGTCTCGGCCGTGAAAGGTTTGATGACGATGGAGGTCGGATCGGGACAGGAAATGTTGGCCACTTCCTTAACCGGTGTCGGCGAGCCATAGTAGTCGACCCGCAGGGAATCGAGCATGGCCGGGGTTGCCCGGCCGGTCCGCAGGCCTTTCAAGTCGTTACGCAGCACGTCGAGCGCCTTTTCCATGCGTGCTTCGGCGTCTTTTAGAATCTGAGGTCCGTTCATGACTGACTCGCGATAAGGGGTGTCACTCGCCCACGAGCGTGCCGACCGCCTGCCCGGCGACCGCCCGCTCGATGGCGCGTTCCTTCTTATAGTTGAATACGAAGATTTTCAGTTTCGCTTCCTGGCAGTGTTCGAAGGCGCCGAGGTCCATAACCTTGAGCCGGTCGTGGAGAACCTTAGCGTAACTGAGTCGTTCATAGCGCTCCGCGTACGGGTCCTTTTCCGGGTCGGCCGAATAGACGCCGTCGACCTTGGTGGCTTTGAGAAGGATGTCGGCTTCGATCTCCCGACCGCGCAGGGCGGCGGCGGTGTCGGTGGTCACGTGCGGGTTGCCGGTGCCGCCGGCGAGAATCACGATCCGACCGTTCTCCAGATGGCGGATGGCGCGGCGGCGAATGTAGGGTTCGCAAACGGTATCCATCGGGACGGCCGAGAGGAGGCGAGTCTGAATGCCAAGGCTTTCCAGCGTGTCCTGCAAGGCCAGTCCGTTCATGACGGTCGCGATCATGCCCATGTAGTCGGCGGTCGCGGGCTTGATCGTGTCCAGTCCGGCGGAGAACTGGGCTCCCCGGAGCAAATTGCCGCCACCAACGACGACGGCGAGTTGTACACCCCGGTCCGCGACGCGTTTGAGTTGTTCGGCGATGTGCAGCGTCTCGTCGAGGCTGATGCCGGCCCCTTTGCCGCCGTGCCCGAACGCCTCGCCGCTCAGCTTGAGGACGACGCGGCGATAGATCGGCGGCGGTAGTTCCGAATTCATGGCGATTCCGTGGCGGGCGATTCCTGAAAGGAATTATAGGAATCCGCACCGAACCGCGTAGGCTCGTCATCGTTGTCATTACCGCGGATCGGTCGCCAGGTCGAACCGCGCACTGTCGGGGTCGTCCGGGTCGAGTGATGCACTTGCGGCGGAACTGCGGCCCATCGCGAACGCGAAGATCGCCGGCAGGAGCAGCAGGGTCGCGAGCGTGGAGGCCGCGAGTCCGCCGACGACCGCACGACCGAGCGGAGCCGTCTGATCGCCGCCTTCGCTCCAGCCCAACGCCATCGGCATCATGCCGAAGATCATCGCGCAGCTCGTCATCAAGATCGCCCTCAGGCGGCCCTTGCCGCCCTCCAGCGCGGCGGCGTTCGCATCCCGCGACTCACGCCTGGCCCGCTCGGCGAACGTCACGAGCAGGATGGCGTTTGCGACCGACACGCCGAGCGCCATGATGCCGCCCATGAACGATTGCAGGTTGAGCGTGGTGCCGGTAAGGAGCAGGATCGAACCGGTACCCAGGAGCGTCGCCGGCAGCGTCGACACGGCCACGAGCGCGAGGCGGATCGATTGGAAGTACGCTGTCAGCAGGAGGGCGATCGCAAGCGCCGCCATGCCGAGGCCGCGCAGAAGGCTGTTCTGGATCTGTTCGAGCGTGACGAGTTGCCCGCGGATGTCCACCTTCACGGACGCGGGTGGATCGCCGACCGACTTGATGGCGGCCTTCACCGCGCGGGAGACCCGGCCAAGGTCGGACGTCGCCACGTTCGCGGTCACGCTGAGCATGCGACGCATGTTGTATCGGTCGATGCGCCCCGGCGCGGTTGTCACGCTGATGCCGCGATCCGCCTTCACGACATCGTGCAGGAGCGTGGCCGGCATCGCGCTCGATTCGCCGCCCTGGGCCGAGCGCACGGGCACGTTGCCAAGGTCGGCCGGCGCGTTCATCAGCGGCGGCGGGATCTGCACCTGCACGATGTACGCCTGCCCGCTCTTCGGATCGCGCCAGTAGATCGGATTCATGTACCGGCTGGACGCCGTCGCCGGGATGAGCGCGTTGCCGATCGCCTTCGCCGTCAGGCCCATCGTGGCGGCCTTTTCCCGGTCGATGGCCAGTTCGATCGTCGGAAACGCCTGCGATTGCTCGATCTGCACGTCCCGCAGTTCGGGAATCGCCTTCAACGCCGCCAGCACCTTCTCGGCGTGCGGCTTAGTCGCCTTCATGTCGTTCCCGCTGATCTGCACTTCCACCGTCGTCGGCGAACCGAAACTCATGACTTCGCTGACGAGGTCGCCCGGTTCGAACGAAAACGACAGGTCCGCGGCGCGGCGGGCGATTTCGTCGGCGGGCACCGCGCGCGCGGTCCAATCCTCGCGAAACCAGTCCCGCAATGGTTCCGCGAGCATTTCGCGCAGACGTTGCTGGAACGGTTCGACACGGACGCCAGAACCGGGTTTCAATGCCACCTGCAGGATGATCTCCTCCGGTCCACTCGTCCACTGGATGGTTCCCTGGACTGGGTAGTTCGTCGGAATCATGCCGATGTACGCGACGGTCATGGACACGCGGTCGCCGGATTCGCGTTCGATAAGCCGCACGACTTCGCGGGCGAGGTCTTCGGTGCGTTCGATGCGCGTGCCGGCGGGCGCCTTGATGCGCAGGCGGAACTGGCCCTTGTCGGTGTTGGGGAAGACGGCCGTACCGAGCAGGGCGAAGAGACCGGCAAGCAAAACACCCGCGCCGACGAGGTAAGCGGGCGCGACGAGATGGCGGAGTTTCACGAGCACCCAGACGATGCCGCCGTAGGCGCGGTGGAGTCGCTCGACGATCGGGTTCGGCTTCTCGTGGTGCGGCTGTCTCTTCAACAGCCAGACGCAGAGCACCGGGACGAACGTGCTGGAGAGGATGTACGAGGCGATCATGGCGAAGCCGACGGCGAGCGAGAGCGGCACGAACAGCTCGCGCGCCGCGCCTTCCATGAAGAACGAGGGTACGAACACGGCCAGCACGCACAGCATCGCCAGAAGCCGCGGCACGGCCGTCTCCTGATTGCCGCGCCGAACGGCACGCGCGACGCTGTCGGTCTTCAAGAGTTGCGAGTGGATGTTCTCGACTTCCACGGTCGCTTCGTCGACGAGGATGCCGACGGCCAGCGCAAGCCCGCCGAGCGTCATGAGGTTGATCGTCTGCCCGGTCAACCAGAGAGCAAAAACCGAGGCGAGCAGCGCGAAAGGAATGTTCAGCACGACGACGATGACCGTGCGCCAGTCCCGCAGGAAGAGAAGGACCATCAATCCGGTGAGCGCGGCACCGATCAGGCCCTCGCTGCCGACGCCCCACATCGCCTCCGTCACGATCGGCGACTGGTCGAACTCGAAACGGATGTCGATTTCACCCTCCGGACTTGCGGACTGCTGCATTTCGGGAAGCTTCTTCCGCAGAGCATTCACCACCGAAATCGTCGAGGCATTCGATCGTTTGGTTACGAGCATGTAAACGGACCTTCGACCGTTCACGAGCACGTAGCCGGTCGTGATGTCGGAGGCGTCGTCGATGTCGGCCACGTCGCGCAGGAAGACCGGATTCGGGCCGAGTTTCACTGGAATTTCGCCCAGTTCGCGCTTCGGCTGGTCGCCGACCATGACGTTCGACGTAACGACGAAGCTGCGGTCGTCGATGCGGACGTTGCCGGACGGGGTGACCGCGTTCCCCTCTTCGACGGCGCGCGTGATCTGTTCGAGGGTCAGCCCCTGGCGTTCGAGGTCGCGCGGGCGGACGCTCACGACGATGGCGCGCTGGTTGCCACCGAAGGCGGGCGGCGTGCTGATCCCGTCGATGCTCGCGAACATCGGACGCACGCGCAACGTGGCGATGTCCTGAATGTCCTTGATCGACTTCGTCTCGCTGCTGAGGACGAGAAAACCAATGGACGCGCTGCCGACGTCGTGCCGGATGACGAACGGCGGCACGGTGCCCGGCGGCATCATGAATCGCGAGCGGTTGACGGCGGCGACGACCTCGGCACTCGCCTGCGCCATGTCGGTGCCGGGGTGGAAATACACCTTGATGAGCGTCATCGACTGCACGTTCTTCGATTCGACATGCTCGACGCCGTTCACGTACAGCAGGTGGAACTCGTAATAGTTCGTCAGCAGGCCTTCCATCTGCTGTGCCGTCATGCCGCCGTACGGCTGGCAGATGTATATGACAGGTTGATTCAGGTTGGGAAAGATGTCCACCTTGCTACGGGACATCGCGAGAGCACTGGCGACGACGGTGGCGGCGACCGCGACCATGACCGTGTACGGGTGACGCAGGGCGAAGACGATCGGGTTCATCCAGAAACTGTAATCGAATGATGGATGTTCGGGAACGACGATCGAAAAAACTCGTTCCCCGCTCGCCGCGTTCGCACTATGATGCGCTAAGGTCGATGGGTTTTGAATCGTCGGTCGGGCCGAGGCTATGGGAGGCCCGACATACTTGGCCATAGCGCAATTGTCGGGCCTCGAAGACTCGGCTCGACCTACGGATCCGGTGCCATCGAACATTCGGGGTTGGCCCACACCGAAAGCGAATCCTTCCATGATACGTGTCGTACTTCTCTCGATTCTCACGCTTGCGATCGTCCTACCGCTTCGTGCGGCCGACGAGCCGAACTTCAACGGCCGCACGCTGAGCGAATGGCTCGCCATTCTTAAAGACGATTCTCTGGTTCGCAAGCGCAAGGCCGCTCTCGTCGCGTTGGGGCAGATGGTCGCCGGCGACGAGGAGACGCGCAAGAAGGCGATGCCGGGGATCGCGAAGGCTTTGAAGGTCGACGGCAACGCGGGCGTCCGGGCGCAGGCGGCCGCGCTCATGGGCCAGCAACCGATCGAGTCCGCGGCGCTCGTCGTCGGCGATCTCGCGGAAGCGTTGCGGTCCGAGAAGGAATCGGATGTCCGCAAGGAACTGGCGGTCGCGGCCGGTAAGTTCGGGCGGCTTTCGGGATCGGCTGTGTTGCCGCTGGCGGATGTCCTGAAGGATCCGAAGCCGGAAACGCGTGCTGCGGCGGCGGACGCCCTGGGCCGCATCGGCAAGGAGGCCCGGAAGGCCGCGCCATACGTCGTGCCGCTGACGAAGGACGCCGACCGCGCGGTCCGCTTCGCTGCGGTGTTCGCCCTCGGCCGGTTGGACCCCGACGACAGCGAAACCGCCTGCGAAACCCTGGTGGAAATCCTGGAGAAGGAATCGGCGAAAAAGGACAAGGAACGCGACGGCGAGATGATCTCCGCGACGATCGTTTCGCTCGGCTTGTTGGGTGAAAAATCGACCGCTGCCGTGAAGGCGATTGCACGGCACCTTGGCGACTCCGATGTGGAACGACGTCAGCTCGCGGCGCTGACGCTCGGCCGCTTCGGTATTGTCGGCCGGGTCGCGTCCGCGGAATTGAAAAAGGCGTTTCAGGAGGATGCCGACAAGACGGTACGGGCGAATGCCCTGCATTCGCTCGGCGTCAGCCACGGAGCCGATGCGAAAGACCTGATCCCGGTTCTGACAACCCGCTTGAAGGCCGACCCCGATTTCGAGGTGCGGATTGCGGTTGCGGAGATGCTGGGCAGTTTCGGGCCGAACGGTAAGCCCGCGATCCCGGCGCTGCAGGAGGCGCGACGCGACTCGCAATTGAAGGTTCGGGAGGCGGCGACCCTGGCGATCCGCGCCATCGAGAAGCCAGCAGAGAAACCGACGGAAAAGCCGAAGCCGTAATCGATCAATGAAAACCTCGGGGGAGCGGATCGCACCAGACGATCCGCTCCCCCGTTGCGTTACGTCATGGAAATTACTGCTGTTTATTTTCCGTCGCCGGCTTCGGTTCGGGCGCCTTCGCCGCCGCGGGTGCCGCCGTCGGTACCGTGTACCCCTTGATCTTCTCGACGAGGTCGCCGGGCTTGCCGGTCAGCGCCGCCGACAGGTTGGCAAGCTTCGATTTGATCTCGGCGTTGGCTTCCGAGGCCAGCGACGTGGCAACGGCGAGATCCACTTCCGGGATGGTCATTTTGCCATGCGTCTGCACGTGCCGGATGGCGGTTTCCAGGGCGGAAAGGCGAATGGCCGCGGGACGGGACGCGCTGGCACCGATTCGGGCGAGATCCCGCTGGGCGTCAGCCGACGCGAGGCGGCCCAGCGCTTCGATGGCCATCGGTGCGAGTTCATCGTTGCCGAGGGCCGCACGAAGTGTCGAAATGGCCGGTGTCAGGTCGAAGCCGGCCCGTTCGCCATTGGCGAGCCGGCGCAGCCATTCCACCGCCAGCTTCGCAGATGTCTTCTTCTCGTTCGGGTCGCGAGGCCGTTGAGCCGGATCGGCGATGGTGGCCTGGATGTCGTGGGCGAGACCGAACCGGACCGCGCCTTCGGCGGAGCCGAGGGCAAACGGCTCGGCGATGACCGCCACGCTGGGGAATGCCTTGACCATGCGGGCGAGTTTCGCCTCCACGATCGGATCGATGGCCGGCGGTCGCGGCAGCGACAACTCGTCCACGTCGATCCGGGATATCAGCTTTTCGAACCGGCCGCGCATCTCCGGCGTCAATACCCTTTCGAGTTGCCCCATGAGTTTCAGAAGCGATTCGGTCGGCAGGTTCGCGACCGATTGATCCAGATTAGACTGCTTGCGGATCAGATTCGTGTAGTTGCGGATGTTCCGGTAGGGCGTCGGCGCGAACTCCGGGGTGGTGTCGTATTCGGCAATCAGCCCCGCGAGGACAAGTTGGGGAAGCCGCAGTTCCAGCCGGGTTTGCAGCGCGGTCGAGTTGCCGAGGTTCGCCGCGTCCACGATGCGCTTCATGCGCGCGACTCGTCCGTCGGCGATCAACATCAGCCGGGCGTCGCGGTCCTCGATGTTCCGCTTGCGGATGTCGTCGTTTTCCTCCTTCGGCTTCCGCTTGTCGTTTTCGTAGGGTGCGGGCACCACGATGTCGGTGGTCTCGGTGACGGCGAGCATCACGGCCAGACGCAGCAGCAGCGACTCGGCGTCCGGAGGCGCGGCCGAGTCCGGCGACGCGACGACCAGCACCGGACGGCGGCCCGCGTTGGCATTCGCCTTCAAACCCGCCAGCACATCGGACAATTCCGGATCGACCACGTGCCGGTCGATCAGGATCAGGTCGAAGTCGGCCGATCGATTGATCCGCTTGAAGAGGTCGCGTCCGGTTCCGAAGACTTCCGCCTCGAAGCCCAAGCCGCGCACGAGCGAAGCCACCCGGTCGCCACGCCCCGCCACGGGATCCACGACCAGCGCTTTGCCCTTGGTGTCGGATGTCGCCCCGGCTTCGGCGCCGGCGGCGCGGGAGAGCACTTCGACGATCCGGGCATTCGCCCCGTGTTCCACGGGGGGCATGTTGAGCAGCGCGGCCGCGGCCGCCAGTTGCACGCGCGGATCGGCGTAGTTCAACGCCTTCACCAGCGGTGCGGTGCGCCCCTTCGTGGAGACGGCGGCGGATTTCTCGGAGCGGTTGCCGAGCGCCTGCGTGATCCCGTACGCCAGCGCCGTGCGATTCTCGGCAATGGCGGATTCGAGCAGGTCCTTGAGCGATTCGGCCGGCGCGGCGGCGAGGAGTTGCGCGACGCCGGTGGCGTCCTTCGCCAGATCGCCGAAGCCGATGCGCTCCACGGCGCGCTCCGTGGCGAGCGCGAGGAAGAGGTCCTGCGCCGGCCGCGAATCGGGTCGGCGTTCGATGGCCCACTTCAGATACTTCAAACCATAGGCTTCTTCCGCCTGGGACTTCGTGACTTCAACGGCCTTGATGTTCGCACCCGCCGCGTCCCACGTCCAGAGGGCGACGCGGTTCTTCACGGTGTCGAACCCGGCGAACAGGCCCTTCCGCTCGAACATTGGAGTGGCATACTTCACCAGCTCCCCGTCGACCGTCTGCCGGTCGCTCCGATCGCCGGACAGCGTGCGCAGCGTTTCGGCGGCCACGTCGCGAAGCGAACCCGCCTGATCGGACGACGCCAGATACCAGAGGTACGGGGCGAAATTGGTGTCGGCCTTGCCCAGCAGTGCCAGTACGTCGGTCCGCCGCGCCAAAGACCGGATGAGACCGACCTTGAGTTCATCGGGAAGGTTCTCGGCAGCGACGACGAAGCCGGGCACCGTATCGGCCGACAATCGTTCGACGGCCGTCAGGGCCCCCGCGCGATACTCCGGCGAGTTGTTGATGCGGAGGTTTTCGAGGATCGGTGCGACCGCGGCGGCTCCGCCCCGGTTCAATTCGGCGATGGCGAAATCGCGTTCCTCTTTCGATTCGCCGAGGTTGCGAGCGAACTTCTGGAGTCGGACCGGATCGCGGGTCAGCCGGGCGTTGGCCTTGAGGGAGGCGTCGATGATCGCTTCAACGACCGTCTTCTTGAAATCCTCGTCCTTCTTCGCGTCGGGCAGCCAACGGGGGACGTTGCGAAGGTTTTGGAAGACGTTCGCGCCGTACTTGGATTCCAGGTCCAGATAGTCCTGTTCGGTCGGTTTGAGATCGACGAAATCCTTGAGCGTGCCGGCCGCGAGTTCCAGGCTGCCGACCTGCAGGTAATCGCGGGCGGCCCGGTATACGTCGGCGGGTTTCTTGGGGGCTTCCTGCGCGGTCAGTGGCATCCAACCCAACGGAAGCAGGGCAAGTGCGAGAAGGGAAACGCGGATTCGCACCGGGATGTCCTCCGAATGGGCGTACCCCCGGCGCGGAACCGCGCAGGGGATTCGTGCATTGTGCGCGCCGGGGCTACTTCAAGCAATCAACTTCGCACGCGACCAGGTCCGAGTAGGTTTCCCGGCGTCGGATAAGTCGGTGTGTATGACCTGTAACGAGAACTTCGGCCGCGCGGCACCGCGCGTTGTAGTTCGACGCCATCGCCATGCCGTACGCCCCGGCGCTGAAGACCGCGAGCAGATCGCCCCGTTGCAGCGTCGGAAGGTTCCGCGCCTTCGCGAGGAAGTCCCCGGACTCACAGACCGGTCCGACGACGTCCTGAGGCAGTGTTCCAGGGATCGCGGCTTCGAAGTCGTCCGGCTTCTCCGGTACGTCATCCTTCGGGGTCACGGGCCAGATACGGTGGAACGAATCGTAGAGCGTCGGCCGGATGAGATCGTTCATCGCGGCGTCCTGGATGACGTAACGTTTGCCCCCGGTTTCCTTGGTGAAGAGCACGCTCGACACGAGGATCCCAGCATTTCCGACGATGAAACGGCCCGGCTCGAGCACGAGCTGGCAGCCCGTCTCCTTCACGGCAGGCAGGATCACTTTCGCGAATTCGCTCGCCGGCAGGGCTTCCTGCTTGCGGTAGTGGATGCCGAAGCCGCCGCCCATGTTCAGAACGGTGACGTTGTGCCCTTGTTTGCGCAGTTCGGCGATCAGCTTCACGCCCTTTTCGCATCCGAGGCGGTACGGCTCGGCGGAAAGGATCGGCGAGCCAAGGTGCATGTGCAGCCCGGCGACCGTCAGATGCTTGTGACCGACGACGCCCCGGGCCACATCCAACACCGTTTCGATATCGAGTCCGAATTTGACGCCTTTGACGGATGTATCGGTTTTGACGTGCGTCTTCGGCGGCAGGTCCGGGTTCACGCGCAGCGCCACGCTCGCGAGGACCTTCATCGACTCGGCGACGCGGCCGATGGCGTGCAGTTCCTGCTCGCTCTCGACGTCGAAGAGGTAGACACCGTTTTCGAGGGCATAGCGGATTTCGGCGTCGGTCTTGCCGACCCCGGCGAAGACGATCTTCGCGTCGGCCGGGCCGGCCTTCTGGGCACGAAAGAACTCGCCGCCGGAGGTCACGTCGAACCCTGCACCATGCTGGCCCATGAGCCGCGCGATGCTGAGGTTCCCGTTCGCCTTGATGCTGTAGCAGATGATCGGCTTCGCCTCGGCGAAGGCGGTTTGGATCTGCGTCAAGTGATGGACGAGGGTGGCCTCGCTGTAGAGGTACAGCGGCGTGCCGTATTCCCGCGCGAGTTCGGCGACGGGCACGTCTTCGCAATAGAGCGAGCGGTGACGGTAGGCAAAGTGGTCCATGTGCGTCAGGGTTCCTGGATGGAATAGGTGTGGATGGGTGCAACGAGCACGACGACTTCTTTCTTTCGGTCCAGTATGACGGCAAAGTTGTTGAGGAGATCGCGGCCGAGGATCGAGATTTCGAGGTCGTTCGGTTCGGGAAATCCGAGGTAGGGCCCGTTGAACCGTATCATATTTCCCATCTCTCGGGTCAGATAGATTGCCAGATCGACGTTCACGACGCGTGCTCTCCCACCTACGCCTTCGAGTTGAAGGTCGGTGGCTTCTGGCCATTCGATGCCGATGGCGTCGAGAGCTTCGGCCGAGAAGACCGTACGATCCGCCCCAGAATCGACCATGAAGGGGATAATGCAACTGCTTCCGTCTGACGCGAACAGGTATGCCTTGATGATCGGCCGCAGGACGCGATCCGGCGCGAGGAACCAACTCCCATGAAACAACATGACGGGATTACCCTCGACGCCGAGGGAGAACCGGGGCGTAAACAAACCCTTTTTCGCCCGGGTGCTTGGCTTCCGCCAGCGCGATAGCCCTTCTCCGTGTTTCGGCGACGAACAATTCTCGACCGGCAACACAGTATTGCATGTCGGGGTGTTGTTCGAAGATGGCGGAAGCGTGCGATTCAAACCATTCCACGTTGTTCCGAAACGTACTACCCGGCCCGAACGCTTTCGCAATCTGTTCAGGCACAGGACCTTCCCAGTCCACCGTCGGCATCGGCAGCTTCGACAGATCGCCTACGACGCGAATCATGGCTCGTTCCTCCTATGCCCTATCCTACCCGCTCCCGCCACTCCCGCAACTGACGCTCCACCTCCACCGGGGCGGTCGAACCGTAGCTCTTGAATGCGGCCAGCGCGTTCGCGACGCCCAACACGCCGTGGATCTCGGTTCCGATGTCGGGGCACGCCTCCTCGAACGCCGTCGGCGGGAGCTGCGCGAGCCGACAGCGCTCCTGCTCGCAGCGGCGGACGAGCTTGCCGACGGCTTCATGCGCCGAGCGCATCGGCACCCCCCTCGCGATGAAGAACTCCATCAGCGTCGTCGCGTCCAGGAAACCCTCCTCGATCCGGCTCGCGATGGCCTCATGGCGGAGCTTCGTCTGCGCCACGAGCGGCGCGGCCACGGCGAGCATCCCGGCCACCGTATCGAAGGCGTCGAACAGCGCCGTTTTGTCTTCCTGGAGATCGCGGTTGTACGCCAGCGGCAGGCCCTTCAGCAGTACGAAGAGTTGTTGCAGGCAGCCGATCACGCGAGCCGACTTGCCGCGAGTCAGTTCCAGCACGTCCGGGTTCTTCTTGTGCGGCATGATGCTCGACCCGGTACAGAACGCGTCCGGCAGGTCGAGGAAGTTGAATTCCGTCGTGCTCCAGATCACCCACTCCTCCGCCCAACCGCTCAGGTGCGTGGCGATCATCGAGAGGTCGAAAACAAACTCAATCAGGAAGTCGCGGTCGCTGGAGACATCGAGGCTGTTGCGGGCGACGGAATCGAAACCGAGCTTCTGGCGGACCGATTCGCGGTCGATGGGGAGGCTCGTGCCGGCGAGTGCGGCCGCGCCGAGGGGGAGGACGTTGACGCGCTTGCGCGTGTCGGCGAGGCGCTCGCGGTCGCGCTGGAACTTCTCCGCATAGGCGAGGAAGTAGTGCGCCGCCAGCACCGGCTGGGCGCGCTGGAGGTGCGTGTAGCCGGGGATCACGACGCCGCGCTCGCGCTCGGCCGAGTCGACGAACGCCTTCTGCAGGTCTTTGAGCAGGCCGTCAAGGTCGTCAATGGCGTCGCGCGTCCAGAGCTTCACGTCCGTCACGATCTGGTCGTTCCGGCTTCGCGCGGTGTGCAGCTTGCGCCCGACGTCGCCGAGCTTCGCGATGAGCGCCCGCTCGATGTGCGTGTGGATGTCTTCGAGTGAGATCGAGTATTCCATTCGGCCGGCCTCGATCTCCGAGCCGATCTCGTCGAGCGCGACGAGGATCCGATCAGCCTCGGCCGGCGTCAGCAGCCCCACCTCGGCGAGCATGCCGGCGTGCGCCTGGCTGGCGCGGATGTCGTGCCTGTACAATCGCTTGTCGAAGCTGATCGACTCCGTGAACGCCTCCACGCGGGCGTCCGTGCTGCCGTCGAATCGCCCGCCCCAAGTCTTCTGGCTCATCGTGTGGTCCCGGATGTTTTTGTCCCCTTGGTTTACGGAGTTCCGCTGGCGGTGGCGAATCGGGGAAAACGGCAGAATCTGACACCGAAACCGATCGGGATGGGTATCATTTCCGCCATCACCCGCCCACGAGGATTTTCGATGCGAAAACTGCTGATACTGGCGCTCGCCGCCGTCGTGTCGCTACCGGCACCCGCCCTGCGCGCCGCGGAGCCCACGGTCGAACTCCGGATCAAGGCGATCAAGGACCTGCTCCCGCTGGCGGAATACCTCGGCGACCTCGCCGGCCAGGGCGAGCAGGCCGAACAAGGCGCCAAGTTCGTCGAAGCGATGGCCGGCAAGAAGGGCGTCATCGAAGGGATCGACATCACGAAACCGATCGGCTTCTACGCCACCATGACCCCGGCCGTCATCGACAGCCCGATGGTAGTACTCGTGCCCGTCGGCGACGAGAAGGCGTTCCTGAACCTCCTCACCGGCAAGCTGAACCTCACGCCAGACAAAGGCGAGGACGACATCTATTCGATCAACGTGCCGGGCGTGCCACCAAAGGTTTACTTCAAGTTCCACAAGGGCTACGTCGGCGTCACGGTCCACAACAAAGCGGCCCTGGAAGGAAACGCGATCCTCGATCCGAAGGAGTTCTTCGCGAAGCCGGAGTCGGCCATCCTCGCGCTGTCGGTGCATCTTGATCGGATTCCGATGGAAGTCCGCAAGACGGTGCTGGGACAACTGGAGTTGAAACTCGCGGACGAAAAGGCCAAGCCGGCGAAGACCCCGGCGGAATCGAAAGCGAAGGCGCTGGCCTTGGACGCGACCTTCGATGGCGTCGCGGCGATCCTCGGCGACGGCAAGACCGCGAGCCTCAAGCTGAACATCGACCCGAAGACCGACGATATCGGTTTGCAATTCTCGTTCGGCGGCAAGCCGAGCACCGACCTGAACAAGCTCCTCGCGGGCTATTCCGGCCGCAAGGCGGTTGCCCCGACGGCGGCGGCCAAGGACGCGATCGTGTCGCTGGCTGTCAACGTGCAGGTGCCCGAGGGCATGAAGAAGAAATACGGCGAACTGGTCGACCTGTTGATCGCCGAGGGGCTGGAGAACGCGAAGGGGAACGACCGGGACGCGGCGAAGAAGGTGTTCGACGCACTCGAACCGAGCTTGAAATCGGGCATTCTGGAACTCGGCGCGGCGCTGACGCCGACGGCGGACGGCAAGCACGAAGTCCTCGCGGCCCTGCGTGTGGCCTCCGGTAAAGGGATCGAAGCGCTCCTGAAGGAGTTCGCGCCGTTCATTCCGGAAGGACAAGCCAAGGTAAAGTTCGACGTGGAGAAGATCGGCGCGGCGAACCTCCACGAAATCGTCCCGCCGGTACAAGCGGAGGCGGAGCGTTTGTTCGGCGCGAGCCGTCTCTGGCTGTCCACCGCTGACGATCTGCTTGTGGTCGGCTTCGCCCCTGGCAACGCCGCGGTCAAGAAGCTGGCCGCCGCGCCCGCGGGCACCACGCCGATCATCGCTTTCGAGACGAGCGTGGCCCGGTTGATGCCGATCGTCGAACCACAGACGAAGGCGGAGATCTTCAAGGTCCTCAATCAGGAAGTCTTCGCCGACGGCAAACCCGCCGGTAAGGACACGATTACGCTGAGCGTGACCGGAGGCGATGAGCTGAAGGTGAACTTCACGATCAAGGGCCGGGCCGCGAAGTTCCTTGCGCTGCTGCAAAAGAAGAAGGCCGAATCATAACCACGGTCAACCGATCGCCTACGACGCGGGGGAGCGATCCCCCGCGTTTTTCGATTTCCGGGCAAGTTCGACCGGTAACCGTGTCGGAAAGTTGCTCATCGCGGGAACGCGGACTAGGATTGCCGTAAGCGACGCGACGCGAAATTGAGGCCTGAAAATAAGCCTCGACTCCGACGCGAGCCATCCGCCCGCTGGACCCGAATGCCCACGCCCGACGACCGCCGGCGACACATCCTGACCGTCAACCTGGAAGATTACTTTCAGGTCGGCGCGTTCCAGCGGTTCGTTCAACCCGACCAGTGGCAGCGCTACGAATCGCGTCTGATCGACCAGACCAATCGCACGCTCTACCTGCTGGATGAATATCAGGCGAAAGCAACCTTTTTCGTTCTCGGTCGCGTCGCGGAAGCGTGGCCGGAACTGATTCGCACCATCGCGGAGCGGGGCCACGAGATCGCGAGCCGGGGCTACGCCTGGCGCGACATTCGCAACCTCACGCCGGAGGAGTTCCGCGACGACCTTGCGCGGGCCCGTTCCGCGATCGAGCGTGCCAGCGGCCGGCGAGTGTTGGGCTACCGTACGGCCGAGGGCTGGTTCCGCCCCGCCGACCTCTGGGCCCTCGACGTTCTCGCCGAGCAGGGCTACGCCTACGATTCCAGCGTCGGCCCCATGATGCGCAGCTACTCCGCCGAACCGTGGCGGAAGTTCGTCCATCGGGAGCAAACCGCGCATGGTGCCATCACCGAGTTGCCGATCTCTTCGGCACGGATCTTCGGCATGGACGTGCCCGTCGGCGGCGGCAACTGGATGCGCCAGTTCCCCCGTTTCCTCATCCGTCGCACCGTGCGGAACTGGGAGGCGAAGCACGACACGCCCTTCGTGATGTATTTCCACACTTGGGAACTCGACCCGGATCAGCCGCGGTTCGAGGCCACCGGCTGGCTGACGCGCCTGCGCCACTACCGGAACCTGGACCAGATGCGGGACCGCGTGGCCGAGTGCCTCGCGCACTTCCGATTCGACACGGCCGCCCACCATCTGGGCCTGTCGGCGGATCAAGCCGTGACCGTCTCGACGCCCACGCCGATGCCGGTCATCGATCTGGGCACGCTGGTGGAAACCCGGCTCCGATCGCCGGTCAGCATCGTCATTCCGCTCTACAACGAGGAGCCAGTCATCCCGTTCCTCGCGAACACGTTGACGGAAGTCCGCCGCGCCTTCCGGGTGCAAGGATACGAGCCGAAGTTCCTGCTTGTGGACGACGCCAGCAAGGACCGGACCTTGGCCGCTGTCGAGAAGACTTTCCGTTCTTGGAATGAAGTCAAGGTTCTCCGGCACCAAACGAACCGCGGCGTTGCCGGTGCGATCATGACCGGTCTCCAAGCGGCCGAGACGGAGATCGTCTGCTCCATGGACGCCGATTGCACCTACGACCCGCACGAACTGCTGAAGATGATCCCGGAGCTGAAGCCCGGCATCGGCATGGTCACGGCGTCGCCGTACCACCCGGACGGCGAAGTCCGCAACGTGCCGGGCTGGCGCCTCGTCCTATCGAAGGGCGCGAGCGCACTTTACCGGCGGATCTTCCGCAACAAGCTTCATACCTACACCAGTTGCTTCCGTGTGTACCGTCGTTCCCAGGTGAAGGACCTGCCGGTGCGCTACGGCAACTTCCTCGGTGTCGTCGAACTGCTCGGCCGACTCGACCTGCGCGGCGGCACGGTCGTCGAGCACCCCGCCACGCTCAACGTGCGACTGCTCGGCCGCTCCAAGATGAAGACACTGCGGACCATCGTCGGCCACCTGCGGCTGATGGCACGTTTCGCCTGGATGCGCCTCACGACCCGGCCGGTGGAATCCGACGTCAAACCGACCGTACTGGCGCACCGCGAACGAATCCCCACCCCCCAGCCGACCACGACCGCCATCCCGTAACCAAATGGAATTCCCTGCGCGGCCTCCCCCGGCCCGCGCGGCGCGAGCGACATCATGAGCCACCGCCCCGGACCGCCCTTGCCGCTGCCCTCCGATCAGGACGCCACCGGCCGCACGCTCGGCGACGAGGAAATCGCGCTCGTCTCCGAAGCGATCCGGTCCGGCACGCTCACGAGCACGAAAGGGAACTTCGTCCGGAAGTTGGAAACCGACTTCGCGAAGGCAATCGGTGCGGAGCGTGCCATCGCCGTGAACTCCGGCACGATGGCGCTGCATGCCGCCTTCGCCGCGATCGATCCGGAACCTGGCGATGAGTTCGTCACCACGTCCATCACCGACATGGGCGCGCTCACGCCGATCCTTTATCAAGGTGCCATCCCGGTCTTCGCCGACGTCGAACCGCGGACGTGCAACGTGACGGCGGAGTCGATCGAAAAGGCACTCTCGCCGAAGACGAAGGCGATCGTCGTCACGCACCTGTTCGGCAACCCGTGCGACATGACGGCGATCATGGCGCTCGCGAACGCCCGCGGCCTACCGGTGATCGAAGATTGCTCGCAGGCGTTCGGCGCCACATGGGACGGAAAACCGGTCGGCACCTTCGGCGCGCTTGGCTGTTTCAGCCTCCAGCAGGGCAAGCACGTCACCACCGGCGAGGGCGGGATCGTCGTGTCGAACGACGCGGCGCTCGCACGGCGAGTCTTCCTGTTCGTGAACAAGGCGTGGGGCTATGGCGACCCGCAGCCGGATCATTACTTCATCGCCCTGAACGGCCGCATGAGCGAACTGCAAGGCGCCGTGGCGGTCGCGCAGCTGGCGAAACTCGACGGTGTGGTGCGCAGCCGCGTCGACGCGGCCGCGTATCTGACCCGCAAGTTGAACGGGATCGCGGGGATCGAAACGCCGTGGCAGGACCCCCGCGCCGTGCACACGTTCTGGAAGTATTGCCTGCGCGTCGATTCGAACGTGATTCGGGGCGGCGCGCCGGGGCTGGCGGCCCTGCTGAAGGAACGCGGAATCGCCAGCGCGCCGCGGTACATTCAGAAGCCGGCGTTCCGCTGCGCCGTCTTCGCGGAGCAACGGACCTTCGGCAACAGCCGCTGGCCGTTCCCGCTCGCCCGGCCCGAAGCGGTCGACTATTCGGCCGAGCGCTTCCCCGGCACGTTCGCCGCCCTCGAGGGCGTTCTCGTGCTGCCGTGGTCGGAGAAGTACGGTGCGGAGCACCTGGACTACATCGCGTCGGCCGTGCGCGAGTGCGCCGAACGATTGAAGATGTGAACGGTCGGATTCGCCCCATCGAGAGTCATCATGAAGAAGATTCGATTCGCCCTCGTCGGTGCCGGCGGGATCGCCGCCAGTTACGCACAGGTTCTCGCCGACCACGCCGACGCGGAACTCGTCGCGGTGGTCGATGTGCGTCCGGAAGCGGCACAGAAGATCGCGGGCCAGGTTCCCGCGGCGGTGGCGTACACCTCGATCGACACGGCGCGCGCGATGACGGATTTCGACGCGACGATCGTGGCCACGCCGCCGGTGACGCACGAGAAGCTCGTCTTGAAACTGCTGGCGATGGGGCAG
>JAHBXO010000020.1 GCA_019636445.1 Gemmataceae bacterium | reverse complement strand
TTTGGTCGGCCTCGCGGAGGAGGAGGGCGTCGGCGTCGGAGGTGATTTGTCCGGCGGAGAAGTCGGCGTGGATTTCGCGTCGGCCGAGGCTGGCAAACGGGAGTGGGGTTGTAGTACACTCTGTCATTGTGACGGCTCCGGCGTGGGAACAGGGTTGGGTGTGGTAACCTCCCCTTGAACCAACACTTGAGCCGTCGCGCTATTCTTACCCGCTCAGACTGTGTGAAATATGCGGGTTAACCAATGCGTCAAACTCACCCAGACCGGGCAGCAGGTCGATCCACCGGCCGGTGGCGATCTCATCGTAATCTGCCTGCGTCCTGACGATCCGTGTGGGCTTTGTCAGTGGCACAGCCTCGGCAGGCGGGGCCTTCGAAACCGCCGAGAGAGCGGGCAGTAATTCCACCTCCTACGGCTTCGAAGTGTTTTGGGACCGTAGCGCCCACCGAGTGCCGCCGATCCCAGCAACAGGAATACCACCAGTACGGAGTACCGACGTCTGCGGCGCGGGGCGGAGATCTGTTCCTGCCCTGCTGGCGACTGGGTGAGATCAGGAGGGAGTGCGAGGTGGTTGCCGGCCCGGAGGCTCGCCTCGCACCGGGCGAGAACGTCGGCGACCTCCCGGGCCGACTGGAACCGGTCCTCGGAGCGCTTGGCGTGCAACTTCGCGATCACCGCACATAGCCAGTCCGGCACCGTCGGGAGGATCTCTCGGATTGGCCACGGCGTCTCGTCCGCCACGCGCCGAAGGACAGCCACAGTGGAAGCGGCTCGGAACGGTGGCCTACTCGTCAGTGCTTCGAAAACTGTATTCGAAGAGTATTCGCCATTCGAGTGCTTGAACCATTCGGGCGAGTTTCTCATCGGCGGTACCGGTGCCTCGGACTCGCTCGCAAAGGTCCACGAATGCACTGGCATTCGTGAACTTGTACCCGATCACGGCGCATTCTGTACGGAGCAGTTCGAGGGAAGCGTGACTGCCCAATTGGTGGAACCAGTACTTGCTGTTCCAGGCGTCTGGTTCGCGGCGGTGCATGATCGCGTGCCAGAAGCTGCCAGTCGGCGTGTGGATGTCCTGGCTGATGGAATGGGATTCGTCAAGGAAATCGTGGTAAAGCCAGAGGCCGGCCATGCAAGCGGGAGGCAAGCCGGTGAGGGCGGTGAGCTTCGGGCGCATCGCTTCGTTCGGCGTGCCGGGGCCGAGGTCCGCGAGTCGGGAACCATCGCCAAGGATCGCGGCCACGGCTGGGCCATAGTGGGTCGGGTCGAACGTCACGCGAGCACTTCCTTGACGACGTGGCCTGAGACGCCGGTAATGCGCTGGTCGAGGCCGTTGAAGCGATACGTCAGATTTTCGTGGTCGAAGCCGAGGAGGTGAAGGATCGTGGCATGGAAGTCGGCGACGTGGGCTTTGCCGTCGACGCCCTTGAGGCCGAACTCGTCGGTCATACCGTGGACGTGCCCGGCCTTGACCCCGCCGCCGGCCATGAGCATCGAGAAGCCATACGGGTTGTGGTCGCGGCCGGTGAGGCCTTCGCTCATCGGCGTGCGGCCGAATTCACCGCCCCAGATGACGAGCGTGCTGTCGAGCAGGCCGCGCTGCTTCAAATCCTTGATGAGCGCCGCGGACGGACCGTCGGATCGCAGGCACATCTTCGTGTGGTTGCCTTCGATATCGCTGTGGGCGTCCCACTGGCTGCCGGGTCCGCAATAGACTTGGACGAAGCGCACGCCGCGCTCGACGAGCCGACGGGCGAGCAGGCAGCGCTGGCCGAACTCGGCCGTCTCCTTGCGATTGAGGCCGTACATCTCCTTGGTCTTCGCGGATTCGGTCGTGAGATCGACGGCTTCCGGAGCTGCGGCTTGCATGCGGAAGGCCAATTCGTAGGCCGACTGGCGCGCGTCCAGTTCCGCGTCGCCAGGGCGGTCCTTTTTGTGAAGTTCATTAAGCTTGCCGATGAGGCCGAGCTTCGCTTTCTGACGGGCTTCGCCGACTTCGTTGGGGGTCTTGAGGTTCAGAATCGGGTTCTCGGCACCACGGAAGAACGTGCCCTGATACGTCGGCGGCATGAAGCCGGTGCCCCAGTTGCGGGCGCCGCCGAAGACCTCGCCGGGGCCGTCGGTGAAGACGACGAAGCCGGGGAGGTTGCGGTTCTCGCTGCCGAGGCCGTAGAGCGCCCACGAGCCGAGGCTGGGTTTGCCGGCGAGGACGCTGCCGGTGTTCATCTGGCAGACGCTGCCGACGTGGTTCAACCCGTCGGCCCAGCAGGCTCGCATCACCGCCCATTCGTCGGCCGTCTTCGCCATCTCGGGGAGCCAGTCGGAGAACCAATGGCCGCACTGGCCGTGCTTCGCGAACTTCCGCTTACTGGCGAGGAGCGTGTTGCCGCCAGTGCCCATCGGCGTTATGATCTTGCCGAAGCTCTCGGGCAGCTTCTGGCCGTGGCGCTTCGTGAGTTCCGGTTTCGGGTCGAAGAGATCGACGTGGCTCGGCCCGCCTTCCATGAACAGGAAAATGACCGACTTGGCCTTCGCCGGGAAGTGCGATTTCTTCGGCGCGAGCGGGTCTTGTTTCGCGGCGTCGGCCAGCATCGCGGAGAAAGCGAGCGCGCCGAAACCGCCACCGAGTTGGAGGAATTCGCGGCGCGTGCGGATCGCGGGAACGTGGGACATCGGCGGACTCCGACGGCATGGACTCCGCTACTATAGCCGATGCCCGCCGGCCGGTCACGGGCGGAGCGAACGAGTGCAATCAATCAACCGATTGTTTTACTCACTCCTCACAACTCAGAACTCAATACTCAAAACGAGATCGTTTCCAGAGTGAGTCGTGAGTGATGAGTTCTGAGTTCAGACGAACTTCGTTGCGGTGAATGGGGTTTCACGGTTATTCGAACATGCTCTCCACGATTTGCAAGCTCCTCGAACTCGTTCGCTTCTCGCATACACTCTTCGCGCTGCCGTTCGCGCTCCTGAGCGCCGCGATCGCTTGGAAGGCCGAGCCGTTCCGCGAGCGAGATCTCGTCGGCATCCTCGCGTGCATGGTCTTCGCCCGCAATTTCGCGATGGCGTTCAATCGGATCGCCGATCGGGACGTCGACGCGAGGAACCCGCGCACGGCGAGTCGACACCTCCCGGCCGGGACGTTGTCGTTTCGCCTCGTCGCGGCGTTCGCCGTGGCGAACGCCGTGGCATTCGTGGGCGCCTGCTTCCTGTTCGCCAACCCGTGGCCACTTTTTCTTTCCGGACCCATCCTCCTGTTCCTCGCCGGCTATTCCCTGACCAAACGGTTCACGTTCCTCGCGCACGCCTGGCTCGGTTTGGCGCTCATGCTCGCACCGGTGGCGGCCTGGATAGCCGTGCGGGGATTGGTCGACATGCACACGCCGCTCCTGCTCGGCGCGGCCGTGCTGTTCTGGGTGACGGGGTTCGACATCCTCTACGCCTGCCAGGACGCCGAGTTCGACGCGAGAGAAGGGCTGCACAGCATTCCGGCCCGATTCGGCGTCAGGCGCAGCCTGCGGATCGCGGCGGCCTGCCACGCGATGACGTTCCTGTTGTTGATCGGATTCATCGTCGCGACACCGCTCTTGAAGGGGCCGGTCTTTATCGGAACGGGCGTCGCTGTCGGCGTTCTGCTCGTCTACGAGCATTGCCTCGTCTCGGCGGACAACCTCGCGAAGGTGAACAAGGCCTTCTTCCACGTGAACGCGGTCATCAGCCTCGGCCTCCTCGCCGCCGGCGTCGTGCAACTATATTTGTCCTAGTTATCCGCAAATGGCCCGGATCGGTTCGCCGTAGTCGATCTCCAGCCGCTTCCGACCTGGGATGTTTAGCTTGCGATTGTCGAGGCCCAACCGATCCAGCACTGTCGCGTGGATGTCGGTGACGTAGTGAGGGTGCTCGACGGCGTGGAAGCCCAGTTCGTCCGTCGCGCCGTGGATGACGCCCCGTTTGATGCCGGCACCGAAGAGCCAGACGGAGAAGCCGTGCGGGTGGTGGTCGCGGCCGGTCGGCATCTTGTAGGCTTCGCGTGTCTCGAGACCTGGCGTTCGCCCGAACTCGCTGCAACAGACCACGAGCGTGTCCTTGTCCTGTCCCGTGCGCTTCAGGTCGCGGATCAGTCCGGCAATTGGCTTGTCGACGCGTGCGGCGCTCTTCGCGTGCAGATTCTTCAGGTCGTTGTGCGAGTCCCACTCTCCGTAGCCGCTGAGGTAAACGAGCGAAAAGCGGACGCCGTGCTGCGCGAGCCGCCGGGCCGCCAACAATCGTCGACCGTAAAGTTCTGTCGTCGCGTTATCGATGCCGTAGAGCGCTTTCGTTTCGGCCGTTTCCTTGGTCAGGTCCAAAACCGACGGCACAGCCGCCTGCATCCGGAACGCCAGTTCATAGCTCTTGATCCGCGCCTTCAATTGTTCGTCGTCCGGGTACTCGACCTGCCGAAGCTTGTTCAGCTCGTTCACGAATTCAAACTGATTTTCCTGTTCCTTTGCCAGCACGCTCCGGGGCCGCGCCGCGAACGGCAACGGGTTCTTCGGATCGAGCGACAACTCGACGCCGGTGTACTGCGGCCCCAGGTAATCGGCCGCGAAGTTCTTCTTCACGCGTGTGTCGGTGTACTGGCCGAGGAAGACGAACTGCGGCAAGTTCTCGTTGAGCGACCCCAATCCGAAGGTCGCCCACGAGCCGATGCTCGGCTGCTGCTCGTCCAGTTGGTGCCGGCCGTTGTGGAACTGGAACTCCGCGCCGTGGTCGTTGTCGGTGGTGTACATCGAGCGCACGAAGGCGAGGTCGTCGACGCACTTGGCGATCTCGGGGAACCAGTCGGCGATGTCGATGCCGAGTTGGCCGTGCTTCTTGAAGCCGACCTGGAGCGGGAAGATCTTCGGGTAGGGCCGTGTGCCGCCGACGACGTCGCGGGAATGCTTGAAAAACAGGGGCGATTTGAGCGGGTCCGCGAACGGTGTCTCGGCGAAGGACTTGCCGGCGTACTTCGTCAACGCTGGCTTCGGGTCCCAACTCTCCATCTGGCTAACTCCGCCGGAGAGATAGATCCAGATGACCGACTTCGCCTTCGGCACGTGGTGTGGTTTGCCGGTCGCGAGCGCCGTCTCGGCCCGCGCGAAGCCGTCCTGCCAGAGGAGCGAGCCGAGCGCGAGGCCCGTGCAGCCCATGCCGGCATCGGCGAGAAACGTGCGTCGGTTCATGCGATACTTTCCAAGAATGGCCCGCAGATGACGCGGATTTCAACGCTGATGCAGATGATAAGAACCGGATTTCAGGGTTTTCAGCATCTTCAACTGCGTTCTTGTCTGTGTCATCTGCGGACCATTCTTTTGTTACCTCACGGTCACGAAGTCGGTGTGATTGAACAGGGCCTGCACGAGGCTTTCCTGGGCGCGCCGCAATGGCGTCACCTTCGGTGGCAATTGTTTCACTTCGGTTTCAAAGAGTTTCGTCTGCCTTTCGAGAAACCGGACTGCGGCGCTCTGCTCCGCAGCGCTGGCGGGACGAGCCAGGACTTGCTCGAACGCCGACTTCACGAAGTCGATGCCGATCGGTTCCGACTTCAACAGCTTGGCTGTGAGTATACCAGACAGTTCCAGCGTGAACTCGCTGTTGCTCAGCGCGAGCGCCTGCTGGGGCAGCACGGCGGCGGTCCGCCGGTAGGCGTCGCATGGGTTCGGCGAATCAAAGAGGTCGAGGAACATCATGCGGCCTTCGCCGTGGTGGGTGAAGTAAAGGCTCCGGTGGCGGTTCGTCAGCCCTTGATCCTGCGGGATGTCAGGCCCGCCCATCGCGAGGTCAAGTTCCCCGGCCACATGTAGGAGGCTGTCGCGTACGACTTCCGCGTCGATCCGCCGAGACGGGAACCGGGCGAAGTAGACGTTGTCGAGATCGCTTGGATGCCGCGGGCCGTTCGACGCGAGCCGATAGGTTTTCGATGTCACGATCAATCGGTGGATTGGCTTGAATTTCCAGCCATTGTCCATCAATTCGACAGCGAGCCAGTCAAGGAGTTGCGGGTGGGTGGGCGGCTTGCCGCTACGGCCGAAGTTCTCGGTCGACTCGACGAGCGGTCGGCCGAAGTGCCAACCCCAGAGATGGTTGACTGCCACGCGTGCGGTGAGCGGGTTCTCGCTGTTGGCAATCCAGTTCGCGAGCGCCGAACGGCGGCCGGTCGTGGTCTTCGTGTACTGGTGCGAGAGCGGCGTGTACTTCTCCGAAACGGTTTTCGCGGCCGTTTCGGCGGTGGCGATCGCAGTCTTGGCCGCAGCGACTTGCTTCTCAAGTGTCGGCAATTGCGCGGCCTGGGCCTTGGTGCGCCGAGCAGTGGCTAAGGCCAATTCGGCCTTGGTTAGATTGGTCTTGGAGGCCGCGATCTTATGTCGAGATTCCGCACGATTCGCCGCCTGCGCGGTCGCCTTCTGATCGCCCTTCGCGCCGAGATAGGCCACGTCGTCCGCCGCGATGCGGGCTCTCAATGATTCGAGATCGGCTTCCGCGGCGCCGAATAGGGCCTCCGCATTTCGACAAGTGGTGTTCGCGAGTTCCAGATCAACGAATGCGAACGGCGATAGGACCGTTCGCCCAACCGCCTGCGCCATCAGCACGCGAGCTCTCGTTCGTTCTATCGCCGCCGCTTCGAATGCCTTCTTCCGGATCGTTGTCTCCTCGTCGCGCACGAACGTCTTCAAACCCGGATACCACGCCTCCGGCGGCAACGTCAGCGGCTTCGCTTCGTACTTCCCACCGAGGCTCGCCGGCACGCCCGGCGGGATCGGCGGCTTGTCCTTCGCAATGTTGCGCTCGTCGCCGCCGGTGTAGAATCGCGTTGGCGCGTCGAGTTTCTCCTCGACGACGCGCACCATGCCGGTCGTGATCGGTTTGTAGGACGCGCCATAGCTGTACTTCGGATACACCCCCGGATCGGCCTCACCCGGCCAACGGTCCGTGCGGATCTCGATCGGCTCGAAGACGGCCCGCAGCTTGAAGTATTCCTCCTGCGTGATCGGATCATATTTGTGGTCGTGGCAGTGACAGCAATTGAACGTGAGGCCCAGGAATGCCTTGCCGGTATGTTCGACGTTGTCGCGCATCCAGTTGTTGTAATTCCAGCGATAAAAGTTCCTGACCACGAATCCGGTGGCGACGATGTTCGCGTCGTCCGTCGGGGAGAGTTCATCGGCCGCGAGCATGTCGCGGATCATCTGGTCATAACCGCGGTTTTCGTTCAAGGACTTCACAATCCAGTCGCGCCAGCGCCAAATCTGTCCATAGCTGTTCAGCACGTCCGGCACGCCGCGTCGGCCGTACCAGTCGGAATAGCGCCAGATGTCCATCCAGTGCCGCGCCCAGCGCTCGCCATACTGCGGCGACGCGAGCAACCGATCCACGACCTTCTCGTATGCGTCGGACGACGAATCGTTCAGGAAGGCTTTGAGTTGTTCGCGAGTCGGCGGCAGGCCGATGAGGTCGAGGTACACGCGGCGGAGCAGGGTGGCGCGATCGGCCTCGCCGACCGTCGACAAGCCCCGCGACTTGCGTTCGATGTCCAGCAAGGCATCAATCGGCGAGTCATTCACCGCCGGGCGAACCGGTCTTACGAACGCCCAGTGCCGCTTCGGGTCCTCCTCCGGCTTCTCGTCCGTCGGCGCCATCGCACCCTGTTCGATCCACTTCGAGATCGTCGCGATCTGTTCCTTCGTGAGCGGTTTCCCCTCCGGCGGCATCCGCGAACCGTCGCTCGCCGATATCCGGGAAACAAGTTCGCTCTCCTTCGGCTTTCCTTTCGCTACGACCTGCCCTTTTACCATGGCCGCAGCCGTGTCGAGGCGCAGTTCCGATTCCTGCTTGAGCGTTCCGTGGCAGGCGAAGCATCTTTCCTTTAGGATCGGCTTCACGTCTCGCGCGTAGTCGACCGTCTGGGCGTTGCCGAGAGGTGCGAACCAGCCGAAGAAGAACAATACTGCGACGCGCATCGAACCCCCGTGGAAGGAGGGGGAAGGTAGGTGCATCCGATGCTACCGCAACGGCGCGCCGGATGCAAACGACAGTTCGGTTGGAATCGCGTTCGCAGTTTGCGATTTCACAGTCGGATCCCGCCCGAGACGTCCAGCCAGGTGCCGGTGACCCAGCGTGCTTCGTCGGCGGCTAGGAAGACGGCAGCGTCGGCAATGTCGTCGCACTCGCCGATCCGGCGCAAAGCCGTCAGTGCGATTTCCTGGGCCTCTTCTTCCTTTGTCTTGCCGCTCTTGATACTGTTCATGTCGGTGCGGGTCGAGCCGGGGGCGAGCACGTTCACGCGGATGCCCTTCGGCCCCAGTTCGGCGGCGAGGACACGCGTCATCACGTCGATGGCGCCTTTGGTGGCGGAGTAGACGACGGCGCCGGGGTAGGCCATGCGGCTGATGGCACTGCCGACGTTGATGATGCTGCCCCCTTCGCCCATGAGCGCCGCCGCCTGCTGGCAGCAGAGGAAGTAGCCGCGGACGTTCACGGCGAAGTGGGCGTCGAACTCCTCGGCCGTCACATCGGCGAGGAAGCGCCGTTGCATGATGGCGGCATTGTTCACCAGGATATCGAGCCGGCCATAGGTCTTCACGGCGGTGTCGAAGAGCGGGGCGATCTCGGCGGTCTTGCCGACGTCGGCCTGGACGGCGATGGCCATCCCGCCGGCGGAGCGGATGGACTGGACGACGGTGTTCGCCTCCGCCTCGCTGCGGGAATAGTTGACGACAACCTTCGCCCCCTCGGCGGCGTAGCGGGCGGCGATGGCTGCGCCGATCCCCCGCGCCGAACCTGTGACGATCGCGACCTTACCCGCCAGTCGTTGCCCAGACATGCCAATCCCCGGTTAGAAACACCGTGCCCACGTTGGCCCGGAACGGGGATTATCCTAATCGGATTTCAGGAATGGTCCCGCAGCCAGTCGACAGTTTTTCGCACGCCGTCTTCAAGGCTCGTCGGCGGTACGGTGCAACCGACACCACGCAGCTTTGTTGTCTCGGCTTGGGTGAAGTTCTGGTACTGTTTCGCGAGGTCGGCTGGCATGTCGACGAAGGAGATGTTCGCCGGTAGACCGAGTGAATCGAACACGGCCTTTGCAAGGTCGTGGAAGGATCGTGCCTGGCCGGTGCCGGAGTTGTAGACGCCGCCGGGGTGCGAGTTCTTCCAGAGCCAGAGCATGTGGTCGACGCAGTCGTCGACAAAGACGAAATCGCGGAGTTGGCCGCCGTCGGCATACTTCGGATCGGTGGAGCGGAAGAGTTCCATCCCGCCGGTGGCCTGGATCTGGCGATAAGTCTGGAAGACGACGCTGGCCATTCGCCCCTTGTGCGACTCGCGCGGGCCGTACACGTTGAAGAACTTCAGCCCGGCCCAACGCGGCGGAGCGAGCTTCTGTTCGAGTGCCCAGATATCGAAATCGTTCTTGCTCTTGCCGTAGAGGTTCAGCGGTATCAACTCGGTCGGCGGCGTGCGGTCATCGAACCCTTGGGAACCGTCGCCGTAGGTCGCAGCACTGGAAGCGTAGATGAACGGCCGTTCGTTCCGGGTGCACCAGGTCCAGAGGCGTTGCGTGTATTCGAGGTTGTTCTCGCGGAGGTAGTCCCAATTCTTCTCGGTGGTGGAACTGCACGCGCCGAGGTGGAAGATTGCTTCGGGTTTCCATCGATTCGATTCGAGATGGGTCACGAACTCATCGCGATGACACGTCGGCCCCGATTTCAATCCCGCCCAATTCGGGACGTGGCACGGAGGCGTAGTGAGATCGACGAGGAGAAGTTCGTGCGTTGCATTCAGTCGATGGGCGAGATTCGCGCCGATGAACCCGGCCGCGCCGGTGATGGCGATCATGGCAATCCTCTACTGATTCGTGATGACGAGGACGTCGCCGTTGCGGAGGAAGTCGTACTTGCGTGCGGCGATACGGTGGGGCGTGGCCACATGGCCGGCAAGTTGCTCGTCCCATGTCTTGGCCGGAACGAACAGGTAAACCGGAAGCGGCATGGCGAGGAACCGCGCAACGGCTTCCTTGTCGAAGATCCGTTCGACTTTGCGACCGACGTAGTGCGTCACGCTTGGCTGCGTGTAGTCGTAGCTGCCGACGCGAACCTCGCGCTCGATGTCGTGCGCGCCACTTTCGAAGACCAGCGCCTTCGGGGCCTTGTAGGCGTCGACTTCGGGCGTCACGAAGGCCGCCATCGTGCCGATGTAGGCAATCGAACCGATGGCGAGCGCGGCGATCACGCGGTCTCGTCGCCCTTTCGCGAGCGACACGGCCATAGCACCAGCGGCGGCGATCGGGATGCCGCCGACCCAGGCCCACGGTGCGAGCGTTGGCATGATGCGCAGGCCTTTGACGTTCACCGGGATCGCGCCGCCGGCGATGAGCAACCCCACGAGTGTGACAACGCCGACGAGGACGACGCCAGCGATCGCGAGGGGCATGACCCAGGCGGGAAGCGCGAGTTCGCCGTTCCGCCAGCGCATCAGGTATCGCGCGGTCAGGATCGCAAGCGCGGGATAGAGCGGTGCGATGTAGTTCGGGAGTTTCGTGGCCGCGAGCGAGAAGAAGACCAGATAAACGCCCGCCCAGCAGAGAAGGAACCGGTGCGCCCGCGCATCCGCCATTGGCAGCCCGCCGGTGGCGGTCGCCGCTTTTGGCAGCGCGGCACGCACGCCGTACCAGACGGCTCCGCCGAGCACGGCGCACCATGGCGCGAAGAAGACGAAGATCGCGCCGACGTAATAAACGAGCGGTCCGCGATGGCCTTCCATTGCGTTCAGGAATCGCCCGGCGTTCTCGTTCTTGAAGAAGGCGAGGTACGCCCCGCGTGTCTCGGAGATCACGAGTCCGTACCAAGGTGCCGCGACGAGAATCCAGAGCAGGATCGCGCGGATCAGTCGCCAGTCGAGCAGCCGTTTGAGTTCGCGATTCCATGCGAAGTAGAGGAGAACAATGATCGCGGGCATCGCCAAGCCGATGGGGCCTTTGGTGAGCGTGGCCAACCCGCTGGCGAACGCGGCGGGATACATCCAGGCCCGGCTGCCGTGTTCGTGGCCGATCCAGAATAGATGGAGCGTGAGTGCAATGAAGAAGATCAGCGGCGCGTCCGGCGTGGCGGCGTGCGAGAGCTTGCAGAACTCGATGGCCGTCGCCAGCACGATGCCGGAGAGTAGTCCGGTCGCGGCGTCGAACATCCGACGAGCAAGCTCGTACGTCAGAAGCACCGTGCCAAGCCCAAGCAGAACGGCCGGTAAGCGTGCCGCCCACTCGTCGATGCCGAACGCAAGGAACGAGAGGCGTTGGATCCAATAGAGCATCACCGGCTTTGCGGTGCGAAGCTCGCCGTTGAAGGTCGGCACGACCCAGGTGCCGCTCTCCATCATTTCGCGGGTGCAGCCTACGTTCACGCCCTCATCCACATCCCACAATGAGGGCACGCCGAGGTTGGGCAGCGAAACGATTGCCATGACGGCGGCGAGCAGGAGGTAATGAACCGCGCGCGAATTCGTCATGTCCGGATTCCTTTCGGGACCGCGAAGATAGACAATTCCGGAATGGTTGACCAGTCGAGTCTGTCGCCATCGTCCCGATCGCGAAGCTGACGATTCCCGTGCATGGAAACGGCTTTTCCCGCGCTGCCCCACGTCAATAGTTGCTAGCCTTTCCGATCGAGCCTCGCTTGCGAATGACTGGAACGTGATGCCAGAGTCGCTCCGGTGCAAGGGAAAGCTCGCCTACGAACTACTCGCTCGCTCGGTCCCGAAGATGTGCCGAGGATGAAGGGATGAAGATGGATCGGAAATGGCGCGTCGTTCGCCGTCGGACAATCAGCGGGATGTTGATTGGATCGGCTGAGTGTTCCCGCGCTGGACCGTTCGCGGGCAACATGGTAGGATGATATTCCTGCCTGCATTCCCTTCCTGTGCGACGGTCCGACATGATTCGTTTGCTCTTGGCCGTAGGATTGTTGTCTGTCTTCGCGGCTCGCGGTGCCGGTGCGGATCCGCTGTTCGAAACCGATGTTCGTCCCATCTTCAAGGCCTATTGCCTCGATTGCCACGGTGCCGGCGAAAAGATGCCCGGTGGGCTGGACCTGCGGCTGAAGCGTTTCGCGGAGGCCGGCGGAAAGAATGGTCCCGGATTCGATCCGAAGCAGCCGGGCAAGAGTCTGTTGATCGAACGGATGAAGTCGGGTGAGATGCCGCCCGGCGAGAAAAAGGTGCCAGCCGATCAGATCGCCATTATCGAAAAGTGGATCGTAAACGGCGCCCCCACAAAACGGCCGGAACCGGCCACCCTGCCGCCCGGTCTCGGCATCACCGACGACGAACGCGCCTACTGGTTCTATCAACCACTGAAACGGCCGAACCCGCCATCGTTCGCACCCACAGACCGCGTACGGACGCCGATCGACGCGTTCTTGCTCGCCCGGCTGCGCGAACGCGGGCTGACGTTTAACCCCGACGCGGACAAATCCAACCTCGCGCGTCGCGCCGCGTTCGATCTCACCGGCCTCCCGCCAACCCAAGAGGAACTTGATCGTTTCGTCGCCGACGCGTCGCCCGACGCCTACGAGAAATACCTCGATCACCTGCTCGCATCGCCGTCTTACGGTGAGCGATGGGGACGGCACTGGCTCGACGCTGCCGGCTACTCCGACAGCGATGGCGACGGCACCGCCGATACGCTCCGCCCACATGCCTGGCGCTACCGCGACTATGTCATTCGATCCTTCAACTCGGACAAGCCATTGAACCGGTTCGTCATTGAGCAACTCGCCGGGGACGAACTCGTGCCGCGCCCGTGGACGAACCTCAAGCCGGAGCAGGTGGAACTGCTGGCTGCCACCGGCTTCCTCCGCACCGCGCCAGATGGGGCCGACCCCGAACAGGTCGTGGCAGACACGATCAAGATCGTTTCGTCGACCCTGCTTGGATCGTCGGTGGGCTGCGCGCAATGCCACGACCATCGCTACGATCCGATCCCTCAGCGGGACTACTTCCAACTGCGGGCGATCCTGGAACCCGCACTCGATCCGGGCCAGTGGCGGCGACCGCCGCAGCGTCTAGTGTCACTGTTCACCGATACAGACCGGGCGAAGGCGGCCGCCATCGATGCGGAGGCGGCGAAAATGCAGGCGGACCACGACGCGAAGATGAAGGCGGCGGTTCGCGCCGCATTCGAGAAGGAAATCGAAAAGTTTCCGGAGGCGGAGCGGGCGAAGCTGAAGGCCGCGTTCGACTCGCCCGCCGACAAGCGGACCGAGGAACAGAAGAAACTCGTCGCTACCAATCCGAAACTGAACGTCACGCCGGGCGTGTTGTATCAGTTCGACATGAAGAAATCGGATGAACTGAAGGCACTTCAGGCGAAGATCGCGGCGAAGCGCGCCGAACGGCCGGTTGAGGAGTTCGTTTCCGTATCGACGGAGGTGCCGGGCCGGGTGCCCGTTACGAAATTGCACCATCGGGGAGACCCGCGCCAGCCCAAGGGGCCTGATCTCGCGCCGGCCGACCTGACGGTCGCCGCACCCGACGGTGCCCGATTCGAGATCGCCGCGAAGGATACCGCTCTGCCGACAACGGGCCGGCGGCTCGCGTGGGCCAAGCAACTCGTAAACGGCACACACCCGCTCTTCAACCGCGTGATGGCGAACCGGATCTGGTTGAACCACTTCGGCCGCGGGATCGTCGACACGCCGGGCGAGTTCGGCAAACTCGGCCAGATGCCGACGCACCCCGAATTGCTCGACTGGCTGGCAACCGAACTGCCGCGCCAGGACTGGAGCTTGAAGCGGATACACAAGCTGGTGATGACATCCACCGTGTACCGTCAGTCGTCGACCGTGGTAAAAACGGATGCCTCGAATGCGCTGTATTCGCGTTTTCCGTTGCGACGTCTCGAGGGCGAAGCCGTACGCGATCGCATGTTGACTGTCGCGGGGCGTCTGGACCGAACTCTGTTTGGTCCGACCGTCGCGGGAGTCGAGGACGCCACGGGGCAAATGGATGGCCCTGACGAAAAGCCGCGGCGGAGTCTGTATCTGCAATCTCGCCGGAGCAAACCAATCGCGTTCCTCGCTACGTTCGATGCGCCGGCGGGGGAATTGAATTGCGAGCGCCGAAATTCGACCACTTCGGCGCCGCAATCGCTGACGCTGCTCAACGGGGATTTTGTGCGGAAACAGGCGTCGCACTTCGCGACTCGCGTACTTCGCGAGACCAGCGCCAAACCGGGGCTGAAGCCGGATGTCGAACTTGATCGACCGGCGGATGCATGGAGCTACGGTTTCGGCGGCTTCGACGAGAAATCCAAACGGACATCGGGTTTCACACCCCTGCCGCATTTCACCGGTACGAGTTGGCAAGGCGGAGCCACGTTGCCGGACCCGAAGGTCGGCTGGGCGATCCTGCACGCAGCCGGCGGCCATGCCGGCAACGACGCGAATCACGCCGCGATCCGCCGCTGGACCGCTCCGCGTGACGGATCGGTGGTCGTGACCGGCAAACTGGCGCATGCCTCGCCGAACGGCGATGGCGTACGCGGTCGGGTCGTTTCCAGCCGCGGCGGCCTGCTTGGCGATTGGTCCGTGAAGACAAAGGAGTCGCCGACCGAAGCGGCATGGAATGTCGTCGCCGGTGAGACGATCGATTTCGCGGTCGATTGTCGGGGCGACGTGAACAGCGATTCGTTCACATGGACGGTTCGCCTCGCGTTGACCGCGAACAGCCAGACGGAAACATGGGATTCGACGGCCGACTTCCGCGGTGCCCCGGCGGCGTCGTTCGCGCAACTCGCGACCACGGCCTGGCAACTCGCCTACCTGCGTATGCCGACGACTGAAGAAAGGACAACGGCCACCAGATTCCTGCGGAAACAAGCCATTGCTTTGCGCGGCAAAGCCAAGAATCCCGAACTGGCCGCGCTCACCAACCTCTGCCAGCAACTCCTCGCCTCGAACGAGTTCCTTTATGTCGACTGATCTCGCAACCCGTCGCGGTTTCCTGTCGAGCACCTCCGCCGGCGTGGGGATGTTTGCACTGGCGCATCTGCTCCAGCGCGAGGGTCTGCTCGCCGCCGAAGGGCCTTCGAAACCGGGTGAGAATCTCCCGGCCAGTTTGAAGCCACGCGTGCCGCACTTCGCGCCGAAGGCCAAGGCGATGATCTCGCTGTTCATGCACGGCGGACCCAGCCACGTTGACCTCTTCGACCCCAAACCGGAACTCTCGAAACAAAGCGGCAAGGATTACCAGGGCGACGTGCACTTCAGTTTCGTCAACCGCGCGAGCAAGAAGTTGTTCGGCAGCCCTTGGAAGTTTGCGAAGCATGGAAAGAGCGGCACGGAGATTTCGGAACTACTGCCCCACACCGCCGGCATCGTCGATGACATCTGCCTGATGCGCTCGATGCACACTGGGCACAACGGGCACGAGGTGTCGATCCGCTATTTCCACGGTGGCATTGCCGGCGTCACCGGCCGGCCCACCATGGGTAGCTGGCTCGTCTACGCTCTTGGGTCCGAATCGCAAAACCTGCCCGCTTACATGGTGCTTTCCGACCCCGGCGGTCACCCCGTCGATGCCACCCACAACTGGTCGTGTGGGTTCCTGCCGCCACTTTACCAGGGCACGGTGCTCCGTCCGCAGGAACCGCGCATCCCCAACCTTGTCCCGCCGCCCGACGCCGCGGGCGACATCCAGAAAGCCAACCTCGAACTGCTTGCGGAATTGAACCGTCGGCACTTGGCCAACCGGCCCGGTGAGGCGGACCTCGAAGCCCGTATCGCCAGCTACGAACTCGCCGCCAACATGCAGACCGCCGCGCGGGATGCCCTCGACGTTTCACAGGAACCGCTCCGCGTTCAAAGCCTCTACGGCCTCGATCGACCCGAAACGCGCGAGTACGGCACGCGCTGCCTCATCGCTCGACGGCTCGTCGAACGCGGCGTGCGCTTCGTGCAGCTCTTCCTCGGTGGTCAGCCGTGGGACACGCACAATTCCATCCGAACGGGCCTCCCCGCGATTTGCCGACGCACGGACCAACCCTCCGCCGCGCTCGTCCTTGACCTGAAACAGCGCGGTCTGCTTGATTCCACGATCGTCCACTGGGGCGGCGAGATCGGGCGTTTGCCCGTTTGCGAAGGAGAGATGAACACGACCGCCGGACGCGACCACAACGGCCAGGGCTTCTCCTGCTGGCTCGCCGGGGGTGGCATAAAGGGCGGGATGACCTATGGAAACACCGACGAGGTCGGCCACAAGGCGGCCGAGAACATCGTCACGCCCAACGACTTCCAGGCCACGCTCCTGCACTTGCTGGGGCTGGACCATTCCAAACTCGTCTACCACCACGCCGGCAAGGCCCAGCGCCTGACCGACGGCCGAACGGCACGCGTTGTGAAGGAAATCCTCGCGTAGGGATCACATTTCCACAATCCGGCCGTTCTTCACCGATTCGCATTCTTTGTGGCACAGGACCAACGCGTTCCGCGCGAGCGTGCCGCTCAGGAGGTCGGGTTCCCTTCCCGACATCACTGCGTCGACTGCGGTTTGAATCTCGGCGGCGAACGCGCTGATCGGATCACCCCCGCCGGCGAGCGTGGGTTGACTCGATTGGCCGTCGGCCGTCAAAAGTGTTAGAGCCGGGCCGCCGGAGTTGTAGACGAGCGTCGCCTTCTCGAGATAGATCTCGAACCCGTGGACGAACGGCCGACCGGACATCGATACGGCACCACTCGAGCAGGTCACGCTCGGCCCGCCGGGGCCGTAAAGGTATTGCGTCGTGAGGTAGTTCACGGCGCCGGACGGATCGACGACGCCGGCGGCGAAGACCGCCTTCGGCACGCCGGCGAGCAGGCCGATAAAGTGCGTGTCGTGGATGTGCAGGTCCACCGCCGGGCCGCCGGTCTTGCTCGCGTCGCCGATGTCGGCGGACCAATCCGGCTTCGAGATGACGCGCTGGAAATGCGCGCCGAGCAGTTTTCCGTAGTGTCCGCTCCGCACGGCATCTGCCGCGTAGGCGAATTCCGGGAAGAACGGCAGCACGTGCGCGACCATGAGCAGCTTGCCTGCCGCTTTCGCCGCCGCGAGCATTTCGTCCGCCTGCGCGGGCTGGAGCGCGATCGCCTTCTCGACGAGAACGTGCTTGCCGGCCTTCAGGGCCGCGAGCGCGAACGCCGGGTGCTGGTCGGTCGGGTTGCAAATGTCGACGAGGTCAATCTCCGGGTCGGCGAGCATCGCATCGTAGGATTCGTAGGTCTTCACGCCGGCGAGGTCGACGCGGCCCGGTTCGGGACCGAAGTTCCCGCGCGTGTTCGTCCAGTCGCCCGCGAGCTTGGCTTTGTCCCGACTGCACACCGCGACGACCTTCGCGCCCGTCAGGCGTTGCGAGGCGAGGTAGTGAATGCGGCCCATGAAGCCGACGCCGACCAGACCGATGCGAACCATAATTGCTTGCTCCCTTGGAACTGACCATCTTATTGCGGTTCCGTCCTCCTCCTATGCTGATGAAGAACACCGGCATTCGCGAGGCGGGCATGGGTATCGACGTGGCGGCAGCGGCGGCGAAAGTCGTCGCCAACATGGAGAAGGTGATCATCGGCAAACGGCCGCAGCTCGCGCTCGCCCTCGCCGCGTACTTGTGCGAAGGCCACATCCTGCTCGAAGACGTTCCCGGCGTGGCGAAGACCATGTTCGCCCGCGCGCTCGCGCGCAGCGTCAGCGCGAGCTTCAAGCGACTCCAGTGCACACCCGACCTGCTTCCCACCGACGTCACCGGTGTCAGCGTCTTCAACCAGAAGACGCAGGAATTCGAGTTCCGTGCCGGGCCGATCTTCGCGCAAACGGTGCTCGCCGACGAAATCAACCGCGCCACGCCCCGAACGCAGGCGGCGCTCCTCGAGGCGATGGCCGAACGCCGTGTCAGTGTCGACGGGCAGACCTACGCGCTCAAGCCGCCGTTCCTCGTCGTCGCCACGCAGAACCCCGTCGATCAGGAAGGAACCTTCCCGCTGCCAGAAGCACAGCTTGACCGCTTCCTCATCCGTCTGTCGCTCGGTTATCCGAGCTTTGAGGAAGAAGCGAAGATGCTCGGCCTGCTCCAGCGCAAGCACCCGATCGACGATCTGCAACCGGTGGTGACGGCCGACCAGTGGGTCGCCTGCCAGGAGGCGGTGCGCGAGGTGCACGTGGACGCGAAGCTGACGAAGTACATCCTCGACATCGTCCACGGCAGCCGGGAGCACGAGGACGTGATGCTCGGCGGCAGCCCTCGGGCGTCGATTGCGCTGTTCCGCTGCGCGCAGTCGCTGGCGGCGATCCACGGGCGGGACTTCGCGATCCCGGACGACGTGAAGAAAATGGCGCAGCCGGTGCTGGGGCACCGGATGATCCTGCGGCCGGAGAGCCGGCTGCGGAAGAAGACGCCGGCGGCGGTGGTGGCCGAGATCGTGTCGGACGCGCGTGTGCCGGTGGTCGATCGCGACGTGCCGGCCGGTCGAAGCTACTTCGGGTGATTCATCCGTTCAACAGCTTCGCGAAGCGGCCGCGCCAGACTTTGGGCACTTCGGCGGTGATCGTCGTCGGGTTGTGCGAGATGGGATGCAGGAACGTGAGCGACCGCGCGTGCAGGCCGATACTGTCGCCGAGTTTTTGGATGGAGCCGTACTTCGCGTCGCCGTAGATCGGAGTCCCCCGTTTCGACAGTTGGACGCGGAGTTGGTGCTTGCGTCCGGTGTGCGGTCGCAGCTCCAGCCAGGCGAGGCCGGCATGCCGGTTGCGGACGGTGTAGAGCAGCCGGGCCGGTTTCGCCCCCGGCGCGTCGGCGTCCACCACCTTCACGCGCCGGTCGTCGTCGTCGTGGGCAAGGTAGTCGTCCAGCGAGCCGGAATCCTTCATCCACGGATGCCGGCCGACCTCGACGACGGCCCAGTAGACCTTCTCGATGGTGCCTTCGCGGAACTGTTCGCTCAATCGCTTCGCGGCCTTGCTGGTGCGGGCGAACAGCAAGGCCCCGCTCGTCGGCTTGTCGAGTCGGTGGACGACGCCGAGGTAGACGTTGCCGGGTTTCTCGTACTTCTCCTTGATGTAGCTCTTCACGAGCCGGTCGACGGTTTCTTCGGAGCCGTCGTAGTGCGTCGTCGGCCATCCGCTCGGCTTGTTGAGGCCGATGCAGTGGTTGTCCTCGTGCAGGATGTCCAACAATTCTGCGAAGGAACTCATGCCGGCACCGGGGGCAGGCGGTGGCGGATGTTCAAGCATCGTTCGGCCCAAGCCGCAGCGCCAATCAGGTCTTCATCGAGCATGAATGCACCGACAAGCTGGATGGCCATCGGAAGACCGTCAGGCGAAAAACCGGACGGCAAGGAGATCGTGGGCGTGTGCAAAAAGCTCCAGGGGCTATTGAAACGCGGATCTCCTGTGCTTTCCAATCCCGGCGGCAGGTCCGTTGTCGCGGGCGTCAGGAAAAAGCTGCCCGCGAGCAGCCTTCTCGTAATTTCCTGAAGCGAATCCCGGTACAACTCAGCCCGGCGGTAATCGGCCGCAGTGTATTGCCAGCCGTCGCGAATGAGTTGTCCGATGTTCGTCGGATATTCGTCCGGTCGAGAATCGAGGCGTTCGCGGTGGTACGTCGCCGCTTCGATAGCCATGATGGTTCGGTGATGGCGGTGTATATCCGCGAATTCCGACGGCATACGGTAGCGAGCTTCATGCCGCAATTCGCCGCCGATCAAGGTGGCGACGGTCCTGTCGTAAGCCGCCATTACGTCTTGAGTCCCTTCGAGAAACAATCCTCCAAGAGGCGTAAAATCGGGTTGATCGTCGGCGATGTCAGTCGCGGGCGCAACGCAATCGACCGGCATCGAACCGCTGCCAAGGTAGAACTTCCCATCGGCCGCGACGCCGGTGATGGTTTGAAACACAAGTGCCAAATCGCGCACGCAGTTCGCCATGACACCGACATGATCGAGGCTCTGAGCAAGTGGGAGGACGCCATTCACACTGACGAGTCCCCACGTCGGCTTCAGGCTGCACACGCCGCAGTAGCTCGCCGGCCGGATCAACGAGCCGCCCGTCTGCGTGCCGAGCGCGCCGAGGCACATCCCGCATGCGACGGCGGCGGCGCTGCCGGAGCTGCTCCCGCCGGGCGTGCGCCCGAGGTTCCATGGGTTCCGCGTCACCGGCGGGTCAGTGAACGCGTAGGGAGTCGTCACCGTCTTGCCGAGGATGATCGCGCCGGCCTGTCGCAGGCGATCCACTACGGTCGCGTCCCGGCGGGCGTAGCTATTCGCCCAGAGCTTCGAGCCGCAACCGGTCGGCATATCGAACACGTCGATGATGTCCTTCACGCCAATCGGGATGCCGTGCAGCGGGCCGCGATAGTTGGTCTTCACCTCATCCGTCAGCTTGGCCGCGTCCCGGCGCGCCCGTTCGCGGTCGAGGTACACCCAGGCCTTAACGTGCGGTTCATAGACGTCCACGCGCCGCAGGCACTGTTCCAACAACTCCGACGGAGTCAGTTCGCCGGAGCGAATGAGCGGGGCGGCCGCGGTGATCGTGAACGGTTCGTCGGGCATGATGCGTGTATAGTATTCGAGACACGAAAATCACGAACGGTGACCGATGAATCGAGTGAAATGCGCCATCCTCGGCGGGTCGGGCTACACGGCGGTCGAGCTGCTAAAGATCCTCATCCGGCACCCCGGCGCGGAGGTCGTCGCTGTCACATCGCGGCAGGACGCCGGCAAGCCGGTCTCGGCCGAGCATCCGGTTCTCTTGAATCGCTTCGATCTGCCAATGGAGAACTTCGATCCGGCCGCACTGAAAGGGAAGGGAGTCGAGTGCGTCTTCGGCTGCCTGCCGCACGGCGCGAGCATGGAGTCGATTCCGCCGCTGCTCGACTTGGGGATGCGAGTCGTCGATCTCAGTGCCGACTATCGCCTGAAGGACGCGGCGGTTTACCAACAGTGGTACAAGGAGACGCACCACGACACGGCGAACCTCGAACACGCGGTCTACGGCCTTCCCGAATTGTTTTCGGAAGAGATCAAGTCTGCCCGGCTCGTCGCGAATCCGGGCTGTTACCCACAGACGGCGATCCTCGGTCTCGCGCCGCTGGCGCGCGCGAACCTGATTGAACTCGACACCATCATCGTCGACAGCAAGTCCGGCATCTCCGGCGGCGGTCGTACGCCGAAGCTTTCCTTCCATTACCCTGAATGCAACGAATCGGTGTCCGCCTACGGCATCGGCACGCACCGCCACACGCCGGAGATCGAACAGGCACTCGCCATCGTCGCCGATGCGCCGGTGAACGTGATCTTCACGCCGCACCTGATGCCGATGGATCGCGGTATCTTTAGCACGATTTACGCGACCCCGAAGCTGGTGCTCGACGAAGGCCGGCTTGTGAAGCTCTATCGCGAGTACTATCGCGGCAAGCCGTTCGTCCGCGTGCGCGAAACGCTGCCCACGACAAAGGATACGGCCCACACGAACTATCTGGACCTCTGCGTGAAGATGGTGCGTGGTCGAGTGCTCGTGCTGGCGGCGGAGGACAACCTCGTGCGCGGCGCCAGCGGCGTGGCGGTGCAGAACTTCAACCTGATGTACGGCTTCGACGAAACCACGGCACTCGCATGACGGAACTCGACGAGCGAGAAGCGTTCTTACGGGCGATCTTCGATTCGCCCGACGACGACGCGCCGCGCCTCGTCTACGCCGACTGGCTGGAGGAGCGCGGCGAGGAGATCGCGGCGAAGGCGATCCGGCTGTCGATCGATTGGTTTCGTGCCACAGGAGTTCGAAGCGGCCATTTGAAAGCCGACAGTGAACGATTTCAGGCGGAACATGTTTCAATTCTGAACGGGATCATAGGTGTTGTTCGATGGCCGATCGCCGAACCGAACTTCGGGTTCATTGATCTCGCAACGGGCTGGCTGCACGACTCGCACGAATTGCGATGGAAAGCTGCCCGGTCTCCGTGGTGGTTCCGTTCCACGATCCTCCTCTTGCGAGGGTCTGGCTGTCGCATCGTCGACGCGGTGCCGTTCGATGCGATCGAACAGACACCGGCATTCCGTAAGGTCATCGAGTTGCATGCGCCCGGCGATCAGGTTCCGGTCGTCGGGGCCGCGACCGACGCATCGGGAAGCGTCACCGAGGAGATCGCCCTGGAGACGCGGATCGTGCCGATCATAACGACCGCTGGAGTCGAAGCGCTCGCGCGACATCGTTTTGCCAGACGACTGACGTTGCTCGACCTGCGAAACAACCAATTGGGCAACGACGCCCTCCGTGCTCTCGCGCGTTCCCCGTACCTGGAAAACCTCCGTCAACTCACGATCGCCGAGGGGAACAATTTCCGCGGACGCGTCTGGCAACTGCTCGTCGATCGCTTCGGAGAGGACGCGGTGAGTTGATCCATGACCGACGCCGACCGCTTTCTGGCGACCATCATCGACGCGCCCGACGACGACGTGCCGCGGCTGGTCTTTGCCGACTGGCTGGAGGAGCACGGCGACGCCGACCGCGCGGAGTTCATCCGCCTGCAAATCGCCGAGGCTCAAACCCAGATGCCCGGTTCCCCTCGAACAAGGGAACTGCTGGAGCGGAACCGCAAACGCTGGCTCATCCCCGGAATCCCCGGCAGCCAGGTGTTCCGACGCGGGTTCGTCGAGTACTTGCACATTTCCGCCGACGATTTCCTAAAACACGAAGCGGAGATCGAAACGGCCGCGCCGGTCGTCGGGTTGCGGCTGAGCGTTGCCGCTGGCCGGACATCCGCTCTGGTTCGGGTCGGTTGGCTTTCGCGGCTACGGTCCCTCGATATCCTCAACGACGGCATGGGACCGCGGATGCGCGAGTGGTTCCGGCCCGGCGCGTTCCCGAGTTTGCGCTCGCTCGGTCTGCGGAACAACCGGCTCTGGTCGGACTACGTCGCCATCCTGGTGGAACTCGCGCCGTACCTGCCGAAGCTCGAACGTCTTGACTTGAGCGGCAATCCCCTCGGCAACGAAGGCCTTGGACATATCGCGAAGGGATTTTCGGGATTGAGCGAGTTGGTGCTTGCGTCCGACGACGTGGACGAAGAATACCGCATCGGCCTCGACGGCGTTGCGGCGTTCGCGCGATCGACGACGCTCCGGTTGCGCTCGCTCATTTTGGACAACCAGCGACTTGGCGACGACGGGTTTCTTTCGCTGATCCAATCGCCGACGGGGGAATCGCTTGTCAAACTCGACGTATCTCGGAACGGGATCGGCGAGCGCACGGCGGAATGGGTCGAAGCACTGATCGATTCGTCTCGATTGCCCCGCTTGCAATCCTTGGTTTTTCGCGGGAACGCGATAACGCCCGACGGGATCGCGATCCGGCGATGGGATCGCTTGCAGGCCGGATGCATCATCGATTTGCGTGGCTGTCGGATCGGTCCGCAAGTCCGTCGGATTCTGAAGAATTCCGATACCGCGAACCAGATACTACTTGAAGACGAGGAGGCGGCATGAAATCGTACGCGTTGACGATTGCGCTCGTCGGGCTGAGTTCCCTCTCGCTCGCCGCCGAGAAGTACGCAGTGAAGCGCGAGGCGGTCGATCCGCCTGCGGAACTGGCGGACGGCATCCGCAAGCTGTTGCCGAAGGAATGCGAGGCAGTCTCCGACGGCGCCGGCGCGTTCGCGCGGTTCTGGTTCCGCGCCGAACTGCCCGGCAAGGCGACGGCGCAGCAGATCAAGAACGGCATCACGTTTCAAGAAGTGACCGAGACGTGCGTGCTCGGCGCGGTGAAATTCGAACGTGCGTTCATCGACTTTCGCAAACAGGAGATCGCGGCCGGCGTCTACACCCTGCGGCTCGCATACCAACCGGACAACGGCGACCACAAGGATTCCGCGCCGCATACCGAGTTTGCCTTGCTCGTGCCGGCCGACAAAGACACGACTGCGGACGAGATGGAACCGAAGACGCTCTACAAGCTCAGCTTCTCGTCTACGGGTGGGGAACACCCCGGTGTACTGCTGCTCTATCCGGGCGACGGCAAGGCGAAGGAGGTGAAGATACAAGATCGAGGGTCACACGTGTGGACGCTGAACGTACCCCGGACGGTTCTCTCGCCGGACGGGAAGGCGGATTTCGGCTTTGGTCTGACCATCGCAGGCTGGAGCAAATTACGGTGAATCAGTCGGGCGGTGCGCCGACGGGAGTCTTGTTGGGGCCGGCCGTGGCGAGCGGTGACGACTTGGTGTAACGGAGGAACGTCGCGTTATCGGCCTCCTTGGATGGGGCGGGCATCGTGTAATTGTCGATCGGCGTTGCCTTGGTCGCAATGTTCCCGTCACCGCTTTGGGGGTCGCGGAAGTTTTCGGTCGATTTGAAGTTCGGCAAGCTGGCGAAATTCTTCACAAATGCGATCCCCTTCACGTTGGCGAAGTAGTTCCGCGAGAGTGAAACGTCCGATGCGACCGGCAGGTCGAACTCGGCGGCGTGGAACGCGTTGCCGGTGATCGAGTGAAACGTGTTGTTTCGCACCGTCAGCTTCCACGGAAGGGTAGTCGGCTGTCGGACCGCAAGGCCGGATTGGAAATGATAGAAGCGGTTGTTCACGAACTCGACCGAGACAAGGGCGGTGTCGATCAAGGCGGCGGCAGCGGCGGGGCCTTCGAAGCGGCCGGATTCGATTTTGATGAAGGAGTTGCGTCCGGCGCCGACGTCGCTACGTTCGGGCAAGGTGAAATGCAGCGCCGCGAGCGCCTCCCCGCTGACGATGACGGTCGGCTTGCTCAGCACACAGGGCTTTTTGTCTTCGGCCGACACGTTTTCGAATCGAATCCCAGCGACCTTGGCCCCGCGAACAACGACGTTTTCCAGACGCGCGCCGGGCAGCGATCCGGCCAGTACAAGGCCGTAGTCCATTTGGCCCTCCGCGTCGAATATGACGTTACGAATGGTCAGCCCCGGCAGATTGCGGATGACGAGAAGCGTTTTCACATTCGAGCCGGCGGGCGTCTTCCAAACGACGGGTTTGGCGGGATCGGCGGCTTCGACGATCAATTCCTTGAGCCGGCTGTTCGGCGCGGTCAGGGCGATCGGTAGTTCCTGATGGGACTCGTCCATGAGGACAATAGTGGGCCGTGCGCTGCCGCGTTTGGCTTCTTCGAATTCCGGCCGTTTGCCGATGGCGTTGACGGCCTCGCGGACCGACGGGAACGTGGCGAACCCGTCTGGGGCGGATCCCTTGCCGACGTACACGCGACTGTAGTCGAGTTGCGCTGGCACGGGTGCGGGGGCCGGTGTCGAAGGTGGTAAGAGGAGGACATATACCCCGGCGGCGAGTGCGGCAACGCCGAGTGCGATCCCTGCTCCGATGAAGAGTTTTTTGCGGCTTTTTCGCCCAGGTGGCACGGCCGGAGCCTTCGTGCCTTTCTTGCTGTCCGGCCGTTCGGTGCGGGCCGTCTCGTTCGAGTCGCGTGGGGCGGTATCGCCGTCGAGCGTGGCCCAGACACCAACCTGAACATCCGCGGCCTGAGAAGCGGGCAGGGTGGCCACGGCGGTCGCGGCGCGATCGTGCGTCGAACTTCCGGGCACGCCGGACGCCCCGTTGGCCAACACGCGCACCTCGAAGCTCGATTGCGTCGACGAAGCCGGGCTTCCGCCGGAAAGCATCACTCCGCTCGGCACGCGGTTCGCGGTGGACGTGGTCCCGGCGGCGGCCGGGGAAAGCGGCGGCAATTCCTTATCGGTCGGTGGTGGGATCGGCACTTGGACGAAGTCCTGGAGTACCGCCATCAACTCGCTTGGCGACTGATAGCGATCGTCCGGGTTCTTCTTCATGAGCTTTTCGACGATCGCGATAATCTCCGCCGGGACTTCCGGTCGGACCTGACCGATCGGTTTCGGGTCACGCGTCTGATGCCAGAGGAGTTTTTGGGCGACGGATCCTTCCGGGAACGGAGGTTGCCCAGTGAGGAGGAAATAGAACGTGCCCCCAAGGGAATAGAGGTCGGCGCGGATCGTGACGGTGTGGCTGTCGACGGCCTGCTCGGGTGCCAGGTAGTCGGCCGTGCCGAGCACGTTCTCGTCGTACTTTTTCGTGAGCGAGTCGTCCTCGTCGTTGAAGAAACGGGCCAGGCCCATGTCGAGGATCTTCACGACGCCAGAGCGGTCGATGAGGATATTTCCCGGCTTGATGTCGCGGTGGACGATGCCGGTTTCGCTGGCATACTGGAGGCCGACGGCGGAACCGTAGATGTAGTGGCAGGCGCGGATGGGATCGAGTGGTCCGGCACGCTTGACGAGGTCTTGCAAATTGACGCCGTCGACGAACTCCATCACCAGGAAATGCAGGCCTTCGTCGTGGTCGATGTCGTAGGCGCGGACAATATTCGGGTGGTCCAGCGCGGCGACGGCACGCGCTTCCTGATAGAACCGCTCACGCGAGGCGTCGTCCTGTCCTTTCGCCGCCGGGAGAACCTTCACCGCGACGCGGCGGCGCATGAGCTTGTGTTCACAAAGGAACACCTGGCCCATGCCGCCAACGCCGAGCTTTTCCAGCACCTTGTATTTGCCGATGGTAAAGCGTTTCCACTTCCCTTGGAGGAGTTGTTCGGCCTGGAAGTACGTGAGCACGGCGTCACGGACGAACTTGCCGGCGCATTTGCCGGGTTCCGTCGGAAAGGCTCCTTGCAGCTTCTGCTTATCGAGGTAGGTATTGAGCTTCGCTTCGTCGACGACGCCGCTTTTCCGGACGAGTTCGAGGAATTCGTCAACGGTAGCCGGTGCGGGCATCGCCTACACTCCGGGATCGCGCAGTCGTTGCTGAAAGGGAGGCCGGTCGAGTCCCGGCAACATCGCGTAAGTATAGGTTAACGCGCGATGAAACGACGACCGGAAACGTCGGGAGAATGCGGATTTTTTTCGGGTGCCGACGGTTTTGCGGCTTTGCCGGAATCCGTTGGTCTTAGAAGAACCATTTGACGGCGAGTGCGGACAAGACGGACACGAGAGCCAGCGCGAGGAAGATTAAAACAAGCGGCCGGTCGGGATGGCGTTGCGGCCGATGGCCGGGCGTTCCCAACTTCGGCGACGAATCGCGAATCAACTCGTTCTTGGAACCGGCACCGATCAATTCGACGCTTTCTTTACCGAGTCTGGCGGGGGACGCGATTGGAGTCGTATGCGTGTTCCGCGCGGTCGGTACCTGCCCCTGGCCGAGCGGTTCGTCCAGCCGCACGTTCTGCCCGTTCGGGGTTTGCGGTCCGCCTCGCGTGGGATACTTCGAGGAACTGTTTCCTCCCAACCCACGATACCCCGTCGCCGTCGCGACCGCCCGATTGGCCATCACGGACGCGCGAATCCGATCCGCATGGCCCATAAGGGTTAGCACGGCGGGGCAAAGGTCCGGCATCTCGTGATCCGGCGGCGGCGAGATCGCCTCCGATGTCCAAGGCGCCAGCGCCTCGGCCACTTCCAACGGCGTCTGGTAGCGTTCGTTTGGATCCTTCTTCATCATCCGTTCCAACACTGCAAGCAACTCCGGCGGCACGTCATCCCGGAACTCCGTCACCGGCTTCGGGTTTTCGGTTTGATGGAAAACCAGTTTCTGCGCGATGGTGCCTTCCGGTACTGGCGATTGACCCGTCAGCATGAAATGGAAAGTGCCGCCAAGGGCGTAGATGTCAGCACGGATGTCGACGACGTTGGAAAGCGCTTGTTCAGGCGCGAGGTAGTCGGCGGTGCCGAGAACGCACTTATCGTCGTATTTAGCCGTCAGGTTGTCGTTCTTGTCGTTGAAGAAGCGAGCGAGACCCATGTCGAGGATTTTGATGACGCCCGAGCGATCGAGCAGCAGGTTGCCGGGCTTGATGTCCCGGTGAACCATACCCAGTTCGTTGGCGTGGTGCAGTCCTACGGCGGACTGGGCAACGTAGTGCGCGGCACGGACGTAGTCGACTTGGCCGAAGCGGGCGACGATTTCCTGCATGCTCGCACCGTCCACATACTCCATCACTAGGAAGTGTAGGCTGTCGGCCTTGTCGATGTCGTGCGCGCGGACGATGTTCGGGTGGTCGAGTGCGGCAACGGCGCGCGCCTCGCGGTAAAAGCGTTCGAGATTCGAGGGGTCGCTGAGTTTTTCGAGCGGCAGCACCTTCACGGCGACGACGCGCTTCATGAAGACGTGTTCGCACAGATAGACGGCCCCCATGCCGCCGACGCCGATCAGTTCCAGCAGTTTGTATTTGCCCGCGACCATGAACCGCTTGTAACGGCCCAGTTTGAGCTGCTTCGTCTGGAACTTCGTGAGGAGACCGGCATCGATCAGCGAGGTTGCGAACCCATCGAGATCGTCATGGTGAACCCGCTCCAGTCGCTGGCGGTCGAGTTCCGCATTGAGGCGGTCCTCCGGCACCAGTCCGCTTTTGCGGATACAGTCCAGATAATCGGTGACAGTCCCGGGTACCGGCATGGGTGGCGAACCAAACGCGGGAACGGGTGTCGATCTCGGATATGATGATCGCACCCTTGTGGTCCTGGTGATAATCTTGGACCGACCGATAGCGACCTGCAAGCGAAGGTCGTGGATTTTTCCGCTTTTTCCTGTTGGCGAGACATTCCCGACCGCGAAATCTTTTCCGAAGGCGAACATTCCGATGGCACGAGAACTCAAGACGGTCCGCGCAGTCTGTCCACTCGATTGCCCCGATACTTGCGGAATGATCGTCACGGTCGATACGGCCGCGCAGAAAGCCGTCCGACTCCGCGGCGACGATGCTCACCCGTTTACAAACGGCTTTCTTTGCCGGAAGGTCAATCACTACCTCGAACGCGTCTACCACTCCGAGCGGTTGTTGCATCCACTGCGGCGCGTTGGCGCGAAGGGAGAGGGGCGGTTCGTACGGATCTCCTGGGGCGATGCGATCGACGCCGTCGCGACGAACTTGAAACAGGTCGTGTCCGAATACGGACCGCAGGCGATCCTGCCCTACAGCTATGCCGGCACCATGGGCAAGATTCAAGGATCGAGCCTCGACCGCCGGTTCTTCCATCGGCTCGGCGCGTCGCTGCTCGATCGTACCATCTGCGCGACGGCCGGCGGTATCGGCTGCGAAGTTACGCTCGGGGCCGGCAAACGCGCCGCCGTCGATCCCGAACGCTCCGTCGACTGCCGCTACATCGTGAACTGGGGATCGAATACGCTAATCACAAATACGCACTTCTGGGCCATCCAGCACGAGGCTCGCAAACGCGGCGCGAAGATCGTAACGATCGACCCCTTCCGTTCGGCGACGGCGGCAAAATCCGATTGGTGGCTGCCGATCCGCCCCGGAACCGACGCCGCGCTCGCGCTCGGCGTTCTGCACATCCTCTTCCGCGATGGCCTCAATGATCAGGACTATTTGGACCGTTATTGCCTCGGTGGCGAGGAGCTGAAGGCCCGCGCGCTCGCCGAGTATCCGCCGGAAAAGGTCGCCGCGATCACCGGACTGCCAGTCGCCGACATCGAACGCTTCGCCAACGAGTATGGTCGGTCGCGCGAACTTTTCGGAGGGCCGGCGCTCATCCGCCTGAACTACGGCCTGCAGCGCCACGGCGGTGGCGGAATGGCCGTCCGCACCATCGTCTGTCTCCCTGCCGTGACCGGAGACTGGCGATACTCCGGTGCCGGCGCGCTGCTGAGCACCAGCAAGGAATATCCCTTCGACGGTCCCGCACTCGAACGGCCGGATCTCATCCCGCCCGGCACACGCACCGTCAACATGGTCCAACTCGCCGAGGCGCTCCACGGCGAACTCGCCGGGCCGCCAGTGAAGGCAATGATTGTCTACAATTCGAATCCGGCCGCAGTCGCGCCGAATCAATCGCGAGTCCTCGAAGGTTTGAAACGGGACGATCTCTATACGGTCGTCTTGGAACACTTCCTGACCGACACCGCGCGCCATGCCGACATCGTGCTGCCCGCGACGATGCAACTCGAACATTGGGACATCCACAGCAGCTACGGACACTTGTACGTGCAGGCGAACCCGCCCGCGATCCCCCCGCCGGGCGAGGTGAAACCGAACACCGAGATCTTCCGATTGCTCGCCAAGGCGATGGATTTGGAGCCGGAATTGTTCGCGCCGACCGACGAGGAACTTTGCCGTCTTTCGATGAAAGCGACCGGAGGCTTTCAGGGGATCACTTTTGATGATCTTCGAGACGGTGTAGCGAAACGGTTGAATCTACCGAAGAACTGGGCGCCTTATGCAGAGGGCAACTTCGGAACGCCCAGCGGGAAGTGCCATCTCTTCAGCCCGACGGAACAAGCCGCTGGGCGCGATCCGCTACCGCGGTACGTCCCCCCGCACGAAGATCCACAGACACGACCCGACTTGGCGGCGAAGTACCCTTTGCAACTCGTCACGCCGCCGGACCCGGCGTTTTTGAATTCGACCTTTGTCGAGATCGAACACCTGCGATCGCAGGCGGCCGAGCCGACGGTGGACCTGCACCCCCAGGACGCGGCCGCGCGAGGTGTCGCCGACGGAGCGGTGGTGGCGGTCTTCAATGGTCGCGGACGATTCCGCGCCAAGGCGAAGGTCGGCGAGACCGTCCGGCCCGGCGTGGTTGTCACGCAAGGATGTTGGTGGAGCCGATTCACTGCGGACGGCCTCAATCACAACACCCTCACGAGTACTGCCCTCACCGACTTCGGTGGCGGTGCGACGTTCTTCGACAATCTCGTGCAGATCGAGGCGATTACGGGGTGAATCGGGGTTGTCCTTGACTTTCCGAACCGGGCACGGGTATTCCCGTGCCGGAATAAGGAAATTAGAGGGAATTCCATGCGCATGACGCGGCGTGAACTGATGGCCGGATTCCTAACCGCTGCGGCAGGTGGCGGTAGTGTCCACGCGGCCGAACGGACCGTCGCGCTGGCCGAGGTGACGAAACCGGGCGATGTCTTTCAGGTGGAACTTCAACTCGTGCTCGCGGGTCGTTTGAAAATCGATCGAGAAGACAAGCCGGAGCAGCTACCCATAGAAGCGAAAGCGAAACACCGATACCGGGAACGAGTGGATCACTCGGCGAAACCCGTGGCAGCCCGGCACTACGTCGAAGCTGTTTCGGAAAGCACGATCGCGGGCGAGCGCTCCGTCAAGAAACTCGCCGAGGATCGTCGCGGTATTTTCATCTATCGCAATGCGGATGGTCCATTACCCGTCGCACCGACCGGGCCGCTGGCGCGGGAAGAACTCGAGTTGGTCGCGGAGCATTTTGATTCGCTCGCACTGGCAAACCTGTTACCCGGCCGGGAAATTTCGATCGGTGACACCTGGTCGATTGCGAATGACGTCGTGCAATCGGTCTGCCATTTCGATGGTTTGATCGAGGCCGGACTGAATGGTCGTCTGGTGTCTGCATCGGATAAGCGGGCCATCCTCGCGATAGAAGGCTCGGCTGAAGGAGTCGAACAGGGTGCAAAGGTAAAAGTGTCGATTGCGGCACGGGGTGAGTTCGATCGCGAGAAGTCGGTAATCGACCGGTTGGAATGGACGCAAACGGACGCGCGCGAAGCCGGGCCGGTCAGTCCGGCGATGGACGCGAAAGTGTCCATCAACCTGACCCGTTCGCGTGAGGACGTGGCGGGGAAGGAGCTCGAGGCGGTACTGCAGAAACGGCCAACGGGGCCGAAGCCGCCGGACCTCTGGACCCAGCTCCGGCATGTGGACTCGAAAGGCTATGAACTCGTATACGGTCGCGAATGGCACATCGTCGTGCGCAACGACAAGCATCTTGTGATGCGGTTGCTGGATCGCGGCGAGTATGTCGCGCAGGCGACCTTCGCCACGTGGAAACCGTCCGCGGGTGCCGACGAGAAGGCGGTACTCGCCGAATTTGTGGAGGCGACGCGCAAGACGCCGGGCTGGATGCCGGAAAAAGTCTTGGAGAACGGTCCGATGACCGTCGGCGAGGGGCGCAGCGTTTATCGTTTATGTGCCCGCGGAAAACAGGACGGCGTGGAGGTCATCCAGGCGTTTCACTTGTTGATCGGCGGCGATCGGCACCTTGCGATTGCCACGGTCTGCGATGTCCGGCAGGCGGAGAAACTCGGCACGCGCGACGTGGCCCTGGTCGCGGCGGTCGAAATGACCGCGAAAAAATAGTTCGCCAGGATTCGCTGGCGGAGTTCGACTCCCCGCGACCGTCCCGGTCTGGTATCGTAATGCGAACGGGGTACCGCGCGGCAGCGACGAGGACGACATGCGGATCGGGGTCATCAGCGATACGCACGACCGACACGAAGTGGTCGCCGACGCCGTCCGCCTGCTCGGCGAGCAGAAGGTCGAACTGGTGCTCCATTGCGGCGACATCGAAACACCCGATACCGTCACGTTGTTCAAACCTCTGCCCACCCACTTCGTGTTCGGAAACTGGGACAAGGACAAGGGTAAACTGCTGGCAGCGATCCGCGATATCGGCGGACAGGCGCACGACGCGTTCGGGGCGATGGAACTGGCCGGGCGGCGGATCGCCTGGTGCCATTCGCACGACCGCCACCAATTCTACGAACTCGAACACTGCAACTATTTCGACTACCTCTTCTACGGCCACACGCATGTCCGGGAACAACACCGCACGGGCAAGACCCTGGTCGCGAACCCCGGTGCCCTGTTCCGGGCGAATCCAAAGACGTGCATGGTTCTGGATCTCGTAAGCGGCGAATTCAAGCCGATCATCATCCCAACGGCCGCGAAGCCCGGCGAGTCGATTCTGTCCATGCCGGGTCTGGCGAATCGTTCGATGCCGCCGATTCCGGGCCTTACCGATCCGGAACCCACGGCGAACCCCGGTTCCGATTGACGAACGGTTTCCGCGACGCTATTCCGCTCCGATTCGGGGTAGTTGCCGCGCATCGGAGCCGTCGCCCATGTCTCGACCGATCTTCGCCGTCTTGGTTCTCGTGGTCGGTATGACGGGCTGCGCCGGCACCTGGGATAAGGTCAGCAGCCGAAGGTTCCGCGACGATCCCGTCGGGACGATGTTCGATCGTCGCGATCCGTTGGAGGTGATGCGGAAGAGTTCGGAAGGGGACGATCGCGCGACCGCGATGCGAAAGCTCAAGGAACCGCTAGCCAACGGCCGTAGCGAGCCGGAACAGGAGGAAGCCCTTCGATTGCTGACCGACGCGGCGATCAACGATCCCAGCCCGGTGGTTCGCGTTGCGGCGATCGATGCCCTGGGGCGATTCCGTGATCCACGCGCCGTGAAGAGCCTGACAGCGGCCTACTATCAGGCGGGAGGTACCCCGGTCGATCCGTTGAACCCGGCACCTCCGGCGACTCGTACCCTGGCGGGGCCAGTCGGGTTCGCGCCCGAAGTGACCAGCGTGATCCGAAGCCGGGCCGTGGAGTCGCTGGCGAAATCGAACAACCCGGAAGCCGTTCCGGTTCTCGTCCAGATCGCGACGGGTACGGAGAAAACGGGCGGTTCCGACCGGGACACTCGCCTGGCCGCGGTGCGCGGATTGAAATCGCTGCGCAGTCAGGACTCGGTCGCGGCCTTGGCAAAAGTCCTTGCGATGGAAAAGACGCGCGACCCGGCCATGGCGGATCGCGCACACGAAGGATTGGTCGCCCTCACGGGGCATAATCTGCCCGATGATCCGCAACAGTGGGACCTCGCCGTGCGAAACGGCCAGGCGCCCGTCATCGCGGAGCCCAACGTCATTCAACAAGCGGCATTGTGGGCTTTTGGAAATTGAGGCCGATCATCGCCGGATGAAAACGACGGCGACGGCGTCCGCGTGGGCAATGCGCCATACGTCCGGCATCGCACGCAGGGAGTCCGTCAATGGCCGCCCGACGCGCGCGAGTACAACATTGCACTTCGCGAACTCGACATCCGACTTCCATCCGTCCAACGTCGACCAACTTCGTGACGATTGCAAGAGCTGTGTTTCACCGTAGAGGTTCGTGCGTCCGTCGATCGTCAACGGGTACTCCGGCAGCGCCCACGCAAGATATCCTCCCCAACTGATATCGTTGAAGAGCGGACCGGGTGGCCGTTCGGACTTGAGGAACTCGACGGCATGCACGGGGTACGCCCGGGCTTGCGCGGCGGCGATGTCGGTGTTGCCCAACAACCCGGTTGAGTTGAAAACTCGCATTGCGATCAGGACTGATAGGACCGTTAGCAGAACGGATGCCGAGCGTACCGTCGGGTTGGCTGGGGCAGGTGGGCGGATCGCCGCGATCGCCAATAACGCGCCGAACCACAGATCGCGATTCATGCGCATTCCTACGAGACCGGCGGCGAGTAGAACGCCGAATTCGAAGAAGCCAATCGTTCTGCGCCTCGCGATCCCGAGTATGGCGACGAGGGCGAACGAAACCGCGGCGAGAAACGGGAGGCTGCGAACGCTCGGGAGGGCGAGTTCTTGGATTAGTTCCCGCGGAGCGCTTTGAGTCGCGTAATCCAGGATCACTTCGAGAAGTCGGATGTGATAGGGATTCGCGAAAGTCGCGAGGATGCAACCGATCGTTATGCCCGCGGCCAGTCGACGACTCGAGAGGCCGGGATCGATGCACCAAAGCCCTAGGATGAACCAGCCGAGAACGAATTGGATGTGGAGGTTTGCCCACAAAGCGAAGAGCGGAATCAGCGCGAAAACGAGTCGATTCGAACCTGTTTCGCGGACGGTCAGGACCAATCGCAACGTGATGGCCGTGAACGCGATCGTGTAATGCCAGGGCCGTTCGGTCGCCATAGGAGTCAGGGTGAACGCGAGCCCGAAAGCGATCAGAAATGCGAGGGGGCGAAAGCCGAATCGACCGAACACGAGTGCGAAAACGGAGGCGGAGGATAAGGCGACGAGTGCGGTCCGCATTTCCAGAATGCCGGCGTCGCCACGTGCGACATACCAGCGGTGCATCAACCATTCGTGGAGCCAGCTATACGCCTGCCAGGGGACCGCGTCTTCGATGCCCATGCGCGAGATCGGATCGGTCGCGGGTACGGTGCCCTGAAGGTCGATGAACTGCCCGATGCGAAGATGCCAGCCGGTATCGGCATCAAGGGTAGGCCGCAGGGTGTTCGCGCCCACAAACGCGGCGATCGCGCCGAGGGCAATGAGCGCGATCGTGTTCTGACGGTCGTACATGGTACGAGAGCCTATGGCCATTCCGAGTGATTGTCAAAGCCGTAGCGTCCTTTACACAAGGGAACCGGCCGGCTAAAGTGGATGCCAGACTCGTCGCTATCCGTTCGCGCCCCATTGAGAACCGCTCCATGTCCGTTGAGATTGCCTGTCCGCAATGCAAGGGGATACTGAAAGCGCCTCCGGGCATGGCCGGTAAAAAAGCCCGATGCAAACGATGCCAGCATGCGTTTCGGATTCCCGGAGGCGACGCGAACTCCGAGATGGATAGCACGGGCGATTCCGAAAATCTGAGCGTGATCGCCGATGCCCCGTTCGCGTTCGACCAGCCGCCGATGCCACCGGCTCCGCCTGTTGCGAAGAAATCGGAATCCAAGCCGGTACCGAAATCCGAACCGAAGACGGAGCCGGTCGCGGACGACAATCCTTTCGCTATTCCGACGGCTGGGCCGATCGAGGCCGAACCGGCGCCGGAACCGAAATCGAAATCCAAATACAAGACGAAGCCGGATAAGGCTGAATCGTCTGCGAAAAATTCGTCACGGTCGCAATCTTATCGTACCAAGGTGCCCTCACAGGCTGGAGGAGGGCGTGGGCGCACAATCAAGCTCTTGCTGGCGGCATTGTTGTGCGCCGGGGGCGGGGCCGGTGGATTCTATGCCTTCATGGAATACCAGAAATCGCAATCGTCCCAGCCAGCAGTCGCGAATGCCCCTCCAACTGATTCGGCACCGGCCCCCGATCCTTCGAAGCCTGTCGAGGAAAAAGCAAAAGCGGCCGTGGATGCGAAACCGGCACCGGTTGCGGGGCAGTCGGCTCCCGACCGTCGCCCGAATCCCAATGCACCGCGCGGCGGGCCGAAGGTATCGGGAGGAATGAAACTGCCTCCGTTCGCCGACAAACCGAAAGCCTACGAAAAACCGACAGCCACCATCTCGCTTGATCACGATGTCATGGCGGTGAGACAAGTCATGGTCGGCGGTTCCGAAGGGCCGGTGGTGCTCGTGATGCGACGCACCTTCGACGGACTTGGCGGCAAGGGAATGAAGGATACGATCGATCGCTACGCCTTGAACACCTTGCGCCGGATCGACCAGACCGAAGTGCCGGCGGACGCCGTAATGGCCTACCCACGCATCAGCGATGTCGGTCCCGGTGGCGACCGCTTCGCGTTCGAGCATCCCGCCGGCAAGCTGACCGTTGTTCAACTCGGCACGAAAACCGTGATCGTGGACGGTCTCGACCTCGCCGGCGAAATGATTGGGAAGGACAAGGCGGCCCATCCCGGCATCGCGTCGATCCACTTCCTCACCGACGAAAAAATCATCATCGTCACCAAAGCCGGCGTCGTCGAAAGCTGGGACCTCGTCGGTAAGAAAAAGGTCGGCTCGAGCGAATCCTTTCCCGGGGCGACGAACCTGGTCGAGCGGCAATCGCTCGCGTTCCATCGCGATCGCGATCCGAACAAAAGCCTCGTATTCGCCTACGGCGGCGGTGCAATATACTCTGCCGTACCCGGTGGAAAACCGCAGCTGGCACTGAGCGTTCCCCACGGTCCGATGGAATGTCTCGCGCTCGCGGTCGATGGGGGAGGGAACCGGCTTGCCGTCGCGTACCGCGCCTCTGAACCGGGCAAGCATGTCCGATTCCTCCATGCCCGGATCGGAGATCCCAAGCCGGGATCCGATCAGCCACTCGACGCGGAAGTCGGTGTACCCCGGTCCGCGGAATGGACGCGGCCGGAGACCTTCTCGATCTTCACCGACAAGGGGCAGGGGTTGTCGTGGGACGCCGATACGAACCAACTGATCGCCGGGTTCCGCACGCCGACACCCACGATCGTGGCGGCCGATGGTGCGAAGCACTGGTGCCTGCTGCCCGACGCGAAGGACGCAAAGAAGGCCGTGCTGGTGAACGTGACGCTGCCGCCGGAGGATTACTCGCCATCGCTGACCGGCGACAAATGGAAGGCGATGGCGCTGACCATCACCGCCGACGGCACCGCGAAGTGATTTACTTCTTCGCCACGAACCGCACCGCGTCGGCGATGACGTGGCCGTCGGTGCCGGTCGTGCGAATCTCGATCCAGCCGGCGTCGCCCTTTGCGAAGGCGTAGGTGCCGAGCGAAAAGCCATTGTCGCCGTGGGCCTTTCGCTGGTTCACGGTGATCGTCTTCTCGCCGTCAGCCGAATTGACAACGACCGGCACGTTGGTCGCCCGGTTGGCGTTGGCGCTGAAGTGCAGGAAGACCTCGTACTTCCCGGCCGTGTCGAACTTCGGCGTATAACGCATCGACTTCTTCCCCTTCGCCTCGTTGCCGTCGTGCAGGTAGCCGTTGCCGACGAAGTGCCCCGTGCTGGCGGAGAACGCCCAGTCGCCCGTGGGTTTGCCGTCATTGTCGTCGAGGACGATACCGTCAAGCTTCTTCTCATCGACCCCCTTCGCACCGGGGCCGCCCGAATATTCCAGCACCTGCTTGTCTGCGAGGAGTTGCTTCTTGAGCTTCTCGTAGCTCACCTTCTGCACCGGCACGTCGTCGTCGATCGCAATAGCGGCCCCCGTCGCGGCGCTCTGGCCGAGGACCATGAACACCGGCTCCATACGGATCGAGCCGTAGGCGATGTGCGAGCTGCTCACGCACACCGGCACCAGCAGGTTCGGGCACTCCGCCGCCTTCGGCACGATCGACAGGTAACTGATCTGGTACGGTCCGCCGGGGCTGACCTGCACGTCGCCCTCGTTCTGCACGAAGCCTTCCGGCGTGACGTAGCGGGCGCAGTTGTGCGAGTCCATGTTGTACGAGCCCATCCCCACGGACTGCGGCGTCGGCCGGCGGCGGCGGCAATCGGACTCCGTGTGGACGTAGTCGCTCACCATCCGCCGCGCCTCGCGGACGTAAATCTGGTGCGGCCAGCCGCCGGTCGCTTCGAATTCATCCTTGGGCAGGCCCCATTTCGCCATCTGATCGCGGATCGACTTCGGCACGCGCGGATGGTTCGCCAGGCTCCACATCAGCCCCTTCTGGTAGACCTCGTGCTCCTTGATGATCTTGTCGCGCTCGGTGTAGCTCGCCTCCGGGTAGGCATGGTTCTGGCCGATGTAGTCGGTGCTGACGGCGCAGTTGTTGTTCGTGTCGGTCTTGCCGTTGGGCATCATGTCGGGCTTCATCGGGAAGCGCAGGTCGCCGGCCTCGAAGTTGCGGAAGAGCAACTCGTACTTCGCCTCGTCGTAGCCCTCGGGCTTCGGGAACGGGATCCGGTTCGCGGCGACGTTGCTCATGCACATACGGAAGCAGAACGCCTGCAAACGGTGGTCGCCGTCGCCCTCGCGGCCGAGTTCCTTGTCGATGCCGTGCAGCAGCCCGCTCGTTGGATCGCCGGGCTTCACGTACGGATCGACCTTCACGACGAACCGGTGGTTGTGCTTGTTCCACGCGCGGGCGATGCCGTTGAGCGTCTCGTCGTACTTCGCGTTCGCCTCGCGGCCGACGGTGTAGCTCACCTTCGCCGCCGCCATCAGGTCCCCTTCGTAGGTCGCGTCGATGAACATCTTGCCTTCGAAATTCTTGCCCGACTCCATCGCGATGGAAACGATCCGCTTGCCGTCGAGCGTCACGCCCTTCGCGCGGTCGAGCCGTTCGCCCTCGACGAGGTCCACCTTCGCCTCGGCCAGCATCTCGCGCAGGATCATCTCCGCGACCTTCGGCTCAAAGGTCCACATCGCGTCCTCGTCCTTGCGATAATTCTTGTAGTCGGCTTGCTTCTCGTACTTCCAAACCGTCGGGTCGTCGTAATACTTTTTCACCCAGCGGTAGAACTCTCGGCTGATGCCGCCGACGACGGCCTTGTTGCCGCTATCGGTCCAGCCGAGGCCGCCGGTCGTGAGACCGCCGACGTGCTTCGTCGGCTCGATGAGCACGACCGACTTGCCCATCCGCTTCGCCTGGATCGCCGCCGTGACGCCCGCGGAGGTGCCGCCGTACACGACAATGTCCGCCGCACGGAGGGTCGGTGTGGCAATCAGCGCGATCGCGAGGAGTGCGAGGCGGAGCATGGGAGGGTCCCGTAGAGGAATGCTGCACCGACAAGCATATGCCGGACGCCCACAATCGACGCCGCTCCCGCCGCCGGTCTTTCCGCCGCCGCTGCGCCACCCTTCCGCGAAAAGACTCCCGATTTCCGGAAGCGCCATAGCCCCATAAGAACTTACGTCGATTCCCGTGCCGACGTACCGGTGCGCGTGGACACTTCGCGGCCCCGTTTTTGGTAGCATGGTCTAATGCTGGCAATACCGAACTTGCGATTCGAAGGTTGGGCGATCCCGTTCGCGCTCGCGGCCTTCTTTGGGCTGATCGGCGCGGTGGTGGCGTTCGAGCGTCCACCGTTCAACCCGGCGATTCCGGGCATCGCCATCGCGTTCGGGTTCGTACTGGGGCTGCCGATCATGCTGCTGGACAAACCCCGGCAGCGCCACGCGCGGATCGTGGACGATCGTATCCATTACGACTCAGCCGAAACGCCGCTGCTCTCGCGGCTGTTCCCGATCCTGGGCGTCGTCGCTTTCTGGGCACCGATCTTTGGCCTTGTTTGGTCGATCCAGGGCTACCGTGCGAACCGCTATCGCGGCGGCTGGGCGTTGTGGTGCTCGCGCATCGGCATCGGGCTGGGCATCGTCGTGAACATCATCTTCGCGATCTTCGTAGCGAACAAGGAACTCGGCGGCGGGAAGTGACCCGGCGGGAATTTTGAAAATTCCCCCGCTACGGACCTTCACTTGTACACTAGTTCGCGGATACAGTGGCCCCGTTGCGACATCCGTTCACCATCCGCGAGGGGCGCCCGATGGCCGCCAAAAACGAGCCGAAATTCAACAAGGAAATCGTCAAGGTCCAGTCCGAGATCAACAAGGAGTTCGGCGAAGGCTCCATCATGTCGCTCGGCGATGTCGAGACGTCGCTCAAAGACATCGTCGGCATCTCCACCGGGTCGCTGGCGCTCGACCTCGCGCTCGGCGGGAAGGGGCTGCCCCGCGGCCGCGTGATCGAGATCTACGGTGCCGAGTCCAGCGGCAAGACGACGATCGCGCTGCACACGATCGCGAACGCGCAGAAGCAGGGGGGCGTGGCGGCGTTCATCGACGCCGAACACGCGCTCGACCCGACGTGGGCACGGAAGATCGGCGTGGACCTCGAGAGCCTGCTCGTCAGCCAGCCGAGCTACGGCGAGGAGGCGCTGCGGATCGCGGAGATGCTGGTGAAGTCGAACGCGGTGGACATCATCGTGATCGACTCCGTGGCCGCGCTCGTGCCGAAGGCGGAGCTGAACAACGAGATCGGCGATTCGTCCGTCGGCGTGCAGGCTCGACTCATGAGCCAGGCGCTGCGGATCCTGAACCCGGTGATCAACAAGACGAAGACCTGCGTCATCTTCATCAACCAGATCCGCCAGAAGATCGGCGTGATGTACGGCAACCCGGAGACGACGACGGGCGGCCTGGCGCTGAAGTTCTACGCCTCGGTGCGGCTCGAAGTCCGCAAGGCGGCGCAGATCAAGGACGGCGACGAGCCGATCGGGGCGGAGATGAAGGTGAAGGTGGTGAAGAACAAGATCGCGGCGCCGTTCCACACGGCCGAGATGGAACTGTACTACAGCCACGGCGTGGACCTCGAGAACGACGTGCTGAAGATCGGCGAGGAGGAGGAGATCGTGTCGAAGAGCGGGGCGTTCTGGAGCTACGGCGACACGCGGTTGGGGCAGGGGAAGGAGAACGCGCGGAAGTTCCTGCGGGAGAACCCCGAGATCCGGGACGCGATCATCAAGGAGATTCTGGCGAAGCGCGCCCCGAAGGTCCTGGAAGCGGCCGCGATCGAGGGGGCGGACGACGAGACGGCGCTCGAGGACGAACCGGCACCGACGCCGAAGAAGCGGAGCAAGGCCGCGGCGGAGTGATCGGCAGGAGCGGCGACGGCGGGCGGGATTTCGGTTTTTTCGAAATCCCGCCCGCCGTCGTTTGCGTTATTAGTGTGATGGAGCCATTTCGGACGTTCGTGTCGTCAAATATCCCAATTTGTCCAACTTTCGCATTTATCCCTGATTATTCTTTTCCCCGCGCAATCGTTTCGGTAGACTCGTCGGGGTAATGGACTGTCGCCGGCAACCGGATCATCTCGCCCGGTGAGTATCGATACCCTCTTCGCACCTGGAGTCTGCACATGAGTCGTCGAACGAAAACGAAGCGTCCGTTGGTTCGCAAGCCGCTGGTGGGGATCGAGCAGTTGGAGGACCGTTCGACGCCGGCGGTCGCGTTCGCCCTCTCCGGCACGAACCTGCTGAGCTTCGATACGGCGAGTCCGACGATCACGCAGACGACGGCGATCGCGAATCTGGCGGGGGGCGATACGCTTGTCGGCATCGACTTCCGCCCGCAGAACGGCCAGCTGTACGGGCTGGGCGTGAACCACACGGCGGACACGGCGACGCTGTATTCCATTTCGACGCGCACGGGGTTTGCGACCGCCGTCGGCACGGTGGGTGGCATCACGGGCGCCGGCGACCTGCCCGACCCGGCGACGGTGGGGTACGGCGTGGATTTCAATCCGGCCGTCGACCGTGTGCGCGTGGTGGCCGGGAGCTTGAATTTCCGGGTAAACCCGAACACGGGCACGCTGGCCGGATCCGATACGGCCATTAATGGCGGTTCGACGAGCGTCGACGGTGCCGCCTATACGAATAGCCAGCCGCAGTATGTCGTCACGCCGATTACGACGCAGTACACGCTCGACGCCGCGACGGATTCGTTGTTCATCCAGAACCTGCCGAATTCCGGAACGCAGACGTTGGGGCAAACGGTCAAGCTCGGCGGCAGCACGCTGGATTTCACGAATGTGAACGGCTTCGACATCCCGGCGGGCGTGAACGCGCCGGCCAGCAACACGCCGGTGACGACGGGTTCGGCGTTCGCGGTGCTGAACGTCGGCGGCACGACGGGCCTTTATTCGATCAATCTGGTGGACGCGACGGCGACGTTGGTCGGGCCGGTCGGCAGTGGAGCGACGGCGGTGCAGGGCCTCGCGATTCAGAGCGATCTCGGGGGCACGCCGGCCGTCTCGCTCGATAAGAACGCGACGTCGCTGGTGCGGTTCAACACCTCGATACCGGGCACGTCCGTGTCGGCGCCGATCTCGGGGCTGGTCGCGGGTGAAAAGCTGGTCGGGATCGATTTCCGTCCGCAAACCGGCCAGTTGTTTGGCCTCGGCATCGACCACACGACGGATACCGGCACGATCTACCTGATCGATCCGCAAACCGGCGCGGCCTCGCCGGTCGCGGCCAGCGCCATTGCGTTCGTCGACACGATGGGGGGCAAGATCGATTTCGCCGACCCGGCGACGACGGGATACGGCTTCGATTTCAACCCGACGGTCGACCGGATCCGCATCACGAACAGCGCGGGCTTCAACGGTCGGGCGAATCCCAACGACGGGATGCCGGTCGACAACGACAAGAACGCCGGCAACGGGATCAATCCCGACGGATTCATCAATGGTGGCGGCATCACGGGCGTCAGCGCAACGGCCTACACGAATGCCTTTGGTCAACCGCTCAGCGGCGGCGTCACGTCGCAGTACACCATCGATGCCGCGACCGGTTCGCTCTCGATTCAGAACCCGCCGAACAACGGGGTGCAGTCGCTTTCGGTCCCCATCACCCTGGGGGGCAGTCCGCTCGTCTTCACGGACGTCAACGGTTTCGATATTCCCGCGGGCATCCGAGTCGCGACGTCGTCCACGCCGGCAACCGGTTTCGGCTACGCTTCACTCGTGGTCGGCGGCGTTTCCACGATCTACCGGATCAATCTCACGACCGGCGTGGCGACGGAAATCGCTCCCGCGCCGACGGGACTTTCGGCCCTGACACTGGCCGACGCACCGGCCGGCACGGTGGCGTTTGGTTCCGCGACCATCAGCGCGGGCGAAGCCGGCGGGACCGCAATCGTGACCCTGTCGCGGACGGGGACTCCGAACGGCAGCGTGACCGTGACGGTGAACGTGACCGGCGGAACGGCCACGGCGGGATTGGATTTTGTCGGCGGGCCTTACACGGCCACCTTCGCGGATGGCGAGACGACCGCCACCTTTACCATTGCTCTCACCGATGATTTGATCTTCGAAGGGAACGAGACGATCATCCTGACGATCGCGAGCGCGAGTAACGCGGCCGCGATCGGTTCGCCGAACGTCGCGACGCTGACGATCACAGAGAACGACCCGCAGCAGACGTTCACGGTGAACGCCGCCACCGGCTTCGCCCTCGTGGGCGCGACGCTCGTGCCGTTCGCCAGCACGAACCCCGACTCGGCCGGCACGCCGATCGCGATTTCGGGGGTCGACGCCAGCGAGACGCTCGTCGGCATCGACTTCCGCCCGCAGAACGGCCAACTGTACGGCCTCGGCGTGAATCACGGGGCGGACACGGCGACCCTGTACGCGATCTCGACCGCCACCGGACTGGCGACGCCCGTCGGCACGGTCGGAGCCATTGCGTACATCGACAACGTGGGCAACCCGATCGACCTGCCCGATCCGGCGACCGTCGGCTACGACATCGACATCAACCCGGCCGTGGATCGCCTGCGCATCGTCGCGGGGCCGCTCAACGGGCGCGCCGATCCGAACACGGGTAACCCGGTCGACGGAAACCTGGGCATTTCCGGAACGAATCCCGATGGCGCGATCAACGGCGGCACATCGACCGTCGGCGGTACGGCGTACTCGAACTCCTTCCCGAACAACGGCGGCGTCACGACGCAATACACGATCGACGCCGCGACCGATTCCCTCTACATCCAGAACCCGCCAAACGCCGGCACGCAAGTACTCGTCTCTGCAATCTCGCTCGGCGGTTCGCCGTTGGATTTCACGTCTGTCAAGGGCTTCGATATCCTCGCCGACGCGACCGCGCCCGGTTCGAACATGGGGGCGACGTCCGGCACCGCACTCGCCGTCCTGACGGTCGACGGCGTCGACGGCCTCTACCGCATCGACCTCGTCACCGGCGAAGCGACATCCGTCGGCCCCATCGGCACGACGCCGGCGACCGTGACAAGCGTCGCTTTCCAGAGCGACCTCGGCGCGACGCCGTACATCGCGCTGGATGCCACGGGTAAATTCCTGGTGCGGTCGCTGAGCAACAATGTCGAGAATCCGTTCATTGTCACTCTTGGCAATATCGTCGCCGGCGAGACGCTGGTCGGCATCGACTTCCGCCCGCAGACTGGCCAACTCTTTGGCCTCGGCATCGACGGCGCGAAGGACACCGGAACGATCTACCGGATCGACCCGCAGACGGGCGCGACCGTGTCGCTCGGTTCCAGCGCGATCGCCTACGTCGACGCGATGGGCGGTACGATCGACTTCGCCGATCCGGCGACGACCGGCTACGGCTTCGACTTCAACCCGACCGTCGACCGCATCCGCATCACGAACAGCGCCGGGTTGAACGCCCGCGCCAATCCGATCAACGGTTTGCCGGTCGACAACGATATGGTCGCGGCGGGCAATCAGCCGGACGGTTTCATCAACGGCAGCGGCGCGACGGGCATCTCGGCGACGGCGTACACGAATTCCTTCGGTCAGGTGTCCAAGACCGGCCCGACGACCCAGTACACACTGGATGGCGACACCGACTCGCTGTACATCCAGAACCCGCCGAACGACGGCACGCAGTCGAACCCGATCCCGATCACGCTCGGCGGCAGCCCCCTCGACTTCACGGAGGTGAACGGCTTCAACATCCCGTCGAACGTGCGCGTGTCCTCCGGCAGCGCGCCGGTGACGTCGGGTACGGCCTTCGCCGCGCTGACCGTCGGCGGCGTGTCCAGCCTCTATTCGATCAACCTCGCCACCGGCGAAGCGATCCTGCTCGGCGATAGCCCGACGGCCCTCTCGGCGCTCACGACGGCGAATACGCCGACGGGCATCGTCGAATTCGGCGACCTGAACTTCTCGGTTTCGGAAGCCGGCCCGACGGCCGAACTGACGCTCGTCCGCACCGGTGGCAGCGCCGGCGAACTCAGTGTCACCGTCTCCTACGCCGAAGGCACCGCGACCCCGGGATCGGACTTCGACGACACGCCGATCGTCGTCACTTTCGCCGATGGCCAGACGACGGCGACCGTTTCCGTTCCGGTGACGCAGGACGCAACCTTCGAAGACGACGAGATGTTCACCGCCATCCTGGGTGGCGCGACCAACGGCGGCGTCATCGGCGCGGCTTCGAGCGCGCAGGTGACCATCACCAACGACGATGCGATGCCGACGCTCTCGATCGATAGCGTGACCCTCGCCGAAGGCGACTCCGGAAGCACGACCTTCACCTTCACTGTCACGCTCTCGGCGCCGAGCGGTCTGACCGTCACCGCGGCGGTCGACACCGTCGACGGCACCGCGACCGCGGGGAGCGATTACACCGCTGTGATCGATGTCCTCTCGTTCCTGCCGGGCGAAACGACCAAGACGGTCCTCGTGACGGTCAACGGCGACGTGGCCTTCTCGACCGATGAGACCTTCACCGTCGTGTTGTCTCTGCCGGACGGGGCCACGATCCTCGCGGGCACCGGCACCGGCACCATCCTCAACGACGACACGGCGCCAGTCTTCAGCATCGATGACGTCGCACTGTCGGAAGGGAATTCCGGCTCGACGAATTACACCTTCACCGTCACGCTGACCGGCGCGGCCGAACTGCCGGCGCAGGTAAGCGTCGCCACGGTCGACAACACGGCGATGGCCGGCTCCGACTTCGGCGCAATCGTTGGGACGACGCTCACGTTCAATCCGGGCGATACGACGATGACCGCGACCGTGGCGGTCACCGGCGACACGGACGTCGAGAATGACGAGACGTTCTTCGTGCAACTCTCCGGTGCCACGAACTCCACCATCGGCGACGCCCAAGGGATCGGCACGATCCTCAACGACGACGTGGCCCCGCCGCAGAACCCGCTGCTCGTCGGCACGCCGAACGGCGCGATCGGCTCCGATGGCGTGCCCCCGGTCGTCCGCGTCGTGGATGCGAACGGCAATCAGGTGTCGTCCACGGCGCTCTCGGCCGCGTTCAATGGCGGCGTCCGCGTGGCCTCCGGCGACGTGGATGGCGACGGCATCGAAGATGTGGTGGTCGGCTCCGGCCCCGGTGGTGCGAGCCTCGTGCGCGTGCTCAGCGGCAAGGACGGCAGCGAATTGTTCAGCATCGCCCCGTTCGAAGCCAGCTTCACCGGCGGCGTGTTCGTCTCCACCGGCGACCTGAACGGCGACGGCAAGGCCGACATCGTCATCAGCCCCGACGTCGGCGGCGGCCCGCGTGTCCGTATCTTCGACGGCGCGACCTTCACGCAGATCGCCGACTTCTTCGGCATCGACGATCCGAACTTCCGCGGGGGTGCCCGCACGGCGATCGGCGACGTGAACGGCGACGGCACCGGCGACCTCGTCGTCGCCGCGGGCCGTGACGGCGGGCCGCGCGTCTCCGCCATCGACGGTACGACCCTCAAGACCACTCGCGCCGTGCTGTTCAACGATTTCTTCGCCTTCGAACAAACCCTTCGCGATGGCGTGTTCGTCGCCGTTGGCGATGTGAACGGCGACGGCTTCGCGGACATCGTGGCCAGCGGCGGCCCCAGCGGCGGCCCGCGCGTCACGGTCTTCGACGCCCAAACCCTGATCGCCTCGAAGGGTGCCACGCTCAACCCGCTCGCGAACTTCTTCGCCGGCGACCCGAACTCCCGCACGGGAGTCCGCGTCGCGGTGAAGGATATCGACGGCGACAACCTCGCCGACATCCGCACGGTGGTCGGCGGCAGCGACGCGATCCGCACCTACCTCGGCAAGAACCTCTCGCCGACCGTGACGGATCCGCAGTTCATCGGCATGGACGGACTGCCGGACTTCAACGGCGGCGTGTTCGTCGGCTAGAGCAAGTCCAGAAATGGTGTAGCGAAGATCAAAGAGACCGTTAGCCCGACGCGCCAGCGAGGGCCGATGCCATCGCCCTCGCTGGCGCGTCGGGCTAACCCGAGTTCGCTATATCAAATCGAGAACAGCTCCAATTCGAGTTCGCCACAATTTCCGGCTCGCGGCGCTCGCCGCGGGCCGTTTCGTTTGGTAATCCCGGCAAGCCGGGGAAAGTCTGCCGGTCGTCCGGCTTCGTCGCGGCGTTCGGGTTGTCGCGGCCGCAGAATCGGCGCGGCTCGGCTGGCGGGGCGTCCGAAGAAAGGGGCATACACGAGACTTCACCTTTCGGGGAGCCGCCATGCCGCGCTGGATCGCCGTCGGAATGCTCTTGGCCCTGCCGTCGCTCCTGATTGCCGCGGAACTGCCGATCGTCGCTCCGCAACCGATCGATGAGGTGCCGGCCACACCGCAGCCCGCCGTGCCGGTGCCATCGCACCCGCCGGTAGCCAGTGCGTGGGCGGTGAGTTGCCAGCCGGCGTCGGCGTGTACCGATCCATGTGCGGCGGTCCGCGTGAAGAAGCCGGGCGTGCTGTCGGGATTGAAGAACTGGCTGTGCGGCACGACGCCGAACGTGGCATGCGACGCGACCTGTCCGACTCCAATGGTGCGCGTCGTCATTCACGAGCCGTGCCCCGCTCCGGCGGTGAACCCGGTGGCCATGCCGTGCCCCGCACCCGAGGCGTGCCCGGCTCCCGTGGCGTGCCCGACATCTGTCGTCTGCCCGACACCAACCTCGTATGCGAAGCCCATCATCTCGAAGTTGCTCCCGACGCGGCCGACGGTCGAGTGCCCGAAGGTGGATGCGATGCCGACAAAACGGTTCGCCTGCGTCGGCACCGCATGCGACAAAGTGAAGGCGCTGCTGTGCTGGAAGCCGTGCAACGAACAGATCCTGCCGATCCTTTGCCCCGCTCCATACCATGCGCCGGCGACGGCGTACCTCGGGCCGAACCGGGAACCGGTGCCGGGCCTGTCCTGCGGAACCTGCAGGAAATTGGGCAAGACGAAATGTGATACCGGTGCGTGCCCGAGCGGGGAAACTTCGGTTGCGGGGCCGGTCGCGGGGGCGAAGCCGCATCCCGTGATGGGCGGCTGGACGCCGATCTACGCGAATTATCCGCCGGCTCCGAGCACGGTGGTACCGGCAAAGGCGGTGGAGCCGGCCATGAACCCGATCGCCCGGCCGTTCACATCGCCTTGAACGAAGGCTTCCGCGCCGCGATCAGGTAGCCGTAGGCGCGGAAAGCCGGAAGCAGCCAACTCGATCCAAGGAGCCCGTCCGTCCCCCGACCGACGGGCTCGATCATTTCCACGACGAAACCGGCGCTCGCGAGATCCCGAACGATCTCGCGCTTCGCGTAGTGGCGGAGCGTGAGTGGAGCGCCGCCGTAGGCCTGGGGCATGGTTTTGTCGGCGCTCGAGAACAGGCGCAGACCCAGGCCGTGGAACCAGCGGTTGTGGACGTGCAGCACGACCGCGCCGCCGGGCTTCAGGATTCGGTGGAACGTCCGCAGTGCGGCCCGTCGGTTTTCGTCGCCGCGGATCATGCCGAGAGTGCTGAAGAGGCACGCGGCCCAATCGAAGCTAGCGTCCGGAATGCCAAGGAGGTCGACGAGGTTCGCGTTCCGGAATTCCGCGGCGGGGTTGGCCTCGCGGGCGGCCGCGAGCATTTCGTCCGAGAGATCGATGCCGACGTATTGGTGGCCGCGTTCGATCATCCGCTTCGCGAGCCGCCCGGTGCCGCAGCCGAGGTCGACGACGCGGCCGGGCGAGTCGAAGATGAGTTCGCAGAACCGCACGTCGGCCGCGGCGAGTGGCGCGATCGCCATCTGGGCATCGTAGTTCGCGACCATGTCGTCGCTGTGCAGGTAGTCCCACAACCCGCGATCGACGCCGGGCGGAAGTTGCCAATCAGGGATAGTCATCGATTCAATTAGCCCTGATTTCCAGTCTGGAATAGGATATAAAGTACGCGGAGGGAAAAGGTATGACCAAGACGAAGCCGTTGCCGTCTGAAGAGCAGATTCGTGAATACGCGTCGAAACTTCCCAAAGTTTACCGGGAAATTCTCGGTGCGATCCACAAGATCGACCCGTTTCGCCAGTATCGCGACTCTGTCAACGAAGCGAGTTTATGGAATTACTTTTACAATCAGGAGTCCGTCGTCGATTCACGACGATTCCCATTCGATTTTGATGACCACGATAAACCCGAGTTGACCGCGCATCGGCGGATGAAACGAGATGAATTTTTGTTGGCCTTGCAACGCTTGGAAGATAGTGGATTCATCGAACCGCCAGCGGGTGACTGGTCCGGGGCCGTCAGGTTTGTTCCAACCGATCTCGGAGAAGCCCTGATCGCGCAATTATCCGGTCGCGAGGCACCGCGAGTGGAAGTTCCGGAACTTCCTCCGATCAATTGGTGAGGATCGACCGTGTTTTGGACGATCCGGTCGTTTCCGAGATGCACGCACCATGTCTTTCTTTCGCACAGCGGGGAAGACCAACCCGATCTCGTATTGCCGGTCTATCGCCGTCTCAAGAAACTCGATATCGAGCCGTGGATCGACCGCCACGATTATCCTTACGGGAGCGATTCGCGCTCCTCGCTCAGGAACGGGATATTATCTTGTCGCCATGTCGTCATTTTCTTGACGCCGAACCTTTTGAAAAACGCTCGCGGTTGGTGCGCGATCGAAATGGCATACTCGGAGATCGTGCAAGGAAACCTCGTACATCCCGGCGGGGAGTTGCTGCACGTTCTATTGCCCCTGTTCTTCGTTTCGCGTGACGATCCGGGGTTGCATCGCAGCGCGTGGAGAACACTGCTTGATCGTGGTCCATTTTTTCAAAACGAGAAGTCATTGAATCGAATCGATTGGGCCGCTGATCGTATCGCAGAGTTCTTGACAAGTGAAGAACGGCTTGCTGGACATTTCCGAAGTTTAACGCGCACGGACAAGCGATTTCGAGAACTGATCGATACGGGTAATGGCCTTAAAAATCGAGTCACACGATTCGAACCAAACTCGATTTATCAGAAGCCTACCGAGAGCTAGGTATGCCCGCCACCGACATCCGCATCAAGAACGTCCGCTTCGCCTACGAGGACTTCCTCTACCGCACGCCGATCAAGTTCGGCGGCGTCGCGCTCGACCGTGCGACACTCCTCAATGCCGAGATGGACGTGGAATCCCTCGACGGAAAAACGGCGGTCGGATTCGGTTCGATGCCGCTCGGCAATGTCTGGGCGTGGCCGAGCAAGGTGCTGAAGTACGACCAGACGCTCGCCGCGATGAAGCGGCTGGCGGAGTCGCTCGTCGGCGTGTATGCGAACCATGGCGAAGCCGGACACCCGGTCGCGATCGGTCACGAGTTGGAACCGCGCATCCTGCGGCTCGCGGCGGAACAGCCCGACCTCCCGGAGCCGATGCCGGCGCTGGCGGCGCTCGTCGTCGCCTCGTCGTTCGACGCGGCCCTGCACGACGCGTACGGCAAGGTCCATGGGCGAAACAGTTTTCAGACTTGCAGCCGCGACTTCCTGCCGCAGAACCTCGACCACTTCCTCGGTTCGGAATTCACAGGATTGCACCTGTCGCAGTTCATCGCGTCGAAACCGCAGGCGCGGATGCCGCTGTACCACCTTGTCGGCGCGCTTGACCCGCTGACGCCAGCCGATGTGAAGACGCCCGTCGGCGACGGCCTGCCCGAAACACTCGGCGAATGGATCCTGCGCGACGGATTGACGCACCTGAAGATCAAGCTCAACGGCGACGACGCCGGCTGGGACGTGGCCCGCGTCCTCGGCGTCAACCGCATCGCGGAGGAGACGGACGGCACGCGAAGCTACTTCTACTCGCTCGACTTCAACGAACGCTGCCAGAACGTGGCGTATCTGCTCGACGTGTTATTGAGAGTCAAGTCGGAATCGCCGCGAGCCTTCGACCGCATCCAGTATGTGGAACAACCGACGGCCCGCGACCTGAAGGCGAACCCCGCGAACCGGATGCACGACGCGGCGAAGGTGAAGCCGGTAGTGATCGACGAATCGCTGCTCGATCTGGAATCGCTGCTGTTGGCTCGCAAGATGGGCTATACCGGTGTCGCCTTCAAGGCCTGCAAAGGCCAGACGCAAACGCTGCTCCTCGCGGCCGCCGCCCAGCATTTCCAACTCTTCCGCTGCGTCCAAGACCTCACGTGTGTCGGTGCGTCGCTGATTCACTCGGCCGCGATTGCGGCGCACATCCCTGGCGTAGCCGCCATCGAATCGAACGGCCGCCAGTACTGCCCCATCGCGAACGAACCGTGGGACAAGCGCTTCCCGGGCGTCTTCACCATCCGCGACGGCACGATGAACACCGCCATCTTGAACGGCCCCGGACTGGGAGCCAAGTAACCTCAGGATGTAAGGCAGGATGAAGACAGGAGCCGAAAATTGTTTTCTTCGGATCCTGTTTTCATCGTGCCTTTCATCTGCGGCTAAACTCTCTTCGTCTTACTTCTTCACGCCGAACTTGTAGATCGTGACCGTCTTGTACTCCTCGCCCGGTTTCAGCACCGGCGAGGCCCAGCCGTCCGTGCCGATCTTGTTGATCGCGTCCGGGAACTTCTGGGCTTCCATGCAGAAACCGTTGTACTGCTGGTAGACGTGGCCGCCCTTGCCGGTGTTCGTGCCGTCGAGGAAGTTGCCGCTGTAGAACTGCAGGCCTGGCTCGTCGGTGAAGACTTCCATCACGCGGCCACTCTTCGGCTCCGTGACGCGCGCCGCAAGGAACGGCTTGCCGCCGGCCTTGCCGTCGAGCGCGTAGTTCAGGTCGTAGCCCTGCGGCTTCGCGTCGATCTGCTTGATCCGGGCGCCGATCGTCGCGGCCTTCGTGAAGTCGAACGGCGTGCCGGCCACCGGCGCGATCTTGCCGGTCGGAATGAGCGTGTCGTCCGTCGGCGTGTAGTTCTTCGCCATGATCTCGACTTCGTGGCCGAGGATATCGCCGCTGGCGTGGCCGCCGAGGTTGAAGTAGCTGTGGTGCGCCACGTTGCAGACGGTCGCCTTATCAGTCGTTGCGTGATACTCCACCTTCAGCGCGTTGTCCTTGGTCAGCGTGTAGGTCACCTTCACCGTGAGATTGCCGGGATAGCCTTCCTCGCCGTCCTTGCTCACATACGTGAGGGAAATGGTCGGCCCGCCGCCCGCACCGACAGCAAGTGGAGCGCCGGCCTTCCACATCTTCTTGTCGAAGCCTTCCTTGCCGCCGTGCAGGTGGTTCTCGCCGTTGTTGGTCGCGAGGGTGTACTCCTTGCCGTCGAGCTTGAACTTCCCCTTCGCGATCCGGTTGGCGCAGCGCCCGGCGTTCGAGCCGAAGTATGGGTGGCCCTTAAGGTAGCCGTCCATGTTCGAGAAGCCGAGGGCGACGTCGCCGAGTTTGCCCGAAGCGTCCGGCACGTGGATCTCGGTGACGATGGCGCCGTAGTCGATGATCTTGACCTTGGCGCCGGCCTCGTTGGTGAGCGTGTGCGCCGTGACGGCCGTGCCGTCGGCGAGTTTGCCGAAGGGTTCGACATCCACTTTGGGCCCCGCCGCGATGAGCGGCAATGCGAGGACGAGCAGGAGCAGGGAGAGGGTGAATCGCATAATCCGGATTCCTGAGAAAAGGGTTGCGAAGACATGCTAGCGGCGGGTCTTCGATGCGGCGAGCGGATCGCCTACAATCACCCGATCCATCCGATTGGAACACACGATGCCCGCCTTCTCCGAACTCGTCGAAACGACCGACGATGCCGTCTATCAACTCGTGTCCACCACGCGCGGCCCGGCCGGGGCGCTGCCGCTGACGGACGATCTCCTGCGGCATTCTCCCTCCGGCGATCTCTTCGGCTGGACGCAGAACGTCGGCATGGGGCTGAACCCGCAACTGCTTGGGCGCAAGGAATATCTCATCCTCAGCACCCACGGCGGGTTGCGTGCCGACGACGGGTCGCCGGTGGCGCTCGGCTTCCACAGCGGGCACTGGGAAGTCGGCCTGCTCGTGAAGGCGGCGGCGGAGGAGTTTCAGCGGCAGAAGACGATCCCGTTCGCGGGGGCCGTCACCGACCCGTGCGACGGTCGCACGCAGGGTACCCCCGGCATGTTCGACAGCCTGCCGTACCGCAACGACGCCTCGGCCGTGCTGCGGCGATTGATGCGCAGCCTGCCGACGCGCGCCGGTGTGCTTGGAGTCGCGACTTGCGATAAGGGACTGCCCGCGATGATGATGGCGCTCGCCAGCCAACGCGACCTGCCGGCGGTGCTCGTGCCGGGAGGCGTCATGCTCGCGGGGGAAACCGGGACCGAGGACACCGGCAAAGTTCAAACCATCGGCGCCCGCTACGCCCACGGTGAGATTACGCTGGAAGAAGCGGCCGAGGCCGGCTGTCATGCTTGTGCCTCACCTGGCGGCGGCTGCCAGTTTCTCGGCACGGCCGCGACGTCGCAGGTCGTCGGCGAGGCATTGGGCCTGAGCCTGCCGCACTCGGCGCTCGCGCCCTCGGGCCAGCCGATCTGGCTCGACATGGCCCGGCGTTCCGCCAAGGCTCTCGTCAATCTCTCGTCGAAGAAGTTGACCACAAAGGACATCCTGACGGACAAGTCGATCAAGAATGCGCTTGCCGTCTTCGCGGCCTTCGGCGGTAGCACGAACCTACTCCTGCATACGCCGGCCATCGCCTATCACGCCGGGCTGAAGCGGCCGACCATCGAGGACTGGACGCACTATTGCCGCGCCGTGCCGCGCCTCGTGGATGCACTGCCGAACGGCCCGATCGGCCATCCGACGATCCGCGTCTTCCTCGCCGGCGGCGTGCCGGAAGTGATGCTGCACCTGCGCCGGATGAACCTCCTCGAACTAGACGCGCTCTCCGTGACGGGCGAACCGCTCGACAGGGTTCTCGACTGGTGGGAGACGTCCGAACGCCGGAAGCGCGTCCGTGACATCCTCCAATCGCGAGACAAGGTCGATCCCGAGACCGTCATCATGTCGCCGGCGCAGGCGAAGGCTCGCGGCCTGACGAGCGCGCTGACCTTCCCACGCGGCAACCTCTGCCCGGAGGGAAGCGTCATCAAGTCCACGTCCATAGATCCGAGCGTCGTCGACGCCGACGGCGTATACCGCAAGACGGGGCCGGCCAAGGTGTTCACGAACGAGAAAGCCGCCATCGCCGCGATCAAGGAAGGGCGGTTGAAGGCCGGAGACGTGCTCGTGCTCTGCTGTCGCGGGCCGATGGGCAGCGGCATGGAGGAGATCTACCAGATCACCAGCGCGCTCAAGCACCTCTCGTGGGGCAAGCACGTTGCGGTGCTGACGGATGCCCGCTTCAGCGGCGTAAGCACCGGGGCCTGCATCGGCCACGTCTCGCCGGAGGCGCTGGCCGGCGGGCCGATCGGCAAGCTGCGTGACGGCGATACGGTCGAGATCGTCATCGACCGCAACAAACTGGAAGGTAGTGTGAACGTCTTGAATGTGGATCTGGCGTCTCGCCCGCCGCGCGAGGACCTGCGGGCGGACCCGCAGTTGCCGGCCGACACGAAACTGTGGGCCGCACTCCAGAACGCCAGCGGCGGCGTCTGGGGCGGCTGCGTGTTTGATGTGGACATGATTACGAAACGATTGATGTGAATGCGCAGCCCGGAGCGCGAGCGATGGGCGAAGCTTCGCCCGTCGCTCGCGCTCCAGGCTGGGAGTTCTACTCGCGTGCCTTCACCGCGATCATGTCCATCGTGAGCGTGCGGTCCTTCATCCCGACGCCGCTCACCGTCGCCTTCGATGCCGCGGGCGGGCGCTTCGGGTCGTAGAACTTCGGCCTCAGGACGTTGAGTTGCTTGCTCGCATCGTCGCCGGAGACGTAATACGTCGCCTTCGCGAGGTGCTTCAGATCGCTGCCGGACTTCTTCAAGGTGTCCTGCAGTTGGGCGAAGACGCTTTCCACTTCCTCCGCACCCGTGCCTTTTTTCTCCGAGTACAAGCTGGAAACGTAGATCGCGTTTCGGGCATTCACCCGTGCGACACGGCAATATACGGGCGATTCGGTCATCCCCGGCGGAGTCAAGTATTCGACGGCCGGTGGATTGGCGTTTCGATTGGGTCGATCGCTCGCGATCAATTCGATCTCGATGGGTAGCGTCGATTCCCACTCCACGAAGACTAATGGCGGCACTTTGTCATTACCAAAGGCGATTTCAAACTCCTTGCGGACATCCGGGGCGGCGCTGATGGGTTTGAGGAAGACTTTGCATTGCACGGTGTTGTAAGACTGGCAGCCCAGCCATTTGAGCGTCTTCAACAGGCTGGCCAGCGTCTTTCTCGCCGCTTCCGCCGGCGTTCCGCCATTCTCCGCTTGGCCCGAAATGTACAATCGGGGACTGACGTTCAACGTTCGTTCTGCACTGAACCCGGTTGGAGTTCCCCGTCCGGCCGAGACCATGTCCATGGCGTATTTCGCGCCCGGTTTCGCGAGTTTGCCGACGACGAACGAAGTGGCCGGCGCATTCTCGGGAAACGCCCGGCGGACGATCGCGCGGACCTCGTCGGCTGAGGTTTGATCGACCGCGACGACATTCAGTTTTACGGGATGGATATTCTTGGGGATCTTCTTCAAGGAAGATTCCAGGTCTTCCGGGAAGACCTGCGGGCCGTGAATGAGAGGCTCCTCCTCGACGATCACGGCCGCGGTCGTGCCGTCCGCGTTGGCGATGTACTTCGGCGGCGCCGTCGCGGCGCTCGGAGCCGACAGCGAGACAATGAAAAATGCGATCGATGCCCTCATTTCGCAGCCCTCAGGAACGCCACTAGGTCGGCCAGATCCTGCTTCGTCAACTGTTGGTCCAGGCCCGCCGGCATCACCGACACCGTGCCGGGCTTCAACGATTCGATGTTGTCCCTTGCGATCCGCTCCTCCTTTGTCGCGTCGACGACGAGGACGATCTCGTCGGGGGCGTCCTTCTTCAGGATGCCGTTGAACTGCCGGCCGTCGAGCGTGTCGACACGCACCGGTTCGTAGCTGCGGACGAAGCTGAGGCTCGGGAAGACAATCGACTCCAGCAGGTCGCGCTCGGTGCGGATCGAGCCGATGCGCGTGAGGTCTGGGCCAACCACGCCGCCGACGTAACCGATCTTGTGGCAGGTGGCGCACGCGGCCTTCACGCCGTTGAAGACCTTGTGCCCGCGTCCGACGTCGCCGGTCGGCAGTTCCTTGATCAGCGCCTCCAGTTTCTCGCGCTGTTTGGCGATCTCAGCATCGAGGATCGCGTACAGCTTCGCGGCTTCCTCCTTCACCTTCGCGGGGTACTTGTCGAGGATCGGCTTCACCTGTTCGGTACGGATCGCGGCCCGCACCTTCGGCTCGTTCAGCGCCGCCACGAGCGCGAGGCCGACGGATTCATCCTGCGATTTCGTGAAGGCCGGAAGGAGTTTGGCAATTTCGACGGGGCCAACGACGGGTAGAACCGCCGTGAGTTGTTGGAGCCGTTCCGGCGACGACAAACCACGTGCGAGGATGTCCGCGGCGGCTGCGCGATGACCGGTCTTCAGTTCGCTTAAGACGAAAGGAAAGTTCTCCTTCGCATCAGCCCAGTCCGGGAAGACACCCAGCGCCGCGAGGCGTTCGTCGATGGAACGCTTCGGATCGCCGGCGATGCCGGCGATGGCGTCGGCGAGCGAGCGGCCAAAAGTCTTGAATGGCAGCGCCCGCACGGTCGCGAGCGCTTCAAGCGGCCGCGGGCCGCCGACTTCCTTTGCCAGCGCGGGGGGCCAGTTGGACGGAACGGTCTTCAGGCCGGCCCGCGCCATCGCCTTGAGTGCGATCGGATTCGCGGCCGACTCGGCGAGCAGCGCCTGCACGGCCTCGTTCTTCGCGAACTTCGCGAGCCGGTTCGTCAACTCCTCGCGCTCGGCGTCGGAGAGCTTCGCCGCCAACCGTTCGCGGAAGTGGCCGACGAGTTCGCCGCCCCATTCGGGGTGCTTCGCTGCGATCCACCATGCCGTCTCGCGCAGCGGCTCCAATTCACTGGTCAGATAAGGAAGCACCTCGGAAGTCTTCAGCCGCTTTGGGTCGATCGCGTCGAGCGCTGCCAGTACGGCCCTCTTGGTTCGCGGATTCGCCGATGTCAGCCCGCGTTGCGTCGCGTCGAAGTCGCCAATGCGAATCAGGGCGAACGTCGCGGTATGGTCCAGGTGTTGATCGGTCGCGGTGCCAGCCAGTTCCAGCAGTCGCGGGATGCCGGTCCGCGTGGCTTGCTCGGCCCAGCGGCGCTGTTCGTGTTCGACTGGGATCGTCGGTTCGGTTCGTCTGGTCGCCTTCGCCTCGGCTCCCATTTTCCGAACGCGATAGATCCCGCCGAACGCCTCTGCCTTCACGAGTTGCGAACTTGGGCAGCAGAGCTTGTACCAGCCGCCGGTGTCGATGACGAGCAGCGAGCCGTCCGGCGCTTCGCGCACGTCGGTCGGGTGGAAGTCCGGGTCGTCGCTCCAGACGAAGTCGCTGTCCTTCGTCTCGTACGTCGACCCCTTCGGGACCATGATGTGCCGGCTGATCTTCCTGAGGTTGAACTGCGAACAGAACAGGTTGCCGCGATAGTCCTCGCCGAAGGCGTTCGAGTCGTAGCGGTTGATTCCCGCCGGGGCGGCAGGTCCCATGTGCGTGAGGATCGGCATCGTCTTGGGCGAAGTCCACGGGTGCTCGTAGATCGGGTCGTGGTCCTTGCCCCAGACGCCGCCGGGGACGGCGTGGATGAGGCCGTCGCGTTTGCCGTCGGCGGGGTGCTGGAGGAACGTGTTGCTGACGATGATGTCGCCGGTGGAGGTGAACGCGAGGCCGACGGGGTTGTCCATACCGCCGGTCATCATCACTTCGAGGCCGCTGCCGTCGGGCTTGGCGCGGAAGACGTGCGAGGCTCGCGTGGTGAAGGGCTTTCCGTTGCCGAGCGTCATCTCCTGCTTCGCGAAGGCGCCCTTCGTCCAGTAGATGTAGCCGTCCGGCCCCTTGAATGGTCCGTGCATGTCGTTGGCGCATCCGGTGAGCGTCTTGCCGTCGAACCAGACTTCGCGCCGGTCCGATTTGCCATCGCCGTCGGTGTCGGTGAACTTCCAGATCTTCGGCGGACAGGCGGAGTAGATACTGCCATTGAGGAACATGATCCCTTCGGGGAAGGGCAGCCCGTCGGCGTACGTGATCGCCTTGTCGTACTTGCCATCGCCGTCGGTGTCTTCGAGCCGCACGATCCGGTGCAGCGGCTTCTGCGCCGCCACGTCTTCGCGCGAGATCGGCCCGGCCATTTCAGTGACGTAGAGCCGGCCCTTGTCGTCGAAGTCCATCGCCACGGGATACTTCACGAGCGGTGGACCGGCGACCTTTTCGATCGTGAAGCCGGGCGGAACCTTGAGCGGAGGTTCGGCGAGTGCCGGCCTGGCCAGGATCGCGAGCATAGCGGCGATGAGCAATCGTTTCATCGGCGGACTTCCGAGGGGTGCGACGATGCGTACAGTCTAGCCGTGTTGTTCATGAAAATCGCGTGTCATCGTGGTCGATTGCTTTCGTCGGCCAGTCGTCCCCGGTACAATCGCCTCCGGCCAAGCCCCGGCCAACGGTTTCGTTTATTCATCGTTCATCGGAGCCGTCGTGTGCGTGGGCCGCCGTCAGGGATTCATCCGCCATGAGTGTCGCCTGTCCGAAATGCCGTAGCGTGTTGAATGTGAAGGGCCTGAAGCCGGGTCAGTTCAAACCGAAATGCCCGAAGTGCGGGATCGTGTTTCAGTTGACGGTACCGGATTCCGCCGAAGGTACGATTCTGGCGAAGTTGTTGCCGGAGAAGCCGGCACCGAAGGCCGCGCCGACGGTCGCAGAGGCCGGGCCGGATGTGACCGGGGCCTTTACCGAGGCGGCCCCGCCGTCGAATGTTTACGAACCGTCCGGCGCCGGCGATCCGAATTCGACCGGTGCCTTCACCGAAGTCGATCGGGGCTCGCCGGATCGCACGGGGGCGTTCGATTCGGCCGACGAGCCAAGCCCGGACGCGACCGGGGCGTTCACGGAGGTGGAGCGCAACGTGGACAAGACCGGTGCGTTCGCGGCGTCGGGCGTGGACGAGGACGATGCGCCCGGTGGCACGCAGCAATTCGAACCGAGCGAACCCCCGGCCCTGAAGAAGAAGCTGGTGAAGAAAACCGAACCGAAAGCCGACCTCGGCAACATCCCGGACAAGCTGGGCGGCTACGAGGTCATCAAGGTGCTGGGCAAGGGGGGCATGGGGGCCGTGCTACTCGGCCGACAGGTCTCGCTCGATCGCAAGGTCGCCATCAAGATCATGCACAAGAACCTCTCGCAGAACCCGGGCTTCGTGGCTCGGTTCACGCGCGAGGCGTACGCGGCGGCGCAGCTCACGCACCACAACGTGGTTCAGATCTACGACATTGGCGAAGAGAAAGGCACGCACTTCTTCAGCATGGAGTTCGTCGCCGGTCAATCGCTGATGGATCTCATCAAGGACAAGGGCAAGCTCGACCCGGAGGAGGCGGTCGGATACATCCTGCAGGCGGCACGCGGGCTGCGATACGGGCACAACCAGGGGATGGTGCACCGGGATATCAAGCCCGACAACCTGATGTTGAACACCGACGGTATCGTGAAGGTCGCGGACCTCGGGTTGGTCAAACTGCCCAACGCCGAAGTCGCTCAGGCGAAGGGAAGTGAGGCGGACGTCGACACGGAGATCGAAGACGAGGACGACGGCGACGGACGACTGACGCGAGCGGGCGTGGTCATGGGCACGCCGACGTACATGCCTCCCGAGCAGGCGGTGGACTCCGCGAACGTGGATCAGCGCGCGGACATTTATTCGCTCGGTTGCTCCCTCTACGTGATGCTGACGGGCAAGCCGCCGTTCCAGGGCAAGACGGCACTGGAGGTGATGACCAAGCACCAGACCGATCCGGTGGTCCCGCCGGAGGTGATCGTGAAGCGCGTTCCAAAGGCGCTCTCGGTCATCCTGCTCAAGATGCTGGCGAAGAACCCGGACGACCGCTACCCGGACATGGACGCGGTGATCGCGGCGCTCGAGGGCTATCTCGGTGTGAAGGATTCGGGGCCATTCACGCCGAAAGAAGAACACGCCGATCAACTGGAGAAGGCCACGCTCAAGTTCAACGGGGCGTCGAAGCGCGGGTTGAAGAAATTCGCCACGCTCGGCTTCATGGCTGTCTGCCTCGTCGGCATCCTCGGCTGCGGGATCGCCGGAGCATACTCGTGGGCCGGCGGCTTCCTCGGCCTGCTGATCGCCACGCCGGTCGCGTACTTCGTCGTCAACGGCGTCTATTCCAAATCCGTCGTCTTCGGAAAAGTCCGGGAACTGATTTTCGGTTCCCGGATCTTCGACTGGATCCAGTGGACCTTCGGCGCGCTCCTCTTCGTCCTCGCCCTCTGGATCTTCGGCATCCTCTGGCACTTCCTCGGATTCGCGATACTCGGTGTCGGCCTCGCCTTCGTCCTTTGGTTCCTCACCGACCGCGCGCAGGACGCCGCCCGCGAAGAACCGATCAACGACGCCAAGGTGCTGTTCAAGTCGATGCGCCTGCAGGGGCTGGACGAGGAAAACCTGCGGCAGTTCGTCTGCAAGTACGCTGGCGACGACTGGGAGGAACTCTACGAATCGCTCTTCGGTTACGATGCGAAGATCGCGGCGCGGGCATATCGAAAAGGGGCGATCGCGGAATCGTCGCGGACGTTTGCGGCATGGCGGGATCCCATCGTCGCGGGCCTCGATGCCCGGCTGCGAGCCCGGCAGGAAGCGAAGGAACGTCGTCTCTTGGAGAAAGTCCAGGCCAAGGCGCTCGAGGCGAAAGGCGTGTCGGCCAGCGAGGCGCAAGATCAGGCCGCGGCGTTGGCGGATGCGTTGGTGGACGGAGCGAACGAGGTGAAGGCGGCCGAGAAGGCCGGGAAGAAGGTCGACCTCCGCGCCGTCGTGAAGGCGGCCAGGTCGCGGAAGCCGCCGGAGGGCTACAACATCGCGGGCGTGAAGCGGCGCAGCTTGCGAATGAAGCATTTACTGAACGATTGGGGTGGCCGGCGCCTGCGCTTCCTCGTGGGCGCCGCGGTGTTCGCGGTTGGACTGCTGTGGCTGAACCAGAACCGGGACGTATTGAAGGGCCTGGCGGCCGTCGTGGAGAAGGCGGCGGAGAAGGGGACGCTGGATGCGGCCGGGGAAGCGGGCAAGACGGCGGGTAAGGCGGTCGGCGTCATGCGGCCGCTCTCGCTGGCGATCCTGCCGGATAGCGTCGCCAAGGGCGTCAGCCACTACGGTACGCCGATCTGCGGCTTCCTGCTGATGTTGACCGGCTTGGCGTATCACGGTTGGAAGCCGAGCCTCGTCGCCATACCCGGCGTCGTCATCGGATCGATGGGGCCGATGCTCGGCATACCGGATGCCGATCCGATCAAGGCCTGGATGATCAGCACGCTGATCGGAGCCGTTTTGATCCTCGGCGTGTCGAGATTCTTGCGGAGTTGAGTTTACTCGACGCCCTGCACCTGGCGGATGGCGATCTCGGCCGCTCGGCGGATCGGATCGGCCGGATCGAGCAGGGCGTCCTGCAAGTAGGGCATGGCGGTCATGGCGTCCGGTCCGATCCGGCCGAGCGCCGTGATGACGCTGGCGCGAGCCGCTTCCTCCGGCGATTGCTCACCGGTCGTTCCGTTGACCGGAGCGATCGGCGTTACCGGCGTAGCGTGGCCGATGAGATCCTGCGCCACCGCCGCGCCGGTCTTGGGCTTCGATTTGCGAAGAATATCAATCAGATGACTGACCGCAGGAGCGGCCTTCGGACCCATCCAACCCAAGGCGACAGCGGCCTCGCCACAGACGAACGGATCGTGGTGCTTCAGGTGCACGATCAACGTCGAGAGGGCCGGCCGACCGATCTGGCTGAGCGCTTTGGCGGCCAGTCGGCACAGCACGATATTGGTGCCTCGCATCGCTTCGGCCAGATTGGGTACGGCCGTGGCCGCGTCCTCGCCCATGTTTCCTAGGGCCTGCGCCGCACCGGAGGCGGTGCGGGCGTCTTCATCCTTCAACGATTTGCACAGGTCGAAGAGGACGCTTTTCGCTTGGGACCCCAGTTTGCCCAGCCCCCAGACGGCATTCCGTCGGATGTATTTGTCCGAATGGGAAAGCATTCGAACCAGCACGGGAATCGCGTCGCGCCCCAACTGGCCGATCGCCTGGGCCGCGCCTTCCCGAACGCGAGGGTCGGAATCGTTGAGCGCTTCCGTCAAATCTGGAAGAGCCTCGCGGGCCTGAGAACCGAGTTTCGTGATCGAACGCAGGGCGCCCAGGCGAATCGAAGGGTTCTGATGGTGCGTATCCGCGATCAGGGCCGGCAGAGTGTCGTCGGCGGTAGTCATTTCCGGCCCTGGAATTAGGTCGGTCGGAGTTGGGAGCGGAATCGAACCCTCCCGGTCGATGCGGTAACTTAGACCATACTTTGCCGGTCGTAAAATCAATTTTGATCCGAGCGGAACGAATCGTTTTTCGGCGGTGCGAGATTTTCCGACGGTTTTTCCGACAAAGGGATTCCAGCGAGAAGCGAAACGACCTCTGTCCGGTATAATCGTGTTCAACGGAGGGCATTCCACAATGGAAACGGACACGAACGGCAGCGGATCGAAGACCATACGTTCAGCCCGCACCATGATGGCGGCCATGGTGATCGGTACCGCGCTTGGCGCGCTAGGCTCGGACGCACGAGCCGCGACGGCCGATCCGCAAGCCATCACCGATATCGGGAAATACTGCACGGTTTGTTGGCGCAACGCCCGGTTGCCGGAGGACCGATGGAGCGACTGCACGCAAGAGGTGATGGTCCGGTTGCTCGAACGTGTCGAACGGGATCGTTGGGGGAACATCTTCGCGGAAGAGACGAACGAACGCCGCGAGTTCCTGCGGGCGATCGATGCGGTCAAGAAGCGAACGCAGCGAGCGAGGAAGTACAGTTCACTGGCGGACGACCACGCCGATCCCAGGAATGAGCTGGCGGGCGATCTGCGCCACGAACGGGAAACCCTTAACCGCGCCGCCGGAGCGGTGCTGAACGACCGTCAGCGCGCGATCGTGGAACTGACGACCGGCGGCTACGGGGTACCGGAAATCGCCGCCCAACTCGGTACGACCGTCGAACGCGTCAGCGACGAAAAGTACAAGGCCATCCGCAAGCTGCGATCCCACTTCGGAGTGGCGTGAGACGAGACACGGACGGAGACCCGCAATGACGACCGCGACGATGCCAATGACGACCGCCGACTTGCTCGCCCTACCGGACGACGGGAAGCGACGATGGCTCATCAAAGGCGAATTGCGGGAGCAGGACATGACCGTTCGCAATCGATTCCACTCCAAGACAATGGCGAACGTGTCCGGTTTGCTCTTTGTTTGGAGGAGTGGCCAACCCTTGCCGCGCGGCGATGTGGTCTGCGGCGAGGCTGGGGTTCGCTTGCCCGGGATCGAGCCGGAAACGACCATTGGAGTCGATGTCGCTTACGTATCTCCGGATGTGCTCGTTCAGCAATCCGAACAGTCCACGATCATCGTGGGCATACCCACGCTCGTCGTCGAAATCCTCTCACCGAACGATACGCAGGAAGAGATCGATGAAATGGTCGAAGCGTACGTGAAGGTCGGCGTCCCGCTCGTTTGGCTCGTCGATCCGACGGACCGCACCGTCACGATCTATCGGCCCGGCGAAGAGCCGACACTCGTGAATTCCCGGCAGAAGTTGGACGGCGGCACCGTACTCCCCGGCTTCTCGGTACCGGTCGCGCAAATCTTCGACTGACTCATACGGTCCCTAGGAATTGTTTGCCGGATTGTTGTCCAGTCGATCGATTCGAAAACTCCAGACTCAGAACTCATCCCTCAGAACTCATAACTCGATTTTCAAATTTGAGTCGTGAGTTCCGAGGGATGAGTTCTGAGTCAAGAGAATCGACTCGAGCGGCAAATATTACGTGGGAACCGTATCACAACTCCGCGAAGTTCTTCAGCATCCGCAGCCCGATTGCCTGGCTCTTCTCCGGGTGGAACTGCGTGGCCATCACGTTGTCCTGCCAGACCACGCACGGAAACGCGTCGGGGTAATCCGCCGTCGCGGCGACGATACCGGCGTCGGTCGGCTGCGGATAGTAGCTGTGGACGAAGTAGACCGACGGCTGCGGCGGCAGGTCGCGGAACAGCGGGCAGTCCGGCTTCGTCAGTGTCAGCGTGTTCCAACCCATCTGCGGGATCTTTAATCCGGGGCTCGAACGAAATCGAACGACCTCGCCGGCGAAATAGTTCAATCCCGCATGTTCGCCGTCCTCGTGGCTGCGGGTGAAAAGCATCTGCAGGCCGAGACAGATCCCAAGGAACGGCCGGCCGGCGCGGATGCGATCGAGGATCGCCTCCGCGAGTCGCGTTTCCCTTAGTCGGGCGATGGCGTCCTGGAACGCGCCGACGCCGGGGAGAACGATCTTCTCGGCTTCGGCGACGCGGTTCGGATCGGCCGTGATCTCCGCGGTGGCGCCGCGGGACTCGAACGCCTTCTGCACGCTGCGAAGGTTGGCCATTCCATAGTCGACGATCGCGATCGCGGGCTTCATGGTTTCGCGTCCACCGGGTCGGGTTCGCGCCGCAACAGCGCACCGAAGAGCAAGAGTCCGCCGCCGAGGATGGCGGCGGCGAGGCCGAGCGTCAGCGGCGAGAAGAAGAAGAACCGGGCCGCTTCACCCAGCGTGGGCCAGGCCACCCAGCACGCAACGGCGCCGGCCGCGATGCCCGGTCCGAACGGCACGCCGGGTTCCCCGCGGTCCTCGCCCGTCGGCCGGCCGCGCAGCCAGTCGCGGACGGCTCGGAAAATCATCCAGGGGATCAGCAGCGGAAGCAACACGAACGCTCCGGCCGGAAGCGCGAGAACGGCGATCTGCCAGCCGAGGAACGCGCCGATCATCATCATGAGGTCGGCGTCGCCGAGGCCGAGCGCTTCGCGGCCGATGCCCGATTCGAAAAGCCATTTCACCGTCCGTCCGGTGAACTGGCCGACGGCCGCGCCGATCACGCCCGTCAACAAACCGAGTTGCCAGCTTCCCGCCGGTGCCCAGTCCGGCGGCGGACCCCAGAACGGCCACACTGCGAGGCCGGTCGGGATCAGGCCCTGCAAGCGCGGGTCCATCCATCCGAAATCGCCCGGCGGAACGACGGGCACGGCCGAGGCCTCGCTTGGCCAGGGCCACGGCGCGATCGTCGAGACGATCAAACCGATCACTGTGCCTACGTACGTGAGGTGGCCGGGGATCACCCGATAGTTCAAGTCGATCGCGGCGCTGGCCAGGAGCGCCGAGAACAGGAACGCGATCGCCGCGAAGTAGCCCCAGGCTCGCAACGGCGGGAACTGCCCCCATTGCCAGTTCGGGTTCGCCAGGCCGGGAATACCGTGCCAGTTGAAGACCAGTTCCATCGCGAAGAGCGCGACGAACAACAGGCCGGTGCCCAGTTCGATCCAGAGATAGCGGCTGGAGAATGTCGTGCCGCAGAACCGGCAGCGGCCGCGCAGGCGCAGGTAGCCGAGGATCGGGAGATTGTCCGAAAACCGGAGCGAGCGGTAGCACGCGCCGCATCGGGAGCCGGGCCAGATGACGCTCTTGTCGAACGGGAGGCGGGCGATCAGGACATTGAGGAAACTGCCGATGCCGAGTCCGAAGAGGAACGCGAACACGAGGCAGGTCACGAGTGGGATATGGAACCACCATTGCATACCTGAACGATAGCGTCCGCGAGCCATTCCGGCGACCGATCCGCCGGGAAAGACGCGTGCGCGGTGGCGCGATAGAGGGGTTCGCGCGCCGCGAGCAGTTCCTTCACCTCGTGGAGGCCGCCGGTTGCGGTCAGGTTCGGTCGATTGTTCGCGGTTTTCGGATCCGATTGCATTCGCTGCCAGAGGAGTTCGGCGGGGGCGTCGAGCCACGCCACGAAGCCGCGCGTGGTCAATCGCTCGCGGTTCTCGGGTCGAAGGATGACGCCGCCGCCGGTCGAGACGACCACGTTCTCGCGATCGGCGAGTTCGGCCAGCATCGCGGATTCGAGGTCGCGGAAGGCGCGTTCGCCGTCGGTCGCGAAGATCGCGGCAATGCTGCGCCCGGCGCGGGCTTCGAGCAGCACGTCGGCGTCGACGAACTCCCATCCGAGCCGCCGCGCCACCAGAGGGCCGACGGTCGTCTTGCCGGACCCGCGATAACCAATCAGGAAGATGCGAGCCGGTTTCATGACGACGCCGACTTCTCGGCTTCCTCTTCGAGCGCCCGCGAGATCGGCGACAGCGCTTTGCGCATGATCTCGCGCATCGTTTCGAGCTTCGGCGTGGCACCGGTGAACAACTCGATCTGCCGCGCCGCCTGCCGCACGAACATATCCACGCCCGTGATGACCTTGCAGCCCGTCTCCTTCGCCTCGCGGATCAGGAGCGTCGTCTCGGGGTTGTAGATCGTGTCGAACACGATCCGGCCCGGCACGATGGCGCTGCGGTGGAACGGCGTCTCGTTCACGTTCGGGTGCATGCCCACCGGCGTGCAGTTCACGACGACATCGTGGTGGACGTTGTGCCGGCCCTGCCAGTCAATCACCTTGCAATGCACCTCGTCGGCGATGGCGGCGCCTTTATCGATGTTCCGCGCCGAGATCGTCAGGTTCGCGCCTTCCTTGTGCAGGGCGTGCGCGATGGCGCGCGCCACGCCGCCGCTGCCGAGAATCAGGATCGCGAGTTGGTTGAGCTGCGGCGCGTCGCCGTCCGGATACCACTCCGTCAGGTGCGCCTTGAGCGAGTCGACGGCGGCGGAGTTATCGGAGTTCGCGGCGAAGAACTCGCCGTTCGGCCGTCGCACGAGCGTGTTCGCCGAGCCGGAGAGCTTCACGAACGATTCCTTCTCGGTCGCCAGCGCCGCGGCGTCTTCCTTATGCGGGATGGTCACGCTGTACCCGCTCACGGGAATCGCCTCGAAGACCTTGAGCGCGTCCGACAGCATGCCGCGTGGCACGCGGAACGGCAGGTAGATCGCGTTCGTCTTCGTTCGCAGGTACATGTGGTTGTGCAGGATCGGGCTGAAGCTGTGGCCGACCGGGTCGCCGAGCAGGCCGAACACTTCCGTCTGCGAGTTGATGGAGCGGACGGGGTAGGTGGTCTTGAAGTCGTCGAGCGCCGGCAGGCCGGGGGCGATGCCGCGCTCGCGGTTGAACGCCGCGTAGATCCATGGCGCGCCGTACTTCAGCGCCGTGTAGCGGGTCGCCAGTCCCAGGTCGCCCATGCCGAACGCGATCGTCGGCTTCGGTGCCGTCCGCTGGATGCGCAGGATCTTCTCCAGGTCCGCCACGCTGTTCGCCATCACCGCCAGCTTGTACACGTCGCCGTCCTGCCGCAGCATCCGCTCGTAGATCGAATCGAGGTCCTCTGGCGTCTCCTTCATGTTGTGGTAGCTGATGACGCGCTTCACCTTGCCGAAGCGCCGCACGCCGTCGGCGATGTCCGTTTCGAGGTCCACCCACTCGAAGTGCCCCGACACGATCGCCTGCCGCAGCACGGCGATGCGCTCGTCTTCCTTGCACGGGTGCCGGCCGCCCTCGTCCACGCGCCGGAACGTCGCCAGCCACGGGCAGCGCTTGTGCGGCGACAGCCGCGTGAAGTCGACCGCCTTCGAGAGGAAATCCAGCCGCAGTTCGATGAACTGCGCCCCGCGGCGCACGGCCTCCTCCAGTTCGACGACGACCATCTTGTGCCGCGTGCGGCCGATGACGACGGCGACGCGATCCACGTCCGGCAATGCCATGGCGACAACTCGGCGGGTGGGAAAGGAGCGAACGCCTTTACGGTACAGCCGCCACCGCTTTCAAGCAAGCCGCCCCTCGCCCGCGATTGGGTCCGGCCACTTCACCCCCACCCTGCCGCGGACCCATTTGATTCGCCGGAATCAAAGAAGATCGGAGTAAAATTCCCCCAGTGGACGCGGATTGCGACCGGGACACGATATGATGTTAATTTGTTCATTATCACCGACGGACGCACAGTATTCGTGATCGACTCGCGCCAGTCGGGATCGAACGAACGGTATCGATCATCCGGTACGATTGTGGCGATCGAATCGATACTTCCGATTCTAGTCCGGCGAGCGCGGTTCGAGTCGAACCGGGAACGATTCCGACTTCGGGTTCCGGTTCGTTACAATCCCGTTTTCTCGACCGTGCCGGAGTTGGAATGCCGCGGTACCGATTCTCACCGATGGATCTCGAAGATCGCGTCGTGCCCGTCACCCTGCCGCCGGGGTTCACGATCTCCGAAGTCGTCGGAAATCTCGTGCAGGCGACCGTGCTGGAAGAGGCGCCGGACGGGCGGCTGTTCATCGCGGAGCAGGCCGGCGCGGTGAAGATCGTCTCGGCGGATGGACGGCAAACGACGCTGGCGCTGCAACTCAACGTCGACTTCCGCGGCGAGCGCGGGCTGGTCGGCCTTGCGCTCGATCCGAACTTCGCGGCGAACGGGTTCGTCTACCTCTATTACACCCATCCCGCCGGCGGCGGCGGGTTCGTCAACCGCATCAGCCGGTTCGTCGCCGCCGGCGACACGATCAACCCGGCTTCGGAAGTCGTCATCCTCACGCTCGACCCGCTCGAACCGGATTTCACCATCCACAACGGCGGAACGATGCGGTTCGGCCCCGATGGCAAACTGTACGTCTCCGTCGGCGACAACGCGCAGCCGAACACGGCCCAGTCCCCCACCACCTACTTCGGCAAGATCCTGCGCATCAACCCGGACGGTTCGATCCCGCCGGATAATCCCGCGTCCATCCGCGGGCTGAGCGCCGCGACACGGGGGAAGTACCGCGCCATCATCGCGGCCGGGCTCCGCAATCCGTTCAACTTCGACATCGACCCGAACACGAACCGATTGTTCGTCAACGACGTGGGGCAGGATCGCGTCGAGGAACTCAACGAGGTCGCGCCGGGCGGCAACTACGGCTGGCCGCAGACGGAAGGGGATTTCAACCCGGCGGCGTTCCCCGGCTTCACACGCCCGATCTTCGCCTACCCCCACGGTCCGGGGTTGAATGCCGGCTTCGCCATCACCGGCGGCACGTTCTTCCGCACGGACGAGCAACGGTTTCCCGCCGAGTATCAGGGCGATTACTTCTTCGCCGACTTCGTGAACGACTGGATCCGAACTTACGACCCGAATACGGGCGCGGTCTCCCTTTTCGCCAGCGACCTGAGCCTGTTCGGAACCGTCGACCTCGACCCGGCGCGCGATGGCAGCCTGCTGCTGCTCGCCCGGCGCGACTACGTGCAGTTCGGCGACGGCAAAGTCTACCGGATCGAATTCACGACGGCTCCGCAGATCGCGGACCAACCCGATAGCCTGATCCGCTTGCCCGGAGAAGAGGCCACGTTCCGCGTGGAGGCGAGCAGCGCGGTCGCGCCGAGCTACCAGTGGCAACGGAACGAGGAGAACATTCCCGGCGCGACCGGGCCGAGTTACACGCTCGCGAATCCGCAGTTGGGCGACGACGGCACACGCTATCGCGTGATCGTGACTAATCCGGCCGGGTCGGTGACGAGCGAGTCGGCGACGCTCACCGTGACGACGAACCAGCGCCCGGTACCGACCATCACGCTGCCGGCCGACGGTACGACGTTCTTCGCCGGCGAGACCATCGTCTTCGCCGGATCCGCCACGGACGCCGAGGACGGCGTGCTGCCGGCGAGCGCCTTCACCTGGCGCGTCGACTACTTCACCGGGCCGACGGTGCAACGGCCGTTCTTTCCGGAAACGAGCGGCATCGCGGGCGGGTCGGTGGTCATCCCCACGCGCACGCCGTTCACGTTGCCGAACGTCTTCTATCGGTTCAGCCTCACCGTGCGCGATTCGTTCGGTCACACCGTGACGACGACGCGCGACATCCTGCCGCTAACGGCGAGCGTCTCGGTCGTCAGCAATCCGCCCGGCGCGACGATCGCGATCGACGGTCAACCGATGGCGTCGCCGATCGGCTTCGTCGGCGTGGTCGGGATCGAACGGGAACTCGCCGCCGCGGAAACGATCGGCTTCAACGGGCAGCTCATTCCGTTCAGCCGATGGTCCGACGGCTCGACGGATCGGGTGCGCGGGATTTCGACGCCCGCGCAGGACACGACATTTCAAGCCGTCTATGAAGGGGAACCGGTTGGATTCTTCGATCCGTTTCTCGCCATTGGCAGCGGCGCGGGTCGCTCGCCGGCGGTACGGACCATCGACGCCGGAAGTGGTGCGGAGACGGGCTATCTCGATCTATCGGCTTGGGGCCTGTCCGATGTCCGCGTCGCGCGGGCGGACGTGACGGGCGACGGCGTGGCGGAGATCATCGCCGGCAATGGCCCCGGCGGACCGCCGACCGTGCTGGTGTTCGACGGTACGTCGAATGAATTCATCGCCGAGATCGCGGCGTTCGAATCCACCTTCACCGGCGGCGTCCTCGTGGCGGCCGGGGACCTCGACGGCGATGGGATCGCCGAAATCGTCGTGTCGCCGGACGTGGGCGGTGGGCCGCGCGTCCGCGTCTTCCGCAACGGCGACGCGGGGAACGTCCTGTTCGATTTCTTCGGCATCGACGATCCGAATTTCCGCGGCGGTGCCCGGGTGAGCCTGGGCGATCTGACCGGCGACGGCCGCAACGATCTACTCGTCGCGGCCGGGATCGGCGGCGGGCCGCGCATCGCCGGCTACGACGGTCTTTCAATCGCGGCCGGGAACCCCGCGCGCATCTTTGCCGACTTCTTCGTGTTCGAGGAGACGCTGCGCAACGGCGCCGTGATCGCGACGGGCGACGTGGACGCCGACGGATTCGCGGACCTGATCGCGGGTGGCGGCCCTGGTGGCGGTCCGCGCGTCCTCGTGCTCTCGGGGGCGAATCTCGTTCAATCGAACGCCCACCAGATACTTTCGAACTTCTTCGCCGGGGACGAGAACGCCCGCAACGGGCTTCGCGTCGGCGCGATCGATCTCGAAGGCGATTCCTTCGCCGACATCGTGGTCGCGTCCGCGCCCGGCGAATCGGCCCGCATCGCGGTCTATCGCGGGATCGATGCGATCTTCGATGGCAACCCGTCGCCGTTCCGACTCCATGCCGCCTTCGACGACGGTTTCACCGGCGGCGTCTACGTCGGCTGATTCGCCGGTTTCGGCGTCTTCCAGAACTTCCAGACCAGCACGAACGCGACGAGCGCCGGCAGGCCGGCGCAGGCGAGGATCGGTTCGTAGCGGCCGAGCTGGTGCGCGAGTACGCCCTCCACGCGATACATCCCGGCAAGGTAGATCGCGTTGATGAAGCCGAGCGTGCCCGTCACTTTGCCCTGGTGCGCGCCGGAGAGTTCCTGGCTGAGCGAGAAGTAGGCGGTGAAGAGGCCGAGGGCGCCGAACGCGAAGAGGAAGAAGACCGCGGCGAGCAGGTAGCCGTCGGTGACGAACGGGATGGCGAGCGAGACGAGCACGAGGCCGACGCAGGCGGCGAAGCCGAGCAGGCGGGAGTGGTGCAGTTCGCGGCCGCGCTTCGTCATGGCGACGACGGCGAGTCCGACCGTCCAGGTGCCGATGTCGGCGCAGAGGTAGTACGCGACGGTGAAGTATTGCAGTTCTTCGGGGGTGTAGCCACGGGTCTCCCGGAGGAAGAAGGGCATCCAGGCGCGAAAGGTGTGCCAGCTGGTGTTGACGGCGATGACGACGGAGACGGTAAGCCAGAAGCGGACGTCGGAGAAGATGGCGGAGAAGGGGGCCGGGGTCTTCGATTCGTCGGGGGGGCGATCGACGAGGGCGCGCGGGGCGATGGCGAACCAGGCCGCGACCCAGACGAGGCCGAGCACGCCGATGACGCGGAAGGGCCAGCGCCACCATTCGGGGTCGGTCGGGCCGAGGAAGCGAATGCAGGCGAGGACGACGAACGGGGTGACGATGGCACCGATGGCGGTGCCGCTCTGGAAGAGGGAGTTGCCGAAGGGGCGTTCTTCCGGCGGGAGGACCTGTCGCGTGGTGCGGATGCCGCAGGGCCAGTTGCCGGCTTCGAAGAGGCCGAGGAGGAAGCGGAAGCCGAGCAGCGAGAGGTAGCCGTTGGAAAATCCGGTGAGGAACCCGGCGATGGACCAGCCGACGACGAGGGCGGGGTAGACGAAGTAGACGCCGACGCGATCGACGAGCCAGCCGGCGGAGATGGTGCCGATGGCGAAGGCGACGGAGAAGGCGGCCTCGACGTTGCCCCAGTCCTCGGCCGTGAGATCGAACGCTTTCTTGACTTCGACCGACGTCTGGTTGAGGGCGACGCGGTCCATGTAGTTGAGCGTGGTGGCGAGCAGGAGGAGTCCGCAGATCCACCACCGGATCGGCGACGGCGGGGTAGAGGCCATGGTTGATTCCGTTCGTCACCGGGAAATGGATGTTGGATGGATCCCATCCTGCATGGGGCCAATTACAACATCGAGGGGCTGGGTTCGTCGAATTCGTAGTTCATGAGGAACTGCCGCATCGTCTTCGGAGTCTGCTGGAGTTCCGACGGGGCAAAGGTAAACAGGTTGATGATGTCCGCCTGGGTACGCTCCGGAAGCTGTTCGAGGTGAGGCTCGACCATCGCGTCCCGGGCTTCGATCGAGAGCCCTTCAAATTTCTTGTCGATGACGCGAAGACGGATCGAGGCCGAGTTGAAACGGTAGGCATCGACTCGGTCGAACCCCGCCCTCCGGAGGACGTCTTCGACATGGCGGGTTTCGTCCGTCCGCATCGCTTCCCAATTCCCGGTCGCGGTCGCTGTCATGTCAGTTGGCCCTCCACCCAATCGAAAATCAGCTTGGTCGTCTTCAGGAATGCGATCGTCTCGCCCGTATCCCGGCGTCCGGTTTCGTATCGAAGGTCGGTCGTCCAGTCGAAGCGCCGCATCCGTTTCGCAAGTGCCAGTGGCAAAGCGACGCCGAGGTCGCGCAGTTCCCCGAGGAGCACGTCCGAACGATGCATCCGCGATGACGAAGTAATCCGCGTCAACGTTTCTGGTCGGTCCGTTTCTGGCGTCCGATGCAATATCAACGCCTTGAGCGAACACTCGACGGTGTACCCGCCGATGTACTGAGCATCCAGAGTCAGTTTTTCCCGTAGAAGGACTTCCGCGGTTGTCATCCGTTGGAGCGCCGCCTTCTGAAAGTCTCGACTCGAAGTTGGAGGCATGAACCGGTTCCACGCGCCGAGTTGAGCTTACCGGGATTGTAGCATGGAACGAAGCTCGACAAGTACGTCCTGGGCCGGCCGCAGGCGGGCGCGTTCGTCGGGCCGGCGGCGGAACCAGGCGGAAACGAGCAGCACGCTGTCGACGCAGGTGCGGCCGACCTTCGGGATCGACGCGGCCACCGCTTCGAGCAAGTCGCGCACGCGTCGGCGGGAATCGTCGTCGGTCGGTTCGCTCACGGCCGCCCAGATCTGCCCGCGGTTCATCAGGTACCAGACCGGCTTCCCGTCATGGCCGGCGAGCGAGTAGACCATCGCCGCCTGCTCGCGCGAGGTCCGCAGCGTGGCGAGCCGCTGCGCGAGCCAGTCGACTTCCGCCAGCCGATCGCGAAGCGACCCGGCCCGTTCATAGTGTTGAAGAGCGGCGGCTTCGGCCATCGCGTTCTTCAACTGAAGCAGGATCGTGTCGTCGTCGCCGTCGAGGAACTTGCGGAGCGACCGCGCCGCCGTCGCGCAGGCGCGGCGGGTAGTGTGGCCGGCGCAGGGGCCGAGGCAGAGGCCGAGTTCGTGGCGGAGGCAGCCGGGGGCGCGCGGTTCGTCGAATAGGCCTGCATCCTCGGCGAAGTGCATCCGTTGGGAGGAGGAGCAATCGCGCAGGCGGAAATGATCGTTCAGCCGGCGTGCCGCGGCCGAGAGCTGATCGCGCCCGACAAACGGGCCGTAGCAGGCCGGCTCCTTGCCCGTCGGCTCGCGCGTGACGTACGCATACGCCGCCGGTCCGCGCCCCACGCACAGGTAGCGGTAGCGCTCGCGCCCCGGCTGGCCCAGTACGTTGTACCGCGGGCGATATCGGCGAATGAGTTCCAGTTCGCGCAGGAGCGCCGCCAGTTCATCCGCAGCATGTTCCCAAACCAGCCAGCGAGTCCGCGCGATGATCTTGCCTGCCTTCGGATGCCGGCTCGCGGGTCGGAAATAGCTGAGCAATCGCGAGCGCAGGTTCTTGGCCTTCCCCACATAAATCACGCGGTTGTGCTTGTCGAGCATGGCGTACACGCCGGGCCGTTTCGGCACTGAATCGCGGACGATCTGTCGGAGTTGCTTGGTCGATTTCCGTTTTGCGAGATGCCATTCACCGTCATTGCCGTCGGGCAGGAACCGGCTCGGCCCGAACCCGGTGAACGCCGGCTCGGTGAAAAGCGACCGGGCGTTCGGCCCGTCCTGGGCAGTGCGTGGCATGGGATAATCCGGGAGCGACGTTCGCAGCGATTGTACCGACACACCGTCGGAACGCAACCGCACTCGCTCGGCGGGTCGACTCATCGTAGGATGGTGATGGGGGCCTTAGCTCAACGGTCAGAGCAGGGGACTCATAATCCCTTGGTTCCGGGTTCGAATCCCGGAGGCCCCACTCCCAGTTGTGCCAACGCTCAATCATTCCAGCGATGCCGGGCCTCGGTCGCTGAAAGAATGTCGTGCCTCGGGGTACTTTCGCAGTTCCGCGATGGTCAGCTTCGACGGGTCATCCGTCGCCACACTCGGACCGGATTCGATTTCGAGAACGAGACGAGCGTAGGCTTCGCGGGATTCTGGGGAATCGTACCTGCCGGGGAGCAATCGGAACTTGCGGGTTCCGGTTCGGTCCGTCCAGCAGGCGCGGGCTTGATCGCGTGGGCCGTGGCGCAGGTAGGAAGGGATTGCGTTTCGCTTCACGTTCGCAACTCCGTCGAACTGTGCAACTGTTGCACAGTTCAGGGCATCCGGAGTAGCGTCTGGCGAAGGCCAGAGTAAGCGATTTTCGCTTCTACTTTAAGGGTTTTCCGCAGTGGGCGCTACAGGATTTGAACCTGTGACTTCGTCCGTGTGAAGAACGCACTCTACCGCTGAGTTAAGCGCCCGACACTCACAGTTTAGGAACTGGTCACGTCGGGTCAAGTTGCGGACATCGATCGCAGTTCGCGGGCGATGGATTCGATCAAGGTTTCGAGGCTGCCCGGCGCGACGGCGGCGATGAACTCCTGGTAAATGCCATAGCCGTAGGTCGCGGCGGGCGGGATGTAGCCGGGTTGCCAGCCGTTTGTGATCGTCGAGACGATGACGGTGCGATTCGGGAAACGGGCACGGAGCGCCGTTTGGAAGACCTGATAGAGTTCGCCGGGAACAAAGACCCAATAGGCGCCTCCAAGATGCCAGAGTTCGACGGAGAGCGGGAACGATCGGCCTTCGGGGATGGCCGCGAGGCGGGCGAGTTGGCGGATCATCTGTTCGACCATCGCGTGGGCGTCGCGCTTTTGAATGGGATCGCGGGCGTCACGTTCCTCGGCTTCCCACTTCGCGAGATTCGCTTTCGTCTCCGAGACCGTCGGCAGATCGATTCGGTAAGGAAGTTCGACGACGATTGATCGGCAATTCCACTTCCCCTGACGATTCAATTCGGATTCCTTGAGCGGTCGATGTTCCCAGGTACCGAGCGTCGCACCGGAGACGACGGGGCCGGCATACTCGAATGTCATGCCGGGAGTGGGGATCGCTTCGAGTCCCGATAGCGCAGCGTAGCCAAGTTGGCGACCATTTCGGTCTGCGACTGCCGTGTCGCCGACGTAGCCCTCGCGCGGGCCGAGGTCGCCGGACGCGCCTTGCAGGAACAGACACGGCGCGCCTGCGTCCCGTTCCACAACCTCCTGCATCGCTCCGATGTAGTCAGGGCTGATGAGCGTGTTCTGCCATGCTAATGTCGTTGGATGGCAGGCGTAATTCACGACACTGCCGAGGAGCGAGCCCGAATCGGCGACAACCTTCGCCAGCGTCACGGTGTCGTCGGCTGGGCCATTCGGGTTGAAGCCGCAAACGAACTGTTTTGACACTTCGTCCCAATAATCGCGATGCACGGCCAGCGAGCACTTCGCCGTACCGTAGAGAATCGTTGCCGGTTTCGCATTCGACTTGGCGGTGGATGCGATCTCGGCGCAGACAGCCGCGACGCGGTCGAAGTAGGGGCCGATCTTGTCGCCGCCGGGCAGATGGGAGCGGCTGCGTGTGAGCCAACCGGCACCGTGCGTGTGCGAGAGCGCGATCTGAACGGCGCCGGGAGCGATGCCGAGTTTGGCCGAGACGGCGGCGCGGAGGTTCGCGATCTCGGCGGCGTCGAGCAGGCAATGGTCGAGTGCAAGCAGGATCTGGTTATCTGAACCACTCAACGGCGCAAGTGATAACGCCGTGGCCGTGAGAGGCCGATGCACGCCGGTGGCGATGTCGTGCGTCGCGGCGCCCCACATGCGGTGATAGATGCCGACCGGTGGCGTGATGTCCGCGCGGGCGAACCCGGCCACGACCCGCGATTGCGGAGTGTCAACGCGCATCGTATTCGTCCTCGAAGAGCGGCCGCTTCGGATTCAAAAGCGCCCAGAGCAGGGCGTCGACGGCGAACAATACGGCGAACGCGAGCAGCACGAAGTTCCAGTCGCCGCCTTGGGCGACATACCAGCCGACGATCATCGGAAAGAGCGCGGAGCCGACGTTGCCGCACATGTTCATCGTGGCGAAGACGGTGGCGACGCTCTTGCCGCCGAACTCGATGGCGACGGAGTAGCCGCTGACGCCGCCGAAGACGCCCCAGAATGCACCGATGGAGATGCAGAGTACGGCCGAGACCGGATCGGCGATGAAGAACGCGGCAAAGGTGAGCATCGAGCAAAGGACCATGCCGAGGACGGCGACACCCTGCCGCGCGAGGCGGCGGTTACCGGTCCGCTTCAGTAGCCAGTCGGAAGCGTAACCGCCGGCGATTCCCCCGACCAGCGCGGCGATATTGGGGATCGCTGTGAGGTAGCCGGATTGCAATTGGGGCACGCCACGCGTTTCTTGTAGGTATCGCGGGAACCAGGTCCAGAAGAACGTCATGGCTGCGGAACGGAGAAACTGTTGCGAACATAGCAAGAGCATGGATGGGTTCAGGAGCAACTTGCTGATCGCGGATTTCCATGGAATCGAATTCGCCTTCGTCTCAGCGATCAGCGGTACGCTCGTCCGATAAGCGGCGGCCCAGATGAAGCCCGGAATCGCAACCCAGACAAAGACGAGTTGCCAAGGCGCGAGGATCAGTAGGTATGCCACAAGGGCCGAGGCGATGGCGGCGCCCGATAACTGCCCGCAGATGAGCCAGCCGGACGCCGAGGCGCGTTCGGCCGCGGGGAACCAGGCGCCGATGGCCTTCGTGGCCGAGGGGAAGACGCCGGCCTGCGCGACGCCCATGCCGAGCCAGAGGAGCAGGATGCCGGTGAAGCCGGCGGCGAAGAACATTGCGGCCGTGAAGGCGGACCAGAGCGCGGCGAAGAGCGTGAGGGCCGCGCGGCTGCCCCAACGGTCCGCGAGCCAGCCGGCCGGGAGCTGCGCGAACGCGTAGCCCCAATACCACGCGCTCATCACCACGCCCATATTCGCGTCGGTGAGGCCGAGGTCTTCCTGGATCGTCTTGGACGGCACGCTGATGGCGTTCCGCTGGACGTAGGCGATCACGGCCGCGAGCACGAGCAGGGCTAGCACGCGATAGCGCATGTTAGCGGAGCGCCGCCTGGAGGAGATCGTAGAGCCGGTCGAGTTCGCGTTCCGTCTCGGCGTCGAGTTCCCACCAGTACGGCTTGCGGCGGCGGGCCGAGGGGAAGAGGCCGCGCTTGACCATGAGATATTTTTCGATGGCGAGGAATCCGTCGAGGCCGGCCTGGAGTTGCAGCGTGACGATGCCGCAGACGGGGAAGTAGACGCGGTAAGCCGTCGCGTCGTCGCCGCGTTCGAGGGCGCGCCAGAGGGCGGCGACGCCGTCGAGGACGTCGACGCCGGGCATGGTGCCGGCGATGCCGCGGCGGTGGCTATCGATGGAGTATATGCCGCCCGAGCCTTCGAAGATGTGGGCTTTCCCGCCGGTCGCGTCGCGGAGGGCCGAGATGTTCGGCCCGTTCGGTGCGGCTTCCGGTTTGAAGAGAATTTTGTCCGGTCCGTATTTTTCCAACAGCTTCACATAGACGCCGAGCGGAATCGATTGGCCGACGTAGCTGGATGCGTCCTGCACGATCAGCGGGATCGCGATCGCGTCGGCGAGGGCACGGAAGTGCTCGGTCATTGAGGCTTCGTTCAGCTTCGCCGTCAGCGGCGGCACGGCCATCACCGCATCGCAGCCGGCTCGCTCGGCCTCCTTCGAATATTCAATCGCCTGCTTGGTGCTCTCGGCACCGACGGCCATGAACACCGCCCCACGACCGGCCGTCAGCTCGACGAGCGTCTTCGCGTAGCCGATCCGTTCGGAGTAGGTCAGCCGCATGATCTCGGAGACCATGCCGGTGCCGATGCCGTCGGAGCCTTGCGTGAAGGCCCAGTCGATCTCACCCTTCAGAGCCGCGATGTCGATCTCGTCGGAGTCCGTGAATGGCGTATGAACGATGGGGAGGATTCCCCGAATGCCGCGAGCCATCCCGATACCTCGTACGAAGTTCGTGTCCATTTTTCATTTTGCATTGGTCCGAACATGATCGAACCAATGCAAAATGACCAATTCAAAATGAAAAACTCACCAGTCGCCGACGCTTCCGTCCGTGTAAAAGACTCGCTGAGGCAGTTCCTGCTGGAACGGATGCTTCTTCACTTCGGCCTCGTTGATTGTGATGCCCAACCCCGGCTTTGTGTTCGGCTTCACAATGCGGCCCTTCGCCTCGACGGTGAAGCCTTCCTCGACCACGTCGGCCCGCCAAGGGACGTCGGCGTGGACCGTCTCGCAAATGATATAGCTCGGCTGGCTGAAGCCGAATTCGAGGGAAGCTGCCGTGCTGACGGGGCCTTGCGGGTTGTGCGGTGCCAGTGCGATCCGGTGCGCCTCGGCAAGCGCCGCGATCCGCCGGGCTTCCGTGAAGCCGCCGCAATGCGTGATGTCGAGCTGGCAGACCTCGCAGGCGCGGGCATCGAAGAGATCGCGGAATGCGGCCATGTGCGTGACGCGCTCGCCGGTCGCGATCGGCGTGGAGACGGCGGCATTGATCGCGGCCAGGCCTTCCACCGATTCCGGCCAGCACGGCTCCTCGAAAAAGTAGAGGCCGTACGGCTCGAGCGCCTTGGCGAACTGCATCCCCATCGCCGGTGACGGCCGTGCGTGGCAATCGACCATGATGTCGATGGATTCGCCGACCGCCTCGCGCATCGCCCGCACGGCGGCCACGGCCGTGCGGATCGGTTTCAACCCTTCCAGCGGCATCGTCGGCGGCACGGCCATCGTCTTGAACGCCGTGAACCCATCCGCGACGGCCTTCTGAGCCAGGTCGGCGAACCGTTTCGCATCCTCGGCGGCCGTCTCGTAGAAGTCTTCCATCTTCCCGCCGCCGAGGTGGCAATAGGTGCGCACGTGGTCGCGCACCGGGCCGCCCCAGAGCTTCGAAAGTGGCAGGCCGGCGACTTTGCCGAGAATGTCCCAGAGGGCGATGTCGATGCCGGCGATGGCCGTGGCGCGGGTGATCCCGTTGCCGTGCCAGAAGTGCTGGCGGTGCATCATCTGCCAGAGGTGTTCGACGCGCGTCGGGTCTTCACCGACGATCAGCTCGGCAAGGTCCTCGATGGAGCCGACGACGCCGCGGGTGTGCCACTCGAGCGTCGCTTCGCCCCAGCCGAAGAGGCCGTCCTGGTCCGTGAGGACTTTCACGAAAATCCAGTTCCGCATCCGGGCGTGACAGACGTGCGTTTCGATCCGTGCGATCTTCATGACAATCCGAGCAGCGGGAGGGTATCGCGGTAGATCATCGCTTCGATCTTCGCGGTATCGAGGCGGGGCAGGGCGGTGCCTTCCAGCATCGCGTTCAGCTTGCGCAATCCGTCGATGGTCGCGTTCACCGTCGTGAACGGGTAGTCGGTGCCGAAGAGCACCTTGTCCCAGACGCCGTATTCCTGCACGAGCATGAGGCTCTGATAAAGCTGGAACGGCCGGTAGTGCAGGGCGCTGATGTCGGCGTAGAGGTTCGGGTGCTTGCGGATGGTGACGACGCATTCGCCTTCGTAGGGGTGGCTCAGGTGCGCGAGGATCATCGTCACGTCCGGATGGCGGATCGCGGCGGCGTCCACGTGGCGCGGCAGCGTGCATTCGAGCGGCGCCTGCGCCACGAATGTCGTGCCGGTGTGGAGCAGCACGGGCAGCCGATGCTTCGCGGCGTATCTCCAGAGCGGGTCCAGGCGCTCGTCGTCGGGGCGGAATCCGGCGTACATGGGCAAAAGCTTGATGCCGCGCAGGCCGAGCGTTTCGTGGCCGTCGCGCAGTTCCCTCTCCCAGCCGTCCTGCGTGGGGTCCACGGAGAGGAAGCCGATGTAGTGTTCGGCATGTTTGTTCACATAGTCGGATATGGTGCGGTCATCGACCCAAACTCCGGACAACCTCGCCTTGCCGCCGAAGACGACGGTGCGGACGCCGGGAATCGATGTGCGTTGATAATCTTCGTGATGGACCGTGAGGTCGACTTCGACGCCGGCCCGTGCGCGCTTGGCTTGTTCACGGAAGGAATCGGAAAAGTCACGAGGGTATTGCCAGAAGTGACTGTGAACATCGACGATCATCGCTTCCGCCTCGGCCGATTCGGGAGAATCAGTTTCCACGGAATCGAGACGCGATGCAAGAATGTTTGCGGCGGAGTCTTGCAGATTTGTCATCCATCGGATTCGCTCAGACTTCCGAAGTCCGGTTTCGACATCGGAAGTCCTGCGGACCGATCGACTTCCGAAGTCGAAGCCGGACTTCGGAAGTCTGGCTTAATCTCGAGTTGGCAGTGCACGTCTTGCGTTCAGCATTTCCGGACGACGCCAACGAGGACGCCGAGAATCTGAACGTCCTGCTTCGTTGGATCGACCTTGATCGAACTCATCGACGAGTTCATCGGCTGCAGTTCGACATGATCGCGGCGTCGATAGTACTTTTTGAGGGTCATCGCCTTCTCGACCATCGCGACGACCTTGGCGCCGTTGTCGGCGGTTTCCTGCTTCTTGATGAGGACGTAATCGCCTTCGGCGATATGACCTTCGATCATGGAATTGCCGCGGACTTTGAGGGCGTAGACGTTCTCGTTCGGGAACAGATCGCGGATTTCGAGTCGATCGTCCTGTTCGACGGCCTCGATGGCCTTGCCGGCGGCGACGACGCCAAGCAGTGGCAAGCTGTAGCCGCCGGCGTTTACACCTTGGATTGTGATGCCGCGAGAGAGGTTCGGGTTCCGGTTGATCTTGCCCTTCTTCTCGAGCGCTTTCAGGTGGCACATGACACCATTGGGTGAGACGATGTTGAAGCGCTTGCAGATGTCGCGAATGGTTGGCGGATAGCCGCTGGATTGGATGTGGTCGCAGATGAAGTCGTAGATGCGCTGTTGCTTGGTGGTTAGCGTCGTCTCACTCATGGCGTGTTCCTCGGTCGGCGCGGCCGTAGCCAGCGACGAGGTCGCCCCGCCGTCTGCGCGCCGCAACACTTGTGCAATATGTAAGAAAGTATATGTATCAACACCGGAAAATGCATCTCGGTTCCGACGTTTTTCCGTTTTTTCCCTAATCTTCCGCTAACGGACCTCGACGAGAAAACCGTGGACGCGATTCGACCAGAATGGTATCCGGATGCGATGGCCGCCCTTGTCGCCCGACGCGATCTCGACGCGGGCCTCACGACGGCGGCGTTCCGCGACCTGCTCGCCGGACGCGTCGAAGACGTTTTCGCGGCGAGTTTCCTCGCCGCACTGCGGATGAAGGGCGAGACGGGCGGCGAAATCGCCGCCGCCGCCGCCGTCCTGCGCGAGCAGATGATTCGTCTTGTACCCGTTTCGGCCCCCGTCCTGGATACTTGTGGCACGGGCGGGGACGACTCCGGTACGTTCAACATCAGCACCGCCACGGCGCTTGTGGTCGCCGCCTGCGGCGTACCCGTCGTCAAGCACGGCAACCGCGCCGTCTCCAGCCGGTCCGGCAGCGCCGACGTCCTGCGCGAACTTGGCGTGCCGATCGAATCCGGTCCGGACTGGGCGCAACGCAGCCTGGACCGGATCGGGTTCGCGTTCTGCTACGCCCCCCAGTTTCACGACGGTATGAAACATGTCGCCCGTCTGCGCCGCGCGATGGGGCTTCGCACGATCTTCAACCTGCTCGGGCCGCTGGCCAATCCCGCCAGCGCCGATTACCAGTTGCTTGGCGTCGGGAAGCCGGAACTTCTGGCTCCCCTCGCCGACGCGGCTGCGCGGCTCGGCGCCCGACGCACCGTGCTGGTCAGCGGAAACGACGGGTTGGACGAAGTGACCCTCGCGGCCCCGACCACGGTGCGGATCGTGGAGGACGATTCGTTTTCCACCGCGATCTGGACCGCCAACGATTTCGGTTTGGAGCCGGTCCGGCTGGAGGCGATTCGCGCGGACGGACCGGCGGCGAGCGCGGCGATCGTGCGCGATGTCCTGCTCGGGACGCCCGGTCCCGCGTTGCGAATCGTTCTCGCGAACGCCGCGGCCGCGCTCTGGACTGCCGATGCCGTGCCTACGTTGCGAGACGGTGTGGCCAAGGCCGAAACCGCCATTCAGGGAGGTTTGGCCCAATCGGTACTGGAACAACTGATCGCGATGCGTTAGTCTGGAATTCCCGTCGCCGGTTTGGATTTCCGAGTTCATCATGCCGCGTAAAGTCATCATTATTGCCGACCCTGGTATCGACACGGCGTTCGCCGTCGCGCTCGCGTTGCACGACCCGAACTTGGACGTGATCGGACTGATCCCGTGCGCGGGGAACGTCAGCGCCGAACAGGCCACCGCGAACGCGATGGTGCTGATCGACCAACTCGACCCGAAGAAGTGGCCGCGAACGGCTTCGGCGGTCCCCATCAAGTACGACCGCGACGGCACGGCCTTGCACGGCCCCGGCGGCCTCGGGGGAATCCAGTTTCCCGTCTCGACGAAAAGCCAGTACCCGACCGGCGACAAGGCCCTTGTGGAACTCGTTCGGGCGCATCCGCGGGAAGTCGCGGTCGTTTGCCTCGGCCCGATGACCACGCTCGCCCACGCTCTGGCACGGGATGCCGAAATCGTGGGCTTGATCGAGCGGCTGGTCGTGATCGGCGGAACGATCCGAGAGCCAGGCAATGCGGGGCCCAAGAGCGAATTCCACCTGGCGGTCGACCCGGAAGGGGCGCGAACGGTCCTGAACGCCGGATTGCACCCCACGCTCATCCCGCTCGACCTCACGCGGCAACTCGTCCTTTCTCCAACGGAGTTGCTCGAATTGCCGAACCCCGACTCCAAGACCTGCCGGTTCTTGCGACAGGTTGTCCCGTACGGCATTCGCGCCAGTTCGAATCTCTACGGCATCGAGGGATTCCATCTGAAGGACGTGCTCGCCGTGGCCGCCGTCGCCCTGCCGGGTTCCATCGGAGTGGAAGATAAAGTCGTCGACGTCGAAACGAAGGGCGAACTGACCCGCGGCATGCTGGTCGTGGACGATCGAAAAAACATCGCGGCTGCCCCGAACGTCCACCTGGGGCACGAAGCGGCGATCGGCGAAATCCGACAGTGGATGGATCGAATCCTCAAGAGTTCCCCCTGATCCGGGAGGTCCCATGAAAGCCCTGCTCGCCACCTGTGCCTTGCTCGGCGTCGCCTGGCTGGCGTCGGCCCAGAAGGAACCGCCGCGCAGGAAATCCTCGCAGGAGATCGCGGCCGCGAAAATCGCCACCGATCTGAAGGAGGCTCGCGGCCTGCTCAAGGACGTGTCGGACAAAAAGACGCGCGAGAAGCTGGAACTCCTGATCGGCCGTGCCGAACTGGCTGCGAAGGACCTGCAGGCGGACCTCGCGGCGAACGCGCCGGCGATCGCGATGTCGAACGACGACTTCGCAAAGTTGCTGAAGGGGATCAAGGATCAATCGTTCGACGACGGCAAACGGAAGTACCTGGAAGCATTACCCAAGACGACGCGCATCACCAGCGCACAAGCGAAGGAATTGCTCGCAACCTTCAGTTTCGACCGCGATCGGGTCCCCGCCGGGGTGCATCTGCATGGATTGGTTGTGGACCCGGAATTGTTCGTCACCGTCCTCGATGCGTTTACCTTCAAAAGCGGTAAGGACGAACTTCTCTCGAAAATCAAGGGTAAGTAAGCCGATTCGTCCATGGAATCGCACGTCTGCGCTATCCCATGGACGAATCGGCGGAAACGATCGTTATCGCCGACGGCGGTTCGATTCCTCGTCTTCTACGCTTTGCTCGAACGACTTTGCCGGCTTTTGTGTTTTCCGATACGCGGCTTCGGCGTTGCGAACGTCCTGCTCGGCCCGCATCTGCTCGGCTTCCGTTTCGGACGTCACGACGACCGCAGGCGTCTTTTGCCCGCATCCAAGACTACCGAGCGTCAGCAAGAACAAGAGGATCGTGATTTTCCGCATGGGTTGACTCCCTGGTTTGGTGTTCGGTGGGGGTGGTTCAGTTCAGCGTCTGGGTTTCGCCGCCGTTACGGGAGCAGACGGCGGCCCACACGACGGGATCAACATTGAACTGGACAAGGCGGACGGAGCCGTCGGCCATGAGCGCGTTCATGCCGCCCGCATGCGAGGAACCAAATTGCTGGTTCCAGACCGAGCCGCTGGCCGGGTTCGGTGCCTCGATGTCAGGCTTCGGCACGCGCGGGATGGTGACGCTCGCGCCCGTCGTCGGGTGCGTGTAGGTGAAGGTGCCGCCGCCGACGCGAACGACGCACTCGTCCCAACCGGCGTTCACCCACGACTCGTTGTCGCCGCCATCCTTCCCGTGCTGCATCGGGTGGAGCCACTTCTCGGCAAGCATGACGGTGTTGGACGTGCCGTCGGTGATGCGGTTGATCTCGACCTTCATGCTGGCGGTGGGGTGGACGACCACGCCGTTCGCGTTGGAGCTGGTCCAGACATTGCCGGCGTTGCCGGCGTAGTCGCTGCGCGCCGAACTGCCGTACACTGTGGGTGCGCGCCGGCTGGGGCAATAGTGGATCTTCACCGGCGTGGCATAGACCGTCGCGCGGCTGACCGTGTCGAACAGCGGCTGCTGCTCGATGTACGGCAAGGTCTGGTAGCGCCAGTTAAAGCCAAGGCGATCATCCATCTGGCCCGCGGTATTCTTCGTGCTGACCTGCTGATCGTCCCAGCTGCAGCAAGTGATCGCGGGCTGGCCCGTCGGCCGGCCGTCCCGACCGCCATCGGGCAGTTGCTTTTGCACGTCCGCATACGAATGGAACGCAAGGCCGAATTGCTTGAGGTTGTTCTGGCACTGCGAGCGGGCCGCCGCCTCACGCACCTTCTGCACCGCCGGCAATAGCAGGCCGATCAGAACCGCAATGATCGCGATCACGACCAGCAACTCGATCAGGGTGAAGCCCGCTCGGCGGGACTCTCGAATGATCATCGGTTGAAACCTCGCATGTAAGGACACATCAACGCTGTCGCGGGGCGTGGAACGGATCCGCGACAAGGGCGATACTAGATGGGAACCAACCCGGGGGAACCCGCTTCACGGGGAGTTCACGGTCTCTTTGCGGGATGCACGCCGAAACCACGCGAGAGCTTGAAATCGCGGGCGTTTCAAAGAAAAGTGATGGCGATCCGATGAAGTGTTCGTGAGGATCATCGCATCCGTGCTACGGCATCTTGCCGGCGGCCTCGGCGAGGATCGCGCCGAACTCGCGGGCGCTCCAGAGCGACCGGCCCACGCCCCAGCCCCGATCCGTCGGCGTCGGGTCCACGTCCGCGAAAACGAAGTCCTCCTTGTGACGCCGGCTGCGCACGAGAATCTCCCCGGCCGGGTCCACGATGTAACTGTCGCCGTAGCCCACGCCATCGAAGCTCAGGCTCGCGTCCTTGTCCAGCACCACGTTGTTCCCGCGCACGAAGTGGACGTCGTTCTCGACCGCCCGCGCGACGTGATCGGCCCGCACGTGCTGGAAATGCCCGATCAGCCCCTTCGCACCGATGTAGTTGAAGTGCGGAGCGAAGATGATGCGTGCCCCTTTCAGGGCGAGAATGCGCGCCGGCTCGATGTAACCGCCATCCGAACAGATGATGACGCCGAACTTCACGCCCGACCGCTCGAAGACCGGGAACTCGCGGCCCTGCTTGTGGAACCGCTGGTAGGCGGTGCACTTGCTGTACGTGCCGAGGATGTGCCCTTTTTGCACGACGACGGCGGTGTTGTAGAGGTCCTTCCCGCGAATCTCGTTGAAGCCGACGACGGTGGTCGCCTCGAACTTCGCGGTCTTGTCCAGCAGCTTCATCATCTGGGGCGAGTCGACGGCGAACGCCGACTTTCGGGCGAGGTCTTCCTTGTCCGGGTAGCCGGTGAGGAAGCATTCGGGGAAGCAGACGATCTCGACGCGATCCTTGTCGGCGCGTTCGAGTCCCTTGAGGACCTTCGCGAGATTGGCGTCGAACTCGCCGGTCTTCGCCTCGAGTTGCCAGTGGCCGATGCGCATGGGGGGGGATCTCGTGCGGAGCAATGGATCCGATCATCCTCGAAGTGGTGCGACGGGGCAATCGGATTCGGATCGGGATTCGATGGGGTGTGATGAAAACACCACCGGGAGAACGCGGTACCCGGCCTCGTGCGACTGCCGCCGCTCCCGTTGGCCCTGTGCGCCCATGAATGTGCGACCGTCGACCGGAAGAGACGCACCTGGCAGTACAGGCTGTGAAACACATGCGCACGATTGCTACAATCACAAAGTCCGATCAGCATTCATCGGAGCGATGGACTTGTCCGCCAACGATCCCTTCGCCACGCTGCCGGCCGTATTCGGTCGATATCGTGTTTTGAAACTGCTGGGCAAAGGCGGCATGGGGGCCGTCTATCTTGCGGACGATACCAATTTCAAGTCACGCCAAGTCGCACTCAAAATCCCGAACCAGCAACTGATAGGGGACGCGGTCGCCCGGTTCCAGCGTGAGGCAGACTCCGCGGCCCTCCTCGAACATCCGAATATCTGCCCGATCTATGATGTCGGAGTTATTGACGGCCGACATTTTCTCGCGATGAAATTCATCGAAGGTCGGCCACTGTCAGACCTGGTCGGCCCTGGCAAATTTTGGCCTGATAACGACGCCATCGACGTCGTGATGAAACTCGCCAACGCCCTCCAGTACGCCCACGATAAGGGCGTGATCCACCGCGACATCAAGCCGCTGAACGTGATGATGCGCTCGGACGGCGAGCCGATCTTGATGGACTTCGGTCTTGCGAAGTTGGCGGGCGATCCCGCAATCACGGCATCCGGTGCGGTCTTCGGATCGCCCTACTACATGTCGCTCGAGCAAGCACGTGGCCAGCAAGCGAAGATCGGGCCGCATTCCGATGTCTATTCGCTCGGCGTGCTGATGTTCGAGATGGTGACTGGGAATCGCCCGTTCACGGGCGATTCCGTCGTGGACATTCTCGTCAAGATCGCCCTCGGGACGGTCCCGCCGGCAAGAACGTTCCGACAAGATATCCATCCCCAACTAGAAGCAGTCATCCAGAAAGCGACGGCAAAATATCTTGAGGATCGCTACGCAAATATGCAGGAATTCACCGATTCGCTCTCGGCAGTTAAAAATGCGAGGACGCACATGCAGGGCCCTGCTGATTCCAGGCGAAAAAAGCAATCGGCAACATTAAATAAATCGCAGCAAGGGTTGGCCGAAAATGTTGTGAAGAACAAACGCATCAAGATGAAGTCGACAAAAAACAAGGCGAACGATTCTTCATACCGATACCCTCATGGTAGACGAACTGCCTTATTTGCTACTGGCTCTATGATATTGGGCGGAATCGGCATGTTGAGTTATTGCGTCTGGCCGCAATGGTCGAATGGCAACCGCCAGAGACTTTCGATTCCGCTTGCTCGTGGGCTAAGCATGTCGTTTGTATATTGCCCACCCGGCAAGTTCCGAATGGGTAGCGAAGACAATCCTGATGGTATCCCCTCAGCCTTCTGAATTGATCTTGCGCC
>JAHBXO010000002.1 GCA_019636445.1 Gemmataceae bacterium | reverse complement strand
GTGCCGCGCTCGACGTCGCTCAGGTACGTGCGGTGGATCCGGGCCTTGTCGGCCAGGTCCTCCTGGGTGGGTCCGCGCGCCTCGCGGGCGGCCTTTGGTAATCAGACTCGTGGTCGTTCTGGGAATCGCCGCCTTCTACTTCGGGTCGGCGGGCGATGGGCCCGAACCGCGGAAACAATCCCCGGCCGGCCGCACGTCCGTCGAAGCCGGCCCCGGGGTCCAACCGAATCCGGCAGACGCCCTGCGCGACCGGTTGGTGCGGGCGGGCTGGACCGCTCCCGCCGCCCGCGCGTTCGCCGATCAGAACGGCGCGCTCTTCCCGGCGATCGCGACGGACGCGCCCGACGCGTCCGCGAAACTGCTCGCCGAACTCGAGCGACTCGGCCAGCACGGTTCGGTGATGGCGATCCTCGCCGACTACCCCGAGTTGACCGGGCTATGCGTGGTCCTGCGCGATTCGGAACCGGTCCGGACGGCGCTGGCCGGGCCAAAGCCGGACCTGACGACGTTCACCGCGATGATGCTTCTCGCGCCATCGGAGCACCGTCCGGCGCTGATCCGTCTGTTCACCCGGTACGGCTCGGTCATCGCCAAGCTCCACCAGCACGGACTTCCCGGCGCCGAGGCCTTGTTCCTCGATTCGCGCGCGGGCTCCGATCATGCGGGGGATCGGGCTTACGAGGACTGGCTTGCCCGAACGCTCGAGCGCCGGCTCCGCGACCCCGACGACCGGTTGGACGAGTTCCTGCAAATCGTCCTCGAGCACGGTCACGAACTGCGGGCGCGGCTCCGCAACGATACCGGGTTCCGCCGTCGGTTCGCGGACGAACTTTGGCCGGCCCTGGAACGCCTGGCATCCGACCCGGAACATCCGCTCGAGTTGTGGCTCGACGATCTTGCCGTGTGGGACGTTCTGCAACGCAAGGACGGCGAGGAACTCCTGCGGAAGCACGGGATGGCGGCCGTGGCGGTGCTGTACGGCGAGCGGGCCTGGCCCGAAGCGGCCCGTGACCGGCTCGGGCGCGTGCTGCTCGTCGGCGGGAGCGGAATGCTCGAAGGCCTTCTCAAAGGGCCGTACCGGTACGAACCCCGGTTCCGGAACCTCTTCGTAGAGTCCAACCTGCCCGACGAAGCGCTCGCCGACATCGTCGTCGCGCTTCACAAGAAAGGGTTGGATTACGGTCCGACCCTGGATTCGATTCTCCAGGCTCAGGATTCGCCGGAACGGTTGAAGGCCCTGCTTGGTCCGTCGGAGACGAACGTCCTCGAATGGGTGCCGTTCTACATCCAGATCTCGGTTGCCCGGAAGATGCTCCTGGACGAGCGGATCAAGCCGGAGGAGTGGAACGAACTCTGCATCGATACGGTGATGACCGCCGTCCCGTTCGGAAAGCTGATGAAGACTGGCGGGAAAGTCGCGACGCAGACCCTGAAGGCCGCGGTCAAGGAAGAGGCCGGCAAACAACTGGCCCGCAAAGCCGCTACGACCGCGACACGGAGCGCGGAAACGGCGATGGCCGTCGCCGTGACATCGGGCGCGGCTCGGAAGGCCTCCGAGCGATTGGTCGTGCGGTGGACCATCACCGAAACCATCCGCACGAAGCGACGGGCGGCGATGACGGCGGTATCCGAACGGATGGCGCTGGACATCACCCGATCGGTCCGGTTCTTCTACCTTCACTCGGGTTTGGGTCGCACGTGGTTCAAACGTCTGACGGGACTGGAAGCCCGCATTTTCATGCGGCCGGACGGGCGTATCGTGCTTCACCTCGATCGGCTCGGCCGAGGGATGCTCTTCGAGTACTTGAAATCCACGTTAATCCACGAATTGAAAGCATCGAAAGCCGGTGGAGCCCCGGTGCCCGATCAAGTGGATACCGAACCGCATGGTTCCGATTCTCCGCCGTCGCGCCGGACCGATCGCGATCCCTTCGATCCCAAGGCTACCGATGTCGAAGCGGCCCGACGCAACGCGGCGGCGGTATTCCTGCTCGAGGCCGCCGGCCTCCTGAACGGTTCCGATCCTCCTTCTCCCGGAAACCGGTGACGCATGCCGCATCACTCCGAAACCGACCGATCGCCCCGCATCCTGCGGTTCGCGCTCTACGGACCGGCGAACGCCGGGAAAACCTGCATCCTCGCCGCCCTCGCGATGCCGCACACCGCCGCCGCGGGCGTCTCCGCCGTCTGGCGTAGCAGCGCGTCGGACACGCCGCGGCCCGAGGGGCCGGAGGAATCCTGGTCGGCCGACGATCCCGCCGTCGCTCGGTACCGGGGAGCGGCGTGGCTGCGCGAGGCGATTCGCAGCCTCGACGCCGGGTCGAATCCCCCACCGAACCCGAATCGCGAACCGTTCCGCTTCCGGTTCGACTTCCGCCACGATGGATTCGATTGCCCGGTCGAGCTGTTCGATTATTCCGGCGAACTGCTCGATCCGGACGTCTCGGACGACCTGCTGGCGACACGGTTGCGCCAGCACTTGCGTGAATGCGATGGCCTGCTTGTCCTGGCCGAAGTGCCGCGGCCCGACGGTTCGGTCGGACGGGCCGACGAATTGAACCGGATCGGCCGAGCATTCGCCCTGTTGCGCGACGAAGGTTCGGTCGGCCTGGCGGACTCCGTCGCCGTCGCCCTCGTCGTCAACAAGTGGGACCGCCGCGGCGACCGGGTCGACGCCGCCGCGCTCGAGGAATTCCTGGGCGGAGAAGACGCCGAACCGCACCGCCGGCTCCGCGACGCGCTGCGGACGAGGAACCCCGAAAACTTCCGGACATTCGCGACCAGCGCCTTCGGCCGGTCCGGTGCGACGGAGTCGAACGACCGCCCGCCAACGGAACGGCCGCTGCCCTCGTACGGACTGGAGGAACCGTTCCTCTGGGCCGCCCGCCGGGCGCTCGAGCAATCGGCCGACCACGATCTGTCGGCCGTGCGATCCGAAGCCGGCGCGTTCCGCTGGTGGCGCATCCTCCAACCCCTGACGTCCCGCCGGTCCCGCTTGACCGAGGCCGTGGAACGGCTGCGCCGCGACTATCCGGACGAATTCCCGCATGCGGCCGAAGCTCGTCGGATCCTTGCCGCCACGCGTCCAGTCGCCCGACGTCAGTGGGCCGGCCTGGTGTTCGCGCTCTTCCTGACGTGGGGAATCGCGACGGGGGCATTCGACCTGCTCCGCTATGTCCGGTACCGGCCGGTGCTGGACGGGCCCCACGCCGTCGCGCTCGCAGACCTGGAGGCGGCCGACCGGTGGTTGACCGGCTTTCGCGAACGCCACAAACTCTGGTCGCCGTTCTCGTGGTTGATCCTTTCGCCATCGGGTGCGAATCGACTGGCGACGAACGTCGCGGACCGCATCGAGACCGCGCGCCGCCGGGTCGACGCGGACCAGAACTTCCGGGGTCGGCTTGCCGCGTGGTCCACGGCGCTGGCGGATGCCCGATCGCTCCAAGATCTCGCGAACCTGCGCGGCGATCTCCCACGGGGGGAGCCCGAGACGATCTCCGAGGAATTGCTTCAGGAGTTTCGGCGGCTGCGCCAGGAACTGGATCGAAAATATAAGAGCGCCAAGGAATCCGCCGAACTCTCCGACGACGAACGTCACTACTACGACGACATCGCCGACTGGCGGATCGACGGGGCCGCGCGGATTCTCGCCAAGCTCGCCGACCGTCCCGAGGCCGCGAAGACGCGCGAGATCCTGGTCCGGAACTTCCGCATCCGTACGGTGGAATTCTTCGAACGCCAGTTGTCGGATTGTCGATCCTCGCAGAACTCCGAGGGCTGGCAGAAGGCCGGCGGTAAACTTGACGCCGTGATTTGCGACGATCGCGTCAAGGCGTTGCTCGCCCCCGAGGACCTGCGGACGATCGAATCGACCTGGCAGAAATTCCGGACGGCCAATGACCGCCGGTTGTACGAGCGGGTACGCAATTCCAACAAGCCGCTCGAAGCCTGCAGGGAATACCTCGACGAAAAATGGTCGACGAAGTCGATGACCAAGTTCGTGAATATCTACCAGACCGAACTCGCCAAACTCGACGGAACACTCGAAGTCAGCATCGTCCTGCATCGGCTCGATTTCGGCAGCGACGGCTGGGACTCGGTCAAGAACCGGGTCAAGGTCTACGCCAATCACGAACTCAAGATCGACAAGGACGACGTGACGTCCCGAAAGGGCGAATCCATCCACGACGTCGCCGAATTCCCGTTCTCCGGCAAGCGCGGCGACAAGATCGAACTCCGCGTCGAGATCGACTGCACATCGGGTAACTTCCTGTTCAGAAACCGTTCCCAGGGTTCGGGCACCGACGAATGGACGATCGACGAACTCAACGGAAAGGTTCGGGAAATCGATCTGGGAAAGTACGGCAACCGCGCCGCCTTCACTTTGAAAGGTCTGCCAAAGGTCCCCGATCTTCCGGAGTATCCGAAATGACCGCGGTCGAACCGACCCGACCCGGCCCGGCCGATCGCCCGGCCGGCGATCGCGTCGCCCTGCTCGCCGAGACGCCCGACGCCGGCCGCTACCACCACCGGTTCCTCGTCTCCCCGGCGAGCGGACTCGACGCCACGGCCGCGGCGGACTGGTTCGCCCGCTACGGTGCCGCTCCCGACGGTGCCGGTCCCGACTTCCTCGGCGTCGACCGCGACGTCGTGCAACGCGCGACCGGCCGGACCGGCCGCGAAACGCTCCTCGTGATCGGCCTCGACGTCGACCGACTCGCCCCCGCCGAACGCGAAGCGATCCGGTCCCGCCTGCGCGATCGGCTCCCGCGTCTCGCCGAGTTGGCCGCGACAATCGACTGGGATCGCGACCCCGGTCTGCTGGGCGAGTGCCCCGCCCTCGCCGACGGAATCGATCCCGATTGGCCGGTCGCCGCGCGGCGACCAACGTTTGTCCCGACCAAGACTCCCCACCGTCGACCGAGGTCGGGCACCTTCGTCGGCCTCGCCGTGTTCCTCATGACCGTGGCCGGAATCGTGTTCTGGCAGATCGGCCCCCGATCCCGGGAGTCCGAGTCGACCACACCGAACACGCCGGCGGCCGACAAGGTCAAGCCGGCGAACGGGAAGCCGCCGCAACGAACGCTTGACGAGCTGATCGACCATTGGCAGAAACAAACCACCGAATCCAAGGACAGCCTAAAGAACGACCTCAAGGCGATGGTCGGGTTGGCGGCACATTCCTCGGACGCCGAGCTGACGAACGAACCCAGGGTCCGAAGAATTCTCAACGAGTGGAATGGGCGCGAATTGCCGTTCGATGCGATCCTCGGCGAAGAGGAAGCCCGTCGACTGAAATCGCTGGTTCCCGCCGCGTTCAAGAATCGCGAAGCCGAGTCGCAAAGGGAATTCCGCGGGGTCTTGAACGATGTGGCGGACGCATTCGAGAAACTCCAGGCGGCGGCCGAGAGGATGCCGGTGATTCGCATTCCGAAGCGCCGGTCGCGGGACTGGTACGACTGGATTGACGAGTCGAAACTCAATCGATTCAAGAACGAATCGGACGCTCCGCGTCTGCGCCACGTTGTCCCATTGGCCTCGTCGGCCGATCTCCACCTGCTGGAATGCTTCGCGTCGTACCTCGGCAGCGAAACCGCGAACAAGGTGCTCTGGCCGGAAAGAATCCTGTACATTGATCCGCCCTCCGAAACAAACGTACGGCCGCCTCGAATGGCGAGTCAACTCCTGTTGGTTCGCAAGAATCTCGACAGGTTGAACGATGCGATCGACGCCGAATTTCGATTGCTGAACCCGTTGCACCGCTCGGAGGGCAACGGGAAAATCGACGAAGCCAAACGGTGCATGAAGGATTGGCTCAAGAGCGTCGCGAATCTGCACACCGGAAAGCGATGAGGACAACGCGGTGACCGGGAGCGAATCGCAGTCAAGTCCGCGATGAATCGGACGTTGCCGACGGATCCGAAACGGTCGAGGATCGGCCGCACCAATCGTAGGCAAAACGTTGTGCCGCGATCGGACGGGGCCATCGAACGAAGTGGAATGAAGCCTCATCACATGGGGCGGCCCACGGCGGGCACCAGGATCACCCGCATCTCGATTGCGGCTTTGACGAGGTGCTTCTCACCGATGCCGTCGGCTCTAGCACAGTATGTGTAAGAATCAAGCTAAGGGATTCGGGCCACTTCCCGATATTGTCCACCCAAACACCAAAAGTCGCTGCGTTGCGTCGGATGAACACCAACAGCATCGACTCGATCACGGGAAGCCGAATAGCTCACAACTTTGCGATTTCAGCAAGAAGTTCATCTGTGGCGCGAAGATCCTGCCGATTCCATGTCTATCGCCAACATAACGCCATTCCGTTCGATGGCTCGGCCTCGTGAAGCAAGAACTCTTCGATATTTAACCGAAGAACCGCCCAATGGGAGGACGGGAGGATTGGGAGGCAATTCCCGGTTAGCGCTGCAGTCAAGCACCGCTTACTTCGCCGTCCGTGTTGCTTCGACCAAGGTGAGGATGGCTTGCTGAATCGATTCGGGCAACATCGACCAAGCTTCCACAACGGAATCGAGTTCCCGACTGCTACTGCGCCCGGCACTGCGCCCGTTTTCCAAATTACATGATTTCAAGCCGTTTTCCTCGATCTCCTTCGGTCTTCGGAACCGAGGGTTGGGGGTTCGAATCCCTCCGGGTGTACTTCTCGTTTGGTCCCGTCTGGCCCCGTTTGGTCTCGAAATCAAGCAAAATTGGAGTCTTCGACGGTTCAGCGGTTGTCTCATTGCCCCGTTTCGCCTCGTCTAATCCCGCCTCGTCCCGGAAAAGTTGTGTCAGTTTTGTGTCAGTCAACCCGTCGGCGGATACCCGATTCAGGGCGTTTGCCGAGTCGGAAAGTTGAACGTGGGCGTACCGATCCATCGTCAAGGTTATCGTGGAGTGCCGGGCCAGTTCCTTCGCCTCTTTCGGTGAGACTCCGGCCTTCACTAGTGAGGTTACGAACCGGTGTCGGAGGGCGTGGAAGTCCGCCACTTGGCCGGCAGCGGTCTTGTACCTCAGATAGTCCCCGGCCTCGCGTTGCGTCCGCTCGGCATCATCGGCGGATTCCGTGATCCATCGTTCCCTAGCATTGTGCAGGTCGTGCCGAATCATGTCCCCGGCCTCGGAGTGAGCCGCCCACTTACCCGGCCAGATTTTTCGACCGGTCGGGATACGTTCGATCCAAGGTCGCAGGCGAGAAACGATTACCGTGTGCAGCGGCAAGTTATCTTCACGTCGGTGTTTGGAATAACCAGCTTCCACCTTGACCGTGGGCGGGTTGGCGTCGAACCGGAACGATTTCGGCGTGAGACTCGCTAATTCGGACGCACGTAGCCCGGTGAAGGCGGCTGTAAGGTACAGGAAGTACCGTTGCTCGCCGGTGAGGCAACGGAACGTCTCTCCCTTCTCAGCTTCGAGCAAGAGGCGAGAGAACTCGTCATCGGTCAGCACTCGCCGGACGTGGCGAACGTCCACTTTTGCATTCACGCGATTCAGGAACCGGAACGGGTTCTCTTGGACTCGTCTTACTCTCACAAGCCAATTTCCGAAAGACTTCAGGGCGGTAACAATGTGGTTGGACGTTTGCGGGCCAATGCCGCCTTCCTTCCGATGGATTCTCCTTCGCTTCGCCAGGTGTTGGTCAACTGCTGTGGCGTCCAAGTCGCGGAGGAAAGTGAAATCGCAGTCGTCGAAGACGGAACGGCAACGGCTGACAACTTGCAACCCTTGCTTTTCCGTGTTGCCCCGGTCGAGGTGATGGCCCCGGAATTCGTCCAGCAGGTCAGATAAGGCCGAGTCCCGGTGGTCGGCGTACGGATCGTGCAGGCCGGCACGGATGCGGTCTACTTTCGCCGTGAGGGCCGCCAACATCTGTTCCGATGCGGAACGGTTTGTTGACAACTTGGCGCGGACGGTCTTGCCGAATTCGTCGGTGTATTGACCGTACCAGCAGGTTGTCTTCCTTGTCTTGCCGGTGGCCTTGTCCTTGTAAGTCCGCTTGAAAAGACTCGCCATTAATTCTGTCTCCCGAATGTGCCTTGAAAGGTATCATCCCCATCGGCCGGCCGCCTACCGCGACTTGCGGCGGCACTCTTCTCGGCGGTAGACGGTCCAAGCAAGGCGGCCCATCAATTCGCCCTTCGCCGTAGGCGTGGCCAACCAGGCATTCACTTCGTCGCGGTGCCAGTAGACGAGCCGGCCTATCCGAATTTCAGCCGGGCCAATCTTGTCCATCGCGCGGAGTTTGTCGAGCGTCGTCTCGCCCACGCGGAGCAAGGCGGCCAGGTCGTTCCGGTCCAACAGCGGCGACAGGAGCGAAGACTCGCGTACGGACAGTTCCCGAATCGCGGCCAACACGTCTTCCAGGGTCGTGTTCACGTCGCCCCCTTACGAGCATGCCGGAATCGGAAATCGCCACCGGCGGAGCTGCAAACGCGAAAGAGCATCTTGTTCGCGGTCTCCATCGTGCAAACCGTGAAGAACAGGATCCAAGCACGCGAGCCAATCGGCTTGTGCTCGACGCCCCACCGACTGCCGGTGTTAATGCGGGAGTTGCGGTTGATCTGCATGGTCCGCCCCCTTTCTCGCCTTCGTCTTCATCGCGGCCAGTGTGAACAGATGCGGGAACGACTCCATTGCATACGGCGAAATCCGGTCCCACGCCGTGCCGGCCACCGCGATCAGCCGCACGTTGAGCGGTAGCGGGCCCGACAGATCGAGCAGCCCGTCGGGATGGGCGCAGCCGTGTCCGTCCTCGTCGATCGCGTAGAGCTTGTCGCCGGTGACGAGTTCCCGGATGGGCGTGTTTAGAATGTCGATGTGTGCTTCCGGCAGTTCGTCCGGCGGATCTTCGTCGAGTTTGAGCCGGTCTCCCTCGACACGGGGGTCGCAACCGGCGTCCCGAAGGATTCGAAGGGCGGTCACGGTGGTCATGGGTGGCCCCCTTTTGCGGCCGGCCCCTTCGCCGGTCCGTTGTACCTCCACTTCGCTTCCCCGGTTACGCCTACAACATCTCCCGCATCTCCTGCACTCGGTACGCCCGAATTTCCAAACCGATTATCCGCGGAGGCGTTACGTCGATCTCCTCCGGCAGTAGATGGATTGGGCATCTCCTGCTTCCGGGTCGTTTTGACCACTTCTGTGACGATCCAGCGGTTCGATCCGCTATGCGCTTCGTGTGGGGCTTTCGTGATCATCTGGCCGCCAAAGTTCCGCTTTTGGAAGGATCTGAACTTGTAGCCGAGTGATTGCCCGTCGAGTTTGCCACAGAGTTCTTCGATGGCATCGCGCATCTCGTGTGCCCAGGGCTGCACCGTTACTGTCGTTGTCTCGGCTTTCACATTCGCCACGATCTCGGCGGCCGATAGGCCGGCGTTCGTCTGTCGGAGGTTCGGCCAAAGCCGGATGATCTCCCGCATGGACGCCGCCGGCCGATCAGCCTCGGCCTGCAGGTTGTCCCGCGTTTTTCCAGGATCAACCATGCCCGCGAACATGACCGCCTGGCGGACGACGGCCGACCAGCCCTCGTAACTTCCCCAACCCGAGACCTTCTCCGTAGGTCGGCCGGCAACGTGCCAAGCCCGCAAGATCGTAAGGGCGGCGCTCAGCAACACAGAACGGTTTTGATTGATGTGTTCCCGCAGGTTCGGGTACTTGAAGTCGGTTCGGAGTTCGGGATTTTCTTCCTCGCTGTTAAGCAGGATGTGGCAGACCCGACGGCTCGTATCCGCCCGCAGCGCGATGTTGTTCCCCGTTCCCCACCAGACGATCTCCAGCGGCCCGACATATTCGCGATTGGTAGAGAGAACCCGATCTCGCCAGACGGTCGTGGTGAGCGCCGCGTCGAGCACGTCGGAGCCGACCGGCCCACTCAGGTTGTCGAGCATGGCTAGGCGTTCGCCCGCGATCGCGAGCGTCGTGATTTTCTTCCGCATTTCCTCCGACTTCGCGGAGTACGCCATTACTGGCGATCGCCGGCCGGTCAGCATGATTGCGGGCACGTCCGCGAGCAACCCGGCGCCGGCCGAGCGGACGTTCTTGTCGATCAGGAAGAGCGGGGCCGGCCCGTCGAACATCAACCAGGCGAGCGATGTTAACATCCCCGCAACCATCGCCGACTTGTATTCTTCGCCGGCGAAGGGGAAATCGCGAATCGAGTCGAGCAGCACCACGACGGCCGCCTTCGCGTCGTCCCTCGTCGGCTTCCCGGGAACGTCAATCGAGACATCGGTATCGAGTTGGACCAGCAACCCGGTTCCGGGATCGTAACCGTCCCTAGCGAGTATCGACCCGTTGGGCAGCATGACCGGGTGGCCAACGATGGCCACGAGATTACGGATGCCGGGCCAGTTGCCCCTTGATTGGATCGCGGAGACGCACCAGTCCGGTGGGTGTTCGGCCGTCTGGTACCTGTTTTCGCCGACGACTTTCGTTTTCATGAAGTACGCGAATTCCGACAACTTCTCGCGCAGCATCGCCGCGGGCAAATCGCGGATGACCGGCGCGCCGGCGTAGCGTCTGATCGTTTCCGTGTCCGGCGAGTCTTCCACCTGCTCGACGATCTGCACCAGCGCGCCGCCCCGCTTGTAGAGCGTGCGGTCCTTCACGAGGGCCTTGATCGCTTCTTGATTAACGCGGTGTTCGTCTGTCGCCAGGAGAATGATCGGCACTCCGTCGGGCACTTCCAGCGGTGGCGGAGGCGGCTTTGGCGTCCGGGCCCTCGGCTCCACTTTTGTCGCCGCCGACGTCGTTTCCTTCGTACTGCCGGCTTCGGTTTCGTCGATCAACTTTTGAAGGGCCTCGGCACCGTGACGGAAGAGGTAGTCGTCGAGTCCCTGCTTCTCACTGTTCGGTCCGGGCGGCAGTGGGATGATCGTGACGCTGGCCCCGGCATCACGGAGGCAGTTCGTTAGGGCCTTCGTGGCACGCGCCACGTTTTCGTTCGTCGCGACGTCACTGTCGAAGATGATCCGAAGGGTTCGGCCCCGCAGATTCAGTTTTTTGAAGTCGTCGAGAAGTTGGCGCGGACCGATCTTCGTGCCGTCGGCCGCGGTCTTGCGGGCCTTTCCCCATCCATCGACACCGCTGATGCCGACGGCCGCGAAACCATTCGAGGCCGCCGAGAGGGCTTTCAATTCCGATTCCGTGATGATGAGCGGCTCGTTCTTGTCCGCGTATTTCCCCGCGAGTTGGCGGACGAAGTAAAGGCGACACTTCGATCCCTTCGGTCGTTCGTATTTTCGCGGCTTCGGTTCGCCATCGCCCTTCTTCGGCTTCGACATGTACGGCGTCAGCGGCCGCAAGGCGAACAGGAACCGGTTGCGGTTCTTCTCGTCCTTGAAGGCGATGGCCTCGCCGTCGATATCGAGGTATCGCATCGTCAGACACGGCCCGAGCGCCTTCGCCGGCCCGTTCCAATTCAGCCGCTGCCCGTTCGATCGCGCGTCCGTCTCCGTGAAGAGTCCGGCCTCGGCAGCGTAGGCCGCGTCAATGGCGCGGACCTTCAATACTTCTCGATCGTGTTCCGAAAAATTCCCCGTTCGTGGTGCCGCTTCCAACACTAGAATGGGCATGTCTGTGTCGTCCATTTCGACTCCGTGATGTAGTTCGGGATGGTCCTTGATGTCCGTCGTCTGTCGAACCGACGCCACTGGCCCGCGAAGCCGGTGGCGTCTCTCGTTTCACTCGGCGCGATTGCGCCGGTGCTTCTTCAGCTTCCTCTCCGGCGATGAACCGCCGGATGCCGATTCGAATCACAACCCGGCCGATTTTCGTTCAGGTCAGTTAACTACGTGCCTCCCATATCACCCGGTCCGGACAACCTGCATCGACCCAAGCCAGGATCTCGGCCCGTTTCCAAAACTTCGAGCCGCCGAGTTTCGTCGGTGTGGGTAATCTTCCGGCTGCTTGGTCGCGCTCAAGGGAGGCCACGGAGCGGGAGAGCATGGCCGACAGGTCGCGGATCGTCACGAGAAGCGCGGGAGCGGTAGTCGTGGTCATGGGTTCATCCTTTCGGTAGAGGGGATCATGGAAAACTTTTCGTAGAGGACTTGCAACTTCGCAAGCGCTTTCAGCAGGAGGCCCAACTCGGCGGGTGACTTCTGCTCCCCGTCGTTAGCTCGATGGAGCAACGCTTTGGGATTGGCGATCAATTTTTCGACGCGACGGTCGAACTCTTGAGAGCTGGCGTAGGTTAGACAATGGCAATGCCGACACCCGAAGTCGGATCCGTAATAGTGCGGCTGGAACAGCTTCGATACCCGTCGGCGACATGGTTTGTCGCGCGGGCGCAATGGACACAGCCCCCACCACCGGACCCGCCCACTGAAGACCGCGGTCGATTCGAGAGGGACTATCAATTTGACCGTTTCCGTTTTCTCGTAGCCCGGTGTTCGCGGGTAACGGACTTCAAGTGCAAGTTGACTACCAGGAAGAGAACGGACCTCGTAAGTGGCCTTCGTAGCCGTCTCGCCCTCCCCCCACGTGATCGTTCCCGTCAAGCCTGGCGCGACAGTTCTTTGGCGGAATAAATCATTCATGTCGATCTGACGACACGATCCAACCGTGTTTTTCTTCCGATGCCCGGCCCACCGTGTGCTTCCATATCCGCCCATGACCACCTCCAAGAAAGTCGAAAATGCGAAACGAAGCCAGTTACTTGCCGTCATCGATCGTGACGGTGGCCGCCGCGGGCGGGGGGACGTCCAGACCAGCCCGGGCGGCTTGGAGACGTTCGAGCGAATTCAGTGTCTGTTGCAGTTGGCGGCCGAGGTGCGCTTCGTAACGCTGGATCTTGTCGAGCAATTCCTTGTTCGGGAGCATAGCCCGCATGACGCGACGACTGACGGAAGTCGCGACTCTCTCACGAAGTTCGGCCACTTTGGCTTCAGCTTCACGGATTTCGTCAGCTCGAAGATTCGCGCTGGTGTCTAGGAGATCTTTGAGCGTCGTTTTGTACAGCGTCACGACCTGATCGACCGCCATCCGCATCAGTCCGACAGTCCAGCCGGGCCACGAGTAGGGTTTCTTGCAATGCTCGTCCGGCACGCCGAGACCGCGAAAGAATGAGGTCGTCGCAAAATCAAAGGTCGCACCCGGATTTGACTGCTGCAGCAATCGATTCAGGACGGCGAACATTTTCCCGATGAGACGGCCTTGAAGGCCCAACTCGTCAGGCTGACCGTCGAGGAGTTGAAGGACGCAGTTCTCGGCGATCATTCCTTGTTGTCGTTCCCGGATCTTGTCAAGGTTCTGTTCGGCTCGATAAACGCGGCTTGCCTCATTGACGACCGTCCGCCGATTCCGGCTGTCTTCAGCCTCGTCGTCGGCGTCGTACTTCGGAATGACCGCCGCCTCGTCCAATCCGACCGACGTTATCGCGGTTTCGTATGCGACGACTCGACGCAATCGCCACAACAGCAAGGCGAGCCGCTCAACTAGAGCAACCTCCATTGTCCCGTCCGGCTTCCAGTGGACGATGACGCCGTTGATATACGTTTGCCACTCTTCTACGGACTCGCCCGGGACGATCGGTCGGGCGGTCGTCAGGCCGTGGGAGATCGCATTGGCGGAAGCCGTGGCCAAGCCGGCGGGAGTCGAGGGGCCGGTTGATCGCCGCGCGTTGTCGCGATTCGCAATGTGTCGTTTTTCCGAAATCATGGGAGTGTTCCATCCCGATCGAGGGTAGTTGCAGACCGCTGAGGGTGCGTGATGCCATCTGTCTTCCGGCAGGTGTGCCAAATGACTTGACGTCGTTCAGTATTGGGCTTTGGGTCGCACCCCGCGTGCGATCAATGAGACCCAGCCTAGTCGGGGGCTGGATAGATGCGGGATAGATGTGAGGGAGAATTCAACGATTTGTTAGCTCAAGTAGAATCTTGCCTGCCCTTCGGCGGATTCTCAGTCCGAGTCCTTCCTCCTCAAAACAGCGGTTCACTTGCACGCATAGGTTCTTGAGATTCCCTTCCGCCTCGTCGTCGTCCGGCCAAATAGCCTCGAGAACCTCCCCCTCGTCGCGAGAGGCGTGCGGTTGCGGGCTGCCAGATTCCCAGAGCAACGAGAGCAATCGAAACCGGAGAGGAGAATCCGTAAAGTCGATCTCGACATCTTGATACTGAAAGCCAAATGGTTCGAAAGGTCCGTCCGGAAGAGCAACCTTCCGTGCCTCCAACAACCAGTTATTCACAGTTCTCAGATCGTCAGCAAATCGCCTCGTGTGGTCGAGTTGGGGGCGTGGCAAGTTCCGTTTAACTCCCAGGAAGTCGATAGCGGCCTGAAGCCTGTTCCGCAGCTGCGTGCGGATGTGCCCCCAAACTTCTCCAAAGGTCGTTCTGGCCCAAGGGGGCCGCCGGAAGCCGATCCGAAACAAGATATTTCGCTGTTTCTTTGTCAGGGGTTTACGGTCGCCCAAAAAGTCCAAACGCTTCAGTATTTCTGCACACGATTGCCACGAGCGAATAGGTTCTTGGAATTGCTCAATTGGCCTGGGGCCATCGTACCCGGGCGGGAATCGGCCTTCGTGGAAGTCTTGTCCCAACTCGACCGAGTTCAACAGCCGAGGGCTTTCCCCGTTGCAAACGAAAGGTCGATCGTAGAGGGTAAATTCGAGGTCTCGGTAGACCCTCTCGGAATCCGCTGTTTTCGACAAAAATGCTATCCGGTCGAGGAGTACGCAAAATTCAAGCAAGGCTTGAAGGTCAGCAAGAGTCTGGCACGGTTGAAGATCGAGGTGGAAGTGGAAGTCGTTTGCCCAGATGTTGACCCAACAAGAATGGAGTTCGTCGGGGATTCGTCCCTCTTTCCCGAAATGTTCGTTAGCCGAATTGATGCACCTAAACCAATCAAGGTACTGCTGATGGGCTCTGGACCAGGCATGTCGAGCGGCCAGATTCCGCTTATCGTCCAAATACTTGTTTGGCCGTGGAAGCAGACTCATTGGGGTTGCTCTCTCTACACGGGTACTCGGTAAAAACTATCGACCCCCCGCATTAAATAGCAAGTCCCCTCTTCGGCCGAATGATTTGCATCGCAATTCGTTTGTAGGCGATGTTTGCTCCGACCTGCGTGTCTTCTGCTGGTGTGAGGAACCCATCACACCGACGGCCTGCCGGATCGCGGGCCAACCAGGAGCACGTCCATGACCAACGCAACCTACGTCTCCGGCGATGAAGTGAACCGCTCGGCGGCTCGCGCTTACGGCATTGCGGACATTCACGTTCACCCCCGCGCGCTCGCCCCCGTTATCGGTGGTGCCGTCGTCCTCTTCGATCTCGATCATCCGTTATTCGCAGATGCCGCCGGCGCTCGCCTTGCCGCCGAACGGGCGGCGATCGCGGGGGCCGTCGTCGGCCTTCACTCGTACTTCCCCGACGACCCGGCCCTCGCCGGCCTGCGGAAACACGACAACGTCGTCGTGGCCCGAAACCTGGCCCAACTCTGGCCGGCACTGCGGAAGTTGCGGAACGCTCCCGCGGCGAACACCGGTTCCGCGCAGGAGGTCCGCCATGACCACCACGACTCCGCAGCCGACGCCGACCGCACCCGGGAAATCGCGTTCGACGCCACCCGAACCGACTTTCGCCCCGTCGGCGGAGCTGGCCGAGCATCTCAACGAACTGCATCGTAAACAGGAAGCGATTGACCGCCGCAAAGCGGAAGAACTCGCCCGCCTTCGCGCCATCCAGGATCGCGACTGAACCCCACTTCGCAGCGGCGGCTGGCCATAACTTGGTGGCCCGCCGCCGCGGTCGTATTCTGACGGCGGTCCTCCGATTCCGCCCCATCGAATTCCCATGACCACCACCGATACCCAGACACCAAAACTGTTTGTCCTCGACCAGAAGTTGTCTGTTCTCACCGTTCCACCCGGTGAGTCGGCCAAGAAGTACCTGGACGGAGATCGATTCTGGCACGAACACCACAAGGGCCGCGGCGGCGACGAACTTCCCGATAACCCCTGGAAGGACATCACACGAAAAGCTCTCGTCGAAGGCATCGTCACGGGCAAATACAAGCGGCTGGCGGTGGTCTGCCGGGGCGGGTACGGGAAGAGCTGGAACCTCGTGTACCTCCGGAACCAACTGAAGCTCGCGGACCGGGTGCCGTTCCTGTACGAGTTGGACGGCCTGAAGGCGCGGGACCTGAGAACGTTCTGGTCCGAAACGCTCTTGAGGGAAGTGTCGGGTGCCCCCCACGCGCGACAAGACATCGATCCCGAGGAGTGGAAGCACCTCATCGAAGACTGCCGGGTGTCGGGGCAGTTCGCCTTCCTCTTCGACAGCATCGACCAGGCCAGTGAGAACGGCTTGCAACTGGTCCAGGAGTTTCTGGCGAACCGCAACTGGGATGGCTGCCCGGTCGTGATCTCGGCCCGTCCGCATGCTATCTTTGACAATTGGAAATCGCTCGTCGTGCCGGACGAGTCCGCGTGGAAGTTCGTGCGCGTCGAACCGCTGGCCGTGCCGGAGCGTGAATTCCTCTTGGGTCCGGAGGGGATGGTACCGGCGACACGGCGGGCGGAGGGGGCGAAGCTGTACAAGCGCCTGCCTCCGGCCGGCCACGATCTGATGGAGAATCCTCGGAACATTAAGTATGTCCGCGATATCGCCGGCAAGCAGCCGGCGTCGAGCACCGCAAGTGTCAAAGAGACGGATCGGCTGACCGATTACCGTCTCGAAAACTTGCGAACGGCGTCGCACCTGTTCGCCGGGGCCGTGGACAACATGGTCGAGAATGGGTTTGCCGCTGAAGATGCCCGACGGCTCGGGCTCAAGTTGAAGAAAAGCGAAGCGCCTCCGGAAAAAGCAGAAACTTGGCAGCAGCCACTGGCTCTCGATCTCCTCTCGGCCATCGCATATGCCATGTACTGTCATCGGCAGCCGGGACAGGACCCAGACAAACCGTTCAAGCCAAACGTGTCGCACATCCCAGTGGAGGGCGTTTCCCAACTGCTCTATGGCAAAGATGGCAAGGGCGGGGTGAAGCAGATGCTCACCGACGCGGAGGTACCCAACGCCTGGCGAGTTTCGGAGAACTTGGAGTCGGCGCTAAAGGCGTTGTCCTCGCTCAACGCCAAGATGGATTTTTGCCTGTTGGATCGCTCGACGGACTCCGGTCTCCGCTGGCACGACCGCACGTTGCAGGAGTTCCTCGCGGCGTGGTGGCTGGCCAGGTATGCCACCGACGACGACGCGAACCGGCTGAGGTCGTGGCGTTACGACAATCGAATGAAGACCGAGAAGAGCTTGTACGCGCCGCTGTGGGGGTTCCTGGTGGAGATGCCGCTGGCGGTGCGGACGGACAAGTGGTTCACGGCGGTGAGCGTGCTGTTCGAGCACAAATCGACTCGCTGCTGCGAGATGATTTACCGCTGTTGGCCGTCGCTGGAGCAGTCAAAGAAGGGGAACGAGGTCATCTCGAAGTGGCAGAAGGAATTCCAGAGCATGACCGATGAAGTCGCGGTACATCTGCGGACCGACTTCGTCGAACTGGCCAAGCCGGGGAGCACCCTACCGAACGACACGGGCCGGTTCGAGATGGGATCGCCGGAAACAGAAGAATGGCATCAGACGAATGAAGTTCTGCATTCCGTATCGCTCTCGCGGTTCCGAATCTGGCGGACGGCGGTGACGAACGAGCAGTACGAGTTGTTCGACCCCGGCCACGAGAACGAGCGAGAGTGGGAGACGGAGAAGGACATCGCGAAGCACCCGGTGGTGTATGTGGACTGGTGGGAAGCTTGGTGCTTCGCCTGGTGGGTCGGCGGGAAGTTGCCCACGGAGGCTCAATGGGAGTATGCGGCCCGAGGCGGGTCGACAACGCCTTTCTACTGGGGCAATTCGTTGAACGTAGGGGAGGCCAACTTTAGGAACCATCCCTACGGCGCCTCGAACCCGGGCGACTTCAAGAATCGGACGACAGCGGTGGGGGATTATGCGAACAAGGCCCCTCTTCCCCACCCATGGGGGTTGCACGACATACACGGCAACGTGTTGGAGTGGTGTTCGGATTGGATTGGACCGTATGTTAACGATCTGAATGGTGCTGAGGCGAAGGATCCAATTGGTCCAGTAAGTGGCATGTACCGAGTGTATCGAGGCGGATGCTGGAACGCCATGGCTAAGAGTTGTAGTGCGTGGATCCGGGGCGGGGACATGCCAGAGAGCCGGGTCGAGATCCTCGGCTTTCGTTTGGCCGCAGGTCCGTCCGAGCCAAGCCAGTCACCGGAGGCGGAACGCAACGTCGGAGCGGAGCCCGCGGCGGCCAACCGCGGCACGGGAATCAGTTCATCGACCGCCGGGCGGTAGTAGCCTTGCGTGAACCCTCCGAGCGGTTGCCACTTGACGGTATGGTGTCCCGATGGCCGAGCCGACCGTCGAGCAATTGATCGCGCGATTGGAACGGTTGTTGCCCGTGGGCTTCGGTAGCGTGACGTACCGCTCCAGCACGCCAAAGTATGCGACCGAGGCCGACCTGCTGACGGGCGAAGGGAGCCGGCGCACGGGTGGGCGGTGGAATCCGAAGGGCATCGCGGCGGTGTATACGTCGCTGACGCCGGAAACGGCGATGGCCGAGACGCTCGCCCACAACCGTTACAACGCCCTCCCGATCGAAGACACCATGCCGCGGGTCTTCGTGGCCATTGCCGTGAACCTCGAATCGGTCGTCGACCTCCGCGACGGCGCGGTTCGCCGTCGACTTCAGGTATCGGAAACGAAGGTTCTTACGGTGGACTGGCGGGCGGAATTGTACGCGGGTCGCGAGCCGATCACGCAGCGGCTCGGCCGTGCCGTCCACGCCACCGGTCGGGAAGGGCTTATCGTGCCGTCCGCGGCCGACCCCGATGGTTACAATCTGGTCGTCTTCCCGGATCATGTCCTGCCAACCAGCACGGTCACGCTACTCCACGCCGATCGGCTCGGTCCAGCCTGACATGCAACATTGCATGAAACGTTGCTTGACCCCGAGAGGTTGACTGCCGATAATGAAGGCGTCTGTAAGCGCAAGGAAGACACGACCCGTGAAGACCGCCAAACGCACCCCCACCCGAAAGAATGTCAAGGATTGGCGGTCGGCTCTCCCTCGGCCGACGGCAACGCCGGTCGCGACGTCCCTCAGGACCCGGTTGCAGCTCACTCAGCCGCAGTTCGCCCCGCTCTTGCCTGTGTCGGTCCGCACCTTGGCGACCTTGGAAGCGGGTACGCCGCCGACCGAGGCGGTCGGCCGGCGATTGACGGAACTGGACCGTCTTGCGAAGGCACTGACCGAAGTGATTCGCGAAACGGCCATCGGCAAGTGGCTCCTGACACCTAATCCGGCGTACGGCGGGCTGACAGCGGCCGAGGTGATCGCGCGGGGCGAAACGGATCGCATCTGGGAGACGATTTTCCTGCTCCGTTCCGGCGTGGCGTACTGAACCCGGCGGCATTTCGACATTTTGTCCTTCTGGCGGTGTCTGTTCTCCCGTAGGAGGACTGACGCCATGCCACTCGAACCGCCGCGCGAACTGCTCGTCACTGACCCGAACGCCGCAGGCATTCTCGGCCAACTGATGGCGGACCGAAACCGCTTTGCCGTAGCTGCTCTGCGACCCGACTTCGATCGTACTCCGCCCGCGATGATCGCGGATCGCTTGCGCCTGTCGTCGCCCGGCACCGGCGACGACCGTCGCCCGCTCGATAGCTGGCTCGTCATGGCGGCGCCAACTTCCGACGAACCTCTTTCGCCCGACACGTGGCGCGGGCGCTTGAAGCCGTGGAACAGCCAACGTCTCGTTGTGCTGCTGGTTGGTCTCCCGCCGGACAACGCCGGCTGGCGCGGCTGGGTGTTCCAGGCCGGCGAAGTCGACCCGCTCGCCGGGTTTCGGATCGTTGCTGGCGGAATGCCCGAAGCCGGTGGAATCGACACCTATGACGCGGCGTCCGACCCGAAGTGGTCGCGGACCGTGAAGGCCGTGGGCGAGACGGCGTTCAACAAGGCGTCGCGAGCGTCCGTGGCCGTGATCGGCGCTTCGCGCCTTGGGTCGGCGGTGGCGTTCCAACTGGCGGGCGTCGGCGTCCGGCGCATCACACTCGTCGACCCGGACGTCCTGGAACCGCACAACATCGTCGGCTCGGTCGGCCTGCGGGCCGAGGACTCGGGCGAGAAGAAAGTGCTGGCGTTGGCGCGGAGCCTCATCGCCTTCCGACCCGATCTGGCGGTGACGGCGGTACCGTACGACTTCCTCGACCGCCGCGCGAAGTTGCACGGGGCGGACCTGATCGTATCGGCGGTGGACCGCGACGCGGGCCGGCTGGCGGCTTCGCACTGGGCGCGGCGGCACGGGGCCGTTCACCTCGACATCGGTACCGGCGTGACGCGGCAGGGAATTGACCGCTTGCTGGCGGCTGACGTGCGTCTCTTCCTTCCGGGGGCGGGCTGCGTTCGCTGCGTCGGGGGACTTGGAGATCTCGATCAGGCCGAATACGAACTCCGTGCCCCGCCGGGGGCGGCCCCGCGCCGACCGCCGGAGAAGTGGGACGCCCGCGGCCGGCTCGGCTCGTTGCCGACACTCAACGCGCTGGCCGCCAGTACCGGCGTGCAGTTGTGGCTCGATCTACTGACTTGCGATTTGGGCGGCTCGGCGTGGCACCGGGTGCGCTGGGTGCCAGGTAAGGGGCTGGAACTGGCGGTGGCACGGGTGACGGCGGGGGCGGAGTGCGTGGCGTGTCGGCGGAAGAATGTAGCGTAACCAATCACCGGGCATTGACTTGGGAGAATATCGGAGAATTTTTCTTCACGCCGAGCTTTGGCGTGTCTGAGTATCTTCGTAGGCGTATCCACGGAAAGTTTCACCGGAGGACGACCGATGGCGAAGGCGAACCCGCATCCGTTCGAGAGCCGGGAGTACATACTGCACGCCGCAAGACATGTTCAATGCTTGAGCATTCTTACCGGATCCCCGATCCTTCCCGAAGTGGTAGAAGTCATAGCGAAGAGGCAGAAGAAAGAGGAAACATCCCCGCGGGTCTATCAGTTTCAAGTCCGAGACGGCGCGAACCGCTTCGATGCGGTCGTGTCGGCACTTGGCAAGCCGACGGAATGGCCGGCTGACGCGATCGAGCGAGCCAAAAAATTCGATGGGGAGTTCCCGCAGTTTTCGGATCTGTTGACACCAATTCCGTCACCCGATGATGAAGAGGAAGCGGCAGTCAAGTCGCCGGTTCTGGAGCAGTTCGCGGAGGACCTGCATCGGAGCGAAAAGTACCAAATCTGGGTGCAACGCAAACTCTGGTATCGACTGAAGAGCCTCAAAGGACTGCCCAATCGCGACGCCCTCGCGGAGGTCCTCATCGGTCGCGCGGGATACGCGGTCTACCGGTTTCTGATCGGCAAGTCGGCCCAGTGGGCCATTCTCGCGACGGCCGAGAAGTCCTGGCTGGATGTCGGCTTGGACTTCGCGCGGTCCATTCCCAAACGGATGGACAATGACGAGAATTACGGCCAGCAAAACGGGCCGGGACCGCAAGACCCGAGCGGCCCATCGCCGGTCTCCGCGTTCGCGGGCCTCGAATCGGAAACACCGGGTCCGTTGGACGATTTGCTAGACGAGGAAACCCGGAAACGACTTCGCGACTGCATCGACAAGCTCCCCGAGGACCAGCGGGAGTTGATCGAATGGCTGCTTGAGGGGCAATCGCTGACGGACTTCGCCAAAGCGACCGGTAAGACCATTAGCGCGGTCATTCGGATTCGGGACAAAGCTTACGTTAACCTGAAAAAATGTCTGGATCGTAACCAGGGTCAATAACCAATCACTCGAACCGGAGAATAAACATGGCCATTCCCCAATTGGAAGTCCTGCACGCGAAACATGTTGGCGCCATCACCGATCCCGAAATCCTCGAATTCATCGATCAGGCAAGGGATTCCGACCCCATCGTCGATATGGACGACAAGGCCATCGCGGGCGATGGGCCCCCGCTGCCGGCCGAATGGCGGGCGCGGGGTAAGGAGTCGCTGCAGAAGTTTATCGCCGCCGGCGGATGGGACGAACCCGCCGAACCCGCTGAAACTGGCGAGCGGCGTGAGGAGAATCCCTACAAGTTCGCCCTCGATGTTGTTTGGGTTATGGGTGCCAGCACCATACCACAGCCACCCGAGCCGAAGCCGCAGCCCGAATTGCCGATTCGCCAGTTCGATCGTGAGGCCAAGGTGGTGCGACTGGTTTACTCTCCGGAGAACATCCCATACGGGGTGGCCAAAGTCGTCGTCGAAGTGAACGGAAACGAGTTCCTGAAGTTCGTCGCGTTCCCGGAGTTCGACGAGGGCTGGCGAAAAGTTCGGAAGGCCGAACTCTGGCTGAGTGACTTCGGTATCTCTCCCGGTCCATCGTCCCGGATGGAGTTCTTCGTTGTGCCGGCGGTGGACCAAAACCTCGACGAGTTCCCCGTCGAGGCAATTCGAGAGCTTCTCCAGAAATACCCGAAGGACTCGAACGACGGCGATACCGTGACCGCGTTCCTCGTCCGTCTCGAACGGGGGAATGAGTCGTGAGCCAAATCGACAACCTTCGGACGTTCTTCACCAACCCTCAGCTGGGTGGGGCATACGAAGCCGTGCTCTGTGGTCAGAACTCCTGTCTCTGGTGGGCGGTAATTGAAGGGCATCGGGAGCGGCAAACGGAGTTGCTCGACATTTTCAGAAACGAAAAACTGAAGAGGAGACTGAACGCACCCGGAGTTGAAGACACGGATCCGAAGATCCTACACCGCCTAGAAGGGTTCGCGGCCGTGCTGTCAGGGGCCACTTCTAGAGATTTCACGGACGCTGTTAAAGCGTTCAAAGCGGCCCGGGCGCCAGAACTCGGCGAATCGACGACCGTGTCGGTGGACGATAAGCGGAAGGACGCACTGAAGGACACCCTTGGTTTCCTACCCTCACTCGACAGCGAGGAAGGCTGGATAGCGTATGACATGCTGTGGCACATCCAGTGCAAGATTCAGGAAGCGATACTGAATAGCGGCAAGAAACTCGAGATTCCAATCCCCCCGCCGATCGACCGTGAAGTGATGCCGGTACTACTGGACGACGGCGGAAAAGGGAACGTCGTAAAATTCGTCCTGGAGGAATTACCGGGACCTGACGGTCTGGTGACGCCAGACTGGTGGTCGATGGGGATGATTCATTTCCCGGGAAAGCGCGACGACGGTAAACGCTCGCGGGACAGTTTCGTCGCCTCGACACAATCGCTCTTGCGAAAACTGCTTCGCGAGCGGAAGAACCGGTTCCGCTGGCGGCTGGAACCATTGCGAAAGCCTCTTCCGGTATGCGCTTTCGGCCGATCGGGCGAGGCGGCCGTCACCTGCGCTGCCCTCGCGCTGTGTGCAGAACACCGCGTGCCGAACGCGGCGATCCTGAATCCCAGGTCAGGCATAACTGCGACCGTGGAGGCAAGTCATCTTCCACCATCGAAGTGGGCACTGGGAACAGTGGAACCGACGAGTATCACCAACAAGCTCAACGGCGCAAAAGCAGCCGGACTCTCGAAAGTGCTGCTCCATAAAGACCAACTCCCGCAGGAGTTGCCCGATCTGGTTCGCGTGCAGCGCGTTGCCACCCTCGGCGACGCTTACTTCAGACTTAAGCGGTTGAACGAAATGCTCGAACCGTACCTCGAACATCTCGACGGTTTGGCAGCAAAGTGGGACTACCGGACGACCCCGACATGAGCACCAAGCCCATCTTCCTCCTCGATCAGCGGCTGTCGCTGCTGAAGCCGGGCCACTCCCCGCTGCAGAATCTCGACGTCGCGGCGGCGGAGAATCGCCGCGATCGCGGCGGCTTCCGTGAGGAAACCGGCCTGTCGCCCTGGGAAGACCTCTCGCGCGACGCCTGGCTCGCGTATCACCGCACCATCGTCGTTGCCGACGCCGGCCTCGGCAAGACCTGGAACCTCCTCTGGTTCTCCCGGCACGTCTACCGCCAAAGGGAAGGCTACATCCCGTTCTTCATCTCCATTGAAGATCTGCCGGACTCGCCGAACGGTTCGCTGGAACCGATGTATGGCGCCCTCCTCAAAGTTTGGCGGGACGCCGCCGGCTGCGGGGAAGATTCGCAGCTTTCGTCCACGGATGCGATCGAGGTCCTGCGCGAACTCCGCGCCGAGGGCCGGCTGATCCTGGTGCTGGATAGCCTCGATCAAGCCCTGTCGAACGAGGGAGCCGTCCACACCCTGAAACTGTTGATGACGCACTCCGACTGGAAAGCCTGCCCGATGGTGGTCAGCACGCGGCCACACGCCCTGACGAGTCAGTGGGAGAAATGGCTCGGCGCACTGGCGGACGATTGGCGGTTCATTCGCGTCGAGGAGATGGATGAAAAGCAGCAAAAGTACCTGCTCGGCGACATCCCCGGCGAGGACGGACAGCCGGTGTCGAGGTACAGCTTGATCCCGGACGAGGGCAAACGTCTCCTCGGCGTGCCGCGGGTCATCGAGTTGCTCTGCAATCCGAAACTGACCTGGCAGGACTTCCAGATCATCAAGACGATGACCGACGTGTACTGGAAATGCACCAACGAGATGCTGCTGGAGGGGCTGAAGGCCAAGAAGGCGGGCAACGAAGTGGAATGGAACGTCAAGTTGGAAGGCGAGGTCAACGAGGAATTCCGCGAAGTGCAGCGGGATATCGCCCGTAATATCTTCGGCGCGGTGGCATTCAAGATGATGATCGCCGACCCGAAACGACCGAACTTGGCCTTCGTACCAAAGACCGAATGCACCGCATTCCTCCGCAACGTTTCGGCGCTGATCCAACACACGCGGACTCGGCATCGGGCCGAAGGACGCGACGAGGAATTGGAATGTCTCGGATGTGCAAACGGATACAAGGGGTTCCTTCGCAACTTCACCGCGATCACCGCACTGAATGCCGGCCAGATGGACAGCTACCTGATGGACGCCGCCGGCCGACGAAATAGCGACCTGAAGTTCCGCAACCCGACGATGCAGGCATTCTTCGCGGCCGCGTGGGTCTGCCGGCACGGCACGCCGGAGGACATCGAACGGCTGAAGGGCTGGGTGGTGTCACCGTGGGACGAGCGCTTCGGGCAGTACCAGGAGTTCTGGCGATTCGTCAGCGAGTTCGGCGGTACCGGGAAGTGGGATCCGTCCGCCGTGAGGAACGATTGGTGGGTGGACGTGATTGGTGTGGTGTACCGTTCGCCGGTGCGGATGTGCCAGTTCATCTACCGCAGTTGGAATCGGATGAAGGAGTTGAATGCGAAAGCACGGGCCGAGTTCCTTGCCGAGTTCCCGGCGATCCGGGCCGGTGAGCATGGCGCGGATAAGAAACGGATCGCGGTCGAAATGATGACCGGTTTTATCCGGCTCGTCGGCAATCCGATATTGAAAGGCGATACCGGCACCTTCTGGATGGGTGCAACGAAGCGTCTCGAAGACATGCCACCGGGCAGTTTCGACCCCGTCGATCCGCCACCGGTGGACCCTGAAGCTATCGACTACGAATTCCCCCCGCACCAGGTGACGCTCTCGCCGTACTCCCTGCACCGCTACTGCGTGACGAATGCCGAGTATGAACTGTTCGACCCCGCTCACGGGAACAAGAGGAGTTTCACCGACAAGGTTTCGGCGGAGGATTTGGCCCGCCACCCGGTCGTGAACGTGGACTGGTGGGATGGCTGGGCGTTCGCCGCGTGGTGCGGGTGCGCGTTGCCGACGGAAGCCCAGTGGGAGTACGCCAACCGGGCCGGTACGCGCTCGCCGTTTGCCGTCGGCGACGGCCAAACGCTTACCCAAGAAATGTGCAACTTCTACTACGAAATCGGGCGCACGATCGCGGTGGACGGCCTTCCGGCCAACGCCTGGGGCTTCTTCCAGATGACGGGCAACGTGTTGGAGTGGTGCGCGGACTGGTACGACGAGTACGGTCGTTCCCCGCCTGCGGATCCTGTGGGGCCGAAGAGCGGCTCGGGCCGGGTGTTCCGGGGCGGGAGCTGGATCTACGACGCCTGGAGCTGCCGCGCGGCGCTCCGGGACTGGGACTCGCCGGACCTCCGGGACGACTACCTCGGCTTTCGTCTGGCCGCAGGTCCGTCCAAGTCGAGCCTGTCGCCGGAGGCGGAGCGCAGCGTCGGAGCGTAGCCGGTGGCGGAGCGGAGATCGCGGAGCGGAGCCGGAGGCGCAGCGGGGTTGAGGGGCGAAGCCCCTCAAAAAAAATGGGAATTCGGCAGGTTCGCACGCCGGTTTGATGTCTTTTGCTTGCATGAGGCAATCCATTTCGGATTGCCGCGTTCCTTCCGGGTGCGAACCCGACGAGAGACTGGCCATGCGTACCGAACTGTTTGGTCTGCGAATCACGATCGAAGCCGAGACCGCCGGCAACGAGGTGAAGTTGATGACCGCCGTCGAGGACGTCGAGTCCACACTGGGTCAGCTGGCCCGGCTGCCGCTGCCGGTAATGAGCCGGGCGGCCGCGCTGATCGAGCAACACCTGGCCGAGTTGTACACCGCCGCACACATGGCGGCGTTCCGCTCCTCGCTCGGCGAAAGCAACGCTCCGGACATCTCCGAGTTCGGCGGCCGGCATCGCCCGAGCAGCAACTGAGACTTCTTACAACTCGACTTGCCATGGGCCGGCCCTGCCTCCGCGGGTGCCGGCATATTGCGTTTTATCGAGCCTTCTTCGACTTCAGGAAAATTCTGTTTTTCCCCGGCGGCGACGGTCTTTCCATGTCTTTCGCTGGTGTGAGCAAACCACTTTGGTGTGCTCGAACCTCTGGAGTCTTCACTATGAAGATGAAAACCTGTTTCACTGCTGTGACGGCGGCGATCCTCGCCAATACGGCATTCGGGCAGTACCGCCCACCCGTTCGCCCGCCGCTTCCGTCGACCACGCCGGCGATCCTCACCGCCACGACCGCCGCGCGGCCAGCACCCGCCCCTCCGATGCGCGTCTGTGCTGCCCGTCGGACACAACTCATCGCCCCCGCGGTGAACGGGAATTCGGTCACGAGCAACCGGCCGCAGCACGTCTACGGCATTTACCGAACCGACACCACGACCGGCATCACACGCGCGCAAAAATACGGGATCAGCGGCGGCGGCATACGGGGCAGCGGGGCGACCGGTCGAACGATTTTGCACCCCTCCCGCGATTACAGTGCCCGCGCACTTACCCAGACGCGGGCTTTCAACGCGGAAGCCGTCCGAACCGGCGAGAACGCGACCTATCACACCCGAATCCTCCGGCGGATTCCCCCGCAGCCGAGCGGCAGCCCCACCGCCCGCCAACTCGCCGTCGGTACCGAAAAGTCTCTCGTGACCCAGGCCCGCATCAAGAGCGAAAGCGCGGTACCGAAAAACATCCTGCCGCAACCCTACGGGTTCTCGCGGCTTCCGAAGAAGTAGACACCTTCCCGCAAGGCCGAACCATTTCGGTTCGGCCCGTTCCCCCTCAATTCGGAGGATTGTCCCATGATGAAGATTTTTCTGCTGACCCTGTTCGCAGTCCTTGTCGGTTACAAGCTGCGAAAGTTCGTCAACTGGAGCAAGGTCGTCAGCGGCGTTCTGCTAGCCTGCGTGGTTATCCCCTCTGTTTTGTTCATGCGAGATTACACGGCTGGCACCGCGAACACGAAGAAGATCGCCCACGAGGCGGTCAAGCTCTGCGATCAGGTCACCACCTGGTTCATCGACAAGGCGGGCGACGACATGATTGACGAACTCGAAGCCGAGCAGGTACGCCTCCAGGCGGACATTGATGAGACGAACACGGCTCTTGGCGAGCTTCGCGCTACGAGCGCGCCCTCATCGGAAGTCGATTCGGTGGCGCGACTGCTCGGCTCGCTGATGGCCGATCGCGAGAACGTGCTCGCCATGAAGGCCAAGAATGTTCAGAAGGTCAACGCCCGTCGCATCGAGGCCGAACAGGTCAAGATCCTGATGGAGCGCCAGCGCTCTTCGGAAGCCCAGTTCGAATCGGCCCGGAAGATCGTGAAACTCACGTTGAACAGCCGCGGCTACGATCGAAAGGCGGAGGCGAAGAAGGTTGCGGCGGTGCTGGATGCGTTTCTCGACGCCCTTGAGCTGGGCCAGTCGGACCCGAAGTCCCTGGCAACGCCCGCCCTCCAGAACGAGCTGACGCCGGCCAAATTGAAGTCGCTGCGGAAGACCGCACCCGAGGGCCAGTACCGGCTGAACCCGGGCAAGTCCGAAGGTGAAGTGGAAGCTGTCTTCGGCGATCGGCCGCTGCTTACGCTCACCCGCACCGGCGACAGCTACCGGGTCTGCAAGGTGTGGGAATGACGGATCAACGGCGGGGCCAACTTCGGCCCCGCCCCTTTTCACAACCATTTTCAAAGGTGATACCATGCGAACGAAACTGCTGACCGCCGGCATGGCCCTGATCGCTCTCTCGACGACGGGCTGCAACGACTTGCTCTCCGCCGACCCGCCCCCGGACGCGCCGGAAACCTTCGAGCGGAAGCGGAAGGCGGAACCGGACCGCAAGCCGGAACCGGACAAGAAGCCCGACGCGGGCCAGCCCCCCGCGACCGCCGATCAGATTCGAACGCTCTTCCGCGAGGAAGTTCCCAAGGTGTTCGAGCCAATCGTCAAGCAGGTCAACCACTTGACCAAGAAGACGGCCGAACTGGAGGAAACGGTCGCCGTTCTGCAGGAGGGTTCCCGCCGGCAGGAAAGCGACACTGCCCGGGCTCTCGCGTCGCTCCGCTCCGACTTGGGCGACCTCCGGGTTTCGTTCGGGAAACTCGGCGAAACCGTCGACAAGCTGAAGAATCGGCCGGAGCCGGACAAGAGTTCCTCGGAGGAGGTGGCGAAACTCGAAAAGCTCCTTGGCAAGCTCGCGGAGCAGGTGGACGCGCTCGGCGAACGGGTGAACCCGAAAGCCCCGCCGCCCGCACCGGCCCCGCCCGCACCGGCCCCGCCCGCACCGGCCCCGCCCGCACCGGCCCCGCCCGCACCGGCTCCGCCCTCTGAGTTGCAGCAGGCGGGGTGGAACACGAAGACGTTGAAATCGGTGAAGCTGCCGTGCGGCTATCGCATTGCCGAACTCCAGATCCCCATCAACGGTTCCAATGTCGAGTGTCCGCGATGCAAGGCTTGGACCTTCATCCGGTGACTTGAACAATCAAGTCTAGCCCTACCGCCGCGCCGGAGGACCGATCCTCGACGCGGCGGGACCATTTCCAAGCAGGTCCGCGACATATTCCCTTTCATTTCTAGTCGGATCAATCCGATTAACACCCGCAACGCTTCTGGCGTTCGCCTCCGGCCCGCCGTAAACTGTCCGGCACTCCGAAGCCCCAGAGCCGAGCCGCCATGCCACGCCTGACCGAACAAGAAAAGCACGAGATTGCTCGACTGTTGGAACAGGACAAACCCCTGCCGGACAAATACCGCTTCCTCCTCTTCGACGACAAGCGAGAAGTCGAACTCGTCTGGAACGGCAAGACGAACGAAGTCACGAACGTCGTGCTGCCGTTTCAGACGATCGAGCAGGTGGACGAGCCGCGCGACGAGGGGGTGAAGGATTCCCGCTACGGCACGCTCTTCGACCCACGCGGCCGGCAGACCAAGGGCTGGACCAACAAACTCATCTGGGGCGACAACAAGCTCATCCTCTCCAGCCTCAAGAACGGCCCGCTGCGGGACGAGATCGAAAAACAGGGCGGCCTCAAGCTCATCTACATCGACCCGCCCTTCGACGTCGGGGCCGACTTCTCCATGGACATCGAAGTCGGCGACGGCGGCGACACCTTCACCAAACGCCCCGGCATCCTCGAAGAAATCGCCTACCGCGACACCTGGGGACGGGGCACGGACTCATTTCTTTGCATGATCCATGAGCGACTTTCGATCATGCGTGACTTGCTCGCAAATGACGGCAGCATCTATGTAAATCTTGATGAGAAGACAGTTCATGCAGTGAAGCTCATGATGGACGAGTTGTTCCCGGAAATGTTTCAGAATGACATCATTGTACGAAGCACGTTTGCACACGCCGACGCTAATCGGTTTGGCTCGATCCACCAGACGCTTCTGTTTTACACTCGCTCAAAGGACTACGAGCACAAGACCGTTTATGTACCATACGAGCAAGAATACATCGACAAGTACTATCGCTACTCGGACGCCGACGGCAGAAAGTGGTTGTCATGTAGCCTTACAGGTGCGGGGGCGTCAGGTGGGCAATTCACATGGAAGGGTGTCGCTCCACCAAAGGGACGACACTGGGCGCAGACAATCGATAAGCTCGATCAGCTTGAGAATGATGGCAGAATCTATTGGACGTCAAACGGCATTCCACGATTGAAGCAATACCTGGATGAGATGGAGGGCACTCCAGCGTCAGACGTTTGGTGGGACAAGGATTGCCAGCCGTTACTGACGTGGACGAGTGAAAGTGTTGGGTATCCAACCCAAAAGCCTGAAGCGCTGATTGAGCGCGTGATTCGATCTTCCTCCAACCCCGGCGATCTCGTCGCCGACTTCTTCGTCGGTTCCGGCACGACGGCGGCGGTGGCGGAGAAGCTGGGGCGGAAGTGGATCGCCACCGATCTGGGCAAGTTCGCCATCCACACCACCCGCAAGCGGATGATCGGCGTCCAGCGGCAGCTCAAGGCGGACGGGAAGGACTACCGCGCGTTCGAGCTACTCAACCTCGGCCGGTACGAACGGCAGCACTTCGTCGGCATCAATCCGAACCTCCGCGAAGACGAGCAGCGGAAACAACTCGACGAGAAGGAAGCGAAGTTCCTCGAACTGATCCTGCGGGCGTACAAGGCGGAGATGGTGACGGGCTATCCGGCGTTCCACGGCAAGAAGGCGGGGCGGCTGGTGGCGGTCGGGCCGGTCAACCTGCCCGTCACTCGGCTGTTCGTGGAAGAAATCATCGTCGAGTGTCGCAAGAAGCAGATCACGAAGGTGGACATCCTCGGTTTCGAGTTCGAGATGGGCCTGTTCCCGAACGTGCTGGACGAGGCGCGAGCGAAGGGGATCGACATCGCGCCGAAGTACATCCCGGCCGAGGTGTTCGACAAGCGGGCAGTGGAGCGGAACCAGGTGGTGTTCCACGACGTGGCGGCGATCGAGGTGAAGCCGATCGTGAAGGGGACCACGGTGGCGGTGAAGCTGACGGATTTCAGCGTGTTCTACAGCCAGGACAGCATCAAGGCGGCGGAGGCGGCGCTCTCGGAGGCGAAGAAGGGGGGCAGCAAGATCGTGGTGGACGGCGGGCAGATCTGGAAGGTGGTGAAGGACGCGAAGGGGATCGTGAAGCGCGAACGGCTGACCGAGAAGTGGACTGACTGGGTGGATTACTGGGCGGTGGATTTCGACTACGAGAGCAAGCGGGAGATCATCCGGGTGCCGGGCGAGAACGGAGAGTGGGTGGAGAAGTGGACGGGGGAGTACGTGTTCGAGAACGAGTGGCAGAGTTTCCGGACGAAGAAGGACCGGACGCTGGAGTTGACAAGCGCGGCGAAGGACGTGAAGCCGGGGCGGCGGAAGGTGGCCGTGAAGGTGGTGGACATCTTCGGCAACGACACGATGACGATCGTGGACGTGAGCGTCGAGGCGGTCAAGAAGAAGGGAAAGTGACCGATGGCACTGCACAAAGATTTCCCGACCGATCCGCACGCGGTACTCGATCCGTCGATCCGCTGGTTTCCAGCGGACGAATCGCTGCGGGAATCGAGCATGGAGAAGCTGATGCCGCCGCTAGTGTCGGCGCTGCGGAAGAAGGTGAAGGAGTTCCGCGACGGCGGCTACGTCGGGGCGACGGCGACGAGCAAGAGTCTGTTGAAGTGGTGGTTCGTCGAGCCGCACCTCATCGAGCGGGCCGACGCTCCGAGCGAACCGTTCCGGTACTTCTTCGCGCAGCGCGAGGCACTGGAGACGATCGTGTACCTTACGGACGTGGTGGGCGTGAAGGACAAGCACGATCTGATGCGGTTCGATGGTTCGGGCGTGGTGAGCGGGGGGATGTTCGACGAGAGCTGGCGGCGCTACGTGGTGAAGATGGCGACGGGCAGCGGGAAGACGAAGGTGCTGAGTCTGGCGCTGGCGTGGAGCTTCTTCCACAAGACGTACGAGGCGGAGTCGAATCTCGCGCGGAACTTCCTGGTGATCGCGCCGAACATCATCGTGCTGGATCGGATTTACAAGGATTTTCAGGGACTGCGCATCTTCTTCCACGATCCCGTACTTCCCGACAACGGGTTCGACGGGCGGAATTGGCGGGACGATTTCCAGCTGACGCTGCACGTGCAAGACGACGTGCTGGTGACGCGGCCGACGGGGAACATCTTCCTGACGAACATCCACCGTGTGTACGCGGGGAACGAGTCGATCCCGAGCGCGGACGACGAGGACACTATGGATTACTTCCTGGGGCCGCGGCCGACCGGGAAGACTACGGACAGCAAGGTGGACCTCGGCACGATCGTCCGGGACATTGACGAACTGATGGTGCTCAACGACGAGGCGCACCATGTTCACGATCCGAAGATGGCGTGGTTCAAGAGCATCGAGGACATCCACAATAAGCTATTGCAGAAGGACGGCTCGCTGGCGATGCAGTTAGACGTGACGGCGACGCCGAAGCACAACAACGGCGCGATCTTCGTGCAGACGGTGGCGGATTACCCGCTGGTGGAGGCGATCTGGCAGAACGTGGTGAAGCGGCCGGTGCTGCCAGACGCGGCGAGTCGATCGAAGCTGCGGGAACGGCAGAGCATCAAGTACACGGAGAAATACACGGACTATCTGGATCTGGGCGTGATCGAATGGCGGAAGGCGTTCGAGGAGCACGCGAAGGTGGGGAAGAAGGCGGTGCTGTTCGTCATGACGGACGACACGAAGAACTGCGACGAAGTGGCGGATTACTTACGGGGCCGCTACCCGGAGTTGGCCGGCGACGCGACGCTAGTGATCCACACGAACAAGAGCGGGGATGTATCCGAGGCGACGTCCGGCAAGAGTGCGGAGGAATTGGAATCGTTGCGCAAGCAAGCGAACGCGATCGACGACGCGGCCAGCCCGGCGAAAGCGATCGTGAGCGTGATGATGCTGAAGGAAGGCTGGGACGTGCGCAACGTGACGACGATCGTGGGCCTGCGGGCGTACTCGGCGAAGAGCAACATCCTGCCCGAACAGACGCTCGGCCGGGGCTTGCGGAAGATGTATCCGGGCGACGTGCCGGAGTTCGTGAGCGTGATCGGCACGGATGCGTTCCTCGATTTCGTGGAGTCGATCCGGGCGGAGGGGATCACGCTGGAACGGAAGGCGATGGGTGCCGGTGCGAAGGTCGCGTCGCCCGTTGTCGTGGAAGTGGACGAGGAGAACGAATCAAAGGATTTGGACGAGTTGGATATCGCGATACCGGTGCTCTCGCCGCGGATCTTCCGGGAGTACAAGAATCTGGCGGATCTCGATCTTGGACGGCTGGCATTCACGCCCGTGGACTATCGGGAATTCAGCGAAGAAGAGCAGCGGGAGATCGTGTTCAAGGACATCGCGACGGGAGAAGTGTCGCACACGACGGTGCTGGACTCCGCGGGCGTCGCCGATTTCCGGAGCGTGATCGGCTACTTCGCGCAGACGATCATGCGCGAACTGCGCCTGGTGAGCGGATACGACGCGCTCTACGCGAAGGTGAAGGCGTTCGTGCGGGACTTCCTCTTCGGCCGGGAAGTAGACTTGGAAGCGCCGAATACGCTTCGAAACCTGTCCGAACTCGCCGCGACGAAGACGACCATCGAGGCGATCAAGAAGGGTGTGAACGAGTTGACCGTGCGCGAGCGCGGGGACGCCGAGATTCGCGACACGATCCGATTGCGGGACGTGCGGCCGTTCGTGGCGAAGGATCAGGGCTACGTCGTTCCGAAGAAGAGCGTCTTCAACCGGATCATCGGCGACGGGAATCTGGAACTGGAGTTTGCGGCCTGGCTGGAGCGGTGCGAGGATGTGAAGTCGTTCGCGAAGAACTACTTCGCCGTGAATTTCCGGCTCGATTACGTGAAGGACGACGGCAACATCAGCAACTACTATCCGGACTTCGTCGTGAAGCTGACGGACGGCCGCACGGTGATCGCGGAGACGAAGGGTCTGGAGGACGTGGACGTCGAACCGAAGATGAATCGGCTGAAGCAATGGTGCGAGGACGTGAACAACCAACCGGGAGCGGGTCAATTCGATTTCGTTTTCGTGGATGAGGAATCGTTCAAGAAGTATGCCCCAAAGTCATTCGCGGAACTTTTGAAGGGCTTTCGAGAGTTCAAGTGAAGCCGTCCTGCACGAAGCATTGGCGAGCCGAACCGAGCGCCACCAAAGGGAGATCGCCCCGTGACCACGCCGAACCTCGGCCGATTGAAGAAGGTAAATCTCCGCAATGCCTGGACCTCGGAATCGATCGACTTCACGAATTGGCTCGCGCAGGACGAATACCTGGCTCGGCGAAGCTCTCGTCATCGAACTGGAATGCGAATCGCAGGAGAAAGGCGTCGGCCCGTTCCGCGCCGACAGCAGAGAGTTATGATCGTGTCGTTCCCAATGAGCGTCCAATGATGACGTTCCTCTCCCGTGAAACGACGGTGGCTACAGCCGGCTTCAACCGCTGGCTGGTCCCACCCGCTGCAATCGCCGGTCACATGTGCATCGGCGAGGTGTACGGGTTCAGCGTCTTCAACGTGCCGCTCACCCTGACCGGCGCGGGCTGGACTATTCCGCAGGTGGGCTGGGCCTACTCCATCGCGCTGTTCATGTTGGGCATCTCGGCGGCTGTGTTCGGCAAGTGGGTGGAGCGCAGCGGGCCGCGCAAGACCATGGTCGCCAGTTGCGCCCTGTTCTGCGGCGGCTTGCTCATCTCCGCCCTCGCCGTGAAGCTGAAGCTTCTCTGGCTCCTTTATCTGGGCTACGGCGTCACCGGCGGGATTGGCCTCGGACTGGGCTACATCGCGCCCGTGTCCACGCTCATCAAGTGGTTTCCCGATCGTCCGGGCATGGCCACGGGCATGGCGATTATGGGGTTCGGCGGCGGCGCACTTATCGGCGCGCCGCTGGGCGTGAAACTCATGGACCACTTCCAATCCGCCACCTCCGTCGGGGTGGCCGAAGCGTTCGTCGTCATGGCCGGCTTGTACGCGCTCGTCATGCTGTTCGGTGCGGCCATCGTCCGCGTGCCGCCCGCGGACTGGAAGCCCGACGGCTGGACTCCCAACCAGAGCTTAAAGCCGATGATGACCAACGCCAGCGTCGCGGTTGATGTCGCTTGGCGGACGCCGCAGTTCTGGTACCTCTGGGTCGTGCTGTGCATGAACGTCACCGCCGGCATCGGCATTCTCGGGCAGGCGTCGAAGATGTGTTCCGACATGTTCGGGGTTAGCGCGGCCGTAGGAGGTGGCTTCGCGGGGTTGCTGAGCATCTTCAACATGGGCGGGCGCTTCGTCTGGTCGTCCGTCTCCGATTACACCGGCCGCAAGGTGGTCTATTGCGTCTATTTCCTCTTGGGCGCGCTGCTGTATTGTGCCGTGCCCTGGACGCAGGGCATCCAGTCGAAGTCGCTCTTCGTCGCCGCTACCGCCGTCATCATCACCATGTACGGCGGCGGCTTCGCCACCATCCCGGCGTACCTACGTGACCTGTTCGGCACCTATCAGGTCGGTGCCATTCACGGCCGCCTCATCACGGCATGGTCGGTCGCCGCCCTGCTCGGTCCCAGTCTGGTCAACTATATCTCGACCGCCCAGATCGATGCGGGCGTGCCCCGGGCCGAGGCGTACAACTCCACCATGTTCCTGATGGCTGGCCTGCTCGCTGTCGGCCTCGTCGCCAACCTGTTCGTGCACCCGGTCGCTCCGAAGTACCACCGCGCAGACCCTTCAGGGGGTCCGAGCCGATGAAACGAATCGCCCTCGTCGTCGCCTGGACCGTTGTCGCCGTGCCGCTGGGTTGGGGTGTGTACCAGTCGGTGAAGAAGTCGCTGCCGCTGTTCGTCGGGCAAACGGAACTCGCACCACCTAACAGGCTCGCGCCATGGACGAAACCGATATCGAGGGCAACTGCTTGACTTTTGGCGCCGATGCGACCGGTTTTAGGTGCAGGAGATGGAAATCCATCTCCTGCCAAATAATTGCTTGTATTTCAAGTGATTGCCTCGTGGTGCAGGAGATGCGGGAGATACTGTTAGCGAAAAGCGTCCGACAATTATGCGGCCTTAGTTTTTGGTATCGCGTTGGCCTCGACGATGGTGGTGATGGTGGCCTTGATGGCTTCCGGTAGCGAGTTCCAGACGTCGATGAGTTTGGCCAGTCCTGGAGGAAGTTGTGTCAATGGCTGTGTCAGTCGAAGGATCGATGGTTCGTTTTTTCCTTGAATTTCAAGCGGTTCGTGATGCGGTCCTTCGGTCTTCGGAACCGAGGGTTGGGGGTTCGAATCCCTCCGGGTGTACTAGAAAAGGTTTCGTTACGACGACTTTCGGCTGTGCACCAAACTCTGCACCAAACCTCCGGGCTGTCCCGGAGGTTTTTCCGTTTCCGGTCCGTGCAAAGATCGCTCTTCGCCGCGATATTCGGGACCGACAACTGGTCCGATTCCTCGACACCGGGTCGACGATCGCGCCCAAGTCGTTGCCGAATGCCTGTTCCTGCTGCTGGCCACCGTTCGTTTCCAGGCCCGTGTTTTGTCAATTTCTTGGGCGAGACCGAGTTTAACTCATGATGAGTGTTCGACTACTCGAGGCCCCGACCGATGGTCCTGCTGTTCGAAGAGTTCGAAGAGGTCAGGAAAAAACGGTCGCCAAATAGCACCTCGAGTTGAATCGAGTGGCCCAGCAGTCGGTCCGCCCCCATTCCGCACGCGAATTTTCGGGCCGGCGATGGGCTGCCGCTGTGAACTGTAACGACCTGACACGTGCCGGACAATCGACGATTCCAGCATGATCACTACCGTGCCTGCTTATCGTCGCGGAGGAGTTGGGGGGCGTTGAGGTCTTCGCAGCCAACGACGAGGGACCCTAGGCGTGAAGCCCGTGATGGAGATTCGACTGCCGATGAATCGAGGACTTAGAACGGCTTGGTAGGCCAATATTTGAAGTTGAAATGCATGGTCCGGAATATCGGCAGCTTCGCTTTATACAAGCATTGCCCGGCAGCACTATCGGGTTTCCCCGTGCCAGCGGTCAGACCGCCGAAGTTCGACGGTTGAGGTTTTTCTCTTGAAATTCAAGGCATTATACGGAGTGGGCGCTACTGGACTTGAACCAGTGACCCCTACAATGTCAATGTAGTACTCTAGCCAACTGAGCTAAGCGCCCCGCACTAGCGTTTTACGCACTCCCGTTGTCCTGTCAAGAGTCACTTGCCTGTAGCTGTCGACTTCCACCTCACCTGTCAGGCAGTCAAACTTTACGGAATTCAAGAAATATCGTTGCGAGCGCTTCTCGGCACGATTAGGATTTCATCAGTTTACCCCATTCGGTCGCCCGAATTTCGCGAATGGATTCGCTGCCCGCCGCCCATTTCGCCGCCGACCGAAACCAACAATTCGCTTCGTCGCCGTTTAGGACCGCGCCCATTGGGGAGGAGTATCCCGATGACCGCTTTGCAAACCGTAGCGATTTCGCCTGTTAGTAACGCGATGGCGCGAAGCCGTCAGCCGGAATTGCGGAAGTTGACGGTGTTGGAATTCGACGACCGCATCGAGATCGGTGGTCGGGTATCCAGTTTTTACGTTCTTTCGGTCGCGCTTGAAACGGCGAAGGCGGCTTCCGACGGCCGTGCGATCGTCTTACATGTGGAAGTCGATCGCTAATCCTCGTCCGCAGCGGCGTCGGGGGCGAGTTGGTACTTCCGGACGAGTTTGCGGACGGTGGCGCGGGCAAGCCCCAGCCATCGCCCCGCGGCGAGGCGGTTTCCGTCCAGTTGCTTCAACACTTCGCCGACGAGAGCGGGTTCGACCCGTTCGAGCAATTGTTGGTAGAGATCGGTCGGTTCGGATTCCGCGCGGTGGGCGGTGCGCTCGAGGGTCCATTCGCGCACGATGGCGGCGAGGCGTTCGTCGATCGACTGTGCGCCGAGCGAAGCGACGGGATCGGGCAGGTGTCGCGGCAGGATCAACCCGCCACGGGCTTCGATGGCGGCGCGCTCGATGGCGTTCCGGATTTCGCGGACATTGCCGGGCCAGGTCCTCCGTTCCAGCGCGGCGATCGTCTCGGCAGCGAGACTGGCAGACGGCGCGAATCGGGCCAGGAAGACGGACGCGAGCAGAGCCGTATCGCCCGCGCGATCTCGCAGTGCGGGGACGTGAATCGGGAAGACGTTCAATCGGAAGTAGAGATCATGGCGGAACTTGCCGTTCGCCACGGCGGCCGCGAGGTCGACGTGGGTCGCCGACACGACCCGGACATTCACCGGGCGCATTGCGGTCCCGCCGACGGGTAGCACCTCCTGTCGTTCAAGAACCCGTAAGAGTTTGGCCTGTACTTCGAGCGGGATATCGGCGATCTCGTCGAGGAAGACAGTGCCGCCGTCGGCCAGGACGAACAGTCCCTCGCGGGTGCGGTCGGCACCGGTGAAGGAGCCGCGAACGTGGCCGAAAAGTTCGCTCTCGACGAGATTGGGATTCAGAGCCGCGACGTGGACTGGTAAAAACGGTTTGTCGCGTCGCGAACTATTCGCGTGGATGGCACGGGCCACGAGTTCCTTGCCCGTGCCGCTCTCGCCGGTCACGAGTACGCACGCCTCCGTTGGCGCGACCAGTGCGATCCGCTTGAAGACAGACTGAATCGCCGCGCTGCGGCCGAGCATTTCGCCCGCGCCGGCGGCGTCGGCGGGGACGGTCGCAGCCGGTGCCACGGTGGTGGCACGGGCTGCGGCCTCGAGTGCCTGATCCAGATCGAAGGGCTTGGCGAGGTAGTCGAACGCGCCGCCTTCGACGGCCTTGACGGCCGTTGCAAGGTTTCCATGCGCGGTCATGACGATGACCCGAGCCGACGGCGTGGTGGCCATCAGCCGGGGCATCGCCGACAATCCGTCTTGCCCGGGCAATCGGACATCCAGAAATATCACGTCGGGCGAATTGGCCGCGGCGATCCTAAGTCCGTCTTCCGAGGTCGCCGTGACGTGAACGGTGTAACCTGCTTTTTCGAATGCCCGTCGGAGGGCCCAGGTGATCGCCTCTTCGTCGTCAATGATGAGGATGGAATGCGGCATTCGGATTCGGGGTGCTCATGCGACGATGGCATCGATGACGCGCCCATCGCAAAGGGCGACGGGGCGGTTGAGCTTGTCGCGGATTTCCAGGTGCGGGTCGACGCCAAGCAGGTGGTAGATCGTGGCCGCGAGGTCTGCCGGCGACGTCGGATGGGTGGCCGGTTCCGCGGCGTACTTGTCGCTGGAGCCGTGGATCGTGCCGCCTTGAACGCCGCCGCCCGCGAGGACGGTCGTGAAGAGTTGGCCCCAGTGGTCGCGTCCGTCCCGGCCGGCGCCCGCGCCGCCCACGACGGACTGTCCGACCTTTGGCGTGCGCCCCATTTCACCGGTCCAGACGACGAGCGTCTCGTCCAGCAATCCTCGATCCTTCAGGTCGTCGAGCAGCGCGGAGGTCGCCTGATCGGTAACGGGGCAGAGGCGGGTCTTGAGGTCGACGAAGTTGCGGTTGTGGGTATCCCAGTAGACGGAGACGTTGGTGATGCCGTCGTTGGGCCAGAAGACGGTGACGAGCGGCACACCGGCTTCCACCAGCCGACGTGCCTGGAGTACGGATTGTCCGTGGCGATTCATGCCGTAGCGTTCGCGCACCTTGATGGGTTCGCGGGCGAGATCGAAGGCTCGCGTCACTTCCGGTCGGGCGAGCAGGGAGAAGGCCCGCTGGTAGTGCGACGCCATCGCGCCGATTTCCAATTGCGATTCCATGCCGCGCACCTGGCGATCGAGTTGCTCGAGCAAGGCGGCGCGATCGTCCATGCGGTGAGTCGGGGTGTCGGCGGAGAGAGCGAATTCGCCGACGCGGTAATCGGGCTTGGAAGCGTCCGCATCGATTCGCATGGGGTTGTGGAGCGGTCCCAGCCAGCCTGCCCCCTGGCCGTGACTAGATTCCACGAACCGCGGTGCGCCGTCGGGCACAACGGGCATCATCGACACATAGGGCGGTAGTGGGCCTTTTCCCCGGCCGAGTTTGGAGAGGATCGCTCCGTAGTTCGGCCAGTCGTCCGCCAGCGGCCCGGGAGGAGCGGGCTTGCCCGTGAGCAAGTGGTGCGTGGCCGTGGTGTGATTGACGTCGTTGTGCGTCATGGAGCGTATGAGGCACAACTCGTGGGCACGCTTGGCCAGCATCGGCAAGTGTTCGCTAATCTGCAGGCCGGGCACGCTGGTGGCGATCGGCTTGAACTCGCCGCGAAAGACGTCGGGGGCTTCGGGCTTGAGATCCCAAGTGTCTTGCTGCGCCGGGCCGCCCCACATGAACAGAACGATGCAGGACCGCGGACGCCGCCGCGCCGGGCTGGCTAGGAGGCTCGGCAGGCCAAGACCAAAGAGGCTCAATGCTCCGGCGCGAAGGAGTTCGCGTCGGCGAATCGTGGGATCGAACATGCCTTCAGGATAGCGGAACGTACCAAGGAACGCGAGTGCCGGGTTATTCGGCTCCCGCCGGTGGAGCCTCTCCGATGATGGGGGCGCGGAGAAAATCCAGAACGGGTCGCGACAGTGTCAGAGTGTCGACCAGTTCGGGGAACCGCAAGTCGCGCATTTCGATGGCGCGCCGGATCAGGAACGGCACCGGGCTGTGCGGGTCGAACTGTTCGAGCATTTGAGTCAGTTCGTACAGGCGGGCATACACATCGTCGCGGGATCGGATGGCGCCGAGTGCGGTACCCGAACCGCCACCCGTGTGCCCACCGGATCGCGCGGGGGTGCCGTCGGAGCCGTCGGTCGCCGCTTCCTCGTCCGTCGGTGGTGCTCCGCCGCCGCGTAGACGAAGCACTTCGAGCGCCATCGAGCGGCAATCGTCGATCGCTTTCTTGAGACCGTTGAAACCGGGCGAATTCGTACCGGCTTTGGCGTCCAGCGTCTCCCCGAGCAAACGCAACTCGTCGAGCGACTCACCGATATCCGCTTCGACTTCCCGAATGACTTCGATCTGAGCATCGGACGCGGCGGATACCGCGGCGCGGAAAGCTTCCTGCGGCACCTGTGCGGGGTTGGAATCATACGACTGGCAACTGGCAAACGACACAGCCACGCCTTCCGCGGTATCGAGCAGCGGAATCGATCTCACGGTGTTCGGGAAGCGGGGCTGGTTGATTTCGTCGTCGATGAAGACGAACGGCGCGACGCGGCCCTCCATCTCGTCTGGGTCGTCGGGGCTTTCGATGAGCGGATGCATCCGATCCCAACATTCCTCGCAGAGCCGGCGGGTGAACCGCAGCCCGTCGCGCAGGCCGGCGAAGCCGTGGCGCTTCGTCAGGGCCTCGATCAGCGGCATGGCGACGGTGAGGTCCTTGCCCGTCTTGGAAAAGTACTCTTTCGCGAAACCGATGACCTTTTCCCATTGGGGCGTGATTTTCGGTTTCTCGGCCATGGCGGGGTTGCGCCGGTCTTCCTCCGAGAGGTCGCGTTCGGGATCGAAGTCTTCGCGGTACTCCTTGAGTTTGTTCCGGTCGAGAATGCTGGGCCGCTTGCCGGCGGGTTCGTCGTCGCTGATGGGTGCCAGCAGCGGTTCGGGATCGAAGACGGTGGGCGTGGACATGGCCGGCTCCGTGGAAGCGGGGACGCGTTGAGATATTACCAGCCCGGCGACTGGTGGGAACGGGCGGAACCGCGAACTTTTTCGCTTGCGACGCCGGTGAGGGCTGCCTATCCCTACCCGCTATCTGTTCCCGTCGAGGTCGCTCGCGGATGGTGCCGACGCTTTTCTCCCTGACATTGTTCGCCGCCGCGGCGCTGTCGTTCCTCGTGCAACCGATGGTCGGCAAGCACCTGCTTCCGGCGTTGGGTGGCACGCCGGGGGTGTGGAACAGTTGCCTGGTGTTCTTCCAAGCCGCGTTGCTCGTGGGGTACGGCCTTGTGTACGGGCTGTCGCGGATCGGTTTCCGCGCCAGGCTGGCGATCCATGCGGTCATGCTCGCCGGTGCCGGCGGTGCGATCCTTTTCGGCGGCCGGCTCGTGCCGAACGAGTCGTGGCTGCCCACCGACAGCGAGACGCCGACGATCGCGGTGCTTGCGGTGCTCGCGGCCTGCGTCGGGGCGCCTTATCTCGTGCTCGCGATGACGGCACCCCTCGTGCAAGCCTGGTACGCGCGACTGGGTCGAGACCCGTACCCGCTTTACGCGGCCAGCAATCTCGGCAGTTTCGCCGGTCTGCTCAGTTACCCGTTCCTCGTCGAGCCTGCACTACCTTTGGCGGCACAGCGGGAGTGGTGGATCGCCGCGTTCGGCATCGCGGCCGTGCTCGTCCTCGCGTGTGGAGCTTTGGCGATACGCGGCCGCACCGTCGCCACGGGTGCGATAGCAAACGAACCGGGGCCGACCTGCGGCCGCATCCTCAAATGGATCGCGCTCGCCGCGCTCCCCTCCAGTCTGCTGATAAGCGCGACGACGCACATCACGACCGACATTGCTCCCGTGCCGTTGCTGTGGGTCGTGCCGCTGGGTCTATATCTCTTGAGCTTTTCGATTGTGTTCGCGCGATGGACCCCCGCGATGCGTCGGATCGTCGGCCGGTTGGCACCCATGGCGCTTTGCTTCCTGGCAGTAGCGTTGCTGACGCGGGCGAACACCCCGATGATCCTGGTCGGAGGCGTTCACCTCGGCGCGTTTTTCCTCGTCGCGCTACTCTGCCATGGCGAACTCGCCGCCGACCGGCCCGCCCCTGCGCATCTCACCGGCTTCTATTTCTGGCTATCAACGGGTGGTGTGCTCGGCGGACTGGCCAATGCCTTTCTCGCACCCTGGTTATTCGCACACGCCGGCAATGTCGAATATCCCCTCGCCATCGTCCTTGCGGGTCTCGTGCGCCCGCCCTCCGCCGCCGTCGGCGTGCGCTGGAAGACGGCCGACGGAATCTGGCCCTTCGCCCTCGGCGCCCTGACGGCCCTGCTCGTCGTCGGCGTCCCCGCGCTCCTTCCCGTCCAGTCCGGCACCGATCCCGACGATCCCCTCGACCGGCTCGTCCGCGGCGGGCTTTCTTTCGGCCTCCCGGCGGCGTTCGCGTTCGCGCTCGTCTGGCGACCCGTGCGCTTCGCCCTCTGCCTCGCCGTCCTATTGGCCGTTGGATCCCTCGCGCCGAATCCCCACGGGACGATCCTCGAAACACACCGCGATTACTTCGGCACCCTGCGCGTCGCCCGCAGCGCCGACGGCCGCTTCCACCGGATCGTTCACGGCACGACGCTCCATGGCCAGCAGAAATGGCCCTTCGAGTCGCCGCCCGAACCGGCGACCTATTACCACCGCAAGGGACCGCTTGGCCGGTTGATGGCAATGCTGCCGCCGGAACGTCGCACGCGGGTCGCGGTCGTCGGGCTGGGCTGCGGGGCCACCGCCGCCTATGCCGAGGCGGGCCAGCGTTGGACCTTCTACGAGATCGACCCCGCCGTGGCGCGGGTCGCACGAGACGAACGGTTTTTCACCTTCCTGAAAGCCTGTCCGGCCGAAACCGAGATCGTCCTCGGAGACGCCCGGCGGCAACTGCGTCGCGCTCCCGACGGCGAGTTTGATCTGATTGTCCTCGACGCGTTCAGTTCCGACGCCGTGCCGGTGCACCTGCTCACTCGCGAGGCGTTCGATCTCGTATTCGCCAAACTCCGTCCCGGCGGCGTCGTCGCGTTGCACGTCTCCAACCGCTATCTGGATCTGCCGCCGCTGGTGGCCCGCACGATCGCTGCGGCGGACCAGGACCGCATCATCGTCGTCGACGATGATCTGCCGACGGACGAGGGCACACGCAGCGGTCAGACGGCATCGACGTGGATCGGGGTTTTTCCGAAAGACGGGAATTGGAAACTCGATCTGCGATGGCAGCCGTTGCCGTCCACCGTCGGGCCGATCTGGACCGATGACTTCTCCAACCTGCTCGTGGCCTGGCGTCGCGACGATTGAGCGACGGACTCACCGTTCCAGATTGACGGTCGAAACGTTGATCAGCGCCAGTAGCGGATCCCACGCCAGACCGACGGCAAGCACAGCGGCCGCCAGCACGATCGCGAAGGCGCTTGCGGCGAAGCCGACGACGATCGGGCGATCCGTGACCGGTTCGTCGAGAGCGATCGCCTTGATCAGCTTGAGATAATATCCCGCCGCGACGACGGTGTTGAGGATGGCGATGACGAATGCCACGCGGAGAAACATGGCGAGCCAGGGCGTTCGAACCGCCTCGTCGGCGGTGTAAAAAAGGGATGCGAAGATTTGGAACTTACCGGCGAATCCGGCGAGCGGCGGCAGTCCGAGCAGGCCGAAGAGAAAGACGATCGCGGCGATTCCGAGCGCCGGCGATCGTCGCAGGAGGCCGCGGCTGGACTCGAGGGTCGCTTCACCGGTCTGGTCGCGGAGGATCGCCGCGATCGTGAAGATGCCGATGGTCATCGGCAGGTAGCCAAGCAGGTAGTAGAGCAGGGCGGTGACGGCGTAGGGTTGCAGGCAGGCGACCGCGAGGAGCATGACGCCGGCGTGGGCAATCGTTGAATACGCCAGCAGGCGATGCAAGTTCGACTGAGCGTAGGCGGCTAGGTTCCCAATGGTCATGCTCAGTACGGCGAGCGTGGCGAAGACCGCCGCGAACCCTTCGCGCAGCGGCGGGTTCGGCTGCACGGCGGTGAAGCAGAATGTCAAGCGGACCACCAGCCCGAGTGCGGCGGCCTTCGATGCCACGGCTAGGATCGCGGCCACCGCGGCGGTCGCACCCTCGAAGACGTCTGGCAGCCAGAATTGGAAGGGAACGACGGCGAGTTTGTACCCCAGCCCGACGAGAATCAGGAACAGGGCGGCCGCGAACGGCAGGTCGAACGTCTCCGCGATGATCGCGATGGAGGCATTGGTCGCCAGGTCGGACAGTGACGCGGTCCCCAGCCGGCCGACGATCAGGCTGATGCCGTAGAGCAACGAACCGCTCGCGGCCGCGCCGTAGACCACGTATTTGAGGGCCGCCTCGCTTGCTCGCGCATGGCCTTTGCGGAACCCCACGAGCACGTAACTCGGCAGGCTGGCCATTTCGATCGCCAGGAAAACCATCAGCAGATGGTTGGCCGATACCATCAGCATCATGCCCAATGTGGCTCCGAGGACGAGCGCGACGAAGTCCGCGGAATCGTCGACGTCCGGGCGGCCGGCGATCCGTGCGAGCACGAGCGCCAGCATTGCCGTCAGTAGTAGGAAGGCCCGGAGCAGGTTCGCGAACCCATCGAATCGCAGAAGCCCGCGAAAGAGATCGGTGGTCATCCAGTCGGAGAGTGTGATGCCGAACGCCGCCACGACGAGCGGAATCGCCAAACGAACCATCGGAATGCGGGCGAAGACTGTGAAGAACTTCGCGAACAGCGAGCCGGCGATGCCCAGCACGAGCAGCAGTTCCGGCACGAACCGCAGCAGGTCGTGCGCGAGCGAATTCTGAAGACGGACGACTTCGGTTTCGATGGGGATCACGCCAGGTCCTTCCCGCGAATCCGGGCCTTGAGGACATGTTTGAGGCGATTCTCGACCTTCTCGTGCGCTTTCTGGATTTCCTTCTCACCGAGCGTGCGGTCAGGAGCCTGGTACGCGAGGGCGAACGCGAGCGATTTCGTGCCGGCGGGGATGTTCGGCCCGGTGTAGACGTCAAAGAGTTTGACGCCGGCCAGGAGTTCGCCCCCGGCCGCACGCAACTCTGAGGCCACCGTCTCGGCGGATACGTCGGTTTCGACCACGACCGCGAGGTCTCGCTTCGCCGGCGGGAACGTCGAGAACGGTCGATAAGCGTATCGTTCCGGCACGCGCGCCAGCATCGCGTCCATGTGCAACTCGGCCACCAGAACGGCGCGGTCCTTGAAGTCGAACGCCTTCGCGGCCTTCGGGTGCAACTCACCGAATCGGCCGACGACTTCGCCCGCGATCAGCAGTTCCGCCGCCCGGCCCGGATGGAGATACGGCACCGTCGCGATGTTGCGATACGACGGCTTCGACAGGTGCAGGTCGGCCACGAGTTGCTCGACCACGCCTTTCAGATCGAAAAAATCGGCGCGGGGCACGCCCTCGCTCGGTCGGTCCCACGCGGACCCCGCCAGCGGACCCGTCATCACGATCGCCAGCCGCGTCGGTTCGTCGGGCAGGGCGTTGGCCTTCGGCAAGAAAACCGGGCCGAGTTCGAAGAACGCGACACGGTCGGTCGATTCGAGGTTCTGCCTCGCGACGGCAAGTAGACCCGGCAGCAGCGTCCGCCGCATCGTCGACCGCTCCGGCGAGATCGGGTTCTTCAGGACCACCGACTCGCCGTCGATCCCCAACTTCGCTTCGGGCTCCGGCGAGGACAGCGAATAGGTGATCGCCTCGAACAGGCCGAGTTCGACAAGGACATCGCGGACGCGGTCTTCGAGTTCGAGTGTCCGATTGCCAATCGGCGCGGGCATCTCCTGAGCGAGTCGCGATTCCGGCAATTTGTCATACCCGCTCACCCGCGCCAATTCCTCGATCAGATCGGCCGCACCGGCCTGGATGTCCAGCCGCGTCGGTGGGACGGTCACGGTCCAGCCCCAGAGCGTCGGCTCGACGCGGAACTGCAACGCCGTCAGAACTCGCTCGATTTCCTCGCCGGGTAGTTCGAAGCCGAGGACGCGGTGGATCTCGGTCTTGTTCAGCTCAATGACGCGTGGCGGAATCGGCGCGGGGTAGTTGTCCACGACATCCGCGAGGACCTGCCCGCCGGCATGACGCTGGAAGAGTTGAGCCGCGCGCCGCGCCGCGGGTCCGACGACTTCGGGATGCACGCCCTTGCTGAACCGCGTACTCGCCTCGCTGAAGAGGTTGAACTTGCGCGCCGTCTTGCGGACGGAAACGAAATCGAAGCTGGCCGATTCGAGAAGAATGTTTTTGGTTGCCGCAGTCACTTCGGTTTCGAGGCCGCCCATCACGCCGGCGAGGGCAATCGCACCGACGGTATCGGCAATGACGAGATCGTCCGGCGAAAGTTCGCGGTCCTGGCCGTCGAGCGTCTTGAGCGTCTCGCCCGGCTTCGCCGATCGCACGATGATCGTCGGTGTTTTGCCGCCGGCTCGCTTCACCAACGCATCGTAGTCAAACGCGTGCAGCGGCTGGCCGTACTCGAGCATGACGTAGTTCGTGATGTCGACGGCGTTGCTGATCGGCCGCATACCGGCGTAGCGGAGGCGCGAGCCGAGCCAGCGGGGGGCCGGGCCGATGGTCACGTCACGGATGATGGTGGCGGAGTAGCGGGCGCAGAGTGTCGGGTTCTCGATCTCGACCTTGACGGCTGCCGGCCCGTCAACCGTCGGCACGGACAGGTCCGGCTCGCGCACGGTCGCGCCCGTGAGGGCGGCGACTTCGCGGGCGACGCCGAGCAGCGAGAGGCAGCGGGCCATGTTCGGCAGCACGTCGAGTTCGACGACGATGTCGCCGAGCAGATCCTGGAGCGGTGTGCCGGGGGCGGGGTCGGCGTCGTCGAGGATGATGATGCCGTCGTGGTCCTCTGCGATGCCGAGTTCGAAGTTCGACATGCACATCGCATCGTTGTCGATGCCGCGGAGTTTCTTCGGCTCGAGCGTGAAGACCGTTTTCTTGCCGTCCTTGTCGGTGTAGAAGTAGCGTGAGCCTTTGAGGCCAAGAACGACCTTCATGCCACTTTCGCCGGGCGCGATGTTGGGTGCGCCGGTGACGACGGTCTTGGGAGCGGCGGCACCGTAGCCGACGGTGACGAGTTTCAGCTTGTCGGCGTCGGGGTGTTTTTCGATCTTCTGGACTTGCGCGACGATGACTTTATCGCGATCCCAGGGGAGGCCGGCGTTCTCCGGCTTCACGCGAAGGCCGTCAGGCACGGGCAGACCGTAGACGAACACACCCGCCGATTCGAGGCCGGCCAAGGTGAGCCGCTCGACGAGTTCGGCGGGGTTGGTGGGCAGATCGACGTAGTCTTTGAGCCACGCGAGAGGCACGAGCATCTTCGGTTCCTTGGCACTTCGATTTCGTACATGCTATGGAGCGTGCGCCGGTGTGGTGAGGCTCAGGGACTCATTAGCACGCCGGCAACGGCGGCGTTGACGACCGTGGCGAGGAATCCGCCGAGCAGGGCCTTCATGCCGAGGCGAGCGAGATCGCCGCGGCGTTCGGGCGCCATCGCGCCGATGCCGCCGAGTTGGATGCCTATGGACGCGAAGTTGGCGAACCCGGTCAGGGCGTAGGCCGCGAGGGCGACGGAGCGTGGGTCCATCGTACCCTTGAACTTCTCGGAGAGCACGGTGTAGGCGACGAACTCGTTGAGGACGAGTTTGGTGCCGAGCAGTTCGCCAACCTTGGAGACGTCCGCGCCCGGCACGCCCATGAGGCTGGCGATCGGGGAGAAAAGCCATGCGAAGATCATTTGCAGTGAGAGGGGCGCGTTCCAGCCGAAGTAGACCTGCAGCCCGAGCGATCCGTCCAGTTTGCCGAGCAGGTGGTTGAACAGGGCGATGAAGGCAATGAAGGCGATCAGCATTGCGGCGATGTTGAGGACGAGCTTCATCCCTTCGCCGGCACCGTCGGCGGCGGCGTCGAAGACGTTCGCGTGGACACGCTCGACGGGGGTCTTCACGACGCCGCGGGTCTCCGGCGTTTCGGTTTCGGGAAGGAGGATCTTGGCGATGTAGAGACCGCACGGCGCCGCCATGACGCTGGTGGCGAGGATGGCGGTGGCCTGCTCCGCCATGCCGATGCTGTTTAGCATGCCAACGTAGGCGACCATGACGCCGCCGGAGATGGTGGCCATGCCACCGACCATGAGTGCGAGCAGTTCGGATTTGGTCATGCGGGCGACGTAGGGCTTCACGATCAGCGGTGCCTCGGTCTGCCCCATGAAGACGTTGGCGACGCCGGAGAGCGTTTCCGCTCCGCTGGTGCCCATCACCTTCACCATCAGCTTGGCGAAGACCGTGACGATGAATTGCAAAACGCCGAGGTAATAAAGCACGGTGAAAAACGACGACACGAAGATGACCGCCGGCAGGGCCTTGAAAGCGAAGATGAAACCGGTGGGTTTGGAACCGTCCGCGAGGCTGCCGAAGACGAACTTCGCGCCCTCGTCGGTGAAGTCGATGAACTTCTGGATCGCTTCGCTGACGGCGCGGAACCCTTCATAGACAGCGTTGTTCTGAAGGATGAGCGCGGCCAGAACGACTTGCAGCAGGAAACCCGCGCCGACCGTGCGCCAGTTGATGGCACGCAAGTTCGACGAGAAGAACATGGCGACGCCAAGAAAGAACGGCACGCCGAGGATCGCTCGCGTCCGGGCGTCGAGGGCGTCCGGGGCGAACGTGACGAAGGCGAGCACGGCTCCGAGGCCGAGCGCGATCGGGATGCGGGGCGACATGGAGCTCTCGCGGGACGGTACGGATGAGAGGGATGGCAATCAACGTATGCACGGTAGCGAAAATAGTCAGCGGAGCGGTTAGGGCGGTCGGGGGAACGGTGCGGGCAATCGGATCGCGAAGGGGAGGGAGTTTGGCGGGACTTTGCCGCGCGGGAAGGCGGGTTGAACTAGGGGAACAGTAGCGGTTCCTTCTCGAGCCTCCCGCCATGACGATGCAATCTCGCGCCGGGCGTGCCGGCACGATCGTACCGATGCTCGCAGTCTGCTGCGTGGTGTTGTTCACCTTCGTAGCACTCGCGATCGACATCGGCATGTTGCTGGTGGCGCGAAGCCAGTGTCAGAACGCCGCGGACGCCGCCGCGCTCGCCGGGGCGCGGATGCTGGATAATCGATATCCGACTGGGAGCGACCCGACGGTTTACGACAACCGTCGCGGCGACGCCGAGGCGAATGCCCGCACCGTCGTTGCGATGAATCAGTTCCTGAACGACCGTTTCACAGCCGCGCGCGTCCGCGTCGCCCGCGCCGGCCTCTACGACTTCGACCCCGCGACCGAGCGATTCGGATCGTACTTCCCCTCCTCCAAGCCCACCGGCAAATCCTGGACCGCGATCGAGGTCGAAGTCAACGGCGAACAGCCGGCGTATTTCGCACACGTCCTCGGCATCGCCACTCTTCCGACCGCCGCCCGCGCCGTCGCCGCTCACCGACCGCGCGATGTCGCTCTGGTGCTCGACCTTTCCGGTTCGATGCAGTTCTCCAGTTGGACCCACTGGGAACCCGGTACCGCCGGCTCGAATGATGCCGTCCATGGCCTGCTCAATCCCGACCCGAACCATCCCCGGTACGGGCACTACTCCCGATATGTGTCCTACCAGACCACAAACCCGAACAAGTCGCTCGTGCTGAACCCCAGCCCCGCGAACCGGCCGCATCCGCTCCGTACCACCGCACCGTTTATCGGCGGAACAGGCGAAGTCTTCGCCCCGAACAATCACACGATCGAGACCCCCTCCGGTCCGCCGCTCGTGCGCGATTTCCTGTACGCACCGACCGGTGCCGTGACCTCGGCCGACGCGCTGCGAAATGCATTCCAGCGTTGGGACCCGCCGGTCGTGTCGCCGGGGAACCCGTTCGCATACATTCCGCCGACGTATGACTGGAGCGGGTATTCCGCGAGCGAACCGGTGCCGGCTCCGCCGAACTTCGCGGAGCAGTCGAACGACCCGGTGCCGTATCTCGGCGACCGCCATCCGCGCATCGGTGGTACGTCAGGCGTTGCCCGGCACGCCGCCGACCTTCTGCTGGCATCGGCGACGCCGCGCGCCATCCCCACCACGCGGCCGGCGCTCGCCAACGGCAACCGCACCGAAGGCGGCACCGACTGGTCGAACTATCGCGACGACGGCTGGGAACGCCACGGCTACGACCTGGACGTGGCCGCGTATCGCGCCAACGGTTTCGCCTTCTCGACGCTGAACGCCGCGCCGTTCCTCGGCTACTCGATGGGGCCGGGCTACTGGGGGAAGACCTTCTTCCAATGGCCACCCGACCCGCGCTGGGGCGGCGGCAGCGGTACCGTGCGACCCGACCTGCCGCTGGCGACGAATCCCGTGAAAGACACGGCTGGCAACTGGATCGCCGACTGGCGCCGACGGTTCTTCCTGCGCGGAAACGGCCCCGACACCGGTGCGCCGGCGAACTACCTGCACTTCGATCCGCAGATTGACAACGACGCGATCGCGAGCGGGACGCAAAACGTCAACCAGGCGCTGCTACGCTCGTCGGTCGGCCATGTCCTGCGTGATGCGGGAACGGGAACGAACCGGAACTACCGCATCAACTATCGCGCCGTGCTCGCGTGGCTAAAGACCGGGCCGCAGGTGCTGCCGCCGAACCTGCGAGCCGGTCGCGTGCTGTATTACGCCGCGATCCCGGAGCATGTGGACGACGCGGCCACCGACCCGGACCAGCGCTTTTGGCGGCACTACATCGACTTCGTGCTGGGCTACACCGCGAACACGTCGACCTACGATCCGCGCTACACGCTCGCTGGCGTCGAGCCGATCCCGTGGCCGGAAGGGCAAACGATTTCCATTGGCGCGACGGCGGCGTTCGACCCCGACGGCGGCGGACCGATGCCGGCGAACCCGTTGCCGTACCTGAACTACTCGGACAACCCCAACCGGCCGCGCATGCACTTCTGGTTCGGCCCGGCCACGATGGTCGCGTTCCTCGCCACGCGCGCCCCGGCGAAGAACTGGCTGCCCGGCACGGCGCACGAAGCGCAGAACTGGCAGCTCAAGGTCGGTGTGCAGTCGGCCCTCGAAGACATCAAGAACAACCACCCGAACGACCACGTCGGCCTCGTGTTCTTCGGCTACCCGCACTACACCGCCCCGCGCGTGCCGGTCGGCCAGGACTGGCTCGCCCTGCGGAACTCGCTGTTCTTCCCGCGCACGTTGTTGAATCAACTTCCGACGAACCCCGCGGCGGAGTTGCGCCCCTTCAACGCCGGCTTCGGCTCCGCGCTCGCCGGCAACTTGCCGAACGCCAACGGCCAGACCGATCCGAACACCGGCCTCGCGCTCGCCTTCAACTCCCTCCGCCGCCCCGCCGCCGGTGGCACCGGGCGCCCCGGCGCGGCCAAGCTCGTCCTCTTCGAGACCGACGGGGTGCCGAACGCCTACCAGAACTTCCTCCTCGGCGGATCGGGAGAGAACACCTCCTACTCGCACGACGGCACCGGTGCCACGCGCCCCAACGGCGACCCGGACGTGCTCCAGCGCGCCTACGACGTGGCCATCCAGTACGCTCGAGAAACCGATCAAGGCGGCCACTCGCTGCCCAACGCCCCGGCGCGGCTCTACCCCATCGCCTTCGGCGACCTGTTCAGCTCGAACAGTTCCTTCAAGAACTCCGCCCTCGGATTCCTCGGCACGCTGGCCCACCACGGCCAAACGGCCGAACGGCCCACCGATCCGCTACCGACCACCCAGATCATCACCGGACCCTTCCAGACGCGCATCGACAACCTGCGCTACACCTTCGAGCGCATCCTCCAAAGCGGCGTCCAGGTGACGCTGGTGGAATAGTGCGGCTGGGATTCGCTCGCGCTGTCCTCCGATGTCTTTCCGCCGACACCGCGCCACCCTTCGGCGGAAAGACACCCAATTTCCGGAAGCGCCTATGCCCCGTAAGGACTTACGTCGATCGGACGGTATGGACGGATTACGAACCGAGAAGCGGATTCTGCCGCGGACCGATTCGTCCGAATTCAATGCCGGGCCGAACGGTCTTTCCCCATTCGGCCCTTCATGAGCTAAACTGCCCGCATGAACGACGCGGTTCGATTCGAAAACGTCCGTAAGGACTACGCGCTCGGCGCGCTGGGGCGCACGAAGCTCCCGGCCGTGCGCGGCGTCAGCCTTGCCATTCCGCAGGGGTCCGTCTTCGCGCTGCTCGGGCCGAACCGCGCGGGCAAGACCACGCTCGTGAAGATGCTGCTCTCGCTGACGAAGCCGACCGCCGGCACCATCCAGCGGCTCGGCCAGTCTATTTCGGAACGGAGTACGCTCGGGCGCGTCGGCTACATGCACGAGAACCACGCCTTCCCGCGCTACCTCTCGGCCGCGGAGGTGCTGCACTTCTACGGCGGTCTCTCCGGGATATCCTCCGAGGAGTTGCCGGGCAAAGTCGACCGGATGCTCGAACGCGTCGGCCTCGCCGACCGCCGACACGACACCATCGCCCGCTTCAGCAAGGGCATGGTCCAGCGCCTCGGGTTGGCGCAAGCGATTCTGAACGAACCGGACCTGCTCATCCTCGACGAACCGACCGAAGGCCTCGACCTCACGGGTCGGAAGTTGCTGCGGGAAGTCGTGCGCGGCATGAAGGCGGCCGGGAAGACCGTCCTGCTGGTGTCGCACGTGCTGCCCGAAGTCGAGGAGTTGTGCGATGAGGCGGCGGTGATCGTCGGCGGAACGCTCGCGTTCCGGGGCATCATCGCCGAACTGAAACAGAATCGACCCTTGGAGGCCGCCTTGCAAGACCTGTACGAGCGGGGGGCCGCGGCATGAACCTCGCCTTCGCGATCCGCACGCTCCGCTGGATGGTGCGGGACACCTTTCGACAGTCCGTCGCGACCAAACTCTTTTGGGCGATGCTCGCCATCACCGTCGTCTGCACGCTCTTCTGCCTGAGCATGACCGTGTCGGGCGACACGCCGTCGAGCGGCAAGGACTACGACGCGGGCGGGTTCATCACGCCCGCGCAGGCGAAGGAACTCGGCGAGGAGAAGGTCAAGAAGGAGAAGTTGAAGGTCGTGTCCGGGGAAGTGTCGTTCGGCTTCGGGCTGATGACGGTGCCGATCGCGCGATACAAGGACGACGCCGTGCGCTACGTGCAGATCTGGCTCGCGGCGATCCTCGCCGACACCGCCGGCGTGCTGCTCGCGCTGCTCTGGACGGCCGGGTTCCTGCCGACGTTCCTCGAACCGCAGTCGTCCACGGTGCTGCTGGCGAAGCCCGCGCCGCGCTGGGCGATCCTGCTCGGCAAGTATCTCGGCGTCGTCTTGTTCGTCGCCGTGCAGGCCACGATCTTCGTCGGCGCCACCTGGCTCGCCCTCGGCTTCAAGACCGGCGTCTGGAACGGCACTTACTGGCTCGCCGTGCCGTTGCTCGTCCTGAACTTCGGTATCTTCTATTCCGTGTCGGCGTTCCTCGCCGTCGTCAGCCGCAGCACCGTCGTCTGCATCTTCGGCACGCTGCTCTTCTGGCTGCTCTGCTGGACGGTGAACTACACGCACCTGCGCCTGCTCGCGCAGCCGGTCGAAGGCCTCGGCGCGATGTCGGGCGTTCTGTTGGATGCGATCTACTGGATCCTGCCGAAGCCGTTGGACCTGGGCGGCATCTTCTACGATTCGATGCGCGCCACCGGCTTCGCGGCCCCGGTGCCCGAGTTGGACGCGGTGCAGAAGAAGGGCCTGTTCCGGCCGGAGTTGTCGGCGCTCGCGAGCGCGCTCTTCGCGCCGGTGGTGCTGTTCTTTGCCGCGTTCGAGTTCAAATCGACGGATTATTGAAGCCGGAAGTGTGGGCGTGTGAGTGTGTGATACGCTTCCCAAAAAATACTTGCCGTCCTGTTTGCAAGAGTCGGACCGCCGTGCCCGGTGGAGACCGTTCTTGGCCCCGGAGGGGCCGCGGTGTGTAGCCACGGGTGGAGCGAAGCGGAACCCGTGGTACTCGACACTCGAACCGGTTGGAACTGCCCCGGAGGGGCAGGCGAACGTTCCTTCGCCCCTCCGGGGCGACGGGGTCCCGATGTTTCCACGGGTTTCGCTGCGCTCCACCCGTGGCTACAACCCGTTGCCCCATTCGGGGCAAAAAACCAAGAGCATTCGTGGGGATGTTTGACCAGTCAATGGCGATGGATAATAACTGGGAATCGTATGAAACGGGGTCGGGAGTCGATTCCGCCGGCCCTCTTCAATCCGAAGGACTGGGAGTGCTTAGCCCAGGGCAACGCCCTGGGTGATCGTGTCCACGAGCCGGCAGTCCGAAGGACTGCGACAAGAGCGATGTCGATCGACTCTTTGTCTCAGCCCTTCGGGCTGACCGTTTTTCTCCGTGCCACCCAGGGCGTCGTCGCCGAGCCTCCTCGCCCTGGGCTAAGCACTCCCAGTCCTTCGGACTGAAGACACAGACGCCCGGAGGCGTCCCCTTTCTATTTCCCGCCGCGGAATCGACTCCCGACCCCGTTTCACACCCGTGGTGCATCTATCGACACCGCGCGTTCGCTTCAGTCCGAAGGACCGATTGGCGGGTTCTCTTCAGGCCGAAGGACTGATTGGTTCGGTCTTCAGGCCGAAGGCCTGGGAGTGCTTTGCCCAGGGCGAGCCGCTTCGGCGACGCCCTGGGTTCGCCGTCGAATCGATCGGCAGTCCGAAGGGCTGCGACAAACGCGCCGTCGATCGGCCCGTTGTCTCAGCCCTTCGGGCTGACCGTTTTTTGCCCCGAAACCCAGGGCGTCGTCGCCGAGCCTCCTCGCCCTGGGCTAAGCACTCCCAGTCCTTCGGACTGAAGACACAAACGCCCGGAATGAAATGCGTTCCCGATATGTTTCTTCGGCGGAATCGACACTAGACCCCGTTTCACACCCGTGGTGCAAATGTCGACACCGCGGGTTCTCTTCGATCCGAAGGACGGATTAGTTTGGTCTTCATGCCGAAGGCCTGATTGATTCGGTCTTCAGGCCGAAGGCCTGGGAGTGCTTAGCCCAGGGCTAGCCGCTTCGGCGACGCCCTGGGTGATCGTGTCCACGAGCCGGCAGTCCGAAGGACTGCGACAGGAGCGATGTCGATCGGCCCTTTGTCTCAGCCCTTCGGGCTGACCGTTTTCCTCCGTGCCACCCAGGGCGTCGTCTCAGAGCCTCCTCGCCCTGGGCTAAGCACTCCCAGGCCTTTGGCCTGAAGACACTGACGCGCCGCGTCCCCTTTAACTTTCTGTCTCCCGTCTGGCCGCATGTGAACGCCGCGCCGCTCGCCGAGAATCGGTTTCGTCGTTGCACCGATCCCGATCGACAGCGAGAATGAGCCGTGTCGACGATTCCATCGCATGCCTCGGTGGCAGAAGGGGCGACATCGGCCAGCGTAGCCGACGTGCCCGGCATACCTGGAAACTTTCGACGGTGGAGGGAGCGACGTGAAGTTGGACACGCAGGTCGTCGAACTGTTGGGCCGCCAGCGGCTGATCGCCGAATTGGTGCGAGACGGGTTGGAGGTTGCCCTGCCAGTCCGGGACCGTGGGGTGGACCTGATCGCGTATTCCGACCTAAGCCGGCAAGTTGATCGGTTTGCCGCGCGGCCGATCCAAATGAAGGCCTCTACCACCAGTGGGTTCGGGGTGTTCAGCAAGTATGAACGACTGGCCGACTTGATCCTTGCGTATGTCTGGCACCTTGGCGATCCGGCGGCCGCGGTGACCTACGCGATGACTTACCCGCAGGCCGTTGAATTGGCGGAGGCATTGGGTTGGACCGCTACACCCTCATGGAAGACTGGCGGCTATAGCACCAGCCGGCCGAGCCAGCAGTTGATCGGACTTCTGGAGCCATTCCGGATGGGGCCGGGGCGGTGGTGGCTGCTCGTGACAGGTGTAGCACCAGAAGATGAAAACGGAGTCGCCTTTCATCCCTGAAAATGAGTTGCCTCCCCTTGCCCCCCGCGAGCCGCTTCCTGGATGGCGATGTGGCGGGCGAGCTGCGTCACCTGGCGCTGCACGCGGAGGTGGCACGAGTAGAGGAAGAACGACACCCACAGGAACGCCAGCACGAAGAGATACAGGACAACGTCCGCCCCGCGGCCGATGCCGAGGAGGTTCGCGAGGGCCTGCGGCAGGCCGGGGTTCAGGATCGCCGCCGTGGCCGTGCCCCACACGACCATGCGAGCGAGGCGCATGCCGCGGCCCCGGGCGCGCGTGAACGACACGATCAATTCCCGCAGCGTCAGGCTGCCCAGCACCGCGACGGCGACGATCTGGAACGTACTCATCGGATCACCTTGCCGATCAGGAACTGCCACGCGACGCGGACGGCGTTCCACGAACTCTGGCCCTTCGCCAGCGTCGCGTCGGAATAGCGGATGGTGACGGGCACTTCGACATAGCGCAGGCCGAGGGCGCGGATCTCGTCCAGGATTTCCGAGGCGTGGGCCATGCGGTCCTGCGTGATGCGGATGCGCGCGGCGGCCTCGCGGGAGAAGGCGCGGAATCCGTTGTGCGTATCCGTGACGGCGATGCGGGAGACGAAGCGCGTGAAGAGCACGCCGAGCTTGAGGACGAGGCGGCGGGAAGCGGGGATGTTCTCGGCGCGGCCGAGAAAGCGCGAGCCGAGGGCGACATCGGCGGTGCCGGCGAGGACGGGAGCGATGACGGCGGGCAGGTCGGCGGCGTCGTGCTGGTTGTCAGCGTCGAAGGTGACGAGGACTTCGGCCCCCTTCGCGAGCGCGAAGTCGAGGCCGGTCTGGAGCGCCGCCCCCTGGCCGCGGTTGATGGGGTGTCGGAGAACCCAGACGGGGAAGCGGCGGGCGACGGCGGCGGTGTCGTCCCGCGAGCCGTCGTCCACGACGACGACGTTGCAGCAGACGGGCAGGAGCGCCGCGAGCGTGACGGCGAGGCGTTCGCCTTCGTTGTAGGCCGCGATGACGGTCCAGACGGACTCGGGCACGCGCGGGTCAGGGCCGGGCACCGGGCACCTCCGGGAAGAGCGTGGCAATCCAGTCTAGCAGGGCGGGGAACGGGCGTTCGCCGACAATCCGCCCGGCGGCGAGGGCGCGTTCGACCTTCGCGCGCAGGTCGGCGGGCGATCGATCCGTGAACGTCAGCCCGGCGATGCCGCGGTAGGGATCGAAGCCGGGGTCGTCGCCGAGGACGACGGGCAGGCCGCAGGCGAGCGCTTCCTGCACGACGAGCGGGAAGCCTTCGCGGACGGCGGCGGGGAGCACGAGCACGTCGGCGGCTTGGTAGAGTGTGGTCAGTTCCGATTGCGGTCGGGGCGGCAGGTACTCGACGCCGGTACGCGGCAGCGGGCCGAGGATCGCGGGATCGCCGGGGCCGCAGAAGACCAGTTCCCATTGAGCATTCGCAAGGCCCAGCACGAGGGGTACGCCCTTGGTGGCGATGAGCCGGCCGACGAAGAGGACGCGTGGTCGCTCGCACCAACCGAGGGCCTTGCGCGCGGCGGCACGTTGCTCCGTCGACGGCGGATGGAAGAGATTCGCATCGACCGGATTGAAGAGGAATTCGACATCGTTCCGCCGGCGGAACTTTGCGAGCGTGGCGCCGATGCGGGCGTTGTAGACGACGGCGCGGGTCGCCAGCAGGGCGCTCAGCCGGCCGACGGTTTCGGCGCCGAGTCGCGCGATGGCCGTCGTGAACTTCGAGCCGAAGGTCTGGATGCCGCCGTGGTCGGTCAGGATGCTCGGCTTCCCAAACAGCCGTGCCAGCGCGAGCGCGATGACCGTACCGGGGAAGAGGAAGCCGTGCGCATGGACGACGTCGGCGCGGCGGACCTCGCGGGCGAGGACGGCGAGCAATCGCGGGGCGAAGAGCGGGTACGGGATGCCGGCGCGGCGTTCGAGGCCGTGCCAGGCGCGGACGCGTTCGATGCGCACGCGCGGCCCGTAGTCCGGGTCGAGGCCGCGACCGGTGCCGTTGCTCGTCACGAGGGTGGCGGAGTGCCCGGCCTGCACGAGGGCGCGGAGTTCCAGATCGACGAGGTTCTCGACTCCGCCGACATGGGGCAACGCCAGATGCGAGACGACGAGCACGATCACGGCTTCACCCGCAGCACGAGGCAGGTGATGACGAACGGCCGCACGAGCCAGGGGAGGAAGCGCAGGGCGCTGCCGGAGCGTGCGTTCGACTGGTGCGGCTTGGCCCGGTCGGCGCCGCTGCGGCCGCGCAGGCGCTCGCCGAGCGTGCGCAGCATCGCGCCGGAATTCCGAACCAGGCGCATCGCGGCGTAGGTCGTCAGGTTCCCGCAGCGCAGCGCTTCGCCCACGACGATCTCCGTGCCGGGGAACAGTGCGGCCAACTCTTCCGGCGACGGGCGGAACATCGTGTCGATCGGGTCGGCGTGGTACGGGAACTTATGCGGCACCGAGACGAACAGGTACCCACCCGGTTCGACGGCGGCGGCGACGGCGCGGCAGATGGGTTCGGGATTCTCGACGTGCTCGATCAGGTTGTTGCAGAAGGCCGAGCGGAACTTCCGCTTGCGGAGTTCCTCCTGGAACGTCGGGTCGGTGAGGTCGCCGACGAGATCGACGCCCGGCGCGGCCTGGATGTCGGTATGGACGACCTCGCGCCCGTGTGCGGCGAACGGACCGAAGATGTGGCGATCGATCCACGGCTGGGTCTTCGCGCGGAATTCGGCGGTGTGGCTGCCAATGTTTAGTGCGGGGAAGATCGCATCGCCGAGCACGGCGGCTTGCGCCGCGAACCAGCGGGCCTCACGCGGCAGCATGGTCGCCTCCCGGTTCCGTTCCGCCGCAATACAGACACACGGGCGCGGTCATGACGACGGACCGGGCTGCGAGTACGGCTTCCCGGCCCGGAAGAGCGCCACGCGCTTGGCGATCCAGTCGCGTTCGTAGTCGCCCGGCGCGGCGGCGAGCGCCTTTTCCCCGGCGGCCACGGCGTCCGGGTAACGGCCAATCCGCGCCAGCACGATGGCGTAGGTGTCCCATTCCTCCCAGTCGATTTCGGGGTTCAGCCGCACAACCGCGACGGCGTCGAGGTAGGCCTGCCGCAACCGGTAGGCGGTCGCGTCCTCGGCGAGTGCCGTGCGACGGGCGGAGGTCGCCATAGCGTGCCGGAACCCCTCCGGCGCGAGCCGGCGCGTTTCGGAATAGACGGTTTCGGCCTCGGTGGATTTCCCTTGCTCTTCGAGGATCACCGCCAGGAGCAGACGGGTACGCACGTCGCCGATGGATTTCATCGCGATGCGGGCCGGGGCTTCGGCCTCGGCGGGCTTGCCGTTCTGGAGCAGCAACAAGGCGAACGCGTAGTTCCGCTTCCCGTCGTCGGGGCGGGCTTCCAGCAGCGAACGCAACACCGCTTCCGCTTCGGCGGTCTTCCCCAATTCCTGATAGCAACTCGCGAGGATCGTGAAATCGCCAACGAGGTCGGCGCGTTCGAGCGCCTTCTTGGCCTGATCGAGCGCATCCTGCGCGCGACCATAGCGCAGCAGGTACCCGGCATGGACCACACGGCTCCGCGCGTTCTCCGGTCGCAGCGCCAGGTTGGAGGCGATCAACTTCGCTTCGCTCGAATAGTCCTCATTCCGCAGGATCGTCCGCCCCGACAGCGCGACGAACAATCCGAGGAGGGCGAGCGTCGCAAGGGTCGAACGCAGGGTGGCCGGCAGCGGACGCAGGAGCGATTCGGCGGCGAAGGCGAGGCCGGCGACGACCGCGATTAGCGAGAGGTACATGCGGTGTTCGAACGCCGGGTCCTGGATCGGCACAATGCTCGACGTGGGTGCGAGGATGACGAAGAACCAGGCGGCCAGGAACGCCCACGGCCGATTGCGAAGAAGTCCCCACGCGGTCGCGCCGAGCACCGCAACGAGGCCGAGCGCGTACGGCCAGACTTGCGCGATGTGGTTTCGCACTGGCCAGTCGATGTAGTCGATGCAGAGATCCTTCGGCCACAACGCCAGCCGGATGTAGTGGGGGACGACTTCCGTCTGCGTGAGGGCATAAGTGAGGGGCGTGAAACGCGGAACGCCGAAACCCACGGTGCCGCCGGTGTCGGCGAGGACGCCGCGGGCGAGCAGCAGCGCGATGCCCAGCGCCGGCCCGATCCCGAGGATCGCCAGGGGCTTCCAGCGGGTCATCGTCTCACGCCACGACCCGGCGAGGAAGAGGCGATCGTAGAACGCGGCGAGGACGGGCACGGCGAGCGTCAGCTCCTTACAACCGGAGGCGAGCACACACGCCAGTCCGCCGAGCCAGTACCAGCGATTTCCCGCGGTCTGGACGCCGCGCAGATAGCACCAGAGCGACACGAGCACCAGCATGCCCATGAGTGATTCGCAGCGCTGCACGAGGTAGGTCACCGCTTGCGTGTTGAGCGGATGGACGAGCCAGACGATCGCGATGGTGAAGGCGAGCCAGCCGGCGGTGTTGGCATAGCGGTCGCCGAAGCGGGGCAGGACCAGCGTGCGGCGGACGAGGTCGAACAACGTGACCGCGGCGAGGACGTGGATGATCAGGTTCGCCAGGTGGTAGCCGCGGGTGTTGAAACCGTCGAGCCAGTAGTTCAGCGTGAAGGTCAGCGACACGACGGGCCGCCCGGCGAGGCGGCCGGCGAGCGGCTTGCCGATGTCGGGGTCGACGATCATCCCCTTGTCGTCGAAGACGAAGACGCCCTGGAAGGAGTTGAAGTACGCGGCCAGGCCCGCCAGCGCGAACACGACGATGGCCTGGCGAAGCGTGGGGCCGGAGATCGCGGGGGAGGATTTCATCGCGTTCCAATGGGATGGATGCGGACGACGATCAGTTGCCGGTTCAGTTTCTGGACCTTTTCCGTGCTGCCGGTCTCATCGAGCAGGACCTTCCAGACCTCCGGCCGCTTGCGGATCTCCGCGAGCAACTTCGCGCAGTACTCGGCTTCCATGACCATCAGGTTCACGCCGTACTTGTCCACGATGTCCCACCAGCCGGCGTTCCCCTGGCCGACGACGCCGAGTTCGTCCCAGAAGTCGGGGTGGAAGAGGTGGATGTGCGCGTAGGTCACGGGCACGTCTGGCGCGAGCGACCACATGAGGTAGTCGCCCTGCATCGGCGTAGCGAGTATGGCGCCGCGGAAGCGTCCGCCGTAATTCCGATTCAGAATCGCCTGGAATTCCGTCTGCCAGTCGGCGACGAACGGCTTGTCGGGGTCCGCGATCTGCCGGGCCACCGGCCACGGGGTCCCGCCGGAGACGGCGTCCTGCAGTTTCGGCAGGCCGCTGCGCAGCGTCTCCGCGAGGCCAGACCAGTTCAGGATCGCCAGCGCGAGCACGACCGCCAGCATCGTCTTGCGCAGACTCGGCACGCTCGTCGGCGCGAACCGCTCCGGAATCCTCTCGGCCACGTCGGCGAGCAGCGGCACCAGCGCCCACGGCAGCACCATCGCCCACCAGATCACCATGCGGTTCTGGATGCACGCGCCGACGCCGAAGAGGAGCACGGCGAAGAGCGTGCCGTAGGGGATCGGCCGGCGCGACGCCAGCGCGAGGCCCGCGAGAATCGCGATCGAGGCGAGGAACGGCCAGTGCCAGCCCGGCCCCATCGTGAAGGAGAGCGGCTGCCATTCGCCAACAGCGGTGACAAGGCTGGGGTGGCGCGTCATCTCAAAGGTCCGGGCGTACAACCCGGCACCGTAGGGATTGCCGCACGCCGCGAGCGTCACCGCCGCGAGTGCGATCGCGTACTGGCGAGCCGCCGGATCGCGCCACGGCGCGACGGCACGACCTTCAGCGGGGAAAAGGCACTCCGCGATCCGCCCCGCCAGGAGCGCGAACAGCAATCCGTGCACGACGAGATAACTGCCGTGGGTGTTCGCCCAGATCGCCGTCAGGATCGACAGCCCGACGATCGCCCGCCGACTGAGGATCGGCGCGGAGAGCGGGATGAGCGCGAGGGCGAAGAAGACCTGCCCGAAACTCTGGGGACGGAACACCGCCATGTTCGAGAGGTCCAACAGCACGACGGCGACGATTCCGACGAACGCGACCGACCAGTTCCGCGCGAGCCGACCGAACGCGAGGTAGAGCAGGGCGTAACGGAGTGCGACGAGCAGGGCGTGCAGGCCGCGGAGCGCTTCGACCCCGCCGGTGAATTTCGCGAGGTCGTCGCCGGCGGCGAGCGCCGCGCCGACCGCATAGACGGCGTACATGATCAAATGGCTGATCGTGTAGAACTGCGTGAAGCGCTGCCGACCGTCCCACCACGGGCAGAACGGCTCGCGCTCCGGGATCGCGCGGTTCTCGACCATCCACTGGCCGTAGCGCACGTGGCCCCACACGTCGGTGTGCCAGAGCGGGAACATCGTGTTCACCACAAAGAGCAGGGCGAGGAACGCGATCGCGACGACATGCGTGGTGCGCAGGTAATAGGGGGCCAGCGGGGAGTTCGGGTCGGCGAAATCGAACCCGGCCCCCACCTGGTTCGGCGCATCCGGCTCGATTTTGGGCGGTTCGGCATCAGACATTTCAGACATCTCGCGGTGCCGTCATTTTACCGATCGCCCCGTTCCCGCAAGCAGAACCGGCAAGACCGACGGAGTTTGTGCCGTTTGCGCAGCGTTCGAATCGCCGTGCGCCGACGAATCGACACAACGGTTTTTTCCGGTGGAATGCGCGTTGTGCCGAATGTGCGGTTTGTTCCGCATAATCTATTTGGGCAATCATGGAAAAATGGATAATATGGCTAAAGTGGGCAAAATGAATTGATCAGCGAAACTCTGGCAATTACTCTGAGGGGGACGACTGAACGCCTCGCACGACAGGGATCACCGGGATGACGTGCGCGGGCCGGTCAAACCTACCCCTTCCACCCGGTCACGCCGAGGAGTCGCTCAATGACGAATCTGTTCCAGAAGCTGTGGGCGGACGATGACGGAGCCGTCATCTCCATCGAGTTCATCCTTGTGGTGAGCATCCTGATCTTCGGGATCATCCCGGGCTTGGTCGCGCTGCGTAACAGCGTGAACGCCGCCCTGACCTCCACCGGCAACCTTCTTGGCTCACTCCTGCCAAGCTTCACTTTCTCCGGTTGGGTCGTCGCGAACATTAACGGCAACCTTGGTCAGAACGTAGCCCAGGTCAACGGTTACCAGACCGATTACACCGCTGCCGAGACCCTCACTGGTGATCAAGTGCCTCCGATTCAACTCCCGGCGCTGTTGATCGTGTCTCCGGCTCCGTAAGTCGGGTTGCGAACATCTCAAGTGCGAAGCGAGCCTGGCGGCAGCCGGGTTCGCTTTCGTTTTTTTGGCGTTACAGTCGGAAAAATCGGAGTTTCAAACCGCCCGAAATGGGCAAAATAGGAAGAATCGTCTTTTTAGGTTGAATCCGTCAATTCTCCCGATTACTCTTTCCCGGCCGAACATGCGGTCTGCGCGTGATGTTCCGCCGGGTTAGCGCGCCGAGACCAACAGTCATCCACCCGGTGCACGTGAGGTGTCGCAACATGGCGAGTCTTTTGCGGAAGTTGTGGGCGGACGATGATGGGGCCATCATCTCCGTCGAGTTCATCCTTGTGGTGAGCATCCTGATCTTCGGGATCATCCCCGGCCTGGTGGCGCTGCGCAACAGCATCAACGCCGCCCTGACCTCGACCGGGAACCTGTTGAACGCTCTGTTGCCGAGCTTCACGTTCTCCGGCTGGATCGTCGGCCCGAGCGGTGGCCCGCCGGAACAGAACGTCGCGCAGATCAACGGCTACCAGCGCGACTTCGACCAGACGACCTACCTGACCGCCGACCAGACCACTCCGGTCCTGCTGCCGACGATCATCCTGATTCCGCCGGCTCCGTGAGAACGGACCCAATCGGATTCCGCAACGGGCACGGCGTTCGCCGTGCCCGTTGTCGTTACCCCCGGTCAATCGTTGCCCCTCCATTTCCCGTTACAGCTTAACAGGCTTTTCCCATCGAATCCTTTTTTGCAACTTTTGCAAATCCCGAAATCGTTCCAGAGTGAAATCGCCATCCCGGTGGCGGTCGCATCCGTTTCCCCCCTCGCGGCCGCTGCCGGGACTCGCACACACTCCACGGGGCGATACCATGCGCGACCTCCTGACCCGACTTTGGAACGACGACAGCGGTGCCGTCGTCTCCGTCGAGATCCTGCTGATTGTCAGCATCCTGATCTTCGGCCTGATCCCCGGCCTGGTCGCGATGCGGAACAGCCTCAACGCGGCGATGGTCTCGCTCGGCAACCTGATCGTGACGCTGATCCCCAACTTCACGTTCTCGGGATTCGCCGTCACCGGCGTGGACGGCATGAACAACCCGATCACGATTCTTCAGGTGGATGGATTCCAGTTCACGCCGAACAACCAGATCCTGACAGTCGATCAGACCGCTCCGATTCCGATTCCGCCGGAGGCGATCGTGGCTCCGGCCCCGTGATCCGTTGGGACCGGCAAAGCCGTCGGGATCGCCGGAAAATTCCCGACCGATTCCGCCGGTGCATTCTTTCGGGAATTCGCGCCGGCCGTCAGAATGAGACTCAAGACCGCAAAGCAGGACGAGACGAATGCCGATCGCGCCTCCGTATTATCCGATGCCCTCGGCCGAGTACCTGATCGCCGTCGCAATTCTGCTGACGGGCCTGATGGGCACGGCCGCCTGGATCGACTGGAAGACCTGGCGCATCCCGAAGAAGCTGACGGTCGGAATGTTCGCCCTCGGCGTGGTCATGCAACTGATCGGCGGCGCCTGGCTCGGGTCGCAGGGCCGCCCCGGCTGGCTCCTCGACGGCAGTGTGGCGCTCGGGCTGATTGACGGCCTGCTGTTCAGCCTCGCCGGCGCGATCACCGGATTCGCGATCTTCTTCGGCTTCTGGATCATGAGCGTGGCGGGTGGCGGCGACGTGAAACATGCGACCGCGCTCGGGGCGTGGGTCGGGCCGCGGTTCTTCCTCGGCATCCTGTTCTTCTCGATGCTCGTGGTCGCGGTGCTGACCGTGGTCTCGTTGCTCTCGGGTCTGGCGAAGGGCAAGCCGCAGGGCGACGCGCCGACGGCCGCGAAGCCGGGCAAGCGACGACTGATGTCCTTCTCGCTGCCCCTGGCGGTGGCGACCCTGATCGTCTTCCTGTTGATTTTCCGGGTCCCGCTGGGGCTATCGAACTCCTGATTCACGTGCTTCTTCGAGGTGTCTTCCAATGAGAGCCAGTTTCCTCCTCGTGCTGGTCGTGGCCGTGGTGGTCGGCCTGCTGGTGGCGATGGGCGTTCGGTATTCCGGGTTGTTGAACCCGCCGCCGGCGCCGCAGCCGTTGGTCGAGAAGCCCGACCCGAAGCCGGAGCCGAAGCCGGCCCCGCCGCCGGTGCCGCGCGTGCTCGCGACGGTGCGGAACGTCTTCGCCGGCGATACGATCGAGTACACGGATATCCGTTCCCGGCCTCTCAAGGACGAGGAGAAGAAGGAGTACGAGGCCAACAAGGCCGAGTACCTGCCGCCGAACGAGGCGATCGCGCTGTTCCGCACGCCGACGCGGAACCTGGAAGCCGACACGCCGCTGAAGAAGGCGGACCTGTTGGAGATGGCGAAGCCGGAGGCTCTGCACGCACGGCTGACGCCCGGCACGCGGGCCATGGGCGTGACCATCTTGAAGACGCAATCCGCCGGCGGCCTGATTCAGGTCGGCGACTGGGTGGACGTGTATGTGACGACGGAAGTGTCCCGGACCGACTCGCCCGTGAAGACGCCGCACACCGGCCTCGTCGCCAAGGCGGCGCAAGTCGTCGCCAAGCGGGACACGCTCCACAAGATCTACTCCGGCCTGCCGTCCGATAGCGTGCAGTTCACCCTGGCCGCGAATCCTTACCGCATCGCCCTGATCGAGTATGCCCGCACCATCGGTTCGCTCTCGCTCGTTCCGGTTTCCGCCGAGGAAAAGAAGAAGCTCGACGGCCTGCGCGACACCGCGATGAAGGATCCGACCAAGGCCGCCGCCCTGACGATCGGTAATACCGAAACGTCCGAAGGCAACGCCGAACTGGAACGCGTGAAGAAGTACGAGGACGGCAATCTGGGGATCGGTACCGACGACCTCATGCGGGTGCTGGCGCTGAAGCCGATCCCGGTTCCCCCGCCCCCGCCGGCACCGATGATCCCGCCGCCGCAACCGCTGCCCCCGGCCCCGACGCCGCCCCCGCCGCCGACCACGATCGAAGTCTTCTCGGGCACGACGAAGCAACCGTCGGCGATCTTCCCCGCGAAGGTTCCGCCGCAACCGGCCCCGCAGCCCGTGCCCCCGCCCACGCCGATCATCGTGGTGCAGCAACCGGCGCCGCCGAAGCCGGCCGAATACGTCTTCTCGAAGCCGGCCGCTCCGGCCCCCGCCGAAAAGGGCAAGTGACTTTCGTCGTCCGCGGTGACACGACCGCGGACGTCCTCCTTCACCGAACATCACCATGGCCGCTACCCCCGACACCGCCGATCCCCGTGCCGCGCGATTCCGCGACGAACTGCACCGCACCGTCGTCGAATCGCTGGACCTCTCCCGGATCGACCGCTGGAGCCCCGAACGCGTCCGCACGGAAGTGAAGGCGCTCGCGGAGAAGATGGCCCCGCGCGTCGATCGTTCGCTGTCGAAGTCCTCGGTGGACGGCGCCACGAACGAAGTGATCGATGAAGTCTTCGGTCTCGGTCCGATCGAGCCGTACTTGCAGGATCCGAAGGTCACGGAAATCCTGGTGAACGGCCCCGATCAGGTTTACGTGGAACGCTTTGGCCGTCTCCAGAAAGTCGACGCGCGGTTCGTCGATGCCGGGCACCTGACGCGCGTGATCCAGCGGATCGCGTCGCGAGTCGGCCGGCGGATCGACGAATCGTCGCCGATGGTGGACGCGCGGCTGCCCGACGGTTCGCGCGTCAACGCCGTGCTGCCACCGCTCACGCCGGACGCCCCCACGCTCGCCATTCGGCGGTTCGGCGCGGGGATGACGGCCGACGAGTTGGTGAAACTCAACAGCGTGCCGGCACCGGTGCTCAAGTTCCTCCAGCAGTGCGTCGCCGGCAAGGTCAACATCGTCGTCTCCGGCGGGACGGGGGCCGGCAAGACCACGCTGCTCAACATCCTCTCCGCGTCCATCCCGGCGAACGAGCGCGTCGTCACGATCGAAGACACGGCCGAACTCAAGCTCCAGCAACCGCACGTGGTGCGGATGGAATCCCGGAACGTCAACCTGGAAGGCAAGGGCGGCGTCGGCACGCGGGAGTTGCTCCGCAACAGCCTGCGGATGCGGCCCGACCGGATCATTGTCGGCGAGTGCCGCGGGCCGGAAGTCATCGACATGCTCCAGGCCATGAACACCGGGCATGAAGGATCGCTGACGACGGTCCACGCCAACGATACGCGCGACGCCTTGAAGCGCCTGGAAATGATGCTGGGGCTGGCGGGGTTCGAAGTCCCCGTGCACGTGATGCGGGCCTATATCGCCTCGGCCGTCCAGTTGATCGTCCACGTGTCGCGGCTCGCCGGCGGCGAGCGGAAACTCACACGCATCTCGGAACTCCGCGGCCTCAGCCGGCGGCATCGCTACATCGTTCGCGATCTCTTCTCGTTCGAACAGCGCGGCGTGGACGAAGGCCGGGCCTACGGGGCCTTCCAGGTCTTCGGCCACAAGCCGGAAAAACTGCTCGCCCAGCTCGAATCCGCGGGGATCCTGGTGCCCAACGACACCTTCCGCGCCCGCGAATTCGACTCGAACAGCAACATTTTCCTCGAGGACAAGTGATGTTGTCCCCTGAACTGATTCTCGTCGGAATCGTGTTGGCCGTCGTCTTCGGCGTGCTCCTGCTCTATGCCGTCGTGGCGGCGTTCCTGCCCGAGCGCGCCCCGGAACCGAAGGAACAATCACTCGCCGAGCGTGCCGAGGAGTTCCTCCCGCCTCGCAATTTCTTCGGCGAGACCGACCGCGCCTTCGCCCGCACCGTCCGCGATGCCCACCTCGGCCTCACCACCGAAGCTGCCATCCTCTGGATGCTCCTCGTCGGAGCGATCGTCGCAACGCTGTCGTTCGCCCTGTCCGCCGACTGGATGCCGACCGTCACGGGCTTCCTCGTCGGCATGGCGCTGACCTACCTCTACTTCATCATCTGCCAGGACCGCCGTCGTCGTGCCGTCCAGGAGCAACTCCCGGATGGGTGTTTCCAACTCGCCCGCAGCTTGCGCGCCGGCCTGGCCCTGCCCGGTGCGCTCCAGCAATCGGCCGAATTCACACCGGCACCCCTCGGCGGGATCTTTGAATCGACCGGCAAGAATATCGCACTGGGTCTGTCGGCTCCGGCGGTCCTGAACCGAGCGGCCGCGGAGATCCGCCTGACCGACTTCGATCAGTTCGCGGCCGCCGTCGCCCTCAACGCCGAGACCGGTGGCGACCTGCCCACCTTGCTCGAACGCCTCGGCACGAACATCCGGGAACGGAACCACTATCGCGGTTTCTTCCGCTCGGTGACGGCTTTGGCCCGATTGTCAGCGATGTTCATCGCCGCCGCCGCGCCCATCGCCGCGCTGATCTACTTCTGGTTCCACCCCGATCTGTTCATGCCGTTCGCGACCTCGGCCTTCGGCATCACCATGATCGCCGTCGCCGTCGTCCTCGAGATCCTCGGCCTGCTCTGGATCTTCTGGCTGCTCCGCCGCCGCGAAGATTATTAACCGAATCACCCACGGTTTGCGACCATGGACCCGACCACCGCACTGATCCTGATCGGCGTCGCGACGGCGCTCGTCGCCTTCCTCGGCATGGCCCTTCTGGGCTTGCGCGATCCGGGCGAAGACACGAGCGAAGAGCCGGCGCGCCCGCTGTTCGGCCCCGCCAACGGCGCGCTCGCCGGCCTGCTGCCCTCCACCGACTCCGGACGTGCGTCCATCCAGCAAGACCTCTGGATGGCCGGCTACCACCAGCCCGCGGCCTTGAACAACTTCCTGGTCATCCGCAATCTGTTCGCGATCGTACCCGTCCTGCTCGGGTTCGCCTCGGCGCTCATGGCCAGCGAAGCACGCTACGATCTCAACCTCCGCGGCAGCTTCTATCGCGTGCCCGAAGGCCTGATCTACGCCGGCCTCGGTATCGTCTTCGGCATTCTCGGCTTCTCGATCCCCCGCCTCGTGCTCCGTTCGCAGGCGAAGGCCCGCAAGGAACGCCTCGAACGCGGCCTGCCGGTCCTGATCGACGCCCTCGGCATGTGCGTGTCGTCGGGTAACGGCCTAACCGATTCCCTCGGCCGCGCCGGCGAGGCGATCCGCCGCGGGCACCCCGACGTGTCGAACGAAGTGCGCATCGTAAAGCGGCATGCCGAACTCCGCAGCCTCGACCATGCCTTGATGCAGTGGAAGAAGCGCATCCCGCTGCCGGAAGTCGCCGGTCTCGTCTTCCTGCTCTCCTCGTCGGACCGCTACGGCAACAGCGTGGTCCAGGGGTTGCATGAACTCTCGACGAACTATCGCACCAACGCCCGCCACCGCGCGGAAGCGGCCGCGAACCGCACGAATTTCTATCTGATCTTCCCGACCGTTCTGTGCCTCGTGACGGCGGCGGGCCTGATGCTGATCGGACCGCCGCTGCACCTCGGCCTCCGAACCTTGCCGGAAGTGCAGCAACACTTCAACGACGCGTCCAGCCAGAAGAACGACCTTCAGGCGGAGTTCGAGCGATTGCGGGCGGCGCAACGGAAAGCCGCCGGCCTCGAACCCCCGGCGCCGCAAGGCCCCGCCGTGCCGGAGTCGTAATCGACGTCCGAAAAGGAAGTCTCGAACCGGGGCCAGCGGCCCCGGTTTCGCTTTTGCCCTCGTACAATGATCGTTTCCGATTCCGGGATCGCACCATGCGCGCGCTCGTCATGCTCATCTTGCTGACTTCCTCCACTCTCGCCGCCGATCCGATCGTGTCGGGCGTGCCCGTCGGCAAACGGCCCGGCCCCTACAGCTTCCTGGTGGCGACCGGGGCACAGCGCGGCCAGCAGACCTGCTACATCTGCGAACAGGAAAAGAAGCCCACCGCCGTCGTCTTCGCCCGGACCCTCTCCGAACCGCTCGGCAAGCTGCTGAACGAGTTGGACGCGGAAGCGGTGGCGCGCAAGGACAAGGGTTTCAAGGTGTGGATGACGCAACTCGCCACGACGGCGGACCTGGACGCGCTGGCGAAATGGAGCCAGAAGCAAGGGTTGAAAAACGTGCCGGTGGGCGCGTTCGAGGACGCGGACGGACCGCCGGCCTACCGGCTGAACAAGGACGCCGACGTGACCGTGCTGCTTTTCGTCAAGGAGAAGGTCGTCGTGAACGCGGCGTTCCGCGCGGGGGAGCTGACCCAAACCGACGCCGCGCGGATTCGCAAGTCGGTCGGCCAACTTTTCGAGTGAAAGCGTCGGGGTTCCGCAAGACGGATCGGGTACGGCGGGATTGCCGGGAATGCGGTCGACGGTCGGACAGTTCCCGCAAAATACGGCCATTGCGCAGTTTCGCTTTCCTATCGAAACCTTAAACTGAACGCAACGAACACGACGCAATCCACCCGCGCAGCTTTCCGCCGGCCCTCGCCGGCGACGCGAATCGAATCAACAACGGCTACCGAAGGAACCGGGGAAATCGGTTATCCGATTTTCCCGTGGGCGAGGACGCGCACGACCGCTGTCCGTGCGTACAATTTCCCGGCCGAGGGACGTTCGCGTTCCGTCGGCGCGGAAGCGGCAACGAGAACGGAATTTCGGGCCGAACCGTGAACACAGGACCGCCGCACTCGACCCCCGCTGTCCACCGGGTCGCGCGGTCCGCGGCGGATCGAGGTTCGATCCGCGACCGATTTTCCGGCTCTGCCGTTGCGTCCCCGTCCCGTCCGGGCGGCCGCGGCGTCAGGGGAGACCTATGGACATGCCGAATTTCGCCCCACGTTTCGCATGGCAGCCCGGCGACCGGTCGACGGAATCGACCGACTCCGCCGATCGCGCCGGCTATCCGGTTCCCGCCGACGAGGAACCGGGACCGGACGGGATCCGCTGGGGACTGGTGAACCGGATCCGCGCGGAGATCGCGGCCGGCACCTACGACGACGGCGAGAAGTGGGCGATGGCCGAACACCGCCTGATCGATCGCGTCGCCGGAGGGGGATGAACCGTATACTGTCGGGGAGAGCCTCCCCGACCGGACCGAACCGACGGCCGGGAACCGCGAGGCTCCCGGCCGTCCGGCGTTTTGGAGTTTCCTCGTGTCCTTGCCGTCGATCGCGGTGTCGCAATCGCCCGAAGAGCGTTTCCGCGAATATCTGGCCAGTCGGCCGAAACCGCAACGGTTCACGGAACAGCAGCGCGAACTCGTCGAGCATGTGTTCCGCAAGCATTCGCATTTCGAGGCGGAGCAGCTCGTGGACGAATTGCACCGTGCCGGCAAGCTCGCGAGCCGCGCCACCGTGTACCGCACGCTGGCGAAACTCGTGGACGCCGGCCTGCTCCGGAAGGTCGAAATCGGCGCGCGGACCATCTTCGACCATGACTACGGCTACCCCTGGCATGAGCACCTGGTCTGCGACCGTTGCAACGAGATCGTCGAGTTTCAGCATCCCGGCATCGACGACGCCTTGAAGGAGATCGCGGCCCAACATGGTTTTCGGGCGACCGAACATACGCTGGTTGTGCGGGGGACCTGTTCGGCGTGCCTGGCGAGCGAGCAGGCCGGTCGACGCCGATTGGTCATGTAAGCTCCGGCGATTCCGCCCGCCGATTGGCATACCTGCGTTCCGTGAACTATGGTTGCCGTAGGGCCGTGCATCCCGACGGGCGGTTTACGATCGAATGCAACTATTCTGCTCCGAATGTCAGTTGGCGTACGCGGGCACCCAGAACTGCCCCAAGTGCGGTCTGCGCCTGATCGCCCCTCAAGAAGCCATCGTCGAAGCCGATTATTCCAATCCGTCGGACGAACCGGAAACGGTGCCGGGTACGTTTCCTGGACGCGTGTTCGTCGGTTCCATCTGCTCGCTCGGTTTCCTGTTGGCCTTCCGAGAACTCGGCCTGGCCATTCTGGGCCCGCGGGACTTGGACGCGACGACGGTCTGCCTGCTCCGGTTCCTCGCGGTGCTGGGCGGCTCTCTCCTGACCGGCGCCAGCCGCTCGAATGGTTCGCAACCCGGATTGCTCGTCGGAGTGCTGGTCGGCGGACTGTTGACGGTCAACGATATCCTTCTTTCCGGCGGCACGGCGATGTGGTGGCCGATCGGCATCGCGGCCGGGTATCCGCTCGTCGCCGGTGCCGGCGGCTGGATCGGCTCGCGGATCTGGCCCGCACCGATCGATCTCCCCAACGTGGCCGCGCCCGTAGCCGTGTCCGCCTCCCGGGCCAGCTTCTATTCCCGCATCGGCGATGGCATCTCCTCGCGAGAGGGCCAGCGGCCGACCATCTGGTTGAGAATCTTCTTCGGCTCGTTGATCGCCTTTGCCGCGATCGTCGCTTCGGATCACATTCGCCTGTTTCTCGCCAAGGCTTCGATCGGCATCTTCAACACCGGCGGTTCGTCCCGTGCCGCCGCCGTCGGTGCGCAGCTCGCCGCGATCCTGCTGGTGGTCGGCGGCATGATCGCCGGTGCGAACACGGGAGCCGGATTCCGCCACGGCCTGTTCGCGGCCCTGCTGACGTGCGTGAACCTGTTCATCTCCTCGATCGTTCGCGGCTACCCGATCGATCCGCCGATTGCGGGCCTCTTTGCCTACCTGGACCAGCCGTTCGAATCGTTGCTCGACCCCGCTTCCGCGGCGATCACCGCGTCGGTGATCCTGATTCTCGTGACCGCCGGCGCCTGGCTCGGCGGCCAGCTCTTCCCGCCACTCGCTCCCGCCTGGATGCGCCAGCGCCGGCTCCCGTTGCAGTCCTGAACTTTTCATCCAAAAATTCACGATCTCCGGTCCGACGCGGTCGCGGCCGCGTGGGCGCTCCGTTTCTCTTCTGGTGGACCAATCCCAACTACTGGAGCACTCCATGCGTTTCTCCGCGAAACTGATGATGGCCGCCGGCTTCCTCGCACTCGCGACCGTCGGCAACGCGCAGCCGCCGCGTGAAAAGGAACAACCCAAGGAAGGTCGCCCCGGCGCTCGCCCCGAAGGCCGCCCGGGGGAGCGCCCGGAAGGTCGCCCCGGCGCCCGTCCCGAAGGACGACCCGGGGAAGGTCGCGGCCAGCCGGGCGGCCCCGGCGGGTTCGCTCGCGGTGGCATGATGCAGCCGGGCCAAGTCCTGCCGCCATTCCTTGTGGAGATGCTCAAGCTGACTGAGGACCAAAAGAAGGAACTTGCCAAGCTGCAAAAGGAGACGGAAGACAAGCTCGATAAATTGCTCACGGACGACCAGAAGAAGCAACTCAAGGACATGCGCGAACGCGGCCCTGGCGGCCCTGGTGGCGATCGCGGTCGCCCCGGAGCCGAAGGTCGTCCCGGCGGCGACCGGCCGGGCGAACGGCGCCCGGGTGGCGATCGCCCGGAAGGCGAACGGCGTCCGGGCGGCGAGCGGCCGCCTGAAAAGAAGTAACGAACATGTGTTCCCTACGCGCGGCGCGGATCGCCCACCGCGCCGCGTTTCTTTTCCCCCATCCATGAAGGTTCGACGATGATTCCGCGTGGATTTGGAGTCGCCGGATTGCTGCTGTCCGCCGCGACCGTATTCGCCCAGCCTCCTGGCGGCTTTGGCGGTCCCGATCGTCCGTTCGGCGGTCCGCCCGGCGGGCAGGAGCGGAAGATCCTGAAGGACTATGACAAAAATAAGGACGGCTGGCTCAACGCTGAGGAACGCAAGGTCGCCCGCGAAGCGATCAAGCGCGATGGCCCCGGAGGCGGCCGACGCGGCGGATTCGGCGGACCGGGCGGTGGGCGCGGCGAACCGGGCAAGCCCGGCCCCCACGTCGAACCGAAGGACGTGAAGTCCTACCCCGACGCCAAGCTCTACGACCCGAACGTCCTGCGCACATTCTTCATCGAGTTCGAGAACAACGACTGGGAACAGGAACTGGAAGACTTCCACGGCACCGACGTCGACGTGCCCGCGACCGTCACCGTCGACGGCAAGACGTACAAAAACGTCGGCATCCACTTCCGCGGCATGTCCTCCTACATGGGCGTTCGAGCCGGCAGCAAGCGATCTATGAATCTCGCCGTCGACATGGCCGACGACAAGCAGCGCATCGCCGGCTACAAGACCCTCAACCTCCTCAACAACCACGAGGACGCCACGCAGCTCAGCGCCATCCTCTACTCGCACATCGCCCGGCAGTACATGCCGGCGCCGAAGGCGAACTTCGTCAAGGTCGTCATCAACGGCGAGAGTTGGGGCATCTACACGAACCTCCAGCAGTTCAACAAGGAATTCACGAAGGAGTTCTACGGCAGCGAGAAGGGTGCCCGCTGGAAGGTCCGCGGCAACCCCGGCGCGCAGTCCGGCCTCGAATACACCGGCGACAACGTCGAGGACTACAAACGCCGCTACACGATCAAGAGCAAGGACGAGAAGAAGTCGTGGGAGGCACTCATCAAGCTCTGCAAAACGCTGAACACGACCCCGCCGGACAAGCTTGAAGATGCCCTCCGACCGATGATCGACCTCGACGAACTCCTCTGGTTCCTCGCGCTGGACGTGGCCCTCATCAACAACGACGGCTACTGGACCCGTGCCAGCGACTACAGCATCTACCTCGACGAGAAAGGCAAGTTCCACATCATCCCCGGCGACATGAACGAATCGTTCCACCCCGGCGGCGGCCCGGGGGGCGGTCGCATGTTCGTGATGCCACGCCCCGGCGAGGTGATGCCCGAGCCGCTCCAGGATATGCTTCGACTCACGGAGAAGCAGAAGAAGGAGCTTGCAGCGATTCAAAAGGAAACGGATGAGGCGCTCGAGAAACTGCTGACGCCGGAACAGCGGAAGCAACTGAAGGAGATGCGCGACAACGTCCTGCGGCCCGGCTTCGGCGGCCCGCCGGGCGGCGGCTTCCCGGGCGGTCCGCCTCCGGGCGGTCCCGGTGGCTTCCCCGGTGGACCTCCTCCGGGCGGTCCCGGTGGTCCCCCACAAGGGCCGGGCGGTTTTGGCGGTCCTGGTGGAGGGCGAGGCGGCCCCGGCGGCTTTGGCGGGCCGGGCGGTCCTGGTGGAGGTGGCGTGGAACTCGATCCGTTCGTCGGCCTCACGAGTACGCGGATGCCGCTGCGGAGCAAGCTCTTCGCCGTGCCGAAACTGAAGGAACAGTACCTGAAGAACGTGAAGACGATCGCCGAGAAGTCGCTCGACTGGAAGACTCTCGGCCCGGTGGTCGCCAGCTATCGCAATCTCGTCAGTGACGAATTGAAAATCGACACCCGAAAGCTGGAATCGCACGAGGCGTTCCTGCGCACGACGGCGGACACGGTGGACGCGGGCGCTCGCGGCGGTCGTGAAATGCCGTTACGGGCCTTTGCCGACCAGCGGCGGAAGTATCTGATGAGCTACGGCGAGAAGAAGTAGATCCGATGGATTCCGAAGCGTCGGCGCGCCGCGGGGCGTGCCGACGCTTTCGCGTTTTCCGTCGGGTCCGACCGGATTTTGCGTTTCCTCGCGGGCGATTTCTTGCAGGTCGCGTGGCGTCCGATACGATTCCCCCATCGCTTTCTCCTCCAACTCCGGTGGACCCATGCCCGCTCCGCTCACGGTGGTCATCTTCGGCGCTACCGGCGACCTCACGTTCCGCAAACTCGTACCGGCGCTGTTCAACCTTGCGCGCCGCGGACGATTGCCCGAACACGCCAAGATCGTCTGCACCGCGCGCTCGCCGCACACGGACGAATCGTTCCTCGAGAAGATCGCGCCCAAGGTCAAGGAGATCATGGTCGCGGCCAAGGAGAAGTGGGACGACGCCGAGTGGACCGCGTTCGCGAAGCGCGTGAAGTACGTCGCCGCCGATGGTACGCAGGCGGGAGGACTGGCTCCGCTTTCGGCCTGGTTCGAGGCGAACGAAGGGCCGGACGGCGGCCAGCGCGTCTATTACCTCTCGATCTCGCCGGAGTATTATCCGCCCGTCGTGAAGGCGCTCGGCGAGGCCGGCTTCCAAAAGGAAAAGGGCGGCTTCAAGCGGCTCGTCGTCGAAAAGCCCTTTGGCAAGAACCTCGAATCGGGCAAGAAACTCAACGAGTGCCTGCACGAGCACTTCCAGGAAAACCAGATCTACCGCATCGACCACTACCTCGGCAAGGAGACGGTGCAGAACATCTTGATCTTCCGCTTCGCGAACACGCTCTTCGAACCGCTCTGGAACTACCAGTACATCGACCATGTGCAGATCACCGTCGCCGAGCAGGTGACGGTGAAGGACCGCCTCGACTATTACAACAAATCGGGCGTGCTGCGGGACATGTTCCAGAACCACCTGCTGCAGGTGATGGCGCTCGTGGCGATGGAAGGGCCGAACAAGTTCAGCGCCGACCAGCTCCGGAACGAGAAGATGAAGGTGCTGGACAGCATCCGCATCCCGGAACCGGACGAGATCGCGAACCACGTCGCCGTCGGACAGTACGCCGGTTATCTCGATGAACTCGAGAAGGCGACCGGTTCGCGTGCCAGCCGCACCCCGACCTTCGCGGCGCTCAAACTGTACGTGGACAACTCGCGCTGGAAGAACGTGCCATTCTTCGTGCGATCCGGCAAGGGGCTGAAGGCTCGCTACAGCGAAGTGATGATCCAGTTCCGCTGCCCGTCTCACCTGATGTTCCCGCTGCCGAAGGACGAGGTGCTCCAGTGCAATCGGATGACACTGGTGCTGCAGCCTAACGAGGCGATCCACCTGAACTTCCAGACGAAGGTGCCGGATGTGGACGGCGTGCGCCTGAAACCGCGGGACCTGAAGTTCAACTATCGCGAGGCGTACGACACGCACGCGCTGCCCGAGGCGTACGAGCGGCTTCTGCTGGACGCGATTCAGGGCGAAGCGTCCTTGTTCATCCGTAGCGACGAGATCGAACGGGCGTGGGCGATCATGGACCCGATCATCGCCGCGACTCAGGAACACCCGGACCTGGTGCCAGAGACCTACGCGATCGGCTCGCAAGGCCCCGCGTCGGCGGAACGGCTCCTCGCGGACAACGGCAAGACCTGGCAGCCGATCCAGTGACACCATGAGTGAAACTCTTTCCTTGCCCGCGCGGCCGGTCGTCGGCGTCATCATGGGTTCGCGGTCCGACTGGCCGACCATGGAGGCCGCCGCCGGTCTCCTCGACGACTTCGCCGTCCCTTACGAGGTCGAGGTCGTCTCCGCGCATCGCACGCCCGACAAGCTCTTCGATTACGCCGAGAGCGCCGAACAGCGCGGTTTGGAAGTGATCGTCGCCGGCGCGGGCGGCGCCGCCCACCTGCCCGGCATGTGCGCGGCGAAGACGATTCTGCCGGTGCTTGGCGTGCCGGTGGAGTCGGCGATGCTCCGCGGCGTCGATTCGCTGCTGTCCATCGTGCAGATGCCCGGCGGCATCCCGGTCGGCACGCTCGCCATCGGCAAGAGCGGCGCGAAGAACGCCGCCCTTCTCGCCATCGCGATTCTCGCCCGAAAGTATCCGGCCCTGCGCGACAAGCTCAAGGAATACCGCCGGACGCAAACCCAGGACGTCTTCGACCATCCCGACCCGCGCGTGAATCCGTGAAACTCGGCATCCTCGGCGGCGGGCAACTCGGCCGCATGATCGCCCTCGCGGCTCATCCCCTCGGTATCCGTTGCACCGTGTACGACCCCGCGCCCGATCCGTGCGCCGGCCAGGTCTGCGACGCCCTCCGCGGCGAGTTCGACGACCACCAGTCGCTGTTCCGCCTCGTGCAGGCCTCGGACGTCGTCACCTTCGAGTTCGAAAACGTGCCGGTCGAGACCGCGCGCTGGCTGGCGGAGCGCGTACCGGTCTTCCCGCCGCCGCGGGCGCTCGAGGTGTCGCAGGACCGGTTCGTCGAGAAGTCGTTCTTCCGAAACCTCGGAATTCCCACGCCGCCGTTCGCCGCCATCGAGTCTCGCGAAGACTTCGACCGCGCGATTGCGGAAGTCGGTCTGCCGGCGGTGCTGAAGACCCGGCGGTTCGGGTACGACGGGAAGGGCCAGGCCGTGCTGCGGACGCCGGCGGAGGCGGAGGCGGCGTGGGAATCGCTCGGCGGACGGCCGCTGATCCTCGAAGGCTTCGTACCATTCCGGCGGGAAGTGTCGACGATCGCCGCGCGCGGCCGCGATGGTTCGATCGTGGTCTATCCGCTCACCGAGAACGAGCATCGCGAGGGCATGCTGCACCGGTCGATCGCGCCGACGGCGCCGTTGCCGGAGGTCCAAGACCACCACCGCCGCGTGCTCGAGGAACTCGACTATGTCGGCGTGCTGGCGATCGAGTGGTTCGACGTGGGCGGCCAGGCGGTGGCGAACGAGATGGCGCCGCGCGTGCACAATTCCGGCCACTGGACGATCGACGGCGCTGTGGCGAGCCAGTTCGAGAACCATGTCCGCGCCGTCTGCGGATGGCCGCTCGGCTCTCCGGCCGCGAAGGGGTATTCGGGCATGCTCAACTGGATCGGCACGCATCCGCCGTTCGAGTCGGTGTTGCGGGAGCCGCTGGCGAAACTGCACTGGTACGGGAAGGAACCAAGGGCGCGGCGCAAGATTGGACACGTAACAGTGAACGCGCCGACCGCGGCGGAACGCGACGCGGCGCTGACGCGATTGGATTGATCACTTTCCGACGAAACCGTCAAAGCGTTTCGACTGGACGACCACTTCCTTCGCGTCGGCATTCGCCTTCGTCGCAAGGTGCATCGCGGCACCTTCGATCGAATCGATCAACCGCACCGCTTGATCCGCCGGCATGAGACACGCGGCCTTCGTGAGCGCGTCCGCCTGCCAGCCACGTTTCGCCACGACGGTTGCGCGAATGAAGCCTGTCAGGCCGAGGCCGGTCTTCGGGTTCAACAGGTGCGAATAGCGCGTGCCGCCGATCTCCACAAACTGGTACAGGTCGCCGGAGGTGGAGACGGACGCGTTCACGAGCCGCACTTGTTTTTTGGGCATTCCGGCACCGAGCGGTTCGATGTCCACGAGCCAGGCGTCGCGGTCGGGCGGCGCGTCGCCGACGGTGATATCGCCGGCGGCGGCGACGAGGGCGCGCGGGCAGCCGTGCTTCTTCAATATCGCGAGCGCCGCGTCGGCGGCGTAGCCCTTGCCGATGCCGCCGAAATCGAGGCGCATTCCCGCGAGCTTCAAACGCACCGTCTTCCGCTCGCGGTCCAGCTCGACGCTCTTCCAGCCGACCTTTCCGAGCGCCGCCGTGCGGTCCGCTTCGGCGGGGAGTTGGTTCGCCTTGCGCGCCTCGCGCCACAATTTCGAGAGCGGGCCGACGGTCACATCGAACGCGCCGTCGGATTGCCGGGACAGATCGAGGGCATGGCCGAGCACGGCGGCGAGGTCGTCGCCGATCGCGAACGCTTTCCCCGGGTCGCGGTCGTTCGCAGTGCAAAGCTTCATCGTCTCGCTGGACGGCTTGTAGTCGCTGAGGACCGCTTCGAGTTCGCGGATCCGTTTGAACGCCGCCGTCGCGGCGGTGATGGCCGTATCCTTGTCCGGCGCATGCAGGACGATGCGGAACCGCGTCCCCATGTGGGGTTCTTCGAATTCATAGCGGGCGGGTTCGGCGGCCGGGATTTGGTTTGCCGCCACGAGAAGTGCTATAACGAATGTCAGCGATAAGCACCGCATCAGGACACACTCCATGATCCGCCGATTCCAACTTTTCGCGGTCGCGGCCGGCACGTCGCTCGCGGCGCTCACCTCGATTGTACCGGCCCAGGACGACGCGAAGGCGCTCGAAACGCCGGCACCGGTGAAGGTGCCCGTGAAGGTGGACATGCCGCCGAAAAACTACGTTGAGGAACTGCCGGGCGGCATCAAGTTCGAGATGGTGTACGTGCCCGGGGGCGAGTTCGATATGGGCAGCCCGGACGGCGAGGCGGGCCGCAACGCGGACGAAGGACCGCGCCGCAAGGTTACCGTCAAGCCGATGTGGGTCGCGAAGACGGAAACGACCTGGGAAGCCTTCGATCGCTGGGTGAAGAACGAATCGATCATTGTTTACCCGAAGGACGCGCCGTTCCCGAAAACGGCGGACGCGCTCTCGCGGCCGACGCCCCCGTTCGTGCCGGAAGACTACAACCACGGCCACGACGGCTATCCGGCGATCTGCATGAGCCACCACGCCGCGATGATGTACTGCCACTGGCTGCGGCTGACGACGAAGAAGGGCTACCGCCTCCCGACGGAGGCCGAGTGGGAATACGCCTGCCGCGCCGGCACCAGCGGTCCGTTCGCCTGCGAAGAGACGAAACTCGTCGAGATCGCGAACTATCAGGAGAACACCGAAAAGGACGACGAGCGCCCGAAGGGGACGACGACGAAGTGCGGGAGCAAGAAGCCGAACGCGTTTGGCCTGCACGATCTGCACGGGAATGTCGCCGAATGGGTCCTCGACAAGTACGACGCGGAGTTCTACAAGAAGGCGCCGGCGGTGCAACCGGTGAACGTGCCGACGGACGCGAAGTGGGGCCACATCGTCCGCGGCGGCTCGTTCAAGGATGGTGCCGACAAATTGCGCAGCGCCGCGCGGCGCGTCTCGGACCACACCTGGATGCGGAACGACCCGCAATCGCCCCGCAGCATCTGGTGGCTGACGAAGCGCGACGAGGTCGGCTTCCGCGTCGTGCTGCCGGTCGAGGAACAGAAGGAACTCATCGGCCTCAAGCCGATGGTCGTGAAGAAATCGGAACACGATCCCGTGACCGACGATTGAACCCTCCCGTTGATTTCCTTTCGAATGGAGCTTCTCCCATGGCCGAATCGAATCGCCGCGACTTCCTCAAGGCCGGCGGCGCCGTCGCGCTGGCGGCCGCCGCGCCCGCCGTTCACGCGGCCGGCGACGACAAGATCAAGGTCGGCCTGATCGGCTGCGGCGGCCGCGGCAGCGGTGCCATCCGGCAGAGTCTGGCCTCCGATCCTTCGGTGGTCGTTCACGCCCTCGGCGACGTCTTCGAGCCGAAGGTCACGTACCTCGAAGCCGACATCAAGAAACAGTTCAAAGAACGCGTCGACGTGGTGGACCGCACGTTCAGCGGTCTGGACGCCTACAAGAAGGTCGTCGACTCCGGCGTGAACCTCGTGCTGCTGGCGACGCCCCCCGGCTTCCGCCCGATGCACCTCGAATACGCCATCAACGCCGGCAAGCACGTCTTCTGCGAAAAACCCGTCGCCGTCGACGCCCCCGGCATCCGCAAGTGCCTCGAACTCGTGGAAGTCGCCAAGAAGAAGAACCTCGCCATCGTCGCCGGCACCCAGCGCCGCCACCAGCGCCCTTACCTGGAAGTCGCCAAGCGCATCCAGGATGGCGTCATCGGTGAAATCGTTGGAGGTCGTTGCTCCTGGAATGGCAACGGCATCTGGTTCAACAAGCGCAAGGCCGGCGAATCCGACATCGAGTACCAACTCCGCAACTGGTACCACTTCCTCTGGGTCTGCGGCGACCACATCGTCGAGCAGCACGTCCACAACATCGACGTCATCAACTGGTTCACCGGCGGCCACCCGCTCAAGGCGGTCGGCATGGGCGGCCGCATCGGCGGTTCCGCCGCGCGGCCGGACGGCGATCCGAACGAGGTCGGCCACATCTTCGACCACTTCGCCGTGGAATTCGAATACGCCAACGGCGTGAAGATCGCCAGCTATTGCCGCCACTACCCCGGTCCGGAAGACGTGTCCGAAATGGTCGTCGGCACCAAGGGCACCATCCGAACCTCCGGCGGCGACAACGTCGTCATCAACGGCAAGCGCGTCGAACTGGGCGGCGGCAAGGACCCGTACGTGCAGGAGCACATCGACCTCGTCGCGAGCATCAAGGCCGGCGGCAAGCTCATCAACGAATTGCAGAACGTGACCGAGAGCACCATGTCCGCCATCATGGGCCGCATGGCGTGCTACTACTCCGTCAAGCCGACGCTGACTTGGGAACAGGCGCTGGCGAGCCAGGAGGACACGATGCCGAAGAGCCTCGACCTCAAAGCCGAGCACAAGATCGGCCCGGTGCCGCAACCCGGCAAGTCGAAGTTCGTGTAATGAAATGGTGCGGGTCGGCGCGATGCCGACCCGCCCTATTCGTTCGGGTTCGGTTCACGCATTTCGATCGCGTTCGTCGGGCAGATCAATTCGCAAGCGGTGCATGCCGTGCAATCGCGTGGTCGCGGCAGCCACGGTCGCGGTCCCGCCATCTCCAGACAAGCCGTCGGACAGATCTCCACACACTCGGCACAGCCGATGCACGTTCGTTCGTCCACCATGGGCAACCGGCTCATTCGGCGAGTCCTTCCTCGGCAAGGTCGATCACCGGATCGGCCGCTCGCGGGGCCGGCGCTTCGCGGCCGGCCCGTTCGAGTTGCACCCCCATCAGGCCGCCGGCCAGGTCTTCGAGGACCGGCCGCGTGAGCGGCGGGAAGAGCACGAACCGCGCGCCCAGATCGAGGATCGTCGCGGTCCAGGCGGCACGATCGGCTTCGTTCATTTTCACGTCACTGACGGCAACCGTGCTCACCGAGGCGTGCCGGGCTTGCAACTCCAGAAGGAACTCGAGAGTCGCGGGGACCGAATCCGCCAGCGGATCGAATTGCACGAACAGCACGGTCGGTCGGGGAGGGCGGAGCAGGGCGAGCGCGGCGCCGGTCTGGCGGACTTCCTTGACCAGCCAGCGGTGCTCCGCCGCGCAATCGGCGAGTTGTTTGCCGATCCAATCGTCAAAGCCGAGAATGACAATCTGTGGATGGCGCATCGGGTTCGCGGTGGTAAGGTTTGACCGGATCGCAGCGTCGCGTTTTCGTGAGGGATGAAAACCGAGATTGCCTTGGTTTCCGCGGTGTCTTTTTCCGTTGCCGTCGCTCGCCGTACTTACTACTCTACCGATTCCCCAAATATCAGGTGGATCGACCCCGATGGAAACGACGATTCGGAAAGTCTCGCGACGCAAAGGCAAGACGCGCTGCCGGTTCTGCACGAAGGAAGGCTGCCCCCGCCCCACGTTCGTCGATTATAAGGACGTCACCAGCTTGAAGAAACTGGTGTCTGGTCAGGGGAAACTCTTCAGCCGCAAGCGGAGCGGTCTGTGCGCGACGTACCAGCGGGCCGTGTCGGCCGCAGTCAAGCGCGCCCGGTTCATGGCTCTGCTGCCGTACGTGGGCGAGTAACGGCCGGCTTGTACCGGATTCAACCCGGCCGTTGCGTGCCGGGTTTTTTTACGCCCGTGCAGGTGCTGGAATGGCCGACGTCACGCAGATCTTCGCCGCCGCGGTCGATCGCCACCATGCCGGCGATATCGCCGAGGCCGAACGGCTCTACCGCTCCATCCTGCACAAGCTGCCCGGCCATGCCCCGTCCTTGTGCAATCTGGGCGTCCTTCTTGTGCGCGCGGAGAAGTTCGACGAGGCCGCGCACTGCTACTCCCTCTGCCTCGCCGCGAATCCCGGCTACCCGGATGCGCACTTCAATTTCGGCAACCTGCTCCGCCGAGTCGGACGGTACCGTGATGCCGTCGCCCAGTATCAGGACTGTGTGAAGGGCAACCCCACCCACGCGAGCGCCTACTTCAACATGGGGCTGGCCTTCGTCTCGCTCGGGGAACTGACCGCCGCGGCCGAATGCTTCCGACAGACCGTGGGGATCGATCCGAACCACGCGGACGCCTTCAACCGGCTCGGCGACGTGATGCTGCGAACGGGCCATCTGAACGACGCGATCGAACAGTTCCGCAAATACGTGGCGATCAAGCCGGACGACGCCCGCGGCTACAACAACCTCGGCCTCGCGATCGCCAACGCCGGTCGCCCCGCGGAAGCCGTCGAGCTACTGAAGAAATCGCTCGCATTGAATCCGAGCTACCCGGACGCGAACAATACACTCGGGCTCGCCTACGAGGCGCTCGGGCAGAAGGACGATGCCTGCCGCCACTACCGCGAGGCCGTGCGGCTGAACCCGAACTTCGCGGACGCCTGGAGCAACCTCGGCACGAACCTGACGGAGCAGGGCCGTGTCGGCGAGGCGATTGACGCGATTCGGCGATCGCTGGAAATCCGCCCGAACGCCCCGCCGATCCACAGCAATCTGCTGCTGACCTTGAACTACCTGTCGGATCTCTCGCCGGAACAGGTGGCGGCCGAGCACCGCTCGTTCGCCGCGCGGTTCGTGCCGAACGTGCCCGAATCCCCGGCACCGCTGGACCCGGACCCCGAACGCCGCTTGCGGATCGGCTACCTCTCCGCCGATTTCCGGCACCACACCGTCGCCGGGTTCATCGAGTTGCTGCTCGCGAAGCACGACCGCGATCGCGTGCATGTCTCGTGCTACGCCAACGTCCCGCGACCGGACGACATGACGGCCCGACTGCAAAAGCTCGCCGATCGCTGGCGCTTCATCAACGGGCAGGCCGACGACGCCATCGCCGCGACGATCCGCGCGGACAAGATCGACATCCTCATCGACCTCGCCGGCCATACCGCCGGCAACCGACTGTTCGCGCTCACGCGACGGCCCGCCCCGATCCAGTGTCTGCTCTTCGGCTACCCGAACACGACCGGTATCGCGGCGATCGACTATCGCATCACCGATGCCGTCTCCGACCCGCCCGGGGAAACCGAGACGTTCAACGTGGAGAAGTTGCTCCGGCTCGAGGGCCTCGCCTGGGCGTATCAGCCGCCGGCGGACGCGCCGCCCGTGACGCCGCTCCCGTCCCTGGCAGGTCAGCCGTTCACCTTCGGCTGCCTGAACAACGCCGCCAAGATCTCCGACGCCTGTGTGCTGGCCTGGGCGAAACTGGTCGCCGCGGTGCCGAATGCGAAGCTGGTCTTGCTCGCCGGCCAGTCGACGGAAGGGGCGGCGATCCTGAAGGAGCGATTCGCCGTCGCCGGACTTCCGCCCGATCGCCTAGAACTTGTGATGCGACTGCCCAAGCGGGACTATTTCGAAGCGTATTCGCGCTGCGACCTCGCGCTCGATCCGTTCCCGTACAACGGCGGCGTGACGACCGGCGACGCGCTCTGGATGGGCGTACCGGTGCTCGCCGTCGCGGGCCGCAGCTACGTCTCGCGGCAGGGCGTGGCCGTTCTGACGCACGTCGGGCTGCCGGAGTTCGCGGCCGAGTCGCCGGAGCAACTGGTGGAACTCGCGAAGACGTGGGCCGAGAACCGCGAGATGCTCGACGACATCCGCACCGGCCTGCGCTCGCAGGTGGCGAAGACGATCGCCGATGGAAAGGCTTACACGACCCGACTGGAAAGCGCTCTCCGCCAGGCATGGAAGGAACGCATTCGCGCCTGAACGGTTGGGATCCGGTGTTCGTGCCTTTGGTCGACCTCTTTCGGGAAACTCACATGAGCCGCAACTCCAGTAAACCGGCCGTGTCATCCGCGGAACGCGCGGCGCTGCTGGACATCCTGCGAATCCGATTCGAGAAAAACCCGCAACGACACGAGGGCGTGGCCTGGGCGAAGGTCGTGGCCCGGTTGGAGGCGCGACCGGAGAAACTCTGGTCGCTGTCAGAAATGGAGCGCACGGGCGGCGAACCGGACGTGATCGGTTTCGACCGGAAGACGGGGGAATTCCACTTCGTCGATTGTTCCGCGGAAAGCCCCAAGGGCCGCCGCAGCGTCTGCTACGACCGCGCCGCGCTCGAATCGCGGAAAGAGCACAAGCCGGCGCATTCCGCCGTCGAGTGGGCCGAAGAGATGGGCATCGAACTGCTGACCGAAACCCAATACCGCGACTTGCAGGAACTGGGCGAATTCGACCGGGCCACGTCGAGTTGGGTGCGAACGCCGCCCGCCATCCTCGAACTCGGCGGCGCCCTGTTCGGCGACCGCCGCTACGATACCGTTTTCATCTATCACAACGGCGCCCAATCCTATTACGCCGTGCGCGGCTTCCGCGGACTACTGCGGGTGTGATACGGTTGTCACGTGATATTTGCCGCTCGAGTCGATTCTCTTGGCTCAGCACTCATCCCTCAGAACTCACGACTCAAATTAAAAAACGAGTTGTGAGTGCTGAGGGATGAGTTCTGAGTCTGGAGTTCACGACCGATCGACTGGACAACAAACCGGCAAATCCTTTCTGGGAACAGGATCACCCCATTCGCTTTTTCAACTCCGCGTCCACGGCGTCGAGGTAGCCGTCGGTCGTCAGGTACGGCGTCTTGTCGCTGATCAGGGTCGCCAGGTCCTTCGTCATCTTGCCGGACTCGACCATGTCGACGCAGACCTTCTCGAGCGTCTCGGCGAACTTGATGACGTCCGGCGTGCCGTCCATCTTGCCGCGGTAGATGAGGCCGCGGGTCCAGGCGTAAATGCTGGCGATCGGGTTCGTGCTGGTGGGCTTACCCTTCTGGTGCTCGCGGTAGTGGCGCGTGACCGTGCCGTGGGCGGCCTCGGCCTCGACGGTCTTGCCGTCGGGCGTCGTGAGCACGCTGGTCATGAGGCCGAGCGAGCCGTAGCCCTGGGCGACCGTGTCGGATTGCACGTCGCCATCGTAGTTCTTGCAGGCCCAGAGGTAGCCGCCGGTCCACTTCATGTTGGCGGCGACCATGTCGTCGATGAGGCGGTGCTCGTAGGTCAACTTCTTGGCGTCGAAGGCGGCCTTGAATTCGGTGTCGAAGACTTCCTGGAAGAGGTTCTTGAACCGGCCGTCGTAGATTTTGAGGATCGTGTTCTTGGTGCTGAGGTAGACGGAGTAGTCGCGGCCGAGTCCGTAGTTGAAGCAGGCGCGGGCGAAGCCCTTGATGGAGCTGTCGAGGTTGTACATGGCGAGCGTGACACCGGCGCTCGGTGCCTTGAAGACCTCCTTCTCGATGGCCGTGCCGCCGTCGGCCGGGGTGTAGGTGAGCTTCACCGTGCCCGCGTCCGGGAAGAGGATTTCGCTGGCCTTGTACTGGTCGCCGAAGCCGTGGCGGGCGACGACGACGGGCTTGTCCCAGTGGCCGACGAGCCGCGGGACGTTCTTGCAGACGATCGGCTCGCGGAAGATGGTACCGTCGAGAATGTTCCGGATGGTGCCGTTGGGCGATGGGTACATCCGCTTGAGGTTGAACTCCTTGACGCGGGCTTCGTCGGGCGTGATGGTGGCGCACTTGACGGCGACGCCGTACTTCTTGGTGGCCTCTGCCGACTCGAACGTCACCTTGTCGTCGGTGGCGTCGCGGTGTTCGATGCCGAGGTCGAAGTACTTCAGGTCGATATCGAGGTAAGGGAGGATGAGCTTTTCGCGGATCTTCTGCCAGATGATGCGGGTCATCTCGTCGCCGTCCATCTCGACGACGGGGTTCTTCACCTTGATCTTGGCCACGGGGAGGCTCCGGTGCGGGGAATGCGAAAGCGGTTAGTCTAGGACGGCACCGCAAGTCGGACAGAAGTTGCCGGAGTTCCCCGTGCGGGATCACTTTCTTTTGGCCTTTGGCCCCGGCCCACCGGTATGGATGCGCAGCGGGTCGTCGTTGGAGGTGCCCGCGAGCAGGCGCGTGCCGTCGGGGCTGAACGCCAGACAGCCGACGTTCTTCGGCAGGGCGGGGAACGCGAGCAGTTCGATCCCGGTCGCGGCGTCCAGAATGTGAGCGTTCGTATCGCCGGCCGTGGCCACGGCGAATCGGGAGCCGTCGGGCGTGAACGCGATCTTCGACTTCGAGTACACCGTCAGCGCCGGAAGCGGGCCGATCTTCCGGCCATTCGTCGCGTCCCACAGCGTCGCCGGCCCGTTGCGTTCCGAGACGATTAGACGCTTGGCGTCCGGGGAGAGCCAGAGGTACTCGATGCCCTTCGGCGCGCCGTCGCATGCTACGGCGGACTTGACCTCTCCCTTGTCTTCATTCCAACGGCTCAGCTTGCCGCCGGAATACGTGGTCAGTTCGCCATCGCCCGGCCCGGGCCAGTAGGTTCGGAACGCCGCGTCGCCTTTCATCTCTCGGAGCACCGCGCCGGTCTTGAGGTCCCGAAGCTGGAGCGAGCCGCCCTTGAGCGAGACGAGCTTCGTGCCGTCGCGGTTGAATCCCGAAATGTCGGACCAATCCTTTTGATCCTTCTGGGTGTCGGGATCGAGCAACTCCTTGCCGGACTTGGCATCCCAGATCGTGCTGCGTCCGGTGCCGGTGCGCGTGAGAATGCGCGATCCATCGGGGCTGTAAATCACCTGATGGACGACATAGTCGTGGTTGCCGAGCTGCAGTCTGGTTTTGTTAGTCGCAAGGTCCCAGACGTCGGCGTACCAGCCGACCTTGCCCGTGCTGCCGGCGGCGACTTCCTTCCCGTCCGGGCTGAACGTGGCGTCGATGATCCAGCTTCCCGGTTCGACGGGGAGGACCTGCACCGGCTCGGCGTCGATCGCCCACACCTTGACCGCGCCGGCCTCGACGCTCAGGATCCGGTCGCCGTTCGGGTGGAACGTCGCGTCGAGCAGGCCGCCGGTCGTCAGCCAACTCTTCAGTTCCTTGCCGCTCTCGGCGTCCCAGAGGCGGAGGGTCCGGTCCGACGTGGTGACGATCCGTTTGCCGTCGGCGCTATATGCAGACGAGCCGACACCGGTCTTGTGGCCCTTGATTTCGAGAACGATGGAACCATCGTCGGTTTTGTGAACGCGGGCGATGCCATCGGTGGCGGAGGCGACGAAGCGGGTGCCGTCGGGGTGGAAGCGGGCGATGTTCGTGGTGCCGTTGCCGCCCGGGGGCACGCGGACGAGCTGCTTGCCGGTCTCGGGGTCGAAAGTGCCGGACGCGCCGAAGCCATTGGAGACGATACGTGTGCCGTCCTTGTTGAAGCTCGGGCGGCAGGAATAAAAGGCGATGCTGGGGAAGGAGCGGAGTTCCGTTCCCGTTTGGGTGTCCCAGACGGTGATGTCGCGGTTGCCGCTGGTGACGAGCCGTTTGCCGTCATGGCTCCAGTTCGCCGCGCCGATGGCGCGCTGCTTCCGTTCGAGCGTGCGGACCGGCTTGCCGGTGGCGGTGTCCCAGATCGTCGCGGTGGTGGCGTCGCCGCTGGTCAGGACCTGTTTGCCGTCGGGGCTGAAGTGCGCGTGGCGGACTTTGAAATTCTGTTCGGTGAACGTCCGCGCCAGCGCGCCGGTGTCGGCGTCCCAGAGGCTCGCGTTCGCGTCGCCGTCGGCGGTGAGGATGAGTTTGCCGTCGGGGCTGTAGCTCGCCGTCTGGAAGTTGCGCTTCGTTCCGTCCGGTTTCGCCGCGGGGAGCGTCAGTTGTTCGGGCCGACAGAGGCGGTTCACGTAGTGCCATTCCCAGCCGCGCAGGTCTTCGCGGCAGGATTCCAGCAGCGCGAGCGCCCGCGCCGACTGGCCGTTGCGGAACTCCGCGTGCGCCCGGTAGACGGCATGCGCGTATTCGAGCGTGGCCGCGCGGTCCTGCGCCGCGAGCGGAGCGCAGCCGAGGAGGGCGAGCGCGATCAACATTTTGGCGGATGTCATGTGCGACTCGGGATGAGGATTTCGGATCAGGTGTAAGGTAATGCAAGCCGATCCCGGATAAAACGAGAAAACCCGCCCCACCTCCATTCCGGTACCTCGCCATGTTTTCACGTCGCAAGTTTCTCGGCACTGTCGCCGCCGGTATCGCCGCCCCCGCCTTCGCCGAGCCGCTCGCGCGGAAACGACTCGCCGTCGTCACCACCGAGTGGCGCGAGCGCTCGCACGCCTGGCACATGGCCGAGCGCTTCCTCGGCGGCTACCCGATCAAGGGCAAATGGCACCGGCCGCCGATCGACGTCGTCTCCGCTTATGTCGATCAGTTCCCAAAGAACGACCTCAGCCGCGGGCGGGCGAAGGAATCGGGCTTCACGATCTATAAGTCCGTTGCCGAGGCCCTGCGGAACGGCACCGACAAGCTCGCCGTCGACGCGGTGCTCATCATCGGCGAGCACGGCAACTACCCCGACAACGAGTTCGGCCAGAAGAAGTACCCGCGCTACGAATTCTTCAAGCAGTGCGTCGAAGTCTTCCAGAAGGACGGCAAGGTCGTGCCGATCTTCAACGACAAGCACCTCTCGTGGAAGTGGGAGTGGGCGAAGGAGATGGTGAACCTCTCGCGCACGATGAAGTTCCCGTTCCTCGCGGGGTCGAGTTTGCCCGTGACGTGGCGGATGCCGGCGATCGATATGCCCTACGGAGCCGAACTCGATGAAGTGATGTGCGTGGCGATGGGCGGCGTGGACAGCTACGACTTCCACGCCCTCGAAGTGATCCAGTGCATGGCCGAGCGCCGTAAGGGGGGCGAGACCGGCGTCAAGTCCCTGCAAGCCCTGCGCGGCGATTCGGTCTGGAAGGCGATGGAGGCCGGCGATTGGAGCGCGAAGCTCTTCGACGCCTGCCTCGCCCGCAGCCAGACGCTCGCCCAGCCGCCGACCTACAGCCACCGGATGCCGACGCTCGCGCAGATGAAGGCGATGGTGAAGTCGCCGGTCTGCTACCGCTTTGAGTACGCCGACGGCCTGAAGGCGACGATGCTGCTCTTGAACGGCCTCGTCGGCGACTTCACCTTCTCCGCGAAGCTGAAAGGGAAGGACGAGCCGCTCTCGACGCTCTTCTACCTGCCGCCGAATCCGAACGTGACCTACTCAGCCTCGCTCATGTCGAAGGCGGAGGAGATGTTCCTCACCGGCGTCGCTCCGTATCCGGTCGAGCGGACGCTGCTGACCGCCGGCCTCGTCGAAGCCGGGATGCAATCGCTGGCGAAGGACCAGAAGCGGCTGGAGACGCCGCACCTGGCCGTGAAGTACACGGCCCCGAAGGAATCGCTGTTCGCGCGGGAGTAAGGGTGGGCTGTAACGTAGAACTCTTCAGGATTGAACTCTTCAGGCCGAAGGCCTGGGATTGCTTAGCCCAGGGCAACGCCCTGGGTTAGGGGTGCGACCAAACCGCAGCCTGAAAGGCTGCGACACGAAGGCTTATGGATGAACCCAACCGGGATGAGATGTACGCAAACGTGAGGTGGATCGTGGCCTCGTCGCAGCCTTTCAGGCTGCTGGCTCCGGGTACGTGCGACCCAGGGCGTTGCCCTGGGCTAAGCACTCCCAGGCCTTCGGCCTGAAGACTCGGCGCGCGACAGTCTTACCCAACTCGGTCGTCGCCGGCACCATACATGTCGGCCTTCGAAGACTCGGTCCAGCCTACGAAGACGCTTTCAGGATAAGATGACTCTCCGCCGGTTGGCTCGTCGTCGAACTCTCCGAGGATTGGAAATGTCCCGTTGGCTTCCGCTCTCCCTCGTCGGCGTTGGACTCGTCGCGGTCGCGTACTTCCAGCCGGCACGGCCAGCCGTGGCACAGGATGCGCAGGCCGAGTCGTTCGCCAAGACCATCCGGCCGTTGCTCAAGATGCATTGCTTGAATTGCCACTCGACGAAGGCGATGAAAGGCGAACTCGACCTCGAACGGTTCGCGACGCTCGACGACATCCGCAAAGACTCAAAGCCGTGGCTGGCGATGATCGAGCAGATCGAGACGGGCGAGATGCCGCCGAAGGATAAGCCGCAACCGACGGCCGAAGAGAAAAAGCAACTCGTGCAGTGGGTGCGGCAGTTCATCGAATCGGAGGCGAAGGCGCGGAAAGGCGACCCCGGTCGCGTGCCGCTCCGCCGGCTGAGTAACGCCGAGTACGACGCCACCATTCGCGACCTCACCGGCGTGGACCTACGCCCGACGCGCGAGTTCCCGGCCGACGGCGCGGCCGGCGAAGGCTTCACGAACGCGGCCGAGGCGCTCACGGACATCTCGCCGGCGCTCTTCACCAAGTACCTCGCCGCCGCGAAGGAGATCGCCGACCGTGCCGTGCTGCTGCCGGACGGCTTCCGCTTCTCGCCGGCCAAGACCCGCCGCGACTGGAGCGACGAGGGCGTGGCGAAGATTCGGGCCTTCTATTCGAAGCACGTCGGACCGGAAGGGCGGCTGCCATTCCAGGGCTACGTCGCTGCGACGGTGAATCACCGCACAGCCCTAGCGGAGGGGAAGTTCGCCGAGATCGCCGCGAAGGAGAAGCTGAACGAGAAGTATCTGCGGGCCTTGTATTCGACGCTGACCGACCCGACGCCGTCGGAGCCGCTCGACACGATCCGCAGGAAATGGAAGACGGCGAACGCGAACGAAGTGCCGTCGCTCCTGGCTGACATCGTGAGTTGGCAGAATGCGCTCTGGCAGACGGCGCGCGTCGGCAACTACTTCCGCCCGCTGGGATCCACCTACACGGAGAACCTTAGTCGGCAGTTCCCGACCGAGCCGACGGGGGTGGATTCGCAATCCATTCGCGTCGTCGTAAAGCCGGAGCCGGGGAACGCCGAGGTGGCGATCCGGCTGTCGGCGCGGGAGCTTCTCCCCGTCGGCACCGGGGCGAAGGTGCTCGTGCGAAATCCGCGATTCGAGGGGAACGGCCCGCCGCTGCGCCTCGCGGAATACGCCTCCTACGGCGCGAAGTTCGAGTTCGATTTCCCCACCGTCTTCGCCGATGCGGACAAGTATCTCGCGGCCGTTTTCGAGCAAGCCAAGAACCCGAAGCAGGAATCGAAGGGACTGAACGCGGACCTGCTGAAGCGCTGGGTCGATTTCGTGGACCTCGACCTCACCGGTGCGAAGCCGGTCGATGGCAAGCCGGTGCCGTTCGCTGAGTTCAAGCTGTTCGACACGAAGGCGGAGCGGATCGACGGCAAGGCGTGGATCAACGGCTGGCACTCGCGCACGAGCGGGCTGCCCGTGGTGATGGCCAATTCCTCCGATCAGGACGAACGCATTCCGGGCCTTGCGAAGGCGAAGTCGGTCGTCGTTCACCCGATGCCGCAGGAATACGTCGGCATCGCCTGGACCAGCCCGATTGCGGGGACGGTGAAGATCGAAACGAAAGTCTCGCACGCGCACCCGGCCTGTGGCAACGGCGTCGCGTGGTGGCTGGAAGCCCGCCGCGGCCTGAAGGCAACCGAGATCGCCGGCGGCGGCATCGCGCTCGGCAAGGAGGCGAAGCACGAACTCACGCGGGCCGTGCAGATCGGCGATCAGTTGATCCTTGCTGTCGACGCGAAGAGCGCCGACCACGTCTGCGACCTCACCGGGGTCGCGTTCACGATCACCGAGACAGCGAAGCCCGGCCGCGTCTGGGATCTGGCGAAGGAGATTGCGGGCTCGATCCACGACGGAAATCCGCACGCCGACGGGCACGGGAACACGGCGGTCTGGAGTTTCGGGAAAGGGCCGGCCCGCGCCGTCGCCGCCGGTGCTCTGCCGATTCCGGTCGACTCCATTCTCGGTCGCTGGAAGGTTGCCGCCGTCGACGCGATGAAGCGGGACGAACTGCCAAAGCTCGCAGGCGAATTGAAAACGCTCCTGACCGGCCCGCGACCGTCGAATGCAAAGGATGCGAACCGGATCCTGTACGACAACCTCGCGTCCGTCGAAAGTCCACTCCTGAAGGGGCTGGACGCGACGCCGTTCCGCAAGCCGTTGGCCAAGCAGTTCGGTCCGTCGGGTGAGGTGTTCGACCGCGATGGGAACCTGATTCTCCCGGCGAACGGCTTCGTGGATCTCCGCCTGCCGGCGGCGCTGTTCGCGGGTCGGGCGCTCGTCGCGGAAGCGGTACTGTCCGCGCCGGCGGAGGGCCGGGCCGCGCTCGTGCAAGCCGCGACTCTCCCCGCCGACGCGCCGCGATGGGACGGTAAGTCGCCGCTGCTCGTCGGCCCCGGTGGCCTTGCGAAATTGAAGGCGGGTTTCGACGCCTTCCGCGATGCGTTCCCGTTCTATCTCTGCTTCCCGCCGGTGATCCCGACCGACGAAGTCGTGTCGCTGAAGATGTTCCATCGTGAGGACGAACCGCTCGTCCGGTTGTTCCTGAACGATGCACAGGCGAAGGAACTCGACCACCTCTGGGCCGAGCACCGGTTCGTCAGCAAGCAATATCGTCTGGAAAACGAGCACCTGCCGCAGTTCATCGGCTTCGTGACGCAGGACCAACCGAAGGCGATGGAGTTGTATTTCCTCGGTCAGAAGCCGACGTTCCAGAAACGGGCCGACGATTTGCTCGCATCGGAGATTGCGGCAGAGCCGAAGCAGTTGGACGCGCTCGTCGCCTTCGCGGCGAAAGCGTACCGCCGGCCACTCAAGCCCGGCGAAGCGGAGGAACTCCGCAAGCTCGTGCGCTCGGTGCGTGCCACCGGGGCGAGCTATGTCGAAGCGTTCCGCGGCGCGCTGATGCGAGTCTTCGTGTCGCCGTCGTTCCTCTTCCGCATCGAAGCCGCTCCGCCCGGGAAGGCCCCGAAACCCGTGAGCGATTGGGAACTGGCGTCCCGCCTCAGCTACTTCCTCTGGTCGTCGATGCCCGACGACGAGTTGCGCCGCCTCGCGGCCGAGGGGAAGCTGAACGATCCGAAGACGCTCGAGGCGCAGACGCGGCGGATGCTCGCCGACGGCCGCACGCGATCGCTGGCCATCGAGTTCGGCACGCAGTGGATCCACGTTCGCGGCTTCGACGAGCACAACGAGAAGAACGAGAAGCTCTTCCCGAACTTCACGCCGGACCTGCGCTCGGCGATGAACGAGGAAGGCATCCGCTTCTTCCAGGATCTCTTCCAGGCCGACCGCAAGGTCACGGCCCTGCTCGATTCGGACGCGACGTTCCTCAACGAAACGCTGGCGAAACACTACGGCATCCCGGGTGTGACCGGCCCCGACTGGCGGCGCGTCGAGGGTGTCAAGCAGTACGGTCGCGGCGGCATCCTCGGCTTCGCGAGCGTGCAGGCGAAGCAATCGGGGGCCTCGCGGACCAGCCCGGTGCTGCGCGGGAACTGGGTCGTCGAGACGCTGCTCGGCGAGAAGCTGCCGAAGCCGCCGCCGAACGTGCCGAAGCTGCCGGAAGAGGAGGGGACGGAGAAGTTGACGACGCGTCAGCTGACCGAGCGCCACGTCTCGGACGCGAGCTGCGCTGCCTGCCACGTGCGCATCGACCCGTTCGGGTTCGCGCTCGAGAAGTACGACCCGATCGGCCGGCGGCGCGACAAGGACTTCGGCGGCCTGCCATTGGACTCCAAGGCCAAGCTTCGCGATGGTTCGGAGTTCGATGGCATCGACGGCCTGCGGAACTATCTTCTGTCGAAGAAACAGGACGTGATCGTCCGGCTCTTCTGCAAGCGCCTGCTCGGCTACGCCCTTGGCCGATCCGTCACGCTCTCGGATACATCGGTGCTGGACGAAATGGTGGTGGAATTGAAAAAGGCGGACGGCCGGGTCTCGGCCGCCGTGAGGGTGATCGTGGCCAGCCCGCAGTTCCGCATGGTCCGCGGCGCGGACGCGGGGGAGTGAGGGTTCGATCGCAGCCCCGACATTCGAAAATCTTTCACTTCGAGTAGGGTCGGAGAGTTTTCAACCCGGGCACGATCCGGTAGTGCTTGTCGTTGAACGTGCAGAGTTCGGCCGACAATCCGACCGCGCACGCGGCGATGATCGCATCGAGCAGCCCGAGATTGTGGGATAGGTGAAACGAGGTGAAATCGGCCAGCGCCCGACTGAAATCGGTCTCGGTCGGCCACACCATGGGCAAGGGCGCCACGAGTTGCAGCACCGTCCGCACCTGTTTTGCGTCCTGCGCGCCCTGAATCAATTCCATCACGACGATGCCAGGCACGGTCGGCGCTTTGGTCAGGCTTTGAAACCATGTAACCGCGCCGGCATGACCGCGCTGGATATCGATGAGGATGTCCGTGTCGAGGAGGTACACGCTCACGCCCCGCGTCGTTCGGCCCGCGAGCGCAGCGACCGTGCGATTTCCTGGCTATCGCCGAGATCCGAACGCGATCCAATCACACCTTCGCGTTGCCACCGCTCAACCAGTTCGGCCCCGGTCATCGGGGATACGGACTTCGGACGGGATTCCATCAGAATCCGAAGAGCGTAATCGGGCAAGGTGATGCCCAACCGGGTCGCTTCTTCGCAAAGTCCGGCCGCAAGATCGGCCGGAAGTTCCAACGTGAGTGGCAAGACGATTCCTCCACCAGTCGAGACGTTGCCATTCTACGCCGCTCAACGCCGCAGCAGGAACTCCTTCGAGTTCAGAACGCCCCACGCCACATCCTCCCGTGCCTTGCGGCGGTCGGGGGCGGCCTTGATGTAGTTGCCCAGTTTCGATTTCTCGGTCGGGTTCGGGAAACGGCCGAGCGCCGAGAGATAAAGCTCGTCCAGCAATTCCGCGTCGGCTGCGCCAGCGTCGAGCATGCGGCCGAGGCGATTGTCGGATTTTCGCAGCATGGCGTTCATCTGCTCGCCGTTGATCATCTGGAACGCCTGCAAGAGGCCCGCCTCCTCGCTGCGCTCGCAGTCGCACGTCAGCAGGCGCTCGGGCTTGCCGAAGACGCGCAGGAACCGCTCGCCCATGGCCGCGCCGCCGCGCCGGCTGCCCGTGCCCGCCTGCGACATCGCCGGCACGGCCCCCGCACGCACGCCGGCCGGATAGCCGTTGAATCGCGGCTCGACGTCCAGCACGCGACTCATCGCGTCCAGCAGTTGCTCCGCCTCCAGCGGCTGAACGAGCGCGTGCGAGAAGTGAGAGGCATCGTGGGCGTTGGCTTCAACGGTCGAACTGGAAAGCTGATACGTCCGGGACAGGAGAATCGTCTTCACCAATGGCTTCAGGCGGAAGCCTCCGGCCTTGAACTCGGCCGCGAGGTGGTCCAGCAACTCCGGATTCGACGGCGGGTTCGCCGCCTTGAAGTCGTCGTTCGGCTCCACGATCCCGCGGCCGAAGAGGTGGTACCAGACGCGGTTCGCCTGCGCCTTCGCGAAGAACGGATTCGCCGGGTCCGCGATCCAGTCCGCGAGCATGCCGAGACGATCGGAATCCATCATCGGTGACCGATCGTCGCCGAGCGTCTTCGGCACGGCCGTCTCGCCCGTGCGTGGCAGAGTCATCTCGGCCGAACGCGAGGTGAAGACGATCTGCTCGCCGACGAACTCGTGCTTGTCGAGGTCGTCCTTGCGCGCGTTCGATAGCACGCGGTATTGCACCCGCGGGAAGAACGCGGCGAAGCGGTGGTAGTCGTCCTGCGTCCAGACGTCGAACGGGTGGTTGTGGCACTTCGCACAGTTGACGCGCACGCCGAGGAAGACTTGCGCCACCGCCTCCGCCCGCGCCTGCGGGTCGCGCACGGCCCGGTAGAAGTTCGCCGGCGGGTTCGCGTACGTGCTGCCGCGGGCGGAGAGGATCTCGCGGGCGAATTCGTTGAGCGGCCGGTCCTCGGCGAACCAGGTCTTGATCCAGCGGTGGTAGACCTGCACGCCCTTGCGGTCGAGCGATTTCTCCTCGTTCCGCAGCAGGTCGCTCCACTTCATCGCCCAGTACTCGGCGAACTCCGGCTTGCCGAGAAGAGCATCGATCAGCTTCTCGCGCTTGTCCGGCGAGCGGTCCACGAGGAAGGCCCGCACTTCGCTCGCCGTCGGCAGCGTGCCGGTGGCGTCCAGCGACGCGCGGCGAAGGAACGTGGCATCGTCCGCGAGCGCCGACGGCGGGATGCGCAATTCCTTCAACTGCTTCGACACCAAGGAATCGATCTTGTTCGAGGAATTCAGCACGCTCACGTCCGGCGGCGGAACGTCAGGCAGGAAGGCGACGCGTACCGGCACCTGCCGGCCGAGGTAGCGCACGAGCACGGTCGTCTCGCCGTCCTGCTCCTTCTCGACCGTGCCGTCCGCGTGAACCGTCACGATGCCGACGGTCGTCGTCTCGACGGCGACGAACGGCGTCACATCGCGCGTGGTCCCGTCGGCGAAGCGGGCGACGGCCTTCAGGCGGAACGAATCCTTCGGTGCCGTGAGGATCGCCGACTTTGGTGTGACGTCCAGCGCCACGAGTTTCGGATTCCCCCCGGCGTCGGACCGGCCGCCGGCGGCGATCCAGTTTCGCAGCGTGGCGTATTCGGTGCTTGATGCGCTGAATCGCACGCCGCCTTCGTGGGGCACGCGGCCGACGGCTTTCTGCAACAGTAGGCTTTCGTCCGGGGAAGAGACGTCGATGCGCCGGCCGAGCGCGCCGCGCGTGAGGGCCGCGTGGTCGTACGCCGGGTCCTCGCCGCGCAGCGAGAGCTTGAGGCCGCCCTTGCCGTTCAGGTTCCCGTGGCAGGCGCCCATGTTGCATCCGGCGCGCGAGAGCACCGCCGACACGTCGCGCTCGAACGAAACGGACGGCTCCCCGGCCCGGGCGGCGGCCGGGGAGATGAACAGAAGGACGGATAATAGGAATTGTGATCGAAGCATGTTTCGCAGGGCATTTCGAGGTCTATCGGCCAACTCGTGATGCCATTCGATCCCGTGGGTTTTGGCCCCGGAGGGGCCGCGGAGTGTAGCCACGGGTGTAGCGCAGCGCAACCCGTGGTGGTTATCGCGGACAACACGACCCCGGCAGGGGTCGAGGGACGTTCACATCCTTCGTTCCTTCGCCCCTTCGGGGCGATTCGAGTATTCGATTCGACCACGGGTTCCGCTTCGCTCCACCCGTGGTGGCTATCGCGGACAACGCGACCCCGGCAGGGGTCGAGGGACGTTCACATCCTTCGTTCCTTCGCCCCTTCGGGGCGATTCGAGTATTCGATTCGACCACGGGTTCCGCTTCGCTCCACCCGTGGCTACAGCCCGATGCCCCTCCGGGGCATCCAATCCGGCTACGCCATTTTCGTTGAACGATTGCCAACGAACTGAGTCATTCTTTTCAACTACTTCGCGAACAGCTCCTCGATCACGCGGCCGGGCGTCGCCAGGCCCAGGCCGGCGATCTGCTCGCTCGTCAGGCCGACGGCGTGCTGAATCGTCGCGCACAGGTCGCCCGGCGTCAGCGGCGTGTCGGCCGGCTTGCCCGCCTTCGCGTCGCTCGTTCCGAGAACCCGGCCGCCTTGCACACCCCCGCCGGCGGCCAGCGCGCTGTAGCAGCCCGGCCAGTGCTCGCGACCGGCCTTGTCGTTCACCTTCGGGTCGCGGCCGAACTCGCCCACCGCCAGCACCAGCGTGCTCGCCAACAGGCCACGCTCGGCGAGATCGCGGATGAGTGCCGAGAGCGTCTGGTCCAGCCACATCGCGTGGCGGTCCTGCATGATCTGGAAGTTCCGGTAGTGGTGGTCCCAGCCGCCGTCGCCCGAATCCTCCTCGGCCTCGACGTGGTCGCTCCAGTTCACCTGCACGAACGGCACGCCCGCCTCGACGAGCCGGCGCGCGAGCAGGCACGACTGCCCGAACCGCGTCCGCCCGTAGGCGTTCGCCGCCTTCGGCGACTCCCGCGACAGGTCGAACATCGCCTGCGTCTTCGTGCTCGTCAGCATCGAGATGGCGCGCGTGCGGTAGTCGTCGAGCGTGGCGACGGCGAGCGACGATTCCAGCTTCCGCTCCGTGATCGAGAGCGATTCCATCAGCTTCTGCCGGTCGGCGAGGCGCTCGGGCGTCAGCTCCGGCGGCAGTTGCAGGGCCGGCACCTTCGTCCCCTTCGCGGGGTCGTATTCGAGGCGGAAAGGGTCGTAGGCCGGGCCGAGCGGGCCGCCGCCCTCGCCGATGATCGGTTTCTTCCCCTGGTGCAGCTTGCCGCCGATCACGAGGAAGGGCGAGGCGATGCCGCGGGACTTGCTCGCGAGCGCCTTCGCGACGACGGAGCCGGTGGCCGGGCGGGGCGATCCGGGGAGCGGCTTGCCGTCGAGGCCGGTGCCGCCGGCGGGGCTGCCCGTGAGGCCGATGGTGCCGGCGATGCCGTGGTCGTTCGACTGCGTCGTGAGTGTGCGGAGGACGGCGAGCTTGTCGGTGATGCCGGCGAGTTTCGGGAAGAGTTCGGTGAAGCGGACGCCGGGGATGCGCGTCGGGATGGTGGCGAACGGCCCGCGGAATTCGAGCGGCGCGTTCGGCTTCGGGTCGAAGGTATCGAGCTGGCTCGGCCCGCCCCAGAGCCAGACGAGGATGACGGCCTTCGCGGAGCCGGAGTTCAGCCCCGATTCGCGGGCTTGCAGGAGGTCGGCAAGCGAGAGGCCGAGCACCGACGACGCGCCGACCTGCACGAACGCCCGTCGATCGAGCGTCTGGCAGGTCCGCTGCGTCTGCTGGCCGAGGAGGAGCATGGGGGAGGGTCCGGCCTATTCAGGATTTCGGTATTATCCTGGCTTTACAAAGAGCTTCGTGGATCACGAAGCCCTCGAGGGCACTCAGTCATCATGCCATCGCCTTACTTCGTCTGGGCTTGGATAATCCCATAAAGTAGACGTAGAGTGTGTTAATGGGTCGTACTATTTCAGGCCCAAATGCTACGGCACTTAGATTCCCTTCCGCGCTTTCGACAACCGTCCATTCCATTTCATCACCTAGCGAATCCGCAAGCAGTAGGAAATCCTTTACCGATTCGCGCGTAGTATCTGGATCGAAGCCAAATAGACGATCCCCGTCCCGGCAGTGGACCCACTTGTTACGTTCATGTCGATCTTCTTTGCCGGGTCCTATGATCCTGTCTGATTCGCTTGATGCGGCAATCCACTCCCGAAACAGACGAGGCATGTCGGAAACGTGAACTGCGTTCGCTCGGCTCACATAGTCCATAATCACGGCTGTCTCCTAGCGAAAGGTTATGGGCGACCATCGCAGGTTAGCCGATCAGGATAGCATCGTCACTACTTTGAAATCGGATTTTCTGAAATTCTTCCAATTATACGAATTACTTGTGTTAACTGTCTACCGTCAACGTAACTCTATGTGGTAACTCGATTTTCGTAGGGTGGGCCGAGTCTTCGAGGCCCACCGTTCCTGACGATTGTCCACGCGGTGGGCCTCGCAGAGCCTCGGCCCACCCTACGGGATCACGTCAGATCATTCAGCGGCCCGTCGCCGCAGTAGTTCTTGTTCCCGAAACTCTTTACGTTGTGCCCGAAAGCGTGGGCCATCGACATCAGCAGGCGGTTGTGCGGGACCTGCTTGTACTTCAGCGAACGGCCCATCTTGAAGTTCAAGCCGCCGCCGACCAAGAGGAACGGCGTGTCGTTGTGCGTGTGCGAGTTCCCCTGGCCCAGCTCGTTCGTCCAGACGATGGTCGTGTTGTCCAGCAGGCTCCCGCCGCCGCCCGGCTCCGGTGTCTCGGCCAGCCGCTTCGCGAGGTACGCGAGCTGCTCGCAGAACCAGGTGTCGATCTGCGTGATCTTCGCCTGCGCCTTCTCGTTGCTGTTCGGCTCGTGCGACAGCTCGTGGTGGCCTTCCGTGATGCCAAGCCACTTCATGCGGGCCATGCCGACGCTGTTCGTGAACTGGATCGACGCCACGCGGTTGAAGTCGTTCGCGAACGAATTCACCATCATCTCGATCTGCATCTTGCTGATCTTCGGGATGTTGTCGTTGTCCTCGCGCACGCCCGGCTCAATTTCCGGCACCTTGTGCCCAAGCTCGCCGTGCGCCTTCGCGCTCTTCAACTCCTGCTCCAGCTCCCGCACGAAAGTCGCGTGCTCGTCCAGCAGCTTGCGGTCCTCGGCGCTCACGGCCCCGGCCACCTTCTTCAGGTCCGCGTTCAGGTCGTCCAGCACGCTCGCCAGCACCTTGTTGTCGGTCGTACGGCCGTAGAGCTTCTTGAACATCTGGTACGGGTCGTCGATCGGCGCGACCGGCTTGTTCGGGCCGGTGTAGATCATGCGCGTCCAGGTGTCGGCCCGGTCCGGCACGAGTACGCCGAACTCGAGGCTGCCGAAGCGCGTCTTGGTAGCCGCGTCCTTCTGGAGGTAGTTGCGGATCTCCTGGTCGATCGAGAGGCCCTTCGCCCAGCCGGCGGGGGTGTCCGAGCCGCCCTGGATGTTGCCGGGGAACAGTTCGATCCCCGTCAGCAGGCAACCGATGCCGCGCATGTGGCCGTCGCCGTCGCCGCGAATCTTGTCGGCGACGCCGTGCAGGAAGAGCGTCTGCTTCTTGAACGGCTCGAGCGACACCACCGACTTCGGCAGCGTGAACTCCGAGCCGGTCTCCTTCGGCCAGAAGTTCCACGGGCAGACGCCGTTGGGGGTGAACATGATCACGAGCCGTTGTTTGCGCTTGGATTGATTCGCGAAGCCCAGACTCGGCAGGTTCAGCACGAACGGCACGGCGGCGGCCGAGATGCCGAGGTTGCGGACAAAGTCGCGACGATTCTGATTCACTGATTGAACTCCGGATTATTGCCGCCGATAAACGCAGATAGAAAACCGATCAGAATAAATCATTTCATTCTTATCGTGTCTTATCTGCGTTTATCGGCGGCTCGCTTTTTCTTTCTTTCAATGCCGCCGTCGTGACGATCTCGACGGCCAATTGTCGCACATGGTAGCCGCCCTTGGCAAACTTTTCCCGGAGGTCCTCCCCGGTGTTCGGCCCGTAGGCGCGGATCGACTGCTGCACCAGGTGGTGGAACATCTGCTCGGCGAAGGCGCGGTGGGCGTCCTCGCTGCCGGCGACGAACTTCGCCAGTTCGACCGGCCCATTGAACGTCTTCGACTCGCCGGCGCGGGTCGTGTAGCTTCCCTGTGCGTTCACCGGCTTCTTGTTGTCCTGCTCCCGGTAACGGCCGACGGCGTCGAAGTTCTCAAGCGCGAAGCCGACCGGGTTGATGACCAGGTGGCACGACTGGCAGTTCACGCCCTTCGTCTGCAACTCGACACGCTCGCGAGTGGAGAGCGTCGGGTGCAGGTCCGGGGCCAGCGGGGTGAATGCCTCGTTCGGCGGCTTGAGGCCGACGCCGAGCAGGCCCCGCGCCACGAATACGCCCCGGTGGATCGGCGAGGTTTCGGCCGTGTAGGAGAAAGTCGCCATCAGGAAGGGGTGAGTCAGCACGCCCTGCCGTCGGCCCTTCTCGAACGCAACCTTCTGGAACGGCGCATCATCCGGAAGGTTCGCCCCGTAGTACTTCGCGAGCTTGCCATTCAGGAACATCTCGTCGTTCACGAGCAGTTGGCGGAAGTCGGACTTCTCGCTCCAGACGACATTCTCGAGGAAGAGGTCGAGCGACGTCCGCAGGTCCGCGACGATGGCGGAATCGAAGCCGGGGAACTTCTTGGCGTCCTTCACGGCGTCGCGGGCGTGGTCGGTCTTCAGCCAGTGGTGCAGGAAGCCGCGAATGCGTGCCTTCGCCCGCGTGTCGGCCAGCATCTTCTCGGCTTGCAGGCGGACTTCGACCGGCGTCTTCAGCTTCCCGGCCGCGGCGAGGTCGTGCAGATCCTGGTTCGGGATCGAATCCCAGAGCGAGAATGCAAGCCGGGATGCCACGTCGTAGGGGTTCGCATCTGTAGCCGGTTCGCGGTACAGGAATCGCGGCGACTTGAGGATCAGCAGCACCGCCCGCTTCGCCGCGGCTTGCAGGTCGTTGCCCGCCGTTTCGATCGGCCGTGTGATGTAGAGCTTCTCGATGTCCTCGGTCAACGGCCGACGGAACGCGAGCTTGGCGAACTGCCGGAGGAAGACTTTCAGCTTGTCGAAGCGTTTGTCGTCGTTGAGGCGTGTCTTGGCGAGTTCCTCGATGCGGATCGAGACGTAGTTGGCGGCGTCGAGCGCGCCATCGGTGGTGGCCTGATCCCACGCCTTCGACACGGTCGTGCCGCGCTCCCATCCATAACTTCGGTCGTCGGGCGGGAACTTCGTTTGGTCGATGTAGATTTCCGTCGAAAACTGCGGCGACAGGACACGGGCGGGGATCGTCTCGACCACGCCGTGCGGCGGTTGCCAGAGCAGTTCGACCGATGCCGGTTTCGGCTTCGGGTTCTTGTCCTTGACACCCTGCAGAGCCTTCGAGAAGTCAACGCGGATCGGGTACGCCCGCCCACCCAGCAGGAAGAGCGTGGCCTGGTATTCGTTGTCGCTGCCCGACTTCACATACCCGTCGGCGACCGGGTTCTTGGGATCGTTGACCCACATCCGCACCGATTGATCGCTCTTCACGATGAACGTGTAGTCGCCCGTCTCGGGAATGAATACGCTGCCGGACCAGCGGATGGAGAACTCCTTCGGGTCGAACTCCTTCGACTTCGCCTCGAACTCCTTCCCACCGGGGGCTTCGGTCTGGAAATCGAACTTCACGCCGGGGTCGAGCCGTTCGAAGACGCGAACGCCGTGGTTGCGGTTCTTGAAGTACTCGCCCTTGAGGCCGCGCTTGTCGTCCAATTTCGTGTTCGACGAACGGAAGCTGCCGACGATGTCGGCGAGGGCGTTCTTGTATTGCGGCACGGTGAGACGGGCGAGTTCGACGCGAACCGGTTTGTTTTTATCGCGCGCCGCCTGGGAATAGAACCCGTCGTAGCAGTATTGGGCGATCTTCAGCGAGTCCGCTTTCGAGAGCGAGCCGGGGTCGTTTTCCGGCATCGTTTTCTGGATCTGCTCGGCGAGCTGCGCGACGGAGCGTTCGCCGACGAGAGCCTTGGGATACTTTTTCGATCCTTCACCGGCTTTGCCGTGGCAGCGGGCGCATTGCGCAGCGTAGAGCTGTTCGCCCGTTTCGGCGCGCACGCCATTGGCGAAAAGGAGCAGGACGGTGATACCGTACAGTCGAATCATGGCGGAATTCATCGTTCGCGGAAGCGAACCGGCGGGGGAGGTCTTATTGGCATTATAGTATCGGCACTCGCGCACGGGAACTGGATTCAGCGAGGTTCACCTTTAACTTTAATGAGTTCCGAGGCGTGCATGACTTGGGAACCGCGAGGCGAGGAACAGGCCGAATTGGACGCGGCGTTCGCCGAGGCGGAACGGACCGTCGGAACCGCGTTCGCGCGGGCCGTTCAGCCCTTTGGCGTCACTCCGCGCGCCCCGCAATACGGCTCGAATCCGAACGAGTCGATCAGCCGCTGGGTCGAGTGGTGGCTCGACCTCGCAGACCCTCACGATTCCCTTTCGTGCGAACTGTTGCTGTTGGAAGATCCCGAAGGACCGTTTGTTTCCGCGCGGGTCGCGGTGTGGCGGTATCTCGGCCACGGATTCAGCGATTCCGACGACCTCTGGCACTCGGGCGAACACCGCGTCGGAACGCCGGGGCAGGCGGCGATGGTGCTCCGCGCGTCGTCGGAGGCGTTGGCGCGGCAACTCGCGGAGTTGGATCTGTCGCCGTACTTTCCCGTACGGTGAAGCGGCGTCGAATCACTTCGCGCCGATGAACACGCCGCCGGCGAAGGTGCGTTCGAATGGGTAGAACTCCACCAATGGTTTGGAGTTCCGGCCGTCGAAGACTCGCACCGGTGCGGGCACGTCGGGGCCGGGGGCGCAGACGATGTCCAGCACGCCGTCGTTGTTCACGTCGTGGCCGGCGACGCGAATACCGCCGCGGAATTTCGCAGGGTAGGGCGCGACTTCGCCGAGGCGCGTGCCCCGCAACGGATCGAAGACGCGCACGACACCGCTGCCGTTCACGTCCGGCCCGACGATCACATCCGCGCGGCCGTTCTTGGTGATGTCCGCCGTGGCGACGTAGGCGCCCACGACATGGGTGGCGTCGTACGCCAGCCAGTTTGCGAGCAGGCGGGAGTTCAACCCGGAAAAGACCTTGATCTGCGGCGGGTGCTGCGGGCCGGGAGCGGTAACGATATCGGGCAGACCGTCGCCGTCGACATCGCCAAGCGCGACGCGGACGCCGCCGCGGAAGTTCCGATCGTAGGCGAAGAAGCTGGCGACTTCCCGACCGGTGGCGAGGTCGAAGGCCTTGACATGCGGCCCCGCGCCGACGTCGGCACCGGTGACGATGATCGCCTTGCCCTGGCGCGTGAGGTTCGCTGCGGCAACCTGCACGCCGCCGGTCCAGGTACGGTCGTAAGCGAGGAACTCGCTGGTCAGCATCATGGTGCGGCCATCGAAGACACGAACGATGGGCGGCAGGCCGATCTGCCCGGGCAACGGCCCGCCGGGCGCGGCCACGAGTTCTGGGAACCCGTCGCCGTTCAGGTCCGCCACGGTGACGCGGACGCCGCCGCGAAAAAGGGGATCGAACGCATAGAAGTCAAAGATCGGGCGGCCGCCGACCTGGGCGAAAACGCTGACGCGCGGCCCGCCGCCCTCGCCGGCACCGCAAGCGAACATCCCTTTGTTGAGGAAGCCAAAGTCTGGCGGGTTTGGCCCGATTCCCGCGCCGAGTTGATCCCCAAGTTGGCGGAACAAGCCTTCAACGCGAGCGATCTGCAGGCGAACCGACGGATTTCCCGCGAGGGCGTTCAAGCCCGGCGCGAGCGCCCGCCATCGCTGGGATGCCGCCTCGTACTCGATCTGGGCGGCCGCGATGGTGCCACCGGTCTCCAGCCCGCGCGCCAGCGAACCAATCCGGAACCCGATGGAGCGAATGGAACGGTCGAGTTGCGGTGTATAGATGTTCCCGGGGAATTCGTCCCGCGCTTCTTCGCGAAGGTTCCCGACCTGATCGACGACCGCGTTGGCCGTGCGGAGGATACGGCCAAGGCCGGGGTTCGGATCGACCGTGCCAAAGAGAGCATGCAACTGCTGGTCGGCGTACTGCGCGCGGGCGATGGCGGTGTTGAGACCGGGGGAACCGGCACCAAGTTGCTGGGCGCGGGCGACGAACGCATCGACGGCTTCGTCCAGTTGTCGGTCGGCCGCGAGCAACCTGCGGCGGTCGGCCGTGACGGCGGCAAGGCGGCGCAGGTCGTCGGCCTCCTTCACGGCGCGATCGGCGAGTCGGCTCAGTTCCACCTTCACGGGCAGCGGGGCCTTCAATCGTGCCGTCTCGTTCCGAAGGTTGCCTAGCTCCGAATGCAACTGTCCGGCGGCGTGTTGAACCTGCGATTGGAAGAATTGATCGGTGGAGATGCCGCCGAATCCGCCGATCGGCTTGTACGGGAATCCGGGGCGCGGGGGCTGGGCGGCAAGCGGCGCTACCGCGGAGAGCAGCACGAACAAAGCCACGGGGCCGCGCATGGGAATACCCTCGATGATGCTGATAATTGTACGGCGGGAATAGGGAGACTTGCGCCGATCGAAGGGAACAAGAGAGAGGACCACGAATAAGACGAATACCACGAATGGAAAATCCAGATTCTGATAGCGGGCGCGGATGGGTCAGCGTGGTGATTCTCGATTTGGATTCGATTCGTGCGATTCGTGCAATTCGTGCTCTCTCTCCTCCGCGTCCGCGAGTGTCTTGCTTCTCGCACCCGTTCGGCGATAATCCCCGCATCCGCTTTCGTCCCGCCTCCAGGGTCCTCTCCCATGCGTCGATTTCTCTTCTTGCTCCTGTTCGCCGGGTTGGCGATGCCGGCCGTCGCGGCCGATCCGATTTCGATCACGTGGAAGAAGACCGTGCTCGACCGCGCGTTCCGGTCCGAGGGCGTCGCGGTCGCGGACGTGAACAAGGACGGCAAGAAGGACATCATCGCCGGCGAAATCTGGTACGAAGCGCCCGACTGGACGCCCCACGAGATGCAGAAACCGGGCGACTACGGGACGGGCGAGCGGGGTTACAGCCACGTCTTCGCCGTCTTCGCGGACGACATCAACGGCGACGGCTACCCGGACGCGATCAGCATCGACTTCCCCGGCGAGCCGTGCTTCTGGCTGGAGAATCCAAAGGGGAAGCCGGGGCACTGGAAGAAGCACGTCCTCTGGCATAGTGCCTGCAACGAAACACCGATGTACGTCGACCTCCTGGGAAATGGTCAGAAGGTGCTCGTGATGGCGTTCCAGCCGAAAGGGAAGAAGCCGGACGGGAACGAGGGCCAGATGGCGTACTTCACGCCGAAGAAGGGCGATCCGACGGCCGAATGGGAGATGCACCCGATCAGCGAGCCGAGCGCACCGGGCAAGGCGATCCCCGGCACGATGCGCTACGCGCATGGCCTCGGTGTCGGCGATGTGAACAAGGATGGCCGGAACGACGTGATCTGCAACGCCGGCTGGTGGGAGCAACCGGCGAACGCCGATGGCAAGACGCCGTGGAGCTGGCACGCCGCCAACCTCGGCGACGCCTGTGCCGACATGTTTGCCCACGACGTCGACGGCGACGGCGTGAACGACATCCTTAGCACGTCGGCTCACAAGTTCGGCATCTGGTTCCACAAGCAGAACGCCAAGCCGAAGCCCGGACAGCCACCGTTCGAGAAGGTCGAACTCTACGGCCGGCTCGTGTCGGAAACGCACGCCGCCCACTTCGTCGACATCGACGGCGACGGACTCAAGGACCTCGTGACGGGCAAGCGCTGGTGGTCCCATGGCCGGAGCGAGCCGGGATCGAGCTGGGACGCCCGCGTCTACTGGCTCAAGGCCTCCAAGGAGAAGGACGGTTTCACCTCGTTCCTGCCGCAACTCATCGATGACGACTCCGGCGTCGGCACTCAGTTCGCCATCGAGGATGTCGACGGCGACGGCAAGCTCGACTTCGTGTCGTCCAACAAGAAGGGCGTCCGCGTCATCCTTCAGGTCCGCAAGTGAACCGATGACCGAAGCGAACCCGTCCGTCCCCCGCCGCTGGAGCGAGGGGCGGATCCTCTTATGGTTCGTCCTCTTCGCACTCGTGATCGTGATTTTTGGTCCGCCCTATCTTCATGCGTTTCGACCGCCCGACGGAACCGTCGGCGACTTCCATCAGGAATGGCTCTCCGCCCGCAACTTCGCCGAGGGCGGGCCGGTCTACGCCGACCAGCGTGAACTCGCACGCCGCTTTTTGGGCACTCCACCGGAACGCGCGGCCATAATGATCCCGTGGAACGCGCACCCACCGGTCGCGGCGATGCTCGCGCTGCCGTTCGGCCGATTCCCCTACGCGCAAGCTCATCTGTTCTGGAACCTCGTGAACCTGCCGCTGCTGGCGCTTGCCGTCGTCGTGATCGTCCGCGAATTGCGCATCCCGTTCGCGCCGCCCTCGGTCCTCCCGCTCGGCGTCGTCCTCGTCGGCTGGTACGCGCTGTACTCGCAGATCCAGCACGGTCAGCTCAACATTGTGATCATGGCGCTCGTCGCCGCCGCGTTCTTGCTTGAACAGCGAAGTCGATCCGTCGGCACCGGGCTGGCGATCGGCGCCGCGGCGGCCATCAAATTGTTCCCGGCGTTCCTCTTCCTCTACTTCGTCTCGACGCGCAACATCCGTGCGATCGTCGCGGGAGGGGCGGCATTTCTCGCCCTCAACGTCGTCGCGCTCGCCGTGCTTGGACCGACGGAATTCGATACCTACCTTCGCGAAGTCGTCCCGAGCGTGGCGAACTACCAGTCTAGCCGGCAGAACGTCTCGCTCGCCGGCTTCTGGCTGCGGATCTTCGATCCGCACCCGAACGAACGGGTCGTGGCGCTCATCGCGTCGCCGCTCGCTGCGAACGTCTTGTCCTATGGCACGCGGCTCCTGGTCGTGCTCTTGTGTGCAAGCGCCGCCCGTTGCGCTCAATCGAAGGCCGAGCGCGAGCGAGCCTTCGCCCTCGCCGTCCTCGGCATGCTCCTCGTCTCGCCCGTCGCCTGGCCGCACTATTTCCTCATCGCGGCGGTCCCCCTCGCCTGGCTCTGGATGAACCTCGTCAGCCGCATGGCGCGACTCGCATTCTGGATCGCCTTCGCCGTTGTCTGGCTGCCGAACTATTACGTTCCCAAGCTCGCGCTTGGCGGGCCGGACGCGGTCCGCGAATTCCTCATGGGAACGTCGACCGTCAGGCCTGGCCAGAATCTCGCGATCATGTCACTGCCGAACTACGCTCTGGCGGGGTTGTTCCTGCTCGCCGCGTTCGGCCGAACCAGCCCCGCCGCAGAGGACTCTGTTCCACCGCGAGCCGAACCGTAGAATCTTTTCATCCTCCTCCACTCGGAACTTCGATGCGCCACGTGCTCACCGCACTCGTTCAGAACCAGCCGGGCGTGCTCGCGCACATCTCCGGCATGTTGGCTTCGCGGGGCTTCAATATCGACAGCCTCGCGGTCGGCGAAACCGAACAGCACGACATGTCCCGCATGACGTTCGTCATCAATGCGGCCGACAATGTCGTCGATCAGGTGCGCAAACAACTCGACAAGATCGTCACCGTCGTCCGCGTCGACGACATCTCCGCGGAGAACTTCGTCGAACGCGACCTGATGCTCATCAAGGTGGCGTGCGACGGGCCGAAGCGGGCCGAGGTGTTCCAGCTTGTCGAATCGTTCCGCGGCCGCGTCGTCGACATCCAGCACGAAAACGTGATGATCGAAGTGAGCGGCACGGAAGGGAAGGTCGAGGCGTTCATCGACCTGATGCGGCCTTACGGGATCATCGAACTGGCACGCACCGGTCAGATCGCCCTCGTGCGCGGCGTGCCCAAGCCGAGGGACGACGAATGACCGCGAACATCGTGCTTCCGACTCGCCGGCTCGCCCCCGCGCTCGTCGACCTGCTGAAAGGGCTGAAGCCCGGCGACCGGATCAAGCTCGTGCAGACCGTGCGCGTCGGCGCGCGGACCTGGCCGGCCGAAACCGCCGGCGTCTTCCGCGGCCTGCAATATCTCTCGACCGGTGTCACGGTCGAACGCGTGCCGGAAGACGACATCATCGTGCCGACGGTCCACTTCACGAAGGATAACGGCGAGCTGGCTTCGATCGCGCTGGACGAGAACACGAAGATCGAAAAGGTTTGATCGTCCCGAATGAACGGCGTCGGGGGCCGAGTCCGTGAAGGATTCGACCCCCGACGCCGTTTTTCCATTCCCGATTCACTTCGGCTGGGCCGAAATCGGCACCTGTTCGGTGCCGGGCGGCTGGATCATCTTGCGGGCCGGAATGTGCGCGGTGCCGATCGGCGAGAAGACCGCGCCGGGGGTTTCCTGGGTGCCGGGCCAGGGGCTGACGACGGGCCGGATGTCCTGCAACACCGGCGCGGCGGCGATCGGGCCGGTCGGCTGCGCCGCGGGGGCCGCCAAGGGCACCTTGGCTCCGGCTGCGGCCGGAGCCGCGTCGGCCGGCATCATCGGCGCGGCCAAGGGCGGCAGCGGGTTTTCCGCCGAACGTTCCCGCAGCTTGATCGCGGCGTTCCGGGCGCTGAAGTGGTCCGACGCCTTCTTCTGCACGTGCGGCGGCAGCGGCCCTTCGCCGACGCTCACGTTGTTGTACTTCTGGATCGTCCCCTTCTCGAACTCGAGCGCCGCCAGGGCCGAGTTGTACGCGGCGATGGCCTGATACTCGCCGGCGAGCTGCGCCGCGAAGTTCTGCTGCACCTGCAGGATGTTGAACAGCGTGTTCACGTCGAACGCCCCGCCGTCGATGAACTTCTGGCTGAGAGCCAGGGTCTCCTGCAGCTTGATCCGCGTCTGGCGCCGCAGTTCGATGTCGCGATAGCGGAAGTCGAGGTTCCGCCACTGTCGGAGCACGACTTCCATCGTCTTGCGCTCGCTGTCCTGGAGTTGGTAGTGGCTCTTGACCATCTGGAGCTGCGCCTGGCGGACGGCGGCGTTGGCGTCACGGAAGCCGAGTGGGATGTCGAGTCGCAGGCCGAGCTGCCAGCTGTTGGCGTCGTTGTCGGCGAGGCTGGCGAAGGCGTTTTGCTGGACGGTGTTTCCTTGGGCGTCGCGGATGATGGGCGAGCCGTCGAGCCGCGTGCCGATGCCGGCGATGTCCTGCGAAGCGAAGAAGCGCAGGTCGGGCCGGCGCTGGTTCTTCGCGACCAGCAGGTTCAATTGCTGGGCCTTCAAGTCGTGCCGGGCGATGATGAGTTCGGGCCGCGAGGCGAGGGCCTCGTTGACCTGCTCGTAATAGTCGGGCTTGTACGGCGCGAGCGTCGGCTCGTCGGTCGGCACGAGCCGCATGCCGTCGGCGTGCGAGTTCTCGCCCAGCAGGCCGCGCAGGCTGCGCTCGGCGTCCAGCACCTGGTTCCGCGCCTCGACGATGTTGCGCTCGAACGTCCAGAGCTGCGATTCGGTCTGCGTCAGTTCGCCGAGGCGGACCGCCCCAGCCTCATGGCGCTTCTTGATGTTCGTGTAGAGGTTGAACGCCTGCTTCAGCGTCTCTTCCTGCGCGTAGAGGTTGTAGTAGGCGGCGTAGAGGTTCCAGTACGCCGTCTCGACGTTGATCAGCAGTTGATTGATCTGGCGATCGAACTCGGCCCGCTGCTGATCGTAGCGGATGCGCGTGATAAGGATGCCTTCCGTGGTCTGTCCGCCGCTGGGCCGCAGGCCGGGAATCAGCAGGCTGCCCGGGTGGCTCTGGGAGAGCTGGTTGATCTCGATGCCGAAGCCCTGCATCAGGGGCTGTTCGAAGAGGAACTGCAACCGCGGCGTGTAAGCCGGGTTCACCTGTGAGGCGAACGCCGAACTGGTCACGGCGAACTTACGGTAATCCGTGCTGAACGTAATCCCCGCAACGCCCCCGGTGGGCAGCGGCTTCGCGAGCGTCGAGCTGATTGTCGCGGCATCGCCGTTCGTGATCTGCTGCTGGAAGTTCACCACCGGCTGATCGTTCTTGGACCAGGTCAAGCTGGAAATCCACCGCGCGTCGAACTTCGAAAGCGACCGCTCGATATCCGCGCCCGCGATCGCGGGATCGATGACGAGGGCGCGCAGCGAGTCGGAGCCGCCGGTGCTCCGGCCGTTGAACTGCACGAGGCCGTCATTGACGAACCCGGCGTTCTGGCTGCCGCCGACCGAACCGAGGTTCCCCTTCTCGACGGCGATCGCGATGCATTCCTTGAGCGAAATGGGCCGCGACGGGCGCGTGGGATCGGTCGCCGTCGCCGGTGCCAACCCCGGCGAGACCAAGGTCGGCGGGATCGAAGCGTGCGGCTGCGTTTCCAGTTTCTCCAATCCCGCCATCAAGGACGTCTTGTGGTCCGATGGCTCGAGAAACAACTGGTGTTTGCAGCCGACCGCCGGCAAGAGGGCCAGAAGCCCCCCGACGATCCGCGCCTTCCAACGTCCAACACGATGCAATCTCATGGTCACGTCGCGCCCCCCTCGCAGACGTTCCCCGACAACGCGGGGCATCTCCCCACGTATCGACGCGAAGCCGGGAAAAATCCACAGGACTTGCCGACGGAATCGACCCGATTGGCGACTTTTTCGAGAATCTGGCGACTATCGCTCAAGTTGCGAGACTGGGCGGACTGTCAAACGGCGTCAGGGCGCGGAGCTGGGGGAAGCGGGGGGCTGAAATGACGGTGCGATCGCCACCACGGGCAACCCGAGCAACCGCTTGATGGGGATGAACTCGCCAACGTCGTTCCCCTCGACCCGGTGGCCGATCCATTGGAGCAGGTAGCCGCCGAGGAACGCGGCCAGGCCCCATGTCCAGGGCGCGAGAAACCAGAGGACGGGTGCGACTATGAGTGAGAGGGGAATGCCGACCATGTGGATGGCGAAATTGAAGCCGTTGCGATGACGCGACAGCCAGTTCCCGCGAGCGCGACTCGCGAATCGAAGCAACCTCCGGGCGATCGGGAACGAGTATCGCGGGGCATCACTCATGGAGCAAGAAATAGTCTCAAGCGGGCGCTCGGCAAGGTGGGAAATGGGTCCGGCCGATGCCTCCCCACCCCTCGGCGGACTCATTCTTACTTTGCGGACCCATTCGAATCTGAAACGTAAAACCATTTATATAAATGGTTTATGATTTCTGATATCATCGGTTTCTTGCCGGACTCGTCGGGCATCCAGAAATATCGGGAATCCAAACTTGCTTTTCAAACGTTTGATTGGTACAGTTGATTCAATCAAACGTTTCAGGTCGGTGCCCATCGTGATCGCGGATCCCGACGACGCCCCGGAACCCCGTCAACGCCTGCTGCTCGCGGCCGAGGAAATCTTCGCCGAGAAGGGGTTCGCGTCCGCCACCATTCGCGAGATTACCGACCGGGCCGGCGCGAACGTCGCCGCGATCAACTACTATTTCGGCGACAAGGAACGGCTGTACATCGAGGCGGTGCGGTTCGCCCACTCCTGCGCCGCGAAGGGGATGCCATTGCCGCCGGCGCTGGAAGGGGTGTCGCCGGTCGAAAAGTTGAAGGCGTTCATCCACGAGATGGCGACGCGGATGACGCAGCCGACGCGGACCAGTTCCCTGCGGCTCATGATGCGGGAGATGTCGCAGCCCACGGCCGCGGCGCATGCCATCATCACTGAGTTCATCCAGCCGATGGCGTTCGGTCTGCGCGGCATCGTTCGCGAGTTGCTCCCGACCGCGCCGGAGTCGCGCATCCTGATGATCGGCTTCAGCATCATCGGGCAGATTCTCTTCTACCGGCAGAACCGTCAGGTCGCGGAGCTGATCTTCGGCAAGGAACCGGTGGACGCCATTACGACGCCGATGATCGCGGAGCACGTGACGCGGTTCGTGCTGGCGGCGCTTGGCCACGGGGAACCGATCCGGGAGGCCGCGCCATGAACTGGGTCGCGCTGCGGATGCTGACCGGCGACCGCGCGAAATATCTCGGCATCATCTTCGGCGTCGCGTTCGCGGCGCTCTTGATGAGTCAGCAGCTTTCCATCTTCTGCGGCCTGATGCGGAACACGACGAGCCAGATCCGCGACATCGAGGGCGGCGACATCTGGGTGATGGACAAGAACGTCCAGTTCGTCGACGACGTGAAACCGATGAGCGAGAACAAACTCCTGCGCGTCCGCGGCGTCGAGGGTGTGCAGTGGGCGGTGCGGCTCTACAAGGGGATCGCTCGGGCGCGCCTCTCGGATGGCAACTTCCAGCAGATGATCCTGATCGGACTCGACGATGCCACGCTCGTCGGCGCTCCGCGGCCGGATCGGATTCTGCACGGCGAGCTCGGCGACCTGCGCCAGCCGAACGCGGTCTTCATCGACGAATTCGGCTGGCGCTACCTGTTCGGGAATGAGCCGTTCCAGGTCGGTCGGACGTTGGAGATGAACGACAAGCGCGCGGTGATCGTCGGGATGTGCAAGTGCAACCCGACCTTTCAGACATTCCCGATCTTGTATTGCACGTATTCGCAGGCGGTGCAGTTCCTGCCTCAGGAGCGGAAGACGCTGACGTTCATCCTCGCGAAGGGGAACGACGGCGCTTTTCCGGAATCGGTCTGCGCGGCGATCCACGAGCAGACGGGGCTGAAAGCGCTCACGAACGACCAGTTCTTCTGGTCCACCATCCAGTACTACATGCAGCGCACCGGCATCCCGATCAACTTCGGCATCACGGTCATGCTCGGCTTTGTCGTCGGCTGCGCCATCGCCGGGCAGACGTTCTACCTGTTCACGCTCGAGAACCTGAAGCAATGGGGCGCCTTGAAGGCGATGGGCGTCAGTAATATTCGGCTGGTGGGCATGATCCTGTTGCAGGCGCTCGTGGTCGGGCTGATCGGTTACGGCCTCGGCATCGGCGGCGCGGCGCTGTTCGGCTACACGTTCGAGCGCGTCGTGACCTCGACGCCCCCCGCGTTCTACTTCGGTTGGCAGATCATGGGGATCACGGCCGGGGCGGTCACGGTGATCGCGCTCGCCGCGAGCCTGCTCAGCATGCGCCGCGTGCTGTTCCTCGAGGCGGGCGTGGTGTTCCGTTGATGTTTAGTGCGGTTCCCAAGTGGGTGTAGCGGAAGTGGATCGGGGGGATCGTTAGCCCGACGCGCCAGCGAGGGCGAGCGCCCACGCCCTCGCTGGCGCGTCGGGCTAACCCGAATAGGCTACACCGACTCGGGAACCGCTCTAGCAGCGACGCGGAGGTTTTGCGCAGCAGAGCGCGGGAGCTTGGCGATGACGACGACAATGCAACAACACCCAACGACCCGCGGCGCCGCGATTCAACTCCGCGGCGTTTCGAAGGTGTTCGGTACGGGCGACACGAAAGTGACCGCAATCGATACCGTCTCGCTCGACCTGCCGTACGGGGAACTGGTGCTGCTGGTCGGCCCCTCCGGTTGCGGCAAGACGACATTGATTTCCATCGTCGCGGGACTGCTCGACGCATCCGCTGGTGAAGTGTCGGTTCTTGAACACAATCTCACGCGGATGGGCGGGAACCGTAAGGTCCGCTTCCGCGGAGCGAATATCGGATTCGTGTTTCAACAGTACAACCTGCTGCCGGCGCTGACGGCGGTAGAGAACGCCAGCGTTCCGCTGTTGATCGCGGGTTGGAGCCGCCCGAAGGCGATCGAAAAGGCATCGGACCTCCTGGCGTCCGTCGGCCTTGGATCGCGCCTGAAATCGTATCCGTCGCAGTTGTCCGGCGGTCAACAGCAGCGGGTCGCGATCGCGCGGGCGCTCGTTCACGAGCCGCGCCTTCTCGTGTGCGACGAACCGACTGCGGCGCTCGATGCGGCTTCGGGGCGCACGGTGATGGATCTGATTCGACAGGTGGCCGTGCAACCGGACCGGGCCGTGATCGTGGTGACGCACGATAGCCGCGTGTACGACTTCGGCGATCGGATCGTTTCGATGGCCGACGGGAAAGTGGTGGAATTGCTCGGCAAGGGCCAACGCCCGCACGAGTGAGGTCAATCATGCTGACGCGATATCTCCTTCCGATCCTCGGCGCGATCGCCTTCGCGTTCGCCGTCCGGCAGATGACCGCGGCTCAACAGAAGGCGCCGCCGGCGGTGCCGCCGGTCGAACCGGCGAAGTCCCCGTTCGCCAAGCAACTCGCCGGCTCCGGGATCGTGGAGCCGGAGACGGAAAATATTTCCATCGGTACGCATGTGCCCGGCATCGTCGAGCGCACGCTCGTGAAGGTCGGCGACGGCGTTCGCCCCGGCCAACCGTTGTTCCGGCTCGACGATCGACAACTGAAAGCCGAGTTGGCCGTCCGCCGTGCCGTGCTCGAGAGCGCCCAATCCGCTCTCGATAAGCTCAACGGGACGCCGCGGACCGAAGAACTCCCACCGCTGCGCGCCCGCGTCGCGGAAATGCAGGCGGGCCTGGCGGATCAGGAGAAGCAACTGGCGCGTCTTCAGAAGCTTGGCGCGGCGGCATCCGAAGACGAACTGACGCGGCGCGAGGCCGGCGTCGCGATCGCCCGCGCCCAACTCGAGAAGGCGCAAGCCGATCTCGCGCTGATGGAGGCCGGGGCGTGGAAGTTCGACAAGCTCGTCGCCCAGGCGGCCGTGAAGCAGGCCCGGAGCCAACTGGAGCAGACCGAGACCGAACTCGGTCGATTGACGGTGCAGGCCCCGCGTTTGAACTGGTCGTCGGCGGACGATACGACGGTGTATCAGGTCCTGCAGGTCAACGTGCGGCCCGGGGAATTCGTGGCCACGGCCCCCGGCCAGCCGTCGATCGTGCTGGGCCATGTGGGCAAGCTGCACGTGCGCGTGGATATCGACGAGAACGATATTGGCCGGTTCCGTCCGAACCTGCCCGGCTTCGCCCAGCCGCGTGGCAATCCGGAGGTGAAGTTCCCGATCGCGTTCGTTCGGGTCGAGCCTTATGTGGTGCCGAAGAAGTCGCTGACCGGGTCGAGCGTGGAGCGGGTGGACACGCGGGTCTTGCAGGTCATTTACCGCATCGAGGCCGTCGATTCGGCGCTGTTCGTCGGGCAGCAGGTGGAAGTGTTCCTCAATGCCGACGCGAAATGAGGGAGTTCATATCCTGTCAGCAACCCCGGAGGTGCGACAGGATGCCCGCGATAGCCCCGTCCATATTGGCGGCCGACTTCTCGAAGCTCGGCGAGGTCGTGAAACTCGCGGAAGCCGGCGGCGCGGACCGCGTGCACGTCGATGTGATGGACGGCCACTTCGTGCCGAACCTGAGCATGGGGTCGATCGTCTGCAAGGGGCTGCGCCCCGTGACGGCGATGCCGCTGGAAGTGCACCTGATGGTGGAGGAACCGGCGAAGTTTCTCAACGGATTCATCAAGGCCGGCGCGGATTCGTTCATTTTCCATCTGGAAGTCGAACCCGATCCGACGGAGATGATCCAGCATATCCGATCGCAGGGCAAGAAGGTCGGTCTCGCGTTCAACCCCGACTTCAACATCGCGAAGGTGGAGCCGTACATCGCGGACATCGATCTCGTGCTGTGCATGACCGTCTTCCCCGGCTTCGGCGGGCAGGCGTACATCCCGGAAAGCACCGCCCGCATCCGACAGGTGCGGAAGTGGATCCGCGAACTGAACCCGAAGTGCGAATTGGAAGTCGACGGCGGCATCGACGCGAAGACGATCGGCGTGGCGTCGGCCGCGGGGGCCGATGTCTTCGTTGCGGGCACGGCCATCTTCGGCAGCAAGGACGGACCGACCGCGGCGACCAGGCACCTCCTCGAACTGGCGACGAAGGCCGCGGCCTGATGCGCATCCTCGTCTACGAACACCTCACGGCGTCCGGACCCGACGACGGAAGTTCGATGTACCGCGAGGGCCGTGCGATGCGCGACGCCCTCGCGGCCGATCTTCGCGCAATCCCCGGCTGCGAGGTGGTCGAATCGAACACCGACCTGGCGTTCGTGATCGCGCCGGAGACCGGGGGCATCCTCGAAGAACGGGTCTCGTTTTTCCGTCGGTCGTGCCCGGTCCTCGCGCCGCGGGCCGACGCCCTCGCCCTGACCGCCGATAAGCTCCGACTGGCCGAGCACTGGAACCGTCATGGCGTGCCGACGCCCGCGACACGATCGGCGGCTACAGGCGTTCGCGCCCCGCGACCCTCGGTTCTGAAGCCGCGCGACGGTGCCGGTTCCTGCGACACCGTCTTTCTGTGCGAGAGCGAGGCCGTTCCCGAGGAACAGCGGACCGATTCCTTCGTGCTCCAGGATTTCGTCCCCGGCCAGCCGGTGAGCGTGGCCTTCCTCGTCGGACCCCGACAGACCGTCCCTCTGGTTCCGTGCTTTCAGGAGTTGAGCAACGATGGCCGGTTCCAGTATCGCGGCGGTTCGCTACCGATCCCGGACCCGCTCGCGAAGCGCGCCGTGGCGATCGGCCGACGCGCGGTCGATGTCGTGCCCGGGTTGCTGGGCTACGTGGGAGTGGACCTCGTGCTCGGCGACGCCGGCGATTTCGCGATCGAAATCAATCCCCGATTGACGACGTCCTACATCGGGCTTCGTGCGCTCTGCGCGGAGAATTTGTCCGAACGGGCGATCGCGATCGCGCGCGGCGAATCGAGGCCGCCGCTCCGATGGAATCCCGGGCGAATCACCTTTGGTTCGGATGGTACCGTCACGGCGGAGAAAACCTGAATTTCGGCTATCTTTTTCAAACGGTCCGATTATACTCGCATTATCATGCGGGGTGGCCCCGCATGGCAGGTTCGGGACGATGAGGTAGCGTTGACCCGTTTGGCTTCGCGTTGGCGGATTCGCTTCGGTGGCTCTCCCATCTCGGTGTTCCGCACAAGTCCAGCCAGTGGCCCCTTTCGGCGAAAGTCCGTGCGACGATCGAACTCCGTTTCGGAACGCATCACCGCCGGTTCGCGGAGGAGTACCAGCGCTCCGTTCGATGGCCCGACCCCGTTTCCGTCGTGCGACGGCGAGCGGAGTTGGTCGTATTCGCGGCCGACCGTTGGTTGGCCCGATTCAGCAAGGGTTCTGTCATGGCGGTGAATCTCTACGTTGGCAATCTGCCTTTCTCGACGACGGACGACGATTTGGCGCAAGCCTTCGGCCAGTTCGGAACGGTCGTGAAGGCGCAAGTGATCCAGGATCGGGAAACCGGTCGCTCGCGAGGCTTCGGCTTCGTGGAGATGAGTGACGGTCACGAGGCGGCGATCCAGGCGATGAACGGCGCGGATTTCCAGGGCCGGCGCCTGACGGTGAATGAAGCCAAGCCGCGTGAAGAACGCCCGCGGGGTGGCGGTGGCTATGGCGGTGGCGGCGGTGGTGGCGGCTACGGCGGCGGCGGTGGACGCCGTGGCGGCGGTGGTGGCTACGGCGGCGGCGGCTACGGCGGTGGCGGCGGAGGTGGTGGTGGCTATGGCGGCGGGGGTGGGGGCTACGGCGGTGGTCGTCGCGGCGGTAGCGGCGGCGGCTACGGTGGAGGTGGGTACTAACACACCCGCAGACCCGGCCGATTCCGGCCGGGTCGTTCATGAATCCCGGACCAATTCGCGCGAATCGCCAACCCGTTTCGTCACACCGATCCGATCCAGGTATTCGCACAGCGGTACGGCATACTTCCGTGTCGTGCCCAGCAAATCCCGGATTTCGGCGACCGTCGCGCCGGGCGGCTGTGCCAGTCGCTCCCGCACCCGACGCCGCATTTCCGTTTCGGCGTCGGCATGCAGGTACAAGTCCGGCGCGATCTTCACGAGGAATCCCTCGGCCACGGCCACATCGTAGATCTCCGTCAGCGACTTGGCGTTTCCGCCCGCGCGGTTCGCGAATGCGGCCGGTTCCGGCGGCGTAAACCCGGCGGCGGCGTGCGCCTCCACGATCGCGTCCTTGAGCTTCCGCTGGTTCACGCTGAGCTTCGGCTTGAAGTCCGCGCGGGCGATCCGCCGTGAGTCTCCCACCGCCCGTTTCCGGACGATCAACCGCTCCGCAATGGCATGAAGGATCGCTTCGTCTCCGACATAATCCAGTTGCGCCAGCACCTTTTGCCGGTCGAGCGTCGTCAGCAACGGGAACTGTTCGTGCAGCCGGGTCATCGTGGCCAGCATCGCACCTTCCAGTTCGTCCACGCGCGCGGCATGGACGAACACGCGACGGTTTGCCGCCAGCACAAGTTCCACGAGGGAACCATTCCGGATCGCCTCCGGTATCCGGGCCTCCGCGGCGTTCGCGGTCATCCCCGCGCCGCGAACCAGGTCCTCGGCGTTTACACCGTGCGTACCGGCGAACCAGGCGGCGGCGAGCATCCGCTCCGCCGGATCGTCGGCCGCGAGTTGCTCCACGCGGACGAGCGAGTCGAGGTGCCGCCGGCGAAGTTTCACCGCGATCGGCTGCAAGACCGTGCCCCCGCCGAGCGTCCGCTCGGCCGAGGAGTCGCGCACGACGAAGGGCTGGCCCCACGTCGCCGTGACGGGGTCCTCCAGAAACAACTGCGCAAGCGCCGAACGGGCCGGATCGACCTGATCGGCGTCGAGCAGCGAAACCGTGGCCATGGTTTCCGCCGTGCCGAGATGGACGCGCACCGGCAAGCGGTGTTTGATGGATCGCCCGGCATCCGCCAATGCTCGCAGCCGGACCGTCAGCACCTTGGACGGTTTCAAAAACCCCGGCCGGGCCAACTCCTGACCGCGCCGAATCGCGTCGTGGGGCACGCCTGGGAGGTTGATGGCGCCGCGCTGGCCGCGCACCAACCGCTCCACGGGGCGCCCGTGGTTGCTCAGTGACCGCGCGCGGACCCGTTCGGACGTCCCGTCGCCCCGATGCCATTCGATCTCATCGCCCACATTGATCGTGCCGGACGAGACCGAACCGGTCACGATCGTACCGTGGCCTTGCAGGACGAACGCGCGATCGATGGCCATTCGGAACCAACCGCCATCGTCCCGCGTCGCCGCATCGCGAGCGAGGGATCGCAGGGCGTTCTTCAATTCCTCGATTCCCCGACCGGTCGTCGCGGAGACGGGCACGATCGGCGCGCCCTCGAGAAACGTCCCCTTCACAAGTTCGCGGATTTCCAGCTCGACGACCTCCCGCGTGGTGTCATCGACCAGATCGGATTTGGCCAGCGCGATCACCCCGTGGGGAATGCCCAGCAGCTGCAGGATCTCCAGGTGTTCTCGCGTCTGCGGCATGACGGAGTCGTCCGCGGCGACGACGAGCATGGCGAGGTCGATCCCGGCCGCGCCGGCGAGCATGTTGCGGATGAATCGCTCGTGGCCGGGCACGTCGACGATGCCGAGTCGCACGTCGCCGAGGTCGAGGTGGGCGAATCCGAGATCGATGGTGATGCCGCGCTGCTTCTCTTCCGGGAGCCGGTCGCAGTCGATGCCGGTGAGCGCCTTGACGAGCGTGGTCTTACCGTGGTCGATGTGCCCGGCCGTGCCGAGGATCAGGTCGCAGGGTGCCATGGGAAAACCTGGGAACCACGAATAAGACGAATCACACGAATACGAGGAATATCAAAAGGGATTCCTAATGGCCGAGATCCTCTTGAAGGATGAGTCGTATCGCGTCATGGGGGCCTGCTTTGAAGTCTACAACGAGAAAGGATGCGGCTTTCTCGAGGCCGTTTATCACGAGTGCTTGGAGATTGAATTCGGGTTGATCGGGATTCCTTACATGTCATTCGCGGAATTGCCCATGAGCTACAAAGGCCACTCGCTCAAGAAGCGTTATCAGCCCGATTTTGTCTGCTTCGACAAGATCATCCTGGAAATCAAGGCCGTCCGAGAGATCGCCGACGAACACCGAGCACAGGTCCACAATTATCTCAAGGCGACGGGTTTCCGTCTTGGCCTCCTCGTGAATTTCGGAACGCAACGAAAGTTGGAATCCGAACGCATCGTCCGCTGACAAATCCTATTCTTGGTTTTCATTCGTATTATTCGTGTTATTCGTGGTCCCGAAATCGCTCCTCCACCCACGGGTCGCCGCGCATGTGGTAGCCGCCGTTTTCCCAGCGTTCCCAGAAGCCGGGACGGTCCTCGGTCATGAACTCGATGCCGCGGACCCACTTGGCGCTCTTCCAGGCGTAGAGCTTCGGCACGACCAGCCGCACGGGGTAGCCGTGGTCGGGCGTGAGATCCCGGCCGTCGTGTTTCAGCGCGAAGAGGCAGTCGTCATCGAAGAAATCGGCGATCGGCAGGTTCGTGCTGAACCCGTACTCGCAGTGGACCATCACGAACTTCGCTTCCGGCGACGGTGTCGCGTGCTTCAACAATTCCTTGGTGGCCACGCCTTCCCAGAAATTGTCCAACTTGCTCCAGCGGGTGACGCAGTGCATGTCCGCGAAGACGCGGGTGCGCGGGAGTTTCGTGAATTCGTCCCACGTGAACGAGGTGACAGGCTCGACGAGCGGCGAGGGAAAGATCGAGAAGGTCCACGTGCGCGGGTCGAACGGCGGCACCTCCCCGGCATGCAGGATCGGCCACTTCACCGTGCGCGCCTGCCGTGGCGGAATCCGCTCCGCCCGCTTCGTGTCCGGGGAAACGATCACATCTTCACCCATCGCCGGCCTCCGGTCGGTATGGTCTTTCTATTCTAACCCCAACCCGCCGGAGACTTCCCCCGAATGCTTTCCATCCGCCGGCTTCCCGATCTTGTCGCGTCCGGCCCGGAACAGATGGCGCGCGACGAGGCGCTGCTCGAATCGGCGGCCGAGCGCGGTGCCGCGGCGTTCCGCTTCTACCAGTGGAGCGAACCGACCTGGAGCCTTGGCTACTTCCAGGCGTCCGCCGACCGGGGCGATCGCACGCCGCACGCGTGGGTACGGCGCGCCTCCGGCGGCGCCGGCATCCTGCACCACGCGCCGCACGAACTGACCTATTCCGTCGCGATCCCGGCCGCCGCGGCGATAGTGCCGAAGGGGGAGAACTGGATCTGCCGCGTTCATTATGCCTTGCGGGACTACCTGAAGCGCATGGGCGTCCCGGCCCGTTCGGTCGTCTGCGGCGAAGAGCAGAAACTCGGCGAGTTCCTTTGCTTCCTTCACCACACGCCGGGCGACCTTGTCGTGGCTGGAAGCAAAGTCGTCGGCAGCGCCCAGCGGAAACTGCGCGGCGCGATCCTCCAGCACGGCACAATCCTGCTGACGCGCAGCCCGTTCACGCCGGAGTTGCCAGGAATCGCGGACTCGGGTCGGACCATCGACGCCGAGGAAATGAAAACGGGATTCCTGGACGAGTTGTCGCGCCAGCTCGGTTGGCGCTTCGAGTCCGGAAACTGGACAGAGGAGGAAACGACTCTCGCGCGGCGGATCGAACGGGAGAAATACCGCGCGAAGGATTGGAACGAACGACGTTAGAGCGGTTCCCGAGTCGGTGAAGCGATTTCTGGTTAGCCCGACGCGCCAGCGAGGGCGAGTCCGCTCTCTGTAAGAGGCCGTCTATTTACCATTCGACTTCTTCGGTTTTGGCCTTCGGAGCAGTTGCTGATCGGATTTTGGATTTCGCTCCGGCAGCGCGAAGCGGGACATCCGGTGAATCATGGCGATGGTGATCCAGGTCTCGCTGCTCTTTGGATTCGTCTCGTAGTCCTTCGCCAGCCGGCGGTACCGCCCGAACCAACCGAAGGTCCGCTCCACGATCCAACGCCGCGGTTGCACCTCGAAGCCGACCGCCCCCGGCCGCCGCGCCACGACCTCCACCACGAACCGGCACCACCGCGTCACCCAGGCCGTCAACGCCGCCGCCCGGTACGCCGAATCCGCCCACACTTTCGCCAGCCGCGGCAGCCGCTTCTTCGACCGGCGGAACAGCTCCACCGCCCCTTCCCAGTCCGTTCCGCTGGCCGGCAGAACCGCCAACGCCCAGATCAGACCCAGCGTGTCCACCATCACGTGCCGCTTGCGGCCGACGATTTTTTTTTCCGCCGTCGTACCCCCTCGGGCCGCCGCTCTCGGTGGTCTTCACCGCCTGGGAATCGACGATGGTCGCCGACGGGGTGGCTTCGCGGTCGAGGAGCCTCCGCACGTCCTGTCGCAGGGCGTCATGCAACTTCTCCCATACGCCCGCATCGCGCCAGGTGTAGAAGTAGAGGGAGACGGTTTTCCAGGGCGGGAAGTCGTGGGGCAGCATTCGCCAGGCGCAGCCGCTGCGGGCGAGGTAGAGGACCGCGTTGACGATTTCGCGGGCCGGGTACTTGCGGGGCCGGCCGCCCTTGGAACCATCGCCTTCGGGGAACCAGAGGGAGATATTGTCCCACTGGAGGTCGGTGAGGTCACTGGGATAGCGCGTCCGTGCGTTCATGCCGCGAGCATAGCCGAAGTTCAGAAGGTGCGCGAAGACCGGTTTCTAGACGGCCTCTAAGATCTCCCTCGCTGGCGCGTCGGGCTAACACAAACCTGAAGCGCGTCGGGCCAACACAGACCTGAAGATCCGCTCCATCAACTTGGGAACCGATCTAGTCTCACGCCCGGCCGCGCTCGAACTTCTTCCGCTCGTTTTCCTTCAGGAGCAACTTGCGCATCCGCAGGAAGTTCGGGGTGATTTCGACCAGCTCGTCGTCCTCGATGTATTCGAGGGCCATTTCCATCGAGAACTTGACCGGCGGCTTGATGGACGCCTTGGCGTCGCTGCCGGAGGCCCGCATGTTGGTCAGCGGCTTCGGGTCGGTCACGTTCACCGTCAGGTCCTTGTCGCGGCCGTGCTCGCCGACGATCTGCCCTTCGTAGACTTCGTCGCCCGGTGCCACGAACAGCGTTCCCGATAGCCCGTCCACGGAATACGCCGTCACCTTCGCGGTGTTCTTCGAGATGTACACGCCGTTCGCGCGGCCGGGCATGTTCGCGCGGGCCTGGCGGTACTCGTGGAAGTTATGGTGCATGATCGCGGTGCCCTGCGTGGCGGTGAGCATCCGTGTACGCAGGCCGATCAGTCCGCGGGCAGGAATGTGGAATTCCATGTGGGTACTGTTCCCCTGGCCGCCCTCCATCTTGATGCATTCGCCCTGCCGCTCGAGCACCAGCCGCATCACCGACGACGAATGCTCATTCGGCGCCTCGACGACGAGGTACTCGATCGGTTCCAGCGTCTTGCCGTCGACTTCCTTGGTGATGACCTTCGGCTTGCCGACGGCGATCTCGCCGCCTTCCCGACGGATGGTTTCCAGCAGCACGCCCAGGTGCAGCAGGCCGCGGCCACTGACGATGAACTCGCTCTCCCGCTCGCCCGGCTTCACGCGCAGGGCGACGTTGTGCTGGAGTTCGCTATCCAGCCGCGCCCGCAATTCGCGGCTGGTCAACGGCTTGCCGTCCTGGCTGGCGAACGGCGAATCGTTCACTTTGAAGAGCATGTCGAGCGTCGGCTCGTCGATCGCCAGTGGCGGCAGCGGCATCGGCTTGTCGAAGTCGCAGATCGTGTCGCCGATGTCCGCCTCGTCGATGCCGACCACCGCACACACGTCGCCGGCCGAAATCGTCTCCACTTCCTTCTTCGCCAGCTTGTCGAATTCCAACACCTGCACAACGGTGTCGTTGAAGGTGCCGCCGTCCTTCTGCTTGACCACCGTCACCTTCTGGTTCTTCCTGATCTTGCCGGCCACGACGCGGCCGATGGCGATCTTGCCGAGGAACTCGGAGTATTGCAGCGCCGTCACCTGCATCTGAAGCGGGGCGTCCTGGTCCACGACCGGCGCGGGGATCTTGTTCAGGATCGCGTCGAAGAGCGGCTTCAGGTCCTTCGGCTCGACGGCCATGTCCGTGGTGGCGATGCCGGCGCGGCCGCTGGCGTAGATCACCGGGAAGTCGGCCGTGTCGTCGTCCGCGCCGAGTTCGATGAACAATTCGAACATCATGTTGTGGATCTCTTGGATCCGCGCATCCGGGCGATCGATCTTGTTGATGATGACGATCGGCTTCAGACCGCAGGCGAACGCCTTCTTGAGCACGAACCGCGTCTGCGGCAGCGGGCCTTCGGCCGCGTCGACAAGCACGAACGCGCCGTCCGCCATCTTCAGGATTCGCTCGACCTCCCCGCCGAAGTCGGCGTGGCCCGGCGTGTCGATCAGGTTCACCTTCACGTCGCCGATGCGGATGCCGCAGTTCTTGGCGAGGATCGTGATGCCCCGCTCGCGTTCCTGGTCGTTCGAGTCCATGATGAGGCCGTGCTGGCCCCCCACGAGCTTGTCAAGCTCCTCGGAACGGAACTGCCCCGACTGGCGGAGCATCTGGTCCACGAGGGTGGTTTTGCCGTGGTCGACGTGGGCGATGACGGCGACGTTGCGGATGTCGGTGCGCGGAGCCTTCATGGTCGGCGGAGCCTGTAAAGTCAAAGGGCCGCGACGGGCGCGGCCGAGGGTGGTCGATGGAGAGAGCAACCGTTAGTGTAGGAGTTTCCCCCGCCGCCGGAAGCGCGGCGGCGTGAGGATTCAGAGAAGGAGCCGACGATGCGCCTGTTGCTCGTGCGCCATGCCGAAGCCTTGCCGCTCGGAACCGACGGCATCGTGGACGACTTTCACCGACCGCTGACCGAACTTGGCCGGCGGCAGGCGCAGGCGCTCGCCGCCGCCCTGAAGGCGCGGGGCGTGCCCGTTTCGGTCGTCGTCACCAGTCCGCTCGTCCGTGCCGTCGAGACGGCCGAACACCTGCTGACCACCCTCACCCCCGGCCGCGAATTCGTGGTGACGGAGCGCCTCGCGTGCGGCGAGATGAAGCCAAAGAAACTTTCGAAGCTCGTATTCGAGCTGGGTGGCTCGCCGGTGCTCGTCGGCCACATGCCCGACCTGGCCGACTACGCCGGCTGGCTGATCGGCACGGACGGCGATGGCGTCGACTTCGACAAGGCCGCGATCGCGTGCATCAACTGCCGCCACGAAATCGCCAAGGGCGCCGGCCAGCTCGAATGGCTCGTCCCCCCGGCGTGGTTCGTGACAGGATCGTGATTCGTGATCTGGCAGTCGGGTTCTTCGATTCGAAAACGCAAACCCAAACACAGAATTCCGAACGTGGGATTTCGGTCCCAACGGGGCCACCGACAATAGCCAGGGGTGACGGAGCGAAGCGACGGAACCCCTGGTCCAATCGGTCTCCATCGCCGTAGCCCCAACGGGGCGACCGATGCCTCAGGTCGCCCCGTTGGGGCTACGGCGATTTCGGGCCGCAATTCCAGGGGCTGCGCTTCGCTTGCCCCTGGCTATTTTCGGTCGCCCCGTTGGGGCGAAAGAAATCGGACACCGAATCGACTCTTGTAGGTCGGGCCGAGTCTTCGAGGCCCGACACATCGCAAATCAACACGTGTCGGGCCTCGCAAAGCCTCGGCCCGACCTACGATTGAGCCGCGATCATTTGTGCGAATTCCCCAGCATCGTCCGCCGGATGAAGTCGATTTGCAGCGTCTGGTAGTGCTCGCCGCGGATGCCGTGGCGGGCCGGCGGGTAGATCATCAGCTCGAACGGCTTGTTCGCTTTCTGGAGCGCATCCACGAGCTGCCACGAGTTCTGGGCGTGGACGTTGTCGTCCATGAGGCCGTGGATGAGCAGCAGTTTCCCGTGCAGGTTCGCGGCGGCCTTCACGACGCTCGTCTTGTCGTAGCCCTCCTTGTTCTCGCTCGGCAGGCCCATGTAGCGCTCGGTGTAAATCGTGTCGTACAGCCGCCAGTCGCTGGGCGGAGCGCCAGCGATGCCGGCGGCGAACTTCTTCGAGTGCGTCAGCGCGTAGGCGGTGATGAACCCGCCGTAGCTGTGCCCGCTGATGCCGACGCGCGACGCGTCGGCCCACGGCTTCTTGGCGATCCAGTCGACTGCTTCCTCCAGATCCTTCAGCTCCGGCACGCCCATCTGCTTATAGCAGGCCCACGCACTCACGGCCCCTTTGCCGCTCGCCGAGCGCGGATCGACGCGGAACGAAACGATCCCCATGTGTGCGAGTACCTGTTCGAAGCTCCGCCAGCTCCACCCCTCGCGCACCGTCGGCGCGTGCGGCCCGGCGTAGGTCGAAATCCACACCGGGTACTTCTTCGCCGGGTCGAAATCGGGCGGAAAGGTGATTGCCGCTTCCAACAGGAAGCCGTCCTTCATCGGCACCTGCATCCGTTCGTATTTGCCGAACCGGTACTCCTCGCGAGCATAAGCCGGGTTGTTGTCCATCGTCCGCACCGGATCGGCCTTACCCAACTCGCGAAGGACCGTGCGGCCCGGCGTGTCGTTGTCGCTGAAGCGATCGGTGTAGAGCTTGCCCTTCGGCGCGAGGCCGATCGTGTGCGTGCCGTTGCCGGCGCTGATGCGGGTGACGCCTGAACCATCAAGCTTCGCGGAGTAGAAGTTCGAGCCGGTGTGCCCGTCCTTGGTGGCCGTGAAGTAGACTTCGTTCTCGTCGACTCGCAGCACATCCTTCACTTCCCATTCGCCGGTCGTCACGGCATTCAAAAGCTTTCCGTTCGCGTCGTAGCGATACAGGTGCTTCCAACCGCTGCGCTCGCTCGGGAAGAGGAACGAACCGTCGGCGTGGAACTTCGGCTCGCCGGCGTCGTCGATCCAGGCCTTCGTCTGATCGCGGAAGAGCACCTTCGGCTTTTCGTTCGGCGAGTCCCATACGGCGAAATCGATCCAGGTTTGCCGGCGATTCGTGACGTAGGCGTAGGGCCGCTTGCCATCGGGCATCCAGCCGACGCGGGCGAAGAGCGTGTCGTCCGGCTTGTAATCACCCAGGTGGACGAAGGCCGGTTTGGCTTCGCTCAACGTGACCACGCCGAGTTTCACCAGTGGATTCGGGTCTCCCGGCTTCGGGTAGCCGTAGACCTCCGCGCGGCCGCTGGCCGGGTACGGATCAGCGAGCGTGTACTTCTTCACCGGCGTATCGTCGAAGCGGAGGAACGCGATCGCGGTGCCGGCCTCGTTCCACCAGTACGCCTTGCCGTTGCGGTTGAAGATCTCCTCCTCGTACACCCAGTCGGCACGCCCGTTGAGGACTTCGGGATTCGTGTCGGTCGTGAGCGCCGTCTCCTTCTTCGTGGCGAGATCGACGACGAAGAGGTTCCCCTTGCGGACGAAGGCGATGTGCGTACCGGCGGGCGAGAAGGAGACGAACTCCTTGCGGCCCTCGCTGGTGGTGAGCTGCACGGCGGAGGAGCCGTCGAAGTAGGCGAAGCCGAGTTCGCCCTTGGGCAGGTCGACGAGCGTGCCGGTGCGGGCGGGGTTCATGCGGTACTGGCCGCCGCGGGCGAAACCGCCGCGATCACGGCGGGGCAGGGTAGCGAGCCCTTCCAGGGATTTCGCGAGCTTCTCGGAGTCGACGAACAGTTCGCCGCGGCCGGTGCGGGCCGTCACCTTGTAGAGCTTGCCGCCTTTCGTTTGCAGGAAGTGCTCGCCGTCGGGCAGCCACGTGACGGGGCCGAGTTCGCCGACGGCGAAGGCGCGATTGGACGTGAGGAATTCGAGGGTGAACGGCTGATCCTTCTTGCGATTCTCCGGCAGCGGCCGCATCGAACCGGTCGCGACGCCGCCGAGCTTGCCGACGCGGGCGACGGGGAATTCCGAATCCTTCGCTAAATCCTTGTCGAAGAAGTTCCACGTCGCGAGGCCGTCCTCGGCTTGCGGTTCGAGCAGGTAGCTCGCCAGCCGGCCAAGCGGCTGTGCCGTGCGGACGAGCGCCGTGCCGGCCGGGACACGTCGCGTCGCCTTCGCGGATGCGACTTCGAGCTTTGTCAGCTTGTGCTTCTGGTATTCGGTGGCCGAATTCGTCATGTTCGTGATTCGATAGATGTCCAGATCGAGTTCCACGTCCTCGCGCAGCTCTTCGACCGCGATGCCGTGGCGGCGCAACGTGTCGATCGCGTCTCCATACTTCGCCGGCACGAGGTACGCGTCCGGCACCGCGACTTCGAGCGCCGGCTCCATCTTCGTCACGACCGCGAGCGAAAAATCCTTCGGCTTCCCGTCGGCGTCGAAGCCGAGGATCGTTGCCGGCTTCTCGTGCGCGACGGTCTTGCTGCGCAGGGCGATCTTTGCCGGCGTGCCGAGGGCGCGGGTCAAACGCCCCAAATCGTCCGGCTTCGCCACGATGCTCGCCAGTGCCGACTTCACGAAGTGGTAGCTCGCCTTCACGCGGTCCGCGAAGGACGCGTAGGTGTACGACTCCGAGAGGAGCGCGACGCGGTTCCGCAGACCGACGTATTGCGTACCGTAACGCGGCGACGCGGCGTAGCTCTGCCATTGCGTCCGTTCGCGGTTGAAGTTCCCGTAGAACTGCGAATCGAACCCGGAGGCCGCCTTCAATCGCTTCGTGATGTCGGGAAGCAAGGTGTCGTTTCCGAACGCGACGAGCTTCGGATCGGCGGCGGGGTAGCGGGCGGCGTCGTAGGTCAGCGTGTAGCGGTGCTTGCTGCCATTGGTGGTGTGGCAGTCCACAATGAGTTTCGGGTCCCATTCGTTCATCAGTTTCACGAGTGCTCGGATTTCGGGGCTTTCGAGCTTCACGAAGTCGCGATTCAAGTCCAGCCCGGCAGCGTTCTCGCGCACGCCGGTCTGGGCTGGGCCGTTCTGGCCGGGGCGGTTGTCGGGGTCGAATTTCTCGTTGCCGTCCGGGTTCACGTTCGGTGCGACGAGCAAGACGAACTGCTTAAGAAGGGGATCGTTCTTGATTGCCAGATCGCGGGCGAGGGCGAGCACCGCTTCCTTGCCGTCGACTTCGCCAGCGTGGATGTTCGCATAGACAAGTACGACCATCCGGCCGAGTTGAGTCGCGGCTTGAGGCGTCGTGATTCCACCGGAGGTCACGATCAACAGCGGTAGCGGCCGGCCTTCCGTGCTCTTCCCGTAGGTCTGCGCCTTCACGTGCGGCGAGAGCTTGGCGAGGTCCTCGCCGAACGCGACGACATCCGCATGGCGGGTCGTTTCCTTGTAATCGGTCCGTTCGGCGGTCGTCTTGGGAATCGGCGCCTGCGCCGCGGCGAACCCGCAGGACAGGAGCACCAACAGCATCGCTCGCATGGGGCACCACTAAGATGGATTCGATGATCCGATCCTCTTGGAGATATGTCGTGCGCGTTCCGTTCGCCACCCTCTTCGTCGTCGCACTCGCCAGCGCGGCGAATGCCGACGAGAAACTCAAAGGCATCGCCTGCCGCTCCGTCCACCTCGGCTATTCCGCCCCGGCCGGCACCGCGTTCTACAACGAAATGACCATCGAGAATTCCGCCGACGGCACCTACTTCATGGCCGCCGGGTTCCGCCACGGCTACTTCGGCATCCAGGAACTCGCCAATGGCAAAAAGCTCGCGATTTTCTCCGTCTGGGACCCGACCGCCGGCGACGATCCGAAGAAAGTCGACGAAAACAAACGAGTGAAGACGCTCCACAAGAGCGAAGGCGTGCGCGTGGGCCGCTTCGGCGGCGAAGGCACGGGCGGCCAATCGTTCTTCGACTTCGACTGGAAGGTTGGAGAAACCTACCGCTTTCTCGTCACCGCCAAACCGGACGGCACGGACCGCACCGCCTACTCGGGTTACTTCTACCTGAACGACAAAAAGGAGTGGAAACACCTCGTGACGTTTTCGACGATCACGAACGGCAAGCTGCTCGAAGGCTACTATTCGTTCGTCGAGGACTTCCGGCGGAACAAGGTGTCGACCACCAAGACGCGTCGGGCGCAGTTCGGCAACGGCTGGGTGAAGACGACGAACGGCGAGTGGGTCGAATTGGCCAAGGCGCGCTTCACCGCCGACGCGAACCCGGTATTGAACATCGACGCGGGCTTGAAGGACTCGAAATTCTTCCTGACGACGGGCGGTGAGATCGAGAACAAGGGCACGAAACTACGTGAGTCGATGGATCGACCGAAAGGAAGCGGACCGCCTCGGGACCTGCCCGAAGCGAAGTGAGTCAACGAATGAAGCCCGCGGAGGAATCCGCGGGCTTCGGTGTTATTGCGGGTGGCCGATCAACCGACGAACACGCCGCCGGCGAATCCGGGGAAGCTGTCGAGGTTGAAGGCGGCGAGCGGCGTGCCGTCCGGGAGGATGTTGGCCCCCAGGAACCCGGTGACGCGGTTGCCCGAGCCATCGCCGGAGCCGACGATGATGTCGGCGCGGTTGTCGCCGTCGAGATTCTTGATGGCGACGCGGATGCCGCCGCGGTCGGCGAGGTCGCCAGCGAAGAAGTTGGCGCGGGTAATGTAGGCGTTGGTCAGCAGGGACTTGCCGCTGAGGCCGAGGACGCGGGGGCCGCCGCCCGGTCCGCCGCCGCCGACGATGTCCGCGAAGCCGTCGCCGTCGATATCGCCGACGGCGATGAAGGCACCGTTGCGGAGCGTATCTTCGAAGAGGAAGAAGTCCTGGAAGAGGCGTTGCGGGTTGACACCGACGCTCTTACCATCGTAGCCGGCGATACGGGGACCGCCACCGAAGCCCGCGGAGGCGACGAGGTCGGCGCGGCCGTCGCCGTTCACATCGCCGATGGCGGCGCGGGCACCACCGCGGAACGCCGGATCGTCGATGACAAAGAAGTCGGCGATCTGCGTGAAGCCCTTACCGCTGAAGATACGGGCGCGGGGGCCGCCGCCTTCGTCGGGCGTGATGACGAGATCCATCGTGCCGTCGCCGGTCAGGTCGCCAGTGGCGACGTACACGCCGCCGGTGAAGGCGGACTCGAACGGTTGCATGCGGAAGAGTTCCGCACCGGTATTGCCGTCGAGCACTTGGACCTGCGTGATGCTGCCGGGACCGGTGCCGATGACCACGTCGGCGACGCCATCGCCGTTGAAGTCGCCGCTGGCGGTGCGGACGCCGCCGGTGAGGCCGGGGAACGCCGGGGCGATGAACCGTTCGGTGCGGTCCGGATTGAAGAATCGCACGGCCTGGGATCCACCGCTACCGGTGCCGACGGCGAACTGCTGGGTGCCGACAAGGGGCACGGCCGGCGGGGGCGGCGGGGGCGGCGGGGGCACGGTGAAGACGTTCACGTCGAACGTATCGCTCGTGGCGTTCCCGTCCGCGTCCGTGACCGTGACCGTGACGGTCGTGGTGCCGGAGACGCCGGTCGCCGACACGACGTTCAGGGTGCGGTTGTTGGCCGCGCCGCTGACCGTCAGCGTGGGGATGAGGCCGGGGTTCGCCGCCTTGGCCGTGATCGACAGGGCCGAAGCCGCGGTTTCCGCGTCCACGACCACGAAGGGCAGCGAGAGCGAATTGCCCGCCTGCACGGTCTGGTTGACGATGTCGGTGATGACCGGGGTCGCGTTTGGCGGCGGGGGCGGCGGCGGCGGGGGCGGCGGAACGAGAGTGATGTCGAAGGTGTCTGTGTCCTGCGCGCCCAACTCGTCCGTGACCGTGAGGGTGATCGTCGCGGTGCCCGTGGTGCCCGCGGTCGAGATCGTGATCGTGCGATCGTTGCCGCTGCCGCCGAACGTGAGCATCGGAGTGACGGCGGGGTTCGACGACGTGGCCATGACGGTGAGGTTCGTGGCGAGTGTCTCGGCGTCGAAGACGCTGAACGGCACGGTCAGCGAACCGCCCGCGGTTACGGTCTGGTTCGCGACATCGGAGATGACCGGGATCCCGTTCGGCGGCGGGGGCGGGGGCGGGGGCGGCGGGGGAACGAAGATGTTCGAGAGTGCGAACGATCCGATCGCAGTGCCGCCGGCGACGCTGGCGTCCACGAAGTAGCTGCCGCCGACGCCATTGGCGGTCGGGCTGGCGGAGGCGATGCCGTTGGCGTTGGTGAGGACGACGGTCGAAGTCTTGCCGGCGAAATCGACGCCGGTGCCGAACGCCGGGCCGGTGAACGTCACGCTCACGCCGGACAGGACCGGATTGCCGAAGATGTCGGTGACGAGCGCCGTCAGCGGGTTGTTGAACGCGGTGTTCGTGAGTGTGGCCTGGCCGGTTCCGCTAACGACGGACACCTTGGACGCCGCGGCGGGGATGTTCGTCAGGCTAAAGGAGACGGTGCCGACGTTTGGCCCCGTCGCCGGGACCAGATACGATCCGACCAGCGTGTTGGCCGTGACCGGGATCGACACGAAGCCGCCGGCGTCCGTGGAGGTCGTGAAGGTCGTGCCGCCGTTCGAGAACGTCACGGACGCGCCGACATCCGGAGCCATGAAGGTGATGGGCACGTTCGCGATCGCGACGCCCTTGGTGTCGAGCACCTGCGCCTTGAGATTCGATCCGAAGGTGGAATTCGCCGACGCCTTCTGGTTGTTGCCGCTGACGATCTGGATGGTGCCGGTGGTCGGGATGGCGATGCCGAAGTCGGTGTTGCGGAGGTTGAAGAACACCGGAGCCGGGCTGTCGATCGTCTTGGCCATGACGACATAGTCGCCGGCAACGTTGTTCGCCGTGATCGTCACGGTCGCCACCCCCTGGGCGTCGGTCGTGACGCCGGTAGTCGGCCCGATGCCGAAGAAGTTCGCGGACGCGGTCGGGCTAGGGGTCGTGGGGGCCTGGAAGCTGACGAGCGAGTTCTTGAGCGGGGCGCCGTTCGGGTCGGTCACGAGAACGGTCAGCGTGTTGGCGAACGCCTGGTTGACCTGCGCGACTTGGTTACTGCCCGAAACGATGCCGACGGAACTACCGGATTGCACTTCCACGGCACCAATGTCGATACGGCCGCCCACCCGGCGGGCGAAGCCGCGCTGGTCGGTGTCGAAGGCGCCGAGCACGGTGGAACCGGCGTTGATGACCGGACTGCCGGAGAGCGGAACGCGGGAGAACGTCGGTCCGCCGTTCGCGGCCGGATTCGAAAGCAACGGGTCGATCCGCTTGTCACTGGCCGTGCCACCGAACTGGTCGCCGCCGGCCCCGTTGAACTTGGCGCCGGGGCCGATCGCTTCAATGAAATTGAAGCCCTTCGAGGTCGAGTTCGTCATCCCGGTGCTGGCGATGTTGGCAATGTCGTCGACGCCGTTGATGTTGCGATTGAACGCGACGATCGAGCCGGACATGTCGATCGAGGACGCTTGGATCCCGCCGCCGGCGGCGATACCGAAGGTGCTGGTGTTGTTCGTGATCGTGGAGTGCCGGATGATGACGTTGGTGCCGGCGATGCCGCCGCCGCCGCCGGACTGGTTGTTGTGGATGGTCGAGTTATAGACCTCGACTTTGGCTCCCTGCACGCCACCGCCGGAACCGGTGGTGTTGAGGCCCTTGTTGCCGGCGATGTAGCTGTCCTCGACGCGGATGTTCGCGAGGCCGGATGTGATGCCGCCGGTGCCGCCGTTGGTGGCGGTGTTGTTGATCACCGTGACGCGATTGAAGACCGCTTCGGAGCCGCTGTAGGCACCGGCGGAGCCGACGAACTTGCCGATGTTGCCGCTGAAGAGGGTGTCGTTGAATTCAAAGGCCCCGACGAAGGTCTGGACGCCGCCGGTACCGCCGGAAGAGACGTTGCCGATGAAGCGCGAGTCGTTGATCTGGAAGAAGCCGTCGAAGGAGTTGCTGAACGCTCCGCCGCCGCCGCCCGCTGTGTTTGTAATGAAGGAGACGTTGTTGAACACCGCCCCGCCCGTCGAACCGTTGGTGGCCAGTGCGCCGCCGTTACCGGTCGACTCGTTGCTGCTGAGGGTCGAGTTGTTGATGCGAAGATTCGCCCCGCCCGTGACGTAGATCGCCCCGCCGTCGGTCGATTTGCCGCCGGAGAGGGTGAGGTCGTTGATCTCGAGGAAGACGTTGTTGTTGTTGCCGTTGACGCGGAAGAAGCGGAAGTCTTCCGAGCTGAACCGTGTGAAGGTGGCCCCCTGGCCGTTCACGACGATGCCGTTCTTGCCCGTGCCGTCCGGCCCGATGACGGGGAGCGCGTTGTTGCCGTCCAGGACGTTGTTCGTCGTGGTGAACTTGTAGTTCGCCCCGGGCAGCAGGTTGATGACGTCCGCCTCGCCGTTCGCGACGGCCTGGGCGAAAAAGCCAAGAATCTCGTTGATCGCTGCGGTGTTGTTCCCGCCGAGCGGGCCCGGGTCGACGGTCGCGTTGAAGACCGCGGGGGTGCTGCGGTCTTCCAGCGTTTCCAGATTCCGGCGAAGGCCCACCAAGTTGGTCGCGCGAGTGTCGGACGGACGGTTCCGGCGGGAGGTTGGGACTCGTCGAGCGGGCATAAGCCACCTCAGGAGTTCGTGCGGTGCGGGACGCACGGGTGCGATCGAATGTCAGCGCTCTCCGGCCGTCCTTGCCGCCTCGCGCATCTATCGGAATAGGATTATTCCGGCGCAAGGAACGGTTGCAAGGGAACTTCGGCAAGCTGGTGAAAATATCCCCGATGCCGATTCGTTGTACCAGGAACATTGCGCGGATAGCGCACACAAGACGAGTCCCGACGCCCCACCGATTGCCAGGACACCGAGATTTTTTCCAGTCCGCAGGGCCGGTAATCGCCGCAAAATCGGGCGAACCGATCAGACCCGCACGGCCGCGCTGAGTTCCCCGGCCAAAAACACGGATCCGGTGATGGAGATCAGGTCGGCCGGTGCCGCGCTTGCCCGCGCGGCGATCCAGGCGTCCAGGGCGGTTGCGTGGGCTTTTGCCGGTTTGCCGACCAGCGGGAGCAGTAACTCCGGTCGGACGCCGCGACTGTTGTTCGAGTAGCGTGTCAGGTGGAATTCATCGAAATAACCTTCGAGGATCTCGAGGATCTCGCGGTAGTCCTTGTCGGAGGAGACCGCGAATACGCAGATCTTCCGGCGAAACGTCGGCGATAATTCTCCCAAGGTCCGCACCAGCGCGCGGGCGGACGGGCCGTTATGGGCCGTATCCAGAATCACCGTTGGAGACGATCGCACGATCTCGATCCGTCCGGGGCAGGCCGCCGTTTCCAGTCCGCGCCGAATCGCGGTATCCGTCAGCGCCAGTCCCGCGTCCCGCAGTCGTTCGACCGTCGCGACCGCGACCGCGGCGTTGGACGCCTGATGTTCCCCGGGCATGGCCAGCGATGCGGTCCGCCGGGCGGTTCGGGTCGCGATCGCGACGCGGTTGGGGGGTTCGTATTCAAACTGGAAATCCCGCCCGGCCATCGAGAGCGGACAGTCGAGTTCCCGCGCGACCGTTCGAGCCACGATCTCGGCCTCCGGCGGTAGCACGCCGCAAACGGCCGGCACGCGGCGCTTGAAGATTCCCGCCTTCTGATACGCGATTTCCGCAACGGTCCGGCCTAACTGGGCCGTATGGTCCAATCCCACGGAGGTCAGGACCGCCACAAGCGGATGGCAGACGTTCGTGCTGTCGAAGCGTCCGCCAAGGCCGACCTCGACGACGGCTACGTCGACCCGTCGACGGACGAAATGCAGGAACCCCAACGCGGTGCCGATCTCGAAATACGAGGGTCCGACCGGGTCCCGAGATTCCAGGTCCCGGACGATCGGCGCGACCTCCGTGATGAGCGAGGCCAACTCCGGCCGCGAGATGGGCGATCCGTCCACGCGCATCCGTTCGTTGACTTCCACGAGGTGAGGAGAGGTGAATAGCCCGACGCGGTATCCGGCCGCGCGCAGGATGGCGGCGATCATCTCGACCGTCGAACCTTTTCCTTTGGTGCCGGTGACATGGACGATGCGCAGCCGGTCTTGCGGCTGGCCGAGCCGGGCGAGAAAGGCCCGCATCCGTTCGAGTTTGAGGTCCCCGGGGGTCGCCGATTTGACCTCATAGTTGATCCGGCCATACCAGAATGCAAGCGACTCGTCGAACGTCATGCCGCACCGAAGGGGAAATAGCGACGGCGGTCTCAGACGCGGTCGAGCGTGCGCCACAACGCAACGGCGCGCGATCGGTCGGCGGGGTCGCGGAGGTAGATGTTGCAGACGGCGAGCCGATGGCCGGAAGCCGCAACCCCGCTCAGACGGCCGACGACGCGGCCGTCCTCCGTGAAGGTATCGTACACGGCTTCCGCCACGATCGGCCCGTCGGGAGATTCCACGGGTTCTCCGACGGGCAGATTCTTGCGAGCGGCCGCGACCGCCCGCGCCGGCGAGGGAATCGTTCCCCGCTCCGGGTGGCCCAGCGATTGGTCCCGCAGCCAGACGGTGATGGTGTCGTCCCACGCGGTCCAGGTTCGGCCATCGTCCTCGCGCCGGATGGCCAGTCGGCCGGGGAGTTGCATCTGCCAGCCGCCGGAAAACGTCGCGACCACCGGATGCCGTCGGTAGCCCATCGTCGCGGCGGTGCCGTCGTCCCGGGAACGGATCATCCCGACGAGCGTATCGGGGATCGGTTCGACGGTGAACTTGCCGGCATCCTGCTCCAGCGCGTCGATCGTGGCGGCCCAGGCGGACCAGGGCAGGTCTGCGGCCGGGTCGGCCTCGTAGCCATTGGCGAGGTCGGCCGCGATCTGATCCAGCACTTCCCCCTCTGATTCGGTCAGCGGTGCCCGCCAAGGGAAGGCCAGCCACAAGTCCGTTTCGGCCCGTCGACCATAAAACGCCGCATCCAGTTCCGGCGACCACCAGGGAAAGAAATCGCGGCCTGCGGTCGCATCCGCGGCCACGGTCTTGATCCAATCGAGCGATCGCGGACCGGTCGGAGTGAGCACCGGCCCCGGATGCCGGAAGCGCACGGGGCGAGGAAGACCCACCGAGAGAATCTGTCCCGGCTCCGATCGCCGCAGCGCACCGGCACATTCCAGGGCCAGCCAGTGCAGGAAATGGCGTTCCAGCCGTGCGAGATCGCCATGCTGGAAGTAGTGGGCCGGGTCGCGATCCGGCGTGGGGTCGTTCCACGCGATCTCGAAGTCCTCGGCAAAATCCTTCAGTAACTCACACAAGTAGGCATGGTATCCCGGCCCGACCGGCGAGGTCTTTGCATGAACCGTGACCTTGCCCGATCCACCGATCCGAAGTTGCGCCGGCTCGCCGGCGGGGTGGAAGTGGACGTGCAGCAGGGGGTGGTCAAGACTGTCCCTGGCCAGGCGAGTTTCCAGAACGGCATCGCCGGCGGACTCGAACCAGACGGCCGCGCGGGAGAGCCATTCCCGTGCTTCGGCCAGTCGGACGCGGTGATCGGCCGACAGCGTTCCGGCGAGGGCGAGGCCGACGGCCATGTTTCGCGTCCTTCCGTGAAGGGGATCGTGCCGTTAGCTAACGGCCTGTCGGCAATTCGACAAGTCGGCCGTCGATGGGAACCCCATCGGCCGCTCCCCAAACCCGGACCCGGAATTCTGCATGAACAGGGAGATTGTGACCGATATAACAGCCGTGCCGAGCGGAGCGAATCGGCGAATTTGCACACTTGACGTAGGATACGCAAAATGAAGCGGGCCTTGATCACCGGCATCACCGGCCAGGATGGCAGCTACCTCGCCGAGCTGCTGCTCTCCAAAGGCTACGAAGTCCACGGCGTCGTTCGACGCTCGAGCACCGAAACCTTCGAGCGCATCAACCACCTCTCCGGCAAGATCCACCTGCACCAGGCCGACCTGCTGGACCAACTTTCGATCATCGACTGCCTCAAGGTGGCGAACCCCGATGAGGTCTACAACCTCGCCGCGCAGAGCTTCGTCCCCACGAGTTGGAAGCAACCCGTCCTTACCGGCGAGTTCACCGCCATGGGCGTGACGCGCATGCTCGAGGCGATCAAGCTCCTCGGCAAGGACCGCATCCGCTTCTATCAGGCGTCTTCCAGCGAAATGTTCGGCAAGGTCCAGGCCGTGCCGCAGACCGAAACCACGCCGTTCTACCCGCGTAGCCCCTATGGCGTCGCCAAGCTCTACGGCCACTGGATCACCATCAACTACCGCGAAAGCTACGGCATGTACTGCGTCAGCGGCATCCTCTTCAACCACGAGAGCGAACGCCGCGGCCGCGAATTCGTCACGCGCAAGGTCACTGACGGCGTCGCCCGCATCAAGCTCGGCCTCGCCAAGGAGCTCAAGCTCGGCAACCTCGACGCCAAACGCGACTGGGGCTTCGCCGGCGACTACGTACGCGCCATGTGGCTCATGCTCCAGCAGGACAAGCCCGAAGACTTCGTCATTGCCACTGGCGAGACGCACACCGTCGAGAAGCTCGTCGAGACCGCCTTTCGCGCCGCCGACCTCGACTGGAAGAAATACGTGACGATCGACCCGGCCCTCGTGCGGCCCGCCGAGGTGGACCTGCTGATCGGCGACCCGACGCTGGCGAAGACGAAGCTCGGCTGGACGCCGGAAGTCTCGTTCGAGCAGCTCGTCCATCGCATGGTGAAGGCCGATCTGGAACGGTTGCGGAAGGAAGCGACGCCGGACGTGAAGGCGCAAGGCATCTGAGCCGGGAGCGGGGCGATGCGCATCCTGATCACCGGCGCGACGGGGTTCGTCGGCGGGCACCTCGTCGATCACCTGCGTGCCGTCGGCGGGCACAATCTGTTCGGCCTCGGCCGGCCCGGCTCCGAGGCGCGCGTTCCCGGCGTCGAACACCACGCCGCCGAACTCGCCGACACGCACCGGCTCGAAGCGATCCTTCGCGCCATCCAGCCCGACTGGCTCGTCCACCTCGCCGGCTACGCCAACACCGGCCGCTCCTTTCGCGAACCCGGCCCCTGCTGGGCCGACAATCTCGACGGCACGCGCTCCCTCTACTCCGCGATCGAATCCAGCGGATCGCGCCCACGCATTCTGTTCGTCTCCACCGGGCTGATCTACGGCGATCCGTTGCCCGGCGCGCCCCCCTTCGACGAACGCGCCGAACTCCGCCCCGGCAGCCCCTACGCCGCCAGCAAGGCCGCCGCCGACCTGCTCAGCTACCAGCAGTCCCGCCACCCCGGCCTCGACATCGTCCGCGTCCGCCTCTTCAACCAGATCGGCCCGCGCCAGTCGCCCGACTACGCCGTCGCCAACTTCGCCCGGCAGATCGCCGCCGTTGAAGCCGGCCGACTCGATCGGATCGAAACCGGCGACCTCTCGGCCGAACGCGACCTCACCGACATCCGGGACATCGTCGTGGCGTTCCGCTTGCTCCTGGAGAGGGGAATCGCGGGCGAGGCGTACAACGCCGGCCGCGGGCGGACCTGGAGCATGCGCGACGTGCTGCACCGGTTGGTGGCGCTCGCCAACGTGCGCGTCGACGTTGTCGAGAAGCCCGATCCGAACCGCAAGGCCGATGCCGCCGTCACGCGAGTCGATGCCCGCAAGCTCGTGAATGCGACCAGCTGGCGGCCGTGCTTCGAACTCGACGACACGCTCCGCGACATCCTCGACTGGTGGCGCGCCGAAGCCCGCGCGATTTGATTCCGCGTTCCTATCATTTCCCCAACGAAATCGCTCCAGGAGTCAGCAGCGTGAAGATCGCGGTCATCGGTACGGGATACGTCGGCTTGGTCACCGGCACCTGCCTTGCGGAGAGCGGCAACGACGTCGTCTGCGTGGACAACAACACCAGAAAGGTTGAGACGCTCAACGCCGGCGGAATCCCGATCTACGAGCCGGGCCTCGAAGAACTCGTCAAACAGAACCGGCGCGACGGCCGGCTGACCTTCACGACGGATCTCGCCAAAGCCGTGCGCGCCGCGCGCATCGTCTTCATTGCCGTCGGCACGCCGCAATCCGACGCCGGCGACGCCGACCTCTCCGCCGTCTGGGCCGTCAGCGACGCCATCGGCGACGCCCTGCGGGACGTGCCGGCCGGTCCGCCCGGCTCGCGAATCGTCGTCGTCAAAAGCACCGTGCCCGTCGGCACCAACCGCGGCGTCGTCGAACGGCTCACGGCCAAGGGTTGCGGCCACGTCGACGCCGCCAGCAACCCGGAGTTCCTCAAGGAAGGCGCCGCGATCAACGACTTCATGAAGCCCGACCGCGTCGTCGTCGGCGTGCGCCGGCCCGAAGTCGGCGAAGTCCTGCGCGAACTCTACGCCCCGTTCCTCCGCACCGAACGGCCGTTCCTCGTCATGTCGCCCGAATCCAGCGAGATGACGAAATACGCCGCCAACGCCATGCTCGCCACCAAGATCAGCTTCATCAACGAGATGGCCAACCTCTGCGATCGCGTCGGCGCCGACATCAACGACGTCCGCAAAGGGATGGGCCACGACCAGCGCATCGGCTTCCAGTTCCTCTTCCCCGGCCCCGGCTATGGCGGCTCCTGCTTCCCCAAGGACGTGCAGGCGATCATCGCGATGGGCCGGCGCACGAACCTGCCGCTGAAGCTCATGGAATCGGTGGACGAGGTGAACGTCGACCAGAAGCAGGTGCTCTTCGGGAAGATGACATACCACTTCGGCCCGTCGCTCGCCGGCAAGACGATCGCCGTGTGGGGCCTCGCGTTCAAACCGCAAACCGACGACATCCGCGAAGCCCCGGCGCTCGCGCTCATCGACAAGCTGCTCGAATCCGGCGCGAAACTCCGCGTCCACGACCCGGAGGCGATGCCGAACGTCCGCGCGATCTACGGCGACAAGCTGACCTATTGCGACGGCCCCTACGGCGCCATCGAAGGCGCCGACGCGCTGGCGATCGTGACGGAGTGGAAGGCGTACCAGAATCCCGACTTCGACATGATGAAGAAGCTGCTGGCGCAACCGTTGATCTTCGACGGCCGGAACATCTACGACGAGAAGACGATGGCGAACCTGGGCTACACGTACTACGCCATCGGCCGGGGGAAGAAAGCCTATTGATCGTCAATCGAACAGCGTCGCCGCTCCGCCGTTCGGCTTCGGCGGCATGCGCCCCAGCAACTCGAACGCCCGCGGCGTCGCGATCCGGCCGCGCGGCGAGCGCACGATGAATTGCTCCCGCAGTAGGTAAGGCTCGATCTCGTCGGTCAGCGTGTCGTTCGCGATGTTCATCGTGGCGCCGATCGCCTCCACGCCGGTCGGCCCGCCGCCAAAGACGTCGATGAGCGTTTCGAGATAACGGCGGTCCTGTTTATCGAGGCCGTCGCGGTCCACTTCCTGCATGTCAAGCGCCCGGCGCGCCAGCTCCGCCGTGACAGGTCCTTCGGCCGCGTCCGGGTGCCCGGCGTGGTAGCTCCGCACCCAGTAGAGCCGGCTGTTCGCCACGCGCGGCGTGCCGCGGCTGCGGCGCGCCAGCTCGACGGCGGCGTCGGGTAGCATCGGAAGGTCCAGCTTGCGCGCGTTGATCGCCACGATCTTCGCCAGTTCGTCAACGGTGTAGTATTCCAGGTGCTCCTGCATCTTGAAGCGGTCGCGCATCGGCCCCGACAGCATCCCGCTGCGCGTCGTCGCGCCGATGAGCGTGAACGGCTTGAGCTTCATGTTGATCGTTCGCGCGTTCACGCCTTCGCCGAGAACGATGTCGATGCGGAAGTCCTCCATCGCCGGGTAGATGAACTCCTCGACAACGCGCGGCATCCGGTGGATCTCGTCGATAAACAGGATGCCGCCGGTTTCCAGATTCGTGAGGAACGGCAGCAGGTCGGCGGGCTTCGCGAGGGCCGGACCGCTGGTCATCTGGATGGTGCTGCCGAGTTCGTTCGGCAGCACGGTGGCGAAGGTGGTCTTGCCGAGGCCGGGCGGGCCGTCGAAGAGGATGTGGCCGAGCGGCTCCTTGAGCTTCTTGGCGGCGTTGACGGCGATCTGGAGCCGGTCCGCGACCTTCTGCTGGCCGACGACTTCGCGCAGCAGTTTCGGCCGCAGCGCCGCGTCGCGCTGGCGGTCGGTGTCCGTGGCGACGGGCGCGGTCAGGATTTTCTCACGGGCCACTAGTACCGCCTTTCCGAGGTACGATGTGATCCCGAACCCAAGCGAGAAACTCCTCTCGGGACACTTGATGATCGGCGAGCCGAAGAAACATTCGTTCCTGGTCGTCGATTGTGGCCATTAATTCGTAACCATTGAGGACGAGAAAAGTTTCCATAGCCGAGTGACCAATTCGCTTGTTTCCATCCTCGAAGCCATGATTGCTCGCCAACGAGAACCCGAGTGCCGAGGCTTTCTCGGCAATTGACGGATAGAGCTCGATCCCATCGAACGTCATTCGCGGTTGTGCAACGGCCGAGTCGATCTTGCCGATATCGAGAATCACGGCGCTTCCGCCAGATTGAACGACAACATCGGAATGGAGTTGGATCACTTCATCAAGCGTGAGATATCTCATCGAGCTAACCGTCGATAAAGATCGGCGTTCTTCTGGAGTACATAATCCGCCGCCTCGCGAAACGACCGACGGCGTTCGATCATGGCCTCGATCTCTCGTCGCACGCAATGGTCCACGGACTCGCCAGCCGCTTCGGCGATACGCCTGAGATCCTCAAACTGTTCCGGGGAAATCTCAATGGTCAGACTCATGGCGGAACCCTCACTTTTTCCTTTTATACACGATGAGCAGCCGGTTCGACTTCTCGGCGGTCTTCAACTCCGCCGGGCGGGTCGCGAAGTCGAGGCCGTAGCAGATCGTCAGCGTGTCGTCCTTCAGCTCGTAGATGCAGGGAAAGGTTTTGCCGCGGTTGACGCCTTCGGTTCCAGCCACGTCCATCGTCTTCGGCTTCTTCGACGTATCGACGGTCACGGTGCCCTTATCCTCCATCGCGCCGAGCTTCACGGTGTAGTTTCCGTTTTCGATGGTCAGCACGACATCCTTGAAGGTCTCCGTCACCTTCTTACCGTCGATCTCAGCATCGGAGACCTGCCACTTGCCGGCGAGCGATTTCAGCTCGGATTTGTTGTCGGCAAGCGCGGCCGGGGCGAGCAGGACGAACATCACGAACGCGATGCGCATGGGGTCCTCCGTTTCAACGGGAATAGATGAGCGTCAGACCGTCCTCGACGGTCTGGAATTTCTGGCCGGACTTCAGCAAGCCATCGAGCTTGGATCGCGCCTCCGCGGGGCCGAGGCCGACGACGAGCAACGCTTGATAGATGTCCTCGACGAGGCGGGACGTTTCGCCGGTCACGGCCGGCACCGACTCGCCCGATTCGCCGGCCAAGGCGTGCTTGCCGACCTTGCGCTTGAGCGTGCTGACGATCTGCTCCGCCGTCGTCGCGCCGATCCCGGGCAGCGTCGCCAGCCACTTGGCGTCCTCGCGCACGATGGCGTTCGCGATGTCCCTCGGCGACCGAGCAAGCGCCTTGAGGGCCTTTTTCACACCGATCTTGTCCACGGTGCAGAACAGGTCGAAAAACTCCAGTTCCGATTCGGTCAAGAAGCCGATCATGCGCGGGATGAACCGGCTGCCGACCGAATTCCCTTCGTAGTACTGGCTGATGTGGAAGGTGATCTCCTCGCCGGTCTTCATCTGCACGAGCCGGCGCACGCTCTCCGGCACGAGCACCTGGTACTCGTACGGCGGAATCGCGACGCGGACCTCTTCGTCCAGCACGCGAACCAGTCGTCCCGTGAGCTTCGTAATCATTTCCGATATTTAACCGTAGATGAACACAGATTAAGATTGAGTTCTGTTTTATCTGCGTTCATCTGCGGCTAAGACTCTTCCTCATTTCCTAGTAGCGCCTTCATGTTCACGCCCGTGTGCAGGGCCGATTGCAATCCCCTTCGGGGTGAGCCGCCGAGGAAGTAGTGGCACAGCGCGATCCCGAGGGCGTCGGCCACGTCGTGCGGTTCCGGCGGCTGTGCCAGCCCGAACTCGCGCATGATCGCATATTGCATCTGTTCCTTGCCAGCCCGACCGCTGCCGGTGACGGTCTTCTTGATCTTCGTGGCCGGGTAGCTGAGCACCGGCACGCCGCGCTGGCCGCCGACGAGGAAGAACACGCCGCGGGCGTGGCCCATCAGGATCGCCGTGCGCGGGTGCTCGTAGTGGGCGTAGAGTTGCTCGACGACGACGACGCCCGGCGTCCACTGGTCGAAGACTTCGACGACGGCGTCGTAGATCGTCGCCAGCCGTTTCGCCATGTCGCGCGTCTTCGCGGCATCCGCCGTGCGGATCACGCCCGCCTCGCACAGCGCCGGCCCGCCGTCTGCCGGTTCGATCACCGCGTAGCCGGTCGTTTGCAAGCCGGGATCGATGCCGAGGATTCGCATGAAGAACCCGTTCTGGTTTTGCATTTGTCATTCTTCATTTTGCATTGATCCGAAAATATCCGAACCAATGCAAAATGAAGAATGATAAATGCAAAACGGTTAACCCACGCGCCACGTCGTACCGGCGGGGCGGTCTTCGAGCGTCACGTTCAAAGCCGCGAGGCGCTGGCGAATCAGGTCGGTCTGGTCGAAGAGGGCCTTTTTCGTCGGGTCGGCCTTGTCGGCAATCCCCTTGGCGGTGGCGCGGAGGTTGTTCCGCAGTTCGATCAAGAGGTCCATGAGACCCGCTGCGAGTTGGTCGCCGCCGGCGAGCTTGGCTTGGGACGGAGCTTGCAGGAACAGGCCGAGAATCTGACCGAGTTCCTTGAGCAGCACCGCCCCTTCCTCGAATTCGGCCATGGCGCGGTCGGCCTGAGCGCCGGGCGATTCCAGGCGGTGGAAGTCGGCCGTGCGATTCAATGCCGTGACGAGATCGAACAGCACGCCGACGGCGCCGCCGGTGTTGAAGTCGTCGTTCATGTGCTCCGAGAATCGCATGAGGTACGACCCCATGTCGACGGACATGGTACGGCGCGGGTCGGGCTTGGTGCTCGTGAAGAAGCTCCGCCCCGTGATGCGTTGATAGCGTTCACCGAATCGCGTGAAGGTCTCGAACGCCTTCTGGGCGTTCGCCAGCCCGGACGGGATCGATCCCGGCGTCGGCTCCCAGTCGCCAAGGTCGATGGGTGAGCGATAGTGGGTGTTCAGGATGAAGAAGCGGAGCGTCTCGCCGCCGACGAGCGTCAAGGCGTCGGCCACGTTGAGCACGTTGCCGAGCGAACCGGCCATCTTGCCGCTGCGCAGTTTCAGGAGCCCGTTGTGCATCCAGACCTTCGCGAACGGCTTGTCGGTGTCACTCTCGCTCTGCGCGAGCTCGTTTTCGTGGTGGGGGAAGCGTAGGTCGAGGCCGCCGCCGTGGATGTCGAGCGTGTCGCCGAGCAGCTTCTGGCTCATCACGCTGCACTCGATATGCCAGCCCGGCCGGCCCGGCCCCCACGGCGAGTCCCACGTCACTTCCTTCGGCTCGCCCGGCTTCGCGCCCTTCCACAGTGCGAAGTCGCCGGGGTTCCGTTTCTTGCCGCTCACTTCCAGCCGCGCGCCGCCTTCAAGCTGTTCCGGGTCGAAGCCGCAGAGCTTGCCGTAGTCCGAGTCCTTGGACACGTCGAAGTAGACGTCGCCGTCGGCCGGGTACGCGATCCCCTTCGCGACGAGGCGGCCAATCATCGCGATCATACCGCCAATGTGCTCGGTCGCCTTCGGGAACTGGTCGATGCCGGTGACATTGAGTTTCTTGAGGCAGTCGAGATAATCGTCGGTCATCTTCGCCGCGAGTTCCGGCACGGTCGTCTTCAGTTCGCCGGCGCGCACGATCAGCTTGTCGTCCACGTCCGTGATGTTGACGACCCACGTGACCTTGTAGCCGATGTATTGCAGGTACCGCTTGACCGTGTCAAAGATGACCGGTCCGACCATGTGGCCGATGTGGCTCGGCTTGTAGACCGTCGGCCCGCAGACGTACATCGAGACGGTTTCGCCGGGCCGCTTGTGGAACGGTTCCTTCTTGCGCGACAGCGTGGAATAAACTTGGAGGCTCATCCTGATCTCTCGGGTTCGTTCAAATCCGGTTGGCCGCAGAAGAATGCGGATGTTGATAAATCAATTTCTATTGATTCGATCTGCGTTGATCCGCGTTCATCGGCGGCTCATTCGCCGGGAAAATCCAATGGGATACCCCATCCCTCGATGACGAACGTCGGTTCGAATTCGCGTCTTGCCCGTTTGTCGGCCCATTCGATTATCGCCGGCGATCGGGCCGCCTTCGTGCAAAGGTATTTCGGGTCCGGTCGGATGCCAACTCGGCCGAGATCAAGGCGATCTGCGTCCCAGCATGTGCAGACCGTGAGATCCGAATCGGACTCGCCTTCCGTGTGCCATTCGCAGGCGCGGAATAGGAGTTCGAATGACGCGTCGTCCAGATCGAATGCGTTTCCCCGGAGTCGCTTCGCGAGCTGCGCCCCGCGGAGGCCGTGACCCCAATCGTGTCCGTCGTTCACGCGCCGCGAGTCGTGGAAGAGCGCGAAGAGCGTCACGACGTCTTGGTTCGCGCCGGTCGCCTCGGCGAGTTTCAGTCCGTTCTCGAGGACGCGCGCCCAGTGGACGACACCGTGGAAGCCGCGCGGATGCAGGGCGTAGTCTGTGAGAATTTCGCGAATTATTGCCGCTGTGTCCATGTCACTTTTCGAGGAGGACGATGGCGTGGCATGCGATCGCCTCGCCGCGGCCGATATGGCCGACGCGCTCGCCGGTCTTCGCCTTCACGTTGACAGTGTCCGCGGGAAGTTCGACGAGCCGCGCGACGTTCTCGCGGATCGCCTGCTTGACCGGGCCGAGCTTTGGTTCCTGGGCGAAGATCGTGATGTCGAGGTTCACGGGCCGCCAGCCCAAGTCGCGAATCCTTACGAGGGAATCGAGCAGGATCATCGCCGAGTCGGCGTCCTTCCATTGCGGATCGGTATCGGGGAAGGCGTCGCCGATGTCGCCGAGGCCCGCCGCGCCGAGCAGGGCGTCCGTAACGGCGTGCAGCACCGCGTCGGCGTCCGAATGGCCCGCAAGGCCCTTTGCGTATTCAATCCGTACGCCGCCGAGGATCAGCGGTCGCCCCGTTACCAACCGGTGCGAATCATGACCGGAACCAACACGGATCACGGGAGCCTCCGGGAATTGATTACACCGACCAATCGACGATCGTCAATCCGGGAACGCGGCCGAAATCGCGGGCGTTGCGCGTGACGACGGTTCCGTTCGCGTCGAGCGCGATCGCCGCGATGCGCAGGTCCATGCGACCGACGTTGAGCTTGAGTTTCAGCAGGGAGTCGAAGCGGGCCAAGGCCGATTCGGACATGTGTGCGATCTGAAAAAGCGACAGCAGTCGGGCCGTCGTGGCGATCCTGCGCGAAGTCCGAGCGTATTCCGTCGGCAACCGCAACTGTTGGAGTTTCGCGAACCATCCAGCGAATTGTTCTTCGACGGTAATCGTCGTCACCGAGGTTTCGGAAAATGACGCATCGACTTGCGCGACCACCGCGGTGTGTTGGTGGCAGAAGAGCGTGAACGTATCCGTATCCATGACGAACCGAATCATTCGCGCACCCGATTGCGTTCCGACTCGGTGCGTTCTTCTTCAGCTTCCCGCGTTTTCCGATAATCGGCCATGGCTTGGACGTGTTCGTCCCGCGACGGGTCGCTCGCCAATTCATCCCATGCGGCGCGAAGATCGCCGGGGATATTGAGCTGATGAATTCTGGCGCCACCGAGACACTTTCGATCGACCATTGCCCGCAGAGCGTTCAAGGCTGCCGCCTCGGTCGGCCCCTCCGCAAAGAGCGACCACGGCGCCCCAGTACTGGCCCGAAATCCCGTGGCGATAGGCTCCGTCAGGACGGAAAAGGTCATTGAAAATCCTCCTCTTGGACAACTTCATTCTACCCGATCAAATCGACTCCCCGCGGCCGGCGTCTGCGGAGTAGTTCTCGTACCGCATGTACTCCTTCAGGTAGGTCAGCGTGATTTCCCCCGTCGGGCCGTTGCGCTGCTTGCCGACGATCACCTCCAGGATGTTGTCCCCCGCCTCGCGGTCGAACACGCCGGGGCGGTGCAGGATCATCACCGTGTCGGCGTCCTGTTCGAGCGAACCGGATTCGCGCAGGTCCGAGAGACGCGGCTTGTGGTCCTGCCGGTCCTCGCTCGCGCGGTTCACCTGCGCGAGCGCGATCACGGGGATCTTCAATTCCTTCGCAAGGAATTTCAACCGACGGCTGATCTGCGCCACCTGCTCCTGCCGCGGATCGCGACGGTTTTCCGGCTCGATGAGCTGGAGGTAGTCGATGACTACCATGCGGAGGTTGTGCTTCAATTTCAGACGCCGGGCGTTTGCCGCGATGCGGAGCATCGTCTGCGCCGGTGTGTCGTCGATGAACAACTTCACGGGTTCGCGCGGCGTACCCTTCAACTGTTCGGCAGCGTCCATCAGCCGGCCGATGTCCGTACTGTTCAAGTTCCCCTTGCGCAGCTTGAAACTGTCGACCCGGGACTGGCACGCGAGCAGGCGCTCGGCCAGTTCGACGCGCGCCATTTCGAGGCTGACGAAGAACACTGGCATGCGCTCGTCCACGACGGCGTGGCGGACGAGGTTGAGCGCGAAGGCCGTCTTCCCGATGCCCGGCCGCGCGGCGATGATGACGAGTTCGCTTTCGTGCAGGCCGGCGGTCAGGTTGTCCAGGTCCACGTAACCGGTCGGCACGCCGACCTCCGACAGATTGCCCGTCGAGCGCGCATCGATCCGGTCGAGGGCTTCCTTCATCGCCACTTCGAGCGTCTTCATCTCGCCGACGGTACCCTTCTCGGCGATTTCGAGAATGCGGCGTTCGGCGGTGCCAAGCAACTCGTCCGCCGGCATCGTGCCGTCGTAGGCGTCGCGGAGGAGTTCGGTATTCGCGTGGATCAGATTGCGGACGATCGCCTTCTCGCGCACGATCCGCGCGTAGTATTCCGCGTTGGCCGCCGTCGGGGCGGCGTCCCAGAGTTCGGCGATATAGGCCGGTCCGCCGATGTCTTCGAGTTGTTGGCGTTGCTTCAGGACTTCGAACAGAATGACGGCGTCGACCGGTTTGCCGGAGTTGTACGTCTCGACGATCGCGTCGTAGATCTTCTGGTGGGCGTCGTAATAGAAATTGTCGGCCCGGACGACCTGCTGGACTTCGTTCAGCACGTCGTTCTGGCGCAGGATGCTGCCGAGGACGCCCATCTCGGCTTCCTTGCTTTGCGGCGGCACGCGATCAGGCAGGACGATGTCGGACATGGAGTCAGTTTCAAGTATCGGGATGCGGGTTTCAATCTCGGAACGAAAAAAGCCCGCGGAGTTTCCCCCGCGGGCTGGTGCGAATCGGATCGCGGTTACTTCTTCGCGGCGCCCTGCTTGACGCCGACGACGATGAGCTGGATCTTCGACTCGATCCCGTAGCCGAGGTTCAGCGGCACGTCGGAGATCGTGTTCGCTTCCTTGATCGGGTGCTCGAGTTTGACCATGCTCGCCTCGATGCCGAGGTTCTTGCCCTTGAGGAGCTTGCTGATTTCGGCCGCGCCGATCGAACCGTAGAGGTGGTCGTCGTCCGTGGCGTTCGCCTCGATGGTGAAGGACCCCATTCGGGCGAGTTGTTCGGCGAGGACCTTGAGGTCGGCGATGCGGGCCTCGCGCGCCTTGTTGACCTTGATCTTGTAGCTTTCGAGGCGCTTGAGGTTGTGCGGGTCGGGGACGACGGCGAGCCCGTAGGGGACGAGGTAATTGCGGCCGTAACCGGGCTTCACTTCGACGAGATCGCCCTGCTTGCCGAGGTGGGCGACGTCTTCGACGAGCACGAGCTGCATTCCGCCGTGGGCACCCTTGATGACCTGCTGTCGGCGCTTGATCTTCGGCTTCGGGAGCTTGCGTTCGCCGGTCTTCGCGGCGGGTTTGGCGGTCGACTTGGCCATGTTCTGGACTTCCTGCGCCTGTCCCCGGTTGGGTTAGGGGTGGAGGGGCGACCCCAGGCGTTGCGAAAAAACCGGGGCGGCCCCTCGCCCCGGGTGTCGTTCCTTGTCGTCAGAACGGGATGTCCCCGTTCGATTGATCGTCGGCCGGTCCGTCGTTCATGGGTGCGGGCGGCGGGGTGAACCCGCCGCGCCCGCCGGACCGCGCCGGCGGCGGAGCGCCGAAATCGTCATCGCCGCCTCCGCCAGTTCCGCCGCCTTGGCGGTTGCCGCCGCCGAGAAGCTCCACGCTCTCGACGACCACTTTGTGTTTCGAACGCTTCTGGCCGGTCGTTTTATCGTCCCATTGGTCGTATTGCAGGCGACCCTCGATGAAGATCGGGTCGCCCTTCTTGACGTATTGGGAGATCACGTTGCCGACCTTCCGCTTGGCGTCCGGATAGTCGAATGCCTCGCAGTCGATGTACAGGGGGTTGGGATCGTTCTCCCACTGCCCTGTCTGGGGGTTTTTCTTCGATCGGCCAACCGCAATGCGGAATTTCACGACCGTGCTGCCGCTGTTCGGCAGCGTGCGGGGGGCTTCCGGATTATCCGTCAGCCGACCCATCAGGATCACTTTGTTGAACGTCGCCATGGTGCGACCCCTTCTCCGGCCCGCGCCCCGAAAGGAACGCGGTTTAGCAAGAGGCTATCGGTTTGGGCACGGGTCCGGCTCGATCACGATATCCGTCCGCAGTCGCAACCTCCATGTCGGTAGTCGGTGTTATTCGGGCTTGTCATCGCCGGCGGCGCGGCGCGGTCGCGGACGGGGAGCCGGCGCGCCCGTGGCGGCCAGGTCCGGAACTTCGCCCCGCGCCAGCGGATCGTTGCTGATGATGCCTTCGCCCAGTGCGGCGGAATCGTCCTGCATGCCCTTGATCGCGAACCGGTTGCCGTCGTTTCGAGCAGCTTCCAAAACCGTATCAGCCCACTTCGGATCCACATGGATCGTCATGTGGCGGAGCAGGTCTTCGTTCAGCCGCAGGTCGCCTTCGAGTTCGCCCTGCTTCGTCGATTCCATCTTGTAGTAGAGGATGTGAAAGTAGGCCTTCTTCTGCTTGTTGATCGGGTAGGCGAGTTTGCCGTTCTCGTCCCAAGGCCGTTCGACCAGGATCTCCGCGCCGTACTTTTCGAGCAGGTTTCGGAGACCGGTGCGGATCGCCTCGCCGTCCGACGACATGCGGGTCGCGTCGAACGCGTACAGGGTTTCGTAAAGCGCGATAGCCATGAAATCTCGACCTCGTGAACGCTCCCGCGGGCGGGAGCGGATGCTTCGGTTCCGTGGGAACGCCCCGCGGACCCCGTTCCAGGGTTGGAACGGGGAGCAATTCGGATCAATGCGGAATGCGGTGTTCGGAGCGCGGAGTGATGTCAGGGAGAGTCACTTTTCGCCTTCCGTACATCGACATTCGTGGATTCAACCTCGTTTGCAGTCGTCTTCTTCGGATTCGGCTTCTTGGCCGGACGTTCGCCGGCATTGGTCGCGTTCATGCAGGCGTCCAGCCCGCGCCGCAGCCAGATCAACACTCCCTCGGCGGCCTTGGCGATCGCGTCGTCGATCGCGGCCTTCTCGCCGAGTTTGAATCGCGAGAGTACGAAATCGACCGCTTCGCCCGGCCCGGGCTGACCGACGCCGATTCGCAATCGCGCGTAGGCGTCCGTCCCCAACTGTTCCTGAATGTTCCGCAGGCCGTTCTGCCCGCCGTGACTACCGTTGGCCCGCACCCGCAACTTGCCCAACGGCAGGTTGAAATCGTCGCAGACGATCAGCATGTTCTCGGTCGGGACCTTGTAAAAGTCGACGATCGCACGGACGGCGCGTCCGCTGAGGTTCATGTAGGTCTCGGGCTTGACCAACAGGACCTTGTCGCCCGCCTCGGACGTTTCCGCGACGAGCGACTGGAACTGCGTGCGGGCCAAGCCGACCCCCGGCGCCTTCGCGAGGTAATCGATCACGTCGAACCCGACATTGTGTCGGGTGCCGGCGTACTTCGATCCGGGATTCCCCAACCCGACGACGACTTTCATTTCAGTTTCAGGAGTCAGGGATCCGGAGTTAGGCGGCGATTCGATACGCCGTCAGAGGCTCTGCGTTGAATCTTGGCCCCTGACTCCTGAATCCTGGATTACTCCTCCTCGTCCTCGACCTTCTTTTCCTTCTTGATGACTTCCGGTCCGCTCGCGGCGGCGGCATCGGTCGCCGCCGGCGTCGCGGCGACTTCCACGCCGGGAAGCTTGAGTTGCACGACCACGCCTTCGGGGGCCTCCAGCACCTTCACGCCTTCGGGAAGCTGGAGATCGGAAACGTGGATCGGCTGACCCAATGTCAGGTTCGTGATGTCGATCGTGATTTCGTCCGGAATCGCGATCGCGAGGCACTCGATGTGGACCTGGTGGAACGGCTGGTCGAGCACGCCGCCGCCCATGCTCTTCGGGGCGTTCTTGAGCTTGATCGGCACCGTGACGCGGACGCGTTCGTCCTTCGAGACGCGGGCGAAGTCCACATGCACCATCTCGCTGCCGAGGTGGTCCCACTGGAGTTCGCGGATCAGCACGGTCTCGGTTTTGCCGGCGACCTTCAGGTCCAGCACGCGGGCGTGCTGGAGCACGATGGCGCGGTGGAGTTCCTTGGCGTCCACGGTGACCGGGACGACGGCTTCCTTGTGACCGTAGATGACGGCCGGAATCCGGCCGGCCTTGCGGAGCTTGTGGGCGGCACGGGATCCCGTGCCGGTTCGCGGCTCGGTGGCCAGCGAGACGGTAACGGACATGTTCGGTTCCTTCGGGGCGCTACTCTCGTGGGCGAACGCCCACTACCCTCGGCAGCCCGGAATATCGGAACGGACATTATGCCGCCTGTGCGACGAACGGCAAGGGGGAACTTACTTTCCCGCCGCCGTCAGCCGCTGCAACGCGAGGGCCGCCTCGCCGGCGATCCGTGGATTCGCGACGTGTTGCGTCCAACCTTCGAGCAGCTTTTTCGCCGCCGGCGTGCCGATCCGTTCCAATGCCTCGATCGCGCGCACCGCACGCAGGTCCGGTCCGGCGCCGTGCGTCTTCGGTCCGGCCTTCATCTGCTCCAGCATCTCCTCCGCCCGCGCCCGCACTTCCACCGATTCGGTCGTTCGGATCGCGTCCTGCAAGGCCGGCGCGGCGCGCGGGCCGAGTTCCTTGACCTTCTTGATCGCCGCCTGGCGGTCGGCGAACGCGGGCGCGTCGAACTTGCGAATAACCGCGGGCAGATCCACATCGATCGGCTTCGGGGCGGGGGCGGTGAACTTCGCGGAGAGCAGCTTCATCGCCGTCTCGGGATTCTGAACGAGTCGGTGCAGCGAGTTCCGGGATTCCGCCGGCGCGTCGGTGACGAACGCGTCCCAGAACTTGTCGAACTCCTCGGGTTTGAGTTCCGGCAGGTCCGGTGGCGTGGGGATTTTCCAGATCGTGATCGTGCCGTCGGTGTGCCCCGTGGCGAGCGTCCGACCGTCGGGGGCGAAGGCGAACGGCGACGTGGCCGAAACCCCCTCGTAATAGTTCGGAATCCGCAGGTCCGTCGCCGGGAAGAACGCCAGTTCCTTGCCGGCGTTCAGATCGAAGATTTTCACGCCCTTCATGCTGGCGAAACCAATCAGACGGTTGTCGGCGCTGAAGGTCACGGCATTCGAGTTCGCGCCGGTGGCGATCTTGCGGATCTCCTTGCCGGTCGTGACGTCCCAGAGGTGCACGGTGCCGGGGCTGTTCAGGTTGCCTCGCATCGTCTCTTCGTTCTGGGTGGTCGCGAGGAGTCGGCCGTCGTTCGAGAAGGTGGTGGAGCCGCCGTAATAGTAGTAGTTGTTGTTTTGCGTCTTCACGATGCTGAACAGCATCCCGCCGGAGCCGAGCGAGACGATCTTGCTGCCGAACATGGCGAATCGTCCGCACGGGGAGATGTTCGCCATCGAGGCGTAATTGGGAAACGTGAACTCGGCGAAGTTGGATTTCGAGCCGGCGTTCACGTCCCAGGATTCGAACGTCATCTTCGACTGGTTTCCGGTGTAGTTCATCTTGAAGAGCGTGGCCGTGTTCCCGTCGGCAGAGAGCGTACCATATTGGAATTCGTTGCCGTTCGGTTCGCCCTTTCCACCCTTGAGTTTGGTGAGCACTTTCCCGGAAACGCCATCGCGGACTTCCATGGCGGCGTTCATTCCGCCGGTGAGGAATCGCGGTCCGGCGGCCGAATACGCGACCGCGCGCGTCGTGGGGTAACCGCCGAAGAACACCATCATCTGTTCGTTGTCGGTCGGTCCCGTATTGGCTTCGAGTTGGGGTGTGCCAGCCCATTTCCGGGTCTCGATTTCCCAGGTGCCGGGCATGTCCTGTTCACCAAGGCTGAAGATTTTCTTGCCGTCGGGGGAGTAGACGAGCCGCGTGACGTTGGTGGCGGAACCGGGCGGGGCGGGGTCGCCGAACGCCTTGTCGCCCTTCGGCAGATTCCAGCGGCAAAGGTGGCCGTTGAACGCGGTGACGAGGAACGAGCCGTCCGGCGCGAAGGCGGTCCCCTGCGTGGTGGATCGAGGAGGTCGGCCCGTCGACAGTTTCCCGACACGTTCCCCTTTCTTGAGATTCCAAATCTCGGCATCGCCGGCCTTGAGCGGGAACAACGCCAGATCGTTCGGCCCCGCGACTTGCTGGCCGAGAATTTCGGCGGCTTTTGGCAGAGTCCACTTCACCTCTTTGCCGGTGGCGGCATCGCGCACGCCCGAAGTCTTTTCAATGCCCGCTGCGAGGATGTGCTTGGAGTCGCGCGTGAAGACCGGCCACATGCCGACCACTTCCGTCCAGATCTTCTTCCCGTCGTCGGCGTTGTAGCAGGTGCCGCTCATCTTGTTGCCGATGCCAACGTTGTTGGCGTCGAGGAGCAGGATCTTGGAACTGTCGGGACTGAATTGCATGAGTCCGGCCGCGACGACGAACCCGCCGCCATTTTGCTGTTCGAGAAAGGTCTTGCTCGTGCCAGTGGCGACTTCGATGACGACGTGCCGCGGGTTGCCGTTGCCGTATTCGTTGACGAGGATCTTCTTGCCGTCCGGTGCGAGGACGGCGGAACTGATCCAGTTGTTGCCGTTGTTGTTGCTGGGATACTTCATCCGCAGTTTGCCGGTCTCGGTTTCGAGGACGCGGACGGAGCGGGCGGAGTAGTCTTCGCCGTCGAAGACGAGTGCGAGGCCGCCGTCGGCGGAGAGGCCGGCGAGCGTGCCGCCGTTGCCGCCGTAGATATTGCGTTCGACCTTCTCGACCAGCCGGCGGGACGCGATCGGTTGGCCGGTGGCGGCGTCGAAGGTGCGCACGAGCGTGTCGGGCGTGGCCGTGACGATGCGCTTGCCGTCGGCGGAGACGGCGACCTGCACCGGCCCCAGCCGCGTGGGGCTGGCGCCGAGGCGCACGATCGCGTTCTTCGGCAAGCCGTTCGGCTGGACCGTGGACAGGACGAGGGCGGCGAACCAGGGTGTGAAGGTCACGACGAAGGCTCCGAAAGGAACGGAGTGATTGTACCTGCCCGGTCGAACATCGTGGTGGATTTTTGAACGACGATTACATTTTTGAGCTTTCGGTCGGGTTTCGGAGTCCGGCTTGAAGTTTGTTCGCGTATCGGATGGAGACGACGAGCACGATCGCATAGGGAATCCATGAGAGCCAGTTGTACGGCGGTGGGAGCAGCAACAGACCGGCCATCAGGATCCCCACAAGGCCGAGGATCGCGAGCGAGAATCGCCAGACGAGCCGGCGTTCCTGATCGCTCTTTGCGTTCTTGAGGCTGGCGCGGACGCCGATGACGCCGCCAACAAGTCCGATCGCTATACCCAGACCTCCGCCGATGGAAGCCCACAGGGATTCGTCCATATCGCACCTCGCGTGGATCAGGGGACGTCGGGTCTCATTGGTGAAACGGGACGGGTGCTAGAACCACCCGCTGACGTCGGCCTGGATTCGTTCCCAAAGATTCGAGATCGCTCCATGCTTGTTCGTGACCATGCCGATGGCCGTTCCGCCGAGCGCGTACTTGCCGATGGCGACGCCGCCGACCGCGAGCCAGCCGAGCGCGATGCCGCCAAAGGCGGTGAAACCCATGGCCGTGCCGCCGGCCGCAATGCCGCCGACCGCGAGCGCGCCCGCCAGCGCAAGTAGTCCTAGGCCGAAGACGCCCGCGATGGCGATGACACCGACAGACCCGATGCCGCCGAAGGCAATGCCGCCAATGGCGAAAGAATCTCCGAAGGCGATCCATCCCTTCGCGACGCGGCGCGTGCCGGTGCGCGGGTCGACCCCGCGGACGATGTGGACGAGCGGCCAACCAAGGAATTCCTTCGTCGACTTGTACTCGTAGAAATCGACGCGGCGGTTCCCGACGTCGTGGCGGCGGACCGTGCCCTCGACCCGCAGGTCGCCGATGCCGAAGAGCGCCGTCCGCACTTCGCTGGCGCGTTGATAGCGCCGGTCCGGTTCCTTCGCCAGCAACTTCAGCACGATCTCGTCGATGCGGGCGTCCAGCCGAGATTTCACCGACGGCGGATCGAAACGGCCGAGCGGCAACTCGCCGGTGAGCAGTTCATAGATGACCACGCCGAGTGCGTAGATGTCGGCGCGGTGGTCCACTTCCGTCGGCTTTTCCCATTGCTCCGGAGCCATGTAGTGCGGCGTGCCCATCGCCTGGCGCGTGTGCGTCAGGGAGATCGCGTTGTCGTCGGCGAGCTTCGCAAGGCCGAAGTCCACGACCTTCACTTTGCCCGCCCGGTCCAGCAGGATGTTCTCCGGCTTGATGTCGCGGTGGACGACGCCCTGCGAGTGGGCGTATTCGAGTGCATCGCAGAGCTGGCCGACGATCCTCATCGCGTCGGTGGGCTGGACTGCCTTCGCGCGGATCGCCTCGCGGAGCGTCACACCGTCGATGAATTCCATGATGAGGTAGAGCGATCCGCCGGCTTCGCCGGACTCGAAGATCGTGACGATGTTCGGGTGCGTCAGCTTGGCCATCGCCCTCGCCTCGCGGACGAACCGCTCGGCAAAGGCGGGGTTGTCCTCGCGCGGCCGGATGAGCTTCAACGCGACGATGCGGTCGAGATTCGGCTGCCGGGCCTGATAGACCGCGCCCATGCCGCCCGCGCCGATGAGGCCCAGAATCTCCAGGTGCGGGAAGAATTCCTGCACTTCTTCCGGCGTCGGCGGCTCCAACGAACCGGCATACGGACTCGTGCGGTTCGGATTCAGGATCGACTGGAACGCCCCGGCCATGAGACAACGCGGGCACAACCCCTGCGGCGCGTCGGTCGCGATCGGCGCCCGGCACTGCGGACACGCGCGGGGCGGACCGGGAGCTTCGGCTCGCGGGATCGGCGGCGGGGTCGGGAGCGCCGATGACGGGTATGACCGTGGCGTCGTGATTACCCGTTTTCGACTCAGAATAATGGCAATCGTAATGCCAACGGTGAGAACCGCCACGATAATCGGAACGCCGAGGATCCACATCGGCCGATCCGCGACCTGCGGCGGCGATTCGACGATCGGATTAAACGGTCGGACTTGCCCTCCTTCGCCGATCCCTTGCCCCATTTGCATCGGCGGCGAAATTCGTTCGGTCCGCGTCGAGACGAGAAACGTCGCACCAAAGACGACGACAATCACCGATGCTGCCAGGGCGAAGGCCAGCGGACGCTTCCAGTCGCGGTCCATCAGGTCGTCGGCCGGAAGGGGAATCGATTTCGAAAGCGGTTTCAAGGCAACGAATCGCCGGGCGCGGAAATTCCAGATCGCGGCCAGGACCATCAAGCCGACGGCGACGTACGGCGGAAGTTCCTCCATCTTTCCGTAACCGAAGAGAGTCGCGTATCTCCCGCTGTCGCGATGGTCGCCGATGCCGAGGACGATCACGACGGCCGCAAGGAACCAAGCGTTGGCGAGGGCGAAGTGGCTGGCTTCGGTGACGCCAGGCCGGCCGGCTTTCCGCCACCAACGCAGGTGAATGAACGCGGCCGCAAACGCCACCGCATTCATCAGGTAGATCGGCGGAACTTCATACCGGCTGAAGCCGTAGAGGCTCACGCGGCGGCTCGACGACGGATGGACCCACGTGCCGAGGATCATCGCGACGGCGATGGCGAACCAGACGTTCGCCAGCACGAAATGAATCGATGTGGACGCGGGACCGGTGCTGGATTTCCGCCATTGGACGAAATTCCACCAGGACGCCAAACCGAGGACGCCGAGGGTGAGATAGACGGCGTTCGCGTTGAATCGGCCGTAACCGAAGAGGGTTTGCGAGAAGTTGTCGCCCTTGTAATCGCCGAGTCCGAGCAGGAGGAGGAGGGCGGCGACGAACAGGCCATAGGCCAGGGCGAGATAACGGTTCATAGAGAGGCTCCGGGTCGCACGGTCAGCGGCGTCACCGGTGGATGAAGCGTCTTCGGGAGAAGGTTACAGGACAATCACGCCAGGGCGGCAAAAAGGTCGCGGATTTCGGCATCGATGTCGGCCGAATCGGCGACGGTGCGGCCGATGACCTCCCGGATCCGATCCCGGTAGCGCTGCCGCAGGCGGTGGACCGCGACCTTCACCGCACCGATGCCGAGACCAAGTTGGTTCGAAATGGCCTCGTACCCCGTGGTCGATTCCCCCACGAGCGTCGGCTTAAGGAGGTCGAAGAGCATACCGCGATCGGTCTGCACGTATTCCAACCGCAATTCCGCCAGTGCCCGGTCGAGCAGCTCAACCGCCCAGCGGCGTTCGAAGAGTCGTTCCGCCGAGTCGTGGTTCGCCACCGGTTCCCGCGTGAACTTCCCCTCGGCCGAGTCGAAGTCGAGCGAGAGGACGCGCCGTCCGCCGCCGCGTTTGTCGGCGGTTTCGAAGTCGTGCTGATTGGCGAGAAAATGTTGGCAAGCCGCGAGCAGGAAGGCGCGGAACCGGCCGCGCGTGCGATCCGCCATCGCCAAGTCGTTCTTCTCGAGCAGTCGGGCGAAGAAGCTCTGCGTGAGATCCTCGGCCTTCGCGCGATCGTGCCCCTTCCGCCGGATGTAGGCGTACACCGGAAACCAGTAGGCTTCGCAGAGTTGGGCGAGCGCCGCGCGCGACGCCGGATCACCGGGATCCCCGGCCGCCGCGATCAAACTCCAGTGCGTCGTGGCGAACATGAATCAGGCTTTCGTCGGCGCGAGTTGCTCCCGCAAGTACGGTGGGCTGTTCTCGAAGGTGGTTTGATAGGTCGATTCGAGCGGGAGTTCGAGATAGTCGTCGTCGGTCAGGAACAAGGGGATCGGCGGCAAGTTCTCACCGAATGCGCGGTAGTCGAAGAAGGCCGCTGGCGGATCGCGGCCGACGAAGGAACCGAACGAAACCGGCCGTTCGGGTGGTGGAACGAACGATCGGCGTTCGAAACGCCGCCAGATCGCCGATGGCAACCCGTTTGGAGCGAAGTTCGAGGCCGGGAACAAATCGACGACGACGACATGCACGCCGCCGGTGATCGCGAATTCCGCCTTGTCGATAAATGCATCGACGTGCCGGCGACGATCCTTATTCCCGGGCGAAACGATCTCAACGAGAGCGACCACGCGATGACCGGAGACATGCCGGATCGCGACATGCCGAGGTCGAAGTTTCTCGCGACGGCGACGGCCCGTACGATACTCCGCCGTCCGCGGTAACTCCACGACGGCCGTTTTAACTACGTCGCTTCGGGGCGACCCGCGATCCGCAATATCGCCGATCTTGAGCGCCAACACATCCGCGATTCGGTCTGCCGCGTGTTGCTCCGCCTCGGCGTAATACCCTTCCGGAAGCAGGGGTATCAAGGTCTCGGCGAGTCGGGCGATCCAACGGGTATGGAACCCGTGGAAGACCCCCGCGTCGATTTGTGACCAATCGTGGATCGGCATGGCGCATTCCTCTCCGGGCGATTCTAACCGATCCCGTGCCGACTCCCAAGGCGACGAATCGAATCCGACAGTTGTGTCCACCTCGCGCGTTGCGCCGGAGTGGCCGCCGATCACATTGTCCATTTCTCCCAAATTGCTTTGACCTCCCAAAGTCTCCAGATATTCTCTCATTGCACCCCTCTTTCGAGACACCAACGATGTACAGCCTGGTTCTTATGACCGCCTTCGCGACCTCGGGCGATACGGCTTCGTTTCACTGGCGCTCGGCCGGCTGTTGCGGCGGAGCCCCGATCGTCGTTCGTTCCGCTCCGGTTGTCTATTCCGTCGGCTGCTATGGTTGCTCTGGCTGTACGGGCTGTACGGGCTGTACTGGCTGTACCGGTTGCACGGGTTACGTCGTCGGTCCCGTCGTACGGCACGGTTGCGGTTGCACCGGCTGGTCCTGCACGGGCTGTTTCGGTGGCGGCTGCTGCGGTGGCATCGTGACTTGGGCGACGCCGAGCCACGTGGCCCCGCCGTTGGCTGCTCCTGAACCGGCCACGCCGAAAGCCGACGACAAGAAGCCTGCCAGCATTGAGATCGAACTCCCCGCCGACGCCAAGCTCATCGTCGATGGCCAAGTCGTGCCGGGCATCGGCGCCAGCCGTGCGTTCACTACGCCGGCTTTGCTTGCCGACCGCACGTACTACTATGAGATGTCTGCCGAACTCCCGATCGACGGCGCGATGGTCCGCCAGGAACTTCGCGTTGTCGTTCGCGGCGGCGAGATCGTGAAGGAATCGTTCGGCGAACTGCTCGCCAAGGTGAACGCCGCAAAGACCGCGACGGTGGCGAACAAGTAATCGAAGCTCCCCGTTCCGAAGCGGCCGGGCCGAGGTGGAGACCTCGCCCGGCCGTTTTCGTTTCCGGTGACTCCCAAATCGGATCGGCAAACCTAAAACAATCCGCACTACGCTCGTTCGAGCGATCCGACTTCCTTCGCGAGAGACGCCGTGTCCGCCGACCGATACCTGTTCACCAGCGAATCCGTTTCCATGGGTCACCCCGACAAGGTGGCCGACCAGATCAGCGACGCGGTGCTGGACTTCTGCCTGTCGCATGACCCGAAGAGCCGCGTGGCGTGCGAGACGCTCGTGACGACCGACCACTGCACCGTGGCCGGAGAAATTACGACGAAGGCGCCGCTGACGCGCAAGGCCGTGGACGCCTTGGTTCGCCAAGTGGTGACGGAAATCGGCTACGTCGCGAAGGACGACGCCGAGCGCGAGGAGATCGGCTTCACGGCCGACGCGGTGCAGGTGAACTGCCTGATCCACGCCCAGTCGCCGCACATCAGCCAGGGCGTGGATGTCGGCGGCGCCGGCGACCAGGGTATGATGTTCGGCTTCGCCTGCGACGAAACGCCGACGCTGATGCCGCTGCCGATCGACCTCGCGCACCGGCTTGTCGCGTTCCACGCCAAGCTCCGCAGCGAAGGCAAGATCGCGTGGCTGCGGCCTGATGCCAAGAGCCAGGTGACGGTCGAGTACAACGCCGACGGCACGCCGCACCGCATCCACACCGTCGTGCTCTCCACGCAGCACACCCGCGCCGTGATGACCAGCAGGGGGGGCGAAGATTACTTCACCGACGAGGCGCGCCAGCAGATCATCAAGGACCTGATCCTGCCGGTTCTCAAGGCCGACCGGCCCGATTTGATCAAGGGCGAACTGGTGATGGTGCCGCCCGGCGGTTCGCCGAAGATGGGGCCGAACGACATCGCCTGCCACATCAACCCGACCGGATGCTTCCTCACTGGCGGTCCGCACGGCGACTGCGGCCTGACCGGGCGCAAGATCATCGTGGACACCTACGGCGGCCGCGGCCGGCACGGCGGCGGCGCCTTCAGCGGCAAGGACCCCACCAAGGTAGACCGCAGCGCCGCGTACGTCTGCCGGTACATCGCCAAGAACATCGTCGCGGCGAAGCTCGCCCGCGAATGCGAAGTGCAGCTCAGCTACGCCATCGGCTACCCGGACCCGCTGAACATCTGGGTGAACACGAACAAGACGAGCGCCCCCGGCGTGACCGACGAGAAACTCGTGACCCTCATCCGCGAGCATTTCAAGCTGACGCCGAAGGGGATCATCGAGACGCTCGACCTGCGCCGGCCGATCTACCGCCCGACGGCCGCCCACGGCCACTTCGGCCGCGACGGCTTCCCGTGGGAAAAGACCGACAAGGCCGAGGCCCTGAGGAAGGCGGCGGGGGTGTAAGGCGACTTTTCGAAACGAAGAAGCCCCGCGACGTTCGTCGCGGGGCTTCCTTTATTTCTACCCACTACTCACTTACGTCCCTTCAGGTGCTCCTCCATCTTCAGGTGCGGCACGCCGTCCGTCCACCAGTCCGGGGCGGCCTTCCCCAACAGGTGGTGGTCGAAGAACTCCTGCATCCGCTTCGCGTAGTCCTTGCGGTTCTCCGGCTTCACGAGGCCGTGGTTCTCGCCCTTGTACTGCAACATCACCACCGGCTTCTGCAAGCGGCGGAGCGTGTTGTAGTACTCGATCCCCTGCGTGAAGTCGACCGCGCCGTCCTTGTCGTTGTGCAGCAGCAACAGCGGCGTCGTCACGTTCTTCGCGAAGTAGACCGGCGAGTTGCGGATGTACGCCTCTTGCTGATCCCAGTAGCCGGCGGTGAAGCGACCCTGGCTGCTTTCGAAGATCGGCTGGTTGGCGCTGCCGCTGTTCCAGTAGACGCTGCTGTACATGCTGACGAGGTCGGTCAGCGGTGCCCCGGCGCACGCGGCCTTGAAGCGGTTCGTCTGCGTGATGGCGTAGGCGGTCTGGTAACCGCCCCACGAGTGGCCCTGTAGGCCGAGCTTCGTTCCGTCCACGATGCCCGTGGCGACGGCCGCGTCGAGCGCCGCCGTGATGCACTCCACCGACGACTTGCCCGGATCGTTGATCTTGTACGTGATATCCGGCGTCAGCACCGCGTAGCCGTTGCTCGTGTAGATACTCTTGTTGAAGCCGCCCGTCCCCGGCGGCGTGTAGCCGTGCAGGCCGTCCGAGAGCTTCTCGTAGATGTACACGACTGTCGGGTATTTCGTTCCCGGCTTGTAGTTCGCCGGCAGGTAGAGCGCCCCTTGCAGCTTCTTCCCGAGGGCCGTGTACTCGATCAATTTCGCGCCGGCCATCCAGTGGTAGTCCTTCTGCTGCGGGTTCAGATCCGTGACCTTCGCCACCTTTTGGAACGTGCCGTCCGTGACGTGCAAGTCGGGCGATTCGAGCGCCGTCTGCTTCGTGAAGGCGTAGCGCTCGGCGTCCCGTGCCTTGCCGAGCGAGCCGACGTTGAAGTCGCCCAGGTGCAACACGTTCACGCCAGGCTTGCCCGGCTCGATCCGGCCGATGCCTTCCTTCTTCGTCCACTCGCCGTACAGCGTCGTGAATGCCGGCTTGGAGAAATCAAGCCCCGGCTCCTTGCGGTCCGGTTCGAACTGGCTGAACTGCTGGTAGCGGATGCCGTCCTTCTTGCCGTTCACTGTAAGGTTCACCCCGCCGCTACCGTCGGTCGCCACCTTCCAGATGTCCCAGTTGTCCGAGAGCAAGACATGCTTGCCATCCTTCGACCAGCCCATCGAACGGGTCGGCGGCTTGGCGATGTTGTGGTCGTCCTCGGTGTTCACGAAGGACGTGCCCGAGACGTTGGCAGTGATGTTCGTCGCCTTGCCGGACGCGAAATCGTACACGAAAAAATGCCCGTCGTCGTGGTACAGGAACTTCGCGCCGTCCGGCGAGGTGCCCATCGCGAACCGCACCTTCGTGAGTGCCTTCTGCCGCCCGCCGGTCTTCGGGTCGATCGCGTAGATGTCCGAGTAGCGCCGGCCATCGAGGTTCGCCATGTATTCGTAGGGTTTCGCATCCTGACCCACCGCGAACTTCTGCTGGCCGGGCAGCGAGACGTTCCGACACGTATCGTCGGCGAGGCGGACGAACTTCTTCTCCTTGACGTGATAAATGCAGAGATAAGTGAACGCCTTATCCCCGCCGGCCTGCACCTGCTGCATCGGCTGGAGCCGCTCGTCCTTCCAGTGCCAGATGACGAGGTCGGGTTGACCTCCGGACGGCGCGCCGGTCGTGGCCGTCGGTGCCCCGCCATCGCGGCGTCGGCCGGGGCCGCCCGTCCCGCCGGTCGCCGGCGGAGGCGTTGTCCCCATCGGTGCCGGGGCGGGTTCTTTCTTGGCCGTGTCCTTTTTCTTCTGTTCGGCGATGCCGAACGTGAACGCTTCGAGATTCTTCGTCCAACTCACCCCACGGTTCGAACTGATGCCCATGTCTTTCGGGAACGCCTTGTCATCCTTCGGATCGTAGGTGTGCTTCGCCGGCTTAGTGCCGATGTCCGTGAAGGCGAGGATCGTGTTCCACTTGCCGTCGTAGTCCTTGTCATCGACCGCCTTAACGACGGTGAACGCCGTGAAGTCCTCGTGCCACGCGAGGGATTTGTAACTGGCCTTGGCGCTGTCGAGCACGGTCGTGGTGCCGGCCTTCATGTCCCGGAGATGGACGCCGTTGCCGATCTGCCCGGCCGCGTCGATGAGCAGCACGAGTTTGTCGCCGGCCTTGTTAAAGCTGAATTCCGAAACGTTGCCGAGAAGCAGTTCGGTTCCGGTGGCCAGTTCGCGGAGGACGAGGTCGCTGCCGGCGGAAGTCGGGGCCGGCGGAGGCGCTGTCGGCGTGCCGGTGGTCGGGGGCGTCGCGGGGGCCTCCGTCGCCTTGCGGAGCGCGACGTGCGTCGTCGATTCACCGTTGAATTGCAGGCTTGCGAAACCCTCCAACTCCGTCTTCTCGTTCTTCTCGAGATTCAGCAGCACGATCTTCGGCTTCGGCCGCGGCATCGTCGCGGCGATCATCGGCGGCAGGCCCTTCGGGATCACCGGTGTCGTGCTGAACGTCAGCCATTTCGAATCGAAGGAGAACGCGAGCGTGCCGGACGCGGCGCCGGACGGATACTTCGTCTCCTTGCCGTCGACGAGATTGCGAACGACGATTTCGCCCTCGCCGGAGGTCGGACCGGCACGGTAGGCGAGCCACTTGCCGTCGTTCGAGAGTTTGTAGCCGGCCTCGAAGGGAGACGCGCCGCGGAACGAACGCCATTTGTCGGTATCCGCGATGGTCAGGACTTTCTTGCCAGTTTCGCCGGCCTGTTTTTTCTTCAGATCGGCGAGCTTGGCTTGGAGTTCGGCGAGTTGCTTTTCGAGCTGTTCGACGCTCGGATCTTGGGCGGTGACCGCGATCATGCCGGCCAAAAAGGCCGCGCAGACCAGGAATCGGCGGAACATGCGGGTGCGCTCCGGGTGGGAATCTGAGCAATTTATAGCGGTTGCGAAGACCTGTCGAGCGGTCCGGAGTCGGGAAGGGCGGGCTTTTCCGCGCGACGGTGGAAAAATCACTATGGCCCGACCGGCGGAGCCGACTATAGTAACCACTTGCCCAAATTCGGGCGGACTCTCTCACACGGGCGGCCACGGCTGCGGAAACTGGAGGACGAATGGGGCTGCGGATGCGGGTTCACGACAAAGAACCAATCGGCCAGGCGATGCGCCGATTCAAGAAACTGATCGAGCGGAGCGGGATGCAGAAGGAACTCCGCGCCCACCAGCACTACGAGAAGCCCTGCGAACAGCGCCGCCGCGCGGCCCTTCGCAAGCAGAAGGCGGCCCGCAAAGGACAAGAAGGCCTCGTGTAAACCGAATACGACGATTCATCGAGAACGCCCGCCGAAATCCGGCGGGCGTCTTCGTTTACTCCCCGACGATGCCGCGGTGGATGTCGGCCCGCTTCGCTTCGTAGGTCTCGTCGAACGCCAGCACCAGCGGATCGGGTTCCTCGCCGGAGCTCGCGCAGGCCTGCGAATAAATCGCCGGCCACCAGTTCTCGTGATTTGTCAGCCCCTGCTCGCGGACCGTCGTCCAGTTGCTCAGAATCTTGCTCCAGCACTCGTCGCCGTACTTCAGCGCCTGCTGCAATCCGCCCAGTTCCGGCACCAGCCACTGCCGGCCGATCTGGCTGTGCAGCACCTCGTCGGCCCAGTCGAAATCCTGAATCGTCTTCATCAGCGGAATGCCCGATTCGCCGGCAACCTCGTACTCGTAGCGCTTGCCAGTCTTCGGCATCAGCCCCTGCTCGATGAAGAAGAGGACCGCATGCCGTTCGGCCGGCGTGCATTCGGTGTTGAGGCGGTACGACCAGTTCCAGGTGATGCGGGCTTTCGTCCAGTCGACGCCGAGGGCGACGAAGCCGACTTCGCCCATCATCGCGTGGCGGGCCTCGTCCCAGAGCTGCCGCGACATATCGCGGTAGTAGCCCCACGGTTTTACAGAGTCGTTCGCGGGCCTGTCAGCGGAGCTTCCCACGGCCCGCGGGGGCGTTTGAGCCAGAATCGACGCCATCATCTCCGGCACATCGATCTCGCGGATGCGCTTGTAGAGCATCATCAGCGCCTTCGCCTTGGCCGGGTATTGTTCGGAGTAGAGGAACGCCTCGGCGTTCACGCCCTGGTTCCAGCGATCGGTAAAGCGCTCGTCGCGCTGCGGGACGGGGTCGTAGACGAAGGGCTTGGCGGAATAGCGTCGCGGGATCTCGCAGCCCGGAGCGCGAGCGACGGGCGAGGCGTCCCCCCGTCGCTCGCGCTCCGGGCTGGCAATTTCTTGTGTCGATCGAGTCCCATCCAATCCTTCCGCACAATCAATCCATGAAACCAGATACCGAAACCATTCGTCCGATTTCTCCTTGAACGCACCGTCGAGTATCGCGAGTGCTTCGAGCGCCCCGACAGCGAAATCATTCATCTCGCCGAGTTCCGATAGAGCGAATTTCAGCACTCGTTTGGAAGGCGCATCAGTCAGAGCGTGCGTATCAGCAAGGTAATTCAGCAATGCGATCAGGAGTTGGGAGAGCGTGACGGCATAGACACCTACCAAAAGCTCCTCCGTCGTCGGCGCACACTGTATCTCGTCGAAGAACGCCTCGAGCGCCGGGTGCGGCACCGCCTCCAAACCCAGCGGCGGCTCGCGCATCTCGCCGACGCGCGTCCGCAGGGCGGCCGCGTGCTCGGCGCAGAGGTAGGCGTGGTGGGCGAAGGCCGTCTTCAATTCGTAAATCGGTTCCGAAGTGATGCGCGCGGTGAGGATGCCGTGCAGCCGGACGAAGCAGTAGTGGAAGCGCTTCAGCCGACGTACGCACTCTTCGACGCCGAGACCGGGCTTGAGCGCGTCCTCGATGCTGCACAGCCCCGCGAGCGGCGGGATGCCCTTGTAGGATTGATACCCTTCCAGCGGCTTCGGTGCGGTCATGATCGCCCCCGTTTACTCGGGCACGACGCCCTTCGTCTTGATGTTCTTCGTCTCGGCCACGATCAGCGGCAGGTATTCGGACGAACCCGGCAGTTGCACGAATTGCAACTGGCCCGTCACCTCGACCCAGGCGTTGTTCTGGATCGTGCCGAGGGAACTGTCGGTGATGATGCGCGCCTTCAGCGGGATCGTGTCGGCGGCGCAGCAGGTCATCTTCAAGCGGAACAGCGTCGCCTCGCGGTCGCCGATCTTCTTGAACTGGCCTTTCACCGTGGCCGTTTTACCTTCTTCGCTCTCGCGCTTCTCAGCGTTGTTGGCGAAGGCGTTCAGCTCGTCGAAGCTGAACTTGCGCCCGCCCTCCTTGGCCGCGAGCGCCTTGCGCTCGCCGATCTCGCTGGCCGTGCCGAGCCGTTCGTTGATCCACTCGTCGCTGAAACCTTTGTTCGGTTGGCCCCAAATGAACAGCACGATCGGGAAGAGCAGCACGACGGCACGCCAGTAGACTCCGCCATGCGAATGGTCGTGGTCGTGCCCGTGGGCATGGCCGTGGCCGTGGGAATGCCCGTGATCGTGTTGGTGGTCGTGTCCGCAGTTCTCGTCGTGGACGTGGTTCGGGTCGTCGTGGTGATGCTGGTGCGAATGGTGGAGCCTGGCGTGCTCGGCCGCCTCGCGCCACAGTGCGATCGCGCGCACGAGCGTCAACACCAGCAATGCAATACCGGCGATCAACACGAACAGGTGGAAATCCTTGCTCAGGATGATCGTGAGGATCGACGGATTGTTGGGGTCGGGGTTGTTGATCGCCGGCACGGCCAGCGCGACCGCGACGGTACCGAATGCCCCGCAAATGCCCACAGTGAAGAGATTCTCGAGGTTCTCGTCGCCGTGGTCGTGGTGGTGATGGTGCCCGTGGCCGTGGGAATGCGCGTGCGTCGCGGTCATGGCTTGCCCCCTTCGTTCACCGTGACTGCCGGCGTGCCCGATCCGAGGAACGACTCCGAGAACGGCCGGTAGGTGTGGTGCACGATCATCGACCAGATAAAGACCTGGGTCACCGTGCAGACGACGATGATGCCGATCAGCTTCGCGCGGAAGACCCGCGTGAACATCATGAGGAGCTTCAGGTCGAGCATCGGGCCGAGAACGAGGAAGGCGAGTTTCGCCGACACGTGCATCTTCGTGAAACTCGCGGCCACGAAGGCGTCCGCCTCGCTGCACAGGCACATCAGGATCGCGACAAGCATCATCAGCGGGATTGCGACGACCGGCTGCTCCTGCGAGATGCTTTCGATCGTGCCGGCCTGCAGGTAGAGCTTCGCGCAAGCAGCCAAAATCGCACCGAGGATCAGGAAGACCGTGATGTCCATGAAGTCGTGCAGGGCCGTCGAGGAGATATTCGAGAGTCGTTTCGTCAGCGGTTTGGGCTTGGTCGGAGCCGCGCCGTCTTCCACCATCGGCAGCAGCGATGGTTTCGGCATGGCCGACAGCGTCACGAACGACGCCGGGCCGGATTTCCGCGACAGGAGATACACGATGACTCCGGTGGTCGTCGCGATGAGGAATCCCAGCCCGGCCCGGAGGATGACCATGTCGAAACCGATCTTCTGGCCATCGATCTCGTGGGTCTTGAAGGCGTAGTAGGTACTGAGGAGTACGACGACGTTCAGAATCGGCCCGGCGAGCATGTAGGCGATGCAGCACGAGAGCGGCAGGCCCTTCTTGAGCAGGCGGCGCATGACGACGACGATCCCGCATTCGCACATCGGGAAGATCAGCCCGAGCGCGCCGCCGACCGCCGCGGAGAGCAGCGGGTTCTTCGGCATGAATTTCGTGATCCAGTGCTGGGGCAGGAATTCCTCCAGGATGCCGGCAATGAGCGCGCCCAGCACGATGAAGGGCATCGCCTCCCAGAGAATCGAGCTGAATGTCAGGAGGAAGTCGCGAATCTGATCGACCACGGCTCACTTCGGGGCTGCGGGAAGCGGTCTGCGCCAACCGTCAATACGCGGGGAGCCGCGGCACGGTTCGTCTATTGTGTCAAACGGACGGGATCGCGAACAGTCTTCAACACGCGCAGTCGGCTCCGTGGACGCGGCGGCCGCGGAGGCGGGCGTAGAACGCCGTCGCGAAAAAGCAGAGGACCGTGAGTACCACGATCGTGCCGCCGGTGCGGAACTCGAAGACGCGCCCCGCACCGAGGTTCAACGACCAGTTTTTGCTGATGAAGAACCCCCCGAGTCCGCTGCCGAGCGCGATCGCGAGGCTGCCGACGAAGAGCTGTCGCACGTTCCGCGCCCCGTTCGCCGCCGCCGCCGCCGGCACCACGAGCATCGCGTTGATCAACAGCACGCCCACGGCTTTGATCGACAGATTCACCACGAGCGAAAGCAGCACCACGAACAGGTACTGGTTTAATCGCACCTCCACGCGGCGGGACCGGGCGAGACTGGGGCTGAAACTCGCGAAGACCACCGAATTGAATCGGAACAGAATGAAGCCGAGGACGAGGAAGCAGAGCACGATCAACATCAATTGATCCTCGGCGTCGGCGAACATGGGCGAACCGAACAGAAAGGCTTCGGGATCGAACCGCTGGCCGGCCTTGTTCACGAGCGGGATGAGCATGGCGCCGAAGCCGATGGCGAGGGCGAAAAAGACGCCAATGATGGAATCGGCGGCGAGGGTGGTGCGCTCGCGAAAGTAGGCGATCCCGACGCCGACCGCGGCACCGAACGCGATCATGACCACGGGGACGAGCCAGCGGAACGGGGAGTCGTCGACGTTGCGGTTCAACGGGTCGACGAGGAGCACGGAGAGCAGGCCGAGTGCAACGCCGGCAAAGGCGCAGTGGGCCATGGCGTCGCTGAAGAACGACATGCGGTTGCCGACGACGAGCGTGCCGACGGAACCGCAGACCAGCGCGACGAGCGTGATCGCGAGAACGGCATTCACCTCGTAAGGCTCCGCACCGAGCGATTGCGCGGTCCGATCGATGATCGACTTCAGAAACTCCACCATCGCGTCATCCTATCGTTTCGGCGGCAGCGCCGGCGGTTCGTCGATCGGTCCGAAGCGGGTCAGGAACGCCAGCAGGCAATCGAACAGGCCGGTTGCGCGCTGCGTGCGGCCCCGCACGACGACTTCCTGCCGGCGGACTTCGATGGTGCCGGCGAAGCCGGGCAGAGTCAGTTCGCACGATTCGCCGTCGGAGGATTCCACGACGCGGACGCCCGCCAGGGGTGCGCCCGTCAACCGGTCCACGAAGGATGCTACGTCGATTGGACGGGCGAGTTCGAACGCGAGTTGATCGAATTCCGGGCCGAACACGTCGGATCGGGCGAGTTCGAGTTCGCCAAACCGGCCGAATTCCCGCCGCCAGCAGAGGCGCGACGAATCGCCGGGATCGAGTTCGACGGAAACGGCGTATTCGAAGTCCGGCGAGCGCAGCGAACCGGTGCCGTCGGTGCCAATGGCGATCGCGAGGTGCCGGCGTGCGTGGCCGAAGGACTCGCGGCAGAGAAGGGCCACACGCTCCACATCCGTGCGGATGTCGGACGCGGCAAGGCGTTGAACGAACCGCCGGCTCGCCGCTCCGGCTTTCGCCGGAATCACGTGCGATTTGCGATAGTCCGCCAGATCCCGGAGCGCCGTCGTCGTTTCGGACCGCAGGGCGACGCGGCGGAGTTGGCCCGCGTCCAGGATCGGACCGCCTTCCGATGTCGGAGGGTCTCGAAGGATTCCTTTGGCGTGGCCGATCAAGTGTGGCGTCTGCCGATGATTCGGCGAACCGGATCTCCGCAACCGTTCCGGGAAAGTTGCATCCAGCGTCTTCTGGATCGACCGCGCCGTGACGTGCCCCGATTCGTCGCGGGCGGCACGGTTCCGCCCCGCGATCGCCTCGGCGATGAGGTCGCCCCAAAGACCGCCCTCCGTCGGTATATACGGCTCTTCGTCCACGCGACCCGCGATCAACGCGACGAGATTCGCACTCGTATCCATGCCGTCGGTCAGCTCGTCCGCGTCGATTCCCGGCGCGGCCAGCAGCAAGACCGCCTCGTCAACCGGCATCGCATGCAGATCGGCGAGCCAGTCCCGCACTGCGAACGACGTGCCGGTGTGATCGTCGGGCAACGTGTCCCAGCAATGGAATCGACCTCGGCCCTTTCCCGCGTGCCCCCGTCCCAACCAGCCGACGACGACTCGATCTCCGGCGCGAATGCTCCGGCGGAACTTTTTCCAGTGCGATTCAACTGCCGCGAGCGTGGCGTAGGTATCCACGAGCAACACGCGATGTTCCTTAGCGTACCCGGCCGTATCCAGCGCCGCGTCCAGCCGTGCCGCGTCCGCCGACGCGCCCGGCATGCCGCTCAACCCGGCGTGCAGGGGCCGCTCGACGGCGACCAGGAACGACCGGCTAGTGCCCACGTTTCGCCCTTTTGGAGGAAGGGAGAATTGTAGTTCCCCGCCTCCGCCGGTACAAAGTCGTTCGCGGGAAAGGAGCCGACGATGCGAGCCGTGGACGTGATTCGCCGGAAGCGCGACGGCGGCGAACTCGCCGAAACCGAACTGGCCGCGTTCGTCCGCGCGGCGGCCACGGGCGCCGACTGGGAGCCGTATCAGCTGTCCGCGCTGCTCATGGCGATCGTCTGGCGCGGCATGACGCCGAACGAGACCGCCACGTTCACTCGCCTCATGGCCGACTCGGGAAAACGGCTGGACTTGTCCGAGCTGCCCGGCCCGAAGGTCGACAAGCACAGTACCGGCGGTGTTGGCGACAAGACCTCGCTCATCCTTGCCCCGCTCGTCGCCGCGTGCGGCGCTTACGTGCCGATGATGTCCGGGCGCGGACTCGGCCACACCGGCGGCACCCTCGACAAACTGGAATCGATTCCCGGCTTCCGGGTGAACCTGTCCGAAGCGGAATTCCGTGCCGCCCTCCGCGCCACGGGCATCGGCATGATCGGCCAGACGGCCGAAGTCGCCCCCGCTGACAAGACGCTCTATGCCCTCCGCGATGTCACCGGCACCGTCGAGTGCATTCCGCTCATCACGGCTTCGATCCTCAGCAAAAAGCTCGCCGAAGGGATCGACTCGCTTGTCATGGACGTGAAGTGCGGCCGTGGCGCGTTCATGAAAACGCGCGACGACGCCCGCAACCTCGCCGAAGGCATCGTCCGCGTCGCCCGGCTCAACGGCCTCCGCTGCGAGGCGCTCGTCACCGCGATGGATCGACCCCTCGGCCGTGCCGTCGGCAACGCCCTCGAAGTCATCGAATCGATTGAAACGCTCAAAGGGAACGGCCCCGCCGATCTCACCGAACTTTCGCTCGCCCTCGCCGCCCGCATGGTCCGGCTCGCGGGACTCGTCGAGTCCGACGAACAGTCCCGTGCGAAAGTCCGCGATGCGCTCGATTCCGGCCGCGGACTCGAATGCTTCCGCAAGATGGTGGAGCAACAGGGCGGCGACCCGCGCGTCGTCGACGATGATTCCCGATTGCCGACCGCACCGAAGACGCACGAGTTGAAGGCCGACCGCGACGGCTTCATCGCGGATCTGGACGCCGAGGCGCTCGGCATCGCAGGCATGCTCCTCGGGGGGGGGCGAAGGAAGGCGACCGATCGCATCGATCCGGCCGTTGGGATTGTCGTCCGTGCCAAGCCCGGCGACGCCGTCCGCGCCGGCGATACCGTCCTGACCATCCATTATCGCGAGGATTCGACATTGCCGGAGGTGTTGGATCGACTCCAAACCAGCTACACTCTTACAGGGGATCGTCCATCGGATTCCAATCTGGTTTTGGAGCAGATTTCATGAGCGCGGACCCGCTCTTCATCGCCGCCGCCGCCGTGAGGAACAAGGCGCACGCGCCCTTTTCCGGCTTCAAGGTCGGTGCCGCGGTTCAGGCGTCCGATGGAATCATTTATTCCGGTTGCAACGTCGAGTGCGCCAGTTACGGCCTGACCATCTGCGCTGAGCGTGTCGCGGTCTGCAAGGCCATCTCCGAAGGCTCCCGCAAATTCGCCCGCATCGCCGTCTATGCCGAGACCGAGGAACTCACACCGCCTTGCGGTGCCTGCCGCCAACTCCTTTGGGAACTTTGTGGCGACATCGAGGTGTACCTCCTGAACCACAAGAAGCAGATGGTCTGCTACAAACTGGGCGATCTGATCCCGCTCGCGTTCGAAGCGAAAACGATGGGGAAATCGATCGGCGGCGGTAGCACCGGCAACCGCCCCGCCATCAAGTGAAGGATCGGGCCATGGCCGCCGTGCACGTCTCGTCGCATCCGCTGCTCGTTCACAAGCTCGCGAAGTTGCGGGCACACGACACGCCACCGCCGATCTTTCGCGAGTTGGTGTACGAGATTTCACAAGTGCTCTTCTACGAAGCGACGAGGGATGTGCCCCTGCGCGACGTTCCGGTGCGCACGCCGCTTGTGGAATGCGTGGGCAAGGAACTGGACGTGAAGGTCGGCCTCGTGCCGGTGCTGCGCGCCGGCCTCGGCATGGCGAACGCCATGCTCGACGCGCTGCCCGAAGCCGCCGTCTGGCACATCGGCCTCTACCGCGACCACGCCACCCTCAAGCCGGTCACCTACTACAACAAACTGCCCGCCCAACCCGTCATGGGCCTCGGCATCGTCCTCGATCCGATGCTGGCAACGGGTGGCTCCGCCATCGAAGCAATCCGTCTCCTCAAACAAGCCGGGACGCCGCAAGTCCGGTTCATCGGCCTGATCGCCGCGCCCGAAGGTGTTGCCGCGCTTCAGGCCGCTCACCCCGACGTGGACATCTATCTGGCCGCAGTCGACTCGCACCTGAACGAACTCGGCTACATCGTCCCCGGGCTTGGCGATGCCGGCGACCGGCAGTTTGGAACCACGTGACCGCTTGAGTTCGGCAGTCGGCTTGCTAGAATTCCACCGTTGCGGGATTGGTATATCGGCCGTGCCCAGCCTTCCCAAGGCTGTGAAAGGGGTTCGACTCCCCTATCCCGCTCTCTTCACTTTGCCAGTTCATGCACTTTCCCAATGATCTTCTCCTCGATCGTGTCGGCCCACTTGCCCGGCAGACCGTAGTAGACCATGGACGATTCGCCTTCGTAGCCGCCCTCGATCAGCACGCGCTTGGACGGAATGTACGCCATCACGTCGTTGCAGTAGCCGGCGACCCAGACGGAGCGGTTTTTCGGCAACTCCTTGCGAATGCGAATCGCGTAGTCGAGCACCACTTCGCCGCCGAGGCCGACCCAGGTGAGCTGATCGCCCAGCTTCCAGACCTGCACCGGATAGTGGGGGTAGTTCGAGGTCATCGAACCCGTCTCGGCGAGCATCTTGAGCAGGCGCGTGGCTCGGTTCTTGTGTGCGAGGCTATTTTTGAGCTGGTCGGCCAAGAGGGATTCCTTTGTCGCGGAGCCATCGAGTTTGAGGTCGACGGTCGCGTATTTTCCGGCGAGCGAACCGGTGATGGGTTTCATTTCCCCCTTCAACGCCTTCGCGACGCCGTCGGCGAGTTCCTTGCCGTGCTTGATGCAAAGCTCTTCCTTGCCGCGCGGCTGGGGGTTCACGTCGCCGCCACAGCCAATCCAGTAGAGCGCGGTGGTGCCGGGGTGCGCCTTTTCGATCTCGATCTGAGCAAAGCCGGCGTAGTCGCCGCACCACTGGTAGTACGATTGCGTGGTATTGTGGCAGGCGTAGCCGAAGACGACGGCGAGGAGCTTTCCGCCAGCCTCGACCTTCAGGACCGGAACGGAGTGGTCGACGGGACCTTCGCGGTTGAAGCCGTTGATGATCTGATCCCCTTTTTTCTCCCGTCGGTTGAGTGCAAAGAGGGCCGAGCCTTCGCCGTGCGAGATCGACGCGGGCTTGAGGTCGGCGACGGCGTCGAGCACGACTTTGGCGAGAGCTTCGCGCAGGTTCGCCGTGTAATCGACGACCTGCTTCCGCTGCGCGTCGTTGAGCGGGTACATGTCCATGAGGTTGTCGTTGACGACCGGTCCGCAGTGCGTGTGCGACGCGTTCAGCAGGAGTTGTCCGCGAGTGAGTTTCGCTTTGTCCTTCACCGATTCGAAGACGACTTCCGAAACGGTTCGCGGCAGGCCGATGAGGTCGGTGGTGACCAGAACGAGGCGTTGGCCGTTGGAGTCCTCGAGCGCGAGCGCCTTGGCGAAAAGGTCGTGCGTCTTGCCCTCGGCGATCTTGTTGCGCGAGCCGTAGCCCGCCATCCACATGAATTCCTTCGGCGTGATGTTCGCCCGCGCGACGCCGGCCTTGAAGCCCGGCTCCGCCGCGCGAAGGGGAAGGCAAAAACAAGCCAAGAAAAGAACGAACGCGAAACGACTCATATCGACCTCGTAAATGGGTTACTTCTTCAGCAGTTTTTCGATCGCCTTCTTCAGGATTGCCTCGCTCGTCGGCGCGGCGAGCGCCACGGTGGGTTCGTAGCCGCCCTGCAGATAGGCGTCGGCGGTGGGGATGTAGCCGAGGCCGTCGTCGCCGTAGCCGGCGACGCAGACCGGCGTCTTGCCGGAGGCGAGAGAGGCGGCCAACTGATATTCGATGAACGGTTCGCCCGGCAGATGCAGCGTGCGTGCGTTCCCGATTTCGAGTGACGTGATTTCGATCGGCGTCTGGATACGCTTCAGCCACGCCAGTTGCAGGGCCGCGTTGTTCCGTCGCGCCTTCGTCTGCTTCGGGTCCTTCATGTCCCGCATGCTGACCTCCTCGCTGAAGCTCGCTTCCCGACGCGGCTCGAATTTCACCGGTTCAACGGTCCAGTTCCAACCGGTGCACTTGCGGACCTTGGCGTTCCGCCAGGCCGCGACCATGCCGTCGTACATCCGGTCGCGGAGGATCGCACGGTTCGCCTTCTCGCCGTCGTTGTACTTTCCGGCCGTCACGTTGCCGGAGCAGCCGGTGAAATAGATCTGGTGGACACCCTTTTGCTCGTCCTGTCGCTTCTGTCGAGCGAGGCCGCAGAAGTCGGCGCTGACGCGCCCGTCGCCGTAGTAGCTCATGGGGTGCGTGGCGTAAAAGTGCAACGCGGCGAGTGGTTCGTCGTCGTTCCAGAAACCGATGGTGCGGAGCATCGGGTCGATGAGGCCTTCGGGCGCATCCCGGGCTTCCTTGCTCTTGGTGGCGCTGGTGCGGGTGAACTTCACCTTGCCGTCCTCGCCGATGACGCGCCGGTTGGACGCGACCTGTTTCACCTCCGCCTCGCCGTAACCGACGTGTGTGAACTCGCGGGCCTTGGCGAGCGACGCCTTGAGGGCGTCGGCAGAGGCTTTCACGGCCTTGTCGAAGAAGGCGAGGTCCATGAGGGGCGGGCCGTCGTTGGCGGCGAGGAGTTTCTGGGCCTCGGTGTCGGCAAAGGGGGCGTTGTGCGGGTGGACGCAGTGAAGGGCGACGTTTTCCGGGATCGTATGCGCCGCTTCGGCGAGGGCGGCGCGCCAACTCCGGTAGGCCCCGTTCCGCAGGCCGGTCCAGTCGAGCGCGGCCAGCACCACCGGCTTTCCTTCACCCAGCAGCACGATACCGAGGCACTTGAGTGGATCGTCGAAACCACGGACCGGTTCGATCCAGCCGCCGCAGAGCGGATGGCCAAGTGGTGGCGTGGCGTCGGATTCGAAACGGGCAATGTGATAACGCGGCATGGCGGAAGGACTCAACGGCGGGATGACCTAATCTGTCCGAACCGGGCCGGAATTGCAACTCTCGACCGGTCGGATTCCCCGATATTCTGTTGATATGCCTTTCCGATTGTTGCTGATTCCGTTCGCGATCGCGCTGTGTCTGGCGGCCGTGCCGCTCGGCCCGCCGCGCCCGCCACGGACCGTAACGGCTGGCCCGGCGCTGACGGAATGCGAAAAACTGCCGACGGCGGCGCAGTTCGCCGAACTGGCGCGCACCGACCCGCTCGCCATGCTGAACGCCTCAATGAGCCGTTATCGTTGCGAAGTGCGTGGCTACACCTGCGTGATGCACAAACAGGAGCGAGTCGGTGGTTCGCTCGGGAAGCCGGAAGTCATCGACGTCGCGTTTCGCGACGACCCCTTCGCGGTGGTCATGAAGTGGAAGCAAGGAGCCGGCCTCGCGAACGCCACGCTCTATGCGAAGGGGGAGAACAAGGGGCAGTTGCTGGCGAAATCATTTATCGGCCTCGTGACGCCCAGCGACCCCGGCGGCACGCTCGCGCGGCGGTCCAGCCGGTTCTCGATCACCGACTTCGGAATCTATCGCGGGACGTTAAGGACTTACGCGATCTGGAAGCGCGCCCAGGACAACGGGACGCTCAAGACCGAGTACCTGGGCACGAAACCGGTGCCGGAGTTGAATGGCCGCATCTGTCACTGGATCCGCCGCACGGTCGATCCGCCGGAGGTGGACAACTTCTCGCTCGACGAAACCGAAATCCGTTCGCCCGAACGCTACCCGAAGGACTCGATCGGGCAGGTGACGATCTTCATCGACGTGGAGACGTGGCTGCATCTCGGGTCCGATATCCGTCACCCCGACGGCTCGCTAATCGCCACGTATTACTTCCGCGACGTCGTTTTGAATCCGAAGTTCGACCGCGAGCAGTTCCTGCCGGGGATCCTCAAAAAGTAATGCGGAACGAAGACCCCACACCTTCATTCCGCATTCCGAAATCCGCATTCCGAATTGGATTCACTGCACGGCCGAGATGCGCTGGTCCGTAACGTGTGGGATGTGCTTCCACGCGAGCCGCAGGGCGAGCCGCTGGATGAGCAGCGCCTTGTATTGTGCCGCGGGCGTGCCGTCGGCGGGGCGGGACTCGATCGGCGCCTCGACGAAGTACCGCGAGTGTTCCTTGCCGTCGGCGGTCTCATAAACGACGACATCGGCGGTCGCCCGGCCCATGTACATCAGCCGGCCGGTCCCCTTCTCGTAGAGGTCGAAGCCGGTGATGGTCAGTTCCATCGCGTAGTCGGCGCCGAGTTCCTTGCCGATGTCGGCGGCACTCATGGTGCGCCAGCCGGCGTTCTGCGCCTTGAAGCGGTCCAACCGCGATGGTTCGATCACCTTGATGGCGGGCTTCTTGTCCCGGCTCATCTCGCCGAAGGTGCGGGACGTGGCCGCGACGATGTCGCGGTCCAGCCCAGCGAACTCCAGCGTGCCCGCCGGGGCATTCACGAGGATGGCGACCGTCACCTCGCGTTTGTCCTTGACCGGTTCGAAAGCCTTGGCTTCGGCCGGGGCCTTCTGGTCGCCGCGGAACAGAAAATAGCCGAGCGAGGCCGGATTGCAGCCGAGACTGCCGACGACGAGGGCCAACGTGAGAATGCCGAACTGTAGCGTGCGGTTCATCCGTGAACCCCCCCAAGGTCAGAAGACGAGTATCCAGCCCCACCGCAGGACCATGAGCACGAGCGTGACGCCCACGGACACGGTCAGGAAGATTTCGAGATTCTTCACCCACGGCACGCGCCCCTTGAGCGCGCCGTAGAGGCCCCACGGAATCAACCCGATCCAGAAGATGGCCATCAGGGTGCCGACCCAGTTGGCCTTCAGCGAGTTCCCCACGTCGCCGTGGACCAGGAGCGAAAAGCTCGTGGTCATGCCGCAGGACGGGCAGGGCTTGCCGTAGAGCACCACCATGTTGCATGCCGGCATGCCCAGTTGCATGTGCGTCGCCATGCTGTATGGCTTGCCGGTTTCGTCGTACGGGTGCAGCCAGGCCGCGATGCCGAAGACGACGAGGAACCCGAGCGCCAGGATGCCGAGGAACGCCCGCGCCAGCTTGCTGATGCGCACGGTGGCAGGCACGTCGTCGCGCTCGGGTCGACGGTTCACCGGCCGGGCGAGCGGCAGGTCGTCGGGCGCGGCATCCGGTTCTCGGTCGGGCACGATAGCCTCGCGGGTCGGGGAATCAAGCCGAGTTTCGGTATCTTGAATGATAATACGCCAGTGCCCCGATTTCTTTTCACTTTCGGATTCCGTCGATGGCGAACCGGCTCGTGGCAGCCGTACGAACGTTCGTTTCAGAGCGTCGGATCGCCGGGCCGGTCGTCGCGGCCGTTTCGGGCGGGGCCGATAGCGTTGCGCTCCTGCGGGCGCTGCGGGAGGTCGGCTGCGAGGTCGTCGTGGCCCATGTGAACCATCAGTTGCGCGGCATGGAATCGGACGCCGATGAAGCCTTTGTGGGCGAACTGGCGCGCGCGCTTGGCGTGCCGTTCCACTCCACGCGATTGGCGATTCCACCGAACGAGAACCTTGAAGCCGCGGCCCGGCGATTGCGCTACGAGTGGCTGGAAAAGATCGCGGGGGAAACGGGCACGATCGCGACCGGCCACACGGCCGACGATCAGGCCGAGACCGTGCTGCATCGCCTCATCCGCGGCTCGGGACTGCAGGGGCTAAGAGGAATTGCCGAGGTATTGTCTCCTCCTCCCGTCTTGTCCCCTCCCCCCTTGGGGGGGAGGGTTAGGGTGGGGGGTGGCGAGTCAGAAGAACTGACTGCGATCCCCGTCCCCCCCACCCCGGCCCTCCCCTTCCAAGGGGGAGGGAGAAAAACCATCTGTCGCCCGATGCTTGCCGTCACGCGGAACGACGTGATCGAATACCTGAACGTACTCAGGCAACCTTACCGCGTCGATTCCTCGAACGCCAACCCGCGATTCACCCGCAACCGCATCCGTCATGAACTCCTTCCGTTGCTTCGATCTTTCAATCCCGAAATCGTCTCCGTCCTCGGCCGACTGGCGGATCAAGCCTCGGAGACATTCGCCCACCTCGAAGCGGAAGCAAAGGAATTATTGATCCGAGCCGAGCGGCCGCGTGCGGGTGCGATGCTGATCTTCGACAAAACCACGCTTGAGGCCGCCTCGCCACTTCTCGTGCGGGAATTGTTCCGCCTCGTCTGGCGGCGCGAGAACTGGCCGATGAACGCGATGACGTTCGCCCACTGGAATCGGCTTGCGAAACTCACGGTCGGCGACTACCCCGGTCGCGTGACGGTGCTAAGGGTCGGACCCGTCGTGCGAATGCACCGGAACGGTTGAAGTCTTTTCCTTACAATCACTTTTCGTTTCTTCGTGTCCATTGTGACCTTTGTGGTGAACCATGTCGTCCGACCTCCGCCCTATCCGCCGTGCCCTGTTCTCCGTCTCCGACAAGACCGGCCTTGTCGAGTTCGCCACCGAACTGCACACCAAACACGGCGTCGAGCTGATCGCCACCGGCGGCACCAAGAAGGCCCTCGCCGACGCCGGGCTGCCGGTGAAGGACGTGGCCGAGCTGACCGGCTTCCCGGAAATCCTCGACGGCCGCGTGAAGACGCTCCACCCGGCCGTCTTCGCCGGCCTGCTGGCGAAGCGCAGCAAGCCGGAGCACATGGCCACGCTTGCCGAGCACAAGCTCGCGGAGATCGACCTCGTCGTCTGCAATCTTTACCCGTTCGAGAAGACCGTCGCGAAGCCCGGCGTGACCGAAGCCGAGGCGATCGAGAACATCGACATCGGCGGCCCGTGCATGGTCCGCGCGGCGGCCAAGAACTTCGACGCCGTCGTGATACTCTCCGATCCGAGCCTGTACTCCGAACTGATCGACGAACTCGCGACGAACGCCGGGCAGTCGTCGCGCGGCTTCCGCAAGGAAATGGCGTCCATCGCGTTCCAACTCATCCGCCAGTACGACGAGGCGATCGAAGAATTCTTCCTCTCGGAAGGGGACGAGGAACTCAAAGAACTGCTGGACGAGATGGAGGACGAAGCCGGGGCCGAGGAGTGGGAAGAGGAATTCGATCCCCCGTTCAACCTCGTGCAGAAGCTGCGCTACGGCGAGAACCCGCACCAGCAGGCGGCGTTCTACAAGGACCTCGACATCGATCGCCCGTGCGTCGCCACGGCCGAGCAGCTCCACGGCAAGGAACTGAGCTACAACAATATCCTCGACCTCGACTCGGCGCTGAACCTCGCCCGCGAGTTCGCCGGGCCGACGGCGATTGTCGTGAAGCACAACAACCCCTGCGGCGCGGCCACGGCGCCGACGCTTGCGGAGGCGTTCCAGAAGGCGTGGGACGGCGACGCGCTCTCCGCGTTCGGCGGCATCCTCGCGTTTAACCGCCCCGTCGACATCGACACCGCCTCGGCGCTCATGGACCCGAAGGCGAAGCGGTTCATCGAGTGCGTCATCGCGCCCGACTACGAGCCGCATGCCCTCGATGCTCTGAAGAAGTGGAAGGAGAACGTTCGCCTTCTGAAAACCGGTCCGATCGCGGGTTTCCCCGAAGGGTTGGACTACCGGCGCGTTGATGGGGGCCTACTGGTGCAGACACGCGACGTCGGGGCCGACAATCCGGACGCGTGGAAGGTCGTGACGAAACGAAAGCCGACGGAGGACGAGTTCATGGCGTTGCACTTCGCTTGGTTCGTCTGCAAGCACGTGAAGTCGAACGCCATTGTCCTGGGTCACGGTACGCAGATCGTCGGCGTCGGGGCCGGGCAGATGTCGCGCGTGGTGTCGGTGGACATCGCCGTGAAAAAGGCGGGCGACCGGGCGAAAGGCAGCGTGCTGGCGTCGGATGCGTTCTTCCCGTTCCCGGACAACGTGGAACTGGCGGCCGCCGCCGGCGTGACGGCGATCGTGCAACCGGGCGGATCGGTGAAAGATGCCGACAGCATCGCCGCGTGCGACAAGCACGGCATCGCGATGCTGTTCACCGGAGTCCGGCACTTCCGCCATTGAGTCAGGCGACGATGTCGTCGATCAGTTTCGCCAGCACTTCGTGGGTGAGGGCGAAGGCGACTTGTTCCCGCTTCCCGCCGGCCGCGCGGTCGGCGCGGTAGCGGTGCACGGTCGCCCGCGTCGTGCCGTGCAGACGGACTTCGTAATACGCCAGCGTATCGGCCTTTTCCGTCGGCCGGTCGCTGCGTAGGATCGCTTCGCTTCGGCCGTCGTCGACTTCGAGCATTCGCAGCCGTTCCAGCAGGCCGGACGATCGAGCCGCGATCGACTCGGCCCATCCGCGCAGCGTCGCGCCGTCGGGGGCGGGCCGTTCGACCGCGATTTCCCACGCCAGCAAGCCGAGTTCGTTGTTGCGATCGGCGGTGATCGTGGCGACCGATCCGGCATGGTCGACCGTGAGAGTGTCCCGGCTGGAGGGCCGCCAGTCATTGAGTTCGAGCAGGAGTTTTTCCGCGAGCGTCATGGTCGCCTCCGATGATCTGGTGCGAGTGTTCCGTTCCATCGTAACTCAGGAGCGCCGGCTTGTCGTCGATCACCGTCTCCAGGTGCACGGGTCGGCCCCAGATGAACTGGATGTTCGCCAACACGTCGCGGGCTTCGGGCACCTTGAGTTCCACCCCATTATACCCGTGCTTGAGCAGCAGTTCGCCCCGGTTCGCGTGGTTCCCGTTCAGCACGTGGATCCACGGCTTGCCGAAATTCGTCAAGCTGAACAGCAGGCGCTGCTTCACCTTGTCGAATTCGCGGCTCTCCACCACGTAGTTCTTCGACTGATTCTGGTAGTTGAACGAGAACAATTTGTTCTCGACGCAGAATTCCGGCGTCAGGAAGGTGTCGATAAAGGTGATGTCGTTGTGGATCTTGCGCACCTCGAAGATCTTCTCGCGTCCGAGGCCGGCGTTCGTGTTCCAGTTCCGCTTCTTGTCGTGGTCGTCGCAGTTCTCCCATTCAGCGCCGAACTGGCCCATGTTCCAACGGCGTTCGATGTCGCGGAGGAGTTCGATGCCGAGTTTGTAAGGGTTCAACCGCTTGCCGCTCGTCGCCATCGTGCCGGAGTGGTGGTCGGCGTAGTCGATGACTTCGGACGGTTGGAGCACCTTCTGGGTCATGATGGTGGAATGCCAGAAGCTGGCCCAGCCTTCGTTGAGGATCTTCGTTTGGGCCTGGGGGTAGAAGTAGTACGCTTCGTCGCGGATGATCGAGAGGACGTCACGCTGCCAGTTCTTGAGGGGGGCGTGTTCGATCAGGAAGAGCAGCACGTCCTTTTCGGGCCGTTCGGGGAAGTGCATGGGTGCCTGGCGCGCCTTTGCGCGGCGTTTCTCCTCCTCGGCCGCGCGGTACTGGTCCGGCGGGTTCATGAAGTCCGCGAGGTAGTCCTTGGTCTTGAATCGGACCGGCTTGTCGTCGTCGTCCTCCACTTCATCGCCGCCGGCGGCGTGGGCGTGCGGGTCGTCGCGGCGCTTGATGGCGACGGAATGGATGTCGATGAGGTCGTCGATGGACATGCACTTGTCGAGGAACGCTTCGACCTCGTCTTCGCCGAAGCGCTCGGCGTAGCGGCGCAAGCGGTTGCCGTGGTTGGCGATCTCGTCCATCATCTTGCGGGTGGTGTGGGCGAAGTAGGCGTTGTTCTTGAAGAAGTCGCAGTGTCCATAGACGTGCGCCATCACGAGTTTCTGGTCGACGACGTGGTTGCAGCGCATGAGGTACGCGTAGCACGGGTCGTTGTTGATGACCATTTCGTAGATCTTCGACAGGCCGTAGGAGTAGCTTTTGGACAACTCCTCGTACTGCATGCCGAAGGACCAGTGCGGGTAGCGCGTGGGGAAGCCGCCGTAGGCGGCGATCTCGTTCAGGTCGTCGGCGTCGACGACTTCGAAGATGGTTTCGTAGAAATCGAGCCCGTAGCCGCGGGCGTAGCCTTCGATCTCGTCCTTGAGGACGCGGAGGTGCGGCGGGAGGTTGGTGTTGTAGAATCCGAGTTGGGTCATTTCTGCTCCTTGCCCGTGCGCGGTTCCGGCGCTTGCCAGTGGCTGTCCCAGCCGATGTAGAGGCCGTAGAGGAAGCGATCCCACTCCGGCTGTGTCCGGGGACCAGGGTAGGGGATCGGTTCGATCATTCGTTCCGACCGCCGGATGATCCGGACCGCGCCATCCGCCTGAACTTGTCCTAGCATCCAAGGCACGGCAGTGTGTCCGTTCGTGGCGTGAATGCGCACCCCGCCGCGCGGACCGGAATATTCACGACCGCGAATGGCGGCCTTCACGGCATCCACGCCGGTCGTCCCGGCTTCCGTCGCTGCGGCGGCCCATAGGTGAACGCCGCCGTACGCGGCCGCCATCATCTCCGTGGCGATCCGGGTCTCGCCGTACTTCGACCGGAACTTTCGAAGGAACTCCCGATTGGCCGGCGATTCGGCCGATTGGAAGTAACTACCCGTCAGATAATCGCCCGCCAGGTCGGCCGGCTTAAACGCCTGGAGTTCGTTCTCGCTGATGCTGGCCGACAGGACCGGCACACGGGCGATACCCATGCTACGCAGCTTGGGAAAGAAACGGAAATTCGTGCTGCCGTTGATCGTGTTCAGAATCAGATCCGGTTTCGCGGCGACGAGGGCGTCCACGGCTTCGCCGACATCTTTCGAGCCGAGCGGCAAGAATTGTGATTCGACCAGTGTGACGCCGTCACGGGTCTTCACCCAGTCCTTGAGCAGTTCGAGGACGGCGCGCGGATAGACATAATCCGAGCCGATGAGAGCGATCCGCTTCTTCCGACCCCCCTCCGGGCCTGTCAGGTAATCGAGCGCCGGGAAGATCTGCTGGTTCGGCGTTGGGCCGAGGTAGACGATGTGAGGGGATTGCTCCAGCCCCTCGTACTGGACCGGATAAAAAAGCAACCCGTTGTCGCGCTCCACCACTTCCCGCACGGCCTTCCGTGAAGCCGAGGTCCAACATCCGAAGATCGCCGCTACCTCTTCGACCTTGAGGAGTCGGGTGGCTTCGGATGCGAATACGGCCGGATCGGAGCGACCATCGGCTTCAATAGGGACGAGCTTCCGGCCCAGGACGCCCCCCTTTTGATTCAACTCTTCGATGGCGAGCAACGTGGCGTCCACGACCGGCTTCTCGCTCGACGACATATGGCCCGATTGGGAATGCAGCACGCCGATCTTGATCGGTTCGCCGGACATGCCTGCGGGTCCGATCGGTTGCGGGGAGGGGCGGAAGAACGCGAGGTAGATCGCCAGCACGATCGTGGCGAGCGTCAGCGAGATCCCGGCGATCCGCTCGGTCCACTTCCAGCGCCACGCCGCGTGCGGGTCCGGAGCCGCCGTCCGCGGTCCGGTCGGCTCGTCCGGATGCGTATCGTGCGCCGCCAGAGGTTGGGTTTCCAGTCCCCCCGTCGCGGGCGGAGGAGGAGGAGGTCGGCGAGGTGCGCGGAGCGGCTCCCCAATCGGACCGATCGCCGAGGCCGCGTCCAACAGTTCAATCGTTTCGGCGGCGGTCGCGGGGCGGTCGTCCCGCTCCTTGGCCAGTAGCCGCGCCACCAACGCCGCGAGCGGGGGCGGTACCGCCGGATTGCGGATTGTTGCCGACGGCGGGATGTCGTTCGCCAGCGCCGCGAACACGGTCATCGTCGAATCGCCGGGGAACGCCAGTTCGCCCGTCAGCATCCGGTACATCACGCAGCCGAAGCTGAAGAGATCGGTCCGCGCATCCAGCGAGTCTCCGCGCGCCTGTTCAGGCGACATGTACCACGGCGTGCCGACCACAGTGCCGACGGATGTCAGCCCCGGCTCGCCGCTGCTGCGGCGGGCCAGGCCGAAATCAAGCAATCGAACCCGCCGGAATTCGCCCGTATCGGGATCGGTTTCAAGCCAGATATTGGCTGGCTTCACGTCGCGGTGGATGAGGCCGCGACGGTGTACATCCGCCAGACCGACCGCGACCTGCCGCGCAATCCGCAGCGCCGTCGGCACGTCGAGCTGGGGGCCGCGCTCCAGTCGTTCCTGCAGCGTCGCGCCCGCGAGCATCTGCATGGTCAGGTAAGGCGTCTCGCCGATGACGCCGACCTGGTGGATGGTGACGACGTGGTCGGAGGACAGCGCGGCAATGGCCCGCGCCTCGCGCAGGAACCGCTCGCGGTAGTCCCGATCGGCCGCCATCCGCGGGAGCAAGACCTTTAGCGCCACCGTCCGCTTGAGGATGCGATCCTCGGCCTCGAAGACCACCCCCATGCCGCCGCGCCCCAACACGCGCAGCACGCGGAAATCGCCGAACCGGCCGATCTCATCCGGCGAACTTGGGGGATCGAGGAATGGAAATTCCGCCGTCGCGGCCAGGCTTGGCGGCGAACCGAAGATCAGCGAATCGGAGAGTTCGTCGTCGTTGGAGGTGCTCACGCTCGCGTCCCCCGCGTGAATCCGGGAAACCGCCTACCATCAGCCTAGCGGCGAATCGGGTGCGAAGTCCAGCAATCGCCGGGAATTACCTCCCCGTCTTCAGGAATTCCTTGATGCTGCCGAGGATCGCGTCGCGGTCCGGCACCTTCGTCGCCACCACGTTGTCGTGTTCGTCGAGCAGTTCGCTGACGTGGTCGAAGAACTCGCCGCTGCCGTAGGGCGATTCCACCTGGCCGTAGCCGAAGAGGTTCAGCTTCGGCAGCATGGTTTCCTTGAGCAACGCCAGGCATTTGGCGTTGTCGTCGCCCCAGTTGTCGCCATCGCTGAAGTGGAAGGCGTAGACGTTCCACTCGCTCGCGGGAAAGCGCGCGTCCATGATCTTGTTCGCCAGCTCGTAGGCGGTGCTGATCTTCGTGCCGCCGGACTCCCGCGTGTGGTAGAACGTGTGTTCGTCCACTTCGTGAGCCTGAGCGTCGTGCACGATGTAGACCGTTTCGACGCCCTGATAATGCCGCTTGATCCAGGTGTCGATCCAGAACGATTCGATCCGCACGATCTCCTTCTGCTCGTCGGTCATGCTGCCGGACACGTCCATCATGTAGATCACGCACGCGACGGCGTCGGGCTTCTGCACTTCCTTCCAGCTGCGGTATTGCTTGTCCTCGCGGATCGGCACGACCAGCGGATCGACCGGGTTGTACGTGCCGGTCGAGATCTGCCGCTTCAGGGCGCGCTTGTAGGTGCGCTTGAAGTGGCGCAGGCTCTCCGGGCCGACGTTGCGGATGGACGAATACTTGTCCTTCTCCGTGACGACGTTCTTCTTCCCCTTCGGTTCGATGCGGGGCAGGGCCAACTCCTCGCCGAGGATGTCCGCCAGTTCCTCCATCGTCAGGTCGACTTCGAGAATGTGGCCGCCTGGCTGGTCGCCGGCTTGCGGGTCGCCGTCTTCGGACGGTTGCGTGAGTGGTTGGCCGGGCTGGCCCTCGCCGACGCCCACGCCGCCGGAACCTTTGTTCCCGTAGCGGAATTGCGGGGTGTTGATCGACGGGATCGGGATCGACACGAGGTCGTTCCCCTTCTTGCCGATCATCTCGCCGCGGCTGATGTACTTCGACAGGTTCGATTTCACCTTGCCGCGCACGATCTTGCGGAACCGCTGCAGGTCTTGTTCGATTTTTTGGCCCACGGCGTGCGCCTCGCGTTGCGGGAGTATCCACTCACAGGAATTTTACCGGCATCCGACCGGGCGAAACGGGAGGAATCGAGAGGAATCACGATGGTATCGTCAGGCGAACGATTCCGTCCAGACCGGATCGGCGTATTTTGACCGCGATAATTCGGCGGCCTGGGCGAGTTCTGACCCGGTCAACGGTTCGGTTCGCCCGCCGAATCGCAATCGAAACGCATCGGTCAACGCCGACGCGACTGTCGAACGGGGCAGGGCGAGCTGCGCCCGGAGCGGCGCGACGACTTTCGCCGCCGACGCGACCGCGTGCCCCGCCGGGCGCTCCCGGCCGATGCGCAGCACCGCGGCCAGTTCGTCCATCCGAAGGTCGTACGCCAGCGTCGTGTGGTGCAGCACGCGGCCCCTCCGTCGCGCCTGCGCTGCGCCGGCGATCTTCCCCTCGGCACAGGCGATGTCGTTCACCGGAACGTGATGCGCATCCGCGCCGAGTTCCCGCAGACACCGGATCGCCCACGCGTCGCACACTTCGTAGCTCTGCCGGATCGTCAGCCCGGCGACCGCCTCCTCCGGCAGCACCATCGACCACGTGATCGTACCGTGCGGTTGCACGAACATCGCCCCGCCGCCCGACGATCGCCGAACGAGCGCAATGCCCCGGGCCGCCATCGCCTCCCGATCCACCTCGTTCGCGATCGACTGGCAGCGTCCGATGACGACCGCCGGTTCGGACCAGTTCCAGAATCGCACGCTGGGCCGGTCCGCCTCGCTCAAGATTTCATCGAGCGTGACATTGATCGCGGCCGGGAGTGGCTCTTCCGGAATCACGCGCCAATCGTACCCGCGCCAGGGCCGTGTGAGTTCGTCGATCAACTCGGGCGTGAAACTACCGATACGAATTGTTGGTGTCGGTGAGCCGAGCACGGCGTGGATCGCGTTCGCCAGGTTCTGCGACGTCGTGTCGGTCAGTTCCACACCGAAGGGGATCGCCGCGCGGAGTCGCGCCGCGATCGCCGCCGGTTCCGTGTCCACGGGCAGCCCCGTGATCGCTTCAGCCATGATCGCGATTATGTTGTCCCGACGCGACTCGGGACGAATCCCCACGGCGCTGTTCCACGCCACCGACCGGATGCGGCCCTCCGCCATCTGGACCGCGATCCTGCTACCGTCATTTTCAAACACCGTCATCTCCGCTACTCTCTCTCCATGCCGCCGCCCGATCCTGCCACCGTTATCAGCGTCTCCGACCTCACGGGGCAAATCAAGGATTCGCTGGAATCCGAGTTCGGCAACGTCTGGGTCGCCGGCGAAATCTCAAACTTCACCCGTGCCGCGTCCGGCCACATCTATCTGACGCTCAAGGACGCGAACGCCCAGATCAAATGCGCGTTCTTCCGCGGGATGAACCTCCGCCTGCGGTTCGAACCAAAGAACGGCCTCGAAGTCCTCACACGCGGGCGGGTTAGCCTGTACCCGGCGAAGGGGGACTGTCAATTCTACATCGAGGAGATGCAGCCGAAGGGCCTCGGCGCGGCCGAACTCGCCCTGCGGCAGCTCAAGGACAAACTGCTCGCGAAGGGGTACTTCGACCCGAACCGGAAGCGGCCGCTGCCGCGTTTCCCCCGACGCGTCGCGCTCGTGGCATCCCCGACCGGTGCCGCGATCCGGGACATGCTTGAATTGCTCGCGCAGCGCTGGCCGGCGACGGAGGTGATCGTCCGCCCTTCGCGCGTGCAGGGGGACGGCGCGGCGCTTGACCTTGCCTCCTCCGTCGCGATGCTCAATCGCCTCCACTGCGAAGGCCTGCTCCCGCTCGACGCGATCGTGCTTGGGCGCGGCGGCGGCAGCGCCGAAGATCTGGCTGCGTTCAACGAGGAGATGGTCGCGGACGCGGTCTTCCAATCGACGGTTCCGGTGATTTCCGCCGTGGGGCACGAAGTGGACGTGAGCATCGCGGACCTCGTGGCGGACCGCCGCGCCGAGACGCCGTCCGCCGCGGTCGTGATGCTGGTGCCCGATCGCCGGGAACTCGCGATAACACTCCACGACACCGCCCAACGCATGGCCGACGCGATGCGCGGCCGGTTCGACTGGATGCGCAAGACGCTCGACGGCGTCGCCTCGCGGCCCGCGTTCCGCAAACCGCTCGATCGCGTCCGCCTCGCGGAACAGCGGTTGGACGAACTCGGCACCCGGCTCCGCCTCGCGACGCGCGGCCGGCTCGAACTCGCGAATCAGAAATTGGCCGCCGCCGCCGAACGACTCGAATCGCTCAGCCCCCTCGGCGTACTCCAGCGCGGCTACAGCCTCACGATCGCCGACGGACGTGCCATCCGCGACGTCGCCACGCTCGCCGCCGGCGACACCGTCGAGACGCGGCTCGCCCACGGTTCCTTCACCAGCCGGATCCTCGAAACGAAGACACCCTGAGGTTGCTCCGCATGGCCGAGACGATGCGATACGAAGAGGCGCAGGCCGAACTGGAACGCGTTCTGCGAGACCTGGAGGACGGCACCACCACGCTCGACGACGCCCTCGCCCGCTACGAGCGCGGCGTGCAACTCCTGCGCGTCTGCTACGGGCAACTCAAGGACGCCGAACAGAAGATCCAGCAACTCTCCGGCGTCGATGATGCCGGCAAGCCGCTCCTCCAACCCTTCGAACACGTCGCAAGCGTCACGAAGAAGGGCAAACGCGCCGAGTAGCAAGGGGTGAGCATACGGCCATGGTCGAGGCGCTCCTCACCGACGCGGCGGCTCGGCTGGTGAAACGATGATCGTCGGCTCGCGCCGACCGGACCGGCGCGCGTATCGACCGAGCGCCATCAGGGGGAAGTACTGCGGGTACATGTGGTACTTGAGGTAGAATACCTTCGGGAACCCGGTACCGGTGAACGGCTCCTCGCTCCACAACCCGTCGGCGGACTGCGCCGCCAGCAAATATTCGATGCCGGCCTTCACTTCCTCGCTCTCGGTTTCGCCTGCGGCCATGAGACCCAGGAGCGCCCACGCCGTCTGCGACGGAGTCGATACGCCCTGTCCCGCGAGGCCGGGATCGTCGTAGGTCGCGCAGCTCTCGCCCCACCCGCCGTCGGCGTTCTGATGCTCCTTCAACCAGCGCACGCCCCGGCGCGCCGGCGGCGACTCCATGTCGAATCCGATGGCGGCCAGTCCCGCCAGCACCTGCCAGGTGCCGTAGACGTAGTTGACACCCCAACGGCCGAACCACGAACCGTCCGACTCCTGCCGTCGCAGAATGAAACGGATCGCGTCGTCCACCGGTTTCTGACCGATGCGGAACCCGTAGTGCGAGAGGCTCTCCAGCACGCGGGCGGAGATGTCCGGGCAACTCGGATCGAGCATGGCGTTGTGGTCCGCGAACGGAACCTTCGTCAGGATCTCCTTGTCGATGTTCCGGTCGAATGCGGCCCAGCCGCCGTCCGAATTCTGCATCGCCAGCAGCCAGTCGATGGCGCGACGGGCGGCGGGGTCGTTCGATCGCCCCGCCTTGGCCAGCGCGATCAGCACCATCGAGGTATCGTCGGTGTCGGGGTAGAAGGCGTTACGGTACTCGAAGAACCATCCGCCGGGCTGGCAGGGCTTCGCCGTGTTGGTCCAGTCGCCCGGTTGGCGCACTTCCTTGTCGAGCAGCCAGGCGATGGCCGCGCGGCTCTCGTCGGAATCCGGCGGCTGGCCCGCGTCGGTCGCGCCGATGAGCGCCAGCGCCGTATCCCACACGGGCGACAGACAGGGCTGCAGCCGCACCGTGTCCGCCTCCACGATGCACAGGTCGTCCAGTTGCTTCATCGCCCAGACGAACTCGGGATCGCCCTCCGGGACGCCGAGACACTTGAGCACGATCGCGGTGTAGATCATCGGTGGGAAGATCGCGCCGAGGCCGTCACTGTCTCGGAAGCGTTCGCGCATCCAGGCGACGGCCTTGCGGATCGCTCGCCGGCGGAAGGGCGTGAAGCCGATCCGCTCGACGAACTTCAAGACGCGGTCGAGCTTGAGGAACGCGTTCGACCACGAGAGGGATTTCGGGCTTACGGCCGGCCGCCACGCCGCGGCGGGGTCGCCCACGAACAGTTCGCGGATGGACCATGCGTCCGGGAGTTTCCGCACGGGTCGGAAGGCGTTCACCACCGCCAGGGGCACGACGATCGTGCGGCTCCAGGCCGACATCGCATAGATGTTGAAGTAGAACCAACGCGGCAACAGCACCATTTCCACCGGCACGGTCGGGCAATTCGCATAGGGGATCTGGCCGAGCAGCGCGAGGTAGAATCGCGTGAAGCTGTTGGATTGCTCCGCGCCGCCGAGTCGACGGACCGTGGCCGCGGCGCGGCGCATCCGTGGGTCGTCGGGCGAATGGCCGGCGATCTTGAGGGCGAAGTACGCCTTGACCGTGACGCTGAGTTCGGCCGGACCGCCGGGGTAGTTCGGCCATCCGCCGTCGGGGAGTTGCCTGGTGAGGAGGTAGTTCGCGAGTTTGGGAATCCGAGGGTCGGTGTCCCGCTCGAGGAACGCCAGGAGCAATACGAATTCCGATTCGAGGATCGTATCGCCTTCGAGTTCGCCGACCCAGTGGCCATCGCCGCGTTGCTGGGAGAGCAGCGCGGTCCGGGCGCGGTCCGTCGATTCGCGCACGGCGTCCTGGAATGCGTCAAAACGTTCGTCGGTGCGGACGCGGCGAGCGATCGTATCCACGGGAATCCCTTCCGAGTCGTGAATGGTCGTTGCTGGAAGTCTATGGAATGTGCTGGCCGGCCTTCAACACCGATGTGGGATCAGATCGATTGTCGGATCCGTGTTCCGAGAATTGATCATTCAACACGTATCAAACGCGATCGTTCGATTCATGCTCCACTCCGCATTCCGCATTCCGCACTCTCAGTGTCCCCGCCAGGAATCGAACCTGGTCTTCGACCTTCGCAGGGTCGCGTGCCTCCGGCACACCCCGAGGACCCGATGAGATATCGAGACCGCGGATGTCGAGAAGGTTCGGAACTCGACGAGGAATCAGGCGTCTTTGATCGGCAGGCTGTTCAGATCGGTGCCCGAGGAGTCGGTATTGGGATGACGTTCCCACCAGACGGCGGCAGCGGCGGGAGTCCAGTCGGCGGCACAGGCGCAATGCGCGAGGGCGGCGTCGAGATCGGTGGCTTTCGCGAAGCGTTGGTCGAGGGGCTTTGTCAGGCAACGGTCCACGACGGCCACCAGGTCGTCCGGCACGAAGGGGATGATTCGCTGGACGGGTACCGGTTCCTCGTTGACAACGGCCAACAACGTCTTCACGGGATTGTCCCGGTGAAACGCTTCCCGACCGGTCAGGAGAAAATACAGCACGCTGCCGAGACTGAAGAGATCGCTCCGTTCGTCCAATCCCATTCCCTGGGCTTGTTCCGGGGACATGTATTCCGGCGTGCCGACGATTAGTCCGTCCCGGGTGATCTTGGCCTCCGGGTCCGGTTCATCGGCGAGCGTCTGGACCAAGCCGAAGTCGACGAGTTTGACCTGGTCATGGGGGCTGCCGTCGGGCAGCACGACGATGTTGGATGGTTTGATATCGCGATGGATGAGGCCCAAGCGGTGGGCTTCCCGCAACGCGCCGCAGACCTGGCGGATCAGGTGGACGGCCCGTTCGGGCGGCAGCGGTCCGTGACGGTTGACGATCTCCTCCAGGCTCAATCCCGGCAGGTATTCCATCACGTAGTAGAAGGTGCCGTCCTCGGCGCGGCCGTAGTCGAAGATCTCGACGGTGTTCGGGTGGCGCAGTTGCGCGGTCGTCTGCACTTCGCGTTCGAATCGCTTGACCTGTTCGACACTGTTGAGAAACTTCGGATGAATCCGTTTCACGGCGCAGGGTCGTTTGAGGAGGGCGTGTTCGGCGAGGTAGACTTCGCCCATGCCACCCTGACCGAGTTTGCGCCGGAGTCGGTACTGGCCGAGTTCGCGTACGGCCTGCTTGGCGACCTGCACCTCTTCGCGCAACTCGGCGGTCTTGGCGGTGCCAAAGACGGCGAGTCCGGCCGCCGTCGGCAGGATCGTCAGTGCCACGGATAGCAGGACCCACTTGTTGCGGTACGTCGGTTCGTGCAGGCCGACCGTGATGCCGTCGACGACCAGCGCGGCGAAGATCATGGCCGCCACGACGCCCGCGCCGCGCGCCAGGCTGTTCGGCACGAGCACGCCGTGAAAGACGATCAGCGCGAACCAGTTGAAGTGGACGATGAGCGCCGCCGCGAGCACGGCGTATTGTTCCTGGCGGAAGGCACCGACGCCGTCGGTCATGATGTCGGCGCGAAGGATGTCGGCCGTCAGCAACGCAAACGACCAATAAGCAAAGAACAGCCCCATCGCGCCGAAGATGGCGATTTCGAGCACGCGCAGCCCGACTTCCGGTACGCTCGGAATGCGCCAGAGGGCGCTGGCGACGGCCAGCAGAAGAGCGAAAACCGACCCGGACAGAAAGACGCCGGTCCAGCCGACGACCGGCCGGCCGAACAATTCGATGAAACCGGACACCGACGAGACAAAGAAGACGGAGAAGGGCAGGGCCGCGACGAGGCAGCAGATCCGCAACCGCTGGTGAAAGAGCGCCTGGGTTTCGGGGTCGAGCTTGCCGGCTTGGGGCGAGGTCGCTGGATTGGAATGTTCGCCGACAAAGTGAACGGCCGGCTGGAGCGCGGAATCGGAGAGTTCGTAATCCGTGTCGTCTTCGAAGGCCCCGCCGTCCCTTCGCAGCGGGATGCGAGCAGTGCTGGGGTTCGGCCGCGGTGAAGACACGGACATTTCGGCATCCCGGAGGCGATCGGTCCGTTACTTCTTCTTGGACTCGGTACCAACCAGCACGATGGTCGGTGCGTCCGGCTTGGCGTCCGCGGCGATCGTGAACTCGTTGCTCAGCGGTTGGCGGACGAGCTTGAGTTTCTGGCTGTCGAGAAATTCGTCGGGTCCGTTGAGGTCGTCATAATTGGGTACGCCGTAGTGCATGGGGAACACGTGCAATCGCGGTTTAAGGGTGTCGACGATTTTCTTCGCTTGTTCGCCGTTGATGGTGTAGGTGCCGCCGACCGGGATCATGAGGACGTCGACTTTGCCGATCGCCTTGGTCTGTTCCGCGTTCAATTCGTGGCCGATATCGCCGAGATGGCAGAAAGTCAGTCCTTCCACGTCCAGTACGAAGACGGCGTTCTTGCCTCGGGAGAATCCGTTTTCGTTGTCGTGGTAGGTCGCCACGCTGCGGACGCGGATCGCCCCGACTTTTTCGTCGATCCGGTCCCAGTCGGCGCGGCCCTTGTCAACCTTGATGCCGCGGAAGACCCGCGCGGCGCGGGCATTCTCGACCGCGTCGAGGACATTGTGGTCGTTGTGGTCGTGGGACACGGTCACGATGTCGGCCGAAACGAGATTCCGGCCGAACGCCGGAATCTGATGCGGATCGGTGACGATCTTCTTGCCGGACGGCGATTCAACCTGGAAGAACGACTGGCCGTACCAGCGAACCTTGAACGGCTTGGCCGGCTGGCCCCAGGCGAGGGCGGGCAGGAGAGCCAACGCGGCGACGACGGAAACAATGCGGCACATGCGCCACCCCTTCGGACCGGATGAATTGAACGTAGCGGATGGAACGCTGGATCGCAACGGTCGCGATCGAGAACGAACGCCGATTATCCCGATCGGAAGTGTTCCGACTCGCCCGGTGCCGACGACCCTTCCGTGTATAACGCTGGAATCTTTAATGCTTCATTACCTTTCCCATCTTCCATAAGCCCGAAATCTCGCGTATTTTCATTTTTAACACCCTCCTCCTCACCGCCCGGTGAGCTTCTGGCATGAGTAGCCCGACCGACGGGCCAACGGGACCGGCTACCGGCTCCTCCGACGCATCTCCCGATCAAACCATCGGCTACGAGTCGGTGCGTTCGAGCGACCTTGCCGAGTCGCAGAAGACGTCCGCGCATACGCCGCAGGAGTTGGGCCTTGGCCAGACGCCGCGAAGCGTCTTCGGGCACCGTACCCATCCCGGCCTGCGTTCCTCGAGCAATAGTTCTTTCGGCAAATCCCTCCTGACCGCTACCGGTGCCAAAATCGCGCCGGAATCGCTCGTCGGCCCTTACGAGGTGATCGACGAACTCGGCACCGGCGGCATGGGCGTGGTCTACAAGGCGCGACATATCCACCTGAATCGGACCGTCGCGCTCAAGATGATCATCGGCGGGCTGAACGTCGGGGAGACTCACCTCGAACGGTTTCGGCTCGAAGCGGAGGTAGTGGCGAAGCTGAACCACCCGAACATCGTGCAGGTGTACGACGTCGGCGAGCACAACGGCGTGCCGTACATCGCGCTCGAACTGGTGGACGGCGGGAACTTGTCGGCGAAGTGCGAGGGGAAGCCGCAGAAGGCGGCGTACGCGGCGCAGACGGTGGAGACGCTGGCGCGGGCGGTGCACGCGGCGCACCAGGCCGGGGTCATCCACCGCGATCTGAAGCCGCAGAACGTGCTGATGACGCTCGACGGGCAACCGAAGGTCACGGACTTCGGCCTGGCGAAGGATATCGGCAGCGGCAGTGGACAGACGCACGCCGGCAGCATCATCGGCACGCCGAGCTACATGGCGCCGGAGCAGGCGGCCGGACGCATCCACGACATCGGCCCCGCGACGGACGTCTACGCGCTCGGCTGCATCCTTTACGAAATGCTCGTGGGCCATCCACCCTTTCGAGGCGAATCGCCGATCGCGACCATCCGTCTGGTACTCGATGGCGAGGCAGTGGCCCCAAAGGCGCTCCAGCCGCATACGCCGCGGGACCTCGACACGATCTGCCTCAAGGCGCTCCAGAAGCCGCCGCACCGGCGTTATCAGTCGGCCGCCGAACTGGCCGAGGACCTGCGGCGCCACCTCGACGGCGAACCGATCTCCGCTCGGCCCATCGGCTGGAGCGAGTGGATCTGGAAATGGGTCAAACGCAACCCGGCCCGTGCCACTGCGATCGGCGTGTTTCACGTCTTCCTCGTGATCTTCGTGATTCTCGCCGTCTGGTCGTACGTCGAAATCACAAAACGCGCCCGCGATGCCGAAGAGGCGCACGTATCGGCCAAGAAGAATCTCGACGAGAGCACGCGGCGGATGATCCGCCTGAACGTCGCGAACGGGACACGGCTGCTGGACACCTTCGACTACCTCGGTGCTCCGCTCTGGTTCGCCGAGGCGCTGCGCCTCGAGTCGGAAAAACTGGCGGACGAGCCGGGATACGCCGATCGCGAACGGATGCACCGGATCCGATTGCGCGCCGTCTTCGACCACTGCCCACGCCTGAGCCATGTCTGGTTGCACGAGGTCGCGCTGACGGACGCGGCCTACGACTCGGCCGGGCGGTATGCCGTGACCGCCAGCGAGGACGGCATCGCGCGGCTTTGGGACACCAAGGACAGTCAGCCAGTCTCGGCGCCGATGGAACATGGCGCGGCGATCCGCACCGTTGCGATTGCGGGGGATGGCCGCGTCGTCGCGACCGGTGGAGCCGATGGCTTCGTCCGGCTCTGGAACGCGAAGGATGCCCGCTTGCTTCACGTGCTCAATAACGGGGCCGCCATCACGCGATTGCTCTTCTCGCCCGACGGCGCAACGCTCTGGTCGGGTTGCGCGGCGGGGCGGATCCGCGGCTGGGATACCGCGGCTGGCCGGGAGAAAAGCCTCTTCAACTTCGCCGATCGTGTAAACGATCTAGTGCAATCGTCGGACGGACTTCGACTCGCCGCAGGCAGCCGCGACGGCACGGCGAGAATCCTGGACGCGGCCACCGGCCAACCGAACGGTCCGGCACTCAAACATGCTGGTGCCGTTACAAGCATTGCCTTTTCCCCCGATGGCCGACGTGTCGCCACCGGTTCCGCCGACCACACTGCCACTGTCTGGGACCCCATCACGGCCCAGCCGGTCTATCCGCCCCTCAAGCACCCCGGCGCGGTCCACTCGATCGCGATCGGTCCCGCCGGTAAGCGGCTCGTGACGGCCTGTGAAGATTCGACCGCACGCGTCTGGGATCTCGAAACCGGTCAAGCCGTCGGTCGACCCGTATCCCACGATGGCCCGGTGATCTTCGTGACCACGGGGCCAGATGGTCGCTGGGCTGCCACGGCTGCCGAGGACAACACGATCCGGGTGTGGGACATGGGCAGCGGCGAACTGGTCACTCCGCCGCTGCGCAACAACGCGCTCGCGTCGGCGGTGCGCTTCAGCCCGAACGGGCACGAAATTCTCGTCGCGGACCAGACGCGCGCCGTGCGAGTCTGGAATCTGATCGGCAACGGCGATCTTTCCGGCACGACCACGACCCAGAAGTCGGTCGCGGCCCCCGCCGGCGCAAATGCCCGCGACGACATGCAGACGGTCTTCGGCAAGAATGGCGAATTGAGCGTGACTTTCGGAGGCGGGCAGGCCGTGCGCGTCCGCCGGGCCAGCGACCACGAACCCCTGACCCCGCCATTGCGGTCCGGGGCCGCGATTTCCACGGCCCAGTTTTCACCCGACGCCACGGTACTCGTCACGGGCGATCTCGACGGCGGAGTCATGGCGTGGAACACCTCGAGCGGGGAATCACACTGGAAGACGCCGGCCAAACATGCCAGCAAGGTTCTCCGCGCCGTGTTCAATCCCGCCGGGACGGCAATCATTACGACCAGCGACGATAATACGGCACGCATCTGGAATGCGGTCGACGGATCGCCGATCGTGCCTCCTGTCCGCCTCGGCGCCGGGGTCTCGGTTGTCGAGTTCGGTCCCGATGGCAAGCTCTTTTACACCGAACTGGCGAACGGTCGTGGTCGGATCTGGGACGCGAACACCGGCGAACCGCTGACCCCACCCTTCCCGGCACGCAAGGACTGGATCGCGAGCCTGATCGTGGCGAAGTGGTCGGTGGAGGAAATGCTGGCGGGCGGGCGGATGCTCTCCGGCCAAAGGCTCACCGAGGCTGGCGATGTGCTGCCGACGGACGCCGAAAGCTTGCGGGACGACTGGCTATTACTGAAATCGCGATATGACATCGTGGCCAACACGCCGACCGCGGCGCTGCAGGCCTGGCGCGAGCGGCAAGTGAAGGCGTGCCTGGCGGCGGAGCACTGGTTCGGCGCGGGCTGGCACCTGGACCGCTTGATCGCAGTGACGCCCGACAACCCGGACTATCGGCGCGAACGGGCGGCCGTTTCCGCGAAACTCGGCGACTGGAAGCGGGCCGCGGCGGGTTCCCTGGTGGCCATCCGGTTGCAACCCGCCAATCCCGACCACTGGTATCAGCGTGGCGTCGCGCTTGGGCAACTCGGCGACTGGCGCGAGGCCGCCGCCCACATCAATCAGGCGATGGCGTTGAAGGCGCGTCCGGAAATCGCCAATGGATTGAGTGCCAAAGTCCACCTCGAGGCCGGCGATCTCGCGGCCTATCGCAAAGCCTGCCGCGAACTCGCGGATCGGACGCCAACTCCCGCACCGGCCGAAGCCCGCGCGGTCGCCTGGTCGCTGGCGCTGTCCCCCGAGAGCGGCGTCGAACCCGCCACGATTTTGAAACTCGTCTCCAGCGGGGTTTCGAGTACCACCGAGGAAGCGGACGAAATCGTCCTGCTCGCACTTGCGGAATTGCGTGCGGGTCGAACCGAGTCGATGCTGTCGCGATTGTCGGCCGTCTGCAATAAGCCCGAACCGCACCCCGTCGCCTGGCTGGTACAGGCCCTCGTCCAGATTCGGGCCGGCCAGCCCGAACTCGCGGCCGAATGGCGGACTCGTGCGGCGAAATGGCTGGCGGACCAATCGTCCGCCGACGCTGGCGTGCCGATCCCGTGGGGGCTGCGCACCGACGTCGAGATTCTCTTGCGTGAAGCCGCCGGGGCGAAGTGACTATTCCCATCGACCGAGCGGTACAACACGCAACCAGTCGCCGCCATTGACCGCATCCCGTCGGGCACCCACCTGCGAAACTCCACCGCCATCCACGCGATCCGGCCCGACACTCCAGACCACGCCGTGTCCCGGTGCCAGCTTGCGGAGTCGAACCGACCAATCGATCGCGGCGGCACCGTGTTCCCGGCGGAACATCATCCCGATTACCGGCCCTTCCCCACCGGGAGCCATGCCACCCATTGCGAACTCTGCGTCAGAACTGGTAAGTTCCTCAAGAGGCCATTGCACGATCCCACCCGCAAAGGCTGCGACGCCGTCCAGATTCACGAACGGATGGCCGTCGAGGGTCAGTCCCGGGGCCGACGGGCGGGGCAAGTCGGCTATGGCGAATCCACCAATCAACCCACTGAGGGACGCTCGCGCCTCCCCGCTGAATTCCGCTTGGGCCGCCAGCCCGGGCGGCAGTGCGGGGTCTTCGGGCCACCGGCCGATTTCGATCGATTCCCCTCGGGAAACCCGATACCCCAGCGGCTGCCGCACGTGCGCATCAACCGGGATATCGGGTAACAGGTCTGGCACCAAATCCGCCAGCGTCTTGGCCGGCCGACCCTGCTCCCAGGCGAAGATCGCCAGCGCCGTCTGGGCGAGTGCCAGTTCGAGTTGCGTTTCGGATTCCACCATGGCGGCGTCGAATCGCGCGGTCGGGTAACCCATTCGCAGGTAGCCGGCGAGCCACGAATTCACTCGAGTGGCGTTGCTCGATTCCCTGGCATCGGCATTCTTCACGCCGAGCATCCGGCGAAAGCGCTCGCGTTCCCACGGGACGACGACGGCGAACCCGACGATTTCCGTTTCCGTCTCCGCTTTGATCCGTGAGGGGGATTGAATGTAGCCAATGTTGGCTCGCGCGATTCCGCCGAACGTGGCCTCCAGTTCCTTCGGTGCCCATTGCGGAAGTTCGGTGAGCGTATTGCGGTCGATCATGCGGTCGACGATTGTGATGTCGTTCGGGTCGCGCGGGCAGGTGCGCTTGTGGTGGAGCAGGACATCCTTCGCGAGACGCACCAGATCGGGCCGGTGCTCCAACCGTGCCAGCCAGACGTCGAGGGCGTCGAAGATCGGCCGTTCGGCCGCCAGACCCATCCGGTAGATGATCGAAGGCTGTTGGGTTCGTGCGTTGCGGGAAACCGCGAGCGCGGCGTGAAGGCAGTCGACGAATTCCTCCGGCCGGTCGCGGCGTTGCGAGGCCAACCCCCGCGCGAGCAGGAGGTGGACGGCAGGCACGATTTCGAGGGATTCGCGCAGTTTCGTCGTGTTATTCAAGGCGCGCGGGTTCTCGATCGGGCCGGCCGGCAGTTTCGCGGCGGCTTTCAACTGCCGGATGACATCGAGAATCGGTTCGCGTTCCAGCCACCATTCAAGCGAGCTCAGGTCGTTGGCGGGCCAACGGTCGGATGCGATTTGGGACAGCAGTTGTCGGCTGGGCCGCGACCGGTTCAGGTCCATGCGGATGCGACCGTTCGCGAGGGGTTCCGGGACATCGCTGAACGCCTGTGCGAGTCCGGTACCGACGGCGGAGCGGAAGAACCGGCCGCCATCGTCCGAGTCGAGTTGGGGCACGGTTTCGGCGAATCGGAGATCGTCGTCGATTTCGGCGGTGAGGGGCACCTCGAGAACGCGCCAGGCCAGTCCGATGGCGAAGTAGGCGACGACTGCGGCGGCGAGTCCGGCGACGGTGCCAAGTGATCGGGCGGACGCAAGCCGGTCGGCGGACCAGGGACGGACCAACCACCGCGTGGCCGCCAGAACGACGAGGGGGAGCGGCCAGAGTTGCCAGCCGTGAACGCCGCCGGTGACGAGCGACGGGAGCCAGAGCGCCGCGAGGGGGGCCGCGACGAGCAGGCCGACGCCGAGGGCGACGATGGTCTTGCGGAACAGCAGGCCGGCGAGATGGCCAAACGCGAAACCGTAGAGGGGCCAGACGAGCATGAACCGCGCGAGGTCGCCGACGTGGTAGCCAAGGATTCCGCTGCCAAACGCCTGGATGAACCGGGATGTTCCGTCGGATCGGGAATTCGCCAGACTACGAACAAGGACGGGTAGGAACAGCAAGACGACCCAGAGGAGGCCGACGCAGAAGCTGAATAGGATCTTGATCAACCAAGGCATTCCCGGCGGCAGACGACGCTCTCCCCAGAACTTGTAGGTGTCGCGGGACTGTTCGTCGGTCCACGAGAGCACCCCGGCGCAGACGCTGGCGAAACACGCGGCGAGCGGCCAACCAACCAGCAGGTGAGCTTCTTCCAGTAGGCCGGCGAACCCCGTTCCGAGTGCCAGCGCCGCGCCGATCGGTAACGCGAGCGACCACTGCCGCCGGGCAAGCCAGAACGCCGCACGGAGGCGCCCCGGCCCTGGCGAAGTGGAACGGACGGGGACCGAAGCTTCGCCCTTCGGCGCGGTGCGATACCGCGCGCGGTCGGGGGCCGTGAATAACACGCCGCCCAGGAGTATCGGTGTCATCACCACGGCATAGGCCGCGACGACCGGCCCCAATTGCAGGACCAACAAGGGGGGATCTTTCGACAGGAATCGAACGATTGTCTGCAACACGAACAAGGCCAGGCTGAAGATTGGCACGCCGAACAGTACGGCACCAAACAGACCACCGGCGCAGGCGCCCAACGTGTTCTGGGAGATCGTCGAACCGAAGGCCCCCCAGGCGAACGCGACCAATGTCAGGATGGCCCCGGCGATGAGCCAAAGCTGCCGGGACGTCGTGCCCAACGCCCCGAGCAATGCGCCCGTCCCGAGCAGGATTGCGCCGGCGAAGACCGTCAACACGAGACCGGCGGTCAGTTTGCTCCACCAGATGATCCACCGCCGGGCCGGCAGCATTTCCAGACAACCCATCGTCTCGTTTTCGACTTCGCCCGCGAAGAGTGAACCACCAATCACCACGCCGGCGGCGATCGTCAGGGCCAGCACCGCCAGTCGCCCGGCATTCGTGTACGCACGGAAATCGCCCAGCCCCGCTTCCAATCCTGTCGACGAACCCAGGGCCGCCGCCGCCGCGATCACGCCCGAACCGAGCGCCAAAAGCGCGATCAGAATCGCCGCTTGTTCGCGCAGTTCCTTCCAGAGCATCGCGCGGAACATGGCTACACGCCCTCCCGCGAAAGCTCGTTCTCGAATTCGTCTTCGCTTCGTGATCGCACCGGAGCCGGGGCGCGACGCTCGTCCGGTTTCGCCATCAGGGCCGCGTAGACGTCTTCCAGCCCGACCGAAGTCTCTTCGAAATCCGATATAAGTGGATGGTCGCGCAAATTGGCCAAGCCATCGGCATCGGGATCCTGCAGCAGGTGCTGTTCGTATTTGCCGATCCGCTGCGATTGCAACACCGTGCCGACGCTCGCGAGATCGAAGGCCATGCCCGCCGCACGGAACGAGACGCGCCGGAACCGCGACCGGAGGTCGTCGAGCGTCGCGCTCAGCATCACGCGGCCGTCCTTCACGAAGGCCGCGTGCGACGTGAACCGCTCCAGCTCCGCGATCGAATGACTGGAGATCAGGATCGTCCGACCTTCCGCCGCCAGTTCGACCAGACTCGCCAGGAACTCCCGTCGGGTGAGCAGGTCCAATCCCGAGGTCGGTTCATCGAGCAGCAGGACCTGCGGATCGGCGGCGAGTGCCAACGCCAGCCCCACCCGCGCGTAGCCGCCTTTCGACAATTCCTTTAACTTTTTGGATCGGTCGAGTCCCAGTTTGCCGATCCAATCCTCGAAGTGTTCGAGAAACCCCGGCCGGTGAAACGCGGCCGTGAACCAACCGACGTTCGCGACGGTCATCCAGTCATAAAACCGGGGCTTTTCCGGCACGAATCCGACGCGGTGCCGCAGGTCGTACGCGCGGCTCCAACAGTCGAAACCGAGGATCTCGGCGCGCCCCGCGTTGGGCGGCACCAGACCCGCCAACACCTTCATCGTCGTCGATTTCCCCGCGCCGTTGTCGCCGAGCAGCGCGAAGACCGACCCTTTCGGCACCCGAAGGGACAGCCCGTTCACGGCCGGCTTGCCGCGATACCGCACCACGAGCTTGTCGATCGTAATCGCGGCCCCATCGGACATGGCATTTCCTCCCGGCGTGTCACTTCCGGCCCGCGTTCAACTTCGGCCATTCGGTCGTCACCATCTGCCGGACGTCTTCGGCGTCCAGCCCGGCCGCCGCTGCCTCCCGCAACGCCTCGCGTAGCCGCGCCAGAACGATCCCCTTGCGGCGTTCGCGGCAGAGTTTGGGGCCGTCGGCCGTCACTTCCATCCCCAGCCCGCGCTTCGCTTCGATCGCGCCCAGCCGCTCCAATTCCTGATAAGCTCGCACGACCGTGTTCGGATTCACCACCAGTTCCGCCGACAGGTCGCGCACGCTCGGGAGCATCGCGCCGGGCGGCAGGTCGCCGTTCGCCACGGCGAAGACCGCCTGCGTCAGGATTTGTTCGTAAATCGGCACCGGCGAGTCCGGCCGGACGCGGATCGTCATCGACATGGCTGCGTGTCGGTGTATCGGTTGACTAGAACAGTAATGAACCGAGACCGGACTGTCAATCGTTTTCTCGCGAATTGCCCTCTAGCAGGCATAACATGAAACCAGTTTCCGGACCGCCCGCAATGGAACCGTTTCGGCGATCCCGGCGTCCAACGGGAATTCGAGTCCCTCCACGGAATCCAATCATGAACCTTCGAACGATACTGGCCGCCGCCCTGGTCACCGCACTGCTGACCGGATCGCTTTTCGCTGACGAGAAGGCCGACGCCGTCAAGTCCCGCAAGGCCCTGCAGGAAATCGGGGAGTTCATCGGCCAGTGGAACCTCGACGCCAAACCGACCAAAGGCACGTCTTGGAAGGAATCCCCGACCTTCGGCTGGAAGTTTCAGAAAGACGATGCCTGGATCGTCATCGACAACAAGGACGGCAAGCAGTTCAGCGCGGGTGAGATCCGCTATCTGGCCGACAAAAAGCTCTACCAGCTCACGACGACGGACAAGGACAAGAAGAGCCGTGTCTATACCGGTGAATTCAAACGAGGCACGCTGAAGTTCGAATCGAAGGATGCCAAGTCCGGCGATGTCCACCGGATCACGATCAACACGCTCAGCGAAGGCGTGCGTCTGGCCCTGAACTACGAAGTCCAGGAAGGCGGCAAAGGGCTGTTCTCCGGCGTTTACAAGGCGTCGGGCACGAAGGAGGGCGAGTCGTTCGCGGGTGGCGCGGCCGCGAAGAAGCCCGAATGCGTTGTCACCGGTGGTGTCGGCACGATGGCCGTCAGCTTCAACGGGAAAACATACTACGTTTGCTGTTCCGGCTGCCGTGACGAATTCAACGACAACCCCAAGAAGTACGTCGACGCCTTCGAGAAGAAGAACAAGTAACCGGAGCCGCCATGCACCTCGAGCGTCAAATCGCCATTCATGCGCCGGCCGAGACGGTTTGGCGCTGCCTGACCGAATTCGACCTGCGCAAACGCTGGATGGCGCAACTCGTTTCCGAGGATATCGAAAACTCCGAAAGCCGCGGCGTGGGTTCGGTCGCGAACGTCCGCATGTTGCAGAACAACCAGATGGTGACCTACCGCTCGACGGTGATCGACTGGGAACCCGGTCGCAAGCTGTCGGTGGGTATGACCGGTGGAACGCTGCCGCCCGACATCGTCATGGGCGTGGTCTACGAGTTGCTTTCCGACGATGGGTCCGGCGTGACGGTCTTGAAATATGATTTCCACATGCCCGTGAAGGGCTTCTTCATGCGGCTCATCAAGCCGTTGATTCGTATGGGCGTCGGCCAGGTCGTCGATCGCGATCACGCGCAACTCAAGGCGTTGGCCGAGAAGTTGGTGGCGGAACCGTCGGGAGAATAATCATGGTCGCGGCCGTGCGGTGTCCGAATCCGAAGTGCCGGAAGTTCATGCTGGTCGAGGAAGCGGACCGGGGCAAGGTCGTGGCATGCTTGATTTGCAAGCAGTCGATCAAGGTGCCGGCGGGGAACCCGGCCGCGCCGTCCCCGGTGCCCGAACCGGTCGGTTTGGAATCGACCGCCGACCTGACTCCGATCTTCGACGACGATGAACCCCAATTCAAAATGGACTGATCGTTCCGACATTCCGGCGGTTTGTGCCGTAAAATGAATCCTGAACGATTTTTCGCACGCGGGAGACGCGAATGTCCGCCACTGTTCAAGCCGTCTGTCCGGGATGTCGGAACGTGCTCCGGATTCCGATCGACTGGGCCGAACGGGCGATGAAGTGCAAGAAGTGCGGCATGGTCGTTCAGGGGCGGAAACGTCCCGAAACCCCGTCGCCTCAGCCAATACCGGCGGCGCCGGTCTCGCAGCCGCAGCCCGCTCCGCCGATGCCGGCCGGCCAGCCGCCGATGCCGGCCTATGCTCCGCCTCCCGGCTATGCACCGCCCCAGCCTTACCCGCAGGGCTACCCGTACGCACCGCCTGCCGGATACGCTCCTCCCGGCTATCCGCAGCAACCTTATCCGCCTCAGGCCTACGCCCCGCCGCCCGGTTACCCGCCACACGGTTACGACCCCCAGGCCTATGCATCTCCCGGATACGCCCCACCCGGCTATCCGCCCCAGCCATATCCGCAGCCCTACGCGGCACCCGCCTACACACCCACCCCGGCCGATGTCGCCTTCCAGGCGGATTTCGAACCGTCCCGGCCCCGCGGGTACAAACGCCGCGGCGGCAACCGTTGGATCGGCCCGGCCCTCGTTCTCGTACTCTGCGGATCGATGGTCGGCGGTGCCATCTTCTTCATGAACAAGATCGAAAACGATCAGGCTCGCAAGGACGCCCAGGCCAAGCAGGAAAACGACAAGAGCCTCGCCAAGCACATCGGTACGACCGGGAGCGACGCGGGAAAGACCACATCGAAACTATCCGGCGATCCGTTCCCTCGCCGCATGCTCTTCGTGCACATCTCCAAGTACATCTATTTCAACAACCTCACGCCCGGTGCCGGCACGCGCGGCGACGACCTGCCCACGAGGACCGCCAAGAAGATCGCCTTCGAGTGGCGAATTCCGAACGACAAGGACAATAACCAGTTGTTCGTGTTGAGCGACACCTCTGGCGACAAGGAATTCAAGCCGCCCATCAAGTCGGTTTTGGAGAAGGCGGTCGCCGAATTCTGCTCGACCAGCCGGGCACAAGATCGCGTCGTGGTCTACTTCGGCGGTCATGCGGTTGAAATGGATGGCAAAGCCTACCTCGTGCCGGTGGAAGGCGAACCGGATGCCGTCGGCACGCTCATTCCGCTCGACGACATTTTCGCGAAGTTGAAAGACTGCAAGGCTCAGCAGAAACTGTTGATTCTGGATGTCTGCCGATTCAACACGCAGTACGGAGCCGCGAAGCCGGGCAGCGAACCGATGTCTCCCAAACTCGACGAGTTGCTTCACGCGGTTCCGCCCGGCGTGCAGGTCGTCACCAGTTGCTCGGCCGGCGAGAACGCCCACGAGATTCAGGAGACGGGCAGCGAATTCCTGACCGCCTTTCGCGTCCAGGCCGATCGCGTGAAGGCCATGAAGCAGCCACCGCCGAACCCGGGCGATCCGCTGCCGATCGCGCCCTGGATGGACTCCTTGAAAGCGTATCTGGGTGCGAAGCGCGACAACCGCATCGTGCAAACGGTGAAACTGGCCGGCGAGGAACCGAAAGCGGCGGTCGACTACGACAAGGACGAAGCGCTTGCCGCGCGATTCGCCTGGGCGGAGATTCCCAAGGGCGTCTCCCTCGACGACATCACCAAGGTGATGCAGGCCGCTTCCTTGCCGGGCATCCGCAAGGATCTGGAAATCCCGGCGAGCCTCGGCCAGGTCTACCCGTTCGATGCCGAAGTGATGAAGGCCTATGCCGACGACGGGATCGCCGATGATCAAATCCTCAAGGACCAGGCCAAGTATCCCGTCCGGCACGCCACGCTCGAAGCGCTCCAGACGATCCGCGAGAAGTGGACCTTCGGCGAGAACGGCTTGAAGGAATCCTTCGAGGGCGACGTGGACGACAAAGCCCGGAAGAACGCCCTCGACGACCAGACCGGCCCCGCTCTCATCGAATTGGAACTCAAGGACAAGATGGACAAACTCGAAAAGGTGGCGGCGGAACTGCCCAACGAGAAGTCCAAGCGATGGCTGGCACTCTACCAGTACGCCAAGGCGCAGACCCAGTTGCGCTGGGCCTTCATCGAGGAATATCGCGGGGCGCTTGGTAAGATCCGTACCGACAGCCTCCCGAAGCCCGAGAAGGGCAAAGCCGCAGGTTATCGACTCGCGTCCACGATCAAGATGACCAGCAAGAAGGACATTCAGGAAAAGGCCGAGGAAGCCCGCGAATTGCTCGCCAAGATGGCGGACGACCACAAGGGCACGCCGTGGGAGGTCCTCGCCAAGATGCACAAGAACCTGGCGCTCGGCTTGAAGTGGGAGGTGATCCCGGAAGCGGCGCCGCCGGAAGACGAGAAAATGGAAATGAAGCCCGATTCCGGTACCGGCACGAAGCCCGCGACGGCGGTGTCGTTCGAGAAGGTCTCGGCGGTCTTTCGTACCCATTGCTACTCGTGCCATGGTACACCGCAGATTCGCGCCATGATCGACCTGCGGACTCTGGAATCCATTGGCAAAAAGCCGGGGTTGGTCGTGCCCGGCGACGCGGACAAAAGCGATCTCTGGGGCGCGATCATGTCCGACAGCATGCCTCCGCCCGACAAGCCGCGGCTGACGGCTGCCGAAAAGCAGGCCATCAAGGACTGGATCAATTCGGGCGCGAAGTGATCCTGGTGTTCGTCGTGTGCGACATGAGGTGGCGTCGACTGAGTGAGCATCGACCGAGAGCGGTCTGGCGCGGGCCTCGTCACAGGACCCGACAGGCCGCTCTCGGTCGTTTTGCTCGAACTATCCCATCCATTTGATCACCTTCTACACTAACCGTTCGTTTCACCGCCGAGGTTTCCGCCGATGCCGTTCGAGAAGGTCGAGTCGTCGCCCGATTTCCCCGCGATGGAACGCCATGTCCTGAAGTTCTGGGCCGAGGACGGCACCTTCGAGAAACGCAAAGCCCTCAATGCCGGCAAGCCGAAGTGGTCGTTCCTCGACGGGCCGATCACCGCGAACAATCCGATGGGCGTCCACCACGCCTGGGGGCGCACCTACAAGGATGCCTACAACCGCTATTTCGCGATGACGGGGCGCGAGCTACGCTACCAGAACGGTTTCGACTGCCAGGGACTGTGGGTCGAGGTCGAGGTCGAGAAGGAACTGCAACTCAAGAGCAAACGCGACATCGAGAACCTCGTGCCGGGGAACGTCGAGGCGAGCATCGACAAGTTCGTGCAGGCTTGCAAGGACCGCGTCAACACCTTCGCCCGCGTGCAGACGGATCAGAGCATCCGCCTCGGCATGTGGATGGACTGGGACAAGACGGACGAGGACTGGGCCAAGTCGCCGGACGACCGGAAGTCGTATTTCACGATGGCTGAGCGGAACAACTTCGCGATCTGGAGTTTCCTCAAGAAGTGCTTCGCGAAGAAGCTGATCTATCGCGGCTACGACGTGATGCCTTGGTGTGGCCGCTGCGGCGTCGGCATCTCAGAGCAGGAGATGAAGGAGGGCTACAAACTTGTCGAGCACCGCGCCTGCTTTGTGAAGCTGCCACTGCTCGACAAGCCCGGCGAGAACCTGTTGGTGTGGACGACGACGCCGTGGACGCTGACGAGCAACGTCGGCGCGGCGATCAATCCGAAGCTCGCGTACCTGAAGGTGAAGCTGAAGAACGAGGTCTACTACTTGGCGAAGGGCGTCTTCAAGCAGGATCGGATGGCCTCTTCGAGTGGAGACGATGAACAGCCCGAAGCGCAAGCGCCGGGCAAGAAGTCCAAGCGCGAATGGCTCGATGGCGTACCGAATCTCAACACCATCGAGCAGATGTTCAAGTCGAAGGCCGGCAAGGGCGAGAGCTACGAGATCGTCGGCGAGGTGAAGGGCGAAGAGATGCTCGGCTGGCGCTACGCCGGGCCGTTCGATGACCTGCCGGCGCAGCAATCGGAATACGGTTTCCCCGAGGAAGTCGCGAAGATCGTGAAGCAGAACGGCTGGTGCCCGGCCGTGACGGGGGCGGCCGCGCACCGCGTCGTCTCCGGCGGCGATGACGTCAGCGAATCGGAAGGGACCGGCATCGTCCACACCGCCCCCGGCTGCGGCGGCATCGACTTCGCCTGGGGCAAGGCCAACGGCCTGCCGCCGGTCGCGCCGATCGGCGACGACGGCTGCTTCCACAAAGGCTTCGGATCACTCGAAAGCAAAAATGCCGCCGACCCGGCAACGGCCGACGTGGTCTTCGAGGAGTTGAAGAAGAAGGATCGCCTCTTCGGCATCGAACGCTATGTCCACCGCTACCCGCACTGCTGGCGCTGCAAGACGGAGTTGCTCTACCGGTTGGTGGACGAGTGGTTCATCGGCATGGGCACTTGGGAGTGCGGAGTGCGGAGTGCGGAGTGCGGAGTGGAAGACAAGAAAGAAGAATACAGCTTTCGGCGAGAGATCGCGAAGGTGGTCGAGAAGGTGACATTTCTGCCGGAGAGCCTGAACGGCCGGGCGCGCGAGCTGGACTGGCTCAAGAACATGGGCGACTGGATGATCTCGAAGAAGCGGTACTGGGGCCTCGCGCTGCCGATCTGGGTGGACGAGAAGGACCCGACTGATTTCGAAGTCATCGGCAGCCGCGAGGAGTTGAAAGAGCGCGCGGTCGAAGGCTGGCAGGAATTCGACGGCCACACGCCGCACCGGCCGTGGGTGGACAAGATCGTCCTGAAGAACCCGCGCACCGGCAACCGCATGTTCCGCATCCCGGACGTCGGCAATCCGTGGCTGGACGCCGGCATCGTGGCGTACAGCACGCTGCCCGCCGACTGGCGCCCGGCCGACTTCATCACCGAAAGCTTCCCCGGCCAGTTCCGCAACTGGTTCTACGCCCTGCTCGCGCTCAGCACGATGATGAGTGACGGCGAAGTTCCGCCGTTCAAGACGCTGCTCGGCTTCGCGACCTGCAAGGACCAGTTCGGCCACGACATGCACAAGTCGGCCGGGAACAGTATCGAGTTCAACAAGGCCGCCGACGAGGGCGGCGAGATCAAGGACCCGAAGGGCGCGACGATTCCCTTCAACGCCATCGGCGCTGACGTGATGCGGTGGCTCTACTGCCGGCAGAACCCGGCGAGCAACCTGCTCTTCGGCCCGAAGCCCGCGGACGAAGTGCGGGCGAAGTTCCACCTGAAGTTGTGGAACTGCTACAGCTTCTTCGTGAACTACGCCATCGCCGATGGCTTCGACCCGACGGCCGAACAAGTGCCGGTAAAGGAGCGGCCGGACATCGACCGCTGGATTTTGAGCGACCTCCAAGGATTGATTCGCACGGCGCGCGAGTCGTTCGAGTCGTTCGACGTGATGCGATTCGCATTGGTGGCTGAGGAGTTCGTGGACTCAAAACTGAGCAATTGGTACGTCCGCCGGAACCGCGACCGGTTTTGGAGCAGGAACGCCGAACTGGACGCCGCGGGACTGAAGGACAAGTTGGCCGCATACCAGACCATGCACGCGGTGCTGACGACGCTCTGCCGACTGATCGCGCCGTGCGTGCCGTTCCTGGCGGAGGTCTTGTGGAAGAACTTGCGCTGCACAGCCGATCCCGAATCGGTCCACCTGGTGGACTACCCCTCGGTCGATGAATCGCTGATCGATCAGCAGCTCTCGGACGACACCGAGGCGCTGCTCAATCTCGTGACGCAGGGCGGCGCGGCCCGGAACGCTGCGAAGCAGAAAGTGCGGCAGCCACTCGCGGAACTGCGCGTGTTCAGCGACGCCGAACCGGTGAAACGCGCCCTCGCCCGTTTCGCAGAAACGCTCCAGGACGAATTGAACATCAAACGAGTCATCGCGAGCGCGGAACCGATTCTCACGGCCGCCGTCAAACTCAACATGAAGACCGCCGGTGCGAAGATCGGCGCGAAACGTAAGGACGTCGACGCGGCGTTGAAGGCGATCACAGCCGAGGAACTGGCGAAGCAGTTTCGGACCGGGCCAGTCGATCTTGGCGGCGTGGTGTTGGATTCGGCCGATCTTTCCGTCGAATATGTTGCCCCCGACGGTTGGGCTGGTGTTGCGGATCGCGGCACGCAGGTGGCGATCGATGCCCGCATCACCCCCGAACTGCGAGCCGAAGGCCTCAGCCGCGACGTCATCCGCTTCGTGCAGGAGAACCGTAAGAAGGCCCGTCTTGAGCTGTCGGACAAAATCGTTTTACATGTAGCTACGACATCAAATGAACTATCTGACGTTATCGACACCCACAAAGACGCAATTATGGCTGCTGTCCAGGCAGTTGAACTAGTTGCGGGCCAGTTTGAATTGGCGTCAGTCTTTGGGGCAATCAAATTAGAAGTTGGGGAGTTGACAATCGGGATAAGGAAGGCTGATGGATGATCCAACAGGGCAATTGGTGGCCGTTGTCGTTCGCGTAGCGATGTCCGGTCAGCCCGCGTTCCAGTTGCGTAAGGGAGAGCAAGGCCTTTCGGTGTTTCGCATCGGGGCCGTCGATCCGCCACTGACCGACGACGAGATACTCGCGGCATTTCGACCGGGCAGCATCGTCATCCATCGAACGGCCAATCAAGTAGCTGCGATGGGGTTACAATTGGTAACGACGCCCGGTACGCCGAACTTGCCGGACCGGTTGCAATCGGCCCACGAAGAAATCCAACCGAGCCACGGAATGAGCCGCGCCGCGTTCAAAGAGAAGCTGAGAGAACTGGAGTAAGCCATGACAACACTGCAAGCCGACGAAATCGCCATTGCACCTGAATTGATCGATGCCATCCGCCAGTTTCCCACGGCTCGCGAAGTGTCGCACTGCGGTTTGACGTTCACGGCTTCGCCCTTGGCCATCTACGCCGAATGTCCGCACTGTGGCCAACGATTGAAGTTGCGATCATTCGCCAGCGTACCGGAAATTGAAGACGCTATCGACGCCGTGCTCGAATGGATGAACGATCCCGCCGCGCAGGCTGCCGCCGAAGCACGGCGGATCGAAATCGCGAGTCACGACTGAAACTGACCCGTCCCGCTCACGCATCGGATATCAAGAATGCTCGACTGGTGGTACGCCGCGTGGCCCAACGGCAACGGCGAAGATGAAAAGGCGATGGTCCTCACCGTTCGCCTCCTGACGGCCACGGCTCTTGGCTTCGGCATCGCGATCGTGCGGACATTCGCCCGCTCCGAGGGCCGGCCCGCGCCCGGGCTGCGCACCACGCTGCTGCTCCTCACCGTCCTCTGTGCGCTGGTCACGGAAGTCATCGGCTCGAACATGGCCCGCGCGTTCGGCCTCGCCGGCGTGCTCGCCGTCGTTCGCTTCCGAACCGTCATCGAGGACACGCGGGACTCCGCCTTCGTCATCTTCGCCATGGTCATCGGCATGTCGGTCGGCGCCGGCTACATCAATACGTCCCTCGTCGGCTTCAGCGTCATCGCCCTCGTCGCCATCGGCGTGACGCAACTCACCGGCCTCGCCACGAACGATGCGAAACTCACGATTCGCGTCAAGGGAAAGGAAACCACCGAGGCCGATATCAAGGCCATACTTGCCCGGTCGTCCGCATCGGTTACCCTGGCCGGGGCCGATACCGTGAAGGAATCGGCGGAATCGGTCGATCTGATCTTCCGCTTCCGGCCTTATCAGTACGCGGACCTCTCGAAACTCGTCGACAGCCTGCGCATCAAGCCGGGCATCGAGAAGGTGGCGTGGGAGTTGAAGTGACGGTCAGGCATGATTCGGGCAAACCGGTCGTTCGAGCGGTACGATCGGCAAAATGCCGTAAAGCCTCCACCAACGTCGGGCGCACGAGGTTGCCGGCGCGGCGCACCGCCAGCAGCGCCGGACGGAACCGTCCGCTCGACGCAGGCATTCGGCTTCTCTTGCCGCCCCGTGGCTCGCGACCTCGGCCGCTGAAAGGCCGCGACGGGCCAATTCCACTTCGATACGAGATCGCGCCGCCGGTTCCAACTCGTCGCGCAGGACGGTGACGCGGTCCAGCAATTCGTCATTTTCGGCGCGTTGCAGCCAGGCTTCGAAGGCATCGGGATTGTTGAACATGGGCACCGATGGGCCAAGGGAAATCGCGTCGCGACGGGGAACTTCGGAACCCTCGGCCGCGTCCCAGTGTTCATAGGGTAGGTCGATCGGTCGGGGTTTTGCTAGACCGATGCATTCCCCGTGGATTAGACTACACTATCAGCGATTATCGCGGATCCACCGCGTGCTCACTCTCCGGAGTCCTCGAATGAAGCGTATCGTCGCAGGATTGTTCGCGCTCGGCCTGAGCTTTGCGGCCGGGTCGGACGTGCGGGCCGCCGATGCGGTGATCGCGCCGCAGACGCTCAGCATCAACAAGCATATTTCCGAGGCGTGGACGAAGGCCGGGATCAAAAAACCGGCGGAAAAGGCGACCGACCTCGAATTCATGCGTCGGGCCTTCATCGATCTGATCGGCCGCATTCCGTCGTACGAGGAAGCGGTCGACTTCGATCAGGACAAGGCGGCCGGCAAGCGTGCCCGACTGATCAACCGCCTGCTGTATGCCAAGGAATACAAACCAAAGCGTAACGGCGCGACCATCAAACTGGATGACAAGAAGGAACTGACCTACCACTACACCGATGAGTTCGCCGAACACTGGTCGAACATCTGGACCGTGTGGCTGCTGACGCGGACGGGCCACCCGCTCTATCGCGAACAGATGCGCACCTGGTTGGAAGTGGAACTCGGCGCCAACCTCGACGCCAGCACCACGCCGTACGACGAACTCGTCACCAAATTGCTGACCGCGAAGGGCAAATCCAACGAAAACGGCGCGGTGAACTTCATCATTCACCACCTCGGCGAACCGACGCCGAACGAGAAGCAAAACGAAACCGGCAAGTTCGACGCCGTCCCCATCACGTCGCGCGTAACTCGGCTCTTCCTTGGGATCCAGACGAACTGCACGCAATGCCACGACCACCCCTTCAATAAGGAATGGATCCAATCGGACTTCTGGGGAGTGAACGCGTTTTTCCGGCAGACGGTTCGCGACAAGACACCGACCTCCGATGCCGATCGTCGCATGATGGCCAATCCGGTCCAGGTCGAGTTGTCCGACGAAACGAAATACAACACGAATTCGATCATCTTCTACGAACGCCGCGACGGCAAGTTGATGGCGACGAAGCCGAACTTCCTGAAGGACCTCGCGAAGGCCGAATCGGGCGAAACGGATACCAAGCAAATCGATGGCAAGTCCGAGAAAGGCCGACGGGAAGCGTTGGCGGAATACGTGCTGAAGCACGACAATTTCGCCAAGTCTTACGTCAATCGGATCTGGGGGCACCTGTTCGGTCGCGGACTGAACAAGGAGGCGAGCATCGATGACTTCGGTTCCCATAACGAGGTCATCCATCCGGAGTTGCTCGCCGACCTTGGCAAGAACTTCGCCGATTACAAGTACGACATGAAGAAACTGCTCTATTGGATCTGCTGCTCGGACGCCTATGGCCTGAGCCACGTCGCCAACAAGGACTACGTCGAAGCGAAGTACGATGCGTATTTCGCCCGTATGCCGTTGAAGGCACTTTCGCCCGAAGTGCTTTTCGAGGCGATCAGCACCGCGACCAAGTCGGAAGTCTACGCCGACGCCGACGCCCGCAAGCGTCAGCGCGACCAGTGGATGAACAAGCTCGTGCAGAATTTCGGCGACGACGAAGGGAATGAAATGACCTTCAACGGGACCGTCGTCCAGGCCCTTTTGATGATGAACGGCCGTGAACTCAACGACGAAGTCGGTCGGAACTCGCCGACCAACCCGGTCCGTCGGATCATCGCCAAGCACGCCAAGAATTCGGTTAATGCCGGTGCCGTGATCGAGGAACTGTTCCTGTCCACACTGACGCGAAAGCCGACGCAAGCCGAAATGACGAAGATCACCACGATCATGAACAAGGGCGCGGTCATCGCGGGGGAATCGGCGAAGCCTGACGCCAAGCCGATGCCCACTCCGACTCCGGCTCCCAAGGGAAAGAAAGGTCCGCCGTCCATTGCGACGCCGTCCGGTCCTCGTGCCGTCCCCGGTACCGGCCCAAACGACGTCACCTTCTACCAAGACCTCTTCTGGGCGCTGTTGAATACGAACGAGTTCATGCTCAACCATTGATCCCGATTGCGGAAACGTGAAACGGGCCGGGCGAATCGCCCGGCCCGTTTCACGTTGGGCCGCTCGTTCACTGGTCGTCATTTCGCCGGTATACGGAGAACCTTGCCCGCCAACACGTCCGGTTTGTGTTTCCCGTCTTCGATCACCATCGTGCCGTTCAGGAACAAGTATTTCACCCCGGTCGCGAGTTGGTGAGGCTTTTCGTAGGTCGCCCGGTCTCGATAGGATTTCGGGTCGAAAAGAACGAGATCGGCCTTGTGCCCGGCCTTGACGTATCCACGGTCCTTCAGGCCGAGAATGTCGGCAGGCAAACCCGACGACGCACGGATGGCGTGTTCGAGCGAGACGGTTTTTTCCTCGATGGCGTAGTACCCGATCTTGCGGGCAAAGGTACCGTAACTGCGGGGGTGCGGCACCGACGAATCGGCCACCTTCGCACTGCCGTCGCTGGCCGTCGCGACCCACGGTTGCTTCATGTAGACGCGCACATCCTCCTCGCTCATGCCGTGGTTGACGATCTGGGCTCCCCCGTTGGTTTCGATTTCAATCGCGATCTCGAGAACGGTCCGCTTTTCCAGATCCGCGATCTCGGAAAGCCGTTTGCCCTGCCAGGAACGATTCTTGGAGTAGGTGGCGATCTGGATCGCTTTCCCGTCATCGCGTTCCTTCAGGGCCTTCGCGAGGTCGGCTTTGAGTGTCGGTCCGGTTTGCGGATCGGAATAGCGGGCGACGTAATCCTTGGTCGAGCCTTCGCGGTATTTCGTGGGGACCACGGTGGCGCGGAGCGAGGTGCTGCTGGCGGTGTAGGGGTACTGGTCGGCAGTCACTTTTTGCCCGGCGGCGCGGGCTTGTTCGATGCGGGCCACGGCGCGGGCGGAGAGGCCATAGGCGGCCCGGCCACTGGCCTTGATGTGCGAAATGTGCACCGGGCAACCCGATTCGCGACCGATCCGGATCGCCTCGTCGATCGCGTCGAGCAGGCCCGTGCCCTCGTTGCGAATGTGGCTGGCATAATGCCCGCCGTGGCGTGCAGCCACTTTGGCGAGCGCGATGAGTTCGTCGGTCTTCGCATAGGTGCCGGGATTGTAAATCAGTCCGGTCGCCAGCCCCCACGCGCCATCCTTCATGGCCTTGTCGACAAGTTCTTCCATTTTCGCCTGTTCCATCGCCGTCGGGCGGCGGTTCGCGTTTCCCATCGCCGCGTCGCGCACGGAATTGTGCGGCACCTGATGGATCACGTTCGCACCGACGCCGCCCTTCTCGATGTCCGCGAAGAATTTACCGGTATCGACCGGTCCGCTGCCGCAGTTCCCGGTCACGATCGTGGTGACGCCCTGTACTGCGTAGCACCGGTTGTTTCGCAGCGACTTGCTCACGACCGCGGAATCGCTGTGGGTATGCAGGTCGATGAAGCCGGGGCAGAGAATCAGCCCCGCGCCGTTGATTTCAACGGCACCGGCCGGCGCGTCCACCTTGCCGACGGCCGCGATCGCATCGCTGCGGATCAGCACGTCGGCCAGGACGGCCGGCGCGCCCGTGCCGTCGTGGACCATGGCCTGCCGTATGACGATGGCCGGGTCCGCCGCTGCTGCCGAGGAGGAAACAAACAGGATGACCAACAGACTTCGCATGATTCACCTCGCTGAAAAAAAACGCCCCGGCACGGTCGTGCCGGGGCATCGACGGGACCGTGCTGGGGTTTACTTCGCGCTTACGTTGTAGCAGTGAAGCTTGTCCTGGTCGCGAATGTAGAGCTTTCCGTTGGCAATCACCGGATGCGGCCAGCTCGGCTTGCCGCTGGGTTCGGGAATCGCGAAACGGCCGTTCAGTTCAAAACCGCTCGAGGTGGCTTTCACGAGCGCAACCACTCCGTTCTGATAGCGGAAGTAAATCATGCCATCGGCCGCGGTGACGCAGCCGGAACCATTGCCACGGCCGGCCCCGGAGTCTTCAGCCCAAACGATGCTACCGGTTTTGAACTCCACGCACGTCGGCAGACCATTGTTGTGACCACGGCCGAGATAAAGGTGGTCGCCCACGAGGACCATGCCCCCGTGGTGGTTCTGGAGTTCCTTGGCGGCGTGATACTTCAATTCCTTGGACTCGAACTTGTCACCGGATTTGACGAGTTCGAGCAAGGCCGAACCGCCGTCCGCGTAGCCTGTTGAACAGAAAACGAGATTGCCGCGCACGACGACGGTCGGGATGTTCGCGGTGCCGTTCATGACGCGGGTATAACGCCACAGCAGTTTGCCGGACTTGGCATCGACACCAACGACGCCGCCGGACTTGCCGAGCAGGTTGATATACATCTCCACGCCGTCGATCGTGGCTTTGATCGGCGAGGAATAGCCACCGGCACCGCCCGGATTCGGCACGGCGGCCTGCCAGATCACTTCGCCGGTCTCCGCGTTGAATTTCACGATGGCGGCTTTGGCGGAGCAGGGGGTGCCGACAACCGCGTCGCCATCGACCAGCACCGACTCGGAATATCCCCAGGCTTGTATGCTGCCGCCGAAGTCCTTGACGTAATTCTTGCGCCAGATTTCCTTGCCCGTCTTGGCGTCCAAGCAGAGGAGATCGCCACCCATCGACACCGCGTACAGCTTGCCCTTGGCGATGGTCGGCGTGCTGCGTCCGCCCTCATCGTATCCGACATTCGGAATATCACCGATCGGTGTGGACCAGGCGAGACTGCCGTCTTTCTCGTTTCGGGCCCAGATATGGTCGATTCCGCCGGTGCCGCGTTTCTTGGTGGGATCGCCACCTTTTTTCCCCATGCCGTAGATGAGGCCATCGGCCACCGAAGGCGTGCTGTAGCCGCCGCCCAGGCCGGAAACGGTCCAGAGCTTGGTTGGCCCGGCCTCGGGCCATTTTTGCAGGAGGTTCTTTTCGGCGCTGACGCCATCGCGATGGGGACCGCGCCATTGCGGCCAGTCGTCGGCCCGCGCCGTGGCCGCGAAGAGACTCAGTGCGAGCGGGAATGCGAGACGAATCATGAACGCGGAACTCCGAAGAGAAGATCGGCAGAACGGTCAGTTTAGGCGAGCGTACGATGTTCGCAAGGATGTCACTCGACGTAAACGAATTCATTGAGGCGAAAGATTGCGCTGCGCGGGGGCGATCATCGCACAGAAAAGAACGATGGACTGGTTCCCGCCGCGCATCGTCGGCTCCGAAGGTGGGTTTGATCATTTTACCCTGTTTGCTCCAACGCTTCCATCAATCGTCGAACGACGTCGCGGGGTTCGTCCGCGGTGGCCACGCAGGCACTTACGGCGACGCGTGATGCACCGGCCCGCACAGCGTCGCCGATCGTTTCCGGCGTGATGCCGCCGAGCGCGAACGCGGGAATCGAAGTGGCCGCGAAGGCCTCCCGAACGAAATCCAGACCCGCCAACCGATCGAATGCTTTGGTCGAACTCGGAAAGGTCGGCCCGACACCGATGTAATCGGCACCATCGAGAACCGCGCCGCGAACCTGATCGAGGTCGTGCGTGCTGACGCCGATCAGCGCGTTCGGGCCGAGAATCCGCCGGGCGTCGTGAACGGTCAGGTCGTCCTGGCCGAGATGAACGCCATCGGCTTCGGCCAGCTTCGCAATGTCGGGCCGGTCGTTGACGATAAACAGGACCTTGGCGCGACGGGTCCATTCCCGCACCTGCCGGGCGAGCCTCAGCAATTCCCGATCCGGAACTGTTTTTTCACGCAATTGGAAAACCGAGGCTCCGGCGGCGGCCGCCTCGGCAATCGTCCAATCGAGCGTCCCCACGCATTGGGCACCTGTCAGCAAGACATAGATCTTCGCCGCGAGCAAGGGCTCATGCCTCGCCCCCGACTTCAAGACGACTTTTTCCAGCGTGTACGCCTGGTAGCGGATCGCTTCCGCTTCGCGGGCAAATGCCGCGCTTTCCAGTTTGCCGAATTCTTCGAGGCTGCGCAAAGACTCCTGCAGTCGCTTGAAATTCACTTGCGCGACCTGTTCCGGCGAAGTTCGCGAGTATTCGCCGCTGGCGGCTATCGACGTGCCGACATCGCCCGGCGTGTCGCGGGATTCAAGGAGCAGGCGGGACGGCAGCAGTTCGGTGGCCGCCGCGACGCGATGGCGAAGCGATTTCAACTCATCCGTCAGAATTCGATCGTTCCGGACAAAGCGAACAAAGTCGTCGAGTACGCGGATCGCTTCGCGGGCGCGATTGAGGTTCGCGTCCAGAATGCGAACGGCGTCGGTTGCTCCCGGTGTGTCCGTCAGTCGGCCAGGCGCGAACGTCGCACTGGCTGGCGCTGGAGCGGATTCCGCTGCCATATTCGCGTCGATCAAACCGCGCTCCACGATGGCAGGCGAGGCGCCGTGCCTCTCGAGTGCCCGGGCAAAATCGTCGTGGGAAACCATGACCGCGTAGAGGAGCAGGTCGGTCGTCAAATCGGGGTCGCCCCGGAGACGGATGCCGTGCCGGCGCGCAGCGGTGAACAAATCCGATTCCGTTGGGGCCAATGTCTCCGGCAGGTTCGTGGCTCGGTTCCGTAGCGAATCCGCGTCGATCCCCATCCGGAGCAACAATTCAAACGGCCGCCCTTCGTCGTCGGCGAGCAAAGCCAGCACCCAATCCTGCAAACGAGGACCTGCCGCCCCGGCGACAACAGCCCGTTGCGCCGCCGCAAGCGAGGCCCGCTCGACCGCCGGGCTGATCTCATGGCTCATGCGAAAGGTCCAAAGTTACGAGAAGAAAGACTCATCCTATTCGCCCAACTTACCGGGTCGAATTTCACGAGCTTGCCCGGTTTGCCCCTTTGACCGGCACAGCCGCTACGGCCCGGTTGGAAATTGGGCTGGACCGGGAAACTCTCGACGAGCGACTATCCAGACCGGCCCCCGCAGTGGACGATGTGTAAGGGACACGCGCGAGTTGCGGGAGCCGATCCGCCGTACCGGCCTGTGAGTGGGGAGTCACGATGACCGCCCGATTGTTCCGTTCGCTCCGATCGGTCGCGCTTGCCGTCGGGATCCTGGCCGTGGCCGCCGGGACGGGGCGAACACAGGATGCCGCGAAAGTCAAAGCCGAGACCAAACGGGAAGCGGGCAAGAAGGAACGCGAGAAGCAGGGACCGGCAGTTGTCTCGGATACAACGCTGAATCTGCAGGAATGTATCGCGATCGCGATGGAGCGGCAGCCGAACATTCGTGCGGCCTACGCCAGCCTGCGTGCCACGGAAATTGGCACGCGATCCCTGACGAAACTCGGTCCGATCGCGAAGTTGTTGTCACCGGACTTGCCGTACCGCAAGATGCAGGCGGAGCGCGGCGGCACGATCGGGCAGGCCGATGTGCTCAAGGTCCAACACGAAACCGTCTACGACGTGACGCGCCTCTATTACACCTTCGTCTATGCCCGTCAGCAGGAATTGACGGCTTCCGACATCATCGAGCAGATGGAAGTCTTCTACGACATCGCCGACGAGTTGCTGAAGCAAGGCGCGCAACCGAACTTGAATCAATTTTCGCTCTTTCGTATGGAGGACGCGATCGCGGAGGTGAAATCGCCCCGCGTGACCGCCCGCACGGGTCAGAAAAAAGCCCTCGCGGCCCTGAAGGAGGCCATGGGCGTCGAGCAGTCGTTCTCGTTCGTTCCGCGCGATACCGAACTGCCGATCATGGGTGGCACGGTCACGGAAGAACAAGTGGTTTCGTTCGCGATGTCCCGCCGACCCGAAATGGTTCTCGCGTCGGCCGGTGTCGATGCGTTTCGACTTGAGGTGTGTGCCCAAAACGCGGTGACGCGACGCAAGCAGGTGCCGACGCTCGCCTTCGGCAGCGACCTGCACGCTCGCTCGGTGCCGGCGGCCCACCGCAACGGCGAATACCGCCCCGGGGCGCTTTCGCCGGAAATGCCGCCAAACCTGGTCGGCTCCCGCGAAGACCGTGTTGCCCGTGCCCGTGAATACAGCAACCGGCAGGAGACGGTTCTCGAAAAGACCCGCAACCTCGTCGAACTGGAAGCCACGAACTCGTACCTCGACTGGCTGGCGTCGGTCGAGCGGCTGAAGATCGCCACCAAGCGATTCGAGAGCAGTCAGAAAATGGTGAAACTGTCCCGGGAGAGCGCGCCGAACATCCGCGATTATGGCCAGTTGATCCTGAACGAAGGCCTCGCGGCCAAGGCACAGGCGGATTACCTCGAGGCGGTCTACGAGAACATCAAGGCACTTACGACGCTCGAACGCGTGACGGCGGGCGGCGTGAAGCCGGATTTTCCCCAGAAATGACACTTCGTTGATTTCTCTCCCGGGAGGTGGGCTGTGGGACAGTGGATTCGGGCGGCTCTGCTCATCGCGTTCACCACGGGCGCGGGCATTTTCCAAACCCATACGCGCGCCTCGGCCGCCGATCCCATCAAGATCGGTATGGTGCAGAGTATGTTCCGCGATGTGCAACCCGCCGTCATCTATGCGGTTGCGCGGCCCTTCCGGACTCTTATGGAGCGCCAGACCGGGCTTTCCGGCGACTTCGACATCTGCCCCGACTGCGTGGCGATGGCCAAGAAACTCAACGATCGCAAACTCGAAGTCGGCGTGCTTCACGGCCACGAGTTCGCATGGATCAAGTCCAAGTATCCGGAACTTGAACCGATCACCATCGCCCAACCCCAGGGCGGCGTGGTTCAAGCGATGATCGTTGTCTCGGCCGACAGTGAAATCAAGAGTCTTTCGGAACTCGAGGGCGAAACGCTCTTGATCCCCCGAGGCTCGAAGGGCCATGTTTTCGTGTATCTCGACAAGATCCGCGCCGGACTGCCCAAGACCGCGCTGAAGACCGTACCGAAAAATGGCCTGACCCCGGAAGAAGCCCTCAACGCCGTATCCAACGGCGAACACGCGGCCGTGATCGTCGACGCCGCGAATTTCAGCTCCTATGCCGAACTGCAACCGGGTGCCGCCAAACGGCTCCGCATCCTCGCTCAATCCGAGCGTTTCCCGCCCTCCGTTCTCCTGACTCGTAAAGGTGCCCTTGCGGCGGCGACCCTCGACAAACTCCGTGATGGTCTCACGACTGCCCACAAGACCGCCACTTACAAGCCGCTCCTGATGATGTGGAACCTGAAAGGATTCGACTCGGTGCCCGGCGACTACAACGCCCAACTGGACCTCTGCCTGAAGAACTACCCGATGCCCGTCGCCGCCGCGGCCGTTACCAAGAAAATGGAATAAACCGAAGGATTCCGTTGTGAACACCCCCGCTCACGCGGGGGTGTTCCTTTTGGTGGCCACCGACATGGAAACGTGGGGCCACCTCGCTAAGATCGTGAGTCTTCCGGGAGGAGATTGGAAACGCGATGGCCGAAACGATTGAAACGGTATCGATCGCCGGCGAGGTCCGTTCTCGCTTTCTGCGCTACGCCATGTCCGTCGTCACCGGCCGAGCGCTGCCCGACGTCCGCGACGGCCTGAAACCCGTCCAGCGGCGCATCCTCTTCTCGATGTACAACGACTCGCGCCTTACCTTCGATCGCAAGGCTGCCAAGTCCGCCAAGATCGTCGGCGACGTGATGGGGAACTACCACCCCCACGGCGACGGTGCCATCTACGATGCCCTCGTCCGCATGTCCCAGGAGTGGGTCATGCGCGTGCCGCTCGTTCACGGCGAGGGGAACTTCGGCTCCGTCGACGGCGACCCGCCCGCCGCGTACCGCTACACCGAAGCGAAACTGAGCAAATCGGCCGAGTACTTGCTCAACGAGATCGACGACGAGACAGTCGATTTCCGCGACAACTATGCCGGGAATAAAAAGGAGCCGTGCGTTCTACCGGCTCAGTTCCCGAACCTGCTCGTCAATGGCACGGCCGGCATCGCCGTCGGCATGGCCACGAACATCCCGCCGCACAACCTCGCCGAGGTGTTGCGCGCCTGCGTCTACCTCATCGAAAACCCCGACGCCACCGTCGCGTTGCTGCTCGACAAGATCAAAGGCCCGGACTTTCCGCTCGGCGGCAAGATCATCACCGACCGCCCGACGCTGCGCAAGATTTACGAGGAGGGCACCGGCAGCATCAAGGTCCAGGGCGAATGGAAACTGGAACAACTGCCGCGCGGCCGGTCGCAGATCGTCGTCACGTCCATCCCCTACGGCGTGGACAAGGGGGCGCTCGAAAACCTCATCGGTGGACTGATTGAAGAGAAGAAGCTGCCGCAACTGCTGAGCGTCTCGAACGAGACGAACGACAAGGACGGCCTGCGGATGGTGCTGGAACTCAAGGGCGAAGTCGATCCGGCGCTCGTGATGGCGTACCTCTACAAGCACACCGATCTGCAGAAGAACTTCGCATATAACATGACCGCGCTCGTGCCCAGCGAGGACGGCAAGACGCTCGTCCCGCGCGACGGCCTAAGCCTCAAGGAACTGCTCCAGCACTTCCTCGACTTCCGCTACGAGACGGTGAAACGCCGCTTCGAGTACGAGCTGCGGAAGCTCCGGGCGCGCATTCACATCCTCGAAGGCTTCCGCATCATCTTCAACGCGCTCGACCGCGCCATCAAGCTGATCCGCGAGTCGAGCGGCAAGCCGGACGCGGCCGAGAAGCTGATGGCCGAATTCAAGTTGGACGAGGAACAGACGAACGCCATCCTCGAAGTGCAGCTCTACAAGATCGCGAAGCTCGAGATCAACAAAATCCTCGAAGAACTGCGCGAGAAGAAGAAGCGGGCCGAGGAGATCGAAGCGATCCTCGGCTCGAAGCGGCGGATGTGGACGGTCATCAAGAACGAACTCGAAAAGCTGGCGGAAGAGTTCCCCGAGCGGCGCAAGACGCGGATGGCTAGCGACGAGGACGTACTGGAGTTCGACGAGCAGGCGTACATCGTGAAGGAGAACACGAACGTCGTGCTGACGCGGGACGGGTGGATCAAGCGCGTCGGCCGGCTGGCGTCGGTGGAGAGCACGCGGGTGCGGGAGGGCGATGCCGTCGTCGCCGTGGTTCCGGGGAGCACGCTGGACAATGTCGTACTGCTGGCGGACGACGGCACGGCGTACACGATGCGGATCAACGAAGTGCCGGCGAGCAGCGGCTACGGCGACCCGGTGACGAAGTTCTTCAAGCTCGCTGACGGCGTGCGCGTCGTCGGCGCCGTCAGCACCGACCCCCGCTTCACGCCGCCGGACAAGGACGTGGATCGCGGCCCGCACCTCTTCGTCGCCACGTCGGCCGGGAACGTGCTACGGACACCGCTGGCCGCATTCCGCCCCGAATCGACGAAGGCCGGCCGCCGTTTCGCCAAGCTCGACGACGGCGACAAGGTCGTGCTGGCGACGCTTCTCGGCAAGGAAGAGAGCGTGATGTTGGCAACGCGCGAAGGGTACATCATCCACTTCAAGATGGATGAGGTGAACATCCTCGCCGGCGTCGGCAAGGGCGTCATGGGCATCAAGCTGGGCGACGACGACGTGTGCATCGGCGGTGCGCTGATCGGCGGCAGTCGCTTTGACGGCATCGAAGTCGAACAATCGAACGGCAAAACGGAGCGTTACGGTCCGCAAGCACGCCGGATCGTCGGCCGCGGCGGCAAGGGTGATGAAGTGGTGAAGCGCCTCAAACACGCCCGCGTCATCCCACCGCCGATCGAACTGGTGAACTGGGACGAGATTGAGGGCAAGAACGGGAAAACGAAGGGGAACGGGACGCTGTTCAACTGATGGAAGTCCTCACTGCGAGCGAACTGGAACGCCACCCGGTCGTCATCGCGGCCTTCGCGGCGGCATGGGCCGATTCGTTTCCTGATGACGCCAAGCTGCGACACGAAGAGGGAGGATGGATTTATCAGAATCGCGCGACCGGAGAAATTCAGATTCGTCGCGCACAACCCGGCATCTTCGACGGCATCGTGCTCTCGTACCCCGCAGCAATCGCCGATTGCCACGTGGTGGCGACATACCACACGCATCCGAATCCTACGGCCGGCGGGTGGATTCCTGATCCCAGCCCGGACGACATCTACAATGCGGATATCACCGGCGTTCCGTGGTTCATCATCTCCGATTCCGGAATCTACGTCGTAGGGCCGGATCGACGGGTTGGCGGGCTCACGGGGCCGGCACGGTATCCTCTCATCGGAGACAATCCATGAGCGCAGTTTTGTCTTCTCCCGCAATCTCTTGCGACGCGGCTCTTGCGATTGCCCGCGCGGACGCCGAGACGATGTACGCCAACCTCGAGCGATTTCGCATCGAGATTCAGCTCGACGATTCCGATTGGCGAATCGCCTTTCGGATGAAGGTGCCCCTCGTAACCGGTGGCGGCCCGCACTACGTCATTGACGCCGAGACCGGCGCGATCCGTAATAAGCGATACTACCAGTAATCGAAACGGACGAAATCTTCCCGTTGACGGAACGACATGAGCGCATTGCCCACCCCCAAGACCCGCTACACTGCGTCGCACGATATTCAGGTCCTCGAAGGCCTCGAGCCGGTGCGCGTGCGGCCGTCCATGTACATCGGCAGCACCGATTCCAAGGGGCTGCACCACCTCGTGTGGGAAATCGTCGACAACTGCGTCGACGAGTACATCAACGGCTATGCCGACACGATCGCGGTCACGCTCCACAAGGGCGGCGACTCGATCACCGTGCAGGACAACGGCCGCGGCATCCCCGTCGACAACCACCCGAAGTTCAAGATCTCCGGCCTCGAACTGGTGCTGACGAAGCTCCACGCCGGCGGGAAGTTCGGGAACAAGGACTCGAACTACTTCTACTCCGGCGGACTCCACGGCGTCGGCGCGTCGGTCGTTAACGCGCTCTCGAAGAAGCTCGTCGCCACCGTTCGCCGCGACGGCTACGAGTACCAGCAGAAATACGCCAAGGGCATTCCGCAGAGTAAGCTCGAGAAGATCGGGCCGTTCCGCGGCCACGGCACCATTATCCATTTCCAGCCCGACGACACGATCTTCCGCAACACCCACTTCGACGCCGATGTGATTAAGCAACGGCTCGAAGACATGACCTACATCCACAGCGGATTGACGGTCCACTTCAAGAACGAGATCACCGGTGAGTCGATCGAGCTGAAGAACCCGGACGGCCTGCCGGCGTTCCTGGCGAAGCTCGTGGCCGACGCGCAGAAGCCGACGGTCACGCCGACGGCGTTCCACGCGAGCCGCACGACGGGTGAGCGCATCGAGGTCGCGCTCCAGTGGACCCAGTCCACCGACGAGACGTTCCGCAGCTACGTCAATGGCATCCGCACCGCCGCCGGCGGCACGCACGAGAACGGCCTGAAGGCCGCCATCCGCAAGGCGATCAACAACTACATCGAGACGCACGACGAAGCGAAGAAGACCGTCAAGGCCGTAAAGATCACGGCCGAGGACATCCGCGAAGGAGTCGTCGCGATCCTCTCGGTCTTCGTGCAGGAACCGCAGTTCCAGGGTCAGACGAAAGAAAAGCTCAACAACGCGGAACTGGAATCGGCCGTGGACGGCTTCGTGCGCCCGGCGCTTGAAGCGTGGCTGAACAACAACAAGAGCGCGGCCGACGAGATCATCTACCGCATCTTCCTGGCGGCGCAGGCACGCGAGGCCTCGCGCGAGGCGGCCAAGGAAGTGAAGCGTAAAGCCCCCGGCACGCGGCGCGGCTCGCTCCCCGGCAAGCTCGCCGACTGCAAGTCGGGCGACCTGGGGGAGAGCGAACTGTTCATCGTGGAAGGCGACTCCGCCGGCGGCAGCGCCAAGCAGGGGCGGAACAATAAGACGCAGGCCGTGCTGCCGCTTCGCGGAAAGATCCTCAACGGCGAGGAGCTGACCACCGGCAAGGTGATGCAGAACAAGGAACTCTCGGATCTCGTCAGCGCCCTCGGCACCGGTGCTGGCGACAAGTTCCACTACGACGGCCTGCGCTACGGCAAGATCATCCTGCTCATGGATGCCGACGCCGACGGCTGCCACATCGCCACGCTCCTCTTGGACTTCTTCTTCCGCCACATGATCGAGCTGATCCGCAAGGGACACGTCTACATCGCCCAACCGCCGCTCTACCGCATCGACGTCGGCAAGGAAACACACTGGGCGAAGGACGATGAGCACAAGGAGGAAATCCTCGCCGGCTTGCGGGCGAACGCGAAGGTGGACATCACGCGGTTCAAGGGGTTGGGCGAGATGCCGTTCCGCGTACTGGCGCAGACGACGCTCGATCCGAAGTTCCGCAAGCTGTTGAAAGTTGAGATCAGCGAGAACCTGGAGGCCCACAACACGTTCAAGGACCTGCTCGGCGGCGATGCCGAGCCTCGCTACGAATTCATCATGCAGAAGGCCGACCTCGCGACGGCGGACGAGTTGGACGTATAGCGATTTCCGAAGTCCGGCTTCGACTTCGGAAGTCGGAACCTCGGTCACTCCGCTTTCTCGACGATGATCGTGTGCGCCACGGGCGACTTGGGCAGCGCGGCGCGGACGGCGGCGTGGTTCGCCTCGTCCTTAGCCCAGAGCCGCTCCCGGATCTTCGTCGTCGCAGCCGCGATCTCCGCGTCCTCCTTCGCCAGCCCGGCGAGGAAACGATGGTTTGTAATGACTTGTTTGATCATGAAGGTCTGAAACACCTGCTGATTCGCGATTGCCGCGTCGACCTTCAGAAACGGCGCGAGCAGCGGGTGGTTCTGGAACTCGGCCGCGAGGTTGATCCCCTTCTCCAACTCGTCTTTCGAGAAGGTGCGAGACTCGGCTCCCCACGTCACCTTGAGCTTCGCGGCCGGGGCGTTCTTGACGGTCAACGTGAATCGATTCAGTTCCTGATTGAAGGGCAGGAACGGGGCGATGCTGCGGGTGCCGAAGGTCTGTTTGGCGTCGCCGGTGAAGCCAAAGGGTAAACGGGAGCTCTCGACGACGACCTTGCCGCCCTCGGACTTCATGACTTTGTGGCCGCCGGTCGCGCTAGATGCGCCCTGGAAGTCGACGGCGACGCTGCCGAGGTCGCCGTCGAACTTCATGGCTCGGAGGATCGCGAACGCCATCACGAGTTGTCCGTTGGCGTCGGGATGGAATCCGTCTCCACCACAGACATGGTAACCCTTGCCGAGCTTGTCGTCGGCCTGCGCCTTGCGCATGGCGTCGATCATCGCGTCGTGGACGTTGGCGAAGGGCATCTCGGCGGCGTCGGCAGTCTTCTTCGCGATGTCCCTAAGTTTCGCGAGCGTCGGGTTATACATCTTCGAGCGCGCCGTCACGGTTTTGCCATCTCCTTCGCGTCCGAAGAAATGGTCGTCCACCGCGCCGGGCGAGCCGACGATCACCTGCACGCCGGCGGCCTTGAGCTTCTTCACAATCTCGACGAGCGGCTTTTCGTACCCTTGGCCGATTGCGTCGGTGAACGGCTGGTAGCTCCCGTCGTTCATTCCGTAGCAGAGCGTGACGACATCGGGCTTGAACGGCATCAGGTCGTTGTCCATGCGGGCAAGGAACCCGCTCGCGCGTTCGCCGCTCCAGCCAAACTGCGCGATGCGAGCATCGAGATCCGGGTGGCAGGCGGTGAGGTAGTCGGCCATGAAGCGGCTATAGAGACGTTGCTCGGTGATCGAATCGCCGACGATGGCGACGCGGACACCTTTTTTCAGCTCGGCCCGCCGCGGGGCTTGTGCGGTCGCTGTACTGGCGAACAAGAAGGCTGCGATCGCTAACGACCACCATTTCATCGAATTCTCCAACACGGCATTTGAAGTTGAGATCAGGATCCAGGCTGGATGGAACAAAGCCAGCCCTGCGGAACCGGCCTTCCGGGTCGCCACTCTAAATCAACAATCGATGTGTGAGAGTCCGGTGCGAAGATTAGCACGAAATAAAGACGATCCGGCGATCGCCGGATCGGGATTCCGAGAATCAAGGGGTCAAGGACCGGCACCCCCGCGACCCGCTCCGCCGCGACCGGGCGGGGCCCCAGCCGAGCCGGGATTGTTACCACCGCCCGGATTGCCCGACATTGCCAACTCCACGCCGTAGACCGGCACGTTTCGCATGGAGCGAACCCACATTTCGGCGAACTGCTTGAACGCAGCCTCGTCGATCTGATCGGTCTTCTGGCGGTCCATTAGATTGAAGCATTTGCAGAATGTCTTCAGGACCACTTTTTCATCGAGTCGCATATCGCGGGGCATCCGCCCGAGTTCACGATAGAAGTTCTTCAGTCCATCCAACTGACTGCGGGAGAGATAATAGACGAGCGCCCAAGCCGTCGCGTCGGCCTTGGTGCGGAGTCGTTCCTTGGAGAGGCGAAGATTTGCGGCCACGTTTTCGGCCGTACTTTCGCCGGTACCTGCGCCCGGTCCCATGGGGCTGTATCCACCGCTCACCGAACCCATTGGTGGAGTGCCACCCATCGGTCCCATCGGCGTGCTACCGCCGCCGCTGCCGAGCGCGCCCGAGAACCGGCCCCCTGTTCCCATCGGATTGCCGCCTGTCGCCGGCGTTGGGCGCGGCGGTGGTGGATCGATATCGGTGCCGGATGCGGCCGCTTCAAAATAACGATCCATGAGGACGTTTCGGAGCAGCGCTTCGGGATTCGGATTAATCGCCTTGGTGGAATCGAGTTCACGGTACGTACGATGGAGAACGTAATTGGGTGCGCCGAATCCGAACGCCAGACCGACGACCATGGCGTCGGCACCTTTGGCATCCTTCGCAAAGGCCGGTCCTTTGGGATGTTGCAGGAAACTGGCCAGGCCAGATTCAAGCCAACTGGGAAGCTGTACATTTCGGGGCAAGACACCCGTGGCGAAATAGAGTTGCCGGGTCGCCTCGCGGCTCATCGCCGAAAGGTCCATTTCTTCTTCGAGGAGCTTGTCGACCAACGCCAAGGTCATCATTCGAGCCAACTCGGCGGGCGGTTGTTTTTGTCCACCTGACGGCGGGATGCCTTTGAGTAGTTCGTCGCGGCTCCAGCCGTTTTTGTAGGACGCCCGGGCCAGGTCTTGGAACGCCGCACCGAGTTGGTCGGTCCGTTCTGGTGAAAAGACGAGCAGGTCGTGCACCGGGGAGTAAAACGCATCGGACTGCATCGGGAGGCCGTCAAGCTTGTCCCGGAGCGATGGGATATCGGTCACCCGATCCGCGAGTACGACGGTGAACGGTTTGTCGGGGAGTGCGGGTGATAAGCCCTGCAACGCGTGCCAGAGGTAGAACGCTTTGAAATTCCGTTCGAGGGCGTCAAGTCGGCGATTGATCACTGCGGGATTGATCTGCCGTTCGCCCCAATAGACGATGGAGTAATGTTTGCCGGCCTTCACGGCACCGGCCGACAGGCGATTTCTCCAGTCTTCGGCATCGTTGGTTGCGGGGAGCGTCAAATCCAGTTTTGGACCGATTCGGCCCCAGATTTCCGCGAATTTCGCTACTTTTTCGGATGGTTTGCGATTGGGGTCCGTTTTGAGGACTTCCAGAAGTTTCACCGTTTCATTGGCGTATGTGAACGCTTCATCGACCATTCCAAGCGTAAGCGCGTCGACGGTCAGTTCGTAGATCGGTTCAAATTTCCGATCGGTCGACCATTTGCGATGGCGCTCCTTGATCGGGGCTTCCAGGGATGTCTGGTAGCCAACCCCTTTCGCGACGTCGGCCGGAACCGGTCGGATTTCAATGGAGGTGCCATCAGAATAAAGGAAGGTCGTACCGTATTTGGTCTTCATCGCCGGCCAGACCGGGTTCGATTCCTTGTTGACTCTTCTGTCGGGATAGAAGGGTTTGAAGTTGATGGATCGAAACGGGGCGACGACATGGATCGACTTGGCCAGGTCCGTGTTACTACCGGTGCCACGACCCGGTGCCCCGCCGGTTCCTCCCATCGGCCCGGCCGGCCCGGTCGGAGCGCCTCCGATGCCGACGCTTCCGGCCAGTCCACCGGTGTCGGCTGCCGCGGGATCCTCACCGCCAAAGGGTGCTCCCGTACCGGCCGCAGGCGCGGCACCGGCGTCCAGGATCACGCGAATGACGAGGTAACCTGGCGCGGTCACGTCGTTCGCGTTTTGCGCGGACACCGCACCCGTGGCCGTGAAGGCCAAACCGAGTCCGAGTAGCCATCGACGCATGACCAGTCTCCCAAGAGGGTCCCGGTCGGGACCGGGGTGTCTTGTCCACATATTATCCGTTCCCAAGGCTTTTCCAGAGGAACGGTTCGGGAATTCGGTAACGATTACGCGCCGGCGAAGGCCGGTACAACGGCGGGCACTTTGGCCTCGTCGAGCAATTTCAAGGACGCGGGGCGGTTCGTTTCTCGCCAGCGCTGCAGCGCCTCGAAATTGGGAGAATTACCAGGCGAATTGATCTTCTCGAGCGGCAGAAGAACGCGTTCCGTCAGGACGGTCGCGAGGGATTCGAACTTCGGGCGATACTTTCCGGCGTTCGGGACTCGCTGCATGTCCGCGAGGGCCGTGATGATGTGGCTGCCCACGACTTTCCACGGGATCGATTTGTCCTGGGAGTTCCCGGCCTTTTTGCCGGCGAAATTCGCCACGCCTTGCGCGATGCAATCGCACAAAGCGTCGACGTTCACATCCTTGTAATCGTGAAGATTGCACAGCCCGACCGTTGCGGCGGCGATTTCGTCGTTGCCCGGCGCGGTGGTGATGGAGGCATCGCCAACCGCGATCTTTGCGAGCGTGACGATCGGATAGACGGCCTTCCCGGTCTGCGCGTCGACGAATTGCGGGTAGCGCACTTGTGAAAGGGCGCGGATCGCCGCACGGCGGAAATAGCGGATCACAAGTTGCTGTTCGGCCGAGACGGTATTCGCCTGCAATTGCCCGACGGGGATCGTCGGTCCCTTGGGGTCGCCGGCCTTGGGCGCGGGGGCCATGGGAGCCGGGGGCGGTGCGGGGGGAGGGGGCACCGGGGCGGCCGGTTTGCGTCCATACGGCTTCGTCCGTGTGATGATCGATTCGAGGGCTGTGACCAATTTGACCATTTCCGCATCTTTGATCGTGTGGATCATGTATTTCGCATCGTCCCGCAGGATCGGATTGAACGCCGCGATCAGGCCTTCGGCCGCCTTGATGGCATAGACCAGCACTTCGGGATCCGTATCGGGATTCGAAAGCAATCCAAGAATTGTGGGGTAGAAGGCTGGTGCGCCCGATTTGGCCGCTTCGGCCATCATGCGAGCCGCGTTCACTCGATAAATGGCCGGCACCGCCGGGACTGGATCGCCGGCCTTGGCGGGTTTCGGATCCAGGATCTCGCGAATGGCTTCATCCATCGCGACGCCGAACCAAACGATGTAGTCCGCCTGGTCAATCGAGAGTTTGCGACCCCACGTCGGCACCAGAATGAATCGCTTGGCTTCATCGAATCGGGATTCGAGCGTGAGTTCCGACGGCACGGGCCGCAGGAAGTTATTCGTGGGTTCCGGCGGGGAGTAGTATTTTTTGTCGGTCAGGGCGTAGACCAGTTCGCGGGCCATTGCCTGCATCGAGTCCATGTGCTGTTTGGTCGGTTTCTTGGTCGCAGAATCGAGCACAATCAGTTTGCCATCACGCAGGTCATTCGTCGTGACGCGGACGTTGCCGAGGCTGATGGTGGATGGCAGTTTGAGCTGGAAACTGTCCAGCGGCACGGGGCGCCGGGGGGCCGAAGCCGGTGCCGTGGCGGCTGGTGCGGGCGGTTGCGGCTTCGCCGGTGGTTGAGCCGGAGGCTGAGCCGTGGCCGACGGACCGACGACAGCGATCACGAGCAGGAAGAAGGCAAGGGCGGACGGAAGTGACTTCATGGATCGAGGCATCCGCAAGACGGCGTATCGGCGAGATACGGGTGAAGATGTAACGGCGGGCGGATCGGGACGTTGGCGATGACCCGCACCAATAATCAGGTTATCAGCGATTCGCGCCGCTTGCAAGCATTCCGTGGTTGGACCGGGGCGGAGGAGGGTTGCCGGGGGCGGTCGTGCGGAAAGTGCGATTGTCGCCGTGCGAAGAATTGGTAACTTGTAAGGATCGGGCCGTAGCGCAGCTTGGCTAGCGCGCTTGCTTGGGGTGCAAGAGGTCGGGAGTTCAAATCTCCCCGGTCCGACTCGGAACCTGACGCCGCCTGCCTGTACGCACGATCCGTGCTGCGGTAGAATTCACCGCGACGGATCGGGAAAACAGGTGGGCGGCCGATGGTGCCCACCGCGTCGTCTCTCGGGATGACCGGCGGGCAGGGTATCAGGCGAGCTTGACGCCCCCTGCCCGCCGTCGTTTTTTGGTGGTGCACTTCTTCAGGTAATCCGAACGATCGAGCAAAACAGATTATTTGAATAGCAATTCCAAGGCTTCCCGATGTCAACCGGCCCTACGCTGGAACTTCGCGACCTGCCTTCCATTCATTCCAAAGTTTCGCTCCTCCACCATTGCGGCCCCTCGGCGATTGTCCGGTTGAGTCTGGACCCGACTCAACTCCCTTCGGGTACTATGGCTAGAGAGGTCTTGGTGGAGTGGCTTTCGTGCCCTGGGTCAGGCGACCCACGGCAAAGTGTTGAGAACATCGGTTGGAGCGGAGTTCCGCAATCGATTTTGGATGCGTGCGAAACCTGGACTGCGACCAAGAATGAAAAGGTCATCACGGAAGAGGCGGCGATCGGTGTAATGGCGCTCTTGGTGCATCGCCTTGAATCGGCCGAGATCCTGAGCGTCCTTCAGATCGGTAGCGGCGGAGACTATTTGCTCGCCATGAACGGGCAGACCGTGCAGATCGAAAGCAGTGGCATACGAGAGGATGATCGGGGATATCACACAAATGCGAGGTTGAAAGAGAAAGCTAATCAGGTCCTCACCAAGAGCCCTGCCGGATTCGCATCCGTGGTCGCATTCAGTCACCCGCCGAATCGGAGCGTGTGTTGCAGGCTGCATTTTGTAACCAGTCAGTCGCTCGCCCTGAAACAGACTAAAGGGCGGAACAAGCGTCCCAGGCAAATGCGGAACTCGAAGGAGCGAAAATGAACGCCCTCTTGTTCGATCGAGACGGAGCAGCTTCCAAGCTGGCAGCAGAAGGCAGCCTCGCCCTTGGCGTAGGAGAAACCGAACTCGCAGCGAAAAAATACTTCGAAGCTGGGGCCTTGCTCGAGAAGGGCCTCGTCGAAGCGAGGAAGCCGGCCGACCTCCACCTTCTTCGTTTCTTGGCGGCGACACAGTACTACCGCGGCGGGCATTACTCGAAGGCCGAGAAGCTTTCTAAACGGATCGAGTCCCGATACCTACCTCGTGACATGGATCCGACCTGGCAGCGATTTCAGAAGGACCTTCGCTTCAGAGCGGCACCCGGCTACGTGGAACGAATGCGACTGAGACTCGGAATGCTTTCGACGAAAGGGGAGCCTAGAGCCATTTTGGATCATCTTAAAGAGCACCCGTACCTCTACAAACAAGACGTGCTTGCATTTCTACGTGGCAGCCTCTGTGAGGAACTGGGGCATTGGAAAGCTGCAGCCGCGTTCTACGCTGCCGCGATTCAAAATGCCCAAGATGGGAGTGATTATGTCCTCATGACCGTCGGGCGAGTTCTCTGCATGCCATCAGAGGGCCGTCTTGAAGAAGCCTGGGAGTTTATCTCGCGGTTGCGTGACAAAAGGCCAAACTCTGTGACCAACCTGGTCGCATCGATCACCTGCTTCCATCGGGCTTCGAAGCTCGCCGGCGTAGATCGTTTGGCAATGCATCGACAACAAATCAAGCTATTCGAGGAAGGCTGGGCCACTTTCAAGCTCCTCCCGGAGGATCGAAAGAAGAGCGAGGATCTACGTTGGATCGTCTCGATCGGATTCAGCACGGCAAATATGGCCTTAATGCGCCTCGGTGACGATCGACGTGCTGGCGAGTTGATCGAAGAAGAGATCGAATTCGATCCTAACGACCCCGGTCCGCTTAGTGCACGGGGCATGCTCAACTATCCGAGCGAGCGGGCATTGGCTGATTTCCGTAAAGCCATCGAGTTGCCACACCCCGGGTATGTTCCTTTTGTTTACCTGGCACGTGAAGCGTTTCTCCGAAAAAAAGACTTGGCCGAAGCGGAACGGCTAACGAACGAGGCGTTGTCCCGGCAGCCTGGACCAGCCATTCAAGCGAGGCTTTTTAGTTGGCTCGCCATGATCCGTCACTGCCGGGGTGCAGATCGGGTGGAAGTCGAGTTACTGTTTGATAGAGGACTTCAGATTGATCCCCGCAACCGACAGGTCTGGGAAGCGTACAAGGAATTCACGGACGCGCTTAAAGCTGAAAATAGCGACTCGCGGCAATCGTGGGAGGCGGAATTCCACGAAGAATTCGATGAGCCGAGCAACCCTATTTGGAAAGCAAGCGAAGAGTCGCTCTCTTTCAGAAAAAATCGGCGACGTGATCAATTGTTGGCTGGCGCTCCATGAGCTTTGACGATTTCCTTCGACCTTACTTCCTCGCTCCGCTACACTCCGGCTTGTTGGTTCCCCACCCAAAAACCGGAGTGCCGCCATGCCTCGCAGCCGCCGCGACGACGATGACGACGACTTCGACCGCGAGTATGAGCGGGAGCTCGCCCGCGAGCGTGCCCGCCAGCAAGCCCGCCGTGACGCCGGCGACGGGCCGAAGAGCTCTTTCAAGACCGGCTTCGGGCTTGCGTTCGGCGGCTTCTTCGGATTCCTCGCCGCTCGACTGGTGGTGTCCATCGTCACCGGAATCTTCCTGCTGATCGTCACAGCGATCGGGATTCGGAGCTGCGTGTTTGTCGGCCAGCGGATGAGCGACGAGGCAAAGGCCCTCGAGGTGGAAAGGCAGGCTCGCGAAGCTGAGGCTAATGCCGCGAACCAGAAGGCCCGGGCCGAGCGGGAACGCCTTCAACTCGCCCGCGAGGCCGAAGCGAAGCGGATGGCCGGGGCGATCGCCGTCGGTGAGCTGGTCCAAGTCACGGCCGTGGCGCCGATCGGCGCCACTCGCGAAGTCCTGCAAACGCTCCTGAAGGCGACCGCCGAGAACAACGAACGCGAACTGCTCAAACTCGCCGAAGCCCGAACCACATCAAGAGTCGCCCAAGGCGACCGCTGCACTGTGCTTTCGCTCTCCGCCGACGTCGCCCAGGTACGCATCGCCGAAGGACCGAACGCCGGCGACTGGTGGATCGAGGCGAAACACCTCGCGCACATCCCACGGAAGATCGAATAGCGCCGCCATTCTCCGCCGATCGCCGGCCAACCCGATCCAATTCCCAATCCGGCAACGATCGCCCGCCAGAACGCGCCCTAGGCGATCCGTGGCCGGTTCCCTGCAGCCGTCTACCCCCGATTTCGGAAAAATTCCGGCAGGAGCTTGGGAATTTTTCCGGGTCGATTTTGGCCGCGCAAGGACCCCGCGCCCATACGGGCGCGACCTGCGCCCGTATACGGGCGCGACCTGCGCCCGTATGGGCGCGGATCTGTCGTCCGTTGATCAACGGGCCGGACACCAGCGCCCGTTGAACATGAACACGGTTGTGGTTGTGGTTGTGATAACGTGATCACAACCATCTCCAAAAACCGTGAACACGCACGTGGGCGAGCCGCAGGGACCGCGGGTCGAAACGAAAATCCGGCCCGCCACCTTGAAACCGCGCGCCGGCTTGGTTAGACTCTTCGACGCTGACTGACCGCATCGACTGCCGACGATCAAGCCGAGGGCTCGTTGCCTTCGAACGTTGGGCGGAAGAGACGGGTCGCTCCAAACGCAAGCGAACCGGGTCCAGCGGCAACACGAGACGCGCCATGACGCGCATGCCCCTTCCCAGGCCCGTCGAGGCCTCGGGCGAATCGCCCGGCGAACGGATGCCGAACATCCTTCGCAAGCCCAATCCGCCGATCGTCGCGATCCTGCTCGGCCCGCCGAAGACGTACTTCACGCACTACCACCACGACCAACTCGTCGGCAAGCGAATCACTCGCGGCTGCTACGGCGAGAACTGCCCGCGATGCAAGTTCTCGAAGCCCTACCGGCAACACTACGCGGCGATCCTCGTCTACCGATCGCGAGGTGGCATCGCTGCGGCGAAGCGATCGCCGATCGAATCGTGGGATCCTGAGATCCTCGCGATCCCGCACTACTCGCTGGGCAAATTCCAGAACGATCGGAACCTCGGTCTCGTCGTCGAGATCTCGACGCATCGCGACCAGTTGAGCGTCGCCATCGATCCCGCCGGCGGACCTCACACGCCCGCCTTTCCTGTCCCGCGGTCCTTCGACGTCGGTGCCGCACTCACCCGTTTCTTCTTCCCGGAGGAATGGCAGTGCGGGGAATCGAAGGTCGACGACGAAGCCACTTCCAGGGATCCGCAATCCCCCTCTGACGAACCTGCCATCCTGCCTCTCGACCCGAAGCCCACGACGCCGCGCCGGCAAGGCGGTGCGGGATGAAACCGACCCCAACCCGGCCGCGTCGCGCGGTGGCCTTCGTCGGCTACCGGGTCGACGAAGGCGTGATCGTGCTGCGCCTGTTCGCCGACGGCACGGCCTCCGAGCTCCCGCCCCGCACGGACCTCCGGCTCCACTCGCCCGACGGATTCGAATGGGGCTATCGCGGCAGCGGCCCGACGCAGCTCGCCTTGGCGATCCTCGTCGAGCTGCTCGGCGAGTCGCCCGGCGGCCTCGACATGGCTCAGGACCTGTACCAGGACTTCCGCGTCGCCGTCGTCGGCCGCTGGCCGTCGTCGAGTTGGTCGATCACGGCCGGCGAGATCGACGAGTGGATCGAGACCTGGCGGGGCTACCAGCTCGCCGAGGCCGCCGCTGCGGAAGGCGGTGCCGCGTGAGCAAGTACCGCTCCGACCTACCTCCTCTGCCTGCCCGAATGGCCCACCTGCCTCTCGACGATCGCGGCTATCCGCTGCCGTGGTTCGTCGCGAAGGTCAACGGCAAGCCCGACCCGCGCGTGATGGACGCCCGCAAGCGTATCCTCGCGATCGCGACCGGCTGTTGCTGGGTTTGCGGTCGCGGGATCGCGCCCGATCGGGCCGTTTTCGTTATCGGCCCCATGTGCCTCGTCAACCGCGTCTCGGCCGAGCCACCGTCGCACCGCGAGTGTGCGGAGTATTCCGTGCGGGCCTGTCCGTTCCTCTCGCGGCCGCACGCGAAGCGGCGCGAGAACGACCTGCCCGGCACGCTCGCGGACGGTCCGGGGTTCGCAATCGCCCGGAACCCCGGGGTCTCTGTGCTGTACGAGACGACCGGCTCGGAGGTCGTGCCGGACGGCCGGGGCGACGTGCTCCTCCGGCTGTTCGCGCCGACGTCGCTGTCGTTCTGGCGCGAAGGTCGAACCGCGACGCGGGAGGAGATCCTCTCCTCGATCGAGAGCGGCCTGCCGCTACTCGAATCGCAGTGCGACGACTGCGACGGCAACCGGATCGAGGACCTGCGCCGCGCGTACGCTCAGGCCGTGGCGCTGCTGCCGGCGGAAGGCGGTGCCGCATGAAGGCCAAGAAGAAAATCCCCGCACCGCTTCCCGAAGTCTTCCATCGCATGGTCGAGACTTCGATCAATGCGAAGGGCGTATTCCCGCACTTGGCGGTCTGGCTCGACCAGGATCGCAAGCTTTGCATGGGATCGCTCCATCTCAACCAACCGCACCAGGTGATGGGCTGGGTCGCGGCCACGCTTGCGAGCGGAGCCGTCGAGCTGGTCTACGGCCTCGATCGGTTCGCCAGGCCCGGGCAGGGGACCACGCTCGGCGACCTCATTGCCGGCGCGTGGTTCACGGGTCGCGACTGCAAGCCGTTCGTGATCGAGTACCAGCACGAACCACGAATCGTGAAGCCGATCGACTGGGGTAACGAATTCTGGTCCCGGTCGGTAGGCGGGGAACTGATCCAATCGGGGCTGATCCGTCAGGTCGCGGCGGAAGGCGGTGCCGCGTGAAACCGCGAGCTCGCAAAACCGAATTCGAAACGGCCGAACGTGCCCGCCGCGTCGCGGTGTACCGCGAAGCGGTCGAGGCCGGCCGAGAGTTGTTCACCGGCGAGGCCTACCCCGCTCCCGCCCGGACGAGCTGGGTGATCGCCTGCGGGCACTGCGGCTTCGCGACGCCGTGCGTCCGCGGCGAATCGCCGCCGCTCTGGCGAACGTTCGTGCTCGGCTGCGGTGCGTTCTTCCACGAGTGCGCCTCGTGTGCCGGTCTGTGGGATGAATGCCACGGCGGCCCGGGGCTGGCGTTCGGCGTCGTGCAACCGGGCCGGGCGCTGACCCCCGACGAAGCGATCCGCGCCAAGACGCGGCGAAAGGGGGCCGCGTGAGCCGCACACGAAAGCCCCTTGCCAACCCGTTTGGCTCGAACGATCCCGTCGCCGAGGTCGTCGCCGACTTCCAACGAGCGCTCCGACTGCAGGGCTGCGATGCCGCGGCGGATGCCCGCTGGCTGCTCGACCTGGTCGCGAGCGTTCGGGACCTCCAGCGGAAGGCCGCGCCGGGAATCCCGAACAGCCGACGCCGGGCCGAGCAGGCCGAGCGTCGGCTCGACAACTTCCTGCACGAGTGGCGCGAAGCCGTCGAAGCACGTCCGCTCGACTTCACCCGATCAGCGGAAGGGGGTGCCGCTTGAGTACCGACACCCGCCTCCTCGACGTCTTCGAGATCCCGGACGAGTGGCCCTCGATCCTGGCTAAGGTCGGGATCGAGACGGTCGGCGATCTGCTCGACCGCGCCCGCCGGTCGTACGGACCCGGCGGCCAGACGTGCCCCGACTTTAACCGCCGCCGCGCCAACCCCGGCCGGCAGGCGATCGCGAGCGTCCTCTGGGATGCGACGCTATTCGCCCTGCCGTGGTCGGATTGCCTCAAGCTGTACGACGCCGTGCTGCCCGCGATCCACGCCGCCGAGCGAGCGGAGAAACGGGCGGTGCCGGCATGAACCCCACGACGATTCTTTACGTTGGCTACCGCCACTGCGATAGCCGACACGTCCTCAGGGTCCTCGCTGGCGGAGTCGCCATTGCTCTCCCGGAGAGGACTGTATTCTCGGCCCGGATGCACGAGCGTTCGGCTGTGGATATTCCTCCGCCCGCCAACGCGGGTGAGGACCCGTTCGACTGGGGATCTGCCGAGTTCGTGGACGGCTGCTATCGCCTCGCCCTTGCGATTCTGGCCGACGCTTTCGACGACTCGGTCGCGGTCCAGGACTTCGCTCGATTCGTTTCCGGCTGGATCGTCGCCCTCGACGACGATGCCTGGATCCTCACCGTTGGGGACCTCCGCGAGTGGATCGAGCGGACGCGGGCCGAGGAGGCCGCCGGCGACCTCGACGCCTTCAAACTCGGCGGCACCGCGAACGGAGGTGCCCGGTGAAGCTGCTCCCGATTGATCCGGGCCGCGTCGATCGGATCCGGCTCTACCAGTTGCGTGCCGCGCTCGGCCTCGACCTGTTCGCCGGCAAGCGGTCTCCCGCCGAGGAGCCGCTCGCCCGGAATCGCTACCACTGCATCCACTGCGGATTCTCGACACCCGTGGTCCGCAACGATCCGCCGCCCGGATGGCGCACCGTCCTCGTCTATCGCGGTTCCGATCGCCTCGACGAGTGCCCGCTCTGCGCCGCCGCCTGGGACGCCGCCCACGGATCGCCACTGCACGCCCACGGCCACCGTTACGCGGCCTGCGTCTTCGACCCCGAGACCGCTCGGAGGGTCGCATGAGCAAACCCCGCAAGTGCCGCTGGTGCGACGCCACGGCGGCCTATCTATGCGACGAGCCTACGGCCCTCGGCGGCACGTGCGACGCGCCGATCTGCGGCGCCCACGTCCACCGCGTGAAGTTCATCGGGCACATCGACTACCGCGACAAGGCCGGTCGCCGTCGCGGCGAGGCTCTGACCGACGACCGCTGCCCCGACCACGTTCCCCCAACCGACGGAGCCAAACCATGAAGCCGCGCAAGACCCGCAAGCGGAACCGGAAGAAGTCCCGTAAGGTGCCGCACCACGCCCCCGCGAAAGGATCGATCGAGCCGACGCTCGCGATGAAGCGGTACGTCGGCGGACCGATCCGTCTGGATCCGCCGCAGTCGCCTCGGCCGCGATTTCACCCCGGCCTGCCGCGCTCGCTCTCGCGGACGCCGAACGGCTACACGATCGGCGCGACCCGCCGCTGCCGGGAATGCGGCTGCTCCGATCGCGATTGCCGGCAGTGCATCGCGAAGACGGGCGAGCCGTGCTTCTGGGTCGGCGCGGACATCTGCTCCGCGTGCGCGATTCCCGGACTCGCACGGGAAAGGTCGGGTGCGGCTTGAGCGAATCCAAAACCGAAGCCGGACCGGCCTTCGTCCGGGGTGGGATGATCCTGCTCCCGCCGGCCCCGCACCTCTGCCAGGAGTGCGCGGTCGACCACAAGCCCGACGAGCCCCACAACGCGCAGAGCCTGTACTACCAGACGAAGTTCCGAATGGAGCATGGTCGCGAGGCGACCTGGTCGGATGCGCTCGCCCACTGCAACGAGATGGTTCGCCGGCATTGGCTGGCCGAACTGCGGAAGTTCGGCATCCCCGAACGGCTCCTGGGCGACGCGGCCCCGGCGAATTACGCCACCGCCGTGACGACGGCCCCTTCGCGAAAGGACGGTGCACGTTGAGCGACCGCGACAAACTCATCGACCTGGCCCGCGAGGTCCGCGCCCTGCGGAACAAGCAGAAGGCCTTTTTCCGATCGGGCGACCGCTGCTTGATCCCGACCTGCCGCGACCTTGAGGCCCGCGTCGACAAGGCCGTCGCCGAGGTCCTCGACGCCAAGCCCGCAAAGCCGGCGTCGCTCTTCGGCGACGACGACGGCGACGACGCGGCGGCCCGGTTCGCCGCAGCCGAGAAAGGCGGTGGCATTTGAAGAGCACCAAGCCAAGCCTCGACTACGCCACCATGCTCGAGCAGCTCGCGACAACACTGCCGCCTGGTCCGGCCGTGATCCTCGGCCTCGCCGCCCAGGCGATTCGCGGCGGCGGCACGGCGGAGTTCACCTTCGGCGGACACCTCACACTCACCGTGGGGCCGGTTTCGATTCGCTGCTCGGAAGTGATCATCCGCACCGAGCCCGACAGCGGCCGAGGTGCCAAATGACCGAGAGTGTTTCGCCGATCGGATCGACGGCGATCTTCCACGCGGAAGCCGTCGCGCTTGCCAAGAAACTCCGCGACCCGTTCCCGCCGCACCTGGTGCGGTGGTTGCCGAAGGCGAAGGTGTCCGACCAAGGCCGGCGGCCATGCGTGCCGTACGTCGAGTTCGCGACGGTCGTCGATCGGCTCGACCAGGTCGTTGGCGTTGGCGGCTGGCAGTCCCGGATCGAGGTCCTCAACGACGGCTCGGCCCTGTGCGAGCTGAAACTGCGGATCGGGGCAGGCTGGATCGCGAAATCCGACGTCGGTTCCGTTGGAGCGAAGGAAGACGGCGCGAGCCGCGTCAAGGCGGCCGCGAGCGACGCCCTGAAACGGGCGGCCGCGAAGTTCGGGGTCGGAGCGTATCTCGTGCACGTCCCCCGGCAATGGCTCGATTACGACGACCAGCGGAAACGAGTGATCGGCGTTGCGCACCTGCCTGCCTGGGCGATGCCGGGCGGAGAGGGGCATCCGCCCGCGCCTCCTGTCGACGCGAAGCTGGCCACGTCGATCGGTAACGCGATCGCGGCCGCGTTCCAGAAAGCCACCGACGCGACGTCGTTCTCGGTGGCCCGGCTCGCGTACCTGCAGGCCTGGGGCGGCGGTCGTATCGGTTCGCCCCAGCGGGCCGTGATCCTCGGATCACGCAGCCAGGCGGCGTCCCGACTGTCACTCAACGACCCGCACGCTGAGGAAGAATGAAACTTCAAATCGATCTTAAACGACGTGTCTGGGACAGCATCGACGGCGTCGACGTGATCCAGTGCCCAGCGGTGGATGAAGCTGGATCGCCGATTCTCGTGTTTCTCGACCAGCCGATGGGCGATCTGCTCGGTTTTGAATCCGTGATTGCAACGTCAACCGACTCGATCGAAACGCTCGAAGGCGTAGAGGCTCGGATCTGGAACGCGGTCTCGGTCGATGGCTGTGGTCTTCAACTGCGGATCCATCGCGTGGCAATCCACAAGGACGCCGACGCGAGCAGATTGCAAGCCTCGCTCCAGGAACAATCGCCGCCCGTCCTGTGGGACCAAGGCCCGACTACGATCACGCCCCCCTAAGCGGGAGCCGACAAACCTGCGGCCGCAACGGGTGCGGCCGCTCACCCGCCCAAGGATGGGCCGATTCGAGGAGGATGTCGATGCGTCGATTGTTCCTGTTCGCGGCCGCGGCCGCGATCCTGTCGCCGACGGCCGCCGAAGCCCGCTGGCGGCGATCGCCCGCGCCGTCGCGGAGCTGCGGCACGAGTCCCGTGCCGGCGGCACCGATCGCGGAGGCCAAGTGCCCCTGTGAGACCGCCGCCGGCACGGCACCCACCACCGGCACGGCCCAGGCCAAGGCCGAGCTGCAGGCGATGAACGGCCGCATGGCCCACGTCGGCACGGTGCCGGCCGGCTGCCATGAGGGTGTCGGGTTCTCGACGGCCTCGGCCGACGCGGCGATCCGAAACTGCTGCTACTGGGGACGTCTCCCGGTGCGGGAGATCGGTGTCGCCCGTGGTCGGCTCGGCTTCTACGCGACCGTGATCTACGGCCGCTGATCCTTCACCGGCCCGCCGCGACGTTCGCGGCGGGCCTTTCGCGAATGAAATACCAGGAGGGTACGATGCTTGTCCTGTCACGGAAGAAGGGCGAAACCATCCAGATCGGCGAGGCGATCACGATCACGGTGGTCGATCGTGACAAAAACGGGGATCTGAAAATCGGCATCACCGCACCGCCCAACGTCCCGATCTGGCGCGGCGAGATCGCCGAGCGGATGCGGGCACAATCGCCCGGCGACCCGCTGCCCCTCCGCCGTTCGGCCGCGTGAGGGCCGAACGTGCTCACCTTCTGCGTTCTGATTCCGATGCTCGCCGTGTCCCTCGGTTCGCTCGGCATGATCCTCTCGATCGCCGGCACGCGCAATCGGGAGATGCGTCGGGCGTACCTGTTCGGCGGGGCGATCTACATGGTCGCCGACCTCTGCCTGGTGTACCTGCTCGCCTACGTCAATCGGGGGAATCCATGAGCCATGAGCGCAACCAGAAAAGCACGGGGGGGGTGGGCACAGCGGAAGCCCCGGTTCGCTGTCGGCGACGTCGTCGAGTTGAAAGTCCGGATCCGCGTCCCCTTCGATGGCCGCTTCTTCACCGCGTTGCCGGGAACGCGGTGGCTAATCGTCGAGGTCGGCCGTGAGTCGCCGCGACACGTCTACCGCTACACGCTGCAGGAGCGGATCCTCGGCCGCGTGCGCAAGGCCGAGTCGAGGATCCGGGGCAAGGTGACGTGAGGAGATCGAAATGGAGAAGGTCGACCAGCTGCGGAAGTGGATCGCCGACCGGTACGGGCCGATCGACGAAGCCGACGTGAAGCCGGGGGTATTTGTCGCCACCGTCGGGGTGTATTCAGGTGGCGTCGCGATGGGCCTCGGTTCGTCGCCGGCGGCCGCGATCGACGATCTTCGCCTCGACCTGTCGTTCAGCGGACTCGCCGATGTTGCCGAGGCGACAACCGGATGGGAACGGGCACGCCGCGAGAAACGCGTCCTGGAACGGAGGGCGAAGTGAAACTCGAAGACATGACCGAGCCGCAACTGGCCGATCTGATGACGAGAGTTGGCCAAGCAGCCGAAGCTGTAATCCGCGAAACCGGAATTGATGCACAAGAAGGCGGCCGTATTCATTTCATCCTCTTGCTCTTCAAAAATCCGCAGGCTGGCGAGTGCGTAGCGACCTGCGATCGCAAATTGATGATCGATGTCCTTCAAGAGGCCGCCTACCGATTCGCTAAACAGGAAGGCCTCCTGCGCTGAACCGCTCGCGGCCGCATGGTAGAATCCTCGCAGGTCAGGAGGATCCCGCACCGTGCCGACCGCCGCCGTCTCCGACTCCGACATTCGCACTGCCCTCGACGCGGCCGAGAAGCTCGCCCGCCGACTCGCGCCGACCCAGGCTCTCGCCGAACTCGCCCAGGACAAGGCCACCGATGCGATCCTCCGGGCACTGCGATCCTACGATTCCCGCCGCGGCCCGTTCCCTACCTACGCCCGGTCGTTCACGTGGCTGGCCATCACAGCCGCACTCCGGAAGCCGCTCCCACGGTCCGCACGGCGATTGACGGACGGCACGTCCAATACGCCGCCGGAGACTGCGTGCCGCGAGCGGCCCGCCGATCCCAATTCCGCTTACGAGAAACTCCCGCCGCCGCTGCGAACGGCGGCGATCCTGCGATTTTGCCACGGCTACTCGGCCACCGACGCGGCCATCTTGTGCGGGATCAACCGCACGGCGTTGCGCGCCCGATTGCTTGAGGCCGCACTCCTGATTGAACCCTGATCGCCCCTCGACTCTGCACGGCAGACAGGAGGTCATGCTCACGCACAAGCAGCTCGCCGACGCGATCGCCCGCCAGATCGCCGGCCTCCAACTCGACCTCGCGGATCTCCTCGGCCGCGTCCTGTCCGACGCGCGACAACCCACCGAATCCACCGGCACCTATTCGCGGATCACCCTTCAGCTCGAAGCCGCCGAGGACGCCGTCGCCAAGGCACGACGCATCGCACCGCCGTTGCGGGAGGCCGGCCGTGGGGCATAAGAGCCAGCGCAAGGGCTATCGGATCGAAAACGAAATCGTCCACCTGTTGCGGGACGCCGGCATCCACGCCGTGCGCATGCCGCTGTCGGGATCACTCGGGGGCTCGCTCGCCGGCGACATCGTCCTGGAGCCGGTCGGCCGGGATCGGATGCGATGCGAAGTCAAGGCCCGCGCAGGCGGTTCGGGTTTCACGACGATCGAGCGATGGCTGGGGAGCAACGACGCCCTCTTCCTGCGGCGGGATCACGCCCGGCCGCTGGTCGTGCTGCCGTGGGACCGTTTCGCTGACCTGCTGGCGCTCCCGCCAGGCGGGGAACTGGACGGCCCCGACCCGCTCGCCCTGGAGGACGCATGAGCAGCTCGGGTGAGGATGGGGTCGATCGGCAACGCGGCCGCCGGCAGCGACGGAGGACGCTGGCCCATTTCCGACGCCTGGGCGAGCGGCTCGTGGCCGAGGGCCGCGGGCTGACACCGCGAGAGCGGTCGGACCTGGAGCGGGCGAAGATCCGCTTGGGGTTTCGGCGAAAACCGTCGTCTACGATCGACGCAGGCGAACGATCTCCGGTCGATCCGGCCGCCGACCCACCCCCGGCGACCAGCCCTTAAACGCGGCCCTGGCGGCTCTCATCCTCCGCCATATGGACGGCGTCTATTAAATTCAGCCGCGACCAAAACCGCCAATAGGCCGCAGGATGAGAGCCGGGCCATGGGTCCCCCCGGGGCGATCGACGGCTGATACCTACGGGAACAGTCGTGTGGTGTGACACACTTTCTTTTCGCGGTCGAAGGCTGCAGCCGTCGGCCGAGGTGATTGATGGCCCGCTCCTCCAAACCGAAGACGGCCAAGAAAAAGGCCTCGTCGAACAGGCCGATCGAACCTGCCACCGACCCCCACGAACTGCCAGTCCCGTCCTTGAAGCTCCCGCCGATCGATGAGCGTTACGAGGAGATCAAGCTCCGCGCCGCCGAACGGAGCAAGAAGCTCTCCGCCCAGGGCCGGGACATCGGACCCCTGCCGGCGATCGAAAATCCCGCTCGACGCAAGTCCTGCGAGTCGAAGCTCGCGCTCTTCAACACGACCTACTTCCCCGACCTCTATCCTCTCGACTGGAGCGACGACCACCTCGACGCGATGAAGCGGATCGAGGAATGCGTCCGGTCCGGTGGCCTCTTCGCGTTCGCGATGCCGCGAGGGTCCGGCAAGACGACCCTCTGTGAGACGGCCGCGATCTGGTCGCTGTGCTACGGCTACCGCCGGTTCGCGCTGCTGCTCGGTGCGAACAAAGAGAAAGCCGTCGAGATCCTCGACCGGATCAAGACCCAGTTCGAGACGAACGAGCTGCTCGCCGCCGACTTCCCGGAAATCTGCTACCCGATCGCCCGCCTCGAAAGAATCTACAACCGGGCGAACGGCCAGCTCCTCGACGGCAAGCCGACTCGCATCGGGTGGACCCGCGCGCAGATCATCCTCCCCACCGTCGCCGGCTCGGCCGCGAGCGGATCGATCCTGCGAGTCGCCGGGATCCTCGGCGGCGGGATCCGTGGCGCGAAGCACCAGGCCGGCAAGATCGCGGTCCGTCCCGACCTCGCGATTTCCGACGACCCTCAAACCGCTTCGAGCGCGAAGAGCAAGACCCAGAACGACGCCCGCGAAAAGGTCATGAAACGCGACGTCGTCGGCGTGGCCGGTCCCGGTCAGACGATCGCCGCGTTCATGCCTTGCACCGTGATCGTGCGGGGCGACATGGCGGACCGGATGCTCGACCGGAAGCTGAACCCCGACTGGCGCGGCGTGCGTCGCAAGTTGCTCTACGAGTGGCCGAGCGACATGAAGCTCTGGCAGGAATACGCGAGGATCCGGGCCGAATCGCTCGAAGCGGGCGGTGACGGCTCGCCGGCGACGGCGTTCTACCGTGCCAACCGCAAGGCGATGGACGCCGGCGCCCGCGTGGGCTGGAAGGCGCGGAAGCTGCCCGAGGAGATGTCCGCGCTGCAGCACGCGATGAACCTGCACTTCAAAGACCCGGATGGATTCCTGGCGGAATTCCAGAACGAGCCCCGCGACGAGTCGGCGGGCGCAGCGAATGAGCGGCTCACGGCCGCGATCCTCGAGGGGAAGCTCATGGGCCAACTGCCGAGGCGGATCCTGCCGCGAGATTGCGCCCGCGTCACCGCCTTCATCGACGTGCAGAAGCTGCTGCTCTTCTACCTGGTCGTCGGTTGGGACGCCCGCTTCGGCGGTGCCATCATCGACTACGGCACCTGGCCGGAGCAGACGCTCCCGAACTTCCGGGCCGACACCGCGTCGCCGACGCTGGCCGAGCGGTACCCGAACACGAAGGGGATCACCGGCCCGATCTATGCCGGCCTCGTCGAACTGGTCCGCGCCCTGGCGACGCGCCGCTGGCTTCGCGACGGGATCGGCGACGAGATGCCGATCTCGCGGATCCTGATCGACGCGAACTGGGGACAGAGCACGAAAACGGTCTACCAGTTCTGCCGCGACTCGGATTTCCGGGGGATTCTCACGCCGAGCCACGGCCGGGGTATCGGCGCGAGCGGCCGGCCGTTTTCGCAGTACAAGCCCAACGGCCTCAAGGCCGGCGTGGACTGGCGACATGAGTCGGGCACGAATGGCCTGCACGTGAGCTACGACACGAACGCCTGGAAGAGTTTCGTGTCCGAACGGCTCGCCACGCCGCTCGGCTCGCACGGCGCGCTCGGCGTCTTCGCCGGCGAGACCGGCGTCAAACTCTCGCCCCGTCCAGCGGCGGCTCGCCACCGTCTGCTCTTCGAGCATTTGTCGAGCGAGTTCGCCGTCACGACCAAGGGGCCATGGCGGGAGGTCGACGAGTGGAAACTCCAGCCCGGCCGCGAGAACCACTGGTGGGACTGTCTCGTCGGCGCGGCGGTGGCCGCGTCGATCGACGGCCTCAAGTGGTCCCCGGCGGCGGCGGCCGGCCAGTCCGAGCGGCCGCCGGCGAAGCCGCTCACCCAGGCGGACATCGACCGCGAGATCCGCAGCCGCAAGACGATCGTCCCCAGGGCCGGCGCCCGCGACTGACCGGATGCCGACGCGACCGGCAGACAGACGGCACCTCCGACCTCCGACTCTGGAGCCGCGCCGTGGCCGATCCGATTTCCACCGACGAGCTCGCCGAGCGGGCGCTCGCCCCGCAATCCACGACGACCGGCCCGATCACCGTCGTCGAGCGACCGCTCGACCAGGTCATCGACGCGGCCGAGCGGCTCAAGCGGATCGCGGCCCTCAGCGGAACCAACGCCAACGGCGGCCGACGGGGCGGTTGGGGAGCGGCAATCAAGGAACGGTTCCAGGGCGGGGACTGATCCATGCCCGCGTACACGATCACCTGCCCCGTCTACGGCGGCGTGCCGTCGATCTCGAACGGTCGCGGCGGTGTGCGGTCCCCCGACGATCGCCGGGCGGATTACGACAGCGCGCGGACGGACGTCGAGAATCGACGCTATTGGGACCGCGCCGACGGCCTCTCGGCCCGGGCCTCGAACACGCCCGAGGTCCGCCGGATCCAGCGCAACCGCGCCCGCTTCGAGATCGCGAACAATCCGTACGCCGCCGGCCTGATCCGCACTCTCGTCACGGACACGATCGGTCGCGGTCCCCGCCTGCGGATGCTCACGCCTGACAAGGACCTCAACCTCGAAGTCCAGGACCTATGGCGGGAGTGGTCCGCCGCCGCCGATTTTGCGCTCACGCTCCGCGTTCTCGCCGGCGTCCGCTACGCCGCCGGCGAAGGGTTCGGCGTCTACCGCGAGTCGAAGACCCTCGACCGGCTCGGCCTCGTCCCGCTTGATTTGCGGCTGATCGAGCCCGACCAGGTCGCCGATCCGGGTCTGCGTTTCCTGCTCCGGCCCGACGCCGGCGACGACGGCATCACGGTCGACGCCGACGGCGAGGTCGTGTCATACTCGATCCTCAAGGCCCATCCGGGCGACCTCGGCTTCGGCGGATCGATTCTGCAGGCGGACACGGTACCGGCGACCGACGTGCTGCACTGGTTCCAGCCCGAGCGGCCGGGCCAGCTCCGCGGGATCTGCCCGATCCAGGCGGCGCTTCCCATCTTCGCGCAGCTGCGACGCTTCACCATGGCGGTGCTGACAGCGGCCGAATACGCCGCGATGCTCGCCGGCGTGATGGAAGTCCCCGACGGCCAGTTCTCCAGCGACAACAATCACGCACCGATCGAGCGGTGGACGACGGTCGAGCTCGTGCGCGGGACGCTCATGACGCTGCCGGCCGGCGCCAAGGCCTCGCAGTTCAAGCCCGAACAGCCAACCACCCATTACGAAATGTTCGTCTCGGCCAAGCTTCGCGAGTGCGGCCGCGTCCTCTGCGTGCCCTTCGGGAAGATGGCCGGGGACCACTCGCGCTACAACTACTCGTCCGGAAAACTCGACGACAACCAATACTGGGCCGATCGCGACGTGGAGCGTCAGGCGATCGAGGCGAAGGTCCTCAACCCCTTCTTCCGCCGCTGGCTCGATTTCGCCCGGTTCTACTCGCCGCGACTGGCGGCGAGCCCGATCCCGATCGCCCGGCTTCGCCACGCCTGGCACTATGACGCGCGGCCGACGGCCGACTCGGTCAAGGATGCGACCGGCGACGAGCTCAACCTGACCAACGCGACGGACACGCCGCAAGCGATCTGCGAGCGGGACGGCACCACGCTCGAAGAGGTCCTCGACCAGCGGGCCGAGGCCCGCGACCTGTTCGTCGCTCGCGATCTGCCGATCCCGCCGTGGCTGGCCGGCACGCCGGCGCCCGAGCGTCGGACAGACATCCCCGAGCAAACCCAAACCCGGGACGGCGCCAATGCCTCGACTTCTTGACTCGATCGCCAACGGCCTGCGTGAGCAACGGCTGGATAGTCTCCCCGGTGCGACGCCGCTGGAACTGGCCGCGTTCGAAACGCTCAACGTTCCCCGGTTCGCCCGGCTCGAAGACTACGCCGGGATCTGGGCGATTGAACCACGGTACGGGCGGTCGCTGCTCGCCCTCGCGAAATCGATGGACCTCGCGGCCCACGTCCGGCAGGGATCCGATCGCCGGGCCGACGGCGACGAACCCAAACGCCGCACGGAATACCAGACGGTCTCCGCCGGCTCGAACCAGAAGATCGCGATCGTTCCGCTGGCCGGCCCGCTGATGAAAGCCGTGAGCAGCATGGATGCCGGCACCTCCACGGTCTACACCCGGCGACTGATCCGGAAAGCCGCCGCCGACCCGGACGTGTCCGCGATCCTGCTCGCGATCGATTCCCCCGGCGGGACGGTCAGCGGCACGGCCGACCTCGGCGCCGACATCGCCGCCGCCGACGCGAAGAAACCCGTGTTCGCCTTCGTCCAGGACCTGTGCGCGAGCGCGGCGTTCTGGTGCGGCAGCCAGGCCGCGAAGATCTACGTCAACGACAAGACCGCGCTGGTCGGCTCCATCGGCACGCTGCTCGTCGTGTACGACCAGTCGGAGCTCGCCGCCGAGATGGGGATCAAGACCCTCGTGTTCGGTACCGGGCCGATCAAGGGAGCTGGCGTTGCGGGCGCTCCCGTCACCGAGGAGCAGCAGGCGTATTTCCGCAACATGGTGAACGAGACGCAGCTCCATTTCGACGCGGCCGTCCGACGCGGCCGGGGGCTGACGGCGGCGCAGCTCGAGAAGGCGAAGTCCGGCGGCTGCTACTCGGCCGAGGAGGCGGTGCGGCTCGGCCTCGCCGACGGCATCCGCACGATGGAATCCGTCCTCGACGAGCTGGCGGTCGAAGCGCGACGACGGTCGCGAGCAGACAAATCCCGAACCTCGACGGCCGATCCGGCCGCGACCCCGGCAAGCCACCGAACCACCCAGCCCATCCAGCGGAGCATCGCGATGAACGAACAGACCCCGATCGACCTCGGTGCCAACGTCCCGGCGGAAACCACGGCGACGGCGATGGAAGTTTCGCTCCGACAAGGCGAGGTCGTCACGCTGCCGCTTGGGAACACGGCCGGCGCCGGCGATCGCGAAGCCGCCGCCCGCGACATGGAGCGGATCGCCGGCATCCGCCGCGTCACGGTCGGCCAGGAGTCGATCGGCGCCCAGGCGATCCGCGAGGGCTGGTCGATCGAGAAGGCCGAGCTGGCGGCGATGAGGGCGGGCCTGCCGAACGTCCGCGCCGCCAACCCCGCGAGCGTCGCCCCGCTGATCGACCGCTCCCGCGATCGCAACTGCACGCACGACGTCCTCTCCGCAGCGGTCCTGCTCCGCAGCGGGATCCGGCTCGACAACCGGGCCTTCGGTTCGGGTCGCGGCAATCTCGCCTCCTGGCTCCAGGCCGGGATCAACGACCCGTACCGCAACCAGGTCATGGAGGCCGGCCACCGCTACAGCACGCTCTCGCTGCTCGACCTCTGCCGGGAGTCGATCCGGCTCGACGGCCGCGACTGCCCGCTCTCGCAGGACGAGATCATCCGCACCGCGTTTTCGGGCGGGACGCTGTCGAACATCTTCACGACCAACGTGAACGCCGTGCTGCTCGCCGGCTACATGGAACATCCCGACACGACCGTCGGCTGGACCCGCGAAAGTGAAGTGCCAAACTTCAAATCGAACGAGCGGCCCCGCATGAAGACGGAGGCCGGCCTCACCAAGCTGCCGCGAGGCGGGACCGCCGACGACATGGAGGTCAGCGACACGGCCGAGAGCTACAAGATCGCCCGCTATTCCGGCAAGCTGGCGATCGACGAGCAGGACATCATCGACGACGACCTCGGCGCGTTCTCGCGAGTCGCGGCCGATATGGCCGTCAAGGCGGCTCGTCTCCGTCCCGACCTGGTGTACGCGATCCTGCTCGCCAACGGCCTGCTCGCCGACGGCCTCGCCCTGTTCGCCACCGGCACGGGTCGCGGCAACCTCGGCAGCTCGTCCGCCCTTGCGTCCGGCACGCTCAAGACCGCGATCTCCGCGATGATGATCCTCCAGGAGAACGGGGTGAACGTCGCGATCGAACCGACGCATCTGATCGTCCCGCCGAGCCTCAAGTGGACCGCGTTCGAGCTGGTCAACAGCACCGGCATCGTCGTGGCCGGAACGGCGGGCACGGTCACCGAGCGGGGCAATTTCAACGCGCTCCAGAATGCGGTCACGCCCGTCGCCGAGTCCCGGCTCGAAAACGGTGTCGTCGACCCCGACTCCGGCGAAACCTACGGCGGCTCGGCCACCTCCTGGTATCTCGCCAGCGTGATGGCACCGACCGTCGAGGTCGGCTACCGGCGAGGCACGGGCAAGGCCCCGAGCGCCCGGTCCTACCCGCTCACCAACGGCAAGTTCGGCATCGGCTGGGACGTCACGCTCGACATCGGCGCGAAGGCCCTCGACTGGCGCGGCCTCCGCAAGACCACGGCGTAATGACCTGAGCGGCCGTCGACGGCGAGTCCGCCGACGGCCGCGACGAGATTTTGCGGCGAGATTTTCGGGCAACTTTTGGGAGTGGATCGTGAAAGTGCAATTCCTCCGCCGGGTGAAGATCGAGCAGCGGGCGTTCAAGCCCGGTTCGATCTGCGAGTCCAGTTCCACGCACGAGGAGGACTGCCTCCGCCAGTGCGTGCGCATGGGCCACGCCCGCGAGATCGCCGACGAAGTCGAGCCGTTCACCGACGGATCGCCCGACGCGGAAATCCCGCCGCCCGACGACGCGGTCGAAAAACACGACGACGGCTCGGCCGAAAACCCGAAGCCCAAAAAGCCCAAGAAGCCCAAGGCCCCGGCGGGCGAGTGATCGCAGCCGCCTTCCGGAGCCGCCGATTCGGCGGTTCCGGCTTTCGTTGAATCCGACCGAACCACCGACTGGAGATCCACGCCATGGCCGACGCCGTACCCGTCCGCCCCCTCGACGACTTCCGCCTGACCGCCGCCGCCGCCATGGCCGGCGGCGAGATGATCCAAATCCCCGACGGCCGCGCCGCCTACCGCAAGGGCCTCAAGGCCTCGGCGGCCGGCGACATGGTCTCCCTCGATCCGTCCACCCGCCCTCTCCGCCTGACCAAGGCGACCGGCTTCGAGGCCCTCGCCGGCGGCCGGGCGTACTGGGATCACAGCGCCAACGCGGTGAGCTACAAGAAGGTCAACGACCGCGACTTCTACATCGGCCGTTTCGCCGAAGACGCGGGGAGCGCGGACACCGAGTGTCTCGTCACGCAGGGCATCGATCCCGCGTACGACATCGACCTAATCAACGGCGACGCCGCTCTGCAGGTCGCGACCGGTACCGCCGCCGCCGGCGGCTTCGGGATCCAGCCGCGACACGGCTCGGCGATGGCGCTGCTGCTCACGGCCACCAACGAGGCGCAGTGCATCGACGCGTTGAGCGTCGACCGCTTCGCGCTTGGTTCGAACTTCATCGCGGAGTTCATCCTTCGCATCGCCGCCAACGGCTCAACCAACGCCGTCGACATCAGCGTCGGCGTGGCCAACGGCACCAGCACCACCGACGCCGACGCGATCACGGAGTTCGCCGGCTTCCACATCGACGGCGGTGCGACCGACATCCTCGTCGAATCCGACGACGGCACCACCGAGGTCGCCGCGACGGATAGCACGATCGACTTCACCGCCGGCTCGGCCGTCGCGAACCGAATCGAGCTGTGGATCGACGGACGCGACCCGTCGAACCTGCGGTACTTCATCAACGGTTCGGAGGTCAACGCGGCCACCGCAAACCTCGGCAATATCGCGGCGGCGACCGGCCCGCTCGGCCTGCTCGTCCACCTGGAGAAGAGCAGCAGCACCGCGACCGCCGGACCGGTCTACGTCGACGCCGCCCGCGTCCGACTCATGGAGCAATAACACTCGCGGTCGATCGGCAGAGTCGCTCGGCCCGCGCGTGCTGCACGCGAGAGTCGAAGGCCCTGCCGGTCGGCTGCAGGGCCTTCCCGAGTTTTTTTGTCTGTAAGCGATTGCAGGAGCCATCCGTGCCGAAAACCATGACCCACGTCGAGACCGCAACGATCGACGGCGTCGCGCATAAACGCGTTGCCGAGGTCACCGCGGTCGGCGCCACCGAGGTCCATCCGACGGTCGCGGCGGCTCCGGCCGGTTCGCTCACCACGCGGACCGACAACAACACCGGCACCGTAACCATGTCCAGCGGGCACGGCGTCACGACGGGGAAGGCCTTCGCCTTTTGGTCGGGCGGCAGCCGCTACGGGATGGATGCGACGGTGACCGGCGATTCGATCGTCCTCGATGGCGGATCGGGGGATAACCTGCCGGCGGCCAACACGGCGATCCGGGTGACCAACGGCGAATCGGTCGAGTTTGTGATCGATGGCGACTACCCGTTGACCGGTCTGGTCCTCTCAATCTCGGGCGAAGTCGACGTCGACGGCTACGTGCAGATCTTCGACGATGAAGGTACGCCGGCCGTGATCGAGACTTACCAGCTCGCACGGAACGAAGCCACCATCTGGAACGGCGTGGGGACCAACCCATTCGCCGGCGAGATCACCACGACGGCACTCTTCGCGCACGGCCACTCGGCCGCCCGCGTCATGAACCTGATCGCCCTGCTCGGGACGGACTCCTAATGTCGCGGATCGCGGCCGTCGTGGAGAGAGCCTTCCGTCGGCAGCAGGAAACCAACGGCGTCGCGGTCGCGTACACCCGCGACGCCGGCGGCGTCGGCGAGGCCTCCGCCCCGCTCACCGTCGTTCCAACCGACGAAACCACCGAGACCAATACGCCGGGCACCACGATCGCCCGGCACGAGACGAACGAGCGGAGCTATCTGGTCGGAGCCGCCGACCTGGTGCTCGGCGGCTCCGCCACGGTTCCCACACGAGGCGACCGGATCACCGAGGCCGGGACCGTCTGGGAGGTCCTGCCTCGAGGGTCTGAGCCGGCCTGGAAGTACCTCGACCAGACGCGGACGGTTTACCTCGTCCGCACGAAACGCGTCTCCTGATCCACGGATCCCGCCGCCATGCCGATCCCCGCCGCCCGCGACCGGACGATCGCCGACGCCCTGGTCGCCAAGATCACGGCGATCTGGTCGCCGACGGCCCCGGATGCCGTCGAGCGCACCTACTTGCCGGACGTCTACTCCGCCGACGACATCCAGGTCCTCTCCGGCCGGCAGATCCGCGTCGCCTCGCTCGGCAAGAAACAAATCGACCGGGTCGACAGGAACACGACCCGAGACGAATACGAGTTTCTTGTGCTGGTGTTGGAGCGGTACACCGGCGCCGGCGACCCGACGCGAGACTGGACGGACGAGCGGAACGACTTCGTCGCGGACCTCGCCGACCAGCTCGGCGACGAGGACCAACAGAGTCTCCTGGGGTCGGACTACCCCGATCGCGTCGACACGCCGTCGCCGGCGGACGACGTCATGCTCCGCGAGCACAAGCTCTTCTGGAGCGCCTTCACGATCGCAATCCGGGAGTGCACGTAATGGCGTCGACGGCCTTCGGTCCGCACCTGGGCAGCCTCTCCAGGCTCAAGGCGAACTTCTTCGATCGTCAGGCGGTGCAGTCCGCCATGGACCGGGCCGCCCGCCAGGTCCTTTCGCGACTGGGAGCGTATGTCCGCCAGCGAGCGAAGACGTCCATGCGGAAGGGCAAGGGCGTATCCCGACCAGGCCAACCTCCGTTCGTGCACGAGGGGTCGCTCCGCAAGCTGCTCTTCTTCGCCTACGACGCAGCCAGCAAATCCGTGATCGTGGGGCCGCTCCTGTTCAAGCGGTCGGCTGGCACGCCGGCGACCGAGCTGCTCGAACATGGCGGCAGTATCGCCGGCAATGGGAAGGTCGTGTTCCTCACCCAAGAGGCCGGCCGCGACGAGCGGGGCAAATTCGTCAGCCGAGGTCTCCGCCGCGTCGTTCTCGACGGCACGATTCGATATCGGCCGCGTCCGTTCATGCGGCCGGCTCTTCAGGCCGAGCAGTCGAAGCTCCCGGGCCTGATCGCGAATTCGGCCCGCTGACGAGCGGCCACCCGGCAGACGGTCCACGGAAACGAGGATAGATCATGGCCAAGAAAATCCGCTACGGCTGGAAGGCGAAGGGGTACTACCGCTCGGCCGGGACCTTCGAGTCGCCGACGATGACCGAGATCTCGGTGATCGGCAACCTCAAGGTTTCCCCGAAATACTCGGGCCAGACGATCCCCACCCGCGAAGGGAAGGGGATGCAGCTCGACGAGCCGACCTTCCTCGGGATCGAGGTATCGGGCTTCATCCGCGACGACGAGAACGACGCCGCCTTCCTCGCATTCGACGCCGCGTTCCACGCCAAGACTGAGCTCGACATGGCCTTCCTCAACGGCGGTATCACCGAGGCCGGCAGCCGGGGCTACCGGCTCGGGATGAAGCTCCACGAATGGGAGCAGCAACAGGACAACGAAGGCGTCCTCGGCTACCAGTTCGTCCTCAAACCGTGCATCAGCGACAACGTCAAACAGCGGGCCGTCGTCAGCGCGGAAGGCGTCGTCGCCTACTCCGAACTCGCGGCCGCGTGATAGCCGTTCCTGTCCTGTTCGAAACCGGAGAACCACCCCGTGGCGCAGTACGTGGACAAGGCCGGCGAGACCTGGACCGTCGACCTCGACTTCGGACTTATCAAGCAAATCCAAAAGGAAACCGGCGTCGACTTCGCGGCCGCGATGGACGGCCGCGGCGCCGGACTCTCCGAGCTGCTGTTCGCCCAGGACCCCGGCCGGCTCGTCGCGGTCCTCTACGTCGTCTGCGAGGCGGAGAACAAGGGCCTCTCGCCCGAGGAGTGGGCGCGGCGGTTCAACGGCCCCGCGATCGAGGCGGCGAGCGAGGCCCTGATCGAGGCCGTCGCGGATTTTTTCCCCCGCTCCCGGGTCGGCCGGGCGATCAAGGAGCGGCTGCCGAAGGCGATGGCGGCGATGGACGAGCGGGCGATCCGCGAGCTGGACGCTCGGCTCGACCAGGCCTTCTCGAATTGGGCCACCGGATCGCCGGCGCCACCGGCGTAGAGATCGATCGACACTCCCTCCGCTCGCTGTTCCAGCGGGCCGCCGGTCGTTGGGACTTCGAGGCCGGCGTTCTCGCCTCGACGCTCGCGGCCGGATTCGGCGGCGAGCCGCTCCCCAATCCCTTCGCTCCTCCGCCCCCGCCCCCGACCGATGCGCAGATCGCCAGCGAGGACCGCCGCGCGTGGGCGGCGGTGGATGCGTTTTTCGCGCAGTCGCGGTGATCGCCTTCCCGCTCCGAATCCGACGGCGTCGGCAGACCAACGTGCAACGAAGCGGCCCGGAGGCGAGGCATGGCGGTCAGTGGCGGCGGAGGCGGATCGGGCGGCGCGATCCGCGCCGCCCGCGCGTTCGTGGAGGTCTACTGGGAGGACAACGCCCTCAAGCGGGGGGTGGCGTCCGCCCAGAAGCGGTGGGCCGCGTTCGGTTCCATGGTCGGCGGCGCCGGCCGCACGCTCGCCGCCGCCGGCATCGGAGCCGGGGCCGCGCTCGGCGCGGTCTTTAAGTCGGCGATCGGCCGCTCGGCCGAGTTCGGCCGCCTCTCGCAGAAGCTCGGCGACTCGACCGAGAACCTCTCGGCGTTCAGCTACGCGGCCGAGACGACCGGCATGTCCCTCGAGGACCTGGTCGACAATTTCGAGAACTGGCCCGAACGACTGACGGCGGCATCGCAAGGCACCGGTGAAGCGGCCGAGGCCTTCAACCGGCTCGGTCTCGACGCCGGCGAACTGATGAAACTGCCGATCACCGAACAGATGATCGCGCTCGCCGGCGCGATGGGCCAGGTCGGCAACAACAGTGAACGGCTCGCGATCCTCGGCAATCTGTTTTCCGACAAGGGTCAGTGGTTCAATTCGCTGTTCGCCAAAGGCCCGGAGGGGATCCGCCAGCTCATGGCCGAGGCCGGGTCGGTCGGCGCGGTCGTGACGACGGAACAAGCGGCGGCGGCGGGTCGGATCGACGCGGCACTTTCCAAGGCGTGGATCGCCGCGAAGAACGGATTCCTCGCCGTCGGCGAAGCCCTCGTGCCGACCGAGGGGACGATCAATCGGATGGTCGCCGGCATCGTCGCGGCGAGCCAGGCGGTGCGCGGCTGGATCGCGAACAACCAGGAACTCGTCATCGGGGCTGCCCTCGTGCTCGCCGGCATGACCGCCGTCGGACTCGCGCTGTCGTTGCTCGGCCCGGCGATCGCGGCCGCGTCCGCCGCCTGGGGCGTCTTCTCCGCCGCCGTCTCCGCCGGCACGGCGGTCATGGGAATGATCAAAGCGGTCGTCCTGACACCGATCCTTCTGATCCCCGTCGCGATCGCCGGCGCCGTCGCCGCGTTCCTCACATTGACCGAGCAGGGGCAGGCCTTGCTCGGTGAACTCGGCACGGCGATCTCCGACGCGTTCGGCCCGACTCTCGAGAGCGTCAAGGAATCGTGGGGCGACATCGTCGCCGCCGTGGAGCGCGGCGACTTCGAGTCGGCATGGACGGTCGGACTCGCCACGGTCCGCGTCGAGTGGGCTCGGCTGATGGCGTTCTTCGAGCGGACCTTCAACGAATTCTTCAACTCAAAGGTTGGTCGGGGTCTCTTCGATTTCCAGCAGAAGCTCGCGGAGATCGGCATCGGCGAGAAGATGGAAGGCCTGATCATCCAGAGCGGACCGAAGCCGATGACCGAGGGCGAGGCCGCGCTCGCCCAGGCCCAGGCGGAACTCGACGCGGCGCGGCAGGCGGCCCGCGAGAAGGAGCGGGAGTTCCAGGAGGAGAAGAAGAAATCCGAGCCGGCGAAGAAAGCCGGCCCGCCGTCCGAGGAACGACTCGCCCAGGTGCAGCAGCAGATCCGCGCCGCCTTCGCCGGCTCGGCCGGAGCCGGCTTCTTCCAGGCCGGCTACTCCGGACTCGAACGCGTCGCCCGCGACCAGCTCAAGAAGCAGGAAGAGCAGCTCGCCGCCCTCGGCCGGATCGACGAGGGCGTGCGTGGCATTGACGGCGTCCGCTTCGGGGAGGCCGGCTGATGGCCACGCGCGTGAAGCGGCTGTACGGCGACAAGGTCAGCGGCACGAACGCGGTCGCGCTGTACTGGGCCGATGGCTTCGACACGATCGCGGACGTCGACGGATACATCAAGACGTTCCCCGCCGGCGACAACGAGATCCCGTACACCTGGGCCGGCCTCTACCTGCAGCTCCCCTGTGGGATCGAGGAGGTCGGGCCGAAGCAGTTCACCATCACGGCGACCTATTCGCCGCGCGGCGCGGAGGCCGTCGCCCCCGGCTCGCCCGAGTCGCCGGCGGAGCAGGAGGAAGCGGCGGACCACGGCGACGGGAACTCGACGACGCAGGTGCCCCCGGAGATCTCCTTCTCGTGCATCGGCGGCACGCAGCGGCGGACGCAATCGCTCGGCACGATCTCCCGCGTGACGCGACTCGTGAGCCAGCCCCTGCGCGACCACAAGGGCGCGATCGGCGTCGGCGAGGACGGCAAGGTTGAAGGCGTCGAGGTCATCAAGAACATCCCGCGATGGACGCTGAAAGTCTCGCTGCCGGCCGCGGCCGTGACGGGCGCGTGGGTGAAGACGCTGGAGGACATGGCGATCGACCCGCCGGTGAACTCGGAGCCGTTCTTCGGCTATGCCCCCGGCGAGGTCCTCTTCGAGGGGATCCAGGAGCTGGGCAACAAGGGTGCGAGCGGGAACTGGGACGGGCAGTTCAACTTCCTGATCCAGCGCAACCGCGAGTACGTGACCGTCTACAGCAACCCCAACAACGCTCTCGAAGAAATGAACGTGCGCGGCGAGAACGACGGACCGGTCGAGGGGTGGGATTACATCTGGGTCGAGTACGAGCAGATTGATGCGACGGTCGAGACGCCGGGCGGGACCAAGCGCGTGAAGCTGACGGTGCCGCGACAGGCGAACCTCGATCGCGTCTATCGTCGGGCGGACCTCAACGCCCTGGGCCTGAAGATCCGCCGTCGACGTGCGGCGGCGGGAGGCTGATCGTGCATTTCCGGCGAGCGTCCGATGGCGAGCGGCTCAAGATCGGCGCGGCCGCGTGGAACGCGGTGGTCGATTCGGCGGAGCGCTATCTCAACGAGCTGGGGGGATCGGCCCCCGGCGGCTCGCTGCAGAAGTCGCTGACAATCCGCGTGAAGAACACGCTGCCCTTCGATCTGTTGCCGGGCTGGCTGGTCCACCTGGAAGAGAATCGCGAATCGCCGTTGATCTCCAACACGGCGGCCCCGGGGTGGTTCCCTCCGAACGCCCACGGCGACGCGATCCTGCGCATCGTCGAGCGGCCAACCGCGGCGGCGGCCCACGCGAAGATCCTCGACCGGCCGTTCGCCGTCACGGCCGAGCCGATTCCCCGCGACGGCGTCGGCCGTGTCTGGACTCACGGGCTGTGCGTCGTCCAGCACAACTACGCGAGCTCGGGCTATCCCAACGCCAACTGCCTCCACCTGCAGCCACAGGAGAACAATTTCAGCGGCGCGTCGCCCTACACCGCCCCGCTCGCCGTCGGATACCCCTCGGCGGCGATCTACGCGCCGCATCGCGGGCCGCTCCAGGTGATCGCCCGCCTGCCGGCCGGTTCCGATACCACGAGCTATTACTCGTTGTGCTGGCTCGATCGCGTCGAATCGATCTGGTCGAGCTACGCCTCGCGGTTCTACGGGGACTATGACGACGTCCGCATCGACCGGTTCCCGCTCACGGGGACCAACGGGATCCTCGGCTCGACCGCCGCCGTCAACGTTCCCCATCCCGACGGCGGATCCGTCTGGCTGATCCCGTTGTCGATGCTTCGACTGCCGAGGGCCGGCGAGTACGATATCGATTTCCGCATGCACGTCGGTTCGCTCGGCGGCACGCCGGCGAGTCCGCCCCCGCCGCCGGTTCACCTCCAGGCGAAGGCGTCGCTCTGGCGGATCAAGGATGATGGCACGGTCCACTCGGCAATCGTGCCGTCGACGACGTTCGCGGCCGGTCTGCTCTACTCCGGATCGCCGACGATCTGCGGGCATTACTCGTTCCGCTCCCGCGTGCAATTCCTGAACGCGGTCCAGTCGGACCTCGACCCGGCCGGCTTGACGCTCTGCGCCGGCATCGAGGTCGCGGCCGGCGCGTCGATGACGCAGGTCGACCTGGCCGGCGAAGGCTACCTCCACGCCGAACTCGCCCGGCTCCGGCCGGCGATGGTATTGCCGACGATCGCCGACGGGATCGAGGAGGGCGACGGCGCGCTGGCTGTCCGCGTGTTCGCCGACGCGAACGCGAACGGATCGTTCGACGCCGGCGAGTCGCCGCTCGCGGGCCGGACGGTATCGATCTTCGCGGGCGTCGAGGCCGAGACGAACGACCTCGGGATCGCCTACTTCGGCGGACTGACGCCTGGCGACTACGCCCCGACCGTGCACCTGTTCGCCGGCGAAACCTGCGCCGCGAACGGCGAGACCGTCACGGTCGTCGCCGACGAGCTCGCGGAAGTGGATCGCGGGATCGTCAGTCCTCCTCCGCCCCCGCCGCCGCCGGGGACGGGATCGATTGTCGTCTTCGCCTTCTACGATGAGAACGAGAACGCGATCTTCGACGGAGATCCCGAGTTCGGGATCGCGGTCCGGGACGTCGACAACGGAGCGTCGACCGTCGCCACCGATTCGAACGGCTACGCGACCTTCGTCGGACTGGCTCCCGGATCCTATCCGATCACGGTGGATCTGCTCGAGGGCGAGAGCTGCCCCACCAACGGCGACGCCGTGACGGTCGTCGCCGGCGACACGGTCTACGTCGATCGGCCGATCCAGGGAACCTCGCCGCCCCCGCCTCCGCCCCCGCCTCCGCCGGCGGAGCCGAGCCTGTTCGCCCGCGTTTACGGGATCCTGGTGGGGGAGGGACCCGAGCAGGACAACTCGGGCCAGACGATCGAACTCGATGGCGACGCGCAGGAGGTTACCGACTACAGCGGCTTCACGGAATTCGTGAACTCGATGAGCGAGGGCGAACACATCGTCGAGTGGATCGATCCGCCCGCCGGCGACATCTCTTGGGAGTGCACCTTCTTCGGGGCCTCCGGTACCGGTACGGTCGCGACCTTCGAAGCGAACGGGACCAACAGTGCGATCCTGTACTTTTACTACACCCCGCCACCGCCTCCACCACCACCGCCTCCGCCTCCGCCGCCCCCTCCACCGCCGCCGCCGACATACTCGGTCAGCGGGGTCGTCTACCTCGACAGCTCGCCGAACTCGGGCCGCATGGTCTCGATCACGGCTGGCGGCAGCGGCAGCGACACGACCGACGGCAGCGGATACTACGAGATCACTGGACTCGCCGACGGGAAATACACCGTGGCGCCGAGCCTCTCCGGCGGCGAAACGTCCAGCCCGACAAGCCAATCGTTCGAGGTCAGCGGGGCCAGTGTCGTCGATATGGATTTCGACATCACGTCTCCGCCGCCGCCGCCACCCCCGCCTCCTCCACCACCGCCGCCGCCAAGCGGTACGATTTCGGGTACAGTCACGGGCGCAGCCCCGAACACGGTGTATGCCGACAACGGCTCCGATCCGCCGTACTCGGCCGTCACCGGATTCGGCGGCGAGTACACGATCACGGGCCTGCCGGCCGGATCGTACACAGTCACCTGCCCGCCGGTCGGAAGTCAGTTCATGAGTTTCCCGGATGAGCATACCGGGGTCACTCCTAACGCGACCGATATCAATTTCTCTATGATGTGATCGGCATCACGTGGACTCCCGAACAGTGAACCGTGAAACCCGGAGATCCTGGTACACCCTCGCCGCGGCCGTGGCCGCCGTGGCCGCGTGTTTGGGAATCGCGGCATGGTACACGTCGCGGATCACATCGCCGCCGGATGCGCCCCCGCCCGATCGGCCGAACCCAAACCCGTTCCGCGCCGCCGTGCAGATCGAGCAGGAACTCGACGCGACGCGACCGCCGGACCTGGTACGCGCGAACCACTTCGGACGGATCGTCGAGATTCGCCACCAGTTTTTCCCGCTCCGCGATCAACCCGCACTCGGCATCGTCGTCACCTTCGCCGACGGCCGCACGATCGCGTTCGCGTGCCGGCCATCTCAACTCGGTCCCCTGGCCGACGCGGTCAACACCGACGCTCGGATCCTCCTCGGCGAACGCGACGGAATCCGAGACTGGCTGATCGCGACGCATCGCTGACGCTCGACTGTTGATTCGGCAGACACTCCCGCGCGGGACGCGAACCCGCCCGGGGGAATTCTCATGCGTGCCGTGCTCCTCGCCTTGCTCGTCCTGTCCGTCTGGATCCCGACCGCACCCGCCCAATCGCCCACGCCACCGATCACGCCGCCCGTCGCTCCGCCTCCAGCGATCGCCGTCTCGCCCGCCGCCGAGCGCCCTGCGTGGAAGGTGGTCGCCGGCGTGAAGGGCAAACTCGTCCGGCTGACGGCGGACAAGGCGGTCCGCTGGGTACTCGCCGAGGAGACCGTCGCCGAGGCGGCCGCTGAGCTGGAACCCTCCGACGACGGCAAGCGCTGCGCGTTCGTGGCTTCGGCCGACGGCCGTTTCAAGATCATCGCCTACGGCGCCGACGGCGGCGAGGCCTCGCGCACGGTCGTCGTCGTGGGCGACGCGCCGCCCGATCCGAAGAAGCCCGACCCGGTGAAACCGGATCCCGTCAAACCCGATCCCGTCAAGCCGGAACCACCTAAGCCCGATCCGGTCGCCGAGCTGCGCGTGAAGCTGCAGGCCGCGTACACCGCCGACGGCTCGGCGGCGAAGGCCGAGAGCCTCAAAGCACTCGTCGAGCTGTACCGCCAGGCCGGACCGATCGCCGCCGATCCGGCGATCGTCTCCACGCTCGCGCTCGCGAAACGTCTCCAGACGATTTCCGCCTCGCTCGTTCAACCCGGCCAGCTCGCCGGCGTCCGCTCCGCGATCGCCGAGCAGCTCGGCGCCACGCTCGGCCAGAAGGACGCGCCGCTCACGCCCGAGCTGCGTACCGCGGCGGCCGATCTCTTTGCCCGAATCCACAAGGCCCTCGGCGAGGTGAAGTGATGCGATCCCGTTCCGCGATTCTTCGACTCGCTCTCGCCGCTGCGGCGATCGCCGGCGGCTTCGCCGTCGGCTACGTCTCGACGCGCCACGCGCCGCCGTCGGCCGATCCGCCGTTTGGCGCGATGGGCTGGCACGACGACCCGGCCGCGGTCGAGCACGTCGTCGCCACGACGCGACGGCTCGCATTCGCCGCGACCCCGGCCGGCCAGGTTGCGGCCGAGCTGCCGAAGTCGGTCTACCTGTGGGATGCCCACCGGCGCATCACCGGGGAGAACCCCCGGCCCCGCGACCAGGGCGACGTCGGGAGCTGCGTCTCCCAGGGCACGAGCCGGGCGATCGAGCGGACGATGGCGGCGCAGATCCTCGCCGGCCAGCCGTTCGAACTGCTCGACCTGGTCGAGGAGGTGATCTACGGTGGCTCGCGCGTCGAGGTTGGCGGCGGCCGGATCCGCGGCGACGGATCGGTCGGAGCCTGGGCGGCCGAGTTCGTCCGGCGTTGGGGCGTCGTCTCCCGCGGCGTCCACGGCCGATACGACCTGACCCGCTATAGCGTGCCGCTGTGCAAGGACTGGGGGGCGCGGGGCGTACCGACCGAGATCGAGGAGATCGCCCGCCGGCATCCGGTGCGAGACACCGCCCGCGTCACGACCTGGGCGGAGGCGAAGCGGGCGATCTCCCAGGGACACGGGATCGCCGTCTGCAGCTCGCAGGGTTTCGAGCGGCAGCGCGACAGCCGCGGCGTGTGCCGGCCGCGAGGCGTCTGGTATCACTGCATGGTGCTCGACGGCTATCACGTCGACGCCGACGGCCGCGAGTACGGGCACGTCGAGAACAGTTGGGGACCGGACTACCACGTCGGGCCGGTCGGCTGGGGCAACCCGAACACGGGTGGCTTCTGGGCCGAGTCCTCGGTGATCGAGCGAATGCTCAAGCAGGGCGATAGCTGGGCGTTCAGTGCGGTCGAGGGGTTCCCCGCGAAGGCGATCAACTGGGACCTGCTGCTCGGCCGCGCCGCCCCGATCCTCTGGCCGGCCCGCATGGCCGCGTCGGCGAAACCGGCGACCGTGAAACAAGCGGTCGCGTTGGGTTACGCCGTGCGCGTCGACGACCGGCCGGAAGACAAGCGGCACCGGGCCGTCCGCGATCTGCTCGAAACCGGCTGGACGCGGCACGGCCGCGATCTGGATCCCGCGACCTTCGCGGCAACCTTCGCGCCGGGGCTGGCACCATGAAGACGTTGCACACGTTTGACGACAACTTCGACCCGCTCCGGTACCGGGGCGGGTCTGGCCGCGCGCGGTCCGCCCTCGCGGCCCTCGTCCTCTTCTCCCTTTGCGGCCTCTGCTGCGCGGGCCTCTCGTGCCAGGCCCGGGCCGGCGACCCCGACACCGAGCTGCGCGTCCGCGTCGCCATCGCGATCGCCGCCGCCGCGGCCGAGCCGACGGCCGTCGCGTCGCCGGCGGCCGACTGCGGCGGGATCTGCCGGACGGATCTCGACGCCTGCCGAACCGAGTCGCTCCGCACTGGCCGGCCGATCGTGCTCTTCGTCGGCGGTCCGACGTGCGAGGGCCGGGCTGCCGCGTTGCCCGCCAACGCGATCGCCTGCCGAACACTCGAGTACGACGGCGACGGCGGCCGGCCGACGGCCAAACGCGTCGTCATCCTCCATCGCGGGACGGGTCGACCCGAAGGCGGCCCCGATCCCGCGAGGCTCTACGTCCGCGCCGCGCTCGCCGGCGACGCCCCGGCCGCCGCGATCGTCGGCGAGCTGAAGTCGCTCGACGATCCGAAGGCCGTCTCGATCGACTGGAGTTTCGGTGCCGCGTTGCCTGCGCAGACAACGCCCGTGAAATCCGATCTCGCCGGCGAGTGCCGCACCTGCGTCACCCCGCCGGCCGCCCCGTACGCCCGTTTCCTCCGCCGGTGATCGGATGCTACACGTACTCGCCGCCGTGTTCTCGCTCGCGTACGCCGGCACGATCGCCGACCTCGGCTCCGACCGGTTCGACCGCCGCGAAGCGGCAAGCCGCCGGCTGGAACGACTCGGCCCAATCGGGATCCAACTCTATCAGTTCGTGATCGACACGACGCCGTCGGCCGAGTCGCGGCACCGGGCCGAGCGGGCAAGGGAGCGGGCGATCGCCGCCGGCTCCCGGTACGTCGAGCGGTCCCTGCGGCTCGCCGACGCGGCCGCGTGGGACGCCGCGATCGAGCAGCTCGTCGACGACGAGCATGAGGCCGACGGCCTTCCGTGGCCGCGATCCTGGGCGATCGACCGGTTCGTTGGTCACGAGGCGGCGACCGAAGCCCTCGCCCGGGCGATCGCCCGCGGCAAGGCCGAGGGGTGGATCGACAAGGATCGCTGGTTCGCGTGCGAGGTCGATTGCCCGTACGCCTGGCCGCCGCCGGGCACGCTCTACGGCCTCGGCGACGTCCGCTTCGCCCGCCGCGGGCTGCCCCTCCCCACGGACTGGACCGCCCGCTGGGGCTACGCCTGGTGGTGGCCGGTGCGGATCGCCTGGGCCGCGAAGAAGGCGGCCCGTTTACCAGGTCGGTGATTTCGTTCCAACCGCTTTTACCAGAGGAGACTGACGTGAAGGACTGGCTCAGGAACAACTGGAAATTCATCACGCAGATCGTCGCCCTGATCGGGGCGATCGTCGGCGCGAATGCCGCCATGGCCCCGGCTCCGCAGCCCGAGCGGCCGCCCGACGTCTGGGTCGTGATGGATACGGCCGGCCCGGCGCCGGCCCTCGTGCCCGTGCAGGCCGACCCCGTCCAGGCCGGCGAGTGGATCCTCGTCGCGAAGATCGCCCTCGCCGTCGCGGTGAAGATCCTCGAGGTCCGGGCACCGAAGACTCCCGGGGACTTCGACGATCGCCTGCTCGCGCTGCTGAAGCTCTTCGCCGCCGACCGCGCCGCGTTCGAAGCGGCCGAGGCGGCCGCGATGCGACGAGCCGCCGGCGGCGGGTGACAACGATCCACCCGGCCACGGGGGACTCGATCGCCAAGAGTCGCAGTGGCGGCCAGCGGCCGGTGCCTGGCTGCATGACAGGACAGCCTAACAGCCGCAGCAGGAGTCCGTGGATCCGAGCCAAACCTACACGGATGATTCTGCACGCCCCGCCGGCAACGGCGGGGCGTTTTCGTTTCCGCACTCAGCCGGCGGCCTTCGCCGACATTTCGTTCAGCTTGTTCAGCACCGCCTCCTTGCGCGGGTGCTGGTAGCGGTGTGTCGTCTTCTCCTGGTGGTGCCCCAGGACCTCCATGAGCATGCGCGTCGTCATGCCGTTCTCGGTGAGTTCGGTCGCGCGGCCGTGGCGAAACGAGTACGGCACGAGCCGCTCCCCGTTCTGGTCGATCCCCGCCCGCGCACAGGCGCGGCGGAAGGCGATGACGACCGCGTTTCGCGACCAGCCGTCGTCGTACCGGTTGCGCAGCACGAGCGTCTTCGGCGTGCAGAGCCGCTCCTCCCGCCACGATCGCAACCGTTCGACCGTGACGCGATCGAGGTAGATCACGCGGACGGCTGCGGCGTCCTTCGTCCGCTTCTTCGCCTTGTACTCGCGGACCTCGGCCATCCCCTCGTCGAGGTGCACGCATTCCCACGTCAGCGCCCGCAGCTCCCCGGGCCGTGCGCCCGTCGCCCAAAGCAAATCGAGGAACCGCTGGAACCACGGCGTGGAGTGCCGGTAGATCGCCTCGCGTTCCGCGAGCGTCGGGATCCGCTCGCGGTGCCCGGCCGGCGGCACCTTGTGCCGGTGCAGGGGGTCGCGGTCGAGGATCCCGACCTCGGCCGCCCAGGTGAACGGCCGGCGGGCGACGCGCACGAAGTGGTTCGTGAGCGGGCCGGGCAGCAGGTGGTACGGCCGCACCTCCGCGGCGTGGAGGTCCTGGGGGAGCAACGGCTTGAGGATCTGGACCAGCGGCGGCTCGTACCAGGCGAGCGTCGACGGCTCGTTCATGCCGGCGGCGACGCGCTTGCGGAGGTGATCGAGGAACTGGTCGATCACCGCGTGGGCGGTCGGCACGCGCAATCGGTCGTGTGGGAGTGGGTGGGACATGGTGCGGCTCGTGGCGGATCGAAACGCTCGTCAGTCTGATCGAGGGAGAGCGCGAGCCGCTAGTTTGGTGAGCCGATTTTTCATGGCTGAATTCGCGCAGAATGGGAAATGCGTGCCGATCGTGACGGTCCTGCGGTCCGTACCGAGCCGTGCGCTTGCTACACATGCAAGCGCACAGGCGGCAGAATCGGCCGGAAAATCGGGGTGGGGTGGCGATGGGAAAAGTGGGGAAGGTTAGCGAATACAATTCGAATGCCGAACGGCGGGAGTAGCTACCCGCTGACAGCTCGACCCGCGGACGTGATCGCCGTCTCCCGGTAGCGTTCGCGGGTCGAGCCCTTCGGTGATCGGAGGAGACACATGCACTTCTTCAGTTGGAAGACACGAGCAGGTGAGTTCTTGATCGTGCCGCGCAGCGGTGGCGGATGGGATCTGGTTTTTGAAGGTCAAGGGCTTGGCTGCTATCACCGGCCGGAGCAAGCTGCGGAAGACGTCGCGAGCGGCGCGTGTTATTGGCCCGGCGCGCTCAATCCTGGCAAGCTGGGGATCTCCGGCGATCTTTCGGATTGGACGGTCCACACTCGATAGGCCGTACGATCGAATCGATCAACGAGATCGCGAGTCGGCCGGCTTCTGCAGGGTCGAGCAGGAACCGGTGCACCTCGCCGTCATGCCCTTCCAAGGTGAACCCGATCCGATCGGCGATCGGGTCGAGCGGCCCGGTCGATCGCCACTTTGCGGCCGTGAATTGCTGTTCGGGATAGGGCACGACTCGACCTCTCTGGCGTTCGTCGAATTGTACCAGATCGACGGGCAGGCGCACGGGCGCTCGCGTGCGCACTTGGGGTGCAAGAGGTCGGGAGTTCAAATCTCCCCGGTCCGACTCGAAAGAGCCTCCGGCGATCTGTCGGAGGCTCTTCGCGTTTCCCCTCTCGATCGATGCAAATCGGCCTCGCACATTTCCGCCCGTTCGGGTATCAGTGCCGTCCTACCGCGACCGGAGGGAGTCGGTTGACGCGACGCGACCTCGCGCTCGTCGCGGCGGCGTTCCTGGCGTATTGCTGCTTCGCCACGTTCGTGCCGCCGTTCGACGACGAATTCTACTACTGGTGCTGGTCCGAGTCGCTGCAACTCAGCTACTACGACCATCCGCCGATGACGGCGTACCTGATCCGTGCCGCCACGACCGTGTTCGGAAATACGCTCTTTGCGGTGCGCCTGCCGGCGTGTGTGTCGACCGCATTCGTGCTGGCCGTCGTCCTCGCGCTGAGCCGGCCGAAGCGCGTCGCGCCGTGGCTGTTCGTCACGCCGTTGTTCAGTTTTGGCGCGGTCATTGTCACGCCGGATACGCCGCTCCTGATGTTCTGGGCAGCGTACGTCTTCTGGCTCGTGAAAGTCCACGAACGCCTCGATGTCGCCGCTCGCGATGGCGGCATTCCGCTGCACCTTTGGCTCGTTGGCGGGCTGATTCTCGGCTGCGGTGTCCTTGGCAAATACACCACCGGTCTGGCCGTGCCCGCCGGTTTCCTCGCGTTTCTGCTCGCGGGTCGGATGAAGTCCTGGATCGCCGGGTACGTGCTCCACGGTCTGGTCGCGTTCCTCGTCGCATCACCGATTCTGATTCACAATATCCGCCACGATTTTGTGCCGATCCTCTATCAGTGGAAGCACTCGATGGGGACGATCGATCCCAGCGTGAAGCGCTTTGGCGAGTTTATCGGCGTGCAAGTGGTGCTGGCAGGTACGATGCCGTTCGTGTTGCTGCCGTGGGTATTGACGAACTGGCGGCGGTTGGCGGCCGAGCCGCGCCTGCGAGTCTGCCTGTGTCTCTACGGTTTCCCGATCCTGTTCTTCCTTTACAAGGCGACGCGCGGGCCGTTGGAGGGGAACTGGGCGCTCGCCAGCTATATCGCATTCTGGCCGCTGGCAGCGGACTGGTACGAGGGTGCCCGGCATCGTCCGTTTTGGCGATGGGCCATGCCCGCGTCCTTCCTGGTGCCGGCGCTCGCCATGACCTATGGAGTCATTCATCTCGTGCGGCCGCTACCATACCCGCCGCCGATCCAGGACCGCATCCTTCGGCAGGCCGAAAAGTACGAACTCGCCAAGCGCATCAAGGCCGACTGGGACGCGCTGCCCGAAAAATTACCGGTGTACACCGACACCTATCAGTGGGTGGCGCTCTTGCGATTCTGCGGCGTGGACGCGAGGCAGATCGACGGCCTGACGCGGCCCAGCCACTTCACACAGCGGCGCGAACATTACACCGATGCCCCTCGTGGCTACCTGCTTTGGGACGGAGACCCGTGGCATCTGCTTCCCGAGAATCCCGATCGCAAGCGTCTGCCCATGGACCGCATCGCGGAACCGACGATCGTGAAGGTGTATCCGTTGCACGTGCGCGGAACGCTGGTCGCCGGATATATCCTGTGGAGATACGAGACGATAACGGCAACGCGGTAGCCCGGAATACCCTGACATGTCCTGCACGACGTGAACCCGAACCGCACGGGTTCAGGTTCGATCCGAAATGCCCGAAGGACCGGGTTTGATTAATTCGGCTTGTGGCCGCCCTTCGGCTTCTCCTTGAACGGTATATTCCGGGAGCGCAGGTACTCTTCGAACTTCGGCTCGCTCGTCGTTTTCAGAACATTCAGCGCCAGATCCCACAATTCCCGGTGGGTCAGGTTTTCCCCGGTGCGTCGGTTGAACTCGGCCACCATGTTGTCGAATTCCGGCGAATAGGGCAGCCGGTCCCGGCTGCGCATGGTCGGCGAGAGTGCCTCGCGGTAGAGGAGGAAGACGAGGATTTCCCGCTCGTTGACTTCGCGGAGCGAGCTGTTGACGTCGTCGTTCATGATCGAAACTCAAGCGTTTGTCACTGCCCCGCAATCACGTTACAAGAAAATCGACCGCGCCACAACTCCCGCGCGGCGTCCCGCGAAACTTCCGCGGCCGTAGGATCCCCCGGAGCCGTTTCTTGTTTCGATCACGGAGTTCCGCTATCTTCGTACTGATCGGTGCGGGGATGCCATGACGGACGGTGTGGAACAATCGCTGTCGGCCGCGGTGGAGGCGTTGAATCGCGCACGGAGTGTCGCGGTGCTTTCGGGCGCCGGCGTTTCTGCCGAGAGCGGGATTCCCACGTTTCGCGCCGCGGACGGGCTTTGGGAAGGCCACCGGATTGAAGACGTTGCGACTCCGTCGGGTTTTCAAAGAGACCCCCGGCTGGTCTGGAAATTCTACAACGCCCGTCGCGCGAATGCCCGGTCGGTGAAGCCGAATCCGGGGCATCTCGCTCTCGCCGCGATGGAGCGGCACTGGGTGGGCCGCTTCGCCATCGCGACGCAAAACGTCGATGGGCTGCATCAGGCGGCCGGGAGCCGAACGGTCTACGAAGTCCACGGCTGTCTGCGGCGGACGCGGTGCACCGGGTGCGGCGAGATCCGCGACCGGGGTCTCGACCCGCTGCCGGACCTGCCGCAATGCGAAGGCTGCGGAGCGATGCTCCGACCCGACATCGTCTGGTTTCATGAATCGCTGCCCGACGATGTTTGGTGGAATGCCCAGCAATCGGCCGCGTCGTGTGATGTGCTACTGGTGGTGGGTACCTCCGCGGTTGTGTATCCTGCGGCCAGTCTGATCCCGATCGCCCAGCAGTCACGCGATCCCGGTGCGACTGTGATCGAGTGCAACCTGGCCCGTACCGAAGCCAGCCAGATGGTGGACATTGGGTTGTATGGCCCGTCGGGCATCACCCTGCCGACTCTCTGTCAACGATTGGGAATCGAGGTTCCATGACCGCGCAACGACTGGACGGGAAGGCGCTCGCGGCCACGATGCGGCGCGAAATGGCGGCGGAGGTGGCGGCGCGCGTCGGGCGCGGGCAACGGCCTCCCGGTCTTGCCGCGGTTCTCGTCGGCGACGACCCCGCCAGTCAGACCTATGTCCGCAACAAGCGGAAATCCTGTGACGAAATCGGCATGGCGAACTGGCTGCACCACCTGCCGGCCGATACGACAGAACAACAACTCCTCTCTCTCGTCGAGTCCTTGAACGCCGACCCGGCCGTTCATGGCATTCTCGTGCAGCTTCCCCTTCCGAAGCAGATCCGCGAGGAAGCCGTGATCGCCGCCGTCACGCCGTTGAAGGATGTCGACTGTTTCCACCCGGACAACGTCGGACGGCTGACGACCGGCCATCCGCGATATTATCCATGCACCCCGCACGGCGTCGTGCAACTGGCGGCGCGGAACGGAATCGTGTGGGCGGGGAAGAACGTCGTCGTGCTCGGCCGGAGCAATATCGTGGGCAAGCCGCTGGCGCTCATGCTGATGCAGAAGCCGACGCAAGCGAACCCGGCCGGCGGCGACGCGACCGTGACCGTCGCCCACACGAAGACTGTCAACCTGCGGGAGATCTGTCGTCGGGCGGATGTCCTCGTGGCCGCCGCTGGCCAACCGGGTTGCGTGACGACCGATATGGTGACTCCGGGAACCGTCGTGATCGACGTCGGCACGACCGTCGTGGACGGGAAACTTCGGGGCGATGTGGACCCCGCCGTCGGGGAAGTCGCGGGCTGGCTCTCTCCCGTGCCCGGTGGGGTTGGACCCATGACCATCACGATGCTACTCTACAACACGCTCCGGGCGGCCGAACGGATCGACGGGTAATCGGGACGCACCCATGAACCTGAATCTGACCACCTTCACACGCTATGGCTTGAACGCCCTCGGCGTGCTCGGCGTCTCCGTCGCACTCTATTTCGGTTCGTCGATCTTCATCCCGCTCACGATGTCCGCGCTGCTCGCGGCGCTCCTCTATCCCGTCGCCTGCTGGCTCAACGAAAAAGTCCGCCTTCCCTGGTTCTTCGCCTGCTTCAGTTCGATCATGATCCTGGTGCTGATGGCCGGCACGGTCTTCGCCATCGCCGCCGTGTCCATTCCCAAGTTCGTGAACCAGTTGCCGACCTCCGAGTATGGCCCGAACGGTTGGGAGAAAAAGTACGAGGACATGGCTGAGAGCTTCAGCGCGATCATGCCGCGGAGCTTTGCGAACGTGATGCCGCTGAAGGCGAGCGAATCGAACATCTACAAGAGCATCAAGGAATTGTTCACCCCGAAGAACGTCGCCGATTCCATCAAGGAGATCGTCGCCGTCGGCCTGCGGCAGATGGCCGAAGTCCTGCTGATTCTATTCATCGTGCTCTTTCTGCTCATGGAAGCCGAGATTCTGGCGAAGAAGGTGCGCGCCATCTTCGGCACCGCCGGCGACACGCAACACCGTGTCACCAAGGCGCTCGCCGCCATCGCCGAGTCGATCCGCATCTATCTCTACTGGCGCACGCTCGTGAACTTTGGCCTCTCGGTCTTCCTCGCGGTCGTCTATCGCGCCCTCGGCCTCGAACAGTACGCGCTCTGGGGCGTCATCACTTTCGTCTTCACCTACGTGCCCTACATCGGAACGGTCGCCGCCGGATTCCTGCCCATCCTCGAGGCCATGATGCTCGGCCAGCCGATGATCGGGCTGTTCATCGCCATCTTCTACGCCGGCATCGTCACCTTCGAAGGCTACATCATCATTCCGCTCGTCATGGGGCGGAGCATGGACTTGAACGCGACCACGGTCATGGTCGCTTGCCTCTACTGGCACCTCGTCTGGGGGATCGCCGGGCTGTTTCTCGCCATGCCGCTCATGGCGTTTCTCAAGGAAGTGCTCCTCCACGTGGACGGGTGGGGGGCGTACGGCGATCTCCTCAGTTCGGAGAGCAGTCCGAAAGCCGATTCTCCGGCTTCCGGTCCCGAACCCGAGCCGATCCCCTTGAAAGTCGTCGACCTCGATGCGACGATAGTCTTGGATACCCCGGCCGACGCAAAGACCCCGACCGGCGCAAATTAGCACGGAGGCCCCATGCGACGATCTCCGTACGACGACTGGCCCAATGTCCGGCGCTTCCACGGCACGCCGCGCCCGGCCGAATTCGACGGCAACGACTACGACCGCGCCGACCGCACCCGCGTCGCTCTCGTCCTTGGGATCGTTTCGCTGCTCTTTGGTCCGCTCGGCATCTGCGCGTGGATGGTGGGTACCGATTGCCTCAAGGCGATTCGCGATGGCAAGATGGACCCCGCCGGCGAATCGCTCGCCCGAGCCGGCCGCCTCCTCGGCATCATCGCCCTCTGCATGTTCGCCGTGAAAGTAACGACCTTGGCCGCGCTGTTCACCTTCGTCTTCGAATGGCCCTGGTGAGACCGCTCAACCCTTCAATCGCTCCAACGCCTCTTTCGCGTCCCAGTATTTCGGGTGCTGCTCGTACGCCGTCACCGCCTCGTAGAACCTGCGGGCGTTCCCGACCTGTCCGGTCCCCTCGTAGCTCTTCGCGATATTGAAGAGCGTATCCGCCCCGCTCTTCGAGTAGTTCCGGTAATCCAGGAAACAATGGACCGCGAGGTCCGGCCGGTTCAGTTCGTTCAGGTAGATGTTGCCCAGCATCCGCGTGGCTTCGTACCAGGCGTCGTCCTCGCCGGAAGGTTTGTCCTCCCGGAGATCCTCCAGCACGGCGAGCGCCGCGTCGCGGTCCCCCTGCCGGAGCAGGCACCGCGCCTCGGCGTGGCGGACGCCCGTGCCCTTCGGCTTCATCACCTTCGCCAGCCGCACCAGATGCAGTGCCCATTCGAGCGAATCGGCTTCCACCTCGCGCTGGTCGAGGATCGCTTTGGCCTTGCGCGCGCAATAGTCCACGTCGAAGAACCGCTCGACCTTCTCCTTCACCTGCTTCAATCGCTCGACGTCCACCGAGTAGTAGTATTTGTCCTTGCGGGCGAGGAAGTCCTTGTCCTTGGCGTTATAGATCAGTCCCGTTTCGGTCATGAGCAGGGCGTTGAGCGGGTCCTTGTTCTTTTCGTAGAGGTCGGCGAGCTTGCGGTGGGCTTCGAGTTCACCTTTCGTCCCTTCCATCGCAAGGCGGAAGTCGCCAATGGCGGCGTCGTAGTCGCCGCGTTCCTCGGCTTGTTTTGCCAGCGTTCGCACGGCGTCGAAGTAGATCGACCGCTGATCGGCGGGCAGATTCTTCGGCCCGACCAGCACGCCGGCGCGTTTCACTTGTTCCAGATACCCGCGCGCCTCTTCGGGGCTGTCGGCGGCGTCGGCGAGTTTGCGGAAAATGGCCGGTCCGCGGTGGGGCAGTCCGCGGCCGGCGATCCGCAGGAATGCCATGCCGCGAGCCTTGCGGTCGGGTTCCGGCGAATCGACGAGTGCGAGGCCCAGTTGCTCGACGTAGTCATAGTTGAACGCGTCGGGAGCGCCGGAAGCGGCGTCACTAGAGAACTCGGCCTCCGTCAGTCCAGCGTAAAGAATGGTCTTCAGTTCCATCGCGGCTGGGTCGTTCGGTGTCGCTTTGAGTTTGCGTTCGATGGCCGCGATCGCCTGCATGCGTCGACCGGGCTTGGCCAATTCGTTCTCACCCAATCGCTTGACCAGTTCCGGGTGGAGCCTGAGCGCAAGATCATAGGCCTCGAAGAGCACGCCGTCGCGGGCGGCTGGATCAGCGGGGCAGGCGGGATCGATCAGCCTTGCCAGCAAACTGGCCGCGTCGTCGAAACGCTTGGCGTGCGTCAGGCTGACGGTACGAAGGTAGTCGACGCGAGCCGCGAGTTTGGGGGCCTGCCGTTCGACCAACGCGAGCAGCCGTTCGGCGCGTTCGCGTTCCGCCACTGTTGGGACGCGTGCACCGATCAGGTAGCCGGAGGCTTGATCGAGACAGAAACCGTAGTCGAGGTGCCGAAGCAGTTCCGCGTCAGCCGGGAGCTTGGATACGTCGACCTTGTGGTGCAGGGCGATCATGCCCTGGCCGGCGAGTTCGTTGCGGGCATTCAGTCGCAATGCCCGTCGGAACGATTGCACGGAGCGCAGGTAGTCGTCGGTCTGCAAGGCGGTGTAGCCGCGGAGGGTGTGCTTGAAGACGCGGAGTCCTGGGAGCACTCGAGTGGCGTAGACGAAGTAGACAATCAGCGGTGCGAGGAGGATGGCTTTACCGGCGAGCAGTTCGACGCCGGATTCCATGCCAAAGAGGTACAGGCCGACGCCGAGCGCGGCGCAGATGGCGGCGATCTCGACTTCCGATTCCTCCGCCTCGCCGCAGAACGTGAGCAGGTAGAAGAAGGGCAACCCGGCGAGGAGGACGATGGAGAAATTCCGCTTGGCGGCAGGGGCTTTCAAGCCGTCGAGCAGGTCGAGGTAGTCGATGGCGAGATAGACGAGAGCGGCACCGACGATGGCCCCGAACAGGAATCGCCAGAGCCACTCGCGGATCTGGGTGAGTTCATGGAACCCATAGCCCAGGACGGCTCCGCCGGCGACAAAGTAGGCGAGCCAACCGGTCACGGGTTCTTCGGAGCGGACTTCGATCTGGGACACGAGGCCGATCGCGAGGCCGCCAATAAGGCCGCTGTAGATCCAGTACGGGCTTTCGAGCAGGACGACGAGCGGGAACGCCTTGGGATTTGTGGAGGGTTTGAACCCGCGCCGGATCTGCCAAACGGCACCCAGTGCCAAACCGAGCATCAACCCGCCGAGGGCGAACCCGAGGATGATGGTAAATCGGGACCAGTCGGGCGTCGGCGGCGGGAGGACCAGCGCGAGATACGACCACATCCCGAGGAAGACACCCTTGAGGAGATATTCGCGGAGAATCGGGGGCATGGTACGGGAAAGTTCCGGGGCGGGAATTCGCGGGGCGTGTGGTTGAGGATAGGAGACGTGCCGGGGTTTGGCGAAGCCCAAAAAACCGCGGGGATTTCGATTCACTCGCCGATTTGAATGGGATAGGATTGCATCGTTGGAGACGGCGGAGGTCGCCCGATTCCGACGTGGATTCTTTCAACAACGGGGTTTTTCCGATGACGACGGCTCGACGGTTGGTGGCCTGTTTCGCGATCGCGGCATTCGCGCTCTCCCTCGGCGTGGTGGCCCAGGAGAAGAAGGACAAGAAGGACACGAAGAAGACGCCGACGACGAAGGAAATCATGAAGAAGGTGCCCGGCAAGGAAGGCCTCTGCGCCAAGTGCAACGCGGCGGCCAAGGGCGAAAAGTGGGAAGACGCCAAGAAGATCGGCGCGGAACTGAAGGCCTACGGCGAAGCCCTCGGCAAGAACACGCCGAAGAAGGGCGACAAGGAATCGTGGGAGAAGCACGCCAAGGGCTTCTCGGAAGTCATGACCGAAATCGCCGACGCAGCCGACAAGAAGGACAAGGAAGGCGTGGCCGCCGGTGCCAAGAAGTTCGGCGGCATGTGCGCCGACTGCCACAAGGCCCACAAGTAAGTTCGGATTCGATCCACGGACGGCCGGCCCTGTCGGGTCGGCCGTTTCCATTCCCCGAGGCCGCTATGAACCGCCGCGAATCCCTCCGCCTCGCCGGAGCCGCCCTTACCGGCCTCGCTGGAATCCCCCGCGACGCCTCCGCTGCCGCTCCGGGACCCAAACGCGTCGCGTCCATCAACAGCGTCTACTACAAGCTCTCGCACTCCTACCATATCGCCGGCCGACTCATGTTCGGTTACACGGTCAACGGCAAACCCCACAAGCCGAACGTCCGCGTCGCGCGCATGTTCAACGACCAGTACCACGCCGACGGCAAGATGCAGGACTTGTCCCGCGGCCTCGCGAAAATCAAGAACTTCGAAATCGCCGACACCATCGCCGCCGCGCTCGGCGGGAAAGGCAATCTCGACGTCGATGGCGTATTGCTCATCTGCGAGCACGGCGATTATCCGCGGAACAAACTCGGCCAGATCCTGTACCCGCGATTCGAAATGTTCGAGCAGATCGTGGAGGTCTTCAAAACCAGCAGGAAAACCGTACCCGTCTTCGTTGACAAACACCTGTCCTACGACTTCGCCAAAGCTCGCAAAATGTACGATACCGCGAAGACGATGGGCTTCGGCCTCATGGCCGGTTCGTCGCTACCCGTGACCTGGCGGCGCCCGGAATGGGAACCCGACCTCGGCGCGAAGATCCGCGAAGCCGTGGTTTGCTGGTATTCAGACCTGGAGATCTACGGATTCCACGCCCTCGAGGTGCTGCAATGCCTGCTTGAACGCCGTGCCGGCGGCGAGACCGGAGTGAAGTCGGTTCGCACCCTGCAAGGCAACGACGTTTGGAACGCCTGGGACCGCGGCGAGTGGGACAAGGGCCTGGCCGAGGCAGCCCTGCGCCGCAGCGGGAGCCGAGACTACGGCACGCCGCGGGATCACGTCGAGAAACCGACGGCATTCCTCGTGGAGTATCTTGATGGCACGAGGGCCACACTCTTGAATTTGCCGGGCTACGTGGCCGACATCACCGCCGCGGTGAAGGTGGCGGGCGATCCGAAACCCCACGCGACCTGGTTTGTGCTGCCGCTGCCGCCCGGCGCGCGGTTTTTCGACCCGCTGACATTCCACATCGAGAGTTTTCTGGAGACGGGGAAATCGCCGTATCCGGTGGAGCGGACGCTGCTGACGAGCACGCTGTTGGATTTCCTGCATCGCTCGATGGCGGAAGGGGGCAAGGCGATCGCGCACGATGCGATGAGGATCGCGTATCAGCCCGCGAAGGAAACTCACTTCTTCCGCGGGCCATTCAGCGACGATTGACGGGGTGGCCGTTCACTTGGCGTTGGGGAGCAATCCACCGCCCGCCGGCGCTTTGAAACCGGAGTGCCAGATCTTCGGCATGTATTTGTTGAGATCGAATTTCGGGTCGTTTTCATGATCGTGGCACCCCATGCAGCGGGTCTGCACGGCGGATAGTACCCGTTGCGTGGCCGGCGCCAGTTCCGGCCCTTCGCCCGATTTTGCGGTCGCGAGTTTTTCGAGCGTCTCTTTTGACGGTAGCCGATCCTCCGGCTTCGTCTTCCACTTGCTCAGGTTGGCGAGAAACTCCTTCTTGAAGGGGTTTCCGACGTGGCCACTGCCCGGCCCGTGGCAGCTTTCGCATCCGACGTGCTTGAGGTGCGGAGTCTCGTTCTCGTTCGTGTAGCCGGTCTGATAGCGGAAACCGACGGTGTGGCACTGCACGCAGTCGCCATCGAACTGTCGCAGACTCGGGCGCACAGCGTATTTCTCGAGAGCCTCCATGGCGTGGCCGTGCTTGCTCTCCTTCCAAATCTTGAATTCGTTCGGGTGGCAAGCCTGGCACTTGTCGGACCCGACGAAGGCGAGCTTGGCATCGGGGTGGTCGATCTGCGCTTCGTGGGTCAACGGTTTTTCGGTGAACTTCGCCAAGAGGTTGTCCTTCTTCACCTGGGCCGTGTACGACTCGAGCAATTGCAGCGTGGCGTTCGCCTTGGCGGCGGCATCGCCCTCCGGCGTCAGGAATTCCTCGCCGAGCGGGACCAGTTGGTATTTGAGTTCGTAGCCCGCCGCCGTCTTGAAGACGCCGACGACGCCGAGGTTCTGGCCCTTGTGGCCGACCTGGATTACAAACGTACGGTCGTCGTTGACGAGCGTCGGGAATTGCGGCGGTTCCGATTCCTCGCTCTGGCAGGCGACGAGGTGGAACTCCTTGTTGGCCGCGGCGATCTTGAGGGCGTCGTCCTTGCTGCCGGAGTATAGCAGCACGTTGATCGCGGTTGCGGGATTCGCGGCCTTGAGCGCCGCTTTTGCGGTCGCGAGGGCATCGTCCGGTTTCCCGATCGCAAACGACTTGTCGATCTGGGCGAGGCGGTCCGAGAGCGTCGGGCCGAGAAGGCCGACGATGCCGACGGGGGTGTGCGGGAGCGGTTTACCGGGGGCCTGACGGTCGACCCGTACGATCGCGTGGTCGCCCACCATCGGACGGCCGCCGGGCACATCGAACGCCTTGCGCGTGAAGGCTCCGGTTTCGTCCTTGGAAAGCAGGTTCGCCGCGAGCACGAACGGGGGTTCGTCGCTCTTCTGGAGGGTGTACCGCGCCAGCAAGTGCCAGAGTTGCTGGTCGAAGTCCTGGATGCCGAGTCCGACGGCGGCGTAGCCCATGCCGGCGAGCGCCTTCATCATGTATTCGTATTTGAGGTGATCCTGATCCTGCACTTTTTTGGGCGGGGCGAGGTCGCCGAGGTCGACGGCGACGAGGGGCCAGCCTTTGTCGCGGAGGATCTTGAAGAAATTCGCCCGACGTTCGAGTCCACCTTTTTGCGGACGGCTACAACCGCACGGCGACAGGTAGCCGTAGGTTTGGCCCGTGACGACGATAACCACTTCGGGCTTCACGTCTTTGGGCCAGGTGGCGAAGAGGGGAACTCCACCCACGCTTGGTTCCGGGACCGGCGGCTTGGGCTTGGGCGTTGTGTCGGGCATTGTGCATCGGGCGGCCCAGAATCCTGCGGGCAGCGTGAGTGCGAGCAGGATCAAGGCAATTCGGCGGGCCGGCCAGCGCGATCGGTTCGCGGTCCCGTTCATGGGTCTCTCCGTGCAATGTCCTGTTCAGACTACTCGGAATCGACCGTCGGCGTAAAGGTCATCGCCCGTGGCCCGAGGTGTGAATCCGCATATTGAACGGCTTCTCGCCTTTCGCTCGCAGATAAATCGATCCTTCCCACGGTGGACGCTTACCCTCCTTCGCGGGGATTTGAACCGTGAGCGTCCAGTAGAGGCGATCGGCGATGGGCGTCGGCGCGCCGAGCGTCGGCTTGAGGAATCCCGGCTCGCACAGTTTGGGATCGACCTCCAGCATGACATCCTTTTTTTCGGTCCAGAGTCGGATCTCCTTTTTCTGGGCGAAATCGCCGTTGTAGGAGCCGAAATCGATGCTGCTCGCGCCTTCGAGCCGGACCGCGCCGACGACTTCGCCGCGCACGCGAACTCGCGCGGGTTTTTGGACGACGATCCCCGGGCCGGTACCGACGTCGAGGATTCGTTCGTACGGGCCGACATCAAGGGATTTGCCGTTCGCATCTCGGCTGAGCGAGATCGGTATGCGATAGCCGCATTTGTAGGGGATCACGGCGGCGACGCCGTTCGACTGGGCGCGGGCCGACGCGGCCTTGGAGATGGACTGCAAGTCTTCGACGCCAATCGGAACCGGCTGTCCGACTCGCAGGTGCGAGTCGTTGTTCGTGGTGATGGGCGGCGGCGGCAGTTGTTGCCGAGTCGCCGAGACCACGTACACGTCGAAAGTGTGTGTGGGATTGGAATCGGAGAGTTCCGGGAGGCGGAAATCGACGGCGGTCAGTTCCTGGGCATCTCGACCACCGAGCACGACGGTGAAGGTTTGAGGTTCGAACGTGAGTTTCGAACCGGCGGCGTCGTAGAGGTCGAAGTAGGCTTGTTTGGGCGTGGGGGCGCCGGAGCTCGTCATGGCGAATCCCAGTTCGAGCAACCCCCAGGTGTCCCCCTGTTCTGCAGCACCGGGGAGTTCGAACTTGTTCGTGGGTTCGTTGAACGCGAATTCATGCCATGCGAGTTTAGGTCGGAGACTGGCCCAAGCGATAGCCGACAGGAGGTCGGCGGCGGGAGCGGGGCCAACCAGCGTTCCGGCGGCGACGTGTTGGAAGTAATTGGCCAGATCGGCGGGTGGCAGCACTGCGGCTCGGGCCGTGGTGCAGGCCGGACAACTGGGGCGCAGCGCGGTCAGGAATACGCTCGACCGCCGGGCATTGCGGATGATGAAGCCGATACGATTGGTGGCACCGTCGGTGCCGACTTCCAGAAAACCGGGGAAGAATCGTTGAAACCAGAGATCCGGCCGGGGCGCGGGGTCGAAGGCGTATTCGGCCGTGACGACCTTGAGCGGAAGTTCGGTTTCGGGTTCGGTATCGTCGACGCGGGCGGCCGGTGGCGCGGTGAACTGCGACATGAACGTCACGCCGAACACCATCAGGACGACCAGTCCGATCGGCAGGGCGGTCTTCATCGAGGAATTCATGTTGGATCACCGGAATCGGGCGATTGTCCCCAAGGTATTACGCCCCGCCGGGGGCTTCGGTTCGCCGACCCGTCTGCTGGCGGATCGAGTCGCGCAGTTCCGCCGCGCGCTCGTAATCTTCGCGAGCGACGGCCTGGGCCAACTGTTCCTCCAAAGTTTCCTTCACGCCGTGCCGTTCGCGGATCTCGTTCTCGAGGACGGCCAACTGCGCGAGCATCGGATTGTCTTCGCTCGCGTCCTCGTCGTCCTGACCCCGGAGGAACTCGCGGATGGTCTCGGCGCCGCGCCGCAGGGCATTGACGGCTCCTTCGGGATCTTCTTCCGCCGCGAGGGCCGCGGCCTCGGCCTGCGCGCGGTGAAAGAGGACGAACCCCCGGTATTGCTCGTGCGCCTGCGTGTAGGCCTCCGAGGGCGAGTGGTCGCGAACGAAGTCCATGAACGCCAGCGTGTGATCGGCGTCGGTCACGGCGCGGCCGTATTCCCCAAGCGCGAGCCAGCAAATGCGGCGCTGGTAGAACTGCATGAACTCCCGATCGGCCTCTTGAGCCTGATGATCGTTCAAGGTGAACGATTTGCCCGCGAGCGACGCGGCCTTCGCCTTCGACTTCAGGTACTCATAAAAGGTCGCGAATCCGTGCGGTCGCGCGCCGTCCGGGCGGTCCGTCAGTTCCATCTGCAGGATGCCAAGGTCCAGCCGCATCTGCAGCACGTCCCGTCCGTCCCGGGCGGTCACGATCCGCGCCTGCAGCACGTTCGGTTTGTGTTCCCAACCCTTCATGGCCCCGTCGATATCCTGCCTCATCGTTCGCCGCCCTTCTGCTTGGTCAACGGCTTTCCTTCGCCGTCGATCGGCCCGCACGCCACCACGACCACGCCGTCCGGTCGCAGGTGTTTTCGCGCCGCCGCCTGTACGTCATCCACCGTTACCGCCGCCACGGCCGCCCGGTGCTTCTCCAGCGAGTCGAAGCCCAAACCGTATCGTTCGGCCGTCAACAGTTCTTCCGCCACCTGCGCGTTCGTCGTCAGCCGGAACGCGAGGCTCCCCAACAGATACTTCTTAGCGTCCTCCACTTCATCGAGGGTCGCCTTTTCGTCGCGGATCCGCTGGAACTCCTTGAGGAAGCCGTCTTTCACCCAAGTGAACTTGTCGGGGAATGTTCCAATATAGCCGGAAAACGCGCCCGGTTGGTCACCGGCCGAGTCGCAAATGGTCGCCCGAACGGTATAGGCCAGGCCCTGTCGGTCGCGGAGGTTGGCCGAGAGCCGGTCGGTGAAACCGGGGCCGGTTCCGAGGACGTTATCCATGACGAGGAGTTTGTAGTAATCCGGGTCGCTGCGGAGGATGCCCGCATGGCCGATGTAGACATGCGTCTGCGCCGCAGTCGCATCGCTGAGGATCTTCACCTCGGTTTTGCTGCGGACCGGCGGCGCGGGGACCACCGGCTTGCTCGCGTTTCCGCGCTTCCAACCCGCGGTCAGTGTCCGAATCTTCGCTTCCATTTCCTTCGCATCGAAGTCGCCGACGAGGACGAACGTCGTGCGATTCGGCACGAACGCCGCCGAGTGGAACGCCCGCGCGTCCTGCGGAGTGAGCTTGGCGACGATCTCTTTCTTACCGGCGAACGGCCGACCGTACGGATGGTCACCGTAGACCATCGCATTGAAGGCCTGGCGCGCCTTCATGTTCGGTTGCGTCTCGGCGTCGGCTATGGCGGCAACGAGTTGCTCGCGCTTGGCCTCGAATTCCTCTTCGGGAAACGTCGGGCGCGTCAGGCATTCGACGAGCAACCCCAGCCCGAGGTCGGCGTCCCGCGTGAGGACCTTGAGCGATCCGCCGGTGGCACTCATTGACAGGGAACCGCCGGTATCTTCCATCAGCGTGGCGATTTGTGGGCCGGTATGGCGGTCGGTGCCTTCCTCGAGCATGTCGCCGACCAGAGCGGCAACGCCGGCGTTCGCGGCCGGTTCAAGGAGTCGGATATCCGCCACGAACGCCCGCGCGACGACAATGGGCAGGCGGCGGTTTTCGAGCATCAGGAGTTTCAGGCCGTTATCCAGTTCGATGCGCTTCGCGTTCGCCAGCGAGAACCCGCCAGCGCCGCCCGTGGGTTCCGCTCGATGGAGTTTGCGGGCCGACGCTCGCAGGCGCACGGGGGCCGTTGGCCAGCTCGCGCACTTCTTCTCCTCGTTCGGCACCGACCAGACGACGACGGCCGAATCTTCCCGGAAATACTTCGCCGCCACGCGTTGCAAGTCCGCGGGTGTCACGGCCAGCACACGGTCCAGATACGTCGTCAGATAATTCAAATCCGCATGGGTCACGGAACTCGAAATCTGGTCCGCAAGGCCGTGCACCGATTCGTTCCCGAAGATGAACCCCGCCAACAGCGCCTTGCGAGCCCGCGCCAGTTCCGCCTCCGTCACCGGTTCGGTCGCCAGCTTTTTCAACTCGGCGAAGACCAGCGATTCGATCGCCTTGCGATGCTTGTTGTCGAGCGCCTCGACATCCACGCCGAACCAGCCTGGTAGCCGACCCGCATTGTTGTTGGTGTCCACCTCCGTGGCGACGCGTTCACCTTCGACGAGTTTCTTGTACAACCGCGACGTCTTGCCCGAGGATAGGATCAGGTTCAGCACGTCCAGCGCGTAGTCGTCGTCGTGGCCAACGGCGACGGTGTTGAACCCCATCATCATCCGGGGCACGTCGAACTTGGAATCGAATTCCTTGCGGACCTGCGCCGTGCGCGGCGGCGGCAACTTGGCGTCCTTCCGCGGAGGCAGTTCCGCCTTCGGTATCGGGCCGAAGAGTTTCTTGATCGTGGCCAGTGCTTCTTCGGGGTTGAAGCCGCCGACTACGACCAGCGCCGCGTTGTTCGGGTGATACCACTTGTCGTAGTACCGCGTGATGATCTCCGCGGTCGCGCCGCGGACGTGGGCCTCTTCGCCGATGACAGGGTGGGCGTAGGGGTGTTCCTTTGGGAAGAGCAGGGGCAGGATTGCCTTCGATTCCAATTCCCACGGCCGATCCTCGCCGCCCTTGAGTTCGGCGATGACGGCGCCCTTCTCCTGTTCGAATTCGTGTTTGGCGTCGACGCGCGTGTTGCGCATCCGGTCCGCTTCGATCTCGAGTGCGATCGTCCAGCGATCGGCGGCGAAGTCGAAGTGATAGACCGTCATGTCCTCGCTGGTGTAGGCGTTGTTCGATCCGCCGTTCCGCTGCGTGGCGCGGTCGACGTCGCCGGGCTTGAGCTTGTCGGTACCCTTGAAGAGCAGGTGCTCGAGGTAGTGCGAAAGTCCAGTCTGATCCTTATCCTCGTCGCAGGCACCGACCTTGTACGCGACCATCGTGGTAACGACGGGGGAACTCGGAACAGGCAGCAGGTAGACGCGCAGGCCGTTCGGCAGCGTTTCGGTGCGGATGGACTTGAAGAGGGTTTTGACGGACGACACCAGTTGGGCGTCGGTGGTCTGCGCCGACGCGGATAGCGGGAGCGAAACGAGCGAGAGAAGGGCCGCGAGCCGGATCATGGGTATCCTTCCGAGGTTCGGCAATCCATCCGTTTTATGAAAATCGGCGGAGGGCGTCGGCGGCGCGGGCGCAGTCGGCCTGACTCGCGTTCAGGTGCGTGCACATCCGCACGGTTTGCCCGTCGAGCGCGGAAACGCGGATGCCTTGATCCCGGAGCTTCGCGACGACGGACTGAGCCGAACCGTGCCGGGCGTCGACCTCGAACCAGACGAGATTCGTCTCGACCTTCGGCGGAGTCAGCGTGAATCCCGGCACGGAGGCGACGGCTTCGGCGAGGAGTTTGGCGTTCGCGTGGTCCTCTACCAGGCGTTCGATGTGATGGTCCATCGCATAGCTGCACGCGGCGGCGAAATAGCCGATCTGCCGCATCGCCCCACCGAAGAGCTTGCGGAGGCGGCGAGCCTTCTCCATCAGCGGCTTCGAACCGACGAGCGCCGAACCGGACGGCGCGCCAAGACCCTTGCTGAAGGCCACCATGATCGTGTCGAAGTGCCGGCCCCATTCCTTTCCAGAAATTCCGGACGCGACGATGGCGTTCCACAGCCGGGCGCCGTCGAGGTGCATCGCGAGGCCGTGCGAGCGGGCCCATTGTGAGATGGCGGCGACGGATTCGATCGGGTAGACCATGCCGCCGCCGCGATTGTGCGTGTTCTCCAATACGACCAGCCGGGTGCGAACGGAGTGCATGTCGCTCGGGCGGATCGCGCCGGCGAGTTGTTCCGCGTTCAACAGACCCCATTCTCCGCCGAACGGCCGAATCGTCACACCGGAATGCACCGCTGCGCCGCCGGCTTCCCACAAGACGATATGACTGGTCGCCTCGGCCAGGATTTCGTCGCCCGGATCGCAATGTGCCCGGATTGCCACCTGGTTCGCCATCGTGCCGGTCGGAAAGTAGACCGCCGCCTCATGGCCGAAGTAGGCTGCGACCTTCGCCTCCAAATCGTTCGCCGAAGGATCTTCGCCGTAAACGTCGTCGCCGACGCGGGCCGCCAGCATCGCGGCCAGCATCCCCGGCGTCGGCGTCGTCACCGTGTCGCTGCGCAAGTCGATCATGACGGGTATCCCTTTTGGAATCGGGTCATGATACGACCGGCCTCAGTTCATGCCGCCCTTCGTGGCCTCCTCCTGGCGGTCTTCGACGAACCAGCGATCCTTGACCTTCACGAAGAAGATCCCCTTGCCCTTCGCGTCCTTCAGAACCACCTTCGCGGTATCGCCGGTCTCGATGAATTCGCCGTCGCGAAGGTATCGCTTCATTACCTTCACGATGTTCAGGTCGGCGGCGAACTTCTTGCGAACATCCTCGATGGTTGCCTTGAAACCACGATTCTTGGCCTCGACTTTCACGAACTCCGCGAACGCCTTCGGTTCGTAAGGCAACTTTTCTTCCGGCAGGACGCCGAGCGGGTTCGCCTTCTGCTTCTCGCGCACGCCGCGCAGATGGTCCTCCGCCTCATTTTCAAGGAGGCGAGCCTTCTCGTCCGCCATCGCTTCCGTGACCTTCTCGGAGATGATGTGCGCGACGAGTACGTCGAAGCGGTTTTCCTCGATCGCGCGGATCGTGGACGCGAGCGCATCCTGCGGTGTCCGCTGCGTGAAGGTCCGCGTGTTGATCATCACGCCGTAGCGTGGTTCCACCTTCAACTCGAGGTTCTGCGCGAACCCGATGCCCGGGAGAACCGCGAGAATCGTCATCGCCCACAAGCCGCGCATGGCCGCCTCCGTCGTCGTCGGACTGGTCCAAGTACCATCATCGTCGCGCGCGGAACGATTGGCACGATTTTCCGGCCGGATCGGGTCGGATTTTCGACAGCCCCGGTCGTGCGTCGCGGTCGCCCGGTATAATCCGAAGCATGGCAGGCAACACCTTCGGCAAACTCTTCCGCGTCACCACCGCCGGCGTCTCCCACGGCCCCGGCTACCTCTGCATCGTCGACGGCTGCCCCGCCGGCCTGGAACTCGCCGTCGAGGACCTGCTGCCCGACCTGGCACGCCGCAAACCGGGCCAATCGAAACTCACGACCCAACGCGACGAGGCCGACCTCCCGGAAATCTGGAGTGGCGTCTTCGAGGGTAAGACCGACGGCACCCCGATCGGCATCTCCTTCCGCAATGGCGACCAACGCAGCGCCGACTACGGCGACATCAAGGACAAATACCGTCCCGGCCACGCCGACTTCACGTTCGACGCCAAATACGGCTTCCGCGACTACCGAGGAGGAGGGCGGACCAGCGCCCGCGAGACGGTCTGCCGCGTCGCCGCCGGAGCCATCGCCAAGAAGTTGCTGGCGAGAAGCGGGATCCGCGTGTTGGGCTACGTGAAGCAAGTAGGCGACGTGATCGCAGATGTTCCCGACCCGACGGCCGTGACGCTGGAACAAGTGGAGGCCTCGCCGACGCGCTGTCCGGTTCCCGCCGATGCCTTGAGGATGGAAGAACTGATCGATTCGGTGCGCAAAGATCGCGATAGCATCGGCGGGGCGTGCGAACTGGTGGCGACGGGCGTACCGCCGGGGCTGGGCGAGCCTATCTTCGACAAGCTGAAGGCCGATCTGGGGAAGGCGCTGTTATCGTTGCCCGCCGTGTTGGGCTTCGAGTACGGCGCCGGGTTCGCCGTCGCCCGGATGAAAGGGAGCGAGAACAACGACCTCTTTTCTCCGAATCCCATCCATACCGATACGAACCGCCACGGCGGCATGCTCGGCGGTATTTCGTCCGGCATGCCGATCGTCTGCCGTGTGGCGATCAAGCCGACGAGCAGTATTCCGAGAAATCAGAAGACGGTGACGCGATCCGGCGAGCCTACGGAGATCCTGGTGAAGGGCCGGCACGATCCGTGCTTGTTGCCGCGATTCGTGCCGATGGGCGAGGCGATGATGGCGCTGGTGTTGGTGGATCACCTCATGCGGTCGAAATGCAGCAAATTGACATGAAAAATGGGCGAAGCCCACGGACGAACGTCCGTGGGCAGTACCAACCGCCTCAAACATCATCCCATCAAAACCTTCAATATCTCCGTTTTTACTTCCGCCATCGGAATTCGCCGCTGTTGCATCGAATCGCGATCCCGAATCGTGACGGTATCATCTTTAATCGTATCCCCATCAATCGTCACACAAAACGGCGTGCCGACCTCGTCCTGCCGCCGGTAGCGGCGGCCGACGGCGCCCTTGTCGTCGTAGGCCACGTTGAAGTGAGCCTTCAACTCACGGTACAGCTTCATCGCCTTCTCCGGCATGCCGTCCTTGTTGACGAGCGGGAACACGGCACACTTGATCGGTGCAAGACGGGGGTGGAACCGCATGACGATGCGCGTGTCCTTCTGGCCCTTCGCGTCGGTCAGTTCCTCTTCCGTGTACGCTTCCGTCAGCACTGCGAGCGTGAATCGGTCCGCCCCGGCGCTCGGTTCGACGACGTGCGGAACGAAGCGGTACTTCGCGATCTGCTCCGCCGTCGGGTTGGTCTTCAGCCATTCCTTGAAGGATCGCGTCGCCATCGTCTGCGAGTCGTTGTTCCAGAGTTCCTCATCGAAATACGCGAGGTCGTCCGCCTTGCCGCTGTGCTTGGCGTGCTGCGTGAGGTCATAGTCCCCCCGGTGCGCGACGCCTTCCAATTCCTGCGGCTCGTCGCTGAACGGGAACATGTATTCGATGTCCGTCGTGCCGATGCTGTAGTGGGCGAGTTCCTCCTGGCCCTGCTCGCGCGGCCGTAGGTTGTCGCTCTTGATGCCGAGCGTGCTGTACCAGTTCTTGCGCAAGTCGCGCCAGTACTGGTACCACTTCATGCTCTCGTTTGGATGGCAGAAGAACTCGATCTCCATCTGCTCGAATTCGCGCGAACGGAAGATGAAGTTCCGCGGGTTAATCTCGTTGCGGAACGCCTTCCCGACCTGCGCGATCCCGAACGGCAACTTCAGCCGCGTACTGTTCAGGACGTTGCGATAGTTGACGAAGATGCCTTGGGCTGTTTCGGGACGGAGAAAAGCTGTGTTATCTTCTGTTTGTAATGCTCCTACATATGTCTGAAACATCAAATTGAAGGAACGTGGTGCCGTCAAGTCACCCCCACAGCCATCCATCGGGCACATCCCCGAACTAGGTGCATCAAGTTCCTGTTTGGGATTATTTGGATCGGATTGGAAGATCTCTAGAGCTGATAATGTGTTGTATTCGCCTCGTTCGAACTGAGCCAAAAGAGAAGCAGATTGTTGTTTAGGCAACTTGCGCAGCTTCTTTTCGAGTAATGGAGTTGCATCAGTCTTATTATCTGCCTCTACAGCACCGAGTGTTAGACCTGTCACCGCAGGCCAACGCATAAAGTATAACTTATCTCCGCGAAACCGCTTTTTGCACTTTAAACAATCCACCATCGGGTCCGCGAAGCCTGCAGCGTGCCCGCTCGCCACCCACACTTGCGGGTTCATGATGATCGAGCAGTCCAGCCCGACCATGCGGATCTCCTGGCCGTCGGGGCCGGGTGGCGGATTGCGCACCATGTCCTGCCACCAGGCGTCCTTGATGTTCTTCTTCAACTCGACGCCGAGCGGGCCGTAGTCCCAGAAGCCGTTGATGCCGCCGTAGATTTCGCTGGACTGGAAGATGAAACCGGTGTCCTTGCAGAACTTGGCGAACTTGGCCATGTCGATCTTCGTCGGCATCTCGATCTCCGAAAGCGACGCCCGTGGCAGGGGCGGCGCGGGTAGTGGAACGGAGGGCGAATCGCCCCCGCGGGTTCGGAGATTGTAGGGAACGGACCCGCGTGACAACCGACGCGGGACCGGTTAGAATGAACCGAAACGAAGGAGATGCGGCCATGCCGGCACTATTCGAACAACTGCAAATTGCCCGGTTTTCCTTCGCCGAGCGAATGCAGCTCATCGGCGAGATTTGGGACAGCGTCTCCGAGGAAGTCGAAGCGTCCCCTCTTCCGCCAGAGTTGTGCGAGGAACTCGATCGTAGGATTGCTGCGCACCGGGCGAATCCGGATTCTGCGATCCCGTGGGAAGAAGTTCAACGTCGAGTCCGCGAACGGTTGCAGAAACGATGAGCCGAACCGTTCGATTTCGGGTCGAAGCCCTCTCGGAATACGAAGATGCGGCCGACTGGTACGAGCAACAGCGGACTGGATTGGGCGACGATTTCGTGGCGGAAGTTGAGTCCGTTATCGCCCGTATCTCAGCCAACCCACTCCTGCATGCCAAAGTCTACGGAGATGTGAGGAAGGCCGTCGTAAAACGGTTCCCGTACATCGTGCTCTATCTGGTTGAACCGACCGAGATCGTTATCGTCTCGGTCTTCCACACCTCGCGAAATCCGGATGTGTGGAAGTCTCGCGTCTGATCCTCACGCCCCCACGTTCTTGAGCTTGTTCTTCGCCGACTTGCCGGCTTCCGTCTTCGGATAGCGCTTCGCGACCATCTTCAGCACGTCGATCCCGAACTGGCGCGGCCGGCCGATCTGCTCCGCGAAGTGGAAGCCCACATAGAAGAGGTCCGCGTCGTCGAGGAACTTCGCCTTTTCCAACTCCTTCTCCAGCCGGTCCGCGTCCTGAGCGAAGAGCGTGTCGAAACTGCGGAGGCACGGGTCGTTGTCGCGGTCGTGCGGGTCCATTTCCTTCAACGAGACCTTCAATCCGTTCAAGGCGATTTCCAGGCGGGCATCGAACCCGATGGCCGGGTCGCGGGCGACGGCCTTGAGGTACGTCATGGCCACGTCGTATTTCTTCTTCTTGCGGAGTTCGACGGCGCGTTCGAGCAGGTTCTGCTGGAGTTTGGCGGCGTCGATCTCGCGGAGCACGAAGAGGATCGGATCCGTGCGGTGATCGCCCTTTTCGAGATATTTGCAGGCGGTGGCGAGGATCGACTCGCGGGACGCGGGGGTGAGTTCCGTCTTGAAGCCGGCGACGGTGCGGGCGAGTTGCCAGGCGTCGTCGTGGCCTTCGGTTTCGAGGAGTGCCTGCACGAGGAGCTTGCGGCCGGCCTTCAGCAGCTTGAGCTTGGCGCGGGCGGCATCGCGCACGCCGGGGTCGGAATGGTGCATTTGCAGCATCAGGGCTTCCGCGACGACGACCGTGTCGCGGTCGCCGACCTTTTCGATGGCGAGGCGGCGGGCGGCGATGTCCGGCGCGTGTAGCAGAGCGATCCATTCGTCCGCGGTTTTCTCCGAGACCGGCAGCTTCTCGAGGATCGCGAGCGCCGGGGCCGCGACGCGGAAGTCCGGCTCACCGGCACAGTGGAAGAGCTTGGCCAGTTGGGTCTTGTCCGGGTTTTTCGTCCAACCGCCGACGGCCTGGAGCGACGCGGCGCGCACGTCCGGCGTGTGGGGCAGCAACACGCGGTCCCAGAGGGCGTCGGCGGCGATCGGATCGCCAAGCGCCACCAGCACGCGCACCACGGGTAGTTCCGACGTGGTCGGCAATGGCTTCTTCTTGTTCCTCGCGATCGCGACGAGTTCCTTGGCCAGCACCTTCTTGCGGCCCGGTTCGAAGTCGGCGATTTTGCCGATGATCGATTGCGCCGCCGAGGCCGCGACGTGTGGGTCGCGATCGAGCAAAACCGACAGTCCCGCCGCATCGCTCCCGTGCCCGACGGAGGAGGTGAGGGCAGCCGCGATGTACTTGCGCACGCCCGGCACGACCTTGTGCATGAGGTCCTGAAGCGCCTTAACGCCCTTGGCTCCCATGGCGACGGCGGCCTCGGCCGCGAGCGGCGCCTCCGGTCCGCCGTGGCCGATCCGCTCCAGCAATTCGGGCAGCGACTTGTCCATCTTCACGCGGCCGGCGGCGACGATGGCGGCGGCGCGCACGTCCGGATCGCGATCGCTCACCAGCTTGCCGATGGCGGTGGCGAGGTCGGCATCCTTCAGACCGAGTTCGCCCACCACGAGGGCGGCGGCGGCCTTCTGCTCGGGCGTCGCGTCGTCCGAGAGCAAACGGAGGAGTTTCTTGGCGGGAATATCCATGATCGGTGTCGCGCGGGGGAAGGCAACGTCTGCCGTCGATGATATGGAGCGAAGCTCCAACCGAACGGGATTTCCCGGCCCGCTTCCCCAGCCATACAACTAACTGACCGTTGCATGAATCCTCGCCACGGTCCTCGCGAGTCCCGTCATGATGCGCTTCGTTCTGGTCCTGCTCTTCCCGGTCGTGCTCGCGCTCCCCGCCGCGGCGCAGACGGTCGCCCTCGCCCACGCTCCGAATGAGAAGTTCGTAACTCCCTTCGGCGTCGACTTCGGACCGGACGGAACGGTCTACGTCGTCGAGATGGCCAAGGGCGAGCGCCTGCGGAAGATCTCCGATGGCAAGATCGTCACGCTCGCCGGAACGAAGGAGAAAGGCAACTCCGGCGATGGCGAGAAGGGGCTCAACGCGACTTTCAACGGCATGCACAGCCTGGCCGTCGGAGCCGATGGACTCGTCTACCTCGCCGACACATGGAACAATCGCATCCGAACATTCGATCCAAAGACCGGCGTCGTCGCCAAGTTCGCCGGCACCGGCGAGAAAGGCTTCGCCGGCGATGACGGACCGGCCGACGACGCGAAGTTCGGCGGAGTCTTCTGCCTGGGCTTCGACGTGAAGAAGGAGAACCTTTACGTGACCGACCTCGACAACCGCCGCATTCGCAAGATCGAGATGAAGAAGCGGATCGTGACGACCGTGGCCGGGAACGGCCAGAAGGGTGTGCCGCTCGACGGCGCCCGCGCGACCGATCAGCCGCTCGTCGATCCGCGCGCGGCCGCCGTCGACTCGAAAGGGAACCTCTACATCCTGGAGCGCGGCGGCCACGCCCTGCGCGTCGTGGAGCCGAGCGGCGCCATCCGCACTGTCGCCGGCACCGGCAAGGCGGGGGCGGACGGCCTTGGCGGCCCGGCTCTCCTTGCCGCGATGAATGGCCCGAAGCACCTGTGCGTTGACAAGGACGACACCGTGGTCATCGCCGACACGGAGAATCATCGGATCGTCCGCTATGTCCCGGCGAAGAAGTCGTTGGAGCCGGTTGCGGGGACGGGAAAGAAAGGTCCGGCGATGCACGCGGACCCGAAGAAAGTGGAACTGAGCCAGCCGCACGGCGTGACGATTCACCCAAAGTCGAAGGAACTGTACATCACGGACAGTTACAACAACCGGATCTTGAGGTTGACGAAATGACCAACCGCCCCGGCACGGTCCTGCCGGGGCTTTGGGGCTCTCACCCGTTCGGCACGACGGCGTCGGCCTCGATCTCCACGAGCATTTCCGGATCGATCAGCTTGCTCACTTCCACGATCGCCGTGGCCGGACGAATGCTTCCGAAGAGTTCGCCGTGGGCTTTGCCGACCGCTTCCCAGTCGGCCATGCGCGTCAGGTAGATGCGTGTGCGCACGACATGTTCCGGCTTGGCGCCGGCCTTTTCGATCGCGTGGACGATCGTTTTCAGGGTCTGCACGGCTTGCGCGTAGGGGTCGCCCTTGCCCACGAGGCCGTCGGGCGTCGCCGACGTGCAGCCGGAAACGTAGACGAACGGTCCGACGCGCACGGCGCGGGAATAGCCGATGATCGGTTCCCACTTGCCGCCGGTGCTGATGTTGTGTCGTTCCATGGCCGACTCCCGAAAGGGTGAATTCGCTCAGCGATGATTTATGCGGCGGAAAGGGCCTTCGCCAATTCGCCGACGGCTTTCAGGTCGAGTTTTCCGCTGCCGAGCGCCGGGAACGATTCGACGCGAATGCAATGCCGGCGATCGGGCACCCAGAGGTTGGGCAGGCCGGCTTTGGCCAGGCCATCGAGCACGTCGTTCAACTTCAGTTCGGCTTCGGGCAGGTAGAGCACGACGAGCCGCTCGCCGCGCTTCTCGTCCGGTACGGCGCAGACGGTCACAATCCGTTCGCCCGTACCGTAGAGTTCCTGCATTTCGTGTTCGACCCGTTCGAGCGGGATCATTTCGCCGGCGATCTTGGCGAATCGGCTGACGCGGCCCGTGATGCGGATGAAACCATCGGATTCGATCAGGCCGATGTCGCCCGTCATGTACCAGCCGTCGCGGACGACCTGACGGGTTTTTTCGGGCTGCTGCCAGTAGCCGAGCATGACGTTCGGCCCCTTCACGCCGAGCATGCCTTCGTCGCCGTGGGGGAGCGGTTCGAAAGTTTCGGGATGAAAGGTCTTCACGACGACTCCCGGGATCGGCTGGCCGACCGTGCCGGGGGAATTCGCGATCTGCTTCACGCCGCGGACCTCCACATCGTGCAGGTTGACGCTGACGACGGGCGCGGTCTCGGTGCAGCCGTAGCCTTCGAGGGGGAGGACGCCGAACTTGTCGCGGAACTCATGGGCGAGTTTGACGGGCAGTTTCTCCGCCCCGCAGATGAGAAGTGTCACACTCTTGAAGTCGTCCGGACCGCATCGCCGCATGTAGAAGCGCAGGAACGTGGCGGTGCCCATCATGACGGTGCAGGAGTGCTTGCGGCAGAGTTCGCCGACTTCCTTGGCGGCGCGCGGATCGGGATAATAGATGGCGCGACAGCCGATGTAGATGCAGGCCCAGAGGCAGACGGTGTAGCCGAAGCTGTGGAAGAACGGCAGCGTCGCGAGCATGGTGTCGTCGCGGTCGATCGGTACGCCGCGGAAGAACCCGTCGACGTTGGCGACGATGTTCTTGTAGGAGAGCATGATCCCCTTGGGTTCGCCAGTACTGCCGCTGCTGAAGATGATGGTTTGGATGTCGTCGGTGGCGACGCGGGGCAGGCCGACGAGGCGGGCGACGAGCCACGCGGGCAGCAGGAGCACGGCGAGCATGCGCACAAGCTTCGCGGGCTTCGAAATCGCGCCGAGAGCGTCTTCGAGGTAAATGCGTTCGACGTCCGGCGGGAGTTCGAGCGGGATCCGTTCGAGGAACCTCCGGGAGGTGACGACGTACTTGAGGTCGGCCTGGCTCGCGGCGGATTCGACGGAATCGCGGCCGGCGGTGTAGTTCAGGTTGGCGGTCGGGCGGTGGAGATAGCCGAGGGCGAGGTTGGCGAGCGTGGAGCCAAGTCCGGTGGGGAGCCAAAGTCCAATCGGCTCGCGGCCGGGGCCGAGTTTCCGGCGCAGCCAACCGGCGAGGCACCACGACGCGACAAGCGCCTGGCCGAAGGTCAGACGGCGTTCCGTGCCCGTGGCGACATCCACGAAGCCGACGCGGAAGACGTTCGACCAGCGCGTGGCGGTGCGGACGAAACCGTAGTGAGCCGTGGGGAGATCGCCGGCCTCGCGGATGGCGAGGTCCGCCTTCATTTCCACCACCTTCGCCCGGATCTCCGGGGCCTTGAGCTTGCCGCGGATCGGCTCGCCGAACCAGATGGAGACGGTGCGACGCCACGAACGGATGCGGCTGAGGAGGCCGACGTTCGGTTTATGAGTGAACCAGGTGCCCCAAAGGTGATCCGTACCCGCCGGGATGATCGGGACGTCCACCGTCACTTGTTTCAGGATGCGCTCGATGCCGCGGTGGAACGGCATCATCTGGCCGTTCCGGCTCACCCGGCCCTCCGGGAACAGCACGACGACCTCGCCGCGATCCAGCGCGGCGGCGATGGCGTCCAATGCGTCGATCATGGCATGCGGCCGTGCGGAACGGTTGTCGATGCTGACGATCCGGTCCTTGATCCGTGAGATCAGGAACCGCAGGATCGGGTTCCGGTTATAGCCGGACCACATGACCATTTGCACGCGCCGCGGACAGGCGGACCAGAAGAGCATCCAATCGAGATGGCAGGCATGGTTCGCGACGATCAGTGCCGGCCCTTTGCTCGGGATGCGCTCGCGGTGGTAAATGCGGACCCGGTACAGGGCGCGAAGGAAGAGCCACCAGACGATGCGCAGGACCGGCGGATAAATAATGATGAGCGCCGCGAGTCCGAAGACCGCGTAAAGGGCGAGCAACGCCGGATGGAAGAGATCGGGCATGGTAGGCATTCAACGTAGGCGCAGCCGCCGCACCCGGCGAGTTCGCGGGGGAATTCGCCGGCGAGGATTTCACGCTTGCGAACCGAGGAGGCGGCCGTTATATCCGCCCCACGACAACGCGAAGCGACGAACGGGGATTGGTTGGTCGGGCGGTCCGTTGGGGGACGGGCCGCTCGACACCCCGATCGAGTCCGCTCGCGGCGGGGGAAGCTCATGGGGATCGATTGCGATTCGCTGGTCCGCGAAGTCGTTCGGGACGAATCGCTGACGAGGGGCTTGGGGGACGAAGAAGCCCGCATGCTCGTCGAGTGGGTCGTCGACTGGACGGAGTTGTTCGCGGAGGCGTCGCGCTCGGACGACGACGCGCGGATGCTGGTGGGTCGGCTGCGGCGTCGCGGTCGGGCCATCGGTCGCTTTGTGCAACTGTGGTGCGACGATGGGGTGGCCGATCGCAGGGGTGCCACACAACTGGCCGCATCGGAGCGCTTCTCGTGGCCGTTGCCCGATGGGGAAGTCGAGCCGCCGGATCTCATGCAGCACATTCTGACATGGGAAAACCAGCACCCGACGGACTGAACTGCCGGAGTGGCAGTGGCCACTGGTGGGTGGGAGTTCGATCGTCCAGCTGATTTTCAAAAATCCGGCGGGAAGAATCGTCGATTGGATCGGTTATTCCGGCGAATCGACGGTTTTTCCGTCATCCGGACAAATCCACGAGGATTCGATTCTCGTCTTGGAAATGAACGGTTTCATTTTTGCATGCCAGTGACCGATAACCTAGTAGATCTTTGGCGCGGAATGCGCGCGCCCGAGACCGTTCCGCCGCGACTTGTCACTTTTGACTTCAGTCCGGAGGGAACCGCGCCGTACGACCAGCCGCGACGGGGCCAAGTCCGCTTGTGTTGGCGTCGTCGTAAGGGTACGATAACTCGGAATTTAACGTAAGTTCCGGATTTACCGCTTCACCCGAGAGCAGCCGTGAGCACCAACCCACCGAGTGGGTCGCAACCGGACAAGAACCGGTTCAGCCAACTCATCGACGATGCCTTCACTGAAGCGTCGAAACTTGCCGGCTCCACCTTGGCGCCGACCGAGTTCTACGAGAAATTTCTCAATACCGCAATCCAGGCGATCGGGGCGCCCGCGGGCGCGGTCTGGATGCGCACGCCGCAGGGGTTCCTTCAGGTCGCCTGCCAGCTCAATTTGGATAAGGTCGGCCTCGACTCCAAGCGGGGCGGCCGGCAATGCCACAACGAAATCCTCAGGCAAGTCTTCCAGGCTCAGCCCCCGCGTCCGGTGATGATCGAGCCGCAGGGGCAGGTCAGCGGGCTTGCGGAGCCGGGCCAGGTGCCCGCGCGTAACCTCACGGAATTCTTCACGCTCTTCGCGCCGATCGTTCAGCCTGACAAGTCCGCGATGGGGTTGCTGGAGATCTTCCAGGAGCCGAGCCACGACCCGCGGATGTATCCGACGTTTCTGAACTACTCGGTGCAGATGGCAGGATACGCCAGCCAGTACCACACGTTCACGAACTCGCGCCAGGTCGCCGGCCTCGACAAGGTCTATTCGCAGGTCGAGTCGTTTGCCCGCCTCATCCACGGCACGCTCAACCCCACCGAGTGCGCGTACCACATCGCCAACGAAGGGCGCCGGCTGGTCGAGTGCGACCGGCTCTGCGTCGGCGTCCGGCACGGGAAGAAGTCGACGGTCGAGGCCGTCTCCGGCGCCGACGTCGTCGAGAAGGCCGCCACGCACGTCCGCCGCATGCGGGCGCTCTTCGATGCCGTCCTCGCCTGGGGCGACAAGCTCGTCTTCAAAGGCGAGAAGGATGAATCGCTTCCGCCGGCGGTGCTGCACGCTCTCGACGATTACCTCGCCGAAAGCCAGCCGAAACTCTTGATCGTTCAACCGATCCGCGATGAACGCGAGAAGGACGACAAGAAGCCGGCCCGTTCGGTGCTGCTGCTCGAAAGCTTCAACCCGCCCGAGAACGTCGACCCGATCCTTCAGAAACTCGACATCGTCGGCAAGCACGCCGCGCCGGCGCTCTTCAACGCGGCGGAGATGAAATCGATCCCGCTGAAGACGATCTGGTGGCCGATCAAGAAGGTTCAGGACGGCCTGGGCGGCAAAGCACGGTTGATCACGGGCCTCGTCATCGCGGCGCTCGTCGCGCTGTCGATCGCGATGGTCTTCGTGCCGTACCAGCTCAAGATGGACGCGAAGGGGGAACTCCAGCCGCGCGAGCTGCACCTCGTCTATTCCCGCGAGCCGGGCAAGCTCCAGCGCCTCGCCTATAAACCCGGCGACCAGATCAACCCCGACGCGATCGTCGCGGAGATGTACAGCGAGGAGATCGGCCAAAAGCTTCGGCAGGTGATGAACGAGATCAACGTCCGCCGCGCCCGCTACGACACGATGAAGTCGCAGGATATTTCGAAGTTCTCGCCGTCCGAAACGGCGAACCACAACGCGCGGCTTGCCGAGGACGAGGCGAACATCGCGAATAACGAACTGCTCCGCGATCAGATGATCCGCGCGAACAACCTCGATCCGTCGCGGCCGGGCGTGATGTACGTGAAGGCGCCGCGCCTGGACGCCAGCAAGGTGCCTGCCGACGCCAAGCTCACCGTGCTGAACGCCGACAATACGAACGAATTGATGAACCGCGTCCTGCGGCCCAACGAGCCGATCCAGAAGCTCGGCTACTCCGAAGGCGAGTGGCACTTGCACGTCAAGGTGCCGCAGCGAAACCTCGGCCACATCCTGAAGGCGTTCACCGACAAGGCGAACTATAAGACCGACGAGAAGGGCCGCAAGTACCTCGACGTTGACATGCTCGTGACGAGCGAGTCGGACACGAAGTATTTCGGCCGGCTCTACGAGGACGAGTTGGCGCGGGAAGTGGTGCCGAACCGGGACGACCACAACGAATCGGAGCCGGTCTCGCAAGCCTACGTGAAGATCGACTTCTCGAACCTGCCCGAGGGCCGGCGCATCCCGCGCACGCTTTTCGCCTCCGGCCAGGAAGTCCACCTCCGCATCCTCTGCGGCCCGCGACCGCTTGGTTATTCGCTCTTCCACGGCGTGTGGGAGTGGTTCTACGAGAAGGTCGTGTTCTTCTTCTAGCAAACCCTCGTTCGTG
>JAHBXO010000019.1 GCA_019636445.1 Gemmataceae bacterium | reverse complement strand
CGCACCGCCGCGATCAATCGGCCGACCTGGACCGGGTCGGCCGCGACCGGGACGCGGAGGCTGACGCCGCCGGGCAGGACGACTTCGGCCATCGCGTCCGCCACGACGCGGACGGGGACGAACCCGCGGGCGGGCGTCTCGGCCGGCGGCCCGGACCGGTCGGCGGGGCTGAGGCCGAGGTTCTTCCGCCACGTGTAGAACCGCTTCTCGTGCAGGCCACGCTCTCGGCAGAACGCCCGGACCGAAAGGTCGGACGCGGCGAAGGCGGCGAACATGTCGCGCCAGAATTGTTCACGGTCCGGCGGGCGAGACGGCGGAGCGGTCGGGAAGGGGGTATCGGACACGGCACGGCCTCCTCGGGCGAGAAAGCCACCAGAGTAAGGGATGCCGCAAGACGCCGATTCGCCGAACGTTTACGCTCGATCTGCTCCCGCGTCTGGAACGGCGGTCGGCCGATGCCCTTCGGGTAGTTCAACCCGGCCGTCGGCAGCCGGGTCGTGACGAACCCTTGCGGAATGGCCCACTTGTTCCAGACGGTAGCGAGTGTGCCGATCTCCTTCTGGATCGTCTTCCGGCTGAGCTTTCTCTTCCCCTTGCCGGCTTCCTTGCTCCGGGCGTCGATGTAGCCTTGCAGCGTCTGGGCGGTGACGTGAGCGAGCGGGAGCGCGAGGTCGAGTTTCTTCCGCAGGTTGCGGAGGTGGAGCATCTCCGTCACCCAGGTGTTCGCCTCCTTGGTGTCCCGCGGGAAGTCGCGGGTGTAGCTGTCGAACAGGGTCCGCAAGGTGGGCCGGTTCGGGGCTACCACTTGACCGGGGCGAGTGGTGAGTCTCCCGCCGGAGACGAGGTAGGTGCCGAGGTCGGCCCCGTCGGGTGGCGGGTCGATGATCCCCTGATCGATCAGCCGCGCATGGGTCTCGAACCGGGCGAGGGTTTCGTCGGCTTCCCGCTCGCAGGTGGTGTGCAGCGCGTGTAGGTGCTTCTTGCCACCGTAGCGGAAGCGGATGCGGTAGACGCCGCCTTTGGATTCGAGCCAGGCCATCGGACACCCCGGTGAATTGTGTGGGGGTGGTCTAGCGACGAAAGCCCCACGTAGGGCCAGTGCTGCCCACCCTGTGCCCACCCGAACCGGGGTCAGAAATGAGTCAGGGCCTTGCGAACTCGTCGCAAGGCCCTGATTCGGAAGCACTTGATAACCGGCCAGTCACAACGAAAAGGAGTCGGGCTGACAGGATTCGAACCTGCGACCTCTTGGTCCCGAACCAAGCGCTCTACCAAGCTGAGCTACAGCCCGTACTTCTCGAAACGTCAGAATAGCGATTCACGCCGCGCTTTCCAGTGCATTTTTCCCGCGCGGCACCGCGCGGCTCGCCGCGCGGCAACTTGACGCCCAGCGCGGATTCGGCATCCTGTACAGCACCCCCGAGGATCGCGACGTGAACCCCAAAATGATCGCCGCCCTGGCGCTCGCGATCCCCCTCGTCGTCGTCGGACTCCTTTCCACCTGGCAGCAACTCCGAGGCCTGCGCGACCTGCGGGCACGCAAGCTCGTGCCCAGCGACGAAGCGGCCTACCTGCGCGGGCGGCACCGGCGGCGGTTCGTCGTCGGCCTGCTCGTCGCCGTCATCGGCGGCCTCATCGCCGGGGCGTTCCTCTCCGGCATGGAGGCGCGGGCCGACGAACTCGGCGAGAAGAAGCCGACTGACGCCAACGGCGAGAAGAAGGAGATGACCGACGAGGAACGGCAGTTCGTCTGGCGCTGGGGCGCGTACTGGATGGGCGTCATGGCGCTCACGTTCGTGCTCATCGGCCTGGCGATCGCCGACGGGCTTGCCTCGCGCCGGTACTGGCTGAAGCTGTACCGCGAGATGCGGGACGAGCACAACAGCCAGCTCCGCCGCGACCTCGCCGTCTATATGCAGCAGAAGGACCAAGGGCGCGGCGGCGGGGGCGGGTTCGGCGGCCGCATGGGCGGCGGAAACTGAGCGGTCATTTCTTCGGTTTGAGCACGGCGAAGATGGCGTAGTGGTCCGAGGGCGTGCGGCCGTTGCGGGCGGCGCGGTCGATGCCGGCGCTGCGCGTCTCCCACTCCTTCGTGCAGCCGATCCAGTCGATGCGCGCGCCGGTCGTGCGGGTCGCGTCGAAACCGTTCGATGTGCCTTCTTCTTTCGTCGGCGTCGGATGAGCAATGCGGAACGTGTCGGTCAGCGGGGTCGGCTTTCCGTCGAACTCGCCGAACACGATCTTGTACGGTTCGCTTCCGTCGCCGGAATTGAAGTCGCCGGTGAGGACGACGCGGCAGCCGGCACCAAGCTCGGCGATCTTGCGGCGGATCACCTTGGCCGACTCGACGCGGGCGACCTTGCCCATGTGGTCGAAGTGCGTGTTGACGAAGAAGACCGGCGCGGCGTCGGGGGCTTTCTTATCCTTCAGCTTCACCCACGTCGCCATCCGAGGCAGCGAGCTGTCCCAGCTCTTCGAACCCGGTTTGTCCGGCGTTTCGCTCAGCCAGAAGTGCCCTCCGGCGAGCTTCTCGAAGCGCTCCGTGCGCCACCAGAGCGCCATCATTTCGCCCTTCTCCTTGCCGTCGTCGCGGCCAGCCCAGAGGCCGGCGTAGCCGGTGAGCTTCTTCGCGAGGAAGTCCCGCTGGTTGGCGAGCGTCTCCTGCGTGCCGAGCAGGTCGGGGTCGAAGTCGGCGATGCGTTCGAAGAGGAACTCCTTGCGGTTGTCCCAGGCGTTGATGCCGTCCTTCGCGGCGGAGTAGCGGATGTTGTAGCTCATCACGCGCAGATCGTTCGGGTCGTCGGCGAGGCGGGCGCGGAGCCACGCGGGGCGGTCGGTGGTGATGGCGACGGCGCCGCGTTCGAGCATCTTCCGCGCGAGCGAAACGTCGTTGACGGTCCAGACGAGCAGCGGCAGCCCGGCGTCGTGGATCGCCTTCGCGTACTCGGCGGTGAGGATCTCCGGCGTCGCGGAGAGGTCGAGTCCGTCGGCCGCGATCCGCTTCGCCGTGGCGATCAGTTCCGACGCCTTCGGGGCGGGCGTATCGGGCTGTCCGTTCTTGCCCTTCTTCGGCGCGATGCCGACGACCCAGTAGGCTTTCAGGTCCGGCCGGACCTTCTTCGCCGCGGCGATCACGTCCGAAGAGAACGCGATGATCGCCGTCTGTTCGGGCGTCAGCTTGCCCGCCTTCAGCACGCGGTCCAGTTCCGGCACGATCTCCGGGCCGCACTTCACTTCGATGAACACGCGCTTCCCGGCCGGCACGGTGGCGAGCACGTCCTCGAGCATCGGCAGCCGTTCGCCGGCGAAGCGCTCGCCCTTCCAGCGGCCGACTTCCATCTTCGTCAGCTCGTCGGCGGTCAGCTCCGTCACGGCCTTGTCGATGCCGGCGGTGCGCTTGAGCGTCTTGTCGTGGAGGACGACGATCTTGCCGTCCTTGCTGAGGTAGACGTCGAACTCGGCGGCGTCGGCCTTCTGCTCCCAGGCGAGCTTGACGCTGGCGACGGTGTTCTCGGGCGCGTCCCAGGATGCTCCGCGATGGCCGACGATCTCGACGGCGGGCGGCGCGGCAAGGGACATTGCAAGTACGAGGAGAGGAACGGACATGGCGGCACCATGAAAGTCGGTATTCCATCTAAACAACACCACTCGACTACGAGTCGAGCTATTTGAGCGATTTCTTGGCGAGAGGTACGCCCGCGTCGGAGAGAATCTTGTCCAGCAAAGGCTCGGGATTATTCGAGATGGCAGGTGTCAGCATTCCTCCGGTCGGCTCGACGCCATGAAAAACGCTATAGGTGTTGCACTCGAAGCACACGACGAAGTCTTGGATTTTTCCCCCTTTGACCGTCCGGATGGCGTGTCGGGGCCAGAAGCAATTTGCCGGAGGCGGCGGTTTCTGGAGCGCCTTTTCTATCGCCGTGAGGATCTCGCGTTTTTGATTCGCGTCCTTCACTTCGACCTTCCCGAGGATGGGGAACCCGTAAAGGTATTTGTCTTTTGATGCAGGCTTTTCGAGTTCCGAACGGTCGGCCACTTCGACAGTTCCATCGAGCGAAAAGAGTACAAGCTGATCGGCGTCGTCCGGGATCGGGCTTTTTTGTTTGGGTATGACCGGCTTCGGGCTATCCGGCTTCGGGCTATCCGGCTTCGGGCTATCCGGCTTCGGGCTATCCGGCTTCGGGCTATCCGGCTTCGGGCTATCCGGCTTCGGGCTATCCGGCTTCGGATTGTCCGATTTCGGACTGTCCGGCTTCGGACTTTGAGATTCGCCACAGCCGCAGATCATGATGCAGAGTGACAAAGTGGCGATGCTGAGTAGTGCTCGAACCATGATAGCCCTCCGGAGACTTCTCAACTCAATACGCGTACTCGGTCTGGTGAAACGGATATGTCGGCTCCCGGTTGTGTTTCTCTCCGTTTAGCGGGATAGATTGGCAATTCAATCGAGCCGACGAGATACTCATAAACTTCAACGGTTCATCGCTTCCGGCACACGGATCGACCACTTATCGGCGAACGGTTTCAGCGCGTCGAGGATGCCGGGGTAAAGCTCGACGCCGTCGGCGAGGGCTTTCCGTTTGCGTTCGAGACCGCGTTGGCCGGGCAGGCGGACGGCGTCGACGCCCGGCGCTGGCGGGCAGGCCCGGCAGGCGTCGGCGAGCCACGTTGATTGGCGGTGGAAGGCGTCCGTTCCGCCGAAGGCGGCGGGGTCGAAGCACTGTACGAAGACGGAGGCGCCCCAGCCGCCGGGCGCGTCGGCGCGGCCGAAGCCGCCGAGGCCCTGCGTGAGCGCTTCGATGAGGAGCGCGAGGCCGTAGCCCTTGTGGCCGTGGTCGGCGCCGCCGGTGGGCAGGAGCGTGCCGGGCGGGTTCGTGAAGAGCGCTTCGGGGTCGTCGGTGACGGTGCCGGCCGCGTCGAGCGCCCACGGGCCGGGGAAGCGCTTGCCTTCCTTGCGGAGCCGGGCGGCCATGCCGTTCGTGGTGATGGACGCGCTGATGTCGATGAGGATCGGATCGCCGGCGGTCGGGATGCCGATGGCGATCGGGTCGGGCGTGGTGACGGCTTTCCTTCCGCCGAAGGGGGCGACGCTGGCGACGGCGGGGTCGGAGCTGGCGACCGTCACCATCAGGCCGCGGCTCGTCGCCCGTTCGAGGAAGGCGGCGAGGCAGGCGATGTGGTGGCTGCGGCGGATGGCGACGGCGCAGAGGCCGAACTTCAACGCGCGCTCGGCGGCGAGGTCGACGGCCTTGGCGGCGAGCCAGACGCCGGGGAGCGTGCGGCCGTCCCATGCGATCGTCGGGCCGCGATCCTGCAGCACGTCCGGTTCGCCGGTCGGGGCCATTGTCCCGGCGGCGAGTTCGTTCAGGTACGCCGGCGCGAGCTGCAGGCCGTGGGTCGTGTGGCCGAGAAGGTCGGCCTCGACGAGGCCGGCGGCGATGGTCGCCGGCTTATCGCCGTCGCAGCCGGCGGCGGCGAAGAGTTCGGCGGCGAAAGCGATCAGGTCGGCGGCGCGATGCCGGTGCATGCCGCTCACTCCAGCGCCTTGCGGACGATGTCGGACCAGGCCTTGTAGCCGGCTTCGCTCAGGTGCAGGCCGTCCTTGACGAAAAACTCCGGCTTCGGCTTCCCGTCCGCCCCGAGCGTGGCCGGCACGAGGTCCACGTACGTCAATCGCGGGTCGGCCTCACAGGCCGATTTCACGAGTGCATTCGCTTCCTTCTGCGTGTCGTAGAGCTTCCACCGGGCAATGCTCGGCTTCACCGGCAGGTAGAGGATGCGCGCCTTCGGCAGCTTCGCGTGCACGGCCTTCGCGAAGGCGTTGAAATCGTCGCGCACTTGCGCCGGCGTCCGCTTCTTCGCGATGTCGTTGTCGCCGGCGTAGAAGACGATCGCCTTCGGCTCGAGCGGCAGCAGGATGCGTGCGGCGAAGTGGGTGGTATCGCGGATCTCGGAGCCGCCGAAGCCGACGTTCACGTAGCCCTTGCCCGGAAACGACTTTTCGAGGTTCCAGAGCCGGATGCTGGAACTGCCGGCGAAGACGACGCCTCCCTTCGCGGGCGGTGCGGCGGCGAGGCGCTTCTCGATGCCGGCGATCTCCTTCTCCCAGCGCTCGAACGATTCGGGATCAGCGGCGAGTACGGCCACGGAGAGGAATAGCGACAGGGGAATCATGGCGTCACCGGGAAGAGGAAACTACTTCGTATTCAGCGCGATTTCGGGGTTCTCGGCCCAGCCTTTCGGCGGCACGTCGTTCGATTTCGCCATGTGGGCCAACAGCATCTTGGCGGTGGCGTCGCCGGAGAAGAACTGTTCGAAGCGATTGCGCGCCTGGCTCCACTCGCCGGCGAGGAACCAGCCGATCGCTTCTTCCCAGCTGCGGCGCTGGGGTTCCTTGAGATTCCCCTGTACGATCTCCATCTCGCTCGGCAGCAATTCGCTGACGAACAGGCCCTTGGTCATGCCGGCCGGGACGAAGCGCCCCAAGCGGCGGATGCGCATCTGATTGGAGCGTCGGTCGGTGATCTGCTTGGCAACGGTTTCGTCGACGAGCATGCGGACGCCGAACTGCTTGGTCATCGACTCGAGCCGGGAGGCGAGGTTGACGGTCGGCCCGAAGACGTCGATCTTGGCGAGGTCGGAGGCGCCCATGCGTCCGGCCATGACCTTGCCGTGGGCGATGCCGATGCCGCAGGAGAGGGAGTTCCAGCGTCCGTCCCGGTCGAAGCGGCGCCGGATGCGAAGGGCGGCGCGGCAGGCGCGTTCGATCTGGTCGGGCTGGCTGTCGGGCCAGCCCCAGAAGGCCATGACGGCATCGCCCTGGAAGCCGGCGACGACGCCGTCCTCGCTGGAGATGTCGTTGGTCATGTCGTCGATGGCGGTGGAGAGGTCGAACCAGGCGCTTTCGAGGTCGCCCTCGCCGTCTTCGGCGAAGCGGCAGGAGCCGCGGATGTCGCAGAACATCACGGTCGCGGTGGTGAGGCGCGGGTGGAGGATCTCGTCGAGCTGCTCGGCGGAGGAATCGTTCCAGAGCCGGCGCGGCACGAAGCGGCGGTACATCGTCAGTTGGCGGTCCAACTGGTGCGCCTTGCGGGTCGATTCGATCAACCCGGCGATCAGTTCGATCACCTTCTGATAGTCCTGGAGTTCCTTGTCGCGGATCACGCCGTTGACGATCTGCGGTTCCTTGGGCATGCGGCCGTCGGCGTAGAGGCCCCAGCCGGAGTCGTCCTTGAAGGGCGTGCAGATGGCCCAGGGCACGCCCGGCATGTGCGAATCCAGGCGCATCGTCACATTTTCGTTCTTCTCGCCGATCCAGACATACAGCACGCTCTTGCGCTCGGTGCGGATCGCCTTGAAGGCAAGGCGGCGGGAGGGCATGAAGATTTCGGCCTTGCCGGCCATGCGCTGGAGGTGGTTGCGCACGAGCACGCGCTTCTCGGCATCGGTGGCCTCGGGCGGGATCTGCACGATGGCGACGGCGTCCGCCTGCGGGAGCGCGTCCAGGCCGACCTTCACCATGTTGCGGAAGAGCATGTCCTCGTCGCTGGCGAGCCGCAGCACTTCCGGGATCTGCTCGAGCGCGCGGAGGAAGGTGGCGGAGGTGTCGAAGGGGACCTGCCGGAGCTGCGCGCGGGTGAAGCTGGCCTCGGCGAGCGTCATGTCGGGGCGGTCGTTGGCCATCGCGCCGGTATTGCCGCCGTGCAGCATGAAGACGGTGTTGCCGATGACGAAGGAATCGGGCGGCTTGATGCTGAAGGACGCCTGCGGCCGGGACTGGTAGTAGATGCGGTTGGTGGGCGGCGGATCGGTGCGTTCGGCGACGTTGAGTTGCTCGCCGTCCCAAACGACGGTCGCGTGGAAGGAGGAGATCAGGCCGTCGTTCATCCACCAGTCGGATTGTCCGAAGACGCGGCCGAGCTTGATCGGCTGGTTGAGGGGAAGCTCGTTGCGCCAGCCGTTGCGGATGCCGAGGTCCTTGTTCTCGTGAAGGGCTTCCAGTTCAGCCATGATTCGCGAACTCCTGACGGCGCAACAGCCGAATCAGCCAGACCCAGAGCGTGACGGTCAGGCCGAGCAGGCCGAGGAACAGGATCGAACCGGCCCACTGCATTTTCTGTTTTAGGTCTTCGACCGGTTTCAGCGCCGTCTCGGCGTCCAATTTCACGACCAAGTGCCAGTCGCGCTCGCGCAACCGGTCGTAGCGGCTCTGGGAATAGGGTTTTAGCTCCTCGTAGGCCGCCAGATAGGTGCGCGACCGGTTTTCCGGCGCGGCGGCGGAATCGCGGTGATTCGCGGAGATGCCGCGGGCAAGCGGATCGCCGGGGCCGTCCGTCGTGGGGAATCGCAAGCCCTCGGGCGTGTCCACAAGGTACGGCTCGGGGTCCCGAGGCGTGTCGGACAGGCCCAGCCGGTCCATGCCGTCCTCGTGCCATACCCAGGTGCCGCGGTCGTTCACCATCACCGAGCGCACTTCGCTGGCGATCGTCATTTCCTTAGGGAACGCATGCTTCGGTGTTTCGATCCAGCGGCGGAGGTCGTCGTTGACGTTGAAGCCGGAGACGAGCAGCGCCACCACCTCGCCATCGGGCCGGTCGTAGATCGGCGTGGAGATGTCCACCAGCCACGGGCGGTGGTCGGCCCGCGAGCGGTAGGCGTGGCTGATGTGCGTGTGGCGCACCGGATCGTGAGGCTGGTTTTCGCCGGCGAAGTCGTTCGCGACCCCGTTGAAGTAGTCGCGGAAGGACCAGTCCTTGCTGTACACGTGGCGGACTTCGGGCACGTCGCGGTTGTCGATCGACCCGTCGGTCTTGACGCGGTTGAGGTAATAGCCCCGCCGGTTGGCCACGAGGATCAGGCCGAGCGCCTTCCAGCCGCCAACGTCCTCGCGCAGCAGCATTTCGTTGTGCCGCTCCTTGATCCAGCGGTCGAACGGAACACGGTCCAGGTCTCGCAGGACGGCGGCGGGATCGGCACCGGCCCCGACCCGCTTCGCCGCGTCGGCGAGCGCCTGGCGGATCGCGGCCGGACATTCCTCCGCCGCCGAGTCCTCCAGGAAGTCGATCCGCTCGCGGAATTTGGAATCCACCGCCTGCTTGCCGAACCAGGCGTCCCGCAGCAGGCTCCCCTGAATCTCGCGCGTAATGTCCGCCTTCGATCGCCGGAGCACGAAGTTCCCGGCCGCGATGCTCAACCCGATGAGCAGCGCGATCGCCACCGCGGTCGCCACCGTGCCGACGGTCACCACCGGCTTCGTGCGAATCCACCAGTCCCGCCGGTTCAAGAGCCGCAGCAGGTCGCCGGCGTCGTCCGGGCGCTTCTCCGGGTCGAGGTCCAGCGCGCGGTCGATCAGTTGCGCCAGCATCGGATCGACGAGCGTCTTGTGGTACTCCGGCTTCGGCAAATCCTTCAGGCCCTGCCGGTACTGCTCCAGCGTTTCGTCCACGTCGGTTTGCTCGCGCAGCTTGGCGAGGAACGCCTCGTCGTGCCGCGGCGGCTTGCCCGTCAGCATCGTGTAGAGGATCGCGCCGAGGGCGTAGACGTCCGACTGGGTGCAGGGGTTGCGGGGCTGGCGCGTGGCCTGCTCCGGGGCCATGTAGAAGAAGGTGCCGAGCGCCGCGACGGTGGAACTGGCGCGCTGCGCCTGGCCGAAGTCGGCGACGACCGGCTCGCCGGCGCGGTTGAGCAGCACGTTCGCCGGCTTGAGGTCGCAGTGCAAGAGGCCGCGCGAATGCACGAACGACATCGCGCGCAGCAGTTGCCGGAAGATCCGCACCGAGTCCTCGGCCGTGAGCTGGCCGGATTCGATCTTCTTGTGCAGCGAGCCGCCCGCCTCCAGCGACATCACGTAGTTCGGGATATGATGCGGTGCGATCCCGTGGCGGTTGACCTGCTTGACCGTGATGATGCCGTAGCACCCTTCGGCGTCGCGCAGGTTCGTCACTTCTTCGAGGACGTCGCCGGTGGAATGGCGGGAGAAGAGGAAGAACTTGATGGCGACGCGCTCGCCGGTTTCGGTGTTCTCGGCCTCCCAGACGGTGCCGTACGCGCCGGAACCGAGTTCGCGGATCGGCTTGTACCCGGAGACGAGCGGCGGTTCGAGGCCTTCCTTGCAGCGATGGATGAGCGCGATCAGCTCCATGCGGGACTGCACCGCGGGCTGCGGTCCGGAGTCGACCCGCGCGAATGTGAGCGTCGCGTCGCGCCCCGGCTGCGGCGGCACGAATTGCTGGAATGTCCCGGTCGGGCCTTTCATCGGGTCATCGGCGGAGGACATGGCAAGGCGTCCCGGAACGTGGCCGACGTGGGCGTGTCCCTCACTTTAAGGCGCAGGCGGGCCGGGGCAACGACAAAGCCCCCGGACGTTCGTCCGGGGGCTTTGCGGGTCCGATTCGACATCAATACTGCACGGCGAACTGGACGAAGAGGCCTTCCATCGACAGGTCCGATTGCCGCGTGGTGAGCTTGCCTTCGGCCAGATCGTTGGTGAAGCGGATCTGGTCGATGAGGTTGAACCAGTTGGTCATTTCGTAACCGACGCGAATGGCGACGCCGCGGCGTTCCCACCCGAGGCCGAGGCCCGTGCCGAAGACCGGCAGGACGCGACGCGTGCGGTAGTTGACGTCGGCGAAGGTGGTCAACCCGCCGTTGTTCGTTTCCTGATACGGGTTGGTCGTGGTGCCCGTGAGCAGGGCGGCGGAGGTCTTGCCGAACAGGTGGAAGCCGCCGACGGTCTTGAGGCTGGCCTCCGCACCGAGCAGGGGGCCGAAGCCGTCGAAGTTGGACTTCGTGGCGACGCGGGCCAGGTTGGCGTCGCGGAGGTCGTACATCGCGTCGAAGTCCTGGCGGATGGTGGCGAAGCGGACGCCGCCGAAGAGCCGCATGTTGAGGCGGTCGTCGACGTGGACCTGTCGGCTGATTTCGACGTCGAAGACGTTGTATTCGAGGCTGGCGGTGGCCTCGGCGAAGCCGACGTTGTCGATGAGCCCGGGGCGCGAGAGCGTGGGGTAGATCAGGCCGTTCGGGTCCGCGGTGAGCGCGTTGTCGGAGCTGCTGCGGAGGTAGGTGTAGTTGAATCCGGCGGACCAGGCGGTGTCCTTGAAGCGGTATCCGATGCCGGCGCGGACGCCGCTGCGGAGTTCGTAGTTGAGCGATTCGAGCGAGCCGTTGGGCGCGAGGTTCTTGGTGGGGTCGACGAGGGCGTAGTCGAAGGCGCCGCGTCGGGGGCGGAGCAGGAGGTACTCGGCGGTGCCGTAGAAGCCGGGGCCGGCGTGGTGGTCGTCGTGTCCGCCGCCGTGGCCGCCGCCGTGCATGTCGCCGTGGCCGGCGCCGCCGTGGGCGTCCGCGCCATGCGCGTCCCCGTGACCGGCGCCGCCGGCGCCGGGCGATTCGAACAGCCCCGGAAGGATGTTCGGAGTGAGGTCCTTGACCGGCGACTCGGCCGCCGCCGGCAGCACGCCCGTGAGCGGCGGCGGAGTGATCGGTGCGGCATTCATGCCGCCCGACACGCGGCTGACGCCGGGAGTCGATTGGGCATTCGCCGATAGGGTGCACAAGCCCGCGACCGCAGTGGCGGCGAGCCATCGCCGTAAGACCGACGCCATCGGAATCCCCCCCGCTCTCGAACCGCCTACCGTGGGCGATAGTTCGGCAGCCAATAGCGTGGCCATTCTCCGTTGACAAGACAAATTTCCCGAATCGAACGGTTTTTTCGGTTGCTCCGATTCTCCGGCCTGTGGTCGGCGGTCCCGATTCGACCAACGCCCGACCCGCCGGTCGCGTTGGAACTACGGCCGCCGTTCGCCGATAATGCCGTGAAGCCCCGCGCCGGAGTCCGACCATGACCGTCCGCACCCTCGCCGTCTCCGCCCTTCTGGCCGCGACCCTGCCGGTTCCGCTGGTGGCGCAGGCACCGGTGTCGGAGCAGGCGAAGCTCGCGCAGGCGCTCGCCGAGCAGAAGGCCGCCGGGGAAGTCGACGCCGCCCTCGCCAGCGCCGACACCTACGCGAAAGTGTCCACCTCGAAGGCGGTCGACGTGCTGAAGGCCGCGCAGACGAACCTCGCGCTCGCCGCGAACCTCGGCTCGACCAAACGCACGGAGCTGGACAAGAAACTGGAAGCGAAGATCGCCGCGATCTCGCCGAAAGCCGCGAGTACGCGATCCGATACCGATCCCCGCATGGCGGAAGTGAAGCTGAACGTCCGCCAGAAGTACGAGAACGATCTGACCGAGGCGCAGGAGGTGGCGGTCGGTTTGAAGAAATACGCGGACCTGAAGGACACCGGCCGGCCGGAGGAAGCCCGCCGCACCCTCGCCGTCCTCGCGGCCAAGTATCCGCGCAATCCGTTCGTAGACGCCGCCGGCATGCAGAGCTACACCGCCGAGCAGGTGCGGGCGGATGCGAACTTCCAGAAGCGCTTCGCCGACGCGATGCTCAAGAACCACCGCGACGTGATCGCGAGTGCCACGCCGGCCGTCGGCGACATCCAGTTCATGAACCGCGAGGAGTGGAAAAAGCTGACCGAACTCCGCGGCAAGCAGGACAAGATCCAGATGACCGAGAAGGAGGAGCAGATCCTCAAGTCGCTGGAGACGGCCGTCAGTCTGAACCTTCAAGACCGCCCGTTCGAGGAAGCGCTGCAGGACCTCTCGAACAAGATGAACCAGGAACTGTTCATCGACAAACAATCGCTCAAGGACGCCGGCCTCGACCTCACGCGGCCGATCAGCTTCAAGGGGAACGTGAGCGCCCGCACGGCGCTGCGGGCCATCCTGCAGAGCAACCAGCTCACCTTCCTCGTGAAGGGGGAGATGATTCAGGTGGTCACGCTCGAACGGGCCGAACGCGAACTGTCCACGCGTTCGTACTACCTCGGCGACCTCGTCATGGGCACCGGTCCGTTCGGCAACGCGATCCAGTTCGGCCCCGTCGCCAGCTACCAGCAGGCGGTGCAGAACGCCGAGAACATCGTGAAGGCGATCAAGGACTCGATCGACCCGCGTGCCTGGAAGGACAACGGCGGCGCGTGCAGCGTGACGTTCCACATGGCCAGCCTGAGCGTGGTGGTGAAGGCCTCGACGGAAGTGCACGCCCTGATGGGCAGCAGCCTCAGCGCGGCCCCGCCGAAGAAGTGAGCCAAGCGACTTAACCGAACGGAGCGAACGCCATTTGCCCCAACACGTCGCGGTCGCGGTCGATGCCGGGCGCGACTTCCACCAGCTTCAATCCACCCTCCACCAACTCGAAGACGGCTCGCTCCGTGACGTAGAGGACGCGCTGGCCCTTTCGCAAGGCGTTCGCGCCGCTGAACGACACCTGCTCCACTTCCCGCACGAACTTCCGCACGCGGCCCTCGCGGACGATGCGCACCTTTCCCTCTTCAACCGCGATCTCCAATCCGTCCGACGTGAAGGTGCCGCAGAAGACGACGGTGCGCGCCGTCTGGCTGATGTTCACGAATCCGCCAACGCCGGCAAGGCGGTCGCCGAAGCGCGAGACGTTCACGTTCCCGGAGGCGTCGATCTGGGCGGCGCCGAGGGCGGCGAAGTCGAGGCCGCCGCCGTCGTAGAAGTCGAACATCGCGGGTTGGTCGAGGATCGCCTCCGGGTGGGCCGACGCGCCGAAGCTCAGTCCGCCGGCGGGCACGCCGCCGACGGGGCCGCTCTCGACGGTGAGCGTGATGTCGGCGAGCAGGCCGCGCTCGGCCGCGACGCGGGCGATCCCCTCCGGCATGCCGATGCCGAGGTTCGCAATCATGCCGGGGCGGAGTTCGTCGCAGGCGCGCTCGGCGATCCGCCGGCGCTCGCTCATCGGCATCGGCGCGAGGGAGCCGGGCGCGCCCGCTTCGCAGTATGCCGGGTTGAACCGCTCCGCGAAGGTCTGGTCGTGTTCGTTCTCTTCCGCGACGACGATGCGATCGACGAGGATGCCCGGCACGCGCACCGATTGGGGGTTCGTGGGGCGGTCCAGAAGTCGCTTCACCTGGGCGAGGACGATGCCGCCGGAGTTGCGCGCCGCCTGCGCGATCGGGAGCATCTCGCCGAGGATGGCTTCCTCGTCCATGACGATGTTGCCGTGCGGGTCGGCGGCGCTGCCGCGGATGAGGGCGACGTGGATCGGGAACGCCTTGTAGAAGAGCCACGGCTGGCCGGCGAGTTCGACGCGTTCGACGAGTGGTTCCTTGGCTCGCTGGTTCAGCCGGCCGCCGCGGAGCGCGGGGTCGATGAAGGTGCCAAGACCGACGTGCGTGACGCAGCCGGGGCGCTTTGCCGCGATGTCGCGGAAGAGCTGGCAGACGACCCCCTGCGGGAAGTTGTAGGCTTCGATCTTCTCCGCGACCGCGAGCCGGCCGATTTTCGGCACCAGCCCCCAATGCCCGCCGACGACTCGCTTCAGCAGCCCTTCGTGGCCGAGGTGGTTCAATCCGCGATTCTTTCCGTCCCCCTGCCCGGCCGCGTAGACGAGCGTGAGGTCGCGCGGCCGTCCCGTCGCGAGGAACCGACGTTCAAGCGCGGCCGTGAGCGCTTCGGGATGCGCCGCGCCGACGAACCCGCCGGACGCGACCGTGGCGCCATCGACAATGAGCGCGACGGCATCGTCGGCAGTTGTAAGAAGGCGATCGCAGCGGGACATGAGGTTATTCAATGAGAAAGCCCACGGACGAGCGTCCGTGGGCTAAGCCGTTCGGCATTCGAAAGAGTGGGGGTGCCCTGAGCCGCACCCTCCGGAGCTTATGGCTGCTGCTTCCGCCCTGACCAGGTTCACGCCTTCAGGTCGGTCAGGCCCCCACCCTTTCGAACGCCGCGCGGCGGTGTTCGATATCGCCATTCTACACCATCCCGGTCCGGAGTCCAGCGCCGCGCGGTCGAACCCGGCCTCGAAGCCTTCGTCGTCCTCGATCCGACTATGCTAGTTCCATGACCCCGCTCCCCCCTTTCACCGTCATCGAACCCGAAATCGGGCACACGCTCGCGAAGGTGCTGCGCTCGCGGCTGCACGAATCCCTGCCGTCGTGGGCCGACGTGAAGGCGACGATCGAACGCCGCCGCGTGACGATCAACGGCTCCGTCTGCGCCGATCCGGCCCGGCGGCTGAAGGAAGGCGACGTCATCGAACTGCTGGCGAAGCCGGCGGCGCTGCCGCGGAACGCGACCGTCGAATCGCTCGTCATCCGCCACTTGGATGATCATGTGGTGGTGATCGAGAAGCCGTCGGGCGTCAGCAGCGTGCGGCACCCGGCCGAGTTGGAGTGGAGCGAGGAGCGCAAGCGCCTCGAGCCGACACTGCACGACCTCGCGCAGTGGGCGATCGCGGCGAAGCTGAACCGCTCGGCCAAGGGACTGCCGCCGCTGCGCATCGTGCACCGGCTGGACAAGGAGACGAGCGGCCTGCTCGTGTTCGCGCGCTCGGTGTTGGCGGAGCGCGAACTCGGTCGGCAGTTCCGGCAGCACACGGTCGTACGCCGCTACCTCGCGGTCATCACCGGGCACGTCACGCCGCGCACCATCCGCAGCACGCTGATCCGCGATCGCGGCGACGGCCGGCGCGGCAGCACGAAGCAGCCCGACATCACCGGTAAGGACGCCATCACGCACGTGGAGATCGAGGAGCGCCTGCCGAAGCACACGCTGCTCTCGTGCAAGTTGGAAACCGGCCGCACGCACCAGATCCGCATCCACCTCGCCGAGGCGGGGCACCCCGTCTGCGGCGAGAAGGTGTACACAAAGAACTCCGCCGGCGAGACCCTGCCGAACACGCCCGCCCCGCGCCTCGCGCTGCACGCGACGGAACTCGGCTTCGAGCACCCCGTCACGGGCGAGCACCTGCACTGGACGATGCCGCTACCGCCGGACCTGGCGAAGTTCGTCGAGCGATTGAGAACGTAGGATGGCCGAGTTATCGAGGAGTTCGGTTTGTCTTCCACCACCCAATATGTCTTCGATCAGGACCGGGTCTTCGCGGTCACGCCGGAAGCCGTCTACGGCGGGCCGATCGCCGGCGGGCTGTCGCGCGATGCCGTGGCGAAGAAGCTGAACGCGGGCGACGACCCGGCCAGTGTGATCGGCAACGCCGCCGCCACCGGGCGCTCGCGCATCGCCCGCAAACACATCCGCTCGATCCACTGGATCGAAGACGCCGGCTTCCTCGTCGTGAAGCAGAGTTGGCTTTGGGACCCGATCCGATTTCAATTCACCGACTCGAAGCGCGGCCGCGAAGCGTTCGAAGGCCTGTGCCAGGAGTTGGCACCGGAGCGACCGGTGAAATCGGGCCGCATCGGCATGCACGACTTGCCCGTCGACCCGAAGGTCGCGATCGGTTGCCTGTTCGCGTTCCTCGGGGTGGCGACGGTGGTCTGCGGGGCGGTGGATGCGCTGCCGGGCAACGCCAAGGTGAAGGGCGGCGCCGTGGCGGAGGCGCTCGCCGACTTCGGGCGCTCGCTCGGGCCGGAGGCGGCCTTCGGCGTCGGCGGGCTGGGCATCCTCGCCGCGGTGGCACTGCTGGCCGTCTGGTTCGCGAAGCGGCCGGCGATGGAATTCGTCCGGGTGCGTTAATCCAAATCAAGGATGGCCACGAAGAGGCACGAAAAGACACGAAAAGTTAAAACCCTCTCTGGTCTTCTTTTCGTGTCTCTTCGTGCCTTTTCGTGGCCATCAATCCTCCGCCTACATGTACTGGTGCGCGCTTGGCTTGATGATCAGTTCCGGAATCGACACGTGCTTCGGCAGCGACGCCACGAACAGCACCGTCTCCGCCACGTCCTCCGGTTTCAAAATGATCGCCCGCGCCTCGGCGCTCACCGGCTTCGGGCGGTGCTCCAGAATCGGCGTGTCGATCTCGCCGGGGTAGACGTTGCTGACGCGGATGCCGCTCTCGCGCTCCTCGTTCGACAGGCACATCCCGAGGCCGCCCTGGCCGAATTTCGAGGCGACGTACGCCGCTCCGCCCAGCGGGTTCCCCCGCTTGCCGCTGATCGACACGACGTTCACGATCACGCCGTCCTTGCGTTCGAGCATGCCGGGCAGGGCGTAGTGCATGCAGTAGAAGGTGCCGTCGAGGTTCGCCCGGATCATCTTGTCCCACGTCTCCGGCGTCAGCTCGCGCATCGTGCGCTCTTTCAGGTTCGTCCCGGCGTTGTTGACGAGAATGTCGACCTTGCCGTATTGCTTGATCGCCGCATCAATCAGCTTCTGGCACTGGTCGGCGTGCGCGACGTCGCACTCGACGGTCAGCATCTTGTGGCCGATCTCCTTCGCGGCCGCATCGAGCTTCGCCTTGTCGCGCCCGGCGATCACGACGCTCGCCCCCGCCTCCAGGAACGCCTTCGCGACCGCCTTCCCCACGCCCGATCCGCCGCCCGTGACGACCGCCACTTTGCCCGATAGCTTGCCCATCGTTCCGCCCTCGATCTCGTATAATGCCGAAGTCTCACACTATTCTGATGGCCGGAGATTTCGAGATGCTGTCCGCCGATGCCCGTCGCAAAACCGAAGAACTCACCGCCGGACTGGCCCAACTCCGGAGGTCACTTTGACATCGCTGGCAAACTGAAGCAACGCGAAGAATACGAAGCCAAGATGGCCGAAGGCAGCTTCTGGGACAACCCCGACGCCGCCCAGAAGACCATCCAGAAGGTCAAGGTGCTGAACGCCCTCCTCAAGCCTTACGAGGAGCTGTCGAAAAGCGCCGACGACCTGAACGCCATGCTCGAACTCGCGGACGACGACCCGTCGTTCGAATCGGAAATCGAAGGCGAACTCGCGAAGGCAAGCAAGAAGTACGAAGCCTTCGAACTCCAGGCCATGATGAGCGGCAAGCAGGACGCCTGCAGCGCCATCGTCACCATCAAGCCCGGCGCCGGCGGCACCGAGGCGTGCGACTGGGCCGAAATGCTCTACCGCATGTACGTCCGCTGGGCGCAGAAGCACGGCTTCGCCGTCGAGGAACTTGACAAGGAGCCGAACCTCGAAGCCGGCATCCAGAGCGTGCAGTTCCGCGTCGCCGGCGAGTACGCCTATGGCTACCTGCAAAGCGAGATCGGCGTCCACCGCCTCGTGCGCATCAGCCCCTTCGGCGACGGCGGCACGCGGCAGACCTCCTTCGCGGCCGTGGACGTCACGCCGGAACTCGACGACACGATCGAAATCGAGATCCCCGAAAAGCTCCTCGAAATGCAGACGTTCTGCTCCGGCGGCCCCGGCGGCCAGCACCAGAACAAGACGCAGTCCGGCGTGCGGCTCATCTACAACTACAAGGGCCAGGAAGTCCGCGGCGAGAGCCGCACCGAGCGCAGCCAGCCGAAGAACTACGCGAACGCGCTGGCGCTCCTGAAGGCGCGCGTCTACCAGATCGAGGAGCAGAAGCGCCTCGGCGACCTGGCGAACCGCTACGACGCGAAGGGCGAAATCGCCTTCGGCAGCCAGATCCGCAGCTACGTGATGCAGCCGTACACGCTGGTGCGGGACGAGCGGGATGGCATCGAGTTGAAGACCCCCGCCGTGCAGTCCGTGCTGGACGGCGACCTCGACGAGTTCATGTACGCGTACCTCCGCCACCGCACCGCGAAGGCGCACAAGGTGGCGAAGGCGTCGTAATGTTGTCTTGCGATCGGCCCCAACGGGGCCACCGACAATAGCCAGGGGTGGAGCGCAGCGCAACCCCTGGATGGACCGGTTGGTTGTTTCGTCGCCCCAACGGGGCGACCTTGTCCAAAGCGCTTTTAGGGGCGCAGCTCATTTTCCATCCCCTCCCGGGGCCAACCAATCGCATTTCACCTCGATCGCGTATCCGAACGCTTTTGTGTTGACCAACAACCCCGCCAGCGGGTGGAATGGAGATATCGGTCGCCGGTCGTCGCTGTCCGATGCGGGCGGCACGCTCGAAAGCGACGACTACCTGGGGTTGGGCACCGTGGTCCGCCGCAGCCATCCACTACCCGATTTCACCTTCCTCGGCACCGGACCGGGCACCCGGCGAGCCGCGGGAAGCTCCGCTGACAGGCTCGCCACCCTCTCCGCAGGGGACCAGTACGTCGGCCTCGACAGCTTCGGCCGCGTGATCGACCACCACTGGAAGACGACGGGCGGCACGACCGATCGCTTCGCCTACACCTACGACCGTAACTCGAACCGGCTGACGAAGGACAACGCCGTCAATTCGGACTTCGACGAAGCCTACACCTACGACAGCCTGAACCAGCTCACCGGCTTCGACCGCAACTCCGGCGACCGGACGCAGGCGTGGGACTTCGACGCGCTCGGCAAATGGTCTCGCTCACGACTGACGGCGGCAGCCCGCTTTGCTCGCGATTCGTGACACGAGAAAGAGGCCGATTTACCCTGATACTAACTATCGAGGAATGGTGATATGTGCTCATATAAATATAATATCGATGATGCGGCGGCACGAAGATTTGATGTTGTTATTTTGACCATTGCGCTATTGTTTTGCTCAACGAAATTATTGTTGATTTCTATTGACTACGGCATATTTGTGCCAAGATATGCTCTTATACTATGTCTTGCTTTTGATCCCGATGCCAAGGACTCAAGCGATGTCTTATGGTATTTGGAAAGAAACGGTTTTTTTTCATGTTTTGAAACAGCCGTGCTTATCTATTGTTCGTTCAAGGCAAGGGTCGCAACATATCATTACTTATCGAGAATTAAGCGGCTTCCAGTTATACTACATTGCCTCATCACGCGAACCCTATTTTTAAGATCAACAAGTACTCGTGATACATTAATACTTAATGAGTTTATCAAGCCGTATTTTGACGAGGGTGTTTTCAATCATTGCATTCACATCTTAAAGGGCACGCCAACTGCAACGCAGATTGGCGTTATTACAGATTATTTTCATTCTAGCTCTCAGTATATGTCAAAGAAGCATAGTGCCGTCATCCGCGAAGTGGCAACATCCTCAAAGTTTTCAAATAATAGTAGCGCAATGCTGTTGCGCATAGCTGAAATAATTGAAAAATGACGTCTAAAGTGTAGTTGACACTTTGACTGCGAATGGAATCGCTTTGCTGCAAGATATGCGTCAAATGAATAATTCCTTCTCGCGGTGACACAATTTCGTGAAATTTGTGACATTTATTATTACAGACGTATCACCCACACCTGCCACCCCTTTCTTATGGCCTCGCATCGCCCCCGCATCGTTGCCAAGAAAGCATCGATCGCCAGCTTCGGGCTGCGCTCCGGGGCCGCGTCGATCCACCACTCGTAGTCGTCGAAGCAGACCAGCCCGCCCGGCTTCACCAGCGGCCAGCTCAGCACCGCGTCCGACAGCACGTCCGCCGCCTCGTGCGAACCGTCGATCGACACGAAGTCGTACCGCCCCAGCGGCAGCTCCCGCAGCATCGCCTCGCTCCGGCCCTTCCGCACCACCAGTTTCGCCGCGTGCGCCGCCGTGTTCGCCCGGAAGCGCGCCTCCAGGTTCGTCAGGTCCGAGGTGGCGTGCTCCGCGCCGCCGGCGAAGGTGTCCACGACCGTGAGCGTCGACGCCGGGTGCGTTCGCCTCGCGGACGGTCGTCCGCCGGCTTCGACCAAGATGGGCCGAGAGAACCCGTCCACCGAGAACCTCGCCGCGGGCCGGAATCGACGTAAGTCCTTACGTGGCTATAGCGCTTCCGGAAATCGGGCGTCATTCCGCCGGAGGGTGGCGCGGTGGCGGCGGAAAGACCGGAGCGGGTTTACTCGATCGGGATCGGCTCTTGCGGGGGCTTGCGGGGCGTGCGTTCGCGGGTCATGAGCCACGCCGTCGGGCCGAGGATCAGCAGGGTGCCGAGGAGGTTCATGGGGGTGAAGGACTTCCAGCCGAAGGCGGCCTCGACGCCCATGACCATGGCGACTTGCGAGAGGCCGACGACGGCGATCTTGGTGGCGGTGCCGCGCGAGAAGGCGAGCGTGAGGAAGACCTGGCCGACCATGGCCGTCACGCCGATGCCGAGGAGGCGGGCGGTCATTTCGATGTTCTGGAACGGATCGGGTCCGTCGCGCAGGGGGAAGAGGAGGAACGCGGCCGAGCAGAAGACGGTGGAGACGGCGGAGAAGTGGACGACGATGGCGAGCGGGGCGATGGCCTTGAGGCGGTTCAGGCCGAGCATGGCGAGCGCGGTGAAGACGGAGGCGGCGACGGCGGACAGGGCCGGCGCGAGGCGGAACGCCTGCGGGCCGTCCGGTGCGCCCTCGCGGGGGTAGACGGCAAGGGCCACGCCGCAGACGGCTACGACGACGGCGATCCAGACGCCGCGGCTGGGCTTCTCGCCCACCATGGGCCACGACAGGAGCGCCACCCAGACGGGGAAGGTGTTCGTGAGCGTTAGCACTTCGGAGGCGTGCAGGTTCGCGAGGGCGTAGAAGGTGGATAGCATGCTGCAGCTGCCGGCGATGCTGCGCAGCCAGAGGGCGCGCGGTCCGACGGCGACGAGCGTGACGCCCATGGCCAGCGCGGCGGCGAGGGCGAGGAGGAAGGCGACGCCGCTGCGCACGGTGGCGAGCGTCTGCCACGGCACGCCCTCCTTGCCGAGGCCGCTGCTGAGCAGGGACATCGCCGAGAACCAGGCACAGCCGCAGAGCATCCAGACGAACGGACGGATTCCACCAGTGTTCATCGGGAAACGATAGGGAAATGCGCGGGACGATTCTGCGCCGGTTCGGCTTGTCGCCCGAATCGCGTCGGGGCTACACTCGCCGGCCATGCGGCCAACCCTTCACAACCTGCAAGCCCTGCGCGGCCTCGCCTGCCTGATCGTGGTGCTCTACCACATCGCCGGGTACGAGAACACCTTCTGGACGAAGTGGCGCACCTTCCATTTCGTGCGCTGGTTCGGCTATGCGGGCGTGGATGTGTTCTTCGCGCTCTCCGGCTTCATCATCGCCTGGGCGCACCGCGAGCAGTTGGGGCAGGCGAAGCATTTGCCACGGTACCTCGTGCGACGCTTCCGGCGCATCTATCCGGTGCTGTGGGCGGCGGCCCTTGCCACGATGGTCCTGATCGGCGCCTTGGGAACGGCCGTCGTCTTCCGGCCCGGCTGGCAGCGCGACTACCTCGAGTGGCTGCTGCTGGTGCCGCGATACGATCCGTTCCAATTCATCGCGGCGACGTGGAGCCTGCAATACGAGATCGTGTTCTACCTCGCGTTCGGCCTGCTCTTTCTCGTTCCGAAGCGCTGGGCGTTTCCGCTGGCGATCGGCTGGGTCGCCGTCATTGTGGCCGCGCGGGTGGTCCGGTTTGCGCCGGAACCGTTTTGGGCCAACATGCTGATCTCGCCGTATGTGCTGGAGTTCCTTGGCGGCACCGGCGTGGCGGCGGTCGTCGCGCGCGGCTTCGTCCGCGGGCCGCAGGTTGCCCTCGGCCTCGCCCTCGCGTGGACGGTCGCACTCGTGATCCTGTTGCGCGGTGCCACGCCCGACGAACTCGGCGGCTGGACGTGGGGCCGATTCTTCGCCTTCGGCCCGCCGAGCGTGCTGCTCGTCTACGCCGTCGTCGCGGGGGAACTCACCGGCCGTGTCCACCTGCCCGCCCGGCTACGTCCCCTTGGCGACGCATCCTATTCGATCTATCTCATGCACGGCCCGGTCACGCTCTCCCTCGTTCACCTGATGTGGGGGATGAACACAAACCTGCCCAAGCATCTCGTCTGGATTGCGGTCCAGCTCGCCGCCGCGTTCGTTTCCGGCTGGCTTCTTTATGTGCTTGTCGAGCGGCCGATCTTGAGTCGTCGCGCAAAGCCAAAGAACGTTCCCGCTTCGGTGGCGACTTCGCAATTAACTTTGCACTCGTGATTGGTTAGAATGGCCTCGCCCGCCCCGCCAATCATGGGTTCCCCATGCGTCTCGCTTTGCTCTCCGTGCTGCTGCTCGCGTTCCTGCCCGGCTTCGCCGCCGATCCGCCAAAGGAAATCGATTACTCGAAGGAACTGCCGCGCATCCCGCCGACGGAGCCGAAGGACGCGCTGAAGACGTTTGTCCTGAAGCCGGGCTACAAACTCGAACTCGTGGCCAGTGAGCCGTTGATCGCCAGCCCCGTGGCGGTGGCGTGGGACGAGAACTCGCGGCTCTACGTCGTCGAGATGCGCGGCTACTCCGAGAACCGCGACGAGAAGCTCAGCCGCGTGAAGCTGCTGGAGAGCACGAAGGGCGACGGCATCTACGACAAGGCGACCGTATTTGCGGATGGATTACTGTGGGCCACGGCGGTGGCCTGCTGGGACGGCGGCGTCTTCGTCGGCGACGCCCCGCACATCTACTACATGAAGGACACCGACGGCGACGGGAAGGCGGACATCAAGAAGATCGTCTTCACCGGCTTCGGCACGCAGAACGTCCAGGGCCTCCTGAACACGTTCCTCTGGACCTTCGACAACCGCATCCACGGTACGGCCAGCAGCAACGGCGGCACCATCGGCAAGCCCGACGACAAGGGCTTCAAGCCGCTGACCATCAACGGCCGGGACTTCGACTTCGACCCGCGAACCCTCGACCTCCGTGCCACCAGCGGCGGGGCCCAGCACGGCATGACCTTCGACGACTGGGGCCACAAGTTCGTCTCGTCCAACAGCGACCACATCCAGCAGGTGATGTACGAGGACCGCTACATCGCTCGCAATCCGTACCTGATCGCCCCGCCGCCGCGCGTCAGCATCGCCAGCGACGGGCCGCAGGCGGAGGTGTATCCGTCGGCGGCGCCCGAGCCGTGGCGCGTCGTGCGGACCCGGCTGCGCGTGCAGGGCATCCAGCCCGGCATCGTCGAGGGCGGGGGCCGCACCAGTGGCTACTTCACCGGCGCCACCGGCGTGACGATCTTCCGCGGCGACGCCGCCCCGGACCTGAAGGGTCTCGCCTTCGTCGGCGACGCGTGCAGCAGCTTCGTCCACCGCAAGAAGCTGACGCTGCCGGAGGGGAGCGTGCAGTACCGGGCCGACCGGATCGACAAGGAGTCGGAGTTCCTGGCGTCGACGGACAACTGGTTCCGCCCGGTGCAGTTCGCGAACGGCCCGGACGGCTGCCTGACGGTGATCGACATGTACCGCGAGACGATCGAGCACCCGGCGAGCCTGCCGCCGCCGATCAAGAAGCACCTGGACCTGACGAGCGGCCGCGACCGCGGGCGGCTGTGGCGTGTCTACGCGGAGGGCGTCTCGCCGCGGACGCTGCCGAAGCTCGGTGGGCTGAAGACAGTGGAGTTGGTGAAGCTGCTCGACCACCCGAACGCGTGGCACCGCGAAACGGCGAGCCGGCTGATCTACGAGCGACAGGACAAGGCGGCGGTGGAGCCGTTACGCGACATGTTGAAGAACGGTGGGGCGTATGGGAAGGTGCATGCGCTGTATGCGATGTTGGGATTGCAAGTCCTCACAGGAGATTTGCTTGAGGATAAGATGTTCGCGCACATTGAAATAGTAAAGCACCCGAAGCTTCGAGAACACGTCGCGAGATTGATAAGCGTCTGCAAGAACGAACAGCAACGATTTCGTTTTCTCATTGGATTTCTCGAAGACCCTGACGCTGAAGTGCGTTATCAAACTGCGTTTCATAGTGGTCATTTGCTAGGCAAAGAAGTTGCCAGTTTTGACGAGAAGTATTTCCGAACCGCGACTCTTAGCGGACTAAGTGATACAGCCTTAACAGAATTGAAAATGGTTCTGTCAAATCAAGATGTTCGGTCCGATAACCGAATTCGTGGGATGTTAGTCGAAATCGTCTCGATGATCGCCCGCCGTGACAAATCGGATGAATCCAGCGATCTCGCCGAAGTAATAGGTAAATTGCCAGCGAATGAGGGTGCCTTAGTTCTAGCGCTCGTGAGGGCCGTTAAAGACACTGGTGGTAGAAACTCCCGAGCTGCTATCGATAAATCGATCAAGCCCGAGTTGATTCAGCAACTTACTTCTAGCAATTTGATCATAGTTCACGACGACAAACTCCCCGCTTCCGCGCGCGTCGAAGCCATCCGCTCCCTCTCGCTCGGCAAACTCGCCGACGTGCGCGGACCGCTCGTCAAGCTGCTCGACCTCCGGCAACCCGGCGAAGTGCAACTCGCGGCCCTCGGCGTGCTCGACCGCTTCAACGATCCCGAACTCGCCGGCGTGCTCGCCAAGAACTGGGATACGCTCTCGCCGCGTCTCCGCGCCGCGGCCGGGGAAACGCTGCTCGCGCGGCCGGACCGCGTGTCGGTGCTGCTCGACGCCATCGAGAAGAAGTCGTTCGCCCCGCAGAACCTCGACGCCACGCAGATCAAACGATTGACGACGCACAAGGACGCCGCGATCCAGAAGCGGGCCTCGACGCTGCTCGCGGCGTTCAAGCCGGCGCGCCGCACCGACGTCGTCGCGAAGTACCGCAAGGCCCTCGAACTGACCGGCGACCCGGTGAAGGGGAAGGCGATCTTCACCAAGACCTGCGCTGCCTGCCACAAGCTCGAAGGCGTCGGCCACGAACTCGGGCCGAACCTCTCCGCGATGAAGAATCGCGGCATGGACGCGATCCTCACGAACGTGCTCGACCCGAACGCCGAAGTAAATCCTCAATATTTGAGCTACAACTGCAACCTCGACGACGGCCGACAGGTCACGGGCATCATCCAATCCGAGACGGCCACGAGCGTGACCTTCATCCGCGGCGAGGGATTGAAGGACGTCGTGAGCCGCTCGAATATTGAGACTTTGAAGAGCACGGGACTTTCGCTGATGCCCGAAGGATTGGAAAAGGATATCACGGTCGAAGCGATGGCCGACCTGATTGCGTATTTGATGAATGTGAAATAATTTTTAGCCGCAGATGAACGCAGATGAACGCAGATCAGAAAAAGACAGATGATGATTTTTCTGATCTGCGTTCATCTGCGTTCATCAGCGGCCAAACCTCTTCTCGGAGAATTCCATGTTCACCCGTCGTCGGTTCCTCGGTGCAGCGCTGGCGTTGCCGGCCATCTCGTATGCCCGTGTCTATGGAGCGAATGACAAGCTCGCCATCGCCGGGATCGGTGTCGGCGGGCGCGGCGCTTCGAACATGAGCGGCGTGAAGGGCGAGAACATCGTCGCCGTCTGCGATGTCGATGCGAACGCGATGGGCAAGGCGGCCGAGACCTACAACCGGCAGGCCCGGAAGACGAACGACTTCCGCAAGCTCTTCGACCACGCCAACGAGTTCGACGCGGTCGTCGTGTCCACCTGCGAGCACACGCACGCCTTCGCCACGCTCGCGGCGCTGAAGCTCGGCAAGCACGTCTACTGCGAGAAGCCGCTGACGCACAACGTCTACGAGGCGCGCGTCATCCGCGAGGCGGCCGCCAAGACGAAGCTCGCGACGCAGATGGGGACGCAGATCCACGCGACCGACAACTACCGCCGCGTCGTCGAGCTGGTGCAGGCCGGCGCGGTCGGCGGCGTGACGGAGTGCCACGTCTGGGTCGGCCGCACCTGGGGCCGGCAGTCGGCGGACGACGCGAAGAAATACAAGGACATCGTCCACGTCGAGGAACGGCCGACGGAGGATGTGGTTCCGCCGCCGACGCTCGATTGGGACCTCTGGATCGGGCCTGCTCCGATGCGGAAGTTCAACCCGATCTACGTACCGGGGCCGAAGTGGTATCGCTGGTGGGACTTTGGCAACGGCACCATGTCCGACCTCGGCAGCCACTGGAACGACCTGCCGTTCTGGGCTTTGAAATTGAAGGCTCCGCTGACGATCGAAGGTTCCGGCCCGCCGCCGCACGCGGAGATCGCGCCGGCGACGATGAGCGCCACCTACACCTACGGCCCGCGCGAGGGGATGCCCGCGCTCACGCTGACGTGGCACCAGGGCCAGAGTAAGCCGCCGCAAGTGACTGACGGCACCATTCCCAAGTGGGACAGCGGCGTGCTCTTCGTCGGCGACAAGGGAATGCTGCTCTCGGACTACGGCAAGCACGTGCTGCTACCGGAGACGAGGTTCAAGGATTACAAGCGGCCGGAGCCATCGATTCCGAAGTCGCTCGGCCACTACGCCGAGTGGATCCACGCCTGCAAGACCGGATCGCCGACGACGTGCAACTTCGAGTACGCCGGCTGGCTGACGGAGGCGAACCACCTCGGCAACGTCGCCTTCCGGGCCGGGAAAAAGCTGGAGTGGGACGCCGCCGCGATGAAGGCGACGAACTGCCCCGCCGCCGACCAGTTCCTGCGGCGCGAGTACCGCAAGGGCTGGACGCTGGGGTGATGGGGAGGGCGGGGATGTGATAATATGACCCGCTTCTCCGAGGACGTGTCATGCCGGTTCACGATTGGACTCGCGTCGACGCCGGAATCTTCCATGCCTTTCACCATGGCTGGATCTCCGAGATCACACGCGAGTTAAACCGAATCGTTCCGGCGGAAAAATACTATGCACTTCCGGTACTCATCTTTGGTGATACCGTTCCGCCCGGTAACGTTACAAAAGTCGTGGATGTGATCGAATGGTACGCGAACAAGAAGAAGTCGGTCGCGGTACACCGGCGCACTGACCACCGGACCGTGGCCATATTGGATATCCTGACGCCAGGGAATAAGTGTTCGCGCGGTACGGTTGAATTGTTTGGTAAGCAATACCGAGGCGTTCTCGAACCCGGATGTAACTTGGATGTTCTCGACCTCTTTCCACCAACGAAGCACGATCCTAAGGGGATCCACTCGATCATTTATTCCAACGACGCCGGCGAATACAAGTTCGATCCCACGCATCCGCTCACCTGCGCCGCGTACGTCGGCGGGGCCGACGCGCAGGCATTCGTCGAACCGGTCGCAGTCGGCGACGTACTGCCGGACTTGCCTCTGTTCCTTATGTCGGATCAGTACGTCCAGGTGCCGTTGGAATCGACCTATCTCCGGGCGTTCGAGGCGCTTCCGGAGTTCCTGCGAGACGAGTTGAATACTACGATCTCGATTTGATGGCGGTCCTTCACCCGACCCGCTCTAGCATCGCCCGCCAGATGGCGGCTTCGCCCTCCGCGCGAAGCCGCTCCAGCCACGGCCAGTCGGCGAAGCCGTCGAGGAGGTCGCGGCGGCGCGCGGGGTCGGGTACACGCTCGTGCGCCAGCGACCGGATCGCATCGAGAAGTCGGACCCACGTCGCGAAGGTGTCGTCGAACTCGGTTTCCAGTTTCTCGCGGATCCGGCGCGCCAGCGCCGGGGCCGCGCCGCCGGTGTTGACGGCGATCGTCAGCTCCCCGCGGCGGACGACGGCGGGCAGGGCGAAGTCCCCGACGGCCGGATCGGTGGCAGAGTTCACCCAAACACCCCGCCGACGGGCATCACGCACGACTCGCTCATTCACGTCGGCGGTCGCGGCCGCGACGACGAGAGCGACGCCGACTAGCTGCTCCTCGCGATACGGTTCGTGGAGCCACTCGATCGCCGTCCAACCTTCGGGCCGCGGTTCGAGGGCGACGACGCGCACGGTCGCGCCGCCGGCGATGGCGGCCCGCGCCTTCCGCCGACCGACGGTACCGCCACCGACGATGAGCACACATTTTCCGGTCAAGTTCAGCAGGATCGGCAGCACCGGTGGTCTCCGCGTCGTGCCGTCATTATGTAGCCGCCGGAATTGAATTGCCATCCGGCGGCCCGCCGGACATACTGACGACATCACCAGTCCGGTTTTCCCACCCGGCCGCGATCCGACGGCTCCGCCCTTCCGGTCCTCGCCCGTCGCCCGGCCCCAGCTTCGGTTCGGCCCATGAACTATCTTCCCCTCCGCAGGAACTCGCTGCTCCGCGAACTCAAGAAAGAGTCCCTCGAAGTCGCCCTCGTGACGAATCCCACCAACGTCACGTACCTCTCCGGATTCCACGGAGACAGCTCGTATCTGGTGCTTTCCCCCAAACATGCGATCCTCGTCACCGACGACCGCTTCGCCCAGCAGGCGGCCGAGGAGTGCCCGGACCTGGAAGTGCATATCCGTCCGCACAACGAGACGACGCCGAAGGCGGCGGGCGACGTGCTGGGCAAGGTCGGCGCGAAGTCGGTCGCGGTCGAGGCGGACCATGTCACGCTCAGCCTGCAGGAAGTGTTGAAGGAGTCCGCGCCGAAGTGCACGTTTGCGCCGACTCGCGGGAAGATCGAAGCACTGCGCGCGGTGAAGGACGCATCGGAGGTCGAAGCGATCCGGGCGGCGATCAAGGTGGCCGAGCGCGCCTATGTGATGTTCAAGACAACGCTGCGCGAGAGCGACACCGAAAAGGACATGGCGGCGGCGATGGAAGCAGCCGTGCGGCGCGCCGGTGGCGATTGCACCCCGTTCCCGCCGATCCTCGCCGTGGGCGAGCGGGGCGCGCTGCCGCATGCCCCGCCAACGATGAAGACGCTTGGCGAAGCGAGCAAGCTGCTCGTCGATTGGGGCGCGGTTCTCAACGGTTATCGCAGCGACCTCACGCGAACGTTCCGCTCGCCGTTCGAGGTGGCACCGATGCGGCGCAACAAAGCCGAGCGCGTCGGCTACGACTTCGAGGAGATTTACCGCGTGGTGCTGAAAGCGCAGGAGGCCGCGATCGCCACAGTACGCGAGGGGGTGCCGGGCAAGGAGGTGGATGCCGCCGCCCGGAAGGTGATCGCCGACGCCGGCTACGGGCAGTACTTCACGCACGGTCTCGGCCACGGCATCGGACTCGACACCCACGAACTCCCCCGCGTCCGTGAGAATTCCACCTGCACGCTCGAAACCGGCAACGTCATCACCATCGAGCCGGGCATCTACATCCCCGGCTGGGGCGGCGTGCGCATCGAAGACGACCTGCTGGTCCGCCGCGACGGCGCCCTCGTCCTCTCCACGCTCCCGAAGGACGGCAGCGCGACGGTGTGAGAATGATCCCGGACATTCGAGGTCGCCATGAGAAATTGCATCAGTTTCGGCCTGATCGTTCTCGCTTCGTTGGTGGCGAATTCAACGCTCGCGGCCGAAGAGAAGGAAGAGAAGAAAAAGCGTGAGGAACTGAAAGAGAAGTTGAAACGAATAGAGAGAGAACTTGGAACAGACGAGGTCGAGGAGGCTAGGGGCAAGAAGAGCATCGCCGCTATCGTGAAAGTGTTGATGTCTGCGGATCAGATGACGGTTTACCGGATCGATCCATCGACGAGGCTCAAGAAAGCGGCCGATCCCGAAGCCAAACCCAAGAACGATGCGAAGTACTTCCACGAATACGAAATCCTCGCCGAATCCAAGGTTGAGAAAGCCGAGAAACGCAAGGAAATCGTAACTTTCCTCGGCAAAGAGATGCACTGGAGCGAATGGCTAAGGGCAAAGTGTTTTATTCCACGTCATGGTGTCTCGGTCAAGTCGGGCATGGAGAATTGGGAATTCGTCATCTGCTTTCAATGCGCACAAATGCATGTCTATCGCGACGGCGAATCTCTTTCGACGATCACTCTGGTGGACATCCACGACAAGAATACGATCCGTGAGCTGGTGCCCGAGAAGGACGAGAAGAAAGCGGAAGCGAAGGACGAGAAAAAGGATCGCAAACCGTGATCGGGTCTTGGCCCCGGCAGGGGCCGCGGGCGGTAGCCACGGGTGAAGCGCAGCGGAACCCGTGGAAGCGCCGAGGATATTCTCGCCCCGGATGGGGCGAAGGGACGGTCGTCGGTCCCGCGACCCCTGCCGGGGTCGGTTGGATCAACTCGATACCCACGGGTTCCGCGACGCTCCACCCGTGGCTACAATCCGTTGCCCCATTCGGGGCAAAAAACCAAGGGCGACCATGCGGAATCCGGACGGGTCACCGCCTGCATGTATTCTTGGGAAGCGAGCCGAACGCGTGTCCCGCCATCGAGTCTCATGAGCGTCGAGGCGTCAGCCCGACGGCTACCCCGCTCACGGCGCGGCCCAGTCGCGGGCGCGGTCGATGGCGCGCGCCCAGTGGACGGCCGCGGCGCGGTCCGGGCTTCCGGCGGGTTCAAATCGCTTTTCCACCCGATACTGGCGTGCCAGTTCGTCCGTCGAGGTCCAGACGCCGGTCGCGAGTCCGGCGAGGTACGCCGCGCCGAGCGCCGTCGATTCCGTGATGGCGGGCCGCGCCACCGGGATGCCGAGCAGGTCAGCCTGCGTCTGCATGAGGAGGTCGCTTTTGGCCGCGCCGCCATCGACGCGGAGTTCGAGTGGTGGCTGACCGGTGTCGGCCGCCATCGCGTTCAGGAGATCGGCAGATTGGAAGGCGATCGCTTCGAGGGCGGCGCGGGCGAGGTGGCCGGCGGTGCTGCCTCGTGTTAGCCCGACGATGGTGCCGCGCGCGTGCGGGTCCCAGTACGGCGCTCCGAGCCCGGTGAAGGCCGGCACGAAATAGACGCCGCCGTTGTCCGGCACCGTGGCGGCGAGGGCGTTGATCTCCTCGGCGGAGCGGATAATCTTCAGCCCGTCCCGCAGCCACTGGATGGCGGCGCCGGCCACGAACACTGCGCCTTCGAGGGCATACGTCGTTCGCCCGCCGATCGTCCAGCCGACGGTGGTGATGAGCTGGTTCCGGGACGCGACGGGCGCGTCGCCGACATTCTGGAGCATGAAGCAACCAGTGCCGTAGGTGTTCTTCGTCAGGCCCGGGGCGAAGCACATCTGGCCGAAGAGCGCCGCCTGCTGGTCGCCGGCGATGCCCGCGATCGGCACGCCCGCGAGGCCCGGTGCCGTCGCCACGCCGTACACCTCGCTCGACGAGCGCACCGCCGGCAGGATCGCCCGCGGCACGTTCAGAATTCGCAACAGCTCGTCGTCCCAATCGAGCGCATGGATGTCGAAGAGCATCGTTCGGGACGCATTGCTGGTATCGGTGACATGCGCGGTTCCCGCGGTGAGCTTCCACGCGAGCCAGGAGTCGATGGTGCCGAAGGCGAGTTGACCGGCCTCGGCTTTCGCCCGCGCGCCGGGCACATGGTCAAGCAGCCAGGCGATCTTGCTGCCGGAGAAGTAGGCGTCGATCGGCAGGCCGGTGCGGCTGCGCACGAAATCGGTTCGACCGTCGGCGCGCAGGCGTTCGCAGTGTTCGGCGGTGCGGCGATCCTGCCAGACGATGGCGGGGCCGACCGGCGTACCGGTCGCGCGGTCCCAGAGCACCGTCGTCTCGCGCTGGTTGGCGATGCCGATGGCGGCGAGGTCCTTCGCGGCCAGTTTCGCCCGGCTGAGCGCCTCGATGGCGACGCCGATCTGTGCCGCCCAGATTTCCTCCGCGTCGTGCTCGACCCAGCCGGGCTTGGGGAAGTGCTGCGGGAATTCCTTCTGAGCGATGGCAACGGGTCGGCCGTCGGAGTCGAAAACGATGGCGCGGGCGCTGGTGGTACCTTCGTCGAGAGAGAGGATGTATTTCATGGTTCGACTCGGGGAGGTGCGGTCCAGTATGCGCGCCGTGGCGTGGCGCGGCCATCGAATTGCGCGCGGCGGATCGGGCCGCCGATCCTATCATGGCGGAGTTCCCTCCTGAGTTCGCGGAGTCGATCGATGAACGGACTACGTGCGTGGGTCGCATGGCTCGCCCTCGCGGGCACGGCCTCGGTCGTCTCGGCCGCCGACCCGGACGCGGACGCGGCGGCGCGGATCAAGGCGGATGTGGCCGTGCTCGCCAGCGACCGCTTCGAGGGCCGCGGGCCGGGCACACGCGGCGAGGAACTGACAACCGACTTCCTGTCCGCCGGCTTTGCCAAGGCCGGCCTTGTCCCCGCTGGCGCCCGCGGCACGTTCCTCCAACCCGTACCGCTCTTCAAGATCACCACCGACTCCAAGGCCACCCTCGCAGCCGCGAAGGGGGACCAACGGTTGAACTTCGTGATCGAGGAGGAGTTCGCCGGAATCGTTCACACGCAGTCGGAAATCGAAACGATCGACGCGGAGGCGGTGTTCGTCGGCCACGGCATCGACGCGCCCGCCTACGGTTGGGACGACTACGCCGGTCTCGACGTGAAGGGCAAGATCGTCGTCGCCTTCACCAACGAACCGCCGTCGGAGGATCCGAAGTTCTTCGGTGGTACGGCGCTGACGTACTTCGGCCGCTGGTCGTACAAGTACGAAGAGGCCGCCCGCCGCGGCGCGAAGGCGTGCTTCCTCATCCACACGAACGAAACCGCCGGCTACCCGTACTCCGTGGTCAAGCGCCTCGACGGCGCGCAGCTTAAGCGCGATCCCGCGCAGCCCGCGCTCGCCTTCGCCGGCTGGCTCTCACGTGGTGCCGGCGAAAAACTGCTCGGACTCGCCGGCCAGACCGTCGACGGCGCGCTCAAGGCTTCCGACACGAAAGGGTTCAAAGCCTTTCCGCTCGGCGTCAAACTGAACGGCCGCTTCCCCACCACGGTCGAATCGCTCGTGAGCCACAACGTCGTCGGCCGCGTCGAAGGGAGCGACCCGAAACTCAAGGACGAGACAATCGTCTTCACCGCCCACTGGGACCACCTCGGCGTCGGCAAGGCGACGCTCGGCGACGCGATCCACAACGGCGCCGCCGACAACGCCACCGGCTGCGCGCTCCTGCTCGAACTCGCGCGCACCTGGGCGAAGCAATCCCCGAAGCCGAAGCGCTCGGCGCTGTTCCTCGCCGTCACGGCCGAAGAGAAGGGGCTGCTCGGCTCGAAGTACTACGCACAGAACCCGCTCGTCCCGCTGGGGAAGACGGCGCTCAACCTGAATTTCGACATGATCCTGCCGCTGGGCCCGCTCGAGTCGATCGTGCTCAACGGCGCGGAGCGCACCACGGTGTGGTCGACCATGAACGAGATCGCACAGAGCCAGGGCCTCGCGATCGAACCGGACCCGCGCGCGGCCGCGGGCACGTACTACCGGTCGGACCATTTCTCGCTGGCGCGCGCCGGGGTGCCGGCGTTCTCGGTCGCGGCCGGGACCAAGATCAAAGGTAAGCCGGCCGACTTTGCCCGCGCGGCGATGAAGGCGTTCAACGAGAAGGCGTACCACACACCACAGGACGAGCTGCGCGACGACTGGGATTTCTCCGGTTTCCCGACGCTGGTGCGGTTCGCGGTGGAGGCCGGCCGCCGTGCCGCCAACGCCGACGGGCTGCCGACGTGGGTGGCCGGCGACGAGTTCCTCCCGGCCCGTGAGAAGAGCGGCGTGAAGTGACCGGCCGGCCGGACCCGCGCCACCGGCGCAATCGGACCGCCCGCACGGCGCGAATCCGACGGATTCGCCGAATGCCCCGCGATCGCGGGGGTGTTCGGACGATGATCGTCGGAGCATGGACGCCAAAGCCCGCCTGGACGCGCTCGCTGGCCTGCGGTTCGTCGCCGCCGCGGTCGTCGCCGTTGCGCACCTGCCCGAAATCAGCCGCGATCCTGCGCTCGGCCGCATCGCCCAACGATTCCTGAGCGAAGGGGTCTACGGTCTCACGTTCTTCTTCGTCCTCTCCGGCTTCGTCCTCGCCTACGGCTACCTCGACCGACTCGCCCAGCCGACGCGATCCTCGCTCCGAAGCTACTTCGTCGCCCGCGTCGCCCGCATCTGGCCGCTGCATCTGCTGACGCTCGGCCTCGTCCTCGCGTTCCCGATCGGCCCCGCGCCCGGCGGGATCGGCCCGTTCCTCGCGAACGCGTTCCTCGTGCATTCGTGGGTGCCGAGCCTCGCGTACATCCAGTCGTACAATTCGGTGGCGTGGACGCTCTCGCTCGAATGGTTCTTCTACCTCCTCTGCCCGCTCGCGCTCGTCGGAATCGGAAAGTGGAAATCCGCCACGCCGCGCCAGCTCCACTTGGCGGCGCTCGGCGTCTGGCTCCTGACGATCGCGGTCGTCCTTCCTTTTGCCAGTCACGAGGGCTTCTGGCCGCTGTACGTCTGCAACGTCTGCCCGGCCGTGCGCTGCGGGGAATTCCTCGTCGGTGTGCTGCTTGGCGCGGCCTTCGTACGCGGCCGCGTCCGCTCCGGGCCGCTCGAACTCCCCCGCACGCGCCGCCTCTGGACCGCTCTCGAAGTCGTCGCCGTCGCGCTCGTGGTTGTTCTGATCCTCCGCTCGCACCGCGTGCCGCTGCTCTTCCGGATGAACGGCTACTACATCCCGGCCGTGGCGCTGCTCGTGACGGTCTTCGCCCGCGAACGCGGCCGCGTCTCCCGCGTGCTGGCGTCGCGGACGATCGTCTACCTGAGCGAGTTGAGCTTCGCGTTCTACCTGTTGCACGCGATCATGTTCACCCACCTGCGCGCCGCGTACGCGTCGTGGGTGGGAGTCTACGCCGGCGCGGGATTGCTTATATCGACAACGCTACTCGCGGCGGCGGCAGCGCACCACCTTGTCGAGCGGCCGATGCGCGAGCGGATCGTGCGATGGACGAAGCCGCGGGCGAACGCCAAGATACCGTTCGCTCCGCCTGATCGCCTACCGCTCCGAGATGCCGCATGATCGTCTCACTCGCTCTGATCGCGCTCGGGATCGCCCTGCTCGTCGGCGGAGGCGAAGCGCTCGTGCGCGGGGCGGTCGGACTGGCCACGATCGCCCGCCTCACTCCGGCGGTCATCGGGCTGACGGTGGTGGCTGCCGGTACGTCGATTCCCGAACTCGCCGTCAGCGGCATCGCGGCGCAACAGGGCAAGACCGAACTCGCGGTTGCCAACGTCTTCGGGTCGAATATTTTCAACATTCTCGCCATCATCGGGCTTACCGCCCTGATCCGGCCGATCCAGTTCGAAGGGAATACCGTCCGGCTCGAATATCCGGTGCTGGTGATCGTGACGCTGCTCTGCCTCGCCATCACGCAGGACGGATCCTTCAACCGGCTGGACGCGGTACTCTGCCTTGCGATTTACATCGGATTCACGGCTTACCTGGTGAGTCTGGTGCGGGAACAGGTGAGCGCCTCGGAAGCCCAGGAACTAAAATCCGAGGTAAGTGAAAAGAAATCGGGAAACCAACCGCCTCGACTGATCATCAGTCTGGCGCTCGTGGCGGTGGGGATCGCGCTTCTGGCGGTCGGGGCGCACGCCACCGTGACCGGCGCGTCGGATCTCGCTCGTATTTTCGGTTGGTCCGAACGACTGATCGGCCTCACGATCGTCTCGATCGGTACCAGCCTTCCGGAAGTCGTCGCGTCGGTGATGTCGAGCCTCCGCGGCCGCTACGACATCGCCGTCGGCAACGTGATCGGTTCGAACCTGTTCAATACGTTGGTCATCCCTGGCATCTGCGCGATGTTCGCGCCGTTGGCTGTCGCACCGGCTTTGATCACCAACGACGGTTGGTGGATGCTCGGCGCAACGCTCGTGCTCGTGCCGTTCATGCTCACCGGCTGCCGCGTCAGTCGGTGGGAAGGCGTGTTACTGATCGCGATCTACGGAGTCTATCTGAGCCTGCTGATCGCGACGCCGGCCCCCCCTTGATCCAGTGGTCTGGGGTTCCAGTTGCCGGGGTTGAAAAGCTTCGCGACCACCTCGCCCTGATCTTCGAAGAGATGCAGTGCATTGCACGGGTTGACCGAATCCCCAAACGAGCAACACCCATGATCGTTTCGCTCGCCCTCATCGCGCTCGGGATCGCCCTGCTCGTCGGCGGAGGCGAAGCGCTCGTGCGCGGGGCGGTCGGACTGGCGACGATCGCCCGCCTTACACCAGCGGTCATCGGCCTCACCGTCGTCGCCGCCGGCACCTCCGTGCCCGAACTCGCCGTCAGCGGCATTGCGGCGTATCAGGGCAAGACCGAACTCGCGGTTGCCAACGTCTTCGGGTCCAACATCTTCAACGTGCTGGTGATCGTCGGCCTCTGCGCCGTCGTGCGCCCCATCGCACTTACCGGCAACACCGTCCGCCTCGAATATCCCGTGCTCGCGATCGTCACGCTCCTCTGCCTCGCCATCACGCAGGATGGATCCTTCAACCGGCTCGACGCGGTATTGTGCCTCGCCATCTACATCGGCTTCACCGCGTATCTGGTCAGCCTGGTGCGCGAACAGGTGAGTGCATCCGAGGCGACGGAACTGAAGGCGGAAGTGCGCGAGCTGGAAACCGGGAACAAACCACCGCGACTGGACTTCAGCCTCGCGCTGGTTCTTGCCGGGGTCGTGTTACTCGCCGGGGGCGCACAAGCCACCGTGACGGGCGCCTCGGACCTCGCGCGCATGTTCGGCTGGTCGGAGCGGCTGATCGGCCTCACGATCGTGTCGATCGGCACCGGCCTACCTGAGGTGGTGGCGTCGCTCGTGTCGAGCCTCCGCGGCCGCAGCGACATCGCCGTCGGCAACGTCATCGGCTCGAACCTCTTCAACACGCTCGTCATTCCCGGCGTCAGCGCCCTGTTCGCGCCGCTGGCCGTGGCGCCGGGGTTGATCGCGAGCGACGGCTGGTGGATGCTCGGTGCGACGCTCGTGCTCGTGCCGTTCATGATCACCGGCCGCCGCGTCAGCCGTCTCGAAGGCACAGTGCTGTTGGCGATCTACGGCGTGTATCTGGGATTGCTGATCGCGACACCGGAATAAACTTCAGCGCTTCCACCGAACCGCCGCCTCGGCGACGCGCTTCCCGAGAAGGACGCAGGTCTTGCGGTCGCCGGGGTTCACTTCGGTCTGATTGCCGTCGGTCTGCGCCATCGCGCCGAGATAGGCGCCGATGCGATTGGCGTGCTCCGGGCCGGTGCCCTCGGCTAGCAGACCGAGGCCGACCCAGACCATACCGTGCTGCATGGCGTTGACGAGCAGACTCTGGAGGGTGTTGAGTTTGTCGCCGGAAAGGCCCATCGAGTGGGTGAACGCCGCCGCGATCTTGTCCTTCCAACCTTGCTGGAACCAGATGCCGGCGCAGCCGTCGATGAACGCCTTCATTTGGGCCGAGTATCCGCCCATGTAGGTCGGCGTGCCGAAGACGATGGCATCGGCGGCGGCGAGCTTGGCGACGGCGGCATCGTTCTTCCAGCGGCCTTCGGTGATGTCGGTACCGACGAGCCGGATCAACTCGACGGTCGTGCCGGCGACGCCCTTCGCCCCCTCGGCGACGGCCTCGGCGAGCTGGTGCGTGTGCCCCTGGGCGGAGAAGTAGACAATCGCGACGGACGGCATAGTGAAGACTCCTTAGTGTGGCTTCCGCTTCGCGCGGACGCTGTGCGGGAAGAGGCTTTCCTGATTCAGCCGGCCGGCGGCGTCGAACGGGAACTCCCGCGGCTCGCCGACGATTTCGAGGTGCGGGTTCGCCTGCGCTTCCTTCAAGAGGGCCGGCGACACCCACAGCTCCGCCACCTCCAGCGTGTTCGGCACGACGGCGAGCTTCACGTTCGCGTCTTCCGGGTTCCAGCAGGTATCGACACAGGCTTGAATGCACTCGCGGTCGGTCTCGAAGCCGATGGGCAGCTTGCTGCGCCAGAGGAAGCGGGCCGTGAGGTTGTTCATACGGAAGGGCTTCTGGTCGATGGACGCGAGCGCCCGGTTGGTGACGAGGTCCGCGATGCCGATGCCGGTGGCGTTGCCGTGGCTCTCCGGCGACACGTCGAGGAGACCGATGCGCGTGATGCGCGGCTTCGCCGCGGCGAGTTCCATCTCCGGTGACGCTTCGATGAGCAGCCTTCCGACGACGTTCGGATCGAGGCCGGCGCCGGAGTAGTTCTTCCCGCACTCGCCGACAATGAGCACATCGAGCTTGTCGAAGGGGATCTTGCCCATCAGCTCGCGAGCCTTCTCGAGCAGCGGCGGCTCCTCGTCGAAGAGGTCGTCCTTGTCGATCACCTTCAGGATGGCCGTCTCTTCGTTCGTGTTCTCGACGATGGCGAGGCCGCCGAGGAAGGGGGTCTTCGCCATCAGCACCTTGGCGGACTCGGGCATCATCTCGGCGAGGCCGCGGACGCCCCACGAGTGCACCTGGTCCGCACCGTGCCGCTTGCCGAGGCCGATGGTGAGCATCTTGAGGATGCCGGACTCGAACGCGCCGCGGAAGTCGGTGTGCGGCTTGACGCGCGACACCGTCACGACGCCATCGGCGGCGAGGGCGTTCTTGTCCCACCAGACCGGCAGCCCCCAGGAGTTCGTGCCGACGTTCACGGCGTCCATGTCGGTCTTCACCGGCACGCCGAGGTTCGCTTCGTCGATGCCGTAGCTGGCGAGGAGTTCGCGCTGGCCTTCGGGGGTGGCACCGCCGTGCGACCCCATCGCCGACACGACGAACGGCTTCGCGCCGAGTTCCTTCAGCGCGTCGACGGTCGCCTTCGCGATGGCGAGATAGTTCTTGATGCCGCGGCTGCCGCAGCCGACGGCGATGGACATGCCCGGCTTGATGCGCTTGGCGAGTTTGGACGTCAGCCAAGCCTGGCGAGTCTCGCCGGGCACGTCGGCGATGGTCGGCTGCGGGGCGGTCTGGCGGACGCGCTGGAGAGTCGGGAGCTTCATGAATTTTTCGGGGTAGGCTGGAGCGCGGAATCCGAACGAAGTCGGCGAGCGTAGTTTATCAAAACACTCTGACCCAAGGTGCGGCGATGGCGGCGATCGACCCAAAACTGAAGATAGAAACGCTGCGAATCGAAAAGGAACTGTTCGCCGCCTCGGAGAAATTCGAAAAGGATGGCGATTTCCGGTGGTTCTTCTCGTACGCCCACGCGAAGATCACCGAGCAGATCAACAAGAACCTGAACCTGTTTCGAGATCCGAACGCCGTCATCCGGCTGAATGCGCATTTCGCGAGCGAATACCTGAAGGCCGCCAACGGGCAACCTCACGAGGCCTGGTCCAAAGCGTTCAAGATCTGCAAGGCGCTCGAGAAAAATGCCCCCAATAACCCCGCATTGATCGGCGAAGTCGAACTCTGCGGTGCCCAGATGGCGAACGTGCACATCCATGTCGATCTCGCCAACGCACTGCGCGAGGTCGGCTGCATCGATCGAAACGACTACGGCAACATTCTCACGTTTGTGCTCCGGGGCAATCTGGCTGCGGAGAACAAGCTTCGTGGCAAATTCGGCGGTGCCACGATGTTCCTGCTGAGTGCCCTTGTCGGACCGAAGCTCAACATGGACGTGAAGAAGTGGCGGAACGCGGCGTATACGGAGGTCTGCGGCGGAACGGTGCCCGACCCGGAGAAGAGCTTCCAATCGCAGATCCAGTACTGACGATCAGGGCGCGTCCGGATCGACGCCGAGATGGCGCAGGCGTGCGGCCAAGAAGTCGGCGCGCTGTTTCTCAGCCTCGGCGCGTTGCCTCTCGGCTTCCGCGCGTTGCTTCTCGGTTTCGGCGCGTTGTCGTTCCTGTTCGGCCCGCACCCGCTCTCGCGCCAGCCATTCCTCCGTTTCTTCCAGTTGCTCGGCAATCTCGTCGGGTCGCTTCAGCTGTCGGCCATCCGGGCCGTAGACCGTCAGGCTGCCGCGCTCCAGCAGAAACCGAAGCCCGAGCCGCGGGCTGACGAAACCGTTCGGTTCCGCGATGGACTCGAACTTCCCCTCGCGCCGAATCCAGATCTCCAGATGGCTCGGATGATCCGGATAGACGATGTAGTATTCTTCCGCCCCGAACCGCTCGTAAAACGCGAGCTTCTTCTGCATCTGTTCGAAGCGATTGTTGGGCGACCAGACTTCGAAGACCACTTGGGGGAAGATGCCCTTCTCTTCCCAGACCCGGTAGCTGCCGCGGTATTTCTTCTCAACTCCGAAGGCAACGTACACGTCCGGCGCCTGGCGCGTCTCGGGGTCGCCTTCCACCGGATAGATGAGATGATCGCCGGCGACGAACACGTCGGGACGCGCCCGAAAACAGGCTTCGATGTTCCACTTCAGGATCGCGATCCAATCGAACTGGAGCGTATTGTCCGCCATCGGCTGCCCGTCCGAATCGGGATAAAAGATTTCCGGTGGCGGTTTCGTCTTCATGACTCGCTCCGTCCCGTGAAGAGGGCCTGGATCGCCTGGCCCCGATTGAGTTGGGACGGACGGCTCGTGCGGTCCTGGACTTCCGCATCCGCCGGTACGCCCAGCACCTGATAGACCGTGGCGCCGAAGTCGTCCGGCGCGAACGGTGTCGTGCTCGGATACGCGCCGAGCGCGTCGGATGCGCCGATCACCTGCCCGGGCCGCACGCCGCCGCCGAAGAAGAGGCCGCTGAAGCATGCCGCCCAGTGGTCGCGGCCGATCTTCGCGTTCTTGTCTTGGAAGCTGAGCTTGGGCGTGCGGCCGAACTCGCCGATCACGGCCACGAACACGTCGTCGAGCATCCCCGATTGCGCGAGGTCGTCGTACAGGGCCGACACGGCGTGATCGAGCGGCGGCAGCAGGTCCCGCTTCATCCGGTCGAAGATGTTCGAGTGCGAATCCCAGTTCTGGACGCGTCCCATGTTCGCCTGCACGACGGTGACGCCCGCCTGGAGTAGCCGCCGCGAGAGCAGCAGCGACTGTCCGAACTGGTGCCGGCCGTACTTGTCGCGCACGGCCGCAGGCTCCTGCGCGATGTCGAACGCTTTCGACACCTTGCCGGACGTCAGTAGCTTGAAAGCGGTGTCCTGCGTGTCGGTCAGCTTCTTGGCCTCGGCCGATTCGGCGAGGCGGACCTGCTGCTGGTTGATCGCGGCGAGCAGCGATTGACGATTGTTCAGTTCGTCCGCGTCGAGGCCCGGCGCGATGCGCAGGTTATCGACCTTGAAGTCCCGCTTGTTCGGGTCGGCGTTGAGCTGCCACGGATCATGGCGCGGGCCGAGGAAGCCGCCGTGCTGGCCGGGCCAGTGCAGGTTGCCATCCGAGAGGAAGAACGGCAGGCTCACGCCTGTCGGCACGCCGTCGGTTCGCGGCCGCAGGTAGTTCAACCCCGCGGCATAACACGGCCAGTCCTCGCGCGAGATCGGCTTGTCGAAGCGCACGCCCGGCTGGATCGTCCCCGTGATGACGTGGTGCGTCGCGGCGGTGTGGTTGTTGTCCTTGTGGGCGAAGGTGCGCACGAGGGAGAACTTGTCGGCGCGGGCCGCGAGTTTCGGCAGGTGTTCGCAGTAGCGCACGCCGGCAAGCTTCGTCGGAATGCTATTGAACTCGCCGCGCACCTCGGCCGGCGCGTCCGGCTTCGGGTCGAACGTCTCGAACTGGCTGGCGGCACCGGTGAGGAACACGATCAGGACCGACTTGGGCTTGCGCGCCGGTGCCGCACGGCCAAGCCCGGCGAGGCTCAGACCCAGCAGGCCCGAATAGCCGACCTGCAACAGTTCCCGGCGGTGGATGCCGATTCCGCGTGTCATCGATTGCGTCCAAACGTGCGGTGGGGGTAGGAATGGGAATTCTACCCGCGCCGGGCCGTTTTCGCAATCGACTTCGGGATCACGCGTTCGGCCGCACGATCAGCACGGGGCCTTGCGCGCCCCGGATCACCCGATCCGCCACACTGCCGAACATCGCGCGCGACAATCCGCTCCGCCCGTGCGTCGCCATCGCGACGGCCACCGTCGGCTGGCAGGCTTCCTTCAAGATCACCTCCGCCGCGTCGCCGTGCTCGACCACCCGCGCCGACACGCGACCGGAATACGGCTTCAGCCGCCCGGCCCAGTCCTTCAAGTACAAGTCCACGATCGCACGGACCGGCCGACTCTGCTCGTGAGGCACCGGCGGACGGTCCACGCGCGACAGGAACGCCACGATGTCATCCACCGCGTCGATCACCGTCAACAGTTCGATCTCGCAACCGAACCATTCGAACAACCGCACGGCCGGCTCCAGGGCCTGTTCGGAGAACGTCGACCCGTCCAGCGGAACGACGACTTTGTCGATCCGAGGGCGTTCGGACTTCGCCGGCGGTTGGTCCGAGCCGGTCCGCAACAGCAGCGTGGGGCACGGGGCCGCTCGGAGATATTCGTCGGTCACGCTGCCGAACAGCGTGCGGGACCACGGCCCGCGGCCGTGCGTCGTCATCACCGTCAGGTCGACCGACTGCCCTTGTGCGAAATCGGCCAGCGTCGCCGCGGCCGTGCCGATCGGTTGCAACAACGTCGTCGTCACGGCTATCTGCGCTTCCTCGTCCCGCCAATCCGCGGCCACCCGTGCCAGGGACTCGGTTTCCTCCTTTTCCAGTTGGGCGATCAGCGCGCTTTCGTTCGGAATCAATCCGTCGCCGGTGGCCGGGACCGCCAGCACCTCGTGAACGCGCACCAGGTGCACGGCCGCGCCGGTGTTCCGCGCCAGGGCGAATGCCCACGGCAGGGCGTGTTCCCCCGCCGGCGAACCATCGAGCGGTACCAATAGTTTGCGGAGCATGGCGGTCCTCCAGGGTCGTTGCACCATTTATGATACGCTTATCCGCTTTGAATGGGATCAAAAGGAAACCGCGGGGAATCGAAACTCGCGCGTTGTCCCGTTCGGGCCGGACCGCTACCAGTAATCGCGGGGCGCGCCGCGCCCTCCTTTCCACTGGAGAATCGAATCATGTTCCGCCTCGCACTCGGATTGCTCGCGATCACCGCCGGCCTCGCCCTCGCCGAAGAGAAGAAGGACAAGAAGGACGCCCCCAAGCTCGCCGGAAGCTGGGTCCGCGACGCCGACGGCACGGAGATCAAGTTCACCTTCAAAGACAAAACCCTCGACGTCGGCGCGAAGAACGGCGACAACGGCATGACCGCCACCTGCGACTACACCCTCAAGGATGGCGTCGTGAAGGCCAAGGTCACGAAGGTCGTCGAGAAGGGCGAGTTCCCCGCCAAGCCGAACGAAGGGTTCGAGTTCAGCTTCAAGATCACCGTGAAGGAGAAGAAGGCGACCATCGACGACTTCAAGAGCGAGCTGGAAGGCGCGAAGGCGGTCGTCGAAGGCGAGTACGAGAAGAAGGACGACTGAACGGGAAAGCGATGATGGCCACGAAAAGGCACGATGAGCCACAAAAAGAAGAGAAGACAGATCGAATCTGAGTCTGTGTTTTTCTCCCTCTCCCCCGGCTTTGCGGGGGAGAGGGCCGGGGTGAGGGGGTGAGGGCCTCTCGGATTTCAAGTCAGGTATTGCAGTCGCCAAGACCCCCTCACCCTAACCCTCTCCCCCGCAAAGCCGGGGGAGAGGGAACCTGACTGAATCACCGCGAGTTTTTCCGTATTTCCATTTTGTGACTCTTCGTGCCTTTTCGTGGCCATCGATTCCGTTTGGAATTTGCAAACACCGCCTTTGGTGGGTACGTTGGAGGTTGAGGAATCGACGTCCTCACCCGTCTGGAGTCGAGTCATGTTGACCGGAGCACCGCCCAGCACAACGACCGAGGAGCCGATCGAGAATCCCGGCTTCCGCGACCTCGACCCGAACGGCGTCATCGAACAACCGTTCTGGGAGCGCTACAACCGCCAGCTCGAATTCCCGATCAGCGTCGCCATCGCGGCGCTCGTCCTCTCGGCCACGATCGCCCTCTACTACGCCATTTCGAACTTCGGGCCGCCGGACAAGGCGGCGATGCCGTTGAACTTCGCCGGCGGCGACGACGACGAGGGCGACGGCAGCCCCGGCGACGGCGGCGCGCAGGACCAGGTCGTCGGCAAGCCGCTCTCCGCCGCCGAGCGCGACCTGCTTCTCAAGGAAATGCAACTCAACGAACCGAAGGATTTGCAGGAGAAGCTCGACTTCGGCGGCGATGTGGAAATCCCGGAAAACGAACAGATTGCACTCGCCCAACTCGACGAGGCCCTTCGCAAGAAACTCCTCGGCGCCAAGACCGGCACCGGCACCGGTACCAGCGGCGGCGACCCGCTCGGCGGGAAAGGCCCCGGCGGCTTCGGTGCCAGTTCCACCTACGCCCGCGCCCTCCGCTGGATCCTCCGCTTTGACACCTCCTCCGGCGACGACTACGTCGCGCAGATGTCCGGTATCGGCGGCGTCGTCATGGTCCCCGTGCCCCCCGACAACAAGAACTTCCTGATCTTCAAGAACCCGCGCTCCGGCCAGTCGGCCCCGGCCACCGACGACGACATCCAGAAATACACGAAGATGATCCAGTTCGCCGAAGTGCGCCGCGATTCCGTCGAATCCGTCGCGAAGGCGCTCAAGCTGACCTTCACTCCGAAGTCCTTCTTCGCCTACTTCCCGCGGGAACTCGAAGAGAAGCTCGCGGCCCTGGAGAAGAACTACCAGAACAAGAACCCGGAGCAGATCCGCTCGACGGCGTTCAAGGTCATCGTCCGCGGCGGCAACTACGACTTCATCGTCGTGGAGCAGAAACTGCGCTAACAAGAAGCCCGCGGACGATCGTCCGCGGGCATCGCCCTATCCCGGTTTCTTCCGCTTCAGCGTCACGTTCACCACGTCGGCGGCCTTCGCCGAGTCGATCACCTTCGCCACCGTGCCCCACGGCACCCGGCCCTCGAACTCCAGCATCATCTCACGCTTCCCCGTCGCCTTCACCACATCCGTCAGCGTCTTCTCCACTTCCTCCATTTCGATGATCTTGTCGTTCACGCGCAGCCGCGGGCGGTCGTCCACCATCCACAGCTCCACCTTGAACATCTGCTCCTGCATCTCCTTGTTCGGCTTCGCCTTTTCCCCCTTCTCCTTCCAGTCCGGCTCGCCCGGCACGTCGATCGTGCGCCGCAGGATCGAGTACGACGTCGTCAGGATGAAGAAGACCAGCAGCACGAGCGCGACGTCGATAAGCGGATTCATGTCCAGCCGGGATTCGTCCACCTCCTCGGCCGGCGGCGGACCCATCTCCGAGATGACATCGGCGAACTGCGCATGCTCCTCGATCGGGACCCAGTCGCGGTCGATCGGGCCGCGCACGTCGTCCGACGGTTCCCACTCGCCTTCGCGGATGCCTTCGAGCACCTTCTGCGCCGTCGGCAGTTCCACGATGTTCCCGGACCCTTCCATCCGCACGCGCCAGCTCATTGGGGGGCCTCGTTCACGATGGTGGAATAGACGCGGATCTTGTTGTCGCGCTTCCGCTTCTCCAATTCGGCCACCAGCTCCAGCAGCTTCTCGCTCGGCAGTTCCTTGTGGCAGGCGACGTGCACCGACGGCGCCGGCTCCCGACGGCTCAGGAGTTCATTGAGCTTCGCGTCCAGCACCTTGAGGAGGTCCGTCAGTTCCGGCAGGCTGTCGGCGCTCGGATCCGGCGACGCCTGGCCGATCCGCAGCGTATACTTCGGCTGGTCCCGCAGATCCTTGTCGATCTCGATCGTGAACGCTTCCGGATCTTCGACGAGGTTCGCGGCGTTGGCCATGTCCGGGTTCGGGAATGGCGACATCGACGCGACCGACGCCGTCATCATGAAGAACACCAGCAGCACGAGGCTGATGTCGATAAGCGGAATCATGTCCGGGTCGTCGTCGTCGTCGCCGTGGGACTTCTTCCAGCCCACATCCATCTCGATCGGCTCGATGGCTTCGGTGGGCTTGGTCGGGATCGTGGGGTTGTCGGCGGTGCGGACGAAGAGGTAATCGCCGACGACGGGGTGGTCGGCGACGCGCGTCCAGTTCTCGCCGGGGCCGGCGTCCTTCACCTTGTCGTCCGGCGACAGGCGACCCTGCTGCGCCCAGTCTGTGATGGCACCGAACGGAACGCCCCGGTAGATGGTGTTCGTGGAGACGAGCCAGACATCGAAGGCCGCGACGGGCATGGGTGAATCCTAGACGGTTCCGCGAGCCTCTTGCCCCCTCCCCCCTTGAGGGGGAGGGTTAGGGTGGGGGGAATTGCGATTCAAATAACTTGACGCGTTCCCCGTCACCCCCACCCCGGCCCTCCCCCTTCGAGGGGGAGGGAGTTTATGTCCCCTCCCCCCTTGAGGGGGAGGGTTAGGGTGGGGGGAATTGCGATTCAAATAACTTGTTGCGTTCCCCGTCACCCCCACCCCGGCCCTCCCCCTTGAGGGGGAGGGAGATGATTATCTCCGCGCACGTTCGCGGCGGGACGAGCGGCGATCGTCGTCGTCCTCGTCTTCCTCATCGTCCTCTTCATCCGCGTCGGCAGGGCGACGGCCACGGGCCGGCTTCTCGCCGCGGGTGCGCGCCGGAGCTGCGTCGGCCTTGCCTTCGAGCGGATCTTCGAGCGTGCCGGCTTTGGCGTTCTGCACCAGCACGATGAGTTTCTGCGCCGAGGCCTTCATTTTGGTCTCGAACCGGGCAATCCAGTCCTTGAACAGGACGTGCATGAAGACGAGCGGGATTGCCGTCAACAATCCGAGCGCGGTGGCGAAGAGCGCGAGACCGATCGACTCGGCCTGGGCACCGACGTTCCCCCCGCCGCCGGCGCCGGCACCCTTGGCGGTCGCCTCGCCGATCTTGGAGAAGGTGCCGATCATCGAGATGACCGTGCCGAGCAGGCCGACCATCGTGGAGATCTTGGCGATGGCGAGGATGGGCGCGAGCAGGAAGTTCAGGCGGGGAACAATCTCCAGTTCGACGGCGCTGGCCATGCTGCGGCGCATGGCGGCGACGCCCTGTTCGGAGGCTTCGAGACCGGCGACGTAGAGGACGTTGGGGATAAGCCCTCGCTCGTTCCGGCACAGGGCGACGGCGCCTTTGGTGCCGTTGCGCTTCAGTTGCGACTGGAGTTCGGGGAGGAACTTGTCCATCCGCGTCTTGGCGCTGACGTTGAGGAGGTGCCGCCAGGCGACGAGGAGGAAGGCGACGAGCGTCATCACGGTCATGGGGACCGCGAAGAACCATTCGTTGGTGTAGAAGTTGAGAAGCGCTTTCATGCCGCGGTTCCGAGCGTCGGGGACATGTCGAGTCTTCCTCTAGCTTTACAGAAGCGGAACGGGCGTGCAAGCAGAGCGTTGGGCCGACCGCACTCGGATCGCCGGCGTTCGGTGTGCCGGGTGCGGCCCGTCCGCCACAATCGGCAAAGTCGAGAGAAAGTATCGCGCGGCCGATACTTCGATAGAAGTCTGGCGAATCGTGCTTCGACACCGATGGTGTCGGGGATTGGATTCCCGGGGAATCGACGTAAGTCCTTACTGGGCTAGGGCGCTTCCGGAAATCGGGCGTCTTTCCGCGGAAGGGTGGCGCGGAGGCGCCGGAACCACGTCATCGACTGCGCGCCTCGTCTCGCGAGCCGTGGAGCAAAGTGGAACGGCGATCGGGATTTCCCTTGCGGCCTCCGCCGGCATCGCGTGAACTGGAGGGATGACCGCTTCACTTGCCTTCGCGTTTCTTGTCGCCACGCACGATCCGTCGCCGGAGGCGGTGCGCGCCGCTGTCGGGCGAGCGTTGCCGCCATTGCAGCGAGCTGCGTCGGTCCACGCCGAAGAGCGCACCTGCTTCGGCTGCCACAACCAGGCGTACCCTATGCTCGCGTTCGCGTCGGCGAAGCGGCTGGGGTTCGACCTCGACCCGGCGTTCGTTCGCGAGCAGGTGAAGCACCTCCGCGGCTTCATCGCGGACCACCGCAAGGACTGGGCGGAGAAGAAGGGGACCGGCGGGCAGGTGGATACGGCCGGCTGGCTGCTGGCGACGCTCGGCGCGGCCGGCGAAAAACCGGACGACGATACGCGGTCGATCGCCAACTACGTGCTGGCGCGCCACGCCGACAAACCGAGCTGGACGGTGTCGTCGAACCGGCCGCCGACGCAGGCGAGTTCGTTCACGACGAGCTGGCTGGCGGTGCGGTCGTTGAAGGAATGGGGCGCCGATGGCGCGAAGGACGCGATCGCGAAGCGGATCGGGTCGGCGCGGGAGTGGGCGCTCCAGACTCCGGCGAAGGATACCGAGGACCGCGTCTACCGCCTGCGCATCCTGAAGGATGCCGGCGCGTCGAACGCGGACGTGGCGGCGGCCGCGAAAGACCTGCTGGGTTTGCAGCGCGCCGACGGCGGCTGGGCGCAGCTGCCGAAAATGGCGAGCGATCCGTACGCGACGGCGACGGCGCTCGCGGCGCTGGCGGAGGCCGGCGGGGTGTCGCCGACTGCGCGCGAATATCGGGATGGTGTCCGCTTCCTTCTTCGAACGCAAGCGAGCGACGGCACCTGGCACGTGACCGCCCGCGCCAAGCCGATCCAGCCTTACTACGAGGGCGGCTATCCGTATGGGAAGGACCAATTCCTGTCTTCGACGGCGGCGTCGTGGGCCGTGATCGCGCTCGCGGCGGCGGTGGAGAAGTGAATCAGGGGAGCAGGTCCGCGACGCGGACCGACGCCGTTGGCGCGGCCAGGGGCGACACCGATTGCGAAGCGTCGAACGCGAGCCGCGTGCGGTACTCCGCGGCACCGTCGGGCCGCGTCGCCGGATCGCGGAAGACCAGCAACTCGCGATGATTCAGATCCAGTACCCAATAATCGGCGATACCCGCCGCCGCATACATCTCCGCCTTGATGGTCGTATCCCGAGTCAAAGTCGTGTCGGAGACCTCGACGACGAGCCAAGCCGTGGTGGGATGATTGGAATAATCCTCGAATCGGCCGGGCACGACCAGCACGTCGGGTTGGGGATCGCTGTCTGCGAGTGCGATGGGTTGTTCGTTTCGCGAAACCCACGCAACCCCCGCGAAGAGTTCTTCAAGGAGTTCGGCCGTCTTCCGGCAACCAACGATATGCGGCCAGCCGATGGGGCTCATTTCGACGATCTCCCCGTGGATGCGCTCGACGCGCTTGCCGTCGAAGAAGCCGAGTTCGCCGAGCCGGTAGTATTGCTCGCGGCTGAAGCGGAACGGCCGGTTGCCGGTGCGGGCGGCGGTCATGGTTCCCACTCCGAATCGCAGTCGAAAAACGAACTGTTCCCAATCGTCAGTGTACCCTGTCGCGCCCCGCGCCGTCAGTACATATCCAGGTTCGCGCGCTGGTCGGTGAAGCGTTCGGGCGTGATGACGTCGATCACCTCCTTGAGTACCTGGAACTGCATGACCCAGGCGAAGGCGCACCAAAGGAAATAGCCGTTCATGAGCATCATGGACGGGAGGCTGAGGAAGATGAATCCGAAGCCGAGGTGTGAGACGCCGATGATGATCATTTCGCCGACGAAACCGACAATAACGACCCAGAAGAGCCGGTAGACGAAGCGGATCGACTGGTGGCCGAGTTCCGGGGACTTGCCCTCGACGGCGTAGTGATTGGCCAGCGTTCCCACGAGGGAGAGTTTGGCGAATTCCAGACCGCCGGCGAAGAGGAGCACGGCGAAGGCGAGACCGCCGATGGTGTTGTAGAGGCCGAAGTGGACGAGGAGCGGGATGTTGGTCACGCCGCTGAGGTTGTTGAACAGGTTGGCGAACAGCACGGCGCCAACGAGTCCGGGTTCTTCGTTCATGCCGCCGAACCCGGCGGTGGACAACGAGATCGATTTCACTGTGAGTTCGACGAGGCCCAGAATCGCGACGGCGTGGAGGAGCATGACGATGACCCCGCCGATGGCCATGTGGCGCATCGCCTTCGGCCCGAAGCAGCAGAACCCGAAGCCGGCGAGGGTGAGCAGCCAGTGGGAGCCGACGCCAATGATGGGGAACCAGATGAACGGGTTGTCGGGCGCCTGCCAGAAGAGGGTGGAGACGAAGAAGAGGGCGACGCCGAGGGGCGCGACGCAGGAGGCGAGCGCGCCGTAGGCCAGCAGCGTGATGCCGACGCGTGCCGGCCGCGTGACCTCGGCAATGCGGTCCAGTTTTCGTTCGAGCTTCTCCTCGTCGCTCAACTCGCGGCGCGGACGGCGGCGGGGTTCGTCCGAAAGTTCATCCGTGTCGACGTCTTCGTGCTCTTCGACGAACTTCGCTCGGACCGTCTTGGCTCGCACCGGGGGCTCTGGCGGCTTGGCGATCGCGAGCGCCGGCGCGGGGTTCGCCGGCGGGCGCGCGAACGGCAACGGCACCGCCGGCTTCGCCGGTTCCGGAGCCGGGGGCGGCGCGGCTGGCGCTTGCAGCGCCAGTACCGTCTTGCACTGCGGGCACCGGATGGTCTCGGCCCCTGGCGGCACGCGCAGCATCGCCTGGCAGGTTGGACAAGTCACCATCAGCGACATTCGCGAAGCCTCAAATATCCGATGGAGCGGTAGTCCTCAACTGAAGTTTAGTTTCCTTTTGGTTACGACACAATCGCAGCGCGCTCATCCCTTACGCCGATTCCAGCGCCGGGCGCGGATTTTCCTGTCGCAAGGCGCGGAGGCTGGGCAAAAAAACGGGAAATTTCCGGCACGACCGGTTGCGTAAACTATTTTGCAATCAACTCCCACAGGTCGATTCCCCCCTCACGACCGACCTCCGCCCAACGAACGGTCGATCCTATGGAACAGCTCTCGCCCCAAGTCATGCATCGGCTGGTGTTCACCGTGCTGATGCAGCACCTGCCGGAAACCCAGTGCGCCCCGGCCTTGCACCTGCTAACGGACGCGCTGTCGCATTCCCAAAGCCAAATCCGCGAACTGGCGGTCGTGGCCATTTCGGAATTGCCGATCCCGGAGTCGCGGCGAGTGGAAGCGCTCGCCCCGGCTCTTCGGGACGTCTCGCCGCGGGTGCGCCGCCGCGCGGCCCGCGCCATCGGCGATCAGGGCACGCACGCCATCGGCGCGCTGCCGCTGCTCATGACCGGCCTGAAGGATCACGACCCCAGCGTCCGCCGCGATTGCATCGGGGCCTTGGGTCGGCTCGGCGCTGCGGCCCACGCCTCCGTGCCCCTCATGATGCCCGCGCTCTCCGACCCGGACGTGCGCACCCGCGTCGTCACCGCCGTGGCGCTCAAGCGTATCGGCCGCGCGTCCGTGCCCGCCCTGCTCAACGGCCTGCTCTCGATCGATCCCGAACTCCGCGGCCGCTGCGTCACGCTGCTGGGGCAGATCGCCCCGGACGATGAACGCGTGGCGCTCGCACTCGCCGCGGTCAACCACGACGAGGACGACGACGTACAGTCCCGGATCGACGAGGCGATGCTCGCGGTGCGCACGCCGCCCCCGACGCCGATGCCATTGCGGCACCAACTCGGCCTCCAGGAAACGACCACAACGACACGGACGCCGATTCAGGCCCCGGCCCTCGAACGCTTCGTCGCCCTGCGATGATCCGAAAGTGGTTCCGAACCCAAGACGCGGGCGAGCCATCGCCCGCGTCTTCGTTTGGTATCGTAACGGCATGTTCACACGCTACACACCCCGCGCGCTGTCGTTCCTTGGCATCGAATCCGTCGCCGGCTATCGCGTGAAGCTCTACGGACTCACGCACGACACCACACCGGTGGACCGTTCGCGCTTCGCGGCCGTTTGGGACACCGCCATCGCTGTTCTCCCAACTCCGGCGGTCGCGCCGGGCCGGCCGGGCCTCGGTTTCGCCATCTTCCATCAAGGCCGAACCGGCGATTATTTCATTCTCTGCTGGTGGGACCACGAGAACGAACTCCCGACGCGCGTGTGGGTCCGCGACGATTCCGGTTGGCGACCGGCCCGGAACGAATCGTTCTGCGTCTGGGACCTTCGCGTGCTGTGGTGGGAGCGCGAAGCCTATGTCGCTACGGTCCTCAGCGATCGGGACGACGGAGCGGAAGCGTACCTGGGAATAACCGTGCAAGGTTGGGCGTAATGGGTCACGTCCTGGCCGCGCGCGGTCAATCCGTGGCCGGGGCGCGCGCGGCGCGTATCGCGGGCATAGGATGCCTGCATCCTCCCGGAGACGCCTTCGATGTCGCGCCGCATCCTCGCCCTCGCCATGGTCGTGGTCCTGCCCTCGTTCGCCTTCGCCGGTCCGACAAAGGCCGAATGGCAGGTCGTCGTCGACAAGGCCGTCGCGTACCTCAAGGCGAACCAGAAGCCGGACGGAAGCTGGGGCGGCGGTCCGCAGGCGATGGGCGTATCGGGAATCGTCGTCACCGGTCTGCTCCAGACCGGCACGCTGCCGGACGCCGATCCGGCCGCGAAGGGTCTGACGTACATCGAGGGTCTGGTGAACCCGAAAGCGGGGCACATCGCCGGAGCCGACCCGCGCGTGGGGTTGCAGAACTACGTGACCAGCGTGAACCTGATGGCGCTCGTCGCCGCGAAACGTGACGCGAAGTACAAGGCCATCGTCGGCAGTGCCGCCGACTTCCTGCGCAAGTTGCAATGGGACGATGGCGAGGGAAAGACGGAGAAGGACGACTTCTACGGCGGCGCGGGCTACGACAGCAAGAGCCGACCGGACCTTTCGAATACGCACTTCTTCCTGGACGCGCTGAAGGCCGCCGGGGCGGGGAAAGACGATCCGGCCATCAAGAAGGCGATGGTGTTCGTCAGCCGCTGCCAGAACCTGAAAGGCGAACACAACGATCAACCGTGGGCTGGTGCGATCAACGACGGCAGCTTCATCTACTCCGCGGCGGGCGGCGGCTCCACGAAAACCAGCGACGAACCGGGCGCCCCCCTCTCCGGATACGGCAGCATGACCTATGCCGGCATCAAAAGCATGATCTACGCCGGCATCGGCAAGGACGACCCGCGCTTCAAGGCCGCGCTCGGCTGGGCGAAGAAGAACTACACCCTCGACAAGAACCCCGGCATGCCGAACCAGTTGGCGAGCCGCGGGCTGTACTACTACTACACCACTTTCGCGAAGACGATGGACGTGCTCGGCGAGGACACCTTCGAGGACGACAAGGGCGTCAAGCACGACTGGCGTGCCGATCTCTTCGCCGCGCTGGCCAAGCGCCAGAAGGCCGACGGAAGCTGGACGAACGAAAACGATCGCTGGATGGAAGGCGACCCGGCGCTCGTCACGGGGTATTGCCTGATCGCGTTGGGTTACTGTCAGCCGAAGTGATTTGTCGGGTGGGCCAGGACTTCAAAGCCCACCGACATTCCATGCTCACAGCGGCGCCGGCAGATCCCGCCTTGTGAAGATGCGCAGCGCCACGAGATAGCCGATCGCGCCGACGGCGAACAGCACGGCCAGCAGCGGCACGCCGGGGGCGCCGGGCCACGACTCGCCGAGGTTCGCCAGCCAGTCGTTCTTCAGCCAGATGCGCTGTGGCGTGTAGTAGTAGAAGACGCTCGCGGGCCGCAACGGAGCGACGGCGTCCCAGAGTTGGCCGAGCACGTTGATGATGAACATCGACATCGCCACGAGCACCGCGAAGCCGACGGCGCGCCAGCGGTTCCGGTTCGCCGAAGAGATCGCGAGCGTCAGCCCGCTGAGCGCGAACATGAGCGCCGCGAGGTTCAGGATCGCCCACGGCTGCCCGGCCGCGTCGACCGGCAGTTCGTCGGGTCCCTTCGGCAGCGCCATGCCCCCGGGCATCTTCGGCAGCTTTTCCAAAATCGAATAATCGACCGTGAACGGACCGACCATCGCCAGCCCCGCGCGTGTGCCGGCGAGGATGCTCAGGCAGATAATCGGGATCACGATCGCGTCGATGATGAGATGCGCGAAGATGAGCCGATTCCGCGGCACCGGTTGCGAGAGGAGCAGTTCCATCGTGCCGCGATCGAGTTCGCCCGCGACCGCCCCGCCGGCGCGGCCGATCGCCCAGATGCCGGTCAGCATCAGCACCACCGGATGCAGCAGTTCCACCGCGAGGAAGTCCGTTGGCTTCTCGAACTGCACGTCCGCCCCGCCAAGAACCGATTGCGACACCTTGCCCGGCCCCTTGAAAATCACTTCGTCGAATAGCTTCGGGTTGATCTTGCTGACGGCGGCGAGACCGTTGAAGAACGGCGCGATCTCCGTCGTCACGCGCTGTGCGATCTTTACCCAGAGCAACGAGAAGAAGAAGAGCAGCAGCGACACGACCAGCAACGGCCAGCGCACGTCGCGGAGGAGCTTGCGGACGAGTGTGAGCGTCATGGGGCTATGTTAGGACGCGATCGCGTCGCGGAGACGATGGAGGAACCGCGCGACCTCGCGCGGCGAGTCGACGCAGTAGCGAGCGGCGGTCGGGCGCGGATCGCCAACGCGGATCGTGATGCCGTCGGGGAGCGCTTCGAACGCGTCTTCGTCGGTGAGCTCGTCGCCGAGAAAGATCGGCAGCGCGTCGGGGCCGGACTGGTGTTCGCGAAGCCGCAGCGCGGCGGTGCCTTTGTGGCCGGCTCCGACGGGGCGCACCTCGCTGCCGTGGACGCCGTGCCGGGCGAACAACATCGGTACCCCTGCGATCGCGGCATCGATCGCGGCCACGGCGATGCGGCGGATTTCCATTGGCGAAGCATAATAATCGACGGCGAGCGAGAACCGCTTGTCCTGCACCGTGATGCCGGGCCGGCCGACGAGTTCGTCCGCCAGTCGAAGGGCCGTGCGCTCCAGCGGCTCGCGCGCGAGCACGGCCGCCGCGTCGCGATGATCCAGTCCGAGCGCCTGAATCTCGAGGCCGTGATTGCCGGCGTAGGCAATTTCGTGGACGGCGACGAGGCGACGGATGTCGGCGAGCGATCGCCCCGTGACGACCGCGACGCGGCACCGGGGAAGGGTGCCCAGCTCGCGCAGCAAGTCCATCACCTGCGGATCGAGCGCGACGTCGCCGGGGTTGGCCGCATGCGGGACGAGCGTGCCGTCGAAGTCGGTACCGAGCCAGACCGCCGGCGCGGATCGAATCCGTTCGAGTACTGAATCGAGTTCGTCGAAGAGGTCCGCCGTCATTCCTGGAACTCGAACTTGAGCAATTCGGAGAGAACCTTACCGCCCCAACGGTAGACGTTGTACTTCTCCACTTGTTCGCGGAGCTTCTTCATGCGGCGCTGGCGCTCGGCGTCGGGCATGATGATCGCCTGGTGCATCGCGTCGGCGATCTCGTGCACGGCGAATGGGTTGACCAGCAGCGCCTCGGGCAGTTCGCGGGCGCTACCGGTGAAGCGGCTGAGGATCAGCACGCCGTCGTCGTCGGTGCGGCTGGCGATGAATTCCTTGGCCACGAGGTTCATGCCGTCGTGCAGGCTGCTGATGACGCAGAAGCGGCCAAGGCGGTGCAGCGCCGTCATGTCGGTCGGCCCCTGGTATTCCTTGACATAGACGATCGGCTCCCAACCGCGGTCCCGCCAGCGGAAGTTGATCTGCTCGACGAGCGAATCGACTTCCTGCGCGAGCCGCTGGTAGGCGGGCACCCGCAGCCGGCTGGGCACCGCCACCTGCACGAATGCCAGCTTGCGGCGGTATTCCGGGAAATGCTCGAAGAGATAATCGATTGCTTGGAGCCGTTGTGGGATCCCCTTGGTGTAGTCGAGGCGCTCGATCCCGACGCCGATGAACTCGACGCGGCGATCGATGCGCTTGCGCCACTTGGCCATCGCGGCCTTCACCGCCGGCGAGTCGGCGACGGTCGTGAGTTCCTCGTAGTCGACGCCGATGGGGAACGGCCTCACGAGCGTGGTGTGCCCGGCGCGCTCGATGTTGAAATGTTCGGTGTCGACGCGCGCCTCGATCATCCGGTCGATGGTGTCGAGGAAGTTCTGGCAATGGTAGCGGATATGGAAGCCGAGCAGGTCGTTGCCGAGCAGGCCGTCGATCAGCTCTTCCTTCCACGGGAAGACGCGGAAGACTTCGCGGTTCGGCCAGGGGATATGCCAGAACTGCGCCACGATGAGCTTCGGGTTCGCCTCCTTGAGCATGCGGGGCAGCAGGCCGAAGTGGTAGTCCTGGATGAAGACGAACGCGGGGTCCCCGCCGGTCTCCTGCAGTACGGCGTCGGCGTAGAGCCGGTTGACCGCCTTGTACTGCTCCCAGTCGGACGGGCGGAAGTGCGGCGGCGTGAAGGTGACGAGGCAGAGCGGATAGATGCCGTCGTTGGCCATGCCGTCGTAGAAGCCGCGCTCCTGTTCCTTCGTCAGCCAGATGCGGCGGAGTGTGTACTTGGGGTCTTCGGGCGGTACGCGGATGCGGTCGAACTCGTCGACGACTTCGCGGTCGGCGCCGCCGCTGCCGTGCGCGATCCAGGTGCCCTCGCTCGCGTCCATGATCGGGTCGAGCGCGCTGGCCATCCCGCTCGCTGGCCGCACCACTTCGATCGCGTCGTCCTTGTACTGGTGGATGAACGGTTCCCGATTGGCGACCACGATGAACTTGTGGCCCTGCAGCTTCGACTGGATCAAATCATGAAGGGATTGGCGGTTCCACATTCAGAATTCTCTCCGCGGACGGGGGCGAACACGACGAACGATCGACCGCATAACGGGCGGAGAAGGATCGAACAACCGCAATGCGGACCCGAGAAACCCTCATTCTACCCCAGCAACCACGGCTTGCGGTACGAATACGTGAGCAATTTATTCGCGTCTTCGTCGTTGAGGACGCGCTCGGCCTTCGCGTCCCAGTCGAGGCTGCGCCGGCGCTCGAGCGCGAGCTTCGCGAGCAGCGTCGCCGTCGTCGAGCGGTGGCCCGTCTCGATCGGGCAGTGCGTCTCGGTACGGGACTTCACGCAGTCGAGGAAGTTCCGCGCGTGCGCCGCCGTGTCGGACGGGCCCTTCTTCGCGAGCGCGGCCCGCGCCGCCTTCGTCGCCCGGCCCTGCTTCGTATTTCCGGCGCGGTCGATCGGGCTGAGCGCGGGGAGTTCTTCCAGTCGAATGTTTTCCGGGATGATCTCGTAGCCCTGGCTGCCGTCGGAAACGAGCATCGTGCCGAGTGTGCCGCGGAACTCCATGTTCCAGTTCCGCAGGTTCGCGCCGGCGCCGTTCGCGTTCACCTGCGTGAAGGTTGCGAGGCAGCCATCGTATTCCCACACCGCTTCGAGCGTGTCGGGGATGTCGCGGTTGTCGGTCACGGCATACTTGCCGCCGAGGCACGCCACCGTCTTTGGCGCGTGCTGGCCGAGCGCCCACTGGATCACATCCAGGTAGTGGGTACCCATGTTCGTGATCTGGCCGCCGGAATAGTGCGAGAACCAGCGGAACTTGTAAAGCGCCTTGTTCCGGTTGTAAGCCGCCTTTGGCGCCGGGCCGAGCCAGCGGTCCCAGTCGAGGCCGGCGGGCGGGTCGCCGTCGGCGGGGTTGCCGATGCCCATCGGCGATTCGTTCCGGTGCATGTAGCTCTTCGCGAGCGTCACCTTCCCGATGGCGCCTTCGCGAATCAGCTTCACCGCCTCCATCACGTACGGCGTGCTGCGGCGGTGCAGGCCCACCTGCGTCACGCGCTTCGTCTCGGCCGCCACCTGGCACATCCGACGGCCTTCGCCGATCGTCAGGCTCAGCGGTTTCTCAACGTACACATCCTTCCCCGCCTTGCAGGCGTCCACGCATTGCAGCGCGTGCCAGTGGTCCGGCGTCGCGATCACCGCCGCGTCGATCGACTTCTCGTCCAACAGCTTGCGGTAGTCGTGGAACGTCTTCGCTTCGCCGCCCGCCTTGGTGTTCGCCGCCGGCAGGTACGGCTCGTACACGTCGCACAGCGCCGCGACCGAGCAATCCTTGTGAACGAGAAACGCGTCCAGCAATTGATCCCCGCGATTGCCGACGCCGATGAAGCCGAGGCGGATCGTGTCGTTCGCGCCGAGGACGCGGGAATAGCTCGCGGCCGTCAGCGCGGCGGCGGCGACGAACGTGCGGCGGTTGGCGGTCGGCATGGCAAAGCCTCGCGGGGAAGAGTGGCGGTATTGTAGCCGATGGCTCGAAGAACGCCTTCGCATATCTCAAACGAACCGACGCCATCGGAGCGCCGGCCTGGACCCGATCCGAAAACCCGATCAGAATCGAGGGCGGTTCGAGCCTTCCGGGATCAGCCGGCACGGGGCGAAGCGACCCGGCTTCGGCGTTCGAGGACCGCCTGGCCCACGTGCTGGCGTAACGCCTCCGTCGCCAGCCGCCGCGCGTCGTCCTCCGCGACGCCCTGCGAAACCAGCTTCGCCCGCAGCTCCTCGATCATCGGCGCGTACCGCTCGTGCCGCACCATCGCCTCGATCGCCGCCCGCTCCTTCTCGTCGAACTCCGCCGGCTCGTCGTCGACCTCGGCATCCTCGTCATCCATTCCCGGCTCCTCGTTCGTCGCCAGTCCGCGCAGCGGTTCCAACGATTCCTGCGGCTGGGCCTTTGGCGGCTCCGGCGGGGGCGGTTCCGCACTCGCGCCGGCGAGGTGGCCGCCGTGGCGCAGCCGCGTTTTCTCCAGGTCGAAGATCGCCTTTGCCGCCCGCTCGGCCACGCGCTCATCCGGGTGCGTCAGTTGCGTCTGGTAGAACATCATCGCCGCGAAGACCGCATCGCTCCACGCCGCCGCCTTGGCGTCCGGCGTCGCCAGAATGGGATTCGGCGTCGGCGCGAAGTGCGACGCGATGCGGTTGTGAAGTTGAGGAGCGGTGGCGAGCATGGGAATCCTCCGGAACGCAAGATGGCGGAGGATTCGAGAGAAGTGGACAAAAGTCAAGTCAATCACACGGTGATTCGCGATCGCCAGGCCACGCGAGCGTCGTGGCGTCAGCCCGACGTGTCAGTGAATTGAGCCGCGTCTTTTTTCTTCCCCCCTTTCTCTTCCCCGGCACTGGCAGGCACGCGAGGACGCACAACCTCCGCCACAGTTTCGCGACGCACCTGCTGGAAGTCGGGTATGATATCCGCACCTTGCAGGAACTGTTGGGCCACGCCAGCGTCGAAACGACGATGGTGTATCTGCACGTGATGAACAAGGGCGTGGGCGTGAAGAGTCCGCTGGACGACCTGTAGCGCAAGGAGCCATTACTGGCTTATCTTGCGCGGCGAGTCTTTTCGGCGTCGTGTCGCATGATGCGACTGTGTATAGGATTAAGCCCGTTCGCCGGGGCGTTCCCGGCGACGATGACAATCGTGCTTATCTTGCGCGAGGCGCAATCTAAGCACCTGTTCGGCCGCAGAGGCCACCGGGCGGGGAAGTCCATGATCCGCGTGACCTGCCCCACATGCGGGCTCAAGCTCCAGGTGCCGCCTGAGCGGGCCGGCGGCGTGGTCGCGTGCAGCGAATGCGGTGAGCAACTCCGCGTTCCCGGCCACCGCCCGCCACCACCGCGCGAGCCAGCACCACGCCCACTACCGCGGAGAGCCTCCCCCGAACCGCCGAGCGAAGACCCTCCCGGCACCCTAATCTTCTGCTACGCTTGCAAGAAGCAGGTGGCCAACAACGCATCGGTGTGCCCGAAGTGCGGGGCGGCCCAAACCGCCGCCGGCCGCGAGGAGGGCCGGCGGCTCATGAAGATGGCCGACCGGATAACGTCTGTCGTCGGCGTGGTCATCCTTGCCCCGATGTTGCTCATGTGCCTCATTTGTGGGTTCGGCGGCTTCCGGTCGTCGGCGCCGCCCCCTGGCCCTGAGCAGTGGGACATGGACCGGCTCAAGCAGGATGTCAACCGTGCGGTGCGGGAGCCGGGCAAGACGATTTTCGTCCCGGCCGACGGTAGCCAGCCGGTTGTGGTTCCAGACCCCGATGCCCCGTGAGCGTCGCGGGGGAGGGCACGGCCGAACCAAGCGCTGCAGCAGACCGGCGGGGCACGACGGCTTTCTCGGGTTGACGGCCCCTCAGCCCCGCCGGCTGCTGAGCTTGGGTCGTTCGGCGGCGGAGGGCGCACCGATGGGTGAGCCGGTGCGGCTGGAACTGACCGGGGACGAGGCGCTGGTCCTGTTCGAGTTCCTCGCCCGGTTCGACGAGGACGGCACCCTCGCCATCCGGGACCCTGCCGAGGAGCGAGTGCTCGTCCGTCTGCAGGGTGTGCTGGAGAAGGCGCTGGTCGAGATCTTCCACCCCGCGTACACGGAGCTGGTCGAGGCCGCTCGCGGCCGGCTCCGCGACCCGGTGGGGTAGCGGCGGGCCGAACCATCCGCTGCAGCAGACCGGCGGGGCATGAGCGCTTTTCGAGGTTCGTAGCTCACCGCGCCCCGCCGGCTGCTGAGCTGTGTCGTTCGGCCGCGGAGGCTTCCGGCTGTGCAAGGCACGGACACCCGCTACTGCTCCGGTGACGACATCCGGGCCGGCGACCGGGTGCGGTGCGCAGGCTGGACCGGTCGCGTCGCGTTCGTGCTTGGCACCGGGTCGTTCGCCGCCGGGTACATCCCGGCCGATTGGGCGTACCTGGGCCGCGGGTTCATGGTCGAGTACGATCAGGCCGGGCTGGTGTTCGCCGAGGAGGCGGACGAGGATTTGGAGCTGGTCGCCCGCGCCGTGCCGGCCGGCGGGGTGTAGCGCAGACTCCGAACCGTTCTCATGGCCCACCGACTTGAGTGAAAACGAAAATCCTTGAACGGCCTTCTCGGTCGTTCCGTCGCGTTTCCCGGCACCCTTCGATTCACCCACGCCCCACTCGATGATCACACGGCCGCGTCGGGATGGTTCGTTCGTCGGCCTCCCTCCCTCGGCCCAAAGACCAACACGGAATCAGGGGACGAAGAAAAAGGGGACTGCGACAGGTTTCCCAGGGCGTCGTCGAAAAGCCTCCTCGCCCTGGGCTATGCACTCCCAGTCCTTCGGACTGAAGACACTCGGACCGAACACTTTGGCCACCAACTCTCGTGACGCACACCCTCACCTTTTCTCGCGCCGGATTTTGGTTTTCGTTCGGGGGAATTGCGCGCAGAATGCGAGGAGTCTTCTTCTCCCCACGCAGGATCGTTCGATGCACCGCCGCGCCGCGCCCGTGTTGCTCGTCTTCGCACTCGGATGGTTTGCGCTCGCGCAAGAGAAGCCGAAGTACAAGCCGAACGATAATACGCGCCCGCGTCCGCCGGTCGTGGAGCCGGGCACCGCGAGCACGCCGGCCGCGCCCGGGCGTCCGCCGGCCGATGCCGTCGTGCTCTTCGACGGTACCGATTTCGCGAAGTGGCGCGCCTCCGGCAAGAAGAAGGACGACGACACCCCGAAGTGGAAGATCGAGAAGGGCTACTTCGAGATCGTGCCGCGCACCGGCGGCATCGAGACCCGCGAACGCACCATCGGCGATGCGCAGATCCACGTCGAATGGGCCACGCCGGCGGAGGTGAAGGGCAACGGCCAAGGCCGCGGCAACAGCGGCATCTACCTCGGCGGCTTCGGCGAAATCCAGGTTCTCGATTCCTTCGAAAACGACACCTACCCGGACGGACAGGCCGGGGGCCTCTACGGCAAATTCCCGCCGCTCGTCAACGCGTCCCGCAAGCCCGGCGAATGGCAGGTCTTCGACATCGTCGCCAACCTGCCGAATCTCGACGCCAACGGCAAAGTCGTCCGTCCGGCGCGGCTCACCGTCTTTCACAACGGCGTGCTCATCCACCACGCCGTCGAGTTGCCCGGCAAGATCGGCCCCTTCGGGCTCAACCTGCAAGACCACGGCAACCCGGTCCGCTATCGCAACATCTGGTATCGCAAGCTGAAGGATTACGATGAACCCGCCGACTCGAAGTCGGCGAAGTGATCCGGAGTTTCAGGTCTGAATGGCGTCGTAACTGGCGAGGGCGTAGCCGCCGAAGAGGATGGCGGGGAGCCAGGCCGCGAACGGGGCCGAGACGAGGTCGTTGTCGCCGAGGTACTTGCAGCCGTAGACGGCGGCGTGCAGCAAGGCGCCCATGACCAGGCACATCCCCGCGCTGACCAGCACGTGCCGGTTGTGGTCGCGGAGAATGATCGACAGGCCGATCACGACCATGAGGAAGCCAACGAGCGGCCGCGTGTGCCGCATGTGGAAGAGCACGGCGACGGGCGCCATGCGGCGCGGGTCGGGCCGGGCGAGGATCTCGCGCAATTTCGATGTGCTGGCGTAGCTGTACCATTTCGAGCCGCGCGTCAGGGCATCGAAATCGACTTCCCGCGTGGTGAGGAAGTAACGGCGCGGGCCGAGCGCCGTCAGGTTCGGCGGCAACGGATCTGGTATCGCCTCCGGCTTGGCGTTGAAGAGCACCCAGCCGGCGGGCCGGTCGTCCGCCGCCGGCAGGTACACCGCCTCCTCGGCATGAATGTCCGATACCGCCGCGCCGGAGGATTCGGCGAAGTTCACGAAGAACCCGCGCACGCGCAGGTCCTTGCGGAACCCGCTGATCCCCTCGATGTGCAGGCCGGTGGAATCGTAGGCGCCGCGGAGTTCGATCGGCCGTTCCTGGTTCGGGTCGTCGCGCGGGACCTGCAGTTCGTCCGAGAGCTTGGGAATCAGCAGTTCCTGGCCGATCGGGCCGAGGGCAAGCACGACCAGCGAGGCGAACAGGACGGGGCGTATGATGCGGTGCGTGCTGACGCCCGCGGACAGTTGCGGAAGGATCTCGTTGTTCCGCTGCGCCCACGAGATGGTGAAGACGGCGGCGAGGAGGGCGATGGATTCGCAGAGGCGGTCGAAGATGATCACGACCTGCGGACCGTAATAGCGGGCGAGATGGCGCAGCATTCCGGAGAACGAACCGCGGCCGGCGAAGTCGTCGAGGTTCGAGAAGAGGTCGATGATGACGTAGAGGCCGATCAGGCTCGCGAACACGATGGCGTAGGAGCGGAAGAAGGCGAGCACGAGCATGCGGTCGAGGGCGCGCATCAGGGCGTCCTCCCGGCCCGCAGGCCGCGCTTGTACCCGTCGATGTACTGCGCGACGTAGACGTTCGCCGTCGTGGCGGCGAACGTGCCGAAGCCGTTGGCGCGGAGTTCGTCCATCGCGCGGCCCGGCGAGACTTCTTCGTACTCCATGCGATAGATCGCGGTCATGAGGCCCGTGCGGTGCAGCCCGGCCTTGCAGTGCAGCAGCACCGGGTAGTTCTTCGGATCGTCCAGGATGCGCAGGTATTCGTCGATGACCGCCGGCCGCTTCCCCTTCGCGGCCTCGTCCGGCGGCACGACTTCCCCGCCAAACAGTGCGAAGTAATTCACACCCAGCTCCCGGCACAGTTCGCTCTCGCGCACCGCCGGCTTCGCCAGCCACTCCTCCGGCATGAACGGATCGACGTTTTCTTCCTGCAAATTGATGACCGTGCGGATGCCCGCCTCGCGGACGATGGCGCGCAGCCCCGAAGCGGTGAACTGGCCGCTGCGGTAGAACTTGCCGGGCGTCACCACGCGGAACCGCTTGAAATTCGTGTAATTCGAGCGGTAATACGCCGCCGGGACGCCGAACGCGACCAGCGCGACGAGTCCGCCGAGAATCCACCGCCCCCAAGTCGGCATGCGCGCTCCGAACCGAGTTCGTCGGGAATCGCCGACGTTATGGCAGCCCCGCCATAATCTGTCAATCGGAACACGACTTCCGAAGTCCGGCTTCGACTTCGGAAGTCCATTCGCGCGATCGACTTCCGAAGTCGAAGCCGGACTTCGGAAGTCGAAAACCTGCCGCCATGCTGCAATCATCGATCCCCGGATACCCGAAGCGCCAGGGCAAGGTGCGCGACGTCTACGACCTCGGCGACACGCTCGCCATCGTCGCGAGCGACCGCATCAGCGCCTTCGACTGGGTCATGCCCACCGGCATCCCGGGCAAGGGCCGGCTCCTCACCGCGATGACGAAGTTCTGGTTCGACTTCCTGAAGGTGCCGAACCATTTCCTGAGCGACACGCTCGAGGACCTTCCGGCGGCGTTCCACCGCGAGGAACTGCGGGGCCGGACGATGCACGTGCGGAAGACGCAGGTCATCCCGATCGAGTGCGTGGCCCGCGGCTACCTCGCCGGCTCGGGGTGGAAGGAATACCGGCAGAACGGCACGGTCTGCGGCATTCCCCTGCCTGCGGGGTTGAAGGAAGCCGACAAACTGCCGGAACCGATCTTCACGCCGGCGACGAAGGCCGAGGAAGGCCATGACGAGAACATCGACTTCGAGCGGATGGCGGCGATCGTCGGCCGGGAGACGGCGGAGGATTTGAAGCGGCGCACGCTGGACATTTACCGCAAGGCGGCGGAGTATGCCGAAACCAAGGGGATCATTCTGGCGGATACGAAGTTCGAGTTCGGCCGGCTGCCGGGTGGCGAGATCATCGTGATCGACGAAGTGCTCACCCCGGACAGCTCGCGCTACTGGCCGCGGGAGTCGTATCGGCCCGGTGGCTCGCCGCCCTCGTTCGACAAGCAGTTCCTGCGCGACTGGCTGGAGACGACGGGCTGGGACAAAGCCAGCCCGCCGCCGGCGCTGCCCGAAGACATCGTGGCGAAGACTGCGGCGAAATACCGCGAGGCGCTCGACCGGCTAACGGGGTGATCGAGTTAACGACCCTTCATGAGCTTCTTCAGGGCCTCGTTCGGTGCCGGTGGATCGTCCAATACGGTGAAGAACATCTCCGCGTCAGAAGCGGAGAGATTGACCGGCTCTTCTTCCTTGAACGCGACAGGAGCCTCGCCCAATTCCAAAGGCACGACCTTCGCCTTGCGAAGTCGTATCTCAACATCGCTCACAATTTCAAGCAAGAATGTCGAATTGGCGAACTTCTTGGGCAACGTGAAGCGGCCCTTCGAATCGGATTCGCGTATTTCCGTTTCCATGTTCGCGCGACGGCTCTCGCCGTGCACCTTCCGAATTTCAATCAGGTGTCATCCCACCGCGTTGTCATGCGAGGAGATATTACTCTATACCCATCGCCATGTTCGTCACCATACCAAATCGGGAAAGTGGAATCGTGGCAAACCTCCGAAAAGGCCTGTCGCCAGGGGCGCATATCGGTTACGATCGTAATATCCCACCGCCTTATTATACTCTTCCGCTGGATCGATCCAATGTCCGTCGTAGTTTCTCCCTTGACTCGGGAATTCGAACGGAAGTCCTTCGCTTCGGGTGTCGTCACACTCGACGAATTCCTACGAACCCACGCGATGCAGTATCAAGATCGGCGTATCGGCCGGAACTTCATACTCCACGAACCGAACTCGACGACGATTCTCGGCTTTTACACGCTCGCGAGCGCGGAAGTTCCCCGAAAGTCGCTCGTCGAGAAACACGGACGGCGCCTGCCGGGACATCCTGTCCCCTGCGTGCGCCTCTGTCGGCTTGCCGTCGATTCACGATTTCGCGGTCTGAGATACGGTGAGTTCCTGCTTCGCGACGCGATGCTACGATGTCTGCGATTGTCGGCGGAACTCGGCGTTCACGCGATACTCGTGGACGCCTTGGACGCCCAAGCGGCGGATTTCTATCGAAAGTACGGTTCCCTCCCGACCAACGACGATCCGCTCCTTTTGTATCTCCCGATCGACACGATCGCGAAATCCATGTCGGACGACGCGGAACCGAGTGCTTGATCCGCGATTCTCACGCCGGGTCGATGATCGAAGCCGCCGAATCGGCGACGCCGCGTTCGTCCACGGGCACGAGCAGGGCGAACTCCTCGGCGGAGAGCGGGCGAGGGCCGGGGCGGTGGATCTGGTCGGTGTCGTCTTCGACACTCCAGTCGGCCGGGGCCGGTTCGTGCAGGGCCGGCGGAGGCACATCCACATCGAAATCGGTGCGCGGCGGCCGGCGGGCCGGCGGTGTCAGCGGGCGGTGCGCGGAATGCGTCGAGCTATCCTGATCGGAAACCTTCGGCGCCGGGCGGGGCACATCGTCGAAGGAAATCAATCCGTCGTCTTCGCTCGGGTAGGGATAAGTGATCGCCATCACGAATCGGCCGAGTTGGATCTCATCCCCTTCGCCGAGGCGGGCGAATCGGGTCGGTTGACCGTTGACTCGGAGGCCGGGCCGGCCCGTGAGATCGACCACCCAGATACCATCGGGCGAATGCAGGAGATAGCATTGGCGCGGCGCGATGTCGTCGCCGGCGAGGTGGATCTTGCAATCGGGTGCGGAACCGATGAACGTCAGCACGCGATTGACCGCCCAGCGGTCGCGATCGGCCTGCCCGGTCACGAACGCGACCTCGACCGGCGGCAAGCCCTGCGGCATGTCCGGGCCGGGCACCAGCGGGTGAAACGTCGGACCGAACGGCGCCGGATGCGGTGACACCGGCTGGAGCAACCGCAACGCGAACGGACCAATCTGAATCGGCTCGTTGGGAAACATCCAGCCGTAGGGATGGCGTCCATGGTGCCAGCGCAGTCCACCGGTCGAACCGAGATCGCCAACGAAGACCTGCCCGCCGATGACCTGGAGAAAGGCGGTTTGCGGGTTCAATTCCGGAGCGTCGAGGGCGATATCGCAGGCCGGGTCGCGTCCGATCAGCGCGAAGGGTTGCGCGAGCGTGCCGTTCGCCGCCACCACGCCGTCGTGATACTCGATGGCGATGGAAAAGGGCGCGAACGCGCCGCAACTCGTGGCGAACCGGGCTAACGCGGATGGATCCAAGGCGACCTCGCAAGCCTGCACCGGCGGACACCGGCACGACGAACTATAGAAGCGCGACGGGCGTGCTGCAAAGCGTTTCGACACGATCTTGCGCGCCGCGAGAAGATTCCGGCGAGTTCCGATCCGCCCCGCGCACGTTGTACGGTTCCATCCTATGCTTGCGAGGATCGCGCGGTGATGTTTCGCGCCGGGCGCAATCTTCACTCCGCGGGCGAACCGCCCCGCCCGATTCGCGCCGACCTTGCGGACCGCGCGGAAGCGAACCGCTACTGTAATCCGTGGTATCGTCGTTCTCCTGTGCGTCGAGACGCTCTCCCGTGGAACCGCAACCGCTCACCGAACTCGTTCGCTCGCCGTCCTGGCGCCGCATCGTCGCGGCACTTCTGGTCGGCACCGCGTTCGCGTTCCATGGCGCGATCGCGGACATGGTCCGCGTCTGGGCCACACAAGCCGACTACTCGCACGGCTTCCTCGTGCCGTTCGTCGCCGCGTACCTCTTGTACACACGACGCTCAAAGCTGCCGCCGCTCATCGAATGGCCCGACGTTCGCGGGTTGATCCCGATCCTCGTCGGCGTGGCGATCTCCGTCGCCGCCGGCACGTTCAACATCGCCAAGGAATTCGGTCAGGGGCTCGGCCTGATCCTCGCCCTCACCGGTGTCGTGCTGCTCGTCCTCGGCCGGCCCGGCCTGCGCTGGGCCTGGCCCGGGCTCGCCTTCCTGCTCTTCATGGTCAAGCTCCCCGACCGCATCGAAATCCTCTTCACCTTCAAACTCCGCCAGATCGCCACCGATGCCAGCAACTTCCTGCTGCAAACGATGGGATATCCGTCGTACGTCTCCGGCCCCGGCGGCACCGTCATCACCGTCGGCGACGTGCGACTCGGCGTGGAATGGGCTTGCTCCGGCCTCAGCATGGTCCTCACCTTCGTCGCCATGGGTGCCGCCTTTGCCCTGCTCATGCGCAACCGCCCCATCTGGGATCGGCTCTTCGTCTTCGCCGCCGCCATCCCGATCGCCATCCTCTCGAACATCCTGCGCATCACCCTCACGGCCCTCGTGTACATCGCCGCGGACAATCAGGACAACACCTGGAAATGGCTGGGGGACAAGATCGTTCACGACCTCGCCGGCTGGCTGATGATGCCGCTAGCACTCGGGTTCCTCTGGTTCACGCTCAAGATCATCGACTGGCTCTTCGTGGTGCCGCCGCCGCCGGAGCGGGACGAAGTGCTGAAGGTGGCCACCGCGACCGCGGCGGCGCACTGGGTGGTGCCGGAGCGCGAGGTGAAGGACGACCCGGACCTGGCTCCGAAGCCCAAGCCGGGAGCGGGGCCGTGAACACCGAGCGGCTGGCGCGCGAGTTTCCGTGGCTGCGCCCCTCGGCGAAGCTCCTCCCGCCGCGCGCATTCGCGTGGCTCGCGCTCGGCGTGGCGGTCTTCATCGTCTACGGCAGCCTCGTGCCGTTCAAGTATCGTTGGCGGCCGTTCGACGACGCCGTCCACAGCTTCCGGTGGGTGCTCGAACACCGCACCGGCATTCAATCCCGATCCGATTTTCTCGCGAACTTCGCCCTCGGTCTTCCGCTTGGCTTCGCTCTCACCGCGTGGCGACTGTTGGACCGCGCCCCGTCGATCGCGCGGCGCTTCGCCGTCGGCGTCGCCGTCTGGCCGGCCTGCACGCTCTTCGCCGCCGCCGTCGAATTCTCCCAGCTGTATTTCCCGAACCGCACCTGTTCCGGGTCGGACATTCTCGCCCAATCGCTCGGCGCGGCCGTGGGGCTGTTCGCTTACCTCTTCGCCGGTCAGCGAGTCGTGGACCAACTCCGCGCCCGGTTCGGCCCGCAATCCGAGGCCGGCCCCGCGCTCGGCTGGCTCGCCGTCCTCGTCGCCGCCGTCGCCCTCGCGCAGTGGCTGCCACTGGATCTCTCCGCCAGCCCGGCCGACTGGGTCCGCAAGATCAAGGACGGCACGGCCACGCTCAGCCCCTTTGCCGAACTCGAGACCCGCCCCGACCTGCCGGCGTGGCGCAAGGGGCAGGTCTGGCTCGAACTCGCCGGCCTCTACCTCTGCGTCGGACTCGTACTCGCGTTCGCCCCGATCGCCCGACCCGTGCGCATCGAAGGCCTGCCCCCCTGGATGCCCGTCGCCCGCGCGGCGGTCCGTGTCTTCGGCCTCGGCCTCGCCTTCGCCGCCGTCCTCGAAGCTGGCCAGTTCCCCGTCATGTCCCGCTCGCCGAGCGTCACCGACGTCCTCATCGGCGGTGCCGCCGTCCTGCTCGGCTGGCTCGTCGCCACCGGCATGGGAGTGAACGCCACCGGCGGCGGGCTCGACATCGAAGCCGCCCTCATTCTCGGCCAGGCGTGGCTGCTCTGGCTCGCCATCGCTGCGTGGCTGCCCTTCGAGTTCGACGGTTCGATCGGCGGAGCGCGCTTCGCCGAACTGAACTGGCTCCCGTTCGCCGCGGCTCAGGAGCGCAACTACCTCGGCGCGCTGGACGAAGCCGTATCGAAGACGATCCTCGCGCTGCCGTACGGCGCGGTCGTGGCGGCGCTCGGTCCGGCGGCGCGGGCGAACCGCCGTCAGCGCATTGCCGTCGGCGCGGCGCTGGCGGGCGTCTTGACGCTGGTGCTCGAAGCCGGTCAGTTGTTCATGCCGGAGCGGGTCGCGAGTCCGTCGGACGTGATCTACGCGGTGATTGGCGGAGCCCTTGGCGCGATGGTGACGTTGCGGCTGCGGACGGGGGAGGCCGCGGACCGCGTGACGACGTCGTTGGAAGTGACGCCGCCGCCGATGGCGAGGCTGCAAGTGGACGATCCGAGCCGGGTGATTCGATAACGGAGACAAACCTTGCGGTGGTTGTTCGTCAAAGAGCGGATGGCGTGGCCGCGGAGCAGCGGGCACGATGTCCACACGTTTCACCTGATGCGTGCCCTCGCGGCGCGCGGGGAGGCGGTCGCGCTCGCGTCGATGGCACCGGTACCGCCCGACGCCGTCGCGGGCGGGGGTTTCGAGGCCGAGTATTGCTTCGACGAGCGTGTGCCACCCCACCCCGCCGAAGCCGAGTTCCCCCTCGCGCTCTCGAAATCGCAAGAGAAGTTCCGCAACTACTGGGGCATCGACCCCGCCCGGATCCGTTGGGTCGCGGCGGCGGCGGCCGAGTTCCGCGCCGACGCCGTCGTCGTGTCCGGTTTGAACGTGCTGCCATACCTCGGTGCGTTGCCGGCGGACACAAAAAAGGTCTGGTACGCCGCCGACGAGTGGGTCTGGCACCACCTCTCGCAGGTGCGACCATTGCGAAAGACCACGTGGAGCGAGATCAAGCCGGCGATCGTGAAGGGGCTGTACCAGCGGGCCTATCGCAAGTTGTTGGACCGGGTGTGGGTGGTGTCGGACGCCGACGCCCGCGCCTTCCGCTGGTTCGCCGGCATCCGAAAGGTGGACGTGCTGCCGAACGGCGTCGATGCCGAGCAGTTCGCGCCGGGCGGCGAGGAACAATCGCCGAACTCGTGCGTCTTCTGGGGCCGGCTCGATTTCGGGCCTAATATCCAAGCCGTCGAGTGGTTCACTCGAAACGTTTGGCCGAAGGTCCGCGCCGCCGTGCCGGGGGCGAAGTTCCAGCTCTACGGCTTCCAGCCGACGCCCGCCATCCGGGCGCTCGCCGGGTCGCACGGGATCGAACTGGGCGCGGACCTGCCGGATTTGCGCGCCGCGGTGCGCTCGCACGAGGTGGCCGTGCTACCGTTCGTGAGTGGCGGCGGAATCAAGAACAAGCTGCTGGAGGCGGCGGCGCTCGGGATGCCGATTCTCGCCAGTCCGAAGGCGCTCAACGGATTGAAGGGAGCGCCGCCGTTCCCGGTGCTGCGAGGCCCGGCGGAATGGGCCGAGCGATTAACGAGCCTCTGGCGGGACCGCACGGAGCGCGAGCGGTTGGGCCGCGCCGCCCGCGCGTGGGTGACCGAGCACCACACGTGGGACTCCGCGGCCCGCACGGCGCTAGCGGGAATGGGAGTGGAAACGCAATCGCGCGAACCGGCAAGCGTCGAGGCGTAAGTCTTGCGTACCTTGGTTTTCGGCCCCGGATGGGGCCGCGGATTGTAGCCACGGGTGGAGCGCCGCGAAACCCGTGGAGGGATGGTTGCACCCTTCGCCCCGGAGGGACGACGGAACCTCTGCCCCTTCGGGGCAGCTCCCATTCCGAAGTGGAATAACACCCACGGGTGGAGCGCAGCGAAACCCGTGGAGGGATGGTTGCACCCTTCGCCCCGGAAGGGCGACGGAACCTCTGCCCCTTCGGGGCAGCTCCCATTCCGAAGTGGAATAACACCCACGGGTGGCGCGAAGCGAAACCCGTGGAAGGATGGTTGCACCCTTCGCCCCGGAGGGGCGACGGAACCTCTGCCCCTTCGGGGCAGCTCCCATTCCGGAGTGGAATAACACCCACGGGTTCCGCTGCGCTCCACCCGTGGCTACATTCCGGTGTCCCTCCGGGACACAAAACGGAACCGACGTATTGGCGGTCGACGGATTCGAGAGCGAACCGAAACGCCGGAGTGACCGGCCAGCCCGGACTTGAATTGACATGAAACAGTATCTCTTCCTGATCTTCCTGACGGCGTTCTGCTCGTTCGCGTCCCTGTGGTGGACGCCGTACGCAGGCGTGGCGCTGTATTACCTCTTCGCCATCCTGCGGCCGCAATACCTGTGGGAATGGCAGTTGATGTCCATGCCGATCCGGCTGCCCTGGTCGTTCATCGTCGCCAGCGCCGCAATCTCCGGGTACCTGCTCTGGTCCGCCGGCATCCTCTCCTTCGGCCGCCGCGAAAGTTCGCTGATGCGCTACCGGCCCAAGTTCACCATCGCCCACTGGATGATGATGCTCTTCGCCTTCTGGGTGACGATGAGCCACCTCTGCGCCAAGAACCCCGACCTCGGCGAACTCTGGTACGGCGAATACCTGAAGATCTTCGGCATGTACTACCTGGCCTCGCGCGTCGTCCGCACGCCGACGCAGATCTGGGGCCTGTACATGCTCATCATCATCGCGATCGGGTACATCTCCATCGAGATGAACCACATCTACCTGAGCACCGGCAAGCTGATCCTCGCCAAGAAGGGGTTCGCGGGCCTCGACAACAACGGCGCCGCGCTCATGCTCTGCCTCGGCGTGCCGCTCTGCTACTTCGCTTGGGAGTTCACCGAGCGCTGGTACAAGTGGCTCTTCCTCATGATCATTCCGGTCATCATGCACGCGGTGCTCAGCACCTACAGTCGCGGGGCGATGGTATCGATGGCGATGGCCGCGCCGGTGCTCATGGTCTTTTCGCAGAAGCGGAAGTTCCTGATCTGCGTCTACCTCGCCATCGGCGCGATGCTGCCGATCATGGCCGGCAAGGAGATCCAGGACCGCTTCTTCAGCGTCGAACAGCGCGAGATGGACGATAGCTACCGCAGTCGACTGCTGAGCTGGGAAATCGCCATCGATATTTCGCTCGAGTACCCGATCTTCGGCGTCGGAGTGCGGAATTCGAACGCGGAGATGTTCCACCGCGGGGCGGACATGGAAGGCCGAACGATCCACTCGCAGTACTTCCAGATCGCCGCCGACAGCGGACTCTGCGCGATGCTGGTGTACCTGGGCATGATCGTGGCCACGTTCTGGTGCATTTTCCGTGCGTCGGCGCGGCTCTGGAACCGGACCGACTTCGAATCCCGCCGCGCCCGCGCCATGCTTGGCGGCATCGCCTGCTCGCTGATCTCCTTTTGCATCGGGGCGATCGCGCTGTCGCTCGAAGTGTTCGAGGTCTCGTACCTGCTGTTCTTCCTCGGAGCGCAGGTCTGGGCGCTGTTGAACGCGACCGACACGCTCGGTGCCGCCCCGATGCCGGGGGCGCGCTGGACGCCGGCCGCGCCCGTGCGCGTGACCGTCGCACAGCCCCAGTTCGCCGGGGGCCGCTGACGCCGTGATTCCCCCTTCCACCCCGCAGCGCCGGCCGATCCGCGTCGGCTTCGTCCTGCACGTCATGCAGGTCGCAGGCGCCGAAGTGCTGGTGAAGGAGACGATCCGCCGGCTCGGCGACCGCATCGTCCCCACCGTCTTCTGCCTCGACGCCGTCGGACGGCTCGGCGAGGAACACCTCGCCGCCGGCGGCGACCTCGTCTGCCTCCACCGCCGCCCCGGCCGCGACCTGAAGGTGTCGTGGCGGCTCGCGCGCGAAGCCGGCCGACGCGGCATCGATGTCCTTCACGCCCACCAGTACACGCCGTTCTTCTACGCCGCCCTCGCCAAGCCGCTCACGACTCCGCGGCCGAAACTCATCCTCACGGAGCACGGCCGCCACTACCCGGACCTTGTTTCACCGAAGCGCCGCGCCGTCAACCGACTGGTGTTGGACCATGCCGCCGATGCCGTGAACGCTTGCTGCCGCTTCGCCGCCATCGCCCTGCGGGACGTCGACGGTTTCGCCGGCAACCGGATCGAAGTCATCGAGAACGGCATCGACTTCGACCGCTACGGTCCGCCGGCGGACCTCGCGGAGCAGAAACGCAAGCTCGGCTTCGACCCGCATCGACGGTATGTCGTCCACGTGGCACGGCACCACCCGGTGAAGGATCAGCCGATGCTGTTACGCGGTTTCGCGACGACCGCCGCCGCCGTGCCGGATGTCGACCTGTTGATGGCCGGCGACGGACCGCTGCGCGGCGAACTCGAAGCGCTCGCGCGGAACCTCGGTATCGCGGACCGCGTGAAGTTCCTCGGCATCCGTTCGGACGTGCCGGAACTCCTCAAGGCCGCCGACGCCTTCGCCCTGACGAGCGTGAGCGAGGCCGCGTCGCTGACGCTGCTCGAAGCGATGGCCACGGCTTTGCCCGTCGTCGTGACGGATGTCGGCGGGAACCCGGAGATCGTGCGGCACGAGCGCGAGGGCCTGCTCGTGCCGCGGGGCGACGCGGCGGCGTGCGGGGCGGCGCTGTCCCGCTTGCTTCGCGAGCCGAATTATGCGAGAACGCTCGGCGCGGCCGCCCGCGCGCGCGTGGACACGGTCTACCGCCTCGAACGCACCGTGGACGCGTACCACGCGCTCTACCGCCGCGTAACCGGGATTTGACGGATCGAACCGCCGCGAAAGGATTCGCGATGACGCCCGCCGTGCTGGCCCCGACGCCCCCGAGATCGCCCGTCCTCGGCGAGCCGGTCCTGTCCGTCGTCGTGCCGCTCTTCAACGAACACGAAAACCTGCCGGAACTGTACCGCCGCCTTGTCGCATCCCTCGAAGCGATCGGCGAGCCGTTCGAACTGGTGTTCGTGAACGACGGCAGCCGGGATGCGACGCCGGCGATGCTGGACCTGCTGGCCGTCACCGATCCGCGCGTGACGGCGCTGCACCTGAGCCGGAACTTCGGGCATCAGGCGGCCGTGACCGCCGGAGTGGATCACGCTCGCGGGCACGCCGTCATCGTGATGGACGGCGACCTGCAGGATCCGCCGGAGGTGCTGGCGAAGTTCGTGGACGCCTGGCGCGCCGGGCACGACGTCGTCTACGCGATCCGCCGCAACCGCAAGGAAGGACCGGTCAAGCGACTCGGTTATTTCGCCTTCTATCGCATCCTGCGATCGATCGCCGATGTGGAGATCCCGCTCGATTCCGGCGACTTCTGTCTGATGGACCGCAAGGTCGTCGATCAGCTGCGCGCGCTGCCCGAGCGCGTCCGGTTCGTGCGCGGGCTGCGCACGTTTGTCGGGTTTCGGCAGATCGGCCTCGAATACGACCGCGACGCCCGCGCCGCCGGCGCGCCGAAATACACGTTCCGCAAGCTCGTCGGCCTCGCCGTCGACGGTCTCTTGAACCACAGCGGCTACCCGCTGCGCCTCGTGACGTATCTGGGGCTGCTCTCCGCCGCCGCCGCCGCCGCGCTCGCTGGCTGGGCGGTCTGCGATGCGATCTCGAACCAGTCGACGCCGCGCGGCTGGGCCAGCCTCATCGTCGTCATGCTCTTCATGGGCGCGATCCAGCTCGTGAGCCTCGGCGTCGTCGGCGAATACGTCCGCCGCATCTTCCTCGAAGTGAAGGGGCGTCCGACGTACATCGTCGACCGCGTGAGCCGGCATCTTGCCGTGCCCGCTCGGCTCGGCGCCGCATTGGCGAAGAACGGCACGGTCACGATCGATTGAATCGCTCCCTCACGCGCATTGCCTTTCCCACCGTTTGCCAACTCCGATAAGATGACCGTTCGCACGCCCCTCCGTCGGAGCCTCGCGCATGGTCCGCTCTCTCTTCCTGATCTTCGCGTTCGCCCTGGCGCTCGGCTGCGGCAAGAAAGGGTTGCCGAACGCGACCGTCGGCAACTCCACGGCACCATCGAAGGTGAACCTCCGCCGGCCCGTCGAACTCGCCCGCGCCCAGCAGCGCGTCATCGTGTCCACCGTCGAACAGGTCGGCGCGCTCGAGCCGAAACAGATGACCGAGATTGCCGCCGGCGTCGCCGGGATCGTCGACGAGGTGCTCTTCGAGGAAGGCGCGGTCGTGGGGCCGGGCGACCCGCGACCGCTGGTTCGCATCGACCAGGAGAAATACAAGACGGCACACGAGTCGGCGGCGTCGGCCGAAGCGGCGGCGAAGGCGAACTACGAACGCGCCAAAGACGTGGCCGACCGGGCGCGCACGGGCGTGGCGTTCTCCGAAGCGGAACGCCGACAGACCGACGAGGCGATGAAGCAGGCGGAGGCGCAGTACTTCGTGGCGAAGTCGAACCTCAAGCTCGCGAAGCACAACCTGACGCGCTCGCAGGTACCGGCACCTTACCGGGGGCAGATGAACCAGAAGAAGATCACACCGGGCAGCTACGTCAAGGAGGACACGATCGTGGGGACGATCGCGGACCTGAGCGAGATCCGCGTGGTGGGCTTCGTGCCCGAGTCCGTGGCGCCGCTGATCCGGGAGCGGATGGAGCAGCGCGATCGCGTGGTGGCGGCGCGCAGCGTGGCGGTGGCGTTCGGCGGTGCGGATGGCGGTTGGGGCGGCGTCGCGGCGCGGTTGCTGGTCGAGTCGAATCAGGTGCCGAGCGGATACGACCCCGAGTTCAGCGTGCCCTCGCTGCCGAAGCGATTGTTCCGCGGCCAGATGTTCTACATGAGCACGGTGGCGGACCCGACGACGCACATGTTCGAGTGCAAGGCGCGCATCGACGGCACGGATCCGAATTTCGCGTCGCTCAAGCCCGGCTTTACGGCGCGCATCCGGTTCCCCTACGAGAGCACGCCCGACGCGGTCGTGGTGCCGGAGGAATCGGTGCGGGCGACGGAGCGCGGCTTCCTGGTGTTCGTCGTGGAGAAGCGAGCGGGCAAGGACGGCACGGCCGAGTGGGTGGCGAAGTCGCGACGCGTCGAGCCGGGCGCGCGGTCGCCGGGCTGGGTGGAGGTGAAGTCGGGCCTCGCGCCGGGGCAGTGGCTGGTGCAGCGCGGCGCGGAGGCGCTCGACGACGGCGTGCCGGTGCGCGTGCCGGAGGATCAAGTCAAATTGTTGGAGCGGTGAGTCGTCTTCCTACGCCGCCCGTTTGAGGGCGCGCGTTTCGTTCAGGATCGCCATCAGGCCGCGATAGTGGTGTTCGAAGGTCCAATCACGGGCGGCGTCGCGTGCCCGGGGTCCGGCGGCGGCACGGACGGCCGGGTCGAGGAACGTCGCGATCGCGCCGCCGAGTTCGCGGGCGTCGTGCGGGTCTTGCACGACAGCACCGAACGATGGATCCAACAATTCGGCCGCGCCGTTGTAGCGTGTCGTCACGACGGGCAGTCCGCACGCCAGCGCCTCGAGCGCGACGAGTGAGCAGGGATCGTAGAACGTCGGGTGCGCCAGAAAATCGGCCGCGAAATAGGCGTTCTTCGGGTCCTTGCGGAAGCCGAGGAAGAGGGCGCGATCGTCTTCGCCGAGCCGCGTGGCGAGGCGGCGATACGGCTCGACGCCGTCGCTGCCGATGACGACGAGGCGGAAGTCCCGCGTGCGCGGGACGTGCGGTAGCGCCTTCAACAGCGGCGCAAGACCTTTGAGTCGATAGTTCGTGGCGATGAAGAGCGCGACGGCGGTTTCGGGGGCGACGCCCCAACGATCGCGTTCCTCGGCGCGGCGTTTGAGCCGATCTTCGGCCACAAAACGCAGCGGATCGATCGCACTGCGGAGGACGCGGACGTTGCCGGGCACGACGCCGTAGTAACGGTCGAAGTGGCCGCGCACCATCTCGCTGTTCACGAGGATGGTCGGCCGGAGTTCGCCGAAATACTGCTTGCGTTCGAGCATCGAGTACGACCAATGCGCCGGATCGAACTGCTTGCCAAGCCAGGCGAATGTTCGGGCGAACCGGCCGGGGAACTTGAGGAGGTTGTGCGCGGCGGTGGCGGCGTGCAGGCCGCCCTGGGGGTAGAGCACGTCCTGCCCCCAGGTCTTGTCGAAGCCGATGCTGGCGTCGGGCTTCACGACGCGTAGGGCGGCGGCGCAAGCGGTGGCGAAGCGCCAGGGGCGGAGGAAGCGCGGTCCGCGGGGCGGCTCGAGGCGATAGAAGTTCGTGGACGCCGGCAGCGCGTCGGCGTCCCAGGCGCTCGCGAACAGCGAGACGGTGTGCCCGTCGCGCGCGAGTCGTCGGGCGAGGTCGCCGATGTAGGTTTCGCAGCCGCCGCGCGCGGGCACGACGCTGGGGTGGCAGAGCGCGACGTTCATGGCGTCCGTTCCCGTTGAAGCTTCTGGTTGTGGCGGTGGTAGAGTTTCCATTTTCGAGCCACGGCGGCGCGGACCCAACTCCGCGGGGGCGCGGCCGGCTTCCAGTCGCCGGCCCGGTAGAGTTTCCAGAACCGCAGGCGGTCGCGGGCCGTGAGGCCGGGCACGCCGTCGGTCGAGAAGAGCAACTGGGCGAGATCCTTCACCTGGAACCAGAGTCGGGTAAGACGGTGCCGGGCGAGGCGGTGGAAGTCGATCATGACCGTGCGGCCCTTGAACGACGGGGGCACGGCTTCGCAGTCGGCGCGGGGCAGGTAGAAGTGGCAGAGGTAGAGGTCTTTGTGGAAGGTGGATCGTCGATGAAGTTCGCGGGCGAGCCGCGCGAGTTCGACGACGAGGCCGCGTTTCCAGCGGGCGAACGCCGCAGGCGACAGCACCGCGAGCGCGTGGGGGATCGCCTCGTGGAGCGGCAGCATGCCGGTCAGTTCCTCGACAGCGAGGAAACTTTGCAACTTGCCCCACGGCCCGAGGAATTCTCCCGCCGCAACCGGACGCGCCACGGGAAGCCCGTGGTCGCGCGCCCAGCACAGGTGCTCCCATTCGGCAAGGCCCGGGGAGAAGGTCCGGCGCGGCAGCAGCGCCGCGAGCAGGCCCTGCCAGCGGGGTAGCACATAGTGCCGTTTCAGGAACAGGTTCAAGATCCGACCATCGGCCTTCGCGAGCGACCAGTGGCTGATGGTACGGCCCTGCTTGGCGTGTAGCGTCGTGGCCGACACGTCGTCCATGATTCTCAGGGCCCAATCATCGCCGGCGAAGGACGCGAAATCCGGAGCCGCGACGAGGCGACGGCCCCCGTGCAGCCAGCGGCCGAGCGCGGTGCGGGGGATGTCGAACCGGACGGGAGCCAGCGTGGATGTCATGCGTGGGCCGCCCGTCGTTGGGCGAGCGCGGCGATGCGGGCGTCGGCGTAGCCTTCCAGCGCGAGGGCGCGATCGTCGGGCGCGAACGTACACAGGTCGCGGATTCGCCGGGAATCCGGGCAGTCGCGGTGCAGCGTCGCGCCGCGCGTGGGGTCGACGACGAGTCGAGGCCGGCCGTTCACGAGGAGAACGAAGGCGGATTGCGAAGCCGCCCCGAGCGTGCAGCCGGCCTCGTGCGCCGCTCGATAGATTCCGCCGAGTTCAACGAAGAGGCGTTCACGGTCGGCGGGGTGGCGCGCGATCCAATCGGCGAGGGTGGGCGCGCCCGACGTCAGGCCATAGGCGAGGAAGGAATCGGCGGCGAGGCCGCGTTCCGGGCGCTGGCCGAACGCGAGGAGCGACGGCACGGGAACACCGGCATTCTGCAGGTGGAAGAACAATCGGGATAGCCGCGCGGCCGGGGACCGCCACGACTTGCCGCGCAGCCACGCGACCGCGCGTCCGAGCGGATCGACGGTCCGGAATCGAAGCAACTGAGCCGGTCGATCGGCAAAGGTTGCGATTTCCAACCGTTCGCCATCCACGGCGGCGGGATCGTAGAACGGCGGAGCGAGAACCGGCCGCGGCCAGTGTTTCGCAACGGCGGGAATGGCACAGACCGCCTCGCCGGCCAGCCAGACGAGTCGATGGTCGGCCCGATGGTGCACCGGTTGACGTTGTGTTCGGATCGACGAGCGCCGAAGGAACTTCTTCGAGCGAGCGGCAACGGTGTGGGCGAACGGCGCGAGGCGTGTAGCCAGCGTGCGGGACCGCGCGAGATACGCCCGCACGACGCGGAGACGTTCGCGCGGCGTGGCCAGCCACTCCGCCAAGGACGCCGTCAGACTCGCGAGGGCGTCCAGCCGGTCCGACAGTTCGATCGGGCGGCCCGGTCGGGACGATGGCCAGTCGAGCACGGTCACCGCGAAGGTGCCCGGACGCACGAACACGTGCTTCGCCGCCAGATCCGGCGTATCGAAGCCGGCCGCGTGCAGGTCCGCGATCGATTCACCGAGGCGCTTCGCCAGCGTCCGGCGTTCCATCGGAGCCAGCGCGGGGTCGGCCAGGACCTCCCGCAATTCGCGGCAGCCGGTGAGTTCGTCGACGAGCAGGAACGCGCGGCCGCGGCCATCTTCGCCATAAGCGACACCGTGCGGGCCTGGCAGGCCGGCGGCTTCCAACCGCTCCAGCACCTTCGCTTCGCGCTCGGCACGCGAAACGCGACCAAAGCCGTCGCGCCAGTTCCGCAAGCGGATGCGCCAGTTCACGGCATGTTCACGCTTGAGATACAGGCACCGCGTGCCGCCGCCGGACGGAATGCGCACTTGCAGGACATGCCGGTTCGCGTGACCGGAGACAATCTCGCCGGGCAGGTTCAGAATGTCGTCCGCCGTCCGCAGTCCGCACTTCGCCAGCCAGGACCGGTAGCGGGGATGCACCACGACGAATCCGCCCGGCAACTCGTCCTTCGCCTCCGGCGAGACGACGATCGCGGGATCGCGCAACACGATCCCCTCGGCCGGCGGCATCAAATTAACCAACATGGCGGACCTCCAATCCGGACGGGAACCGCTCCAACAACCCCATGGCGGCATTCGCGACTTCCGCGACACCAAGCTCCGTCATGCAGCGGTGGTGCCCTTCGGGGCAGGTCCGCCGCTGGCACGGGCCGCACGGCAATTTGTGCTGCAAATGCACGGCCTTCGGGAAATACGTCTCGGTCCATTCGATATGTGTCGGTCCGAACAGCGACACGACGGGCACGTCGAACGCGGCGGCGAAGTGGCGCGGGCCGCTGTCCGTCGTCACCAGCAGGCTCAGCCGGCGCACGATCGCCTTCGTCAGTCCGATCGAGAGGTCTTCGCCCGCGAGCGGGATGACAGCCGCGCCGCCGGCGCGTTCGGCGATCCGATTGGCCTCGTCCTTTTCCACCGGACCGCAGAGCACGACGACCGCGGTCGAGCGCCGGGATGCGAACTGCCGGGCGAGTTCCGCGAAATGATCGGTCGGCCAGTGTTTCGAGGCACCGAACGCACCACCGGGATTCAGGCCGACGACGGTGCCGACGCGGTTCAATCCGTGGCGGAGCCAGAATCGCTCCGCCGCCGTCTCGTCGGCCGCAGTCGTGAACAGTTCCATACGGCGGCCCGGGTCGGGCACGTCGAGCAGGCGGACGATCTTGTTGTAATCGTCGATCACCGGTGATGGTTTGGGTTGCGTGTCGCGACCGCGCGCGGGGTAGAGCCGTTTCGTGAGCAACGGATCGCGGAAATAGCGGGCGAACCCGACGACCTGCCGCGCTCCGGCGAGTCGCGCCAGCAGCGCGGTACGGAACGAATTCGGGAACAGCACGGCCGCATCCAGCCGTTCGTCCAACAACCGGCCGAGCACGGCGCGAAACCGGCGGTGCGGCGGGCCGGATTTGTCCCACAGGACCAGGTCGTCGAACCATGGCGCGCCGGCGAGCGTCTCGGCGACGTAGGGCTTGCCCACGGCCACGAGACGGGCCCGGGGATAGCGTGCGCGCACGGCACGGATCGCCGGCGTGGCCATTACCACGTCGCCGATCCAGTTCGGCAGAAACAGCGCGATCCGTCGCATCCGTGCGAACGACTCCAGATTGCACAGGGGAAGATGGGGAGAACTCATATGGACGAAACGAGACGGCGATCAGTTTTCGGTCTCGTCCTCGTCATCCTCGGCGTTCTCGACGATCTCCTCGGGAAAGACCCGATCGAACAATCCATCCAGTTCCGACTCGCCCGCAATCACGCGGAAACCGATCCGCAGTGCCCGGAATCTCCGGCCGCCGAGATCGTCCATTCGAAGCTTCACCCAGTCCTTCTGGGTCGCCACGACGGTCGCATCCGTCGGCAACGTATCGGCCCATCGCGCCAGTTCCGCCACGTCCTCGCGCGTGTAGGCGTGGTGATCCGGGAAGACGCGGAAGTCCACCACATTCGTGCCGAGCCGCGCCAGCGTGTCGCGAAACGCGTCCGGGTTGCCGATGCCGCAGAAGGCTGCCACCGGCGCGCCGTTCAGGCCGCTCAACGATTCCACGACCCCGTCGCCGCCCATCAATTCGAGTGGCGCATGAACCGCTCGCACCACGGGCTTGTTCGGAAACCGCTTCGCCAGCCACGCCAACTGGCTCTCGACATCCGCGGCCTGGTCGCAGCGCGTCAGGATGATCGCATGCGCCCGGTGCAGGCCCGCGACGGGTTCGCGCAACGTCCCGCGCGGGAAGATCGCTTCGCGCGCGAGTGGCACGGTCGCGTCCAGCAGCACGAGGTCCAGGTCGCGTGCCAGGCGCCGGTGCTGGAAGCCGTCGTCGAGCACGATCGCGTTGGCGTCCAGCTCCTCCACGGCCGTCATGGCCAAGGCCGCCCGGTCGCGGCCTTGCAGGTGGGGCACGTCGGGCAGGTTTTCCTCCAGAACCATCGCCTCGTCGTTGCGGTGGTGCTCGGCTCCGTAGCCGCGGCTGAGGATCGCCGGTCGCAGGCCGCGGTCCCGCAGGCGGGCGGCCACGTATTCCACGCAGGGCGTCTTTCCCGTCCCCCCCAGAGTCAAATTCCCGATGCTCACGACCGGCACCGGGGCACGCACCACCCGCTTCCAACCCCGCTCGTACAGGGCGTTGCGGGCGCGCATCGCCAGCCCGTACGGCCAGCTCGCGAGCCGGAAACCCGCCCGCGCCGCGAACGCGCCCAACCCCGGACGCTGACCGCGTATGATCGCGTGGTACGTTTCCGGCCGCATGATACGCGAAGGCTACCGCGCGGCAACAACCGCCGTCAATCGCGATCCCCACCCTCGACTCGATGCCGGTGTCGAAATTCCCACTTCGGCGCGAACGAATCCCCGACGGAACCCCAAAAACAAACTCCGCACATCGGAAAAGTGAACTACCCTACCGTGCCGCCTCGCCCCGGCGCACGTCGTTTCGTCCGCTTGTGTTCGCTCGGGATACTCTCCATGGGAACGGCCACGCGCCTCCGCCTACCTCGCTCGCCCTTCTTCGACGCCGTCCGCAAAAGCGGACTCCTTCCCCCGGACGATTTGGTCGCGTTCATCACGCAGAACGAAGTGGACGACACGACCTTTCACGATCCGATCAAGCTCGCCGCCCTGCTGGTCCGCAAGAAGTTCCTCACGAAATTCCAGGCGATGCACCTGCTGAAGGGGAAGACGCAGGGGTTCATCCTCGACCGCTACAAGATCCAGAACGGCATTCGCCAGGACCGCGTCGGCATGGTCTTCCTCGCCCTCGATCGCGATTCCGGCAAACAGGTCTCGCTCAAGGTGCTCCCCACCGACCGCACCTCCGACAACACCATCCTCTCCGCCTTCATCAAGGAAGTCCGCACCGCCGCGCAGGTCGACCACCGCAACGTCGCCCGCGTGCTGGATCTCGGCTTTTCCAGCGGCACACACTTCGTCGTCAGCGAATACATCGCCGCGCCGACTCTCGACAAGGTGCTCGCGGAGAACGGCCCGCTCGCTCCCGACCGCGCCGCGCAGATCGTCGCGCAGGTCGCCCTCGCCCTGCGCCACGCGCACGATCGCCACCTCTACCACCGCGACATCAAACCCGCCAACATCGCCGTCGCGCCCGACGGCCGCGTCAAGCTGCTCGACCTCGGCCTCACGCACATGCTCGAAAACCCCTGGAAGCATGTCACCAAACGCATCAAGACGACTGAATACGCCGAAGAGATCGACCACGTCGCCCCGGAACAGGCCTGGGGGAACGAACCGGACGGCCGCAGCGACCTCTACAGCCTCGGATCGACCCTCTATGCCCTCATGACGGGACGTTCCCCCTTTCCCGGACTCGCCACCGAGAAGATGGCCGAGCGCCAGGTGAAGGACATCCCGAACCCCTGCGACATCAACCCCAAGGTTCCCCGCCAGCTTGGCGAACTGGTCGTGAAGCTGGGGGCCCGCGAGCCGGCGCGCCGCCATCAATCCGCCTCCGAATTGCTCGTGGCGCTCCAGCCGTGGCTGCCGATCGCCGACTGGGTCACGTTCGCCGCCAGCCTGCCGGCCGAGAAGCCCGCGGCCCCGCCGCAACGCCTCACCGACATCGCACCGGCCGCCCGCAACCGTTCCTTCTGGAGCTGGCTTTTCGGGCGAGGATAATCATCCCCACGCCACCGCGTCCGCGGCGTTGTGGATCAGCGGATCGATACGGCCCGACAGGGATTTCCCGTCCGGCGTGTTGTTGGTGTTGAACAGCGCGCACCAGCTCAGGCCGTCGAAGCGGCGCACGAGGATCGCTTCGGAGCCGGGGATGTAGCCGGTATGCCAGTGGTTCCGGCCGGTGCCGGCGGCGCGGACGAGCCAGCCGAGGGCGTAGTAGGCTTCCTCCGTGTTGCCGGCCGGCCGCGCCGCCATCGTCGCGATCGACGCCGCGTTCAAAAGCGGACACTTCTTCGGGTCGTGGAAGGCGTCCGCGAACTTCGCCATTTCCTCCGCCGTCGCGATCCAGCCGCCGTGCGCCTCGTAGGCTTCAAGGTTCATTCCTCCGTACACCGTCGGGACCGTCTCGCCGAGCCGCGGCGGATAGAGGCACTTCCCGGTCCCCTTCCGCGAGTCGGTGTACCGCACTTCGTTCTTCGCCCGATGCTCCAACAGCGCCCGGCCGAGCTTCGCCGTCGAAGCGCCGACCGGGGCGAAGACTCGCTCCCGCACGTAGCTCTCGTACGTCTGGCCCGTGATCGCTTCGATAATCCGGCCGAGGATCAGGTAGCCGAGGTTCGAGTAGGCGTAGCGCGCGCCGGGGTCGAAATCGAGCGGCTGGCCCATCATGTAGCGCACGACGTGCTCGGGCGTCACGGGCGGTTGCATATCGAACGCCTTCGCGATCTCCCACGCCTTCACAATCGGATCGTACGATTGGTTGCGGTCCCAGCCGCCGGTGTGCTGGAGGCACTGGCGGATGGTGATGCGCTTCCAGCGATCGTCGAGTTTCGTGCCGGGCGCGAGGAGCGGCTTCAGCGGCATCCGGTCCAGCACCTTGTCGTCGAGCGCGAGCTTGCCCTTCTCGACCAGTTGCAGGATGGCGACGGCCGTCACCGGCTTCGAGAGGCTCGCGATGCGGAACAGCGATTCCGGCGTCGCGACTTCGCAGGCGTCGCGGTCGGCGTAGCCGAAGGCGCGCGAGTAGACGATCGATCCGCTCCGTGCGACGGCGAGCGTGGCACCGGGGACCTTGTTCTCCACGAGGAAGGTGGCCATCAGCCTGTCGAACGGTGCGTACGGATCGCCCGCCGTCGAACGCCCGGCGAGGAGCGCGGCGAAGGACGACGCAAGGAAGGCGCGGCGGGAAGGTGTATTCATCGTTCCTGACTCGCGACGGAAGACCAGTTTTCGATACGGTTGAACGATACGAATCCGTATCGAGTCAACCATGTCCGACCCCGCCCGCCTCGCGTCGCTCGACCAGTTCCGCGGGTACACCGTGCTCGGCATGTTCCTCGTCAACTTCGTCGGCTCGTTCGCCGTCGTGAAGGCCACGCTGCCCCTCCTCGCGCACCACCACACCTTCTGCAGCTACGCCGACACGATCATGCCGCAGTTCCTCTTCGCCGTCGGCTTTTCGTTCCGGCTGACGTTCCTGCGCCGCAGCGCGAGCCACGGAGCGACGTCCGCCTGCATTCACGCCCTGCGGCGGAACCTGGCCCTTTTACTCGTCGCCTTCGCCGTCCATAACGTCGGATCGAACTGGAAATCCTGGGACGACGCGAAGTCCTTCGACGAGACGTTCCTGCGCTGGTGGAAACAGGATTTCTTCCAAACGCTTGGGCACATTGCGGTCACGTCGCTGGTCGTGCTGCCGGTGATCGGGGCGCGCCCCGGCGTGCGGATCGCGGTCGCCGTCCTGTTCGGCGGCGTTCATCTTGGTCTCTCGTACGCGTGGTACTACCGCTGGGTGAACACGCACCCCAACGGCGTGGACGGCGGACCGCTCGGCTTCCTGACCTGGAGTATCCCGCTCCTTGCCGGCTCGCTGGCGTACGACGCCTACCAGTCGACTCCGGATCGACGGACCTTGATGGCCAAGCTCGCGCTCGCCGGCGCCGGCGTCATGGCGCTCGCCTACGGCCTCTCGTGCCTGCACCTCGCGCCGTCGGACATGGATGAAGGGAGATATGCGATCCGCTTCGAACCAGTCGCCCCGCCGCTGGTACCGGTGGACCGGAAACCGCCAACCAACAACCTCTTCACGATGAGTCAGCGGTCCGGCAGCGTGACGTATCCGCTTTTCGGCGCCGGCGTCTCGCTCGCGGTGTTGGCCCTCTTCGTGTTCGTCACCGACCTCCGCGGCATCCAACTCGGCGTCTTCCGCACGCTCGGCTCGAACGCGCTGGCCGGGTACATCATCCACGGCCTCGTGAACTCCGCCGTCAAGCCGTTCGTCCCCCGCGACGCGCCGTTATGGTTCGTCCTTATCGGCCTCGCCGTGTCGCTCGGCCTCTGCTACGCCTTCGTCCGCCATCTGGAGAAGCACAAACTCTTCCTGAAATTGTGACCGGAGCAGGAGAAGTCATGGTGTGCAGCGATGCATCCTTCCGGTGCCGTCAATCGTCCTGAGGCCGCGGCCGGTTGGCCCAGTGCGCCGGCGGCTCGCCGGCGACGACGACCCCCTTGTCCGCCCAACCGAGGTAGGCTTTCACGTCCCCCGGCGTGTAGCGCAGCGTCAGCCCGCAGCGGCGCCGATTTGAAGTATTCGCCTCCGAGCCGTGCAGCAGCGAATCGGAGTGCAGCGCCGCCTCGCCGGCCTTCAATTCCACGTAGACCGGTTCGCCGTACTGCTCCACGTTCGGCACAGTCTGGTTCAGCACGTTCGAGTCGTCGGTCTCCTTCATCTGGTACGTCAGGTGGCCGAGGGTGTGCGTGCGGGGGATGTACTTCATGCAGGCGTTGCCGCGATCGGCGTCGTCGATGGCGAGCCAGACGGTGACGGCCTTCGCCGGCGTCAGCGGCCAATAACTCGAGTCCTGGTGCCATGCCACTGTCTTGCCGTCGCCGGGCATCTTGCAGAAGAAATGCGATCCCCAGCCGACGACGCTCGGGCCGAGCAGGTCGGTCACGACCGCGACGATCTTCGGATTCGTCAGCACGTCCCAGACTCGCCCGTGGCGCAGGTGCGCGGAGCTGATGGAATAACTATCTTTCCCCTCGGCAGAATACTTCGCCAGGAGTTTGTCGAAGTAGGCGCGCAGGTGGGCGGCTTCGGATTCCGAAAAGAATCGGAACGGCATCAAGTAGCCGTCGCGGTTGAAGCGCGCGATCTGGTCCGCGGAAAGCGATTTCGGATGCGCAGTCACCGACGGATGGAACGAGAGGTCGCGTTCCATGCCGGCGAGTTCGTCCTGGCCGGGAATCGCGTTGAACGTGGTCGGGCCTTGCATACGGAAAGACTTTCGGGGTATGGTTTGTATCCCCGCTATTGGATGGGTCGGCCGGCATCCGATCAATGCCAAAGGATAAAATCGCAACGGGTTCGGCGGACCGATCCGCCCCCGCACGGAAACGAATCGCACCCGATGCCGCACAACATCGACCTGATCCTGACGCTCACGGGCGGTCTCTTCGCCGCGCTGGTCTGCGGTTATCTCACGCACCGTCTGGGCCTTTCCCCGATCGTCGGCTACCTGATCGCCGGCATCGTGGTCGGGCCAAACACGCCCGGCATCGTCGTCGACCGCCACCTCGCCGAACAAATGGCCGAGATCGGCGTCATCCTGCTGATGTTCGGCGTCGGCCTCCACTTCCACCTGGAAGAACTCCTGGCCGTTCGCCGCATTGCCATCCCGGGCGCCGTGGGGCAAAGCGCCGTCGCCACCGTCCTCGGCCTCGCCGTCGCGCTCGCCCTCGGCTGGGGGTGGGCCGCCGGTCTCGTCTACGGCCTCGCCCTCTCCGTCGCCAGCACCGTGGTCCTCACCCGCGTCCTCGCCGACAACCGCCACCTCCACACCCCCACCGGACACATCGCCGTCGGCTGGCTCGTCGTCGAGGACCTCTTCACCGTCATCGTCCTCGTCCTGCTGCCGGTCCTCCTCGGCGACGGCGGCAACGTCTTCGTGGCCCTCGGCCTGACGACGGTGAAGCTCGGCGCGCTCCTCGTCATCGCGGTACCGATCGGCGCCCGAGTCGTGCCGTGGATCCTCACCCGCATCGCCGCCACCAAGTCCCGCGAGCTGTTCACGCTCACGGTGCTCGTCATCGCCCTCGGCATCGCCGTCGGCTCCGCCAAGCTCTTCGATGTCTCCATGGCGCTCGGCGCGTTCCTCGCCGGCATGATCGTCGGCCGCAGCGACTTCAGCCTCCGCGCCGCGACCGACGCCCTGCCGATGCGCGACGCCTTCGCCGTGCTCTTCTTCGTCTCGGTCGGCATGTTGCTGGACCCGAGTTCCGTGATGCAAGCGCCCGGCGCGGCCGCCGCCACGCTGGCCGTCGTCATGATCGCCAAGCCGGCGATCGCCCTCGTCATCGTGCTGTTGCGCGGCTACCCCGTGCGCACCGCGCTCGCCGTCGCCGTCGTGCTCGGGCAGATCGGCGAATTCTCCTTCATCCTCGCCACCGTCGGCCTGAAGCTGAAGGTGCTGCCGGACGACGGTGCCGCCACGAACGCCCTCGTCGCGGCCGCCATCATCTCGATCTCGCTGAATCCGATGCTCTATCGCACCGTTGGACCGGTGGAGCGCTGGCTCCGGCTCCGGCCGCGCCTCTGGCGCCTGCTGACGGCACGGATCAAGTCCCCTGGGTTGGACCTCGGCCCAAGCGACGCCGAACGGCCCGCCGATCCCCGGTTCCGCGCCGTGGTCGTCGGCTACGGGCCGGTCGGCCGCACGCTCTCGCGCGTGCTCCAGGAGAACGGCATCAAGACCACCATCATCGAGATGAACCTCGACACGGTGCGCCAGCTGCGCGCGAACGGCATGGACGCCGTGTACGGCGACGCCAGCCGTCCGGAAACGCTCGTGCAGGTCGGCATCGCCGACGCCGGCACGCTGGTGCTCAGCTCGTCGGGGATGACGGCGGGCGCGGCGGATCTGGTGAAGGCGGCACGGGAACTGAACCCGACGATCCGCGTGATCGCCCGCGCGGGCTACCTGCGCGAGCGCGACTCGCTCCGCGCCGCCGGTGCCGACGAGGTTTACGCCGGCGAGGGCGAAGTCGCCCTCGCGATGGCGGAATCGTTCCTGCGCGAACTGGGGGCCTCGCCCGATCAGATCGACCGGGAACGGGATCGTGTGCGTGGGGAACTCTTCGGCGGAAAGCCGACGAATTAGAGCGGTTCCCGAGTGGGTGTCGCGAATTCTGGTTAGCCCGACGCGCCAGCGAGGGCGAGTCAGCTCTCCATAAGATATCCCTCGCTGGCGCGTCGGGCTAACACGGACCTGGCAAGCAAGATCCGCGCCATCAACTTGGGAACCGCGCTAGGGAACGCGCGGCTTATTTCTCCACGACGATCGTCTTCGCCAGCCGATCGTGCAGGCACTGCCCGTTCCGCGAAAAAACGAACAGCGCATCGAAGATCGGAAGCACGATCGCGAAGATGGCTCCCGCGAGACCGAACGTGGGATTCACGGCCCGCGCAAGCACGAGGCCGAGCAGGTAGGCGGCGAGCGGGACGAGGTGAATGCCCACTTCCCGCCGCCAGAGGGCTTCGCCAGCCACGGTCGGCGTTCCGTCGTCCTTCCGGATACAAAGGCTGAGCAACAGTTTGCCGACATCCTGTCCGCGCCTGGCGAGCAAGAGGATGTGGATCAAAAGATAGAGGGCCAAAGGAACAAAGAAGAGACCGGACGTGAGGAAGGACGGGGTTCCGCTTCCGATGACGCCACTTCGGCTCAGGATCGATAACCAGCCGTAGCCGCCGTAGAACGCGAGCACTCCGAGGCCGTAGGTCAGGAATCGCGCGGCGAACCGCTGGCCCGGCGACGCCAGTTCGGGTTCCGGAACGGGTTCGGGCGGCAACGGATCCGGGAGCGGGGCGGGATCCAGCTCGATCGCCGGCAGCGAGGCGATTTCCTTCAACCGTTCCGCCAGTTTCGACTTGTCCTGTTCCTCGGACCCGGACGACGAACCCTGAGGCGGCAACTGGAACGACGACCCACTGAATTTTTCCGACACCACCAGCGGCGGCAGTTCGCGGTCGGGCTGGATCGAAATCTCCATCTGGCTCGGCGTGATCTCCAGCATCGAGGCCGACTCGAGCGGTTCGACCGGTTTCGGCGCCGGCGGTGCCGCCGACTCCGAGAGTTCCGCGTTCGAGAGGCTGACATATTCGAGCGTGGGAACGGCATCGGTGCCGTGGACCCCATTCGGCGGGGGTGCCACCAGCGTCGCCAGCAGCGATTTCACGGCTTCCGTTTCGGCGACGAGGCTGTGACCGCACCCCGTACAGCGGAGGGGCAGGCGCGCGAGATAATCCGCGATCTCCCGGCGGCCGCCGCAGGACGTACAACACATTGTGGGCACCGCACCAACCTCCCCGCTTCGCTAATCCCCCACTCTGATTGATACCCTACGGTGGGTCCCGCTCAAGCCCTGCTCGCGAAAACGGTCGCCGGTTCCTCGCCCGGTCGCCGGAATTGTCGGGACGGGCTGAAATCGGTCGGGAGCGTGGGCGTCCTTACGTTAGCTGTTGGAATCGCATTCCGCTGCTCCTCCCAGGGCAACTTCGATGTTCACTCGACTCCGTCAGTTCCTGGTCGGCGCGCTCGTGCTCGCCGTGCTCGCCGCGCCGGCACCGGCCGCGCCGCCTTCCAAGGAATTCGCCGAAATCCTCTCGTGGGTCCCGGCCGATACCGCGCTCTTCTTCCACGCGGATGTCGCCTCGCTCTGGAAGACCCCCCAACTCGACGCCTTCCGCAAGGCGAACCCCGAAAAGCTCTACGAACAACTGATGGGGCTTTCGGAGGCGATCGGCATCGCTCCGGAGGACGTGAAGACCTTCACGGTCTTCATGCCGAAGCTCAAGGGGCCGGGAGACCAGGCACGGGTATGTCTGGCGTTCACACTGTCCAAGCCGATGAACGGCAAGCAAGCCGTCGCCGGGCTGAACGCACTCGCCGAGATCAAGAAGATTCCGGAGGACTTCGGATTCAAGAAGTTCAAAAAGGTGCGGGACGGCGTGTATGCGATCGAGGAACGGCGTCCGCAGCGGCCCGGCGGCAAGGACGACCCGAAAGCCGAATCGGCGAAGACGCTGTTCTTCTTCGACAACCCGAATCGCGTGGTGATCCTCGGGCCGAACGGGAACGACCTGATGACGCCGCAGGGCAACCCGAAGAACAGCCCGATCGCGGAGGCGCTCGCGGCGGCGGCGGAGGGGAAAACGGCGGCGCTCGGGCTGAACTTCGCCAGCCTTCCGGACGAGATTCGGCAGGAGAACCTGCCGCCGCAGGCCGAGCCGTTCAAGCCGATCATCCACTCGGATGCGATTGTGGCGTCGGCGACGTTGGGGGCCGAGCTGAGTGTGAACGTCGCCATCAAGACCGCGAACCGTGCCAAGGCGCTGGAGGCCGAGAAATCGTTGGGGGTCTTCAAGACGCTGATGCAGACGCTCCTCGCCGCGGGTACCGCCGAATTGAAGAAGGACGAAGCGAACGCGAAGCTGCTCGGCCTCGCCGACGCGGCGAAGGCGGCGCTGTCGTCGATGAAGTTCGCCAGCGACGACTCCCAGGCGACGGTATCGCTGGCCGTGAAAGCCGACTTCGACATCGCGCCGGTGTTCACGTTTTTCTCGAAGCCCGGTCAGGCGGCCGCCCGCGCCAACACCGTCAACAACCTCAAACAGCTCGCCCTCGCGATGCACAACTACGACTCCTCCTTTGGCTCGATGCCCCCGGCCGCGATCCTCGGCAAGAAGGGCAAGCCGCTGCTCTCGTGGCGCGTCGCCATCCTGCCGTACATCGAGCAGGACAACCTCTACAAGCAGTTCAAGCTCGACGAACCCTGGGACAGCGAGCACAACAAGAAGCTGCTGGAGAACAATCCGATGCCGCGCGTGTTCGAGATCGTCGGCACGACGAAGCCCGGCTCGAAGGAGACGCACATGCAGGTCTTCCGCGGCAACGGCGCGATGTTCGACCTCGTGCAGGGCGTCAAGATCACGCAGATCGCCGACGGCACGTCGAACACCTTTATGATCGCGCAGGGCAAGACGGCCGTGCCGTGGACCAAGCCGGACGACATCGAATACGACCCGAAGAAGAACCCGCACGAGTTCTTCCTGTGGATCGGCGACATCACGAATATCGCGTTTGGCGACGGGTCGGTGCGGACGATCGCGAAGACGATCAAGCCGGCGACGCTGCACGCACACATCACGAAGGCCGGCGGAGAAGTGATCGAAGATTAAGCCGCGTGAAGACGCAACGGGCACCGGAGGGATCGGCGATCCATCCGGTGCCCGTTTCCGTTCACATCTTCACGACGCGCATCCGCCGGGTGATCTCTTCGACCGGGATCAATTCCCCTTGGCCGCTGCCGGGGCAGATCGACTCGGTGCGCTCCCAGACCTCGGGCGAAGCGAGGTTGCTCTCCCAGAAGGGCCAGGTGCGGCACTGCTTCGGGCGGACGGGATAGACGGTGCAGCCGCGTTCGGAATCGTAGAAGACGCAGTCGCCGTTGGCCTTCTCGCGCAGGGTGACTTTGCCGCGCGCCTTGCGGGTGTACAGCGGGACGAATTCGCGGAGCGGTTCGCCGCGGAACGCCGCGAGCTTGCGCAGTTCCTCCTCGTCGACCCAGACGTAGCCCGGGTCGCCGGTGCAGCATTTTCCGCACTGGGTGCAGGTGAAGCGCAACCCGTCGCGGTACCAGGGTTCGTCGGTTTCGTTCGGCATGCGGCCGTTGTACGGTTTCGGCCGCTAGAATCCCCTCCATGCTCGACCTTGCGTTCACTGATCCGCGGCACCCGGTGCACCTCCTGCACATGGCGATGGCCATCGAGGAGGCGCGCGTGGCGGACGCCGAGGACGAAGTGCCGGTCGGCGCCGTCATCGTCCACCCGGAACGCGGCGTCGTCGCGCGGGCGCACAACCAACGGGAACAGTTGAAGGACCCGACGGCGCACGCCGAGTTGATCGCGCTGACGCAGGCCGCCACGGCACTCGGGTCGTGGCGGTTGGAGAACTGCTTCCTTTACGTGACGCTGGAGCCGTGCCCGATGTGCGCCGGGGCGATCGTCCAGGCGCGCGTGCCGGTGGTGGTGTACGGCTGCGCCGATCCAAAGGCGGGGGCGTGCCACTCGCTCTATCAGATCACGACGGACCCGCGGCTGAACCACCGCTGCACCGTGCTCGGCGGCGTCGAGGCCCCGGAATGCGCGGCGTTGCTCGGCACGTTCTTCGCGCGGAAGCGGGCGCTCGGGAAGAAGTGATCGCCCGGCGGAACCGGCACAACCGCTCCCGCCGACGCCGGTTTCGCCGTCGACGATCCGGGTTCGCCAACACGTTTCCGCTCCGGCGCGTTAAACTGGCGAATGCCGAAAATCCGTAACCGGTTCACCCGGAGCTTGGCCATGCGCGTCCTCGGTCCTACGCTGGCGGTCGTTGTGTCGTTGTGGACGGCCCTGCCGGCACCGGCGCAATCGGCGGTGCCGCCGTCCGACAGTGTCCTCGACGCCGCCAACCTGAAAACCGAATGGACCGCGGCGATCCCGATCCTCGGCAAGCAGGACGGCGTTTCGCTGATCCAGGTCGCCGACAACAATCAGCTCTTCGTGCGAACCAAGGGCGGCCTTCTGGTCGTGCTCGACGCCAAGACGGGCGGCACCCAATGGTCCTTCAAGTTCGATTCCCTGAACGCCCCGGTCTACCCGGTCGCGTTCAACGACAAGCACGTCGTGGCCGTCAATCTCGTGACGCTCTACTGCTTCCACCGTTACACGGGGCTGGTGGAGTTCCAATATCGGCTGCCGTTGGTTCCCTCGTCGGCGCCGTCGCTCGACCGGGACGTAATCTACGTCACGATGAACGGTCAGCGGGTGACGGCTTATGAACTGCCGCAAGCGATCATGATGCCGGAAAAACGGGCGAACGCCAATGCCGCCGCCGGGTTCGGCAGCCTCGCCGGCGCGGTGGACAACCGCGTCAAGAATCCCGCCGACCTGGTGGCGCAACGTTATCCCGGTTCCTCCCGGAAGGTCGGCGCGCGGGGGGAATACTTCGAAGAGCAGAAGGTCACCGTCGACGCCCGCACACAAGCGACCGGTGGCGCGCTTGCGACCCAGCGTGCCCCGTCGCTGTCCGTCGCACCGTCCGTTCGCCCCCCGTATCGCGTCTTCGACGACAAGGGGAAATACATCACGCGGTCGGAATCGCTCTCCACGGTCCACAGCCTCCGTCAACCGTACTCCCTGCAAGACCCCACCGGCGCGCAGATCCAGCGCACTCCGTCGGTGTCGTCCATTCCTCCCTCGCTGGCGGCCGTGTATGAAATGGCCAGCCTGCTCCCGCGAGCGATCGAACCGAAATCGCGCTGGATCATCGGCTCCACGGTGCGCCTGACCTACGCCCCGCTCGCCACGAATTACCGCATCTGGATGATCGGCGATTCGCCGTTCGTCCAGGCGTATCTCAAGGACGATCGCGCGCAGCAGGTTTTGTCCAAGCTTCCCAACGCGCCCGCCGCGCAGCCCACGCAAGCCGAAGACATCGGGTACATCCCACTGGCCGATGGCAACCTGATGGCGATCGACCTGACGAGCGGCGGCGGCGCGGTCGCCAAGGTCGTCTGGCGCTCCAATGTGGGCGGGGCGATGAATCGCGAGCCGCTGGTCACCAAAGAATCCGTCTATCAGGGTGGCGACACGTCGGGCGTGGCCCGCGTGGATCGCGCCACCGGCGAAGTCCTCTGGCGGACGGATGATACCGCCGACACGGTCCTGGCCGTGAATGACGAAATCGTCTACGTCCGCGACAAGCAAGGCATCCTTCGGGCCTACGATCGCAACCGCGTGGCCGATGCCGCTTCGAAGCGGGCCATCCTCTTGGGAACCGTGAACCTGATCGGCTTCCCGAACACCACCCTGAACACCCAGACCGATCGCATCTATGCCGCGTCCGAGTCGGGATTGCTGATCTGCCTGCGGGACAAAGCACCGAAGTATCGTGCCCCGCTCGGCATCGGTCTTCCCGCGAGCAAGCCGGAACCGGTCCCCGCCGCGAAGAAGCCCGGCGACCCGGCAGCCGCCCCCGCCGCGGTGCCCGAGCCGAAGAACTGAGCCAATTCTCATTTTCCAGCGTGCCGCCGAGTTCCGTCTTCGAATCGGAACTTCGGGTGGCCGCGCGGTGTCTAATGCTCGTACCGGACACCGTCGCCGGTTAGAATAGCGTCATCAGCCCTTTCCCCGGAGATTCGCCATGTCGTTCCGTCGCGGGATGCGGTTCGCGTCCGTCGGCCTGTTGGCGTTCGGCCTGTTTGCCCTCGTTGCCGCCGACGCCCTCGTCGCCGCCAGCAAGGCCGAAGAAGCCAAGAAGTACACCGAACAACTCAAGACCGCCAAGGACGCCAAGAAGAAGGCGGAGGCGCTCGAGGAGCTCGGCAAGCTCGGCCAGATCATGAAGTCGCTGGTGACCTCGGCGGTCCCGGACATCAAGAAGTCGCTGGAAGACAAGGACGCCACCGTTCGTCGGGCCGCGGCCCTCGCCTACGGCAAGGTCGACCCCGACCCGAAGGAGGCGGTGCCGGCGCTGGTCAAGATGCTCAAGGAGGACAAGGAGGAGAGCGTGAAGATCGCCGCCGCGAACGGCCTGGCCGCCATGGGCGACAAGGCCCGGGAAGCGATCCCCGACCTGCGAGCGGTCCAGAAGAGCGAAGACAAGAAGAGCAAGCTGGCCAAGGCGGCCCAGGACGCGATGCGATCGATCAATCCGAAGAAGAAGTAATACGTTTCCCACAAATTAACTTCCTGTTTTCAGGTAGGGGCACGCGCACACCGTCTG
>JAHBXO010000018.1 GCA_019636445.1 Gemmataceae bacterium | reverse complement strand
GCGGCGAGGCGGAGTCTTCGGAGCCGAGCGCGACACCTGAGAAATTCGGAATGCGGAATGAAAACCAGGTTTTCATTCCGCATTCCGAATTCCGAATTCCGAATTTCTTACCCGAGTCCGATCTCCAGCACACGCACCGGGCCGGCGGGATGGATCGTGCACACGCCGGTGCTGGCCGGCAGTAGCACGACTTGGCCCGCACGCAGGCTCGTCACATCGGCGTCCCATTCCAGTTCGTTACCCGGGTCGGCGTCGAGCACGACGAGCACCGTGCAGCGTCCCTCGGTGCCGACCGCGAAGCGATTCACGTCCCGGCGGTGGTGCAACGAAAAGTACCGACACTCCACCAGCCGATCCCGGTCGCCGTCCTTCGCCGGCGTCACCGGGCCGCACGGACCAAGCTCGAAGTTCGAGCACTCCAGCCCGTCGTCGATGTGCAACTCGCGCGGCTGGCCCGTTTTCGCATCCACACGGTCCCAGTCGTACAGTCGATAAGTGATGTCGCTGGTCTGCTGCACTTCAAAGAGCATCAGATCCTTCCCGATGGCATGCACGGTGCCGGCTTCGAGGAAGACGCAGTCGCCGGGCATCGGCATGAATCGGTGCAACGTTTCGGGAGTCGTGCCGTTCGCCATCGCCATGCGGAACGCCTCCGCCGTCACGCCGGGGCGGAACCCCGCGTACAGCAGGCTCGTCTCCGGATTCGCGTCGAGCACCACCCAGGCTTCGGTCTTGCCGAGTTGACCCGGCTTCCGTGCGTGCGCCTGTTCGTCGGTCGGGTGGACCTGTACAGAAAGCTCGCGTTTCGCGTCAAGGAACTTCATCAGCAACGGGAAGCGCCCGTTCGCGAGCTTCGCGTCGCCGAGAATGGCGGAGGCATCCCTCGCGAGGAGTTCGCGCAGGGTCCGCCCCGCCAGCGAGCCGGACGCCACGCGGCTTTCATTGCCGTCGACGTCCGAGAGCATCCAAGCTTCGCCGATTGCCTCGTCGCTCGGCGGCGCGCCGAGAAACGGGCGCAGCCGCGTGCCGCCCCAGATCGCGGGTTTGAAGATCGGTTCGAACGAGAGTGGTGGGAGTTTCGCCATGAGGATCGTGTAATCCATTTCTCGGAAAAAAGGAACGCGAATCGAATCGCTTTAAACGGGCGGAATTCATCCTCCCAACCGGCAAAACCCGAATAATACGATTATTCGCTACCGCGCTGGGTGGTTCATGCTGAAGCGGTTGGAACTGATCGGGTTCAAATCCTTCGCGGATAAAACGCGCTTCGACTTCGCGCCCGGCGTCACCGCCGTCGTCGGGCCGAACGGCAGCGGCAAGTCGAACATCGTCGACGCCGTCAAGTGGATCCTTGGCGAGCAGTCCGCCAAGTCCTTGCGCGGCGGCGAAATGTCCGATGTCATCTTCAACGGCTCCAGCACGCGCAAGAGTCTGGGCTTCGCCGAAGTCACCATGACCTTCGACAACTCGAAGCGCCAGCTCGCCTTCGACGGTGACGAAGTCCAACTCACCCGGCGCGTCCACCGCGACGGCCAAGGCGAATACCTCGTCAATGGCGTCGCCGCCCGGCTCAAGGACTTCAAGGAGATGTTCCTCGGCAGCGGCGCGGGGCAGGGCGCGTACAGCATCATCGAGCAGGGCCGCGTCGATGCGCTGCTCGTCGCCTCCACTAAGGACCGGCGGATGATCTTCGAAGAGGCCGCCGGCATCAGCCGCTTCCGCGCCAAGAAGATCGAAACCATCCGCAAGCTGGAAAAGGTCGACACCGACCTGAACCGCGTACGGGACATCCTGCAGGAACTCGAAAAGAACCTCCAGAAGCTCGGCGCGCAGGCGACGAAGGCGCAGAAGTACCAGGAGCACCACGACCGGCTGCGCGCCCTGCGCATCGCCGTCGGCCGGCACGAATTCCAGGAGTTGGTGGAGACGCTGGCGTACCAGGAGGGGGTGCTGGCGAACCTGCGCGAGGCCGTGGCCGAGGCGACCGCAAAGACCGACGCCGGCGAAGCGTCGATCGCGAAGCTGGAATGGAACATTGGCCGGCTGGACGACGCGCTGCGCGTGCAGGAGAAGAAGCTGGGCGAGGCGCGGCAACGGATCGCGGAGCAGGAGGCGGCAGCGAAGTCGGGCCGCGAGCAGGTCGCGAACGCGGACGGCGAAAGCCTGCGGCTCGGCCGGCAGCGCGCCGAGCTGGCGGCCCGGATCCGGGCGCTGGAGGCGGACCGTGCCAAAGCGGCCGAGGACGCGACGGCAGCCGCGAGCGCAGTCGACGCCGAGAAGGACCGCGCCGACGCGGCGGCGGCGGCGCTTGCCGTCGTGACCACCACGCTGGCGGAGCTGGCGCGGCAATCGGCCGACGACCGCGACCGCCAGTTCGACGCTGTCGGCCGTGCCGCGCAATTCCACTCCTCCGCCGAGATGAACCGCGCCCAGGTGGAACGCCTGAGTCGGGAGCAGACCCGCAAGACCGCCGAGGCCGAGCGCGTGACCGCGGAGGCGACCGCGCTCGGCCACGCGCTCGACGACCTCTCCCGCTCCGACGCCGACGTGCAGCAAAAACTCGCCGCCCTCCGCGCCGACCTCGCCCGCCTGCACGCCGAACAGACCGACCTGCGCCACCGCGCGGACGCCCTCCAGCCCGAACTGGACGCCAAGCGTGAACGCCGCGGCGCACTCGGCGGCCGTGCCGAAGTCCTCGACAACCTCGAACGTACGCAGGACGGCCTCGGCGCCGGTGTTCGCGAAGTCCTCGGTGCCGCCGACTGCTCCGGCCGCCTCGGACTCGTCGCCGACCTTCTCACCGTGCCCCGCGAGATCGCCCCGCTCGTCGACATCGCCCTTGGCGAGACGGCGCAATACATCGCCGTCAAGGCCGCCGACCTCGACGCGATCCTCTCGCGATTCGCCACCCTTTCCGGCCGCGTCGGCTTCCTGCCCGTCGACGACCGCGCCGCGGAACCCGCCGCCGATTCGGTCGCCCACCTTGTGCACTGCGACGTGCCCGGCCTCGCCCGGCGGCTGCTCGGCGACGTGCGCCTCGCGGACGATCTTGCCGCCGCCCGCGACCTGCAACTGCTCTTCCCCGCCTCCCGCATCGTCACGCGCGCCGGGGAACGACTCGAGCCTGACGGCACGGTCGTCATCGGTCCCGTTCATGCCGACTCCGGCATCGTCTCGCGAAAGAGCGAACTGCGCGAACTGCGAGACCAGATCCGCGTACTGGAAGCGCGGATCGCCGTGCTGGACGCGGAGCAGTCGGGGCTGCGCGGCCGTGCCGGAGCAATGGACGCCACGATTAGTGCGCTCGACGCCGAGATCGGCACGCTTGCCGGCGAGGCCGGCACGCTGCGCGACCGCATCCTCGAACAGCGCCAACGTCGTGAACGACTTGTCGAACTCGGCGAACTCGCGGCGAGCGAAGCCGCCATCCTCGCGCGCGAGCTGGCGAAGGCCGAAGCCGCCTGGCAGGAGGCGAAGCGCCAGGCCGACGCTGCCGACGCCGAGGCCGGCGAACTGAAGCGCCGCCTCGCCGAGGCCGAGGAGCAGGTCCGCGCGGCGGAAACCACGCGCGACACGCGCCAAACGGAGAACACCGCGGCGCAGGTCGCCCTCACGCGCGTCCGCCAGCAACTCGCCGCGCTCAAGGCCCGCGCCGCCGAACTCGATTCCGACATCAAGCACCGCAAGATCGACGCCATCAACCTCGCTACGGCCGAGCGCACCCTGCGCGAGCGCACGCTCGCGGCGCAGCTCGATGTGCTCCGCGCGACCGCCGCCGCGGCGGACGCATACGCCGACAAGGACGCCCGCGAGGTCCACGTGCGCGACGCCTCCGCGCGCCGCGAGGCCCTCCGCGCCGAACGCGATCGCGTCCACGACGAACTCAAAGCCGTCCGCGATGCCTGGAAGCAGCGTCAGGACCAGGCGCACGCCCACGAACTCACCGTCCGCGACCTCCAGAACCGCCGCGACGGCATCGCCGCCCGCCTCAAGGACGACTACGCCGTCGAGATCGCCGAACTCGCCGACGCCGCACCCTTCGAAGGCTCCCTCGACGACGCCCACGACGAAATCGACGACCTCAAACGCAAGATCGCCAAGCTCGGCAGCGTCAACCTCGAAGCCCTCGAACAGCTCGCCGCCGAGGAGGCCCGCGAGAAAGCCATCCGCAAGGACTTCGACGACCTCACCGAGGCTGAGAAGTCCCTGCTCGAGATCATCGAGAAGATCAACACCGACAGCCGCAAGCTCTTCGCCGAGACGCTCAAGACCGTCACCGTCCATTTCCAGGAGCTGTTCCGCAAGCTCTTCGGCGGCGGCATGGCGGACATCGTCCTCGAAGACCCGAACGACATCCTCGAAACCGGCATCGAGATCACCGCCCGGCCCCCCGGCAAGGAACTCCGCAGCATCTCGCTGCTCTCCGGCGGCGAGAAGACGCTCACCGCCATCGCGCTGCTGCTGGCGATCTTCCGCAGCCGCCCCAGCCCGTTCTGCCTGTTGGACGAGGTCGACGCCGCGCTCGACGAAGCCAACACCGGCCGCCTCGCCGACATCATCAAGGAGTTCCGCGAGAAGTCGCAGTTCATCATCGTCACGCACAAGAAACGGACGATGGCGATGGCGGACGTGCTGCACGGCGTGACGATGCAGGAGAGCGGCGTGAGCAAGCAGGTGGCCACGCGCATCGAGGACTGGCCCGACGAACCGCAGGCGGCGGCGTGACGGCCCCGATGGTTCCGCCGCTCCCGCGCCACCGTCCGGCGGAATGACGCCCGATTTCCGGAAGCGCGATAGCCCCGTAAGGACTTACGTCGATTTCCGGTCGCCTGCGCCGCGAAGATCCACGAGACCGTTAGCCCGACGCGCCAGCGAGGGCGGATGCGTTCGCCCTCGCTGGCGCGTCGGGCTAACTCGAATTCGCTACATCAAATCGAGCGGATGCGTTCGCCCTCGCTGGCGCGTCGGGCTAACCCGAATTCGCTACATCAATTCCAGAGCCGCTCGAAGTCGCTTCCTTTCCCGCGCATCATCGCTTAAGATCGCCGCATCAAGACCGGCGTCGCCCCATGATCGAACCCTCCACCACCGACGCGACCCAGATCCAGAGCGGCAACCCGACCGTCAGTGGCGAAACCCTCCTCGGCTTTCCCACCATCCCCGGCTACCAGATCGTTCGCGAGCTGGGCCGCGGCGGCATGGGGGTCGTCTACGAAGCCAAGCATCTCTCGCTCGATCGCTCGGCCGCCATCAAGCTGATGCAGAAGAACGACGGCCTGCACCAGGCGCGCTTTCTGGCCGAAGGGCAGATCATCGCGGCGGTCCAGCACCCGAACGTGGTCGAAATCTTCGATCTGGGGGAATCGAGTTCGGGGCCGTTCATCGCGATGGAACTGCTGGCGGGCGGGACGTTCTCGAAGCCGCTGAAGGCCGGGGCGCTGGACCCGCGCCGCGCGGCGGACATCCTCGCGCAGATCGCGTCGGGCGTCGGCGCGGCTCACGAGATCGGCATCGTGCACCGCGACCTGAAGCCGGGGAACGTGCTATTCGACGCGCTCGGCCAGCCGAAGGTGACGGACTTCGGCCTAGCGAAGCGAAGCGACTTCGAACTGACGCTGACGAGCGAAGCCGCCGGCACGCCGAGCTACATGGCCCCGGAACAGGCGCGGGCGATGAAATTCGTGGGACCGCCGGCGGATGTCTGGTCGTTGGGCGTGATGCTGTACGAGAGTCTGACGGGCCGCCGGCCGTTCGTGGCCGAGACGGACGCGGCGCTGCTGCATTCGATCCAGAACGACGATCCGCCGACGTTGCGGACTGTCTCGAAGACGGTGCCGCACGATCTCGAAACCATCTGTTTGAAGTGCCTGGAGAAGGAGCCGGAGCGGCGTTATCCCAGCGCGAAGGAACTGGCCGCGGACCTGACGGCGTGGCTGCACGGCCAGCCCATCGCGGCGCGCCGTGCGACGCCGTTGGAGCGGGCGATGCTGTGGGTGCGCCGCAAACCGGCGGTGGCGGCGGCGTGGGCGCTGGGGTTGCTGGTGGTGCTGCTGGGGACGTTCGCCGCGACGGCCGGCGTGCTGTGGCGGAAGTCGGAGCACGACAAGGGGATCGCGGTGGGGCTGCGGGGCGAGGCGGAGAGCGCGCGGGACGCGGCGGAGCAAGCGAAGTCCGCGGAAGAGATCGCCCGGAAGCAGGTCGAGCTGGAACGCGGGAAACTCGCGGTGTTCGTGTACGGCCGCACGATGCAGGTCGCGCATCAGGAATGGCGGGAGGGAAACTTCGTCGCGATGCGCGCGCTGCTCGCCGACACCGAACCCCGGCACCACGGCTGGGAATGGCGATACCTCAACCGACTCGCCGATCCGTCGCTGCTGACCCTCACGGGGCACACGGGCGGCGTGAACGCGGCGGCATTCAGCCCGGACGGGACGCGGATCGTCACCGGCAGCACGGACAACACCGCCAAGGTGTGGAACGCGTCGACCGGGACCGAAGTCTTCACTCTGAAGGGTCACGCGAGCTTCGTGTTCGCGGCGGCATTCAGCCCGGACGGCGCGCGGATCGTCACCGGCAGTTGGGACAAGACGGCGAAAGTCTGGGACGCGAAGACCGGGAAACAGGTCTTCGAGCTGAAGGGGCACACGCACCCCGTGGCCGCGATTTCCATGAGCTTCGATGGCACGCGGATCGCCACCGGAAGCGGCGACGGAACGGCCAAAATCTGGGACGCGAAGACGGGAACGGAATTGCGCGAGCTGAAGGGACACAAAGGCCGCGTGGATGCGGTGGCGTTCAACCCGGACGCCACGCGTGTCGTCACCGGCAGCCACGACCGGACGGCGAAGGTGTGGGACGCGAAGACGGGAACGGAGGTACTCGCCCTGCCGGCCAGCGCGGACGGCGTGCGGGCGGTGTCGTACAGCCCGGACGGCGCGCGGATCGTCACGGGCAGTCGGGACGGGTTGGCGAAAGTGTGGGACGCGAAGTCGGGCGACGAGCTGTTCGCGCTGAAGGGGCACGCCGGCGGCGTGACCGCGGCGTCGTACAGTCCGGACGGTGCGCGGATCCTCACGGGAAGCGGAGACTACTCGGCGAAGGTGTGGGACGCGCAAACGGGAACCGAGGTGTTCGCCCTGAAGGGCCATACGGACCGCCTGGATGCGGCGAGATACAGCTCGGATGGCATGCGGATCGTCACCGGGAGTTGGGACCGGACGGCGAAGGTGTGGGATGCGGAAACGGGAACCGAGATGTTCGCCTTGAAAGGGCACGCGGACCGCGTGAACGCGGCGGCGTTCGCCCCGGACGCCACGCGGATCGTGACCGGTAGCGGCGACAACACGGCGAAGGTGTGGGACGCGCGGACGGGGGCCGAATCGCTCGCCCTCAAAGGGCACACCGACCGGGTGTCGGCCGCATCGTTCAGCCCGGACGGCGCGCGAATCGTCACCGGAAGCCGGGACAACATGGCAAAGGTGTGGGACGCGCGGTCGGGCGCCGAGGTGCTCGCCCTTACGGGGCACACCGATCGGGTGTCGGCCGTGTCGTTCAGTCCGGACGGCGCGCGGATCGTCACCGGCAGCGGCGACAATACGGCGAAAGTCTGGGACGCAACGACGGGGAAGGAGTTGTTCGCGTTCAAGGGGCACACGGGCACCGTGGCGTCGGCGTCGTTCAGCCCGGACGGCACGCGCATCGTCACCGGGAGCCAGGACATGACCGCGAACGTGTGGGATGCGCGGACGGGGAACGAGGCACTGACACTGAAGGGGCACACGGGCGGCGTGCATGCCGCGGCGTTCAGCCCGGATGGCACGCGCATCGTCACCGGCAGCGGCGACAATACGGCGAAAGTCTGGGACGCGAAGACGGGGAAGGAGTTGTTCGCGCTCAAGGGTCATACGGGCAGCGTGACCGCGGCGTCGTTCAGCCCGGACGGCACGCGCATCATCACCGGCAGCGGCGACTACACGGCAAAGTTGTGGGACGCAACGACGGGGGCCGAGTTGCTGGCCCTCAAGCGGCACACGAATGCGGTGTTCGCGGCGTCGTTCAGCCCGGACGGCACGCGCATCGTCGTCGGCAGCGCCGACGGCGCGGTCCGCATCTACGACTCCCGCCCCATCCGTCGCGAGTCCCTTCCGCCGGGCGGCCGGAAATAGGCGCGCGCGCAACCGGTTGACGATCTCATGGTCACATCGCGGCCCCGCCCCGCCCGCACTCCTACGATAGCCGCATGGCTTCGGCACAAGGCGATTCCACCTTCGGAGACGACGACATGATGCGCACCCAGGCGGCGGCGACGGCGCTTGCGCTCTTCGCCCTTGCGAATCCGGCGCCCGGACAGACGACGTACCAGAAGCCGCCGCAGGCGATCCTCGACGTGCTGCACGCGGAGCCGTCGCCGTCGGTGAGCCTGAACCCGTCGCGCGATACGCTGGCGCTCGTGCAGTACGCTCGCTATCCGGGGATTGCGGAGCTGGCGGAGCCGCAGCTGCGTCTGGCGGGGCAGCGGTTCAACCCGAAGACGAGCGGCCCGGCGCGGCCGCCGCGCGTGACGGCGATCACCTTCATGCCCGTGGAAGGCGGGCACCCGCGGCCGGTGGAACTGCCGGCGGGCAAGGTGGGGGCGCCCGACTGGTCGCCGGACGGGAAGCGCTTCGCGCTGACGGTGACGACGGCGGACGCGATCGAGCTGTACGTGGCGGAGCTGGCGGACCTGAAGCTGCGGAAGATTCCGGATTTGAAGCTCAACGCCGTGCTGGGGGACCCGGTGCAGTGGATGCCGGATTCGCGGCACATCATCGTGCGCGCCGTGCCGGCCGGGCGCGGGAAGGCTCCGGAAGCGCCGGCCGCGCCGCCCGGCCCGACCGTGCAGGAGACGAGCGGCAAGACCGGACCGGTGCGAACGTATCAGGACCTGCTGCAGAACGCGCACGACGAGGCGGTGTTCGAGCACTACGCGACGTCGCAACTGGCGATCGTGGACTCCGCGACGGGCGGCGTGGCGCTGGGCGGGAAGCCGGCGCTCTACACGAACGCGTCGATTTCGCCGGATGGCAAATACCTGCTGGTGACACGGCTGAAGCGGCCGTTCTCGTACCTTTACACGGCGTCGGCGTTCCCGAAGGTGGTGGAGGTGTGGGACGAACAGTCGCGCGTGGTGCGGACGATCGCGGACCTGCCGTTGCAGGACAAGGTGCCGATCGAGGGGGTGCCGACGGGTCCGCGGAGCATCGGGTGGATGCCGACGAAGGACGCGACGCTCGTGTGGGTGGAGGCGCTGGACGGCGGCGATCCGAAGGTGAAGGTGCCGCACCGCGATCAGGCGTTCAGCCTGAGCTTCCCGCTGCCCGCGAACGACGAGCCGACGAAGTTGTTCAAGGTCGAACATCGGTACAGCGGCATCAGCTATTTCCCGGACGGCGACCGGATGCTCGTGAGCGACTACGACCGCGACCGCCGCTGGACGCGCACGGTGCTGCGGACGCTCTCCGCTCCCGAGGCCGAACCGACGGTGATCTTCGACCGGTCGATCCAAGACCGGTACAACGACCCCGGCTCGCCGCTGACGAAGCGGATGGCGAATGGCCGCACGGCGCTGTGGGTGGTCGGGGATTCGCTGTACCTCTCGAGCGCCGGTGCGACGCCCAAGGGCGACCGGCCGTTCCTCGATCGCTTCAACCTCGCGACGAAGAAATCCGAACGGCTCTTCCAGTGCGGCGAGGGCGTGTACGAATCGGCGTCCCCCTTGAACGACGAGGGGACGAAGCTGCTCATCCGCCGGGAATCGCCGACCGATCCGGGCAACTACTTCCACCGCGACGGCGCGAAGGAGACGCCGATCACGACGTTCGTCGACCCGGCGCCGGTCCTGCGCAAGATCAAGAAGCAGCTCGTGACGACGAAACGGCCCGACGGCGTGACGGTGTCGTTCACGCTGATGCTGCCGCCGGACTACAAGGAGGGGGAACGCCGGCCGACGGTCTTCTGGGCGTACCCGCGCGAGTTTAACTCGGCCGACACGGCCGGGCAGATCAGCGGCAGCACGAGCCGGTTCACGACCATCGCGGCGACGTCGCACCTGTTCTTCCTACTGCACGGCTACGTGGTGATGGACGATGTGAGCGTGCCGATCGTGGGGGCGCCGGACAAGGCGAACGACACGTTCGTCGAGCAGTTAGTGGGCAGCGCGAAGGCGGCGATCGACAAGGCCGTCGAGATGGGGCCGGTGGACCGCGACCGGATCGGCGTCGGCGGCCATAGCTATGGCGCGTTCATGACGGCGAACCTGCTGGCGCACTCGGACCTCTTCCGTGCCGGCATCGCCCGCAGCGGCGCGTATAACCGCACACTCACACCCTTCGGCTTCCAGAACGAGCGCCGCACCTTCTGGGAAGCGCCGCAGGTCTACGCGACGATGTCGCCGTTCCACAACGCCCACAAGCTGACGGAGCCGATCCTGCTCATCCACGGCGAGGCCGACAACAACCCCGGCACCTTCCCGGTGCAGAGCGAGCGCCTCTACCAGGCGATTCGCGGCAACGGCGGCACGGCACGGCTGGTGATGCTGCCGCACGAGTCGCACGGCTACGCCGCGAAGGAAAGCATCGAGCACGTGCTGGCGGAGCAGTTCGCCTGGTTCGACGCGCACGTGAAGGGGGCGGCCTCGCGATGACCGGCCTCGACGTGCTCGCTCGCGACGGCTTCGCCCCGCTGCGCGGGAAGCGCGTCGGCCTCGTCACCCATCCCGCGGCCCTGTCGGGCACGCTGCGCTCCGCCGCGGAACTCTTCGCCGAACGGACGAACCTCGTCGCCCTCTTCGGCCCCGAACACGGCTTCACCGGCGAGGCGCAGGACCTCATCCCCGTCGCCGGATCCGCGTCCGCGATTCCCGTCCACTCGCTCTACGGCGACACCTTCGCGAGCCTGAAGCCCACGCCGGACATGCTCGCGGGCCTCGATGTGCTCGCCATCGACCTCGTGGATGTCGGCAGCCGGTACTACACCTTCCAGGCCACGATGCTCTACTGCCTGGAGGCGTGCGCCGACGCCGGCGTGCCGGTCGTCGTGCTCGATCGCCCGAATCCGCTCGGTCGCGCCGTCGAAGGCCCGATCGTGCGCGATGGCTTCGCCAGCTTCGTCGGCGCGCACCCGATCGCGACGCGCCACGGCCTGACGATCGGCGAACTCGCACGGCTCTACCGGACCGAGCGAGCGCCGAACGTCGATCTCACCGTGATCCCGTGCGACGCCCACGCGACGGTGGACCGATTCCTCCTTCCGCCCTCGCCGAACATGCCGACCGTCGCTACGGCGATCGTCTATCCGGGAATGTGCCTCGTCGAAGGCACGAACCTCAGTGAAGGCCGCGGCACCACACGGCCGTTCGAGTACGTCGGCTTCCCCGGCATCGACCCGCGACGGCTTGCCGAACGATTGAACGCCGAGGAACTGCCCGACGTGCGATTCCTGCCCGTCACGTTCCGCCCGACGTTCCAGAAGCACGCCGGGCAAAGCTGCGGCGGCGTCTTCGTCGCGCCGACCGGCGAGGCGTTCCAACCCGTCCGCACCGGCCTCGCGGTCCTCATCGCTTTTCGCGATCTCCTCGGCGACCGCTTCCGCTGGCGCACGGAACGCTACGAATTCGTCGAGCACATTCCGGCCATCGACCTGCTTTTCGGCAGCGATCGCGAGCGGACGCTGATCGACGCCGGCGCCGGCTGGCGCGACATCGCGAAGTTATGGGAGCCGGAGGAGGCCGCCTTCCGCGAACGGAGCGCGGCGTATCACACGGCGCGGTGAAGCCGGGTTGCGGACGGCGGGCGTAGCGGGTATCCCGTTCATGAATTGCCGGAGACCGATCGTGGCCCGCCGTCGTCAGCCGTCCGGACGCAAGCGACGCACCCGCGAGCACGTGATCGCGGACATGAGCGCCAATTTCGTCGAGCGGAAGGTGCTGGAGTGTGGGCACGTCCTTGAGATCCGAACAAAGGACTACGGGCTGGACGCGACCTTGGTGACTTTCGACGCCGACGGCGAAATCGAGAACGGGTTCTGCGAACTCCAGTTCAAGGCCACGGACCATTTGAAGGTGTCGGCCGACGGCACAACCGTGGCCCAACGCGTTTCGTCCCGCGATTTGCGCTCGTGGCTATTCGAGTTGTTCCCGGTCATTCTGGTCGTGTACGATGCGGTTGAAGACCGCGCTTTCTGGCTGGACGTTCAGGCGTATGCTCGCAACCCCGGCTTCGACACCGACGATGTTCGGACCGTGACCCTCCGCGTGCCCTTTTCGAACGCGGTGACCGTCGAAGCGGTCCAACAGTGGCGGGTCCTCCGCAACCGCGTCCGCCGGGAAAGGAGTTCCGAGTGAAGACCGAAACCATCACCAACGGTCAAGTGGCCGATCTCCTCGTCGAGCTGGGGTTCACCCGCAAGAGCCGAGACGAGCACTACGACGTGTATTCGGAGCCGACCACGGACATGTGGTTTCCGATTCCGAAGGTGGATCGCCACGCGCCGGCCCGCACCTCGCACCTCGACGCCCTCCGTGTTCAACTGTCTTACCGCGGCCTCATGGCCGAGGCCGATTTCGACGCTTACTTCGCCGACGGGGCGGCCGTGAAGTCGTCGTGAGGAAGTCTCGAATCCCACTGAGGGAGAAATCGTTGTGACAGATGAGGAAATCTTACGCGTATGGAACATGCTCGAGGATCGCACATACACCGAGGCGAGAGTGTTTTCCTGCGTAGTCTCGGCTTACGAGAACAACGATGGACAGCTTGATAAGAAGCGGGCAGTGGCCGTGATGAAAATCGTTTGGCCGGAGAATACCAAACTGGTCGATGTCCCCAGAGAAATCCAAGGGACATCGCCCAACCAAAATCAGAATAGACTCCGAAGAAACGACTTCAACCGGCTCATGAAACTTATCCGTGGTAAAACCGGCCACCAGCATTTGGGACTACTTCAACAATCCGGTGAAACAGAGCCCGTTACCAACCCGCCGGCCTCTACTCTTGGCTCATCCGAAACCGGTGGCGATAGCAGCGAGACACCCGTCGCCTCGGACTTGGAACAACCGCCTACCGGGCGTGTGGCCACTACGGTTTCGCGCATCGTCCGCGACACCGAGTTGGCCAAGCGGATCAAGAGTTTGCACCGTCAACTCTGCCAACTCTGTGGTCAGACAGTTCAGTTGGCCGATGGCACGGGGTACGCGGAGGGGCACCACCTTCAACCGTTGGGGAAGCCGCACGACGGCCCTGACATAGCCGAGAACATCGTCTGCCTTTGCCCGAACCACCACGCAGCCTGCGACCTGGGTGCCATCCGGCTCGCTGCGAGTGATCTCCGACCGGCCGGCGGCCACAAGGTCGGCCAGCAGTTCATCGACTACCACAATCGAGTCGTGTATCGCGGAGCGAAGTAAGTAGAACCAGCCGATGTTCGCACGCGGTACTGCTGGCATATAATTTCACTTCTTCAACAATGCGTCCTCCTGAAGAACCTCCCGCACCATGCCCGACACCTTCACCATCGCCCTCGTCCAGATGAGCTGCGCCCCGGACGCGGCCACCAACCTCGCGAAGGCCGAGGCCGCCATCCGCGACGCGGCCAAGGCCGGGGCGCAGATCGTCTGCCTGCCGGAACTCTTCACCGGGCACTACTTCTGCCAGACCGAAGACTACCACCTCTTCGACAAGGCCGAGCCGATCCCGGGGCCGTCCACCGAACGACTTGGCGCCGCCGCGAAGGCCAACGGCGTCGTCGTCATCGGCTCGCTCTTCGAGAAGCGGATGCCCGGCGTCTACCACAACACCGCCACCGTCCACGATGCCGACGGCTCCTTCCTCGGCATCTACCGGAAGATGCACATCCCCGACGATCCGCTCTTCCTCGAGAAGTACTACTTCACGCCCGGCGACGTCGGCTGGAAGGTCTTCGACACGAAGTACGCGAAGGTCGGCACGCTCGTCTGCTGGGACCAGTGGTACCCCGAAGCGGCACGATTGACCGCGCTGCAGGGGGCCGAGGTGATCTTCTACCCGACGGCCATCGGCTGGCACCCGAAGGAGAAAGCCGAGTTCGGCGAGGCCCAGCACTCCGCGTGGGAGACGAGCATGCGCGGCCACGCCATCGCCAACGGCATCTACGTCGGCGCGGTCAACCGCGTCGGCCATGAAGTACTCGTCGGCGAGGGGTTGGAGTTCTGGGGCCAGTCGTTCGTGAGCGATCCGTTCGGCCGGCTGCTGAAGCGCGCGAGCGTGGCGAAGGAAGAGATCATCACCATTCCGTGCAGCCGCAAGCACATGGAGGAAGTGCGACGGAACTGGCCGTTCTTTCGCGACCGCCGCATCGACTACTACGGCGGCCTCACCAAGCGCGTCGCGGATTCGAGCGGTTCCTGAACCAGTGCTTACGGGCTACAGCAGTTCCCGAGTCGGTGTAGCCAATTCCGGTTAGCCCGACGCGCCAGCGAGGGCGAGTCCGCTCTCCGTAAGATCTCCCTCGCTGGCGCGTCGGGCTAACTGGGATGGCACCGCTTAATGCGAGTCCGCTCTCCGTAAAATCTCCCTCGCTGGCGCGTCGGGCTAACTGGGATGGCACCGCTTAAAGCAAGTTGAGCGTACCGCGGGTGACACCGAGTTGGTTCAGCGCCCGCAGTTGCTTCCACGTCTGCTTGCCGTCGTCAACACCGCTCATCACGCGGGTGTACTGTTCGACCAGCCGGACCGCCTCGTTCGGCGTCTCTCGGAGGAGGTCGATGCGGAACCAGCGGATGCCCAACTCCGTCATTTGGCCCACGTACTCGGCGGCGGATTGGGGCACACTGTTGAACACGGTGTTGCGACATCCGGTGTCCGGCAGGACCGGGAAAGACGAGCCGACCCGGTCGCGGAGTTCGATCGTGTGGCGTTCGCACGGCCGCCCGCAATCGGTGTGATCCTTGCCCTTGGAAAGAAACGCGGCGAAGACGCAGAACTCGTTGTGGAACATGGGCATGTGCTGGTGGATGACCGTCTCGAAGCGCGCCGGATCGGAGTGCGCGAGCAGCGCGGCGTACTGGTCCCAGTTCAGATCGAAGCTCGGCACGAGCCGCGCGAGGCCGGCTTCCAACAGCACGTCGGCCGTCAGGTCGTTCGCGACGTTCAGGCTGAAATCGCCGATCAACTTCGCGTCGGGCAGTTCGTTCCGGAAGTAGTCGATGCCCGCAAGATTGCGGACGAGCACGATCTCCGGCTTCGCGCGGACGACGAGCGATTGAAAGCCGTCCTCCCCGGGTTTCCAGACGCGCAGGGGCGCGACGCCCACCAGCACGCCGGCGTCCTTCGCGCGGGCGACGCCCTCGGCGTAGCGGCGGGCATCCTCGAAATCGCAGTACACCGCCGCCGGTTTCAGAGGCAGGACCGCGCCGAGTTGATCGAGGTTGCGAACCAGGACACTCAAGTGCGGAGTGCGGAGTGCGGAGTGCGGAGTGAAAGAATTCGACCGCAATTCCGCCAGGGCGTTCGTTGTGGCAATCGAGTGACAGCGCGTCGTCAGTCGCGCCGCCGTCAACTCCGCCGCGGCCCGTCGGCGCTGGTCGTTCAGCACGCTCTTCGGCACCATCGCATCCGGCGGAAGCTCCAACGTCACGTTGCGCAACTCGAAGGGAGTATCCCCGAGCCGGTCGAGTTGTTCGCGAATTTCCGCTGCCGTCGTGGCCCGCTTCGTTGCGCGTTCGAGCGGACCGGGCCAGGTCGCATTGGCTTCGCCCAAGGTCAGTGTCAGCGGCCCGCCGATCGTTCCCGTCAGCGTCGCCGTCACCGGTTCGCGGTGGAAGAGTTTGTCCTGCGAGTAAGTCTGTTCGAGTTTCTTCCGCAGCGCCGGGTCGTCGGTCTTCCAGACGACGCACCCGGCCGGCACGCGCGCCAGATCGAGTGAATCCATCTCGAAGTGCAGTTCCACCAAACCCGGGGCCGTGCGTCCGCGGGGTATCTCCACCTTCCAGATGCGCCCGCCCGGTTCCTTCGCCTCCGGCGTGCCGAGATCGAACAGCACGCCGTCGCCGGCCCGCACCAGTTCCTCCGCCGGCAGCGCCTCCGCCAGTTTCAGCATCACCCGGTTCCGCCCCACGTCCACGACGGTGCCGAGCTTCACGCCCCGGCTCTTCGGGAAGCGCCCGCGCACGAGCTTCTGGTGGTTCACCCCCTCCAGATATCCCGGCGTCAGCCCTCGGCTGAACGTCTGCGCCAGCTCCAGTTCCGCCTTGCGATCCAGATGAAAATCCGACTTCGCGAGCGCCGCGTCGATCGCCTCGCGATACGTTCTCGTCGTCGCCGCGACGTACGGCCCGCCTTTCAGCCGGCCCTCGATCTTGAACGAGATCACGCCGGCGTTCACCAGATCTTCGATGTGGTCATGCGCGGCCAGATCCTGCGGGCTGAGGAGGTACGCCTTGTCGCCGAGGTCGCGGCGCTCGCCGTCCACGATCATCTCGTACGGCAACCGGCACGCCTGGGCGCACTGGCCCCGGTTGGCGCTGCGGCCGCCGAGCGCCTCGCTCGTCAGGCACTGGCCGCTGTACGCCACGCAGAGCGCGCCGTGGACGAACACCTCCACGGGCATCGTCGTGTTCGCAGTCACCTTGCGGATGTCGTCGAGCGACAGCTCGCGCGCAAGCACGACGCGCTCGACGCCGAGCTTCTGGACGAACGCGATGCCCCGCGGCTCCGTCAGCGTCATCTGCGTGCTGCCGTGGATGGCGAGCGTCGGCGCGATCCGCTTGATGAGCCGCACGAGGCCGAGGTCCTGCACGATGACGGCATCGACACCGGCGGCCGCCATCGCCTCGACGAACTTCGCCGCGTCCGGCAGTTCATCCGAGAAGACCAGCGTGTTCATCGCCACGAAGCCGCGGACGTTCCGCCGGTGGAGGAAGTCCATGACCTTAGGCAGTTCGTCGAGTTCGAAGTTGGCCGCGCGGGCACGCGCGTTGAAGTGCGAGAGGCCGAAGTAGACCGCGTCCGCCCCGTTGGCGACCGCCGCGCGCATCGCCTCCCAATCGCCGGCGGGGGACAAGAGTTCCAAGCGTGATGTCATCCCATTATCTTAGCCAGACCCGGCCGGAGCGCCGTATTCATTTGGAGTGCGGCGGCTCGACGGTGTGCGTCACCAAAGATTGTGGCGAATCTGTTCCGTCCGCGTGTCTTCAGTCCGAAGGACTGGGAGTGCATAGCCTAGGGCGAGGAGGCTTTGCGACGACGCCCTGGGTAACGTGGGAAAGGACCCACAGCCCGAAGGGCTGTGACAAGACGCTTCTCAACTGGGGATTTGTCGCAGTCCTTCGGACTGCATGCGGCGCCGTCCGCAACCCAGGGCGTCGCCGAAGCGGCTCGCCCCGGGCTAAGCACTCCCAGTCCTTCGGACTGAAGAGGGCCAACAGAGTCGTCAAATGTTCCACCAGCAAACGGGACGCTCACACCCACCGCTCGACGCCGCTATCGATCTCGAACCGTTGGAAGTCTCGCGGATATCGTCCGGTATTCAAGGAAATGATTCAGTGACCTGTGTTGGGAAACAATCCAGCCGCTTGCGTCGTCCAGCGACACCGACTCTTTGCCCGACTCGACCGGCAATCCAGATGAAGGGCACGACAATAGCAACCGCAAGGAGACCGGGACCCCACGATTTGGAATCAGAAGGGTCCTCGACAAACATCAAGGCGGGGTAGAGCAACAATAGCATCGGAGCCCAAACAACAGGAAGCAGTCGATAGCACCTCGACCGCCAACCGTCCCAAGCGCCGATCGCGCCGTTCAACGTCCCAAGGCCGACCAACACGGCGATGTAGGGAACGGTTTTCGGATTCGACAACTCGGACCAGGTCGTTCGGCCATCCCAGACGCACGCCCCGATGAACACGACCGGCGCGAGCAATCCCGCGAGGCAACCCAGCATGCCTCCAAACACGATGAACAGAACGTGCCGGGCCATCGCGTCGCTCCTTACTTCACCTCCAGCTTGATCTCCTTGAAGCGCACTTCCGTCGGGCCGCCGCTGTGGACCTGGAACGCGATCAGGCCGCGGCGGGACATCTTGTCATCCGTCAGGTCGGCCACCTTCTCGCCGTTGATCCAGATCTTGATGTTCGGCCCGACCGCCTCGATGGCGTAGTCGTTCCACTCGTTCACCTTCACGAACTTCTCGCCGCCCTCCTTCGCGAGCAGGCCTCGGCCACTCTCTTCGTAGATCTTGCCCCACCAGCCTTTGCCGACGTCGCACTGCGGGCCTTTCATCTCGCCGCCCGTCCAGTTGATGCTGCGGATCTGGATGCCGCTGTTCGCCTCGTTCGGCGACAGCTTCACCTTGAGCGTCAGTTTGAAGTCGGTGACCTCGAACGGCCCTTTGAGGAAGTTGTTCGCCTTGAGGCCCTTCTCGGTCTTGCCGACGATCTCGCCGTTCTCGACGGACCAGACGGCCTTGTCGCCGTCCCAGCCGGTGAGGTCCTTGCCGTTGAAGAAGTCCTTCGCCGTCTCGGCCGTGGCGAGCGCCGGCACCTGGCCCGCGTGGCGCAGGTAGGCGATGAGGTTGCGGATCTCGCTATCCTTGAGCTGCTTCGTCAGGTCGTTGGGCATCATCGACTCGGCCGACGCCTTGCGGCCCGCGATGTCGGCCACGGGGATCGTCAGCGTTTCGCGCTCGGTGACGACCGTGAGAGCGGTCTTCGTCTCCTCCTTCACGATGCCGGTGACGACGCGGCCGTCGAGCAGGTCGATCTTCGTCGCGGCGTATTCCTTCGGAATGACGGCGGAGGGATCGAACATGTTCTCCAGCAGGTACGCGGCATCGGCGCGGTTGGAGCCGGTGATGTCCGGGCCGACCTTGCCGCCGACGCCGTAGAGCGTGTGGCACTGGGCGCAGACCTTGTTGAAGTGCGCCCGGCCGGCGGCGAGGTCTTCGGGCTGCGGGTTCGCGAGGCGGCGGCGCCACTCGGTGATGAGCGCCTTGCGGTCGGCCGGCGTGTCGCGGACGACGCCCCAGACGGCGGCGATCCGCTTGTTCAGTTCCGCGTCGTTCAGGTTGCGGAGCTGGCGGATCGTCTCGGCCGGCACGTCGGCGCTCGGGATCGCCTTGTGCTCGATGGCGTACAGCAGGGCAATGCCGAACTTGACCCGGCTGGCGAGCACGGTGACAACCTCGCGCTTGTCGTCGGCGCTCAGGTTCGGGTATTCTTTCACGAGCGTGGCGGGCACCGTCTCGTCGGCGGTGCGGGCCATGCCGCGAATCGCGGCCGTTCGCAGGGCCGGGTCCTTCAAGAGCGATTTCAGAACGCCGCCGAGCCGGTCGTGGCCGACATCGAGGAGCGCTGCGAGGGCGCTCTGGCGGATGGCCGCGTTGGCCTTCGCGTCGCCGACGATGTCGAGCAATGCCGTCGCGGCGGCCGGGTCGCGGAAGGCGACGCCGACGGCGAGCGCGGCGGACCGCACTTCGGCCGATTCACTCTTCGCGAGCTTGGCGAAGGCGTCCGACCATTCCTTCGGCGCCGCCGCGTCCTTGCGGCCCTTGAGGCCGACGGACAGACCGTTCAGGATCGCGAGTTGTTCGTTCGCGACCTTCGTTTGGCCCAGTTGCTTGGCGAGAACCGTGAGCGATTCCGGCGTGCCGATGGAAGCGATGCGGCGGGCGGTCTTCTCGAACAGCCCTTCGATCGCTGTCCCGCTGGCGAGTTTCAGCCCGAGTTCGGGGTTTCGTCCCGCGATCGGCTCCAGAGCATACCAGTAAAGATGTGGCAGAACCGGGTCGGTGGCGTCTTCCGCGTGTCGGGCGAGATGTTCGAGATCGAGCCAGTTGATTTGCGCGGGCAATCGTTGGCAAGCACTGGCGATCGCCCGTCGAACCACGGGGGAAGGATCGGATTTCGACATTTCGTGGAGGATGGCATTGGCGTGGGCGACCCACCGGTCGTGGTTCTCCTGCGGCTCCGCCAGAAACTGGACCATCCACGCCCGCATGTGGTGATCGGAATCCTTTAACGCCATCGCTTCTCGAGCGGCCGACAACCCCGAGCAGACGTGGAGCGTCCAGAGCGCCCGCAACCGCACCGCGTCGGACTTCTCGAAATCCATGATGCTTTCCAACGCTTTTACCACCGCTGCACCGCGCATCGCGTCGCCGCCAAACTGGTTCGCGGCCCGCTCCTGCAGGATCCGCCGCGCGTGGCGGGACATCCACTCGTTCTCGCTCGTGATCAACTTCACCAGTTCCGCGTCGCTCAGCTTCTGCAAATCCAATCCCTTTACCGGCTTCGCGTCCTTGTGGCTCACCTTGAAGATGCGGCCGTTCGTGCGGTCCCAGATCTCCACCTCGTTGCGGTGGCAGACTTGTTTGTCGCTCCAGTCGGTGAAGAAGATGTTGCCGTCCGGCCCGGTGCGCATCGCCACGATGATCGCGTAGCGGTCGTTCGTCAGCAGGAAGTCCGGGTTGCGGTCGCCTTCGTAGCCGCTGCCCTTCGGTGTCACGACGTCCACGTTGATGCGGTGGCCGTGGATGTTCCCCATGAAGAGCTTGCCATGGTACTCCTTGGGCCAGGTGCCGCCCTGGTAGCAGAGCAGGCCGCTGTGGGCATGGCCGCCGCCGGCGCTGTCGCTCTTGTTGTTGCCGCCGTGGGGCGTCGCGCCGAGGTAGTGGCGGTGTTTGGCGATGGTCTTGATGTCGTCGTAGGTGTGGGGGTTGAAGTGCGAGCCGGCCTGGCGCTGGTAGCGGCCGCCCTGCACGATGTGCCAGAGGTGCGGGATGACGCACGCCTCGGCAAAGAAGTCCCCGTATTGGTTGTAGTCGAGGCCCCACGGGTTGCTGGTGCCGTGAGCGAAGACTTCGAAGGCGTGCTTGGTCGGGTGGTAGCGCCAGATGCCGGCGTTGATCCGCTGGCGATCCTTGTCATCGGTGCCAGGCTTACCGACCTTCGAGTGCGTGAAGACGCCATGGCAGCCGTAGAGCCAGCCGTCAGGGCCCCAGATGAAGCTGTTGAGTGTCTCGTGCGTGTCCTCGTAGCCCCATCCGTCGAGGAGCACCTTCACTTCGCCCGGTTTGTCGCCTTCGAGAATCGGGATGAAGCAGAAATACGGGGCCGCGCCGATCCAGAGGCCGCCGAAGCCGTACTCGATGCCACTGACGAGGTTCAGGCCTTCGAGGAAGACGGTGCGCTTGTCGAACTTCCCGTCGCCGTCGGTGTCTTCGAAGATCAGAATCTTGTCCCCCTTCTTGCGTTCGGCTTCCGGCAGCATCGGGCCGTCGCCCTTGATGCGTTTCGGGTAGACGAACGCCTCCACCACCCAGAGCCGGCCGCGATCGTCGAAGCAGAACGCGATCGGCTGGTGCACGTCTGGCTCGCCGGCGAAGAGGCTGACGCTGAAGCCCGGCGGCACGGTCATGTTCTTGGCCGCGTCCTCGGGCTTCTGGCCGGCAAACTTATAGTCGTCCTGCACGAGCGCCGCCGGACGCGCCGCGACCGCCGGCTTCTCGGCGTGGAACAGGAAGTCATCGAAGTTCAAATGACCCCAGTGGCCGGTGTGCTTGTCCACGAGTCGAATCTGGATCGACTTCCCCTGCACTTTCGCCAGGTCCACGGCCACGCGATGCAGCGTCTCGGTTTCGTCCGCGCTCGTGGCGCTGAAGAACGGCTTCTTCGTCTCCGCGTCGATCAGCTCGACGAACGTCCCCTTCGGGTGCGGCCCGCCGGCGATGAGGAAGCTCGCCCACGGATGCGTGACCTTGAACGGCACGCTCGTCAGGGTGCCCGTCGGCCTGTCCTGCACCTTCTCGTACCCGCCGATCCAGTACTGCCCCTGATGCTTGCTGCTCATGTCGCCACGGCGCGGCTTCACCGTGTCGCCCTTGATCGGCTGGCCCTTGAAGGCGTCGCCGTCGGCGGTCCAGTCCTGGAGTGTGCCGGTTTCGAAGTTCAGGTTCAGCGGCTGGCCGTTGTCGCCGACGGGTCGGATGCCGGCGTTGGGTTCGGCCGAAGGTGAGACGAGAAGGAGGGAAAGGATCAGCGCATTCATGGAGAGCGTCCGGGAGGAGGGCGTGGGGAAAAAATACCCCGGACGCCCGCCCCGAACAAGACGCGACCCTTGAAAATGAGAGGGTTATCGAACGCCGACGATCATCGCTTTCGGGATCTGGAACCGGGGCGATTGGTCGCAGTCGAACGCCGCGCCGGGTAGCTCCAGCCGCAGTTCGTCGAACTTCTCGGGCAGGGCGAAGGTGAGCGTCACATCGTGGGACTTGCCGGGATAGACCGGCGTACGGTCTTCGGCGGCGGGTCGTATGGCGACAGGCGCGCCGCCGGCCGTCAGTTTCACTTCGCGGGCGGGCGGTTCGTTCCAGCCGCCGAGCGGGATCGCGCGGGCGACGCCGATGTTCTCGACCTTCACGACGATCCGCAACACGCGTTCCTTCCGCTTCTCGATGGTCTTCGCGGCGGGGTCGGCGACTTCCACCTTCACGCCGGCGATGGCGATGCGCACGTCGCCGTATTCCCAGACGGCGGTGGCGGCGTCGATCCATTCGGCGGGCCGCGCCGCGCCGGACTCCTTCGAGATCGCAAGCGCCCGCTTCGGGACCGCCTGCGGGTCGTCTTCGGGCGTCCAGCCGGCGAGGCCGAGCCAGGAGGGGAATGCAAGCAAGGCGGCGAGCAGGAGGGCGTTGAGGGCCGTGCCGGTGGCGCCGAGCCACGGGTATTTTTCGAGGCCGAGCCAGCCGAGCGCGGCGAGGACGAGGCCGCCGAGCGCGAGCGGCGCGGCGACGAGGCGGCCGTAGGGGAACTGCGTGACCAGCACGGCGAGGCCGAAGCCCGCGACGGCGACGAGCGCGAAGCGCATCGGCAGGTCGGTCGTCGCCGGCCGCGGCGGGGAGACCACCACGGCCACCGATTCGATGCTCGGCGCGGCGGGCAGAGGGGCGGGCGGCGCGGCCTCGGGCAGCGGCTCGTGCTCCGGAATCGTCTCGACCAGTTCCGACGATCCCTCGCCATCGAACAGGTCGTCCTCGTCCTCGAACGGCAATTCCTTGTAGTTCATCAACGGCACGTCGACGCCCGACTCCGGCGCGAGCAGAAACTCATGCTCGCATTTCGGGCAAGTTGCGAATGTGCCTCGTTTTTTGAACGGAACACGGAATTTCGAGGCCCGGCAATAAGTGCAGGTGGCGATGAAGGGCACGTGCGACCTCGGCGCGGGGCGGCGGATACTGCCATCCTACGCAACGGGAAACGGCGAACGGCGTTGGCCGGAGACGGGATGACGAAATTACGACGACGAAACGACACACGCGAGTTGATCCGCAACGTGACGTTGGAACGCATCGATGCTTCGCATCCACTCGGGACGCAATCCGGACGGGGCAAGCCCGATCCGCGAATCCGATGCGAGTTCGTTCGATCTCGCAATCAGGGTCGGAACGACGGTTCCATCACGCCGTCGATCTTCGCCCAAAGCATCGATGCGGCGATCGCGTTCACGTTCGATCAGGCCCTGCATCACAATGGCGAGGAGCGCCCCGGCCGTACGCTGCGAATAATTCGCATTGGAGCCGTTTGCGGCCATCGCATCGGACCAGAGTTTACCGATGATCGCCGTGTCCTCGAGCGATTCCAGTAAACGATCCCGCCGTTCCCGTTCCGCGGGGATCGCGGACATCGATTCCCGCAAATCGATGATCTCGCCGAAGCCGGGACGACGGTAGTTCGGTTCGAGCGGTTCGAGCATCTGGAACGCCCCGACGCGCGTCGGCATCTTGGTTTTCACGGCTCAATACCTCGCCTGGATTCGTTCTCGCGCGATCGCCTCGTCGAAATCGTCGATCCAAAGTTGAAATTCGTAGACCCCGCCTCCTGGATATCGACGTCCTTCAAAGGGACCGCGAATGGATCCACGAAATCGTCCGCGCTCACGACGACCGGTCGGCGTCCGGGCCATTCGAGCGGTTCGCCGTCCTGACCAAGCTGAATCTCCTCTTCACCATCATATCCCTCCGCATCGATTCTCACGAGACGGATTCGAAACGAATACTCTCCCGGCGTGCCGTAAAGTTGGAAGTGGGCAAATAACCGCTCGTACCGAGCCGGATATAAGCCGCTCGGTGCGCGCAAGTGGATGATGACATGCCCGAAGGAGAAATCGTCGGGAACAGCGGGATCATACCATACGGTCTTGCACAGAATGAAATGCCGGCAATTCACGTTCATCCGAACAACTCCTCCACCGGCTTCCCGCCGGGGAGCACGGGGAACGGGCGGCCGGTGGCGTTTGGATAACTCGTCTCCGTGTCGATGCCGAGGTGGCGATAAAGCGTCGCCAGCACGTCCTGCGGCGACTTGGGATTGGATTTCGGAAAGGCCCCTTTCTCGTCCGACGAACCGATCACGCGACCGCCGACGATGCCGCCGCCCGCCAGCGCGGCGCTGAAGACGTTCGGGTAATGATCCCGGCCGGCATCGTTGTTCACGCGCGGCGTCCGGCCGAACTCGCCCCACGCCAGCACCATCGTCGAATCGTGCAACCCCCGAGTCTCCAGGTCTTCGAGCAGGGCCGTGAACGCGCGGTCCCAGCGCGGCAGGAAGCCGAGCTTCAGCGACTCGAACCCCTTCACATGTGTGTCCCACCAGCGGAGGTCGACGGTGACGAGCCGCACGCCGGCCTCCACCAGTCGGCGGGCGAGCAGAATGCGCTGGCTCCACGCCGGGGCCCCGCAGCGGTTGCTCGCCTTCGGATCGAACGCCGGCAGGAAGCCGTACCGTTCGCGCACCTTCATCGGTTCCTTGTCGAGGTCGAACGCGTCGCGCGCCGTGTCGGAGGTAAGCACGTCCCAGGCACGCTGCTGGAAGCGGTCCATCGCGGCCACGTCGCCGAGCGTGTCCACTTCGCGGCGAAGCGTGTCGAAGTCCTTGAGGAGATCCTTGCGCGAGCCGACCTGCTCCAGCGTCACGCCGCTGGCCAATTCAAAGTTTGGCAGTTTGAACGGCCCGTCTTTCGCGGGGTCGGCTTGCGTCTCGAAGGCCTTGTGGGCCACGCCGAGATACGCGGAGCCGGTGCCGGGGACGTTGCGCGGGATCATCACGTAGCTCGGCAGCTTCGGGTTCAAGTGGCCGAGTTGCTTCGAGACGATCGAACCGATGCTCGGGTGGATGTTCTCGTCCGGGGCGGGGCCCGTGTTGTAGCCGGTGAAGCAGATCTGGTCGCCGGTGCTGTGCCCGGCGTCGTGGTGGTTCAAGCTGCGGATGATCGACCAGGACTTCATCGCCTTCGCGGACATCGGCAGCAGGTCGCCGAGCCGGATGCCGGGCACGGCGCTGTCGATGGTGCCGAATTCGCCCCGGTACTCGGCCGGAGCGTCGGGCTTCGGGTCCCACATGTCGATGTGGCTGGGGCCGCCGCGCATCCAGAGGATGATGACCGACTTGGGCCGCGCGAGGCTGTTCGCCTTCGCCTCGGCGCGGAAGAGGTCGGCGAGCGAGAGTCCGGCCGTGCCCAGAATGCCGGCTTTGACGAAGCTGCGGCGGCTGGGCGCGAGGGAACGACGGGCGTCGTCGCAGCCCCGGAGGTGGGCGGGCATCGGAAGGCTCCGGATCGGCGGGAAGGGAACTTCGGCGGGATGAGCGATCATACCGCGCCCCGGCAGTTCGGAGCAAGCGAAAGCCCCCTTCAGTCGCCGATGGAAAATTCGGCCCCGAGCCGATTTGTGAAACTCCGCGGGCGAACTGGCATCGGGTCGAAACGCGCCCTAGACTCGTCGAACCGCAGGCTTGGCCCGAGACGGCGGACGGAACACCATGATCGGACGGACTTTTCTAGGCCGCTACGAAACGCAAAAGCTCCTCGGCGAAGGCGGCATGGGGAAGGTCTACCTTGCGCGGCAGACCGACCTGAACCGCACCGTCGTCGTGAAGATCATGCACGACCACGTCGCCAGCGATCCCAAGTTCCGCGAGCGATTCCAGCGCGAAACCCTCGTGATGGCGCGGTTCCAGCACCCGAACGCCGTCACGCTCTACGACGCCTCCGTGACGGACGAATACGGCTCGTGCATCGTGATGGAGTACGTGAAGGGGATCAACCTCGAAAGCCTTCTCCAGAAGAACGGCCGCCTCTCGTTCGGCCGCGTCGCCCGGATCGTGGCGCAGCTCTGCGACGTGCTCGGTGCCGCGCACGAACAGAACATCATCCACCGGGACTTGAAGCCGGCCAACATCATGATCTCCGAACCCGACACGCCGAAAGAGCGCGTGAAGGTGATGGATTTCGGGCTGGCGAAACTCCTCGACGATGGACAGCTCAAGCAGGTGACCGATACGGCGGTGGATTTCGCCGTCGGCACGCCGGGCTACATCGCCCCGGAACAGGTACGCGGCGAGATGATGGACCACCGCGGCGACCTCTACTCCGTCGGCGTGATGCTCTTCGAACTGGTGACGGGGCGGCTCCCGTTCCAAGGGGCGACGAGCATGGACGTGCTGCTGGCACACGCGACGGAGGATCCGCCCACCTTCGCGGAACTGGGTCTGGCGCGGATCGCGCCCAAGCCGGTCGAAGAGGTCATCCGTTGGTGCCTCGCGAAGGACCCGGCGGCCCGCCCGCAGACCGCGCGCGAGCTGGCGGAGGGTTTCGCCAAGGCCGTCGGCGCGGGGAACCGCTCGGCGAACGATTCCGGGCAGTTCCAGCCGGTGTCCGCACAAGCGGTCATCGACCTCGATGCCGATCCGATCCCCCTGGTCGCGACGGCGTCGCCGGTGGCGACTCTGCCGCAAACGGACGTGCTCCACGCGACGCCGGTCCCGCTGGTCTCGTTGGCTCCTTCGACGATCCCGAAAACCGCCACGCCGGCATCGGGCACGGCCCCCATGGCGACCGCCACCACCCCGGTCGTCGCGGATGGCAGCCTGCCCTTCCAAGTGGACGTCTGGATGCCTCAGTCGATCGCGATCATGAAGATCCGGGGATTCGTCAGCGATACCGACGGCCGAGTCATCGCCACCGAACCGAACCTCGTCCGACTGCGGCTGGAGAAGCTTGGCGTTCGCGCGACGGCCGGCAAACTCGCCTGGCTCGGACTGGGGAAGAAATCCGACGGACCGGCCGAGCTGACACTGCATCTGAAACGCGTCGATCCGAACCGCGATCCGAACCGGCTGACCATTCACGCCCTCTTCCGACCGTTGCACGCGCACCTGCTGCAGGAAGAACCTTGGCGGAAGCGCTGCTCGGAACTGTTCGTTCAACTCCGCGCCTATCTGATGGGCTGAACCGTGCCGATGACCTTCGCCAATCGTTGCACTTGAACATTTCCCGACCGATTATCCGGCTAGCGACGGACTTGCCCCTTGTGACCGGAACGTGCTCGGTCTAGGCTTCAGGGGCGGACTTGAAGGATTTCTTCCGATCCGGGCCTGCACGATGTTCACCGGTACCGGTTTTGCCGTTTGGGCAATCCTGGCGACTCACACACTAACTCCCGCACCGCCGGACGAGCGCGCAATCCAGGCGCTCGTCGCCAAACTCGGCGCGGGGAACTTCCGCGATCGGGAAGCCGCGCATCGCGATCTGGTCGCGCTCGGCGACCGCGCGCGGCCCGCGCTCATTCGCGCCGCCGACGCCACCGAGAACCCCGAGATCGAACGACGGCTCGAAGTGCTGATCGCCAAGCTCGATCGCGACCGTCTGATTCACCCCCAGCGCATCACCTTGCGGGGCCGTTATCCGGTCGAGGCGATCCTCGCCCACATCGCCCGGCAAACCGGCTATTCGCTCGCGAAGTACGAGAACGAAGACAAGATCGCGATGGTCGTCGACTGGAACGGCGTCTCGTTCTGGGACGCGCTCGACGAGATCGCCACGGCCACCGGGTCCGCCATTCAAATGACCGGAGACGAATCGCAACCCATCGGCCTGCAGTCCAGCGACGTACACGACCCGCACGTCTGCCGCGTCGGCCCATACCGGTTCGTCGCGACGAACATCGGCACGAATGCGAACCGTCAGCTTTCCGGCCTGCCGCGCCGGACCCCCACGACCGGTAATTACGGGAACACCAATCTCAACCTCGCGATCCTTTCCGAACCCAAAAACCCCATGCTCGCCGTCGGCACGCCCACCGTCACGAAGGCGCTCGACGACACGGGCCACAGCCTCGTCCCCGTCGCCGACGAATCGAATCGCTTCGTATCGGGCTATTACGGCGGCGGACAGCAGCGCGGCCACCACCTCCACCTCTACGCGAATCTCGCCCGGCCGCACAAGGACGCCACCGCCGTCAAGGAACTCCGCGGCAAAGTGACCGTCACGCTGCTCGTCGGCACGCGGCCCGAACTGACCATCGACAAACCCGTCGCCGCACGCAAGAAGACCTTTGTCAGCCGCACGACCGAAGTGACGATCGACTCGCTGACGGATACCGGCGACGGCGGCTTCTCGGTCTCGCTCACGGCCAAACTCCTGCAGCCGAATCCGGACGATTACACCTGGTCCTCGGCGTTCCCGCAACGGTTGGAAGCCTACGATTCCCAGGGCCGCAAGTTCGCGAACGCCGGCGTCGGGCTGCAACAGCAGGGCCCCGGCTCGACCACCGTCTCGATTCAGTTCGCCGCGCCCGAAGGGAAGAAACTCGGCGCGCCGGCGAAACTGGTGCTCGTCGAATGGCTCGCGGCCACGCGCGAGATCGAATTCACGTTCAAGGATCTGCCGCTACCGTAAGGTGTGACGCTTGGACGAGAACCATTCCACTCGGATAAGAGCGGTTATCGAATGGATGGAGCGAATTCGGGTTAGCCCGACGCGCCAGCGAGGGCGAATGCATCCGCCCTCGCTGGCGCGTCGGGCTGACGGTCTATGGATTTTCGCGACACCATTTCTGGACTTGGTCTTAACGGTTCACTTCAATCGATATTCCCAGAGCAGGCACGGGATGCCGCCGTTGAAGAAGTGCGTCGTCGACACCACTTTCAGCCCGACCTGCCGGGCAAGCCAGTTGTTGGACGTGAGCATGAGGAATCGCCAGCCGGGCCAGTGTTGCTCGAAGGCGACGCCCATGAGGCGGTGCAGGCCGACCAGTTGCTCGGCTTCGCCGAGTCGCTCGCCGTAGGGCGGATTGCAGATCAGCACGCCGGGCGGCCCCTCGGGCGGCCGGGCATCCTTCAGGTCCTGCAGGGTCCAGCGGATCGCGTTCCCCAGCCCGGCGGCCTTGGCGTTGGTCTTCGCGAACTCGATGGCGTCGCGGCGGACGTCGCTGCCGGCGATGGCGACGGCGAGCGGTTTCGCCTTCGCGCGGGCATCGTCGCGGATCGCGGACCAGAGCGCGCGATCGAACGATGGCCAGCCCATGAACCCGAACCATTTGCGCAGCGAACCCGGCGCGCGGTTCGTCGCCATCCAGGCGCCCTCGATGCAGAAGGTGCCGGAGCCGCACATCCAATCGACGAGGGGCGTGTCGCCGGTCCAACCGGCGGCCATGAGCAGGCCGACGGCGAGCGATTCGTTGAGCGGCGCGCGGGTCTGGATCGGCCGGTAGCCTCGCTTGTGAAGCGAGTGCCAGGACGAATCGAGGCTCAGCACCATGCGATCGGCGTGGATGTGCAGGTTCAGGCCGACCATCGGCGTTTCGGTGTCCACGCTGGGGCGGCGGCCGGTGCGCTCGCGGAACTGGTCGCAGATCGCGTCCTTCACGCGCCGGGCGGCGTACTGGCTGTGCGTGATGCCCGAATCGCGCACGTTGCTATCCACGGCGATCGTGTGGTCTGGCGTCAGGTATTCGGCCCAGTTCACCGTGCGGCAGGCGTCGTAGAGTTCGTCGGAACTCCGCACGGTCGCTTCATGGATCGGCTGGAGGACGCGCACGGCGGTGCGCAGCCAGAGGTTCGCGCGATAAAGTGTGGCGAGGTCGCCGGCGAAGTGGACGCCGCCGCGGCCCGGCTCGACGTCCGCGGCGGCGAGGGCGTGCAGTTCCGCCGCGAGGTATTTCTCGAGTCCCCGGGCACAGGTCGCGAAGTATCGGGTCATGGAAGGAAGTTTAGCCGCGAGGCGGAGTCTTCGGAGCCGAGCGTGAGTTTTGTCACCGCGCGAGGTAGGCGACGCCGACGAGGGCCACGATCGCCAGCACGATCGAGAAGAGGATCAGTTGCTGGACGAACCAGACTTCGATCGCCTTGCCGAACTTCACGCGCATGAACACGATGTGCAGGAACGTGGTGACGATCATGTGGCAGGGCAAGCCGACGAAGAAGCCGACGATGCGGGCCTCCCACGGGGGATGCCCGGCGGCGCGGTAGACCTCCTGCAGGACCGCGATCATGATGGCTTCGAAGACGGCCCAGACGACGTAGGAAACAACGACGATGCCGGCGGCGGCGAAGGCGCCGGGGCGTTCGAGGCCGCAGAGCTTGCAGGCGACCTGGAAGATGGCGACGGCGAACGCGAGCAGGCCGAACAGCACGCCGGCAAGGACGCAGAGCAACCCGAACACCGGTCCCACGATCAGGCGGCCTCGTGGGGGACCGGGAATTCCTCGCACAATTCCCGAACGCTGCCGCGGACGCGGGAGAGCAGATCGTCGTCGTTCGGCTTCGCGAGCACGTCGGTGATCCAGCGGGCGATCTGGCGCATCTCCGGTTCCTTCATGCCGCGCGTGGTGAGCGCCGGCGTTCCGATGCGGATGCCGGAGGGGTCCATCGGTTTGCGCGGATCGAAGGGGATCATGTTCTTGTTGACGGTGATGCCGGCGGTGTCGAGGGCAATCTCCGCGGCCTTGCCGCCGATGCCGAAGCGGCTGAAGACGTCGATCATCATCAGGTGGTTGTCGGTGCCGCCGGAGACGATCTTGAAGTCGTGGCGCATCAGTTCTTCGGCGAGGCAGTGGGCGTTGTCGATGACCTGCTGGGAGTATTCGCGGAAGGCGGGGCGGAGGGCTTCGCCGAAGGCGACCGCCTTCGCCGCGACGACGTGCATGAGCGGCCCGCCCTGGATGCCGGGGAACACGGCCGAGTCGATCTTCTGCGCCCACTCGGCCTTGCACATGGTCAGGCCGCCGCGCGGGCCGCGGAGCGTCTTGTGCGTCGTCGTCGTGACGAAGTCGGCGTGCGGCACCGGGTCCGGGTGAAGTTTGCTCGCCACGAGGCCGGCGATGTGCGCCATGTCCACCATCAGCAGCGCGCCGACTTCCTTCGCGATCTCGGCGAACTTCGGGAATTCCAGCGTGCGCGAGTAGGCGCTGGCGCCGGCGATGATCATCTTCGGCTTGTGTTCGCGGGCCTGCTTCGCAAGGTGGTCGAAGTCGATCCGGTGCGTGTCCTTCGCGACGCCGTAGCTGACGACGTTGAAGTACTTGCCGGAGAAATTCAGCTTCATGCCGTGGGTGAGGTGCCCGCCGTGCGCGAGGTCGAGGCCGAGGATCGTGTCGCCGGGCGTGAGCGCCGCCAGGAACACGGCCATGTTCGCCTGCGCGCCGGAGTGCGGCTGCACGTTGACGTGCGCGGCGCCGAAGAGTTTCTTGGCGCGGTCGATGGCGAGGCGTTCGGCCTCGTCGACGAACTCGCAGCCGCCGTAGTAGCGCTTGCCGGGGTAGCCTTCGGCGTACTTGTTGGTGAGAACGGTGCCCTGCGCGGCGAGCACCGCCGGGCTGGCGTAGTTCTCGCTGGCGATCATCTCCAGGCCGAAGCGCTGACGGTTCCGCTCCCCTTGAATGGCGTGGAAGATCTCCGGGTCGGCGTGCTGCAGGGGATTCATCGGGGTTCTCGGAGTCGCGGGCTATTGTCTTTCTAGCAAACGGGATGTTCGGGACAAAGGCGCGACCGTCCGGCTCTCCGGGCACGGGATCGAATTCCGGGGTTGCGACCGCCCGCCACGCTCAACCGTCGGATCCCTAACTAAGAGTTGTTCCTGAGTCGGTGTAGCGAATTCTGGTTAGCCGGACGCGCCAGCGAAGGAGAGTCCGCTCTCTGTAAGATCTCCCTCGTAGCGCGTCGGGCTAATACGGCTCACATGCAATATCTGCCGTTCGAGTCGATTCTCTTGGCTCAGAACTCATCCCTCAGAACTCACGACTCGAATTCGAAAATCGAGTAATGAGTTCTGAGGGATGAGTTCTGAGTCAGGAGTTCACGAACCCATCGAAATCGACAACAAACCGGCAAATAATTCCTGGGGGCCGTAAAACACGGAGCCACACATACTCCTTCTCTGGAACACCCCCCATGAATCAGCCCAAATCCGCCCGCGAGATCGCATGGGCGCTCAGCGGAGTCGGCGACCTCGCGGATCGCGTGGAGGCGTTGTCGCAGGTCGTGTTGAGTCTGATGGTGGAAGTGGAAGCGTTGCGGGACGCACTGACGCGGACGAAGGCCGGCGGAGCGGCGCTCCCGGTTCATGGGGGCAACGACATCCCCTGCACCGCTCGCGAACTGGTGGAAGGCAAGGCCGCATATCCGGCCGCATACGTCGATACGGCCTTCGTGCCGCATAACGCGGCCGGACCGTCCGGCGGAATTGATAAGCTGGTCGCGCGTTTCTATCCGGCGGATTCGCGCGAACCCCGTGAAACGATCATGCTGCGGCGACTGGGTTTCACCCATGCCGAAATCGCGCGGTTCCTCGAAGCGGCCCGCGATGCCGAGCGGTACACGTGAAGGCTGGGTGCCTCACGCGCCTTCGGCCGTCTCCGGGACCTGCTTCGGGTCCGGCGGCTGGTTGTAGATTGTGTTCGGGAAGTGTTCGACGAGATAGTGCACGACCCGCTTCGCGGATAGGATGCCGACGGGTCGGTTGGCGTCGTCCACCACGGGCAGGTGGCGATAGTTGCCGCTCTGCATCCGTTTGACGGCGGTGCGGATTGAATCCTTGGGCTCCACGGTGACGGGATCGGGCGTCATGACCTCGCGGATGGGCAGATCGAGGGGCTTGCCCGGCGCGAGTACGCGCGTGAGCAGATCGCGCTCGGTGAACAGGCCGATCAGCTTCGAATCCTGCACGACGAGCAGACAGCCGACGCGCTCGCGGCGCATCAGCTCGACGGTCTCGGCGACCGACAAGTGCGCCTCGATCTGACGGGGCGGGGTCGGCTGCAGCCGGGCGACGCTTTCGATCTTGAGATTGCGTGCGAGTTCCATGCGGGCATTGTGCCATCGGGAGCGGTCGGAGACAAGTCAATAACCGGCCGGGGCGAGCCGCGACGTCTTGTCGTTACTTCTTTTCGAAGAGGCTGGGCATCACGATTCCCCCGGTCTCCGACGCGCCGCTTTCGGCGATCGGCGGCTGGGTCGGACTCGGCAACCCCGGTGCGGACGGCGGCACCGGATCCGCGGGAACCGGGAAACCGGTGGTCGGAATCGTGGGAACGCTGACGGGCGGAGCGACGCCCGGCTGCGGACCGGCGGGCGTCGGCACTTTGTTTTGGAAGTCGGAATTCTTCACGACGGGCGAAACGGAATCCGCGCGGGTCGGCGTTCGCGCCGCCGCACCGGGTTGGACCGTGGCACGCAGCGGCTGGCTCGACGGCTTGGGGGTATTCTGGCACCCGGCCAGGATGAGGGCAGACAAGGCGACGATCCGCGATCCGTGCGGCATGGGAATCCCATCCATGAAGGAATGGGACGCCCTGTACCGCCAAATCGCGGAGGCGTCAAGCCGATGTGCGGCGCGTCACTTGCCGGCGGGAACCGGCTGGCCCGCGACGGGAGCCGCGCCGATCGCCGGTGCCGCGCCGCCGCGGCGGAACTGGCCGTCCGGATCCTGCATCGAATCCACTTCGCGCTGGAGCGGGAAGGCCGGATCGGGCGGAAAATATTGCGGACGGTGCTTCAGATAGTGCGGGCTGGGCAACGTCATGCCGCCAACGTGGGTCTGGCAACCACTCAGTGCGGCGAGAGCCAATCCCAGGCCCGCGCAACCCGCGATGCATTTGAACGAACGATACATGGACCCTTCCCCCCGGCCATTCGGCGAGTCTGCGTTCTGTATCGGCTGCAAGCGTCGGGAGGTTTAATCGGATTATCCGGTTCCACCACATTCGGCCAAGTCGCGAGCACCAGCTTACCCAGTTTCCGGTTGCACTTCCGCCATCGAGTTGTATCATCCGTACACTATTCGCCGCGAGCCGCACCGTGCCCACCGTCGTTCTGGCCCCGTCCCTCGCCCGCTGGCTCACCGCCGCGCCGGGCGAATCCGTCGGCGATCGCCGCCTCGCGGTGCCGGGCCGGACCGTGCGCGAACGGCTCGCGGCCCTGTTCGAACGGCATCCGTCGCTGCGCGGATACGTCGTCGACGAGGCCGGCGCCGTCCGCCATCATGTCGTGCTCTACCTGAACGATGCCGCCGTCGACAAATCGGCCATCGACGAACCGGTGCCGGACGACGCCGAACTCTTCCTCTTCCAGGCCCTCTCCGGAGGTTGACCCGTGTCCGATCGATTGCTCGTCTCCACGCGCAAGGGGTTGTTCGCCGTCGAGCGCGGCCCCGGCGGCTGGTCCTCGCGGCTGGTCGGCTTCCCGGCCGAGAACGTCACGCTCGCCCTGCCCCACCCGCGCGACGGCGGCTGGTACGCGGCGCTCAACCTCGGCCACTTCGGCGTGAAGCTGAAATACTCGCCGGACGGCGGGGCGACGTGGGAAGACCGGGCCGTGCCCGAATACCCGGCCGGCGAGGAGGTCGTGACCGCCGACGGCAAGCCGCCGACGCCCGCGACGCTCAAGCTCATCTGGGCGCTCGAGGCCGGCAGCGCGAACCAGCCGGGTCGGCTTTGGGCCGGCACCCTGCCGGGCGGACTCTTCCGCTCCGACGACGGCGGTAAAACCTGGGAACTCAACCGTTCGCTTTGGGACGCGCCCGAGCGCAAGAAATGGTTCGGCGGCGGAGCCGACCACCCCGGCATCCACTCGCTCTGCCGCGATCCACGGTGCGAGAAAACCTGGCGGCTGGCGGTGTCGTGCGGCGGCGTCTGGATCACCGAGGACGACGGCGCGAGCTGGCGGTTGATCGGCAAGGGAATCTTCGCCGAGTACATGCCGCCGGAACTGCGGGACGATCCGGTCATCCAGGACGTGCACATGATGGTGCAGTGTACCGGTTCGCCGGACGCGATCTGGGTGCAGCACCACAACGGCATCTTCCGCAGCATCGACGGGGGCGAGAATTTCACCCACGTCCCGGCCGCGAAGCCCTCCGGCTTCGGCTTCGCCGTGGCCGTGCATCCCTCGAAACCCGACACGGCCTGGTTCGTGCCGGCGAAGAAGGACGAATCGCGGATTCCCGTGGACGGGCAACTCGTGGTCAGCCGCACGCAGGACGGCGGACAGTCGTTCGACGTGCTGACGAACGGTCTGCCGACGGCGCCGGCGTACGACCTGGTCTTCCGTCACGCTCTCGCCATCGACGCCACCGGCGACCGGCTCGCGTTCGGTTCGACGACCGGCGGCCTCTGGATCACGGAGGATGGCGGCGATTCGTGGACGATGGCGGCGACGCGCTTCCCGCCGATCTACGCCGTCCGCTTTGCGTGAAAACGAAACCGCCCGCCGGGATGGCGGGCGGTCCTCACCGTTCCAGAGCGATCAGTTCTCGACGCTGACCGGGTTGCCGTCGCTGCGGGCCGCGAGGCGTTGCAGGGTCGACATGTCGATGGAGCTTTTCACGGATTTCACCGAACCGTCGCCCATCACGACGTTACAGACGCCGGTGTGGAAGGCGTAGAGTTCGCCCTGGTTCCAGGCATTAACGGTCAGCGCACCGGTGAGGTGCGCGGCCGTGGAGACCTTGCCGGGCGGCGCGGCCCCCGGCGTGATCGGACCTTGCGTGCCGGCGCAGACGATGTTGTTGGAGCCCTGTCCCCAGGCCCCGCGAACGCCCCACGTGGTGGCGGTGCCGGGATCGTACATCCGGCTGGCGGCCCAGCCTTCGTTCCGGGCACCCGATTCGCCGATCATGAAGGTGTTCGAAAGGCCGTCGGTGATCGCGGCGAACTTGGTGCGAGCGTTCGCGGTGAGTACGCCGTTCACGCCGGTGGATCCGGGGAAGCCCATGTTGAGGCCGGTCCAGACGGCACTGTTGTTGTTGCCGCGAGTGACGGGCCAGTAGTCCGACACGGCCGGGAGGAACGTCGGCGAACTGGCGTTGTTCACGATCTTGTTGCTGGGGTTCGACGGACATTCCAGCGTCGGTATCCGCAGCGCGGTAACCGGCTGGTTGAGGGGGTCGTTCCAGTTCAGTTTCAGGTTGTAGCCGTTGGTCGCGGCCCGCAGGGTGTTTTCCTGTTCGATGTACGGCAGCATCACCGAGAAGAAGCTGTGGTTCGCGTAGCTCCAGGTGGTGCCCGTCAGCGTACCGTACTCGACGAGGTCGGGGATCTGCGCCGTGGACGACGTTTGCACGACCCCCGGAGGCAGCGCTTGGAAGGCGCCTTCGTAGTTGTGGACGGCGAGGCCCAACTGTTTGAGGTTGTTCGAGCACTTGATTCGGGCCGCGGCTTCGCGAACCTTCTGCACCGCCGGCAGGAGCAGACCGATCAGGATCGCGATGATGGCGATGACCACCAGCAGTTCGATCAGCGTGAACGCCGAACGGTCTCGGAACGAGCGAGTCATGGAGTCTCCAACAATGAAATGAAATAACGAAACCGAAGTTCCCCGGATCGGGATTGACCAACAGGGAACATAGAGAGAGGGATGAAGATATCTTAATGATGGGATGAAGACTTGGCAATTTCCCCGACGCTGTTTTGATCGTCGGCCGCGAGTCGCGTGTCTGATTCGATGATCCCGTCCCGGAAGTCCACACGGCGGGAGCCGATGGCCGCGGCCGCCGGATCGTGCGTGACCATCACCACGGCGCGTCGGCCCGGCTCGGGCAGCGAAGCCAGGATCGCGAGGATCTCCCGTCCGGTCGCGGTGTCGAGATTCCCGGTCGGTTCGTCGCAAAGCACGGCGTTCGGGTCGGCCACGAGCGCGCGGGCCACGGCGACCCGCTGCATCTCACCCCCGGAAAGCTCATCCGGGTAGTGATCCGCACGGTGGTCCAGCCCGACCCGGCCGAGGCAATCCCGCGCGGCGCGGATCGCGGTCCGGCGGGGCGTACCGTCGAGCATCAGTGGGAGGGCCACGTTTCCGACGGCCGTCGCGTGCGGCAGTAGGTGAAAGGCTTGGAACACGAACCCGATCTTCCGCCGGCGGAACCGCGAACGCTCCAGATCCGAAAGCGTGCGCAGATCGTCCCCGGCGAAAAGGACCTGGCCCGAACTGGGCACGTCCAGCGCGCCCATCAGGTGCAAAAGCGTACTCTTCCCGGAACCAGACGGCCCCATGATCGAGACGAATTCCCCCGCGTCGACGCGCAGGGACACGCCCCGGACGGCGCGAACTTCGCGACGGCCACCGGTGTACGTCTTGGCGACGTCGCGGAGTTCGATCATCCCGTCAGTTTACGGATTCGTCACGCGGCCCGCGCCATCGCCGGCTCCGCCACGGGCGCTTCCGCCCCGCAGGACGAACAACCCGACGACTTGCAACCGGCCGCCAGACCGGCGACGACGACGAGGGCAAACAGGGCGAGGCGGAACGACGAACGCATGTGCGACTCCTTCGCGAGGGGGGGGCATAATACCGCTCCTCAATTATCGACCAACTCCGATGTGCAACTCCCTTCAATTCGATTTCGCTCCGTGCGGAATCCGTCAACGAACGGAATCGGCGAGCGCAAGTGTCAACTCCTGCGACAACATTTGGCCTGGAGCGGAACAGCATAAAAACGCTTTGAATTTCGCAATTCAACTGCGAGCAATTCCACTGGAACGCGAAGTTTCATCTTTTTGATGATTTGGAACGTGAACTGCATTTGGCTGGTCGTCGAAGCCCACCCATCTCGGAGTTATCGCCCCATGTCCCGCTCCCGCGCCAAAGAGCGTCCTTTGATCGTGGAATCCCTCGAGTGTCGATGGATGCCGTCGGTCACCGTCGGCGGCTACGTCTATTCCGATGCCAATTCGAATGGCGTCTTCGAAGCCGACGAATCGCCCATCGCGGGCGTTCGCGTCAATCTCGTCCCGCATGGCGAAGGAGACGTTCAGTCCACCGTGACCGATGCCGACGGACGCTACGAGTTCCACACGACCACTGGCCACTACACCATCGTCGAAGAGCAACCCGACGGCTACCACGACGGTCTGGAATCCAGCGAAGGCGTCGTGATTCCCGGCTCGAACAATCACACCGATTCGATTTCGATCAATGTCGTCGGCGGCGTCGACTCGCTGAACAACAATTTCGGCGAATACCTGATGCCCGACTGCCACGGGTCGATCGCGGGCCGCGTTTATGTCGACAAGAATACCAACGGCGTGTTCGACGACGGCGACCTGCCGCTCAAGGATGTCGTCCTCGCGCTGCTCGGCGAGAACGGCTACGAAATCACCCGCACCGCGACCGACGCCGACGGTCTCTATTCCTTCACCGAAATCGCCGGCGGCTCCTACACGATCCGCGAATTCCAACCTGCCGGTTACCTCGATGGACCCGACCAGGTCGGTACCGTCGATGGCCAGATCAACGGACATCTCGCGGTCAACGACGAGATCGCGGACATCTGCATGCCGGATTGCGGGACCGGCGTGGGGTACGATTTCCTCGAGTACTGCCCGCCCGTCTCGCCGCCTCCGCCCCCACCGCCCCCGCCTCCGCCTCCGCCCCCGCCGGTGGGCAACGAAGGCCTCACGCCGGGTTTCTGGAAGAACAACGCCACGAAGCACGATGCGTCGGCCTGGAACGGCACGGGCTACTTCCTCTATCAGACTCTCGAAGACGTCTTCGATCTGGCCGGCACCCCGTACGCCAGCCTCGGCAACGTCACCCTCGTGCAAGCCTTGAGCCTCAACGGCGGCGGAGTGAACGCGCTGATGCGCCATGCCGTCGCCGCCCTGCTGAACGCCGGGCATGACAAGATCGACTATCCGCTTACGGAGGCGCAAATCATCCAACAGGTGAACGCGGCCCTCGCCAGCGGCAATGCCGGCACCATCGAAAGCCTGAAGAATACCCTCGACGCTTACAACAATTCCGGTGCGGATTTGAATCAGCACGGTGAAGTGAAGGCGGTCGGCAAAAAGAAGTAATCGTTGGCGATGGCCCCTCGTGACGGCGGCGCGACCGGTTCCATCCGGTCGTGCCGCCGTCACGCATTGTCGGAATCGGCATCGCGCGCGACGACGAGTTTGCTGACGGCTTTGAATTGCGGGTGGGCGGCGTCGCCGAGCCACTCGAAGGCGATCGCTTCGACCGTGGCGGGCACGGCGCCGGCGCGTTCGAGTCGGCGCAGCGCGGTCGCGTGGTCCACGGCGTGCCGCGAGGCCAGCGCGTCCACCGGCAGAACCACGTTGAAGCCGTTCTCCAGCAGATCCATGGCTGTCTGCGCGATGCAAACGTGCGTTTCGATGCCAACGAGGACGACGCTCGGTCGTCCGCCGCGGCGCAGTTCGTCGAGGAACCCCTCCGACCGCGCGCAGCTGAAGGCCGTTTTGGCCGGCGGGTTCGGGGGGAGCCGCCGCGCGATCTCCCGTGTCGTCGGGCCGAGTCCCTTGGGATACTGTTCGGTCGCGAGCGCCTCGATGCCGAGCAGGGTCGCCACGTCCAGGAGAAAACCGACGTTGCGAACGAGCGCATCGGCGTGGGCCATCTTCGCGAGGAGCCGATCCTGAACATCGACCACGACCAGCGTGGAGGTCGCTGGCGTCAGGCGGGGGAACGCGGTCATGGCGGCGACTCCGGCAACGGGATTGCGGCATCGAGGCGATCGAGACGTCGATGCAGTTCGTCCAGTTCTTCCGACGTCAGCGGCGCGCCGGCATATCGGTGACGCTCCAATGATTCGGCGATCTGGCCGGGTACGGAGGCCATTTCCGTCAGGCGGGGATTCGCCGCCAACCAGGCCGCGGCGCCGCGGGCGAACTCCGCCGGCGTCTGGCCGCCCTCCCCGTGATAACCGCCGCGCGCGAGAATCGTGATCATTCGCGAGTACCACGGCACCGGATCGATGGATGCGAATACCGGCGCGACGGCGACCCGGCGCAGCCGGCGGCGGACCAGGACCACGACGATGACGATCGCGGCCAGCATTGCCAAGGCGACCAGCGCCGGAACGGAATTCCGTGTACCGAACTCCGCAAGATCTTCGACGAGCTGTTTCTGCCGTTCCGGCGTGAGGCCCGTGATGAACGCGCTGATGAAGCGGCTGCTACCCGACGCGGCGGCCGACGGATCCTGCTCGTCGCGGGAGGCGGCGGTCGGATCAAGGGTCTCCCAGCGCCATTCGCGTAGCGTCGTTCCCGGCACGCGTTCGGAGACCAGAACTTCGACCCACGCATGGGCATGGTCCTGGCGCACGAGATACTTGCCGGGGTCGATCGGAACGCACCCGCGATAACCGATGACGAACTGGGACGGTATGCCGACGCCGCGGAGCATCAGCGCCAGCCCGGATGCGAATCGTTCGCAGTGGCCCGATTTGGTGTAGAAGAGGAAATCCTCGATCGGATCGAGGTTGCGGTCATAGCGGCGGAGGGTGAGGGAATACTCGTATTCGCCGGAGGTGGCGAAATAGCGTTCGAAGGCCCGCGCGACGGCGAGATGATCCTCGGGGGCGGGGAGAAGCGTGGCCGGGTCGGCGCGGTCCCGGATGCCGGGCGGCAGGGTGCCCTCGCGGATCATTCGTTCGAGCAGTCGGCGCGATTCGTTCGCGATGCGCGTGGAGGGCAAGTCGAGGAGCGGGTTGCGGGCTTTCGCGGTCGCGGCGGCCAGGGCCGGCTCCGCGTCGTCCAGTCGCCATCGGGACGGGGGCGCGTCGGGGCTGGCCCGATGATACTGCCAGTAGTGGCGGATCTTGCCGCGCGGCGTGGAATCGAAGTTCGGAATGCGGAACGATCCGTTGTTGTGCGTGGTGGCGTACTGGTAGCGGTCCTGGTACAGGAAAAACAGCGGCGCGGGCTGGCCGGGCCGGTGCTGGATGGGTTCGGCCATCGGCGAGCCGAACATTTCCGGTTCGAGTTCGAATTCGAGCAGGACGGTGTCGGGGCCATAGTCTTGCGGGGGGACCCGATCGACGGCGGGCCAGAGCGCGCGGCCGCCCGGCGGCACCGGATACAGGTGGCCCAGACTCGTCGGGTTCCAGACGCCTTTGGTGAAATAGCTGTTGTGGCCGCTGATGCGAAAGCGCGCATCCTCCGAGATCGTACCCGGTTCGCCGTCGGGGGTCGTGACGGTGACGGTGAACGCCGGCTTCGGGTTGGGGTGCAATTCGCCGGTGCGGGTGAGATCGACGGTGGAGCGACTGATTCCGGTTTCGATGCGCGAGCCGAGCAGTTCCCAGCGCAGGCCGTCGGTCCGGGGTGTGAGGAAGAAGAGCGGCGCGGCGACGAGCGCGGCCGCGACGACCCAGCGCAAGGCGCGGACGAAGTGGGAGCGGCCGAACCGTTCGGAGGGGGTGAATTTCCGCGTGCCGTCGTAGGGTTCGACGACGGTCGGGCGCGAGCGGGCGACGAAGAACCAGGCGGGCAGGTAGGTCTGGGGACTGACGATCGCGCGCAGGCCGCTGACCGGTTCGAACGGCGGCGGGGGCGGAACATGGCCGGACACGCGCCGGATGTAGAACAACGTCAGGCTCCAGATGCCCACGACGGCGTACGCGGCCATGAGCGCCACGTAGAATCCGTCGTCGGTCATCGCGCCGCCGACAGCGACCATGCTCAGGCCCAACCCCTGCAACGCCCACCAATCGCCGACGTGCTTCGGGCGGATCAACTTGGCGGGGACCAGCAGCATGATGAGCGCGACGAGGTACGGCAGGCCGCTCGCCGGCCACGGCAACGTATTCATCAGGCTGTCCGGATTCCGATAGTGGAACCCCAGCCACAGGGCCATGAGCAGCGCGATACCGCCGCCGACGAAGTTCGCGTGGAGCAACGAGACGGTGTAGCCGCGTTGATCGAACAGGAACGCCACGATCATCATCGCGACGACGACTGCGGCGAAGATGGAAACTTCCCGCAGGAAATCCCATTCAGCGTAGCCCGCGCAGGCGCACGCCAGGGCGAGCGCGAGATAGGTGGCGAAGCGGAACGCGAAGTCGGTCGGCATGCGGGTTATTCTAGCCGATCAGTGCGCGGGTTTCCGCAACCGGGCCCAGTATCCGCCATCGCCCGGTTCGCCGGGAATCGCGATTCGCTCGGCCTCGAGCGCCAGCCGGGGCATGCCGCGGCGCACCGCCGCCACGACACCGTGGTTCTCGTCCGGCTCGATGCTGCACGTGGAATAGACGATCGCGCCGCCGGGCCGCACTCGCTCGATCGCCTGGATCAACAGGCGAGTCTGCAATCGAATCAGATATTCGAACTCTCGCGGCTGCAAGCGCCAGCGGACTTCCGGCCGGCGACCGAGCACGCCGGTGTTGCTGCACGGCACGTCGACGAGCGCCGCGTCGAACGGGCCGGCCGGCGGCGGTTCGTCGTCCGCGAGGAGCACCGTCTCGACGATCGAGACGCCGAGCCGACGCGCGAGCGATTCGACCGTCGCCAGCCGATCCCGCTCGATGTCGCAGGCGACGATCGCGCCGCGATTGTCCATCAGTTCCGCAAGGTGCGTCGTCTTCCCGCCCGGCGCGGCGCAGAGGTCCAGCACGCGCATCCCCGGCGACGGGTTGAGCGCCGCCGCGACCGCCTGGGCGGATACGTCCTGGATCGCGAAATCTCCTTCGGCGTATCCGGGCAGTTCGCCCACCGGGATGGAATCGAGCAGTTTCAGCGATTGCGGCCCTTCGCCCGGTTCCGCATCGATGGTCGCGGCTGCGAGCCGTAGCCGATAGGACTCGCGGTCGGTTTTTCGGGAGTTGGTGCGGAGCCAGAGCGGCGGCGGTCGGTTGAACCAGAAGCCGAGGCGCAGGCATTCGTCCCAGCCGTGGCGATCGAGCCAGCGATCGGCGAGCCAGTGCGGCCAGGAGAACGCGGCGGCGAGGTACGCGGCTCCACTCTCGCGCGGGTCGGGCAGCACCGGCCGCGCCAGCCTGCGATAGCGTTCCTCCACGGGCACGGCGTCGGCCGACGGTTCGTCCGCCGGTTCGTCCAGGACCAGTTCCGACACGCGGCGCAGCACGCCGTTGACGAACCCTTTCGCTTGTGGGCTGTCGACGTGGCCGGCCAGTTCCACCGTCTCATGGACGGCCGCGTGCTTCGGGATGTGCGAGAGCAGCGCGAGCTGGTACGCGCCGAGGTGCAGGAGATCCCAAACGCGCGGCTGCACCGCGTGAAAGGGGACGCGAATGAATGGCTTCACCAGCGCATCCAGCGTCGCCCGCCGGCGCACGCAGCCAATCACGAGCTGCACCGCGAGCCGTCGGTCCGCCGGTGAGAGTTCCCGCGCCAACTCGTCGATGACTTCGGAGGCGTATCGCTTGCGGACCCGCGCGAGGTGCAAGGCATCGACGGCGACAAGGCGGGCAGGGGTCATGAGATTACGGTATCGAATTCATCGGACGGGACCGGCGGGGCGATCTCCGGCGATTCACTTCTGCAGGATCGGCAAGTAGTTGTTGGGGAGTTGCAGGATGATGCACGCCATGGCGGTGGCGTAGGCGGGGCCGTGGTTCGGGTCCTGCCAGTTGTTGGCGTTGCCCTGGCGGAGGCGGTTCAGGAGTTCGTCGCGGATGGCGGGGAACCATTCGGTCCAGGAGGTTCCACCGGCGGTCCACATGGCGAGGGCGGCGTAGTAGTGGGCGTACCAGAAGTAGCGTTCGGTGAAGAAGTCGCGGGCGCCGCGGCCGTTGGGAATGAAGCGGACGAGGTATTTGAGTCCGCGGTCGATGGCGTCGCCGTCGTAGATGCCGGCGGAGAAGAGGCCGACGACGGCGGCGGCGGAGCGGGCGAAGGCGGAGCCGAGTTGGGTCTGGTCGCGGATGTAGCAGAAGCCGCCGTCGGGGAGTTGGCACGCCTTGATGTAGGCGACGGCGGCGTCGACGGTGGACTTGGGGACGAACAGGCCGGCGTTGCGCGCGGCACGCAGGGCCATGAGCTGCGCGACGGTGACGGAAACGTCCGCCTCGCTGGGCCGGGGGTCGTAGCGCCAGCCGCCGTGCTTGTTCTGGGAATCGATGACGAGGCGGATGGCTTTCTCGAACGCTTCGCGGAGTCGCTTGAGGCGGAGCGGGTCGGGGAGGGTGCCGTAGACTTCGGCGAGGAAGAGGGCGGCGAAGCCGTGCTGGTACATTCCGCCGCCGTGGCCGAAGGCGGTCTCGCCGGAATTGAGGTAGCCGACGGGCGTGTTCGCAAGGCCGCGGTTGACGAGGTAGTCCATGGCGCGGCTGACGGTGCGGCCGTACTGGCCGCGGCCGGGGTGGTGGCCGCCGGACATCAGCGCCAGGGCGGCGAGCCCGGTGATGGCGGCGTTCGCGCCGCTGCCATCGCCGAAGGAACCGTCGTTCGACTGGGCACGGGCGAGGAACGCGAGCCCGCGGTCGATCGCCGCCTGCGCGTCGCTCGTGACGAACTCCGACGGAGCGGCGTCCTGCGCGTGGCCGGAGAGGATCGCGGCACCGCCCGCCGCACCCAGGAGCGCGGCCCGCGCGAAGCGACGCCGGGGAATTCGCGGGTCGGTCATTTCTTGCCCTTCTTCTCCTTCTCGGCGAGCGTTGAGAAATAATCGGGGAGAAGATCCTTGTACCGGGAGTTGTACTGCTCGCGGAAGAACTGCATCATTCGCTGGCGCGGAACTTCCGGGAGGTGGCCCCAGAAATCCTTGGCGATCGTCTCGGCCAGCGGCAGCGTCGGCGTCGCCGCGCCGCCGGTGCCGGCCGAGCTGCCGCCCTTCTCCTCGGGCTTTGCGCCCATCGGCATCGGCTGCTGCCCGCCCATCGGCATCGGGTTCGCACCGATCGGCATCGGTTGCGGCCCGCCCATCGGTGGCGGCATCGGCTGCCGCTGGCCGCTGCCGCTGCGGCGTTTCCCGCCCATCGGCGGCGGTTGTTGGCCGCCCATCGGCTTCGACTGGCCACCACCGCCTCCCCCGCCCGATGGCGGCGGAGGCGATTGCGAAGAATCGTTCGACATCGGCGGCGGTGGCTGGTTCTGGAGGAGGTCGATCAGCTTGTCCAGATCACGCTTCAGGGTTTGCTGGTCCTTGAGCGTGGCGTCGCCGGTGTCGCGGTCGCCGAGCTTATCCGTCGCGGACTTCGCCGTCTTGCCGATGCGGTCCGCGAGCTTGGCCACGTCGTCCGATTCGCCGGGCGCGTCCGGCTTCGTGTCCGCCGGCGCGGGAACGACGATGATCGGCGGAATCGGCGGCACGACGGCCCACGCCGGCGCGGCACCCAATCCCAGGCAGATTCCAACCATCAGACGGCGTATCATGGCATCATTCCTCCCGCCATTTCCTGGAGCGCGGGCAGCAGGTCGTCCAGCAGGGCCGCGATCGCCTTCTGCGCGTCTTCGATCTCCTTCAGTTCGTCCTTGTCGTCGTCGCTCAGCGCGTCGCGGTCCGGGTGATCCTTGGCGAACGCGGCGGTGCGTTCGTTCACTTCCTTCTGCCAGTCGCGCAGGGCCTTCAATTGCGCCAGCGGCGGCGCGCCCGGGGCGTTGCCCATGCCTCCGCCTTCCATCGGCATGGGCATGGGCATCGGCTGACCCGCACCGCCCATCGGCATTGGCTTCGCCGCAGGCTTCTTCGGATCGTCCTGGAGCGAATTCACGATCTGTTCCAGTCGCCGCAGCGCCGTGCGCATCGGTCGGCGGGCGGTCTCGTCCGCGGCGGCCTCGGATTCGGCGTCGAACGCGCTCGGATCGGCGAGCACGATGTCGGCCTTGCGCTCCGCGATACGCTCCGCCGCGCGCTCCATCTGGTCCGCCGCCTGCCGCAGCATGGCGTCGAAGACCTTCAACTCCTTGGTCTTGTCCTCGGCGAACGCGCGGATCTCCTTCGCGAGCGCCTTCTGGCGCTCGCCGAGCGACGCGAGGCTGGCCTGCAACGGCCGCTCCCATTTCTTCGCCTTGGCGGCGGCCTCCGTCAGCCGTTCGGATTCGGCGACGGCGGCGCGCTGCTTCTCGAGGAAGGTCTTGAACTGGCTGACAAATTGCTCGGCCTGTTCCCGTTCGAGCTGCCGCTCTTCCTTCGGCCGGTCCCTGTCGAGCTGGTCCTTCGCCTGTTCGAGTCGTTCGAGGGCTTCGTCCGGTTTGGCCTTCGGGTCGCGGCCCTCGGCGAGTTCGTCCCGCGCCTGCTCCATGCGCTCGGCGGCGCGGCGCAGCTGTTCGGCCGCGTCGCTCGAACCCTCCCGTTCGACCTTGCGCGAGAGCTGCTCCGTCTCGCGACGGAGCGTCTCCTGTTCGTCCGCGAGTTTGCGCAGCGCCTCGGCGCGTTCGTTCGCGTCGGGAATGTCCTTGGCCTTCGCGGCCTTCTTCGCGAGTTCGTCTTGCCGGTCGGCGAACTGGTCGACGCGATTGGCGGCGTCCTTGCGCTTCTTGGCGAGTTCGTCGACGTCGTCGCGCCGTTCGGCGAGGTCGGCGGTCATGCGCTCGAGGCGTTCGATCGCCTTCGACACGCCGGCCTGGGCTTCGCCAGACCGGTTCTTGCGCTGGGCCTCGGCGGCGGCGCGGAGATCGTCGGCGACCGCCTGCCGTCCGGCGTCCTTCATCGCCCGTTCGAGCGCGTCGGCTTCAGCCTTCGCCTTCGCGGCGGCGTCGGCGAGAGCGGCAGCCTCGGCCTTCGCTGCGGCGGCTTTCGCCTCCGCCGCGGACCGCTCCGCCGATCCGGCGGGGGCGGCCTGAGCCTCGGCGTCGGCCTGCTTCGCCTCCGCCGCCTTCGCATTCGCCGCCGCGGCCGCCTTCGCCGCGTCGGCACGACGCTGCTCCGCCACGCGATCCGCCTTCGACAGCAACTTGTTCGCCTGTTCGGCCGCCTTGTCGAACGCCTCGGCCGACTTCTCCAGAGCCGCCCGATCGTTCGCCGGAAGCCGATCAGGCGTCGCACCCGTGGGCAGGCGATCGGTGGCGGCCTTGCCCTCGGAGACAGCGCGGGCCGCCTGGTCCTTCAACTGCCGGGCGTCTCCGCGCACCTCGGCGGACGCCGCCCACTGTTCGAGTTCCTCGGCCGCGGCGGCAAGCTTTTCGAGCGCGCCGGTCTGCTGCTTCGCCGCCTTCGCAAGCGGGTCGCGCACGCCGGCGGATGGCCGGCCCGGCTCCGCCTGCGCAGCCGCCTGCGCTTCCGCGAGCTTCGCCTCGATTTCCGCGAAATGCTTGTCCTCGACTTCCGCGAGCAATCTCGCGACGGCGTCGGCGCGGCGCGCGGCGGGCGCGTCCTTCAACCCGTTGGCGCGGGCGATCTCGCGCAACTTCTCGACCTTTGCGCGCGGTCCGTCGGCCGGGTCGGACACCTGGCCGCGCACGATGCGCTGCTCCTGCTCGGCGCGACCGAGTTGGACGCGGCCTTCGTTCGAAAGCCGATCGTCGGGCGTCGCGGCCGCGCGGGCGGCGGCGGTGCGGGCGGCCGCGGCCTTCTGCTGCGCGGTCGCCCGTTCGATCTCCGGTCGAAGCAACGCGAGTTCCTTCTGCAGGTGCGCCGTGAGTCCGTCGGCGGACAGCACGCGCAGGACGACCTCGGGGCTGACGCCAGGAGGCTTCGCGAGCGTGTAATCGTCCCAGTCGTCGGCCGCGCCACGCAGGGTGATCGAATCACCATCCGCCGGCGCGGTGCCGTCGGGTTTGCGGAACGCCGACAGCGGTAGCGTGCGGATCGATTCCATCTCGTGCGGTCGCTGGCGGCGGTGCCCGCCGAGCGCGCCGGCGACGGCGGGGAGTGCGGTTTCCGCCGCGCCGGCGTCCGCGAGCGGCAGGCGCACGAACGGTCCGTCGTTCACCCGGTATTCCAGCCACATCGAGCGAAGCGCGAACGTGCGGTCGTCGGCGCGGACACGCACGGGAACCACAGCCGAAGGCACCAGCAATAACGGATCGAGCGCCGGCGACGGCCGCAGGAGCGCGACGACCGGCCGGGGGTCCGGGAAGGTTTGGAGGTCCAGCTTCTGCGTGCCGACGAGGCCGGCTTCGTCCGCGAACCGCAGCGTATACAGCCCGGCGATCGGGATTTCGAATTCGACGGCCAGTCGGGTCCGTTCGGAACCTTCGACGCGCACGGGGATCTCCTCGCCGAACGATCCGGCGAGTGCGGGCGCGGCGGTGGCGGCGAACGGATTCGGCGAAGCCAGCGATGAGGTGGCAACGGCGTGCGCCAGCGCGGCGCGATCGCCCTCGAAGCGGATCGACGCGGCGACGATGGGCCGGTCAACCGCGGCTCGCAGGACGATGCGCGTACCGCAAACGGCTTCGACGCTGCCGGTGCCTTCGGGCCGATCGACCGGCGGTTCGCCGGTGTAGGACCGTGCAATCAGTCGCATCTGCGGCGAGGGCCGGCCGTCCAAAAGCGTCAGGCGCGGAGGTGTCGCCACCGTCACGGCGAGCCAGCCAGTGTCGGCGTCGTTCGCCACGATTCGATACTCGAAGTCCCGCGTGACCCGATCCGGCGCGACGACGTACTCGACTGTCCGATCGGCACCGACACCGGCGTCGAGCGGAATCGATTCATCGAAGGGGATGCCGCCGTCGAGCTTCACGGTAATCGTGGCTTCGGCGGGGATCGCGCCGCGAACGCGCAGCCGCAGCGCGAACGGCTGGCCCTTCGCCAGCAAGTGGGGGTTCGCGGCAGGGGACTGAATTTCGAGCGTGGTCTTCGGCGGCCAGGGGTGGTCGCCGAACGGGTCGACGAAGCGGACGCCGGCGACGGCGGCGCGGTCCGGGTCGGCGGCGACCCACGCGCCGAGCGCGAGCGTCGCGGCCAGCGCAAGCACGGCGGAACGCCACAGCCGGCCCGTCGGCACGAGGTCGGCGAAATCGTGCCGGTTCGCCACGCGCTCGGCCCGCCGGATCGCCGCTTCGCGGAAACTCGCCGCCGAACGGCGATCGTCCCTGGGTAAGTCTTCGAAGGACGCCGCGCTCGCGAGCAGGTCGCGGAATTCGGCATGGCGGGATTCGACCAGCATCGCGACGGCGACGGGCTCGGTGGAGGCGTGCCAGGGCCGGCGGACGCCGCGTGCGAAGAGCGCGCCGACCGCGCCGACGAGCGCGAGCAGCGCCGTTACCCGCAGGCCGGACGCGAGATGGAACCGGGAATCGAGCGCGCCGACAAAAAGGAGTGCGAGCGACAGGGTGGCGACGACCGCGCCGACGCCACTCGCGGCGCGGGCCAGTTTGCGGGATTGCCCGAGCGCGCGCAGCCGCCGGTTCAGCGGAACGACTTCATCCGGCGGCCGGAGAACGAACGACATCGGCAGGATCTCCGTCGTATCGGTCACATCATACCAGACGCTCGCGCTTGCGCAGGATCCATTCGCATCCTAGCAAAGCGAGGAGTAACGCGAATGTCACGGCATGGTTCCAGACCGGCAGCGGCGGGCAGGGCTGGTCGAGCGGCAGTCGGGCGACCTCGGGCAGTTCGTCCACGATCTTCTCGGCGTCGGCGAACATCCGGGCGGCGCCTCGCGACTCGGCAGCGGCGCGGGCGAGGTCGGCACGGTTCAGTTCCAGCCGGTCGCGTTCGCCGAGCGGCGGCAGCACGCGCGCCTCGGCCTTCGCCGCCGGTCCGGTCGGCGCGGGGTCCGTCAGTTGAAATCGATACTCGCCGACGGGTGTGGGCGCGAGCGAGGCCTCGTAGGTCGCGCGCGTGCCGCGCACCTTGCCGAGCGTCAGCGTGCGCGTCTCGTGGTCGCCGGCGACGGCGCGTCCGGTCGCGTCGCGCAGCGGACTGCGCTCGACGCCCACCTTCACGCTCTCGCCCGGCGGCGGGGCGTCGTCGGGAAATTGCACCGTCACCTTGATCGGCTCATCGCGGCGATAGCCGGTTTGCTTGTCGGTCTTCAGTTCGACGCCGCGCACCCGATTCCGCGACAGTACCGCAACGGTCTGCCGCCAGAATCGGTTGAATTGTTCCTCGTCTTTGCGCCAGCGCCAGCGCCAGGTTTCGTCGAAGCCGAGGAAGAGGGTGCGGCCCGCGCCGACGAATTGCTGGAGCACCAGAGGGTGCCGTTCGCCGGGGTCGTCCTCGGCGGGCCATTCGGGGTGGACCGCGAGCACCTCGGCGGTGCGCTTGCGCGCGTAACCCGAGGCGGCCCAATAGAGCGGCTTCAAACGGCGCCAGACTTCCGCGCCGTCGGCCTCGTTCGCGGCGAAGCGGAAGATCGGGTGCCCGACTCCGACGGGAGTCAGGCGCGGCTGGTACCCCGCAGACAACGGCGCATCCTCGGACGTGGTGCGCGGCTCGCGCGCCAACGACTGCGCCACCGGCAGCACGTCGGCCAGCGGCGTGTCGAAGTACAGCTTCGGCATCGCGTGCTCGCCGGCCACCACGATCAGCCCGCCGCCCTTCACCTTCACGAAGTCGGCCAGATCCTGCAGACGCTGCGCCGGCCGGTCCAGCCGCGCCGGGTCGACGTCGCCGAGGATCACCGCGTCGTACTCGAACAGTTCGTTGCGCGTCGGGAAGCCGCGCAACGCCGACTTGTCCGTCGTCGCGTGGTCGAGCGACGCGTCCAGCAACAGGGTATGCAGATCGACCGCCTTCTCGCGCCGTCCCGGCTCCAGCTCGCGCTCCAGCAGCACCTTCACGAAGCGGAATTCGTACCGCGGGTAACCCTCGACGTACAGCACGCGCAGGCGGCGGTTCTCGGTGACGACGACCGTGCGCTCGACGGTATTGTTCGCCGTCTCGCGCTCGCCAGGTTGCACCGGCACTTCGATCACGAAGGTCCGTTCGCCGAGTTCGGTCGGCACGTGCTTGAGGCGGAAGGACACCGGCTTGCCGGCCGCGTCGGGCGTCACCTGCACTTCGTCCCGTTTCTCCAACCGTCCGGCGACCTTCTCGGAGAGCGTCGCGCGGATCGACCGCGGCGCGCCCGGCCCCGTCGCCGTCAGCCGTGCCTCAAGGATCAGCTCGTCGTTCTTCGCGACGACCTGCTCGGAGCGCAGGTCGCCGACCGCGAGGTCGAGCGTTTCACGGGCGTCGCCGATGCCGACGAGGTGAAGGGGCACGTCGGCGCGGGCGGCGGCGCGGGCGGCGCGGGGCAGGTCGTCGCCGGCGGTGGTAATGCCGTCGGTGAGGACGATGACGGCGACGAGCGATCCGCCGCGGAACGCCTTGAGCACGGCCTGGACTCCGTCGCCGAGCCGGCTCGCGTCGCCCTCGGCCGAAAGGCGCGATACGGCGTCGCGCGCGGCGGCGATTTCGCCCGCATCGTGGATCGAGGCTTCCAGCCGCAACTGCTCCGCGAGCGAATAGACGTGGACCTTGAGCTTGCGCTCGTTCACCAGTCGCGTCAGCCAGTCGTTATCGGAGCGGGTGAGCAGCCACTGAGCGAGTTGGATGCGCTGCGGTTGCTTCAACCCGGGCACGTCGGCGAGGGCTTCGAGCTTCGCGCGCAGGGCGGGGTCCTGCGGGTCGTCGACGGTGGCCATGCTGGCGGAGGTGTCGACGACGATGGCGATGTCGGGCCAGCCTTCGCGGTCGAAGGCGAGGCGGAGTTGGGGGAGAACGAGGAAGATGGTGAGCCAGTACGCGGCGAGTCGGAGGGCCGCCGGCAGGAGGACGCGCCGCGTACCGCCGGTGGCGCGGCGTTCGTAGCCGTAGAAGACGAGGACGACCATCGCGGCGAGCGCAGCCAGGCCCCACTGGATCGACTGGTCCTGTCGGACGTTCGCACCGAAGGCGAGGGACTGTTCGAGCCGCCAGCGCGTGCCTTCGCCTGGGCCGGCGTCGGGGACGCCGGCGGCGTGTTCGAGCGCGAGCCGCCAGCCATCGGGCAGGAAGCCGAGGAGTTGGCCGGTCCACGCGGCGTGCGCGAAGGATGCGAGGACAGCAAAGGCGGCGGCCGCGAGGACGAGGCCGATCAAGGTGACGATGCGCCCGCCGGTGGGCGGTTGGACGTCGCCGCGCAGGCCGGCGCCGAGGCGCGCGGGGCCGAGCCGCCACGCGAGCCACAACTCGAACGCGAGCGCCGCGAGGCCGAGCGCGACGAACCAGCGGGCGAGTTTCGGCCCGTGCGGCCGCACCGACGTGACGATCGCGACGCCGTCGTCCCCTTGGATGGCGATATCGGCGACATCGGTGACGACTTGAATCGAGGGATGGATGCCACGCAGCGTTTCCGCGGGAATGCGCCGAAGGTCGGACTCGCTGCCGCCGCCGGGCGAACCATCGGTCACGTTGACGGCGACGGGCTTCGCGCGTCCGCCGGACACCTCCAGGCGATACACGCCCGCCGTGCGCGTATCCGCGAAGCGCGCGAGGCCGCCGTCCTCGACCGCGGCGACGGCGGTGGTCTGCGCGATGCCGTCGGGGCCGACGAGTTTCGCCGTCAGGCCCACGTTGGACGGCGGCAGGTATTCCTCGATCGCCTCGCCGACGCGGATCGACTGTCGTTCCGGGTTCGTCGCGGCGAAGCGCAGCAGTTCGCCCGCGAACACCGGGTACGTCGGCAGGATCGGCCAGTCGTTCCAGTCCCGATTGAACGAACTCGTGTAAACGACGACGCGCCCGCGATGGCGCGGCCACTCGACGACGGCCGGGTCGGGTTTGCGGTCGTCCGGTTTGTCGGCGTTCGCCGGAGCGAAGGACAGGATGCGCCGGCCGCGCCCGGGCGCCAGTTCGAGCCGAACATACTTGTGGAACGGCACCGCAGTCAGCCCGGCACGGCCGTTCACATCCTGGAACTCCGCCGCGAGTGGCGGTTGGCGGAACGCCGCTTCGTCCGCGACGAGACGGAAGCCGGGATCGTCGGCGCTGTTCGATCCGACAACCTCCGCGAGCTTGCCGGGCAGAATTCCCTGACCGTCGGCATAGAGCACGCGATTGTAGTGGTCGAGGTTCGCGGCCGCGCGGGAGCCGAGGCCGATTACCACTCCCCCGCCGCGCTTCAGTACCGCGTCCAGCCGCGCGACCTGAGACGGCGTGAACGAGGGCACGTCGCAGAGGAAGACGCAATCGACCGAAGACAGGTCCGACAGCGTCGCGTCGGTGAATTCCTCGAGGCTGACGACCTTCGGCCGGCCGGGGTGCCCCGGTCGCGGCTTGCCGTCGGGCGCGATCGCGTCGGATAGCGTTTCCGTCGCCCGCAACAGCGGCACGCTCGACGGCTTCCCGTTCACCAGCACGCACGGCAAACCGTCGCGCACTTCGAAACTCAGCGCCCGCGAATCGTCCGCCGGCAGATCGTCGGAATCCACCAATTTCACTTGGACAACGTGCGGCCCCGCCGCGCGGAACCGCGCCGACTCCGGCAACACGAATCGCACCGGCACCGCGTCGTTCGGTTCCAGCCGTTCGATTGTCTGCCGCCCCACCGACACCAGTGCGCTATCCGCGCCCGGTTCCGCCGGACGGCCGAGCAGCAACTCGACGCCGACCTGCGTGCGCGGCGAGCGGCCGAAATGCCGCACCGTCGCCGTCAGCGTCGGCGCGTCCCCGACCAGCGGCAGCGGGTCGCCGAGCGCGATCGCCGTAATCGCGGTATTGTCCAGGTCCTCCTTCGCGCAGTCGACGACGGCGAGGTCGCCGCGTGCCGTCAGCTTCGTCCACGCTTCCGGGGGCGGCGCATCGGGCCGCGGCAGCACGCCGGCCCACGGAGCGGCCTGCAGGTCGGTGAAGAACAACACCTGCCGCCGCAGGTAGGTCCGCGGCGACCGCGCCAACACGTCGTTCACCGCCGCCAGCCCGGCCGCGAAATCCGCCGCCGCGTGCGTCGGCTTCAGGTTCCGCAACTCCGCGGACACCTTCTCCACGTCGTTCGACGGCCCCGGCACCACCGGCTCCGCCTGCGCGCCGAGCGCGATCAGCGATAAGCCATCCCCGGGGTTCCGCGATCGGATCGCCGCCTCCGCCTTCGCCAGCGCGATCTCGAACCGGCCGCGCTGGTCCGCCTTCGCCGTCATGCTCAACGACAGGTCGACGACGACGACGAGGTGCGTGCGCGGCCCGTTCGCGATCGTCTCCGCCGCGCCGGGCCGGATCGCCTGCCACAGCGGCTCGATCCAAGGCGTCGCCGCGATCATCCCCACCAGCGGCAGCAGCACCGTCAGCACGCGCAGCGCCAGCAGCAACCAGCGGTCGATGCGCCGGCGCGCGTTCTTCTTGGTCTGTTGAAGGAAGCGCATCGCCGCCCATTCCACCACGCGGAAGCGCTGGCGGAACAAGAGATGGATCAGCACCGGCACCGCGACGGCGGCGGCCGCCGACACGGCGGCGACCAGCGGAATCGAGAGCGACGCGAACAGCGGATTGGAGTTTGGCACGGCTTGGGGGATTGTACCGGACCGGACCCCGACCCGCACCGGAAACCGCTTTGACTTCGCACGCCCGCCCGGCTAGCGTGCCACGATCCCCCGCCGCCGGAGCGCGTTCCATGTCGCGACTGCTTCTCCTCCTCGCATTCGTCGTTCCCCAAATCGCCTCCGCCCAGGGGCCAGGTGGCCTGCGTGCCGGCGTCGCCAGCGTCGCCATCTCCGCCCGCCGCGCGATCCCGGAGCACGAACCGCTCTACGCCAAGGCACTCGTCCTCAAGACGGACACGACGACCGCCGTGCTCGTCACGCTCGACGCCGTCGCCGTCGGCGAGATCGGGCCGATCGGCAACGATTACCTCGGCAAGGTCCGCGCGCGGCTCCAGCGCGAACTCGGCCTCGCACCGGGCAGCCTCATCGTGAACGCCAGCCACTGCCACGGCCTCGTCGGGCCGGATGTCGACGCCAAGACCGTCGAAGCCGTGAAGACGGCGATGGCGAACCTCGCGCCCGTCACGGTCGGCGTCGGCGTCGGCCGCGAGGAGCGCGTCTCCGAGAACCGCCGACTCCGCCTCAAGAGCGGCCACGAAGCCGACGTGCGCCACGCCTATTCCCTGCCGCCCGATTCGGCCGTCGCCGCCGTCGGACCGATCGACCCGCAGATCGGCATCCTGCGCCTCGACAAGGCCGATGGCCAACCCCTCGCCATCGTCTACAACTTCGCCTGCCATCCGATCCTCGGCGTCAACGGCGACGGCGACACCGCCGACCTCGCCGGCTACGCGTCCCGCGTCGTCGAAGACGCCTATCCCGGCGCCACCGCCCTCTTCGTCCAGGGCTGCGGCGGCGACATCAACCCGATCCGATACAAGGACGTGAACCACCCCCGCCATGCCGAGACACTCGGAAACCGCCTCGGCCTCGCCGTCGTCCGCGCCGCACGCACGATCCGCACGGCGAAGGACGCTCCCCTCGTCGTGATGAACGAAATGCTCGCGCTGCCCCGCGCAGACCACACCGAGCGCATCGACAAACTCGAAGCCGAGTGGAGCGCGACCGCGAAATCCCTGAAAGGAACCACGCTGAACCTGAAGACCTTCCTCGAACTGGTGAACAAGCACGGACTGTCGAAGGAATTCCCCTCCTACGATTCGCACCTCTACCTCACGGAACTCGCCGCCAAACGCGCGGACCTGACCAAGCTGGACGAAGCCAACCGCCGGAACGTGCAGGCCTACGTCGACAACGTCCTGGCGATGGAACGCATGACGATCCTGCGCACGAACATCGCCCTGCTCCGCAAGCACGCGGCGACGAACCGCGCCGCCGGCGGCAAGCCGATCGAGGCCGAGGTCGCCGCCCTGCGCGTCGGTGAGTTCCGGCTCGTGACCTTCCCCGGCGAATTGACCGTCGAGATCGGCCTCGCCATCAAGAAAGCATCGCCCCACCCGTCCACGTTCGTGGCGGGCTACACGAACGGCTACCTCTACTACACGCCGACCGCACGGCAGCTTCGCAACCCCGGCGCCGCCCAGGAGGACTGCGACACCCTCGTCGCCCCCGAATGGGAACGCCTCTTCCTCGACCGCATCGCCGTGATGCTCAAGAAACTGTGAACTTGAGATAGGGGGAGATCACGAAAGCCCGAAAGCACGAAAGGCCGAATATCTCAAATCCATTTCAGCCTTTCGTTCTTTCGGGCTTTCGTGAACTTGGTGTCTTCATCTTTGCGCTTGCTTCCGGGTCCGCGCGGCGTTAAACTTCCTCTGTCGGCCGTTCGACCTTCGCCGATCCCACCGCACTGCGCACGTTCGATCCGGAGTAGCTCCCCATGCTCGTGATTCCCGGCGAAATCAGCCGCGATACCTGCGACGGCGTCAGCCGCCGCGAACTCATCCGCTTCGGCAGCCTCTCGCTCGCGGGGCTTTCGCTCGCCAATGTCCTCGCCAACGAAGCCAAGGGGAACGCCCCGGTCGCGGCCTCCAAGGACAGCGGCGGTCGCGGCTTCGGCAAGGCCAAGTCGGTCATCCTCATCTACCTGCAAGGCGGACCGAGCCACCTCGACCTCTGGGACCCGAAAGAGAACGTGCCGGACAAGGTGCGCAGCGTCTTCAAGAGCACGCCGACGAAGATCCCCGGCACGCACGTCACCGAACTGCTGCCCAAGATCGCCCAGCAGCTCGACAAGGCCACGCTCATCCGCACCATGAGCTACACGCCGAACGGCCTGTTCAACCACACGGCCGCCATCTACCAGATGCACACCGGCTATACGACCGACAAAGTCTCAGCGTCCGGCCAACTGGAGCCGCCCAGCCCGAAGGACTTCCCGACGCTCGGCTCGAACATCATCAAGTTCAAGCCGCCCGAAGTGCCGATGCTGCCGTTCGTCATGATGCCGCGACCGCTGCAGGAGTCGAATGTCGTCGGCAAGGGCGGCACCGCCGGCTTCCTCGGCAAGGCGTACGACCCGTACCTCCTCTACCCGAGCGGCGACGACCTCGACATGGGCAAGATGGACCGCATCAAGGTCGACGACCTGAAGCTGCGGGAAGACCTGACGCCGGAGCGGATGAATCGCCGCGCGAGCCTGCGGGACACCGTGGCGAAGGGGATGCCCGAGATCGAGAAGGCCGTCAGCAAGTTCGAACTTGATTCGTACTACGGCAAGGCGCTCGGCCTCGTGGTCTCGGGTCGGGCGCGGGACGCCTTCGACATCGCGAAGGAAGCCCCGGCGCTCCGCGAGAAGTACGGCAAGAACACCTTCGGCCAGTGCTGCCTGCTCGCCCGGCGATTGATCGAAGCCGGCACGCGGTTCGTCGAAGTGAACTGGCCCAAGGTCGCCAACAGCGACAACCACAGTTGGGACACGCACGCCGGGCTGTCGAATCGCCTCAAGAACCAGGCGGCCCCGATGCTCGACGCCGGCGTCAGCACGCTGATCGAAGACCTCGACCAGCGCGGCCTGCTCAAGGACACTCTCGTTGTCGTGGTCGGCGAGTTCGGCCGCAGCCCGCAGCGCGGCGTCAGCACCTCCGGCAACCAGAACCAGGACGACGGCCGCGACCACTGGCCGTACTGCTACACCGCCCTCGTCGCGGGGGCCGGCATCAAGCGCGGCTACGTCCACGGCAAGAGCGACAAGACCGCCTCGGCCCCGCTCGAACACCCGGTCCACCCGACCGAACTGCTCGCGACGATCTACCACAGCGTGGGCATCAAGCCGGACACGATCGTCTACAACCACCTGAACCAGCCGCGCGAGCTAGTGAAGGGCGAAGTGGTGACGGGGCTGTTGGGCTAAAGATAGACTTGCAATTACGAAGCCCCGCGACGACCGTCGCGGGGCTTTTTCATTCCTTCGAGTTCAGCACGCGCACCAATTCGTCGTGCGTGAGTCCATTCGATGCCACGATGTCCATCCGGAACGGATCGAACGGCGTGCCGTCGCTGCTCGTCACGCGACCGCCGGCTTCCTGGATGAGAATCGCGCCAGGGGCCACGTCCCACGGCCAGTTGTCGTAGCACCAGTAGCCGTCGAACCGCCCGGCCGCGACGTACGCCATGTTCACGGCCGTGGACCCGGTCCGCCGCAGCGCCTGCGCGTGGTACGACACGCGCTTCCAGGCGTCGAGGTTCTTGAGTTGCTGCTGGTAGTTGGCCGGGAAGCCCGTGGCGATCAAACTGTCCTGGATCGTGGCGATGGGACTGACGCGGATCGGCACGCCGTTGAGGAACGTGCCGGTCCCCTTCGCGGCGTGGAACATCTCATTGAGTCGCGGGTCGAACGTCACGCCAACGACGATCTCGTTGGCGACCATGAGGGCGACATTGACCGCATAGCAGGGAAAGCCGTGGGCGTAGTTCCCGGTGCCGTCGAGCGGGTCGACGATCCACGTGGGCCGATCGTCGATGGAGGCCTTGAGTTGTTGGAGCGTCTTCCCGGCCGAGTCTTCCTCGCCGAGGAAGCGGTGGTCCGGGAACGCGCCGAGTAGGAAGCCCTTGATGGCGTCCTGCGAGGCGGTATCAGCGTCGGTGACGAGGTCGGCGCGGGATTTCTCGCGGACGGTGAAGGAGCCGCGCCAGCGTTCGAGTTCCGCCGCCCCGCGCTGGGCCGCCTCGACCGCGGCGTCCCGCCAAGTGTTCAGATCGCGTGCGTTCATGGGGCGTATCTTACGATGCAGAAGGACGTTCGCCTTCCGACCATGTTCCGGGTAATGTGTATCGCAACCACTTCACACGAGGCCCTCTCCCATGACTCCCTCCCGTCGCCGTTTCCTTGCCAGCTCCGCCGCGCTTGGCCTCGCGTCGCAACTCCCCGCCGCCGATTCACCCAACGGCAAGGCCAAGAACACGAAGTTCGCCTGCAACGTCGAGATGTGGTTCTCGCGCGAGAAGAACTTCCTCAAGCGGCTCGAAGGCGCGGCCGCGCTTGGCTTCCCCGGCGTCGAAATCTGGCCGTACGAGAACAAGGACGTGAACGCCGTCGCCGACACCTGCGAGCGCCTGAAGCTGACGATCGCGCAGTTCACCGCCTGGGGCTTCAAACCCGGGATGAACGACCCGAAGAACAAGCAGAAGGTCGTCGACAAGATCGGGCAGGCGTGCGAGGTGGCGAAGAAGTGGAAGTGCGGGATGATGTGCGTCGTCGCCGGCGATGATATACCCGGCGTGTCACAGGAGCAGATGCACGAGACGGTGATCGAGGCGCTGAAGGCCGCCGCCCCCGTCGCCGAGAAGGCGGGCGTGGTGCTCATTCTCGAACCGATGAACATCCGCGTCGACCACAAGGGCCACTGCCTCTACGGCTCGGCCCCGACGATGAAGATCATCAAGGCCGTCGGCTCGAAATTCGTGAAGATCAACTGGGACCTGTATCACATGCACATCACCGAGGGCGACCTCTGCGGGCACCTGAAGGAGGGTTTCGCCGCCGACGCCATCGGCTATATCCAATTGGCCGACCATCCCGGCCGCCACGAACCGGGCACCGGCGAGATCCACTACCCGCGCGTGCTGAAGGAACTGAAGAAGCTGAAGTACGACGGATTCGTGGGTCTGGAGTGCACACCGGGTAAGGACGAGGCGACGGCCGCGAAGGCCGTGTTCGCCGCGGATGACTGGTGAGGCCCGACTTCCGAAGTCCGGTTTCGACTTCGGAAGTCGCCCGTGCGATGGACTTCCGAAGTCGAAACCGGACTTCGGAAGTCGGGTGGCGGAGTTACTCTTCTCGGCTAAGGTTTGCGCTGGCGTTTCGGCCCGAATCTGTTACAGTGATTCCAGATTCGCTCCCGACCACAATCGGGAACGGATTCCCGCCGAATTGCGTCTCACCGACGATTCCCACCCCATGGGAGCCAGCCGATGCGGTTGCTCCGTCTTGCGTTTTTGATGACGTTGATTTCCAGTGTCTCCGCGCGAGCCGCCGAGCGTCCCCTCGAATCGCTGATTGACCAGCGGATCGACGCGAAGCTCGCCGCCGACAAGATCACGCCCGCCGGCCAAGCCGACGATGCGACCCTGATCCGCCGGCTGACGCTCGACCTTGTCGGGCGCATTCCGACGGTCGGCGAATCCGAAGCCTATTTGAAATCGTCCGAAGCCGACAAGCGCGCGAAGCTGGTCGATCGCCTCATGGCGTCCCCGGCGTTCGACCGGTATCAGGCGATCCTGTTCGACGCGATGCTGAACTCCGAACCGGGCCGCGGCCGCTCCGGCTCCGTGCGCGACTACCTCGTGCAGGCGATGAAGGACAAGAAGCCGTGGGACGTGATCTTCCGCGAACTGATGCTGCCGGGGGCGGACGAGAAGACCAAGTCGGCCGGCGAGTTCCTGCGGGCCAGGGTGCAGGACGCCGACAAGATGACCAACGACGTCTCGGTTGCCTTCTTCGGCGTGAATGTGAGCTGCGCCCAGTGCCACGATCATCCGCTGGTGAAGGACTGGAAGCAGGACCACTTCTTCGGCATGAAATCGTTCCTCGCACGCACCTACGATGCCGGCGGCCAGCTCGCCGAGCGCGAGGCGGGCGTCGTGAAGTTCAAGCCGACGAAGGGGCCGGAGAAGCCCGCGAAGCTGATGTTCCTCACCGGTGCGGTCGTCGAGACCGACACGCTGCGCGATCTGACGAAGGACGAACAGAAGAAGGAGAAGGAAGCCGGCGACAAGAAGAACAAGGACGCGAAGGCCGCACCGCCGAAGCCGAAGTTCAGCGCGCGGGAGAAGCTCGTCGAGGTGGCGCTGCAGCCGAAGGAGGCGGAGTTCTTCGCTCGCAACATCGTCAACCGGCTCTGGCACCGCTTCCTCGGCACGGGCCTCGTGAACCCGCTCGATCAGATGCACAGCGAGAACCCGGCCTCGCACCCGGAACTGCTGCAGGAACTGGCGCGGGACATGGCCGCGCACAAGTACGACATCCGCCGGTTGATCCGCGGCATCGTGATGAGCCAGACGTATGCCCGCAGCAGCCAGTATGGGAGTGAATCGCGCCCCGAGGACAAGTATTTCGCCGTCGCAAAGCTCCGGCCGCTTACGCCGCAGCAGATGGGGACGTCGCTCAAGATCGCGACCTCCGACCCGAAGCAGTACGACGGACTGAAGCCCGAGGAATTCGAAAAGCGAATCGAGCAGGCCGAGAGCGCCGGCCGCGGCATTGCGTCGCTGATCGCACAGCCGACGGAGAACTTCCAGATCGGCGTCGGCGAGGCTTTGCTCTTCAGCAACGGCGACCGCATCGCGAAGGAGTTCCTCACTGACGGCGGCGGCAGCCTGCTCGGCTCGCTCAAGACCGCCAAGGAACCCGCCGAAGCGGTGAACGCGCTCGTCCGCACGGCCCTGGCGCGGCTGGCGACACCGGACGAATTGAACACCCTGAACGCGTACTTCGCCGAGCGGAAGGACCGCGCGGCGGAGGCGTACAAGCAAATGCTCTGGGCGCTCGTCACGTGCCCGGAGTTCCGGTTCTGTCACTGACGAATCGAAATCGATTCCCGAGGCGCAATCTCATGGCAACTTGCGATCACTGCAACCAGCCGTTGACTGGCCGCGCCATCGTGGTTCCCGGCGACGACGATGACGACATCCTCTGCGAGAGGTGCTTCCCGAGCAAGCACCCGAAGAAAAAGCCGATGCCCGTGAATAACAGCAACGAAAAGCTCGCCCGCGAACATGGTCAGTTCACGGTCGATCCAGCCGGGGCCGCGACCCGCAAGACGATAAAAAGAACGAAGAAGAAGAATGCCCTGACCCAAAAGTACCTCTAATCCGGCATCGATTGCACGCCCGGAATTTGGGAGCCTTACGAACCATGAACGAATCTTCCGCAAGCCTGAACCGCAGCCGTTCGCTGGATCGCCGCGACTTCCTCGCCGCGACGACCGCCTTCACCGCGACGGCCTTCGCCGACATGACCGGCCTCAATGTGTTGGCGAACCCGGCGGTCGCCGCCGACCTCAAGAAGAACCAGAAGCGCGTCATCATGCTCTGGCTTGCCGGCGGCGCCAGCCAGCTCGAGACATGGGACCCGAAGCCCGGCGCGTCCACCGGCGGACCGTTCCGCGCCATCCCGACCGACGTGCCCGGCGTGCACATCTCCGAGCTGATGCCCGAGATGGCCAAGCGCATGAAGCACGTCTGCGTCCTGCGCGGCCTCGACACCAAGAACGGCGACCACGGCAGCGCCGCCGTCACCATGATGCGCGGCCGACGGAACGAGGCCGGCCTGAAGTACCCCGACCTCGGCGCTGTCGTGGCCCGCGAGATGGGCCGCGCGGACAGCAAGGTGCCCGACTATGTCACCTTCTACACGCAGACCGAAGGCCGCGGCATGGCCCCCGGCGACTCCGGCTTCCTCGGCGCCCGCTACGCCCCGATGGAACTCACCACCAACAACACGCCGGAATTCATCCGCAAGCTCGATACCATCTCGGACCTGGACCACAAGACCCGCTCCGACCTGCGGGACCTGCTGAGCAAGCAGTTCGCCAAGGGCCGGCAGTCCGAAGTGATGGGCAGCCACAACGAGGCGTACGAGCGCGTCCGCGGCATCATGGCGAGCGAGACGCTCTTCGACATCTCGAAGGAGCCGCAAAAGGTCCGCGACCGCTACGGCCCGACGCAGTTCGGCCAACAGACGCTCATCGCGCGCCGCCTCGTCGAGGCCGGCGTGCCCTTCGTCCGCGTCGGCCGCGCCTGGTGGGACAGCCACGGCCAGAACTTCGAGACGCACCAGGAGATGGTGCCGGAACTCGACTACGTCATGGCCGCGCTGATCGACGACCTGAAGGATCGCGGCCTGCTCGACGACGTGATGATCGTGACGCTCTCGGAGTTCGGCCGGACGCCGAGCATCAACGCCAGCCTCGGCCGCGACCACTTCGCCAGCGCCTGGAGCACCACCATCACCGGCACCGGCATCAAGGGCGGTTCCGTCTACGGAAAGACCGACGACAAGGGCAACAAGGTCGTCGCCGAGCAGGTGGATGCCGGCAGCCTGTTCGCGACGATCTACTCGGCGTTGGGGATCAATCCGGAGAAGAACTACTACGTCGGCAGCCGCCCCGTGCCGCTCGTCAACCCGGGCGTGGAGGCGATTGAGGACGTCCTGGCCTAATCGCATGGCCAGTCGAATGCCAGTTCGCCTGGCCGATGTCTTCTCGCCGTGCCCGTTCCATACGATGGCTCGATGAACCATTTCGTCTCGCACCTCGAAGGCGCCATCGACGGCACGCGCCTCGAATTCGGCCGCATCTACAACCTCCATGCCGGACGGCCGATCGTCGTGCGGTACGACCTCGACGCCGTCAAGCGCGCCGTCACGCCGGAAGCGATCGCGAAGCGGCCTCCGACGCTGTGGCGATACCGCGAGCTGCTGCCGCTGCCGTTCGACGCGGAGCCGGTGACGCTCGGCGAAGGGATGACGCCGCTGTTGAAGTGCGACCGACTCGGCGGGCAGTTGAAGCTGCCGAACCTGTTCGTGAAGGACGAATCGCAATTGCCGACGGGCAGCTTCAAGAGCCGCGGGATGACGGCGGCGATCAGCCTGGCGAAGTGGCTCGGCATCAAGCGGGTCGCGCTGCCGACGGCCGGCAACGCCGGCGGCGCGGCGGCGGCCTACGCGGCGCGGGCGGGGATCGAGTGCTTCGTCTTCATGCCGGCCGACACGCCGGTCGTGAACCAGTTCGAGCCGCACCTCTACGGTGCAAAGGCGTTCCGCGTCAACGGCCTGATCAACGACTGCGGAAAGATCGTCAAAGACGGCACCGAGCCGATGGGCTGGTTCGACCTCTCGACGCTGAAGGAGCCGTACCGCCTCGAAGGTAAGAAGACGATGGGCCTCGAGTTGGCCGAGCAGTTCGGCTGGAAGCTGCCCGACGTGATCCTCTACCCCACCGGCGGCGGCACGGGCCTCATCGGCATGTGGAAGGCGTTCCAGGAATTGAAGGAACTCGGTTGGCTGAAGTCGGACAAGATGCCGCGATTGATCTCGTGCCAGGCGGAGGGTTGCGCCCCGATCGTGCGGGCATTCGAGAAGGGGGAGCGGTTCGCGGAGTTGTTCCCGAACGCCGCGACGGTGGCGAGTGGCCTGCGCGTGCCGGCGGCCGTCGGCGACTTCCTGATGCTCGACGCGATCCGCGCGAGCGGCGGCAAGGCCGTGGCGGGCGCGGAGGCGGCCATCGCGCCGTGGATGGTTCGTGCGAGTGCGGCCGAGGGGATCGCGATTTGCCCGGAAACGGCCGTCTGCTTCGACGTGCTGGAGAAGCTGCTCGCGGCCGGCGACGTGCGATCGGACGAGACGGTGGTGGTGTTCAACACGGGTGCCGCGCCGAAGTATTTGGAGGCGCTGCCGGTCGAGTTGCCGATGCTGGAAAAGGAAACGATCGACTGGACTAAGATTTCGAAGTGACCACTCCTTCCGTCCTCATCGTCGGTGGCGGCCTCGCCGGCCTCGCGGCGGCCGTGGCCCTCGTGCCGCGTGGCTACCGCGTCACGATCCTCGAATCGCGGCCGCGGCTCGGCGGGCGAGCGTCGTCGTTCAGCGATCCCGTGACGGGACAGCTCGTCGATGCGTGCCAGCACGTCAGTATGGGCTGCTGCACGAACTTCGCCCACTTCTGCCGGACGATCGGCGTCGGGCACTTTTTGGAGCCGCAGCGGACGCTCTGGTTTCGCACGCCGGATCGGAGGACGAGCCCGTTTCGCTCCGATCCGTGGCCGGCGCCGTTCCACCTGGGGCGGGCGCTCGCGGGGGCGCACTACCTGACGACGACCGACAAACTCCGCATCGGCTGGGGCATGCTGCAATTGCTGCGCGAGTCGCCGGAGGCCGATCCGCCGGCGCTGGAGTGGCTGCGGAATCATCGACAGAACGCGCGTACGATCGAACGCTTCTGGGGCGTCGTGCTGACCAGTGCGTTGAACGAGACCGTCGATCGAGTCGGGCTGAAGTACGCGCGGAAGGTGTTCGTCGATGGCTTCCTCCGGCACCGCGACGGCTTCACGGTGCATGTGCCGACCGTGCCGCTAGGGCGGCTCTACGGCGAGGAGATGCGCGGCTGGCTGAATGCTCATAGCGTCGAAATACGAGAGAATTGTGGAGTAAAAGCGGTGCGAAGCCCGCGGACGAACGTCCGTGGGCAGTGCGTGGCCCTGCGCGACGGCTCAGAAATGTGTGCCGACGCCGTCATCCTCGCCGTCCCCTTCGACCGCGTCCTCGATCTGCTCCCCGCCGAGATCGCCACGCAGCCCTTCTTCACTCGCATCGCGAACCTCGCCCCGTCACCGATCACGAGCGTCCATCTCTGGTTCGACCGCGACATCACGCTGCTTCCGCACGTCGTGCTCGTCGATTGCGTCGGCCAGTGGGTCTTCAATCGCGGCAACGGCTACGTCCAGGTCGTCGTCAGCGCGTCCTACGATCTCAAGAAGCAAGGCCGCGAGAATATTGAATCGATCATCGTTACCGAGCTTGCCCGCGTCTTCCCACATTCGGCGAACCTCCTCCGCACGAAAGTCGTCACCGAACACACCGCCACCTTCAGCGCCGTACCCGGCGTCGATGCCTACCGGCCCACGCAGGCGACCCCGATTCTGAACCTCTTCCTCGCCGGCGATTGGACGCGGACCGGCTGGCCCGCGACAATGGAAGGAGCCGTGCGCAGCGGGTACCTCGCCGCCGAGGCGATCCTCGCGGCGCACGGCCGACCCGAAACCCTCGTTCAACCCGACCTCGCTTAAAGGACCCTCCCCATGCGCCTGCTCGCTCTCCTCGCACTCCTCGCCGTCGTCGGCCCCGCGTCCGCCCAGTGGAAACTCGACGACAAGTTCAAGGTGCTGAAGCCCGAGGACCTCAAGGACCACGAGTCCACGCCCCCACCGAAGGATGCCATCGTGCTCTTCGACGGTAAGAACGCCGACAAGTGGACTAAACGCGACGGGAAGAAGGTCGAGTGGAAGATCACCGACGGTGCGATGGAAGGCTTCAAGGGCCACGGCGATATCGTCACGAAGGAGAAGTTCGACGGGACATTCCACCTCCACGTCGAGTTCCGCATCCCGTATGAGCCGGACCTGAAGCAGGGCCAAGGCCGCGGCAACAGCGGTATCTACGTGCAGGGCCGCTACGAGGTGCAAGTGCTCGACAGCTACGGCCTCGTGAGCAAGAACAACGACTGCGCCGCGATCTACGAAGTGGCCGCCCCGCTCAAGAACGCCTGCAAGGCCCCGACGGTGTGGCAGGCGTACGACATCACATTCACGGCACCGAAGTTCGAGAACGGCAAAAAGGTGGAACCGGTCCACATTACGGTCATCCATAACGGAGTGAAGGTCCACGACAACGTGAAGGTCAACGTGGACAACACCCGCGCCGGCGCCGGCGGCGACCCCGCGACACCTGGCCCAATCCTGCTGCAAGACCACGGCCACCCGGTGCAGTACCGGAACATCTGGCTCGTGAAGAAGTAACCCCGGGGCACAGGCTCAATCATCGCCAACCTCATGACGGACCGTGGGGTTGGCGATATTCCCTTGACTGGCTCAATAGAATTCCGGCTCCGGTGCGGGTCGCGCGAACCATCGTGCCGTCGGATTGGTCGATCACGGTAATCCGCCCGAACTCAACTTCACCGGAACGGCACGGAATGGGACAAGCCACAATCGACGCCTCTCCGGCCGATTCCCCTTCCCTTCCGCGTTATCATCCCGGCGGCTCGCGCGAAATCCTCGCGCTCGCCGGGCCGCTCATCCTTGCGAACAGTTTCACCACCATCCAGTTCACGGTCGACCGGCTCTTCCTGAGCTGGTATCACCCGGACGCGATGGGTGCCTCCATGCCCGCCGCCATGGTGTTCTGGTTCGTCTTCGCGTTCGTGCAGGGCACCGCCGGCTACGTCTCCACGTTCGTCGCCCAATACACCGGCGCAGGACGGCCGAATCGCGTCGGCCCGGCGGTCTGGCACGGCATCCACTTCAGCCTGATCGCCGGCTCGCTCTTCTGGCTGCTCTGGATTCCCGCCCCCGCGTTCTTCGCCTGGGCCGGCCACGAACCGCACATGCAGGTGCTGGAAACGACCTACTTCCGCACCCTCTGCGCCGCTGCCATGCCGATGGCGATCATCGCCGCCGTCTCCAGTTTCTTCTCCGGCCGCGGCGATTCCTGGACCGTCCTCGGCATCAACGCGATCGGTACGGTGGTCAACATCGCTCTCGACTACGTCCTGATCTTCGGCCACTACGGGTTCCCGGAACTCGGGATCGTCGGTGCGGGCTGGGCCACAGCTGCCGGCGCGTGGGCTTCGGCGCTGCTCGCCCTCGGCCTCTTCCTCCGCCGCCGCTATCGCGAGCAGTACGATTCGACGAACTGGCGACCAGAACGCGAACTGTCCGTGCGATTGCTGAAGTTCGGCTCGCCCGCCGGGCTGCAATGGGCGCTCGACGCGATCTCGTTCACGCTCTTCACAGTCTTCGTCGGCCAGCTCGGCAAGGCCGAGCAGAACGCCACGAGCCTGACGTTCACGCTGAACCTCTTCGGCTTCCTGCCGATGATGGGGATGGGTCAGGCGATCGCCATCCTCGTCGGCCAGCGGCTCGGCGAGAACCGGCCCGAACTGGCCGAACGCTCCACGATCCTCGGCATGCGCTGGACGCTCGCGTACTCGTGCCTCGTGGCGGCGTGCTATTTCTTCATCCCGGAACTGCTGATGAAGCCGTTCGAGCCCGACCCCGGCACCGAACAGGCACGGGACTGGCCCGCCGTCGCGGCGATCGTGCCGACGCTGCTCATGTGCGTGGCCATCTACTCCATCGCGGACACGCTCAACGTCACATATTCCTTCGCCCTGCGCGGGGCCGGGGACACGCGCTTCGTGACCATCCTCACGTTCTGCCTCGCCTGGCCGTGCATGATCGTGCCGACGTTCCTCGTCGTGCGCTACGGTGGCAGCGTCTACGTCGCATGGGGCTTCGCGACGTTCTACATCGCCGTCATGGCCAGTTGCTTCTGGTGGCGGTTCAACACGGGCAAATGGAAGTCGATGCGCGTGATCGAACACGCCGAGCCAGTCAAGTAATCCGTTCCTTCACTTCGAAACCCTTGCCGTCGGCCCAGACTTCGATCCACGGTTCGCTCTCCTCGAACGTCCAGACGAGCAGGCCGCGGTCGCGGAGTTCGGTCCAGTCGCCGTCGGGCCAGGGGAAGTGCCAGCCGCCAAGCGCGGCGTAGGCTTCGATCTTGCCGTAGAGTGGGCAGAGATCGGCGTAGCGCTTCTCGTACGCCTGGGCGGGAGCCTTGTCCTTGAAGTTGTTGTTGAAGGGCCACTCGGGCTTCCACTTGTTGGCCTTCAGCCACTTCTGCACGGCCGGCGAGCCGAGCTGAAAGACCGCGTCCAGCGGTGGCAGCGACCGGCCCGGATGGGCGTAGAGCGCTTTCGCCTTCTTGTCGACTTTCAGCGTCGCTTTCTTGTCATGGACTGCGACACCGCCGCCTTCGCCGTCTGTGTAGACGCTGAGTACACCGGCGGTCGGGCCGACCTTGTACTTGTTCTTGTGAAGGAACTCCTTGAATGCGGCGCAATCGATCGAGAGCCAGTGGCGGTCCATCGGCTGCTTCTTGGGCGGCGGCACGATCCCCGGCCCGCCCCACACGGCGGCGAGGTGGTCCTTCGGCCCCTTGTCACACAAGAAGACGCACGGCCGCGCGAAGCGGTAGCCTTCGGCTTCCAGTTCTTCGGCGGTCATTTCACACCGTCCTTTACGAGCGGCAGCACAACGCGGTCCACGTCGCACTCGGTGCGCACGTCGGGGACGTTGCCGAACAGTTCCCAACTCTCGACGAGCGACGCCGACTTGCCCGGCGCGAGTGTCACCAGTTCGCCGACGGTTTCCATCTCGAGCATGTCCTCGTTGCTGAAGGTCTGGTAGCGCGTGCCGCGGTCGGGGTACACGGCCCCCTCGCGGTAGTCGAACCGCTTCACGAACAGCGTGCCGGAGTTGACGTAGCCGACCCAACCCTCGCGGTGGGCGAGGCCGATCTTCGTCGGCCCCTTGTTCACGTCCTGGCGGAGGAAGAGGTACTTCTTGCCGAAGGTCCAGCGGGTGTCGGCGAAGTCGAAGTAGGGCCAGAGGATCAGTTCCTGGTTCGGCGCGAAGTCGGCCGGGGACTTGGCGCGCTTCGGGTGGCCGGGGTGGTCATACTTCGCCGGCAGCGGGATCACCTCGACGCCGCCGGGGGCCATGACGGTCGGCCCCCACGGCGCGAGATCGGTCGGCTCCTTGCCGATGTTCGTGACGGTGAGGATCACTTCGACTTTCGTGCCGGTCGGGCCAAGTTTCAGCTCCATCGTCTTCTGCACGCCGTATTCGGTCTCCGGTGGCGGCATGAACTTCGCGGAGTGCGGGCCGGTCTGTTCCCACTTCACGGGCCGGTTGTCGGCGAAGTAGGTGCGGGTGAGGTCTTCGGGCGCGAGCCAGAATCGGTGTCCGCCGCGAATCTGCCACTCGGCTTCGCCGGTGCCGCCCATCATGGAGTCGTAGTTCTTCATGACGTTGAACCCGCCCGGCAGCCGGTACGCGATGACGCGAGGCCCGACGTCGAGCGTGACGACGAGTTCGACGTGCCCGTTGGCGAGCTTGAGGTTGTTCTTCCAGCCGCGAAATTCGACGACTTCCACGATGGCGCTCCGGGAGAGAAAGGGAACGGGATGATTGTATGTTTAGCCGCGAGGCGTCCGAGTGCGGAACGCGGAGTGCGGAACGCGGAGTGCGGAACGCGGAGTGCGGAACGCGGAGTGCGGAACGCGGAGTGCGGAACGCGGAGTAAAACCTCAAAAATTCGACGGCGAGACGGAGGCCGACCTCATCGTACGGGAGCTCGGCGTGCCCGTTCCAGTAAAAGAGACTCTTACACCGCAATACGCAAGTGATGATCGAAACGGCGTTGTCGGACGGTACAAAGGTTGGCGGCTCAGTCTTGGCTTGATCCTTTGCCGTACACGTGGCCAATGTCGACTTGTTCGAAACCGAGACTTTTGCAGAGGCCCACGGCGGCTTCATCGTCGGAGCGCACTTGCAGTTCCACGATGCCGAAGAACTGGTCCTGCAGGAACTTCAGGATGTGGAAGACGAGCATCTTGGCGAGGCCCTGCTTGCGAAGGTCGGGGCGGACCTGCACGTCGATGATGCCGGCGGACGGAGCGTTCCAGCGCCAGCCGAAGCCTTCCAGTTCCCAGGCGATGGCGCGGGCGGCCGGCACGCCGGTGAGCTTGTCGATGACGCGGAACTCGGCCGGTTCGAGCGTATTCCAGAGGCACTCCTGCCACCACGAGGCGATGGAGGCGGTCTTGAGGAGTTGCACATCGTAGCGGCGACGGAGCAACGGCACGCGGGTATCAAGCATGAGGATCGGCTGGTCCAGTTGCCGCTGGAAGACCGTCACCGAGTTCGTCGGCGTGTAGCCGAACTTCGCCAGGAAAGGTTTGGCGTCGGCGTCGCTTTCGAGGATGCCGGGGGAATTGCTGCCGCCGTAGAGTCCGAACAGGTGCGGGTTCACGGGCCACTGCGAACCGAAGACGATGTGGACGGCGCCGCCGTCGGCGAGGTAGGCCTCGGCACGCTTCAGCAGTTCGCGGCCGATGCCCTGCTTGCGGTGGCTGGGCCGCACCAGTACGCAGCAGATGACGCCACAGGTCGGATCGAGCCGCGTTTCCTCCTCGTTCGGAGCGAAGGCGGCGAGCGAGAAGCCGACAATCTTGCGTTCGCCGGAGTCGGCCACGTCTTCGGCGACGATGAGGGAGTTGGCTTCGAAGTACGGCTTGCTGAACATCCAGCGTTCGAGGAGCGCCGGGTTGCGGATGGGAATGGCGCCGCGCGCGGTGGCGGATTCGTTCCAGACGTCGGCCAGGCCCGGCGGATCGGTATTGCGGTAGGCGCGGTAGACGATCACGGGGCGGCCTCGAACGGCATCATCTACCCATAGTATAAGCGAATCGCCGGGTTTTCGACTTCCTTCCCTCGCCGATGCCACCGCCATGCCGAGAATCTTCGCCGCGCTCGCCTTGCCGCTCTTGCTGGCCGCCGACTGGCCGCAGATCCTCGGCCCGAATCGCGACGGCCGCTCGACCGAGACGAAACTGCGCTGGGACTGGAGCGCGAAGCCGCCGGCGGTGGCGTGGTCGAAGTCGATCGGCCACGGCTGGGCCGGCGTGCCGGTGGCGGGCGGGAAGGCGTTCCTGTTCCATCGCGTCGACGACGAGGACATTCTGGAAGCGCTCGACGCAGCCAGCGGGGAACGTGTTTGGAAATTCGCATACCCGGCGAAGTACCGGGACGATTTCGGCTTCGACGACGGCCCGCGCGCCACGCCGACGGTGGGGACGGACGGCGTGTGCATTCTGGGCGCGAACGGCGACCTGCACGTGGTGGAACTGCGCACGGGAGCGAAGCGCTGGCATCGGAACGTGCTGAAGGAATATGGGGCCGACAAGGGCTTCTTCGGCGTGGCAAGTTCGCCGGTGATCGTTGATGGAAAAGTGATCGTGAACGTGGGGGGCAAGGGGGCGTGCCTCGTGGCGTTCGACCTCGCGAGCGGGAAGGAAGCGTGGAAGGTCGGCGACGACGCGGCGAGTTATTCGTCGCCGGTGGTGGCGAAGTTCGGCGAACGGAGCGTCGTGCTGGCGTTCACGCGCGCCGGCCTGCTCGGCGTCGCGGCCGATACCGGCGCGAAGCTCTTCGACCTGGCGTGGCGCTCGCGCATCGACGCGTCCGTGAACGCGTCCGTGCCGATCGTGCTGGACGGGCACATCTTCCTCACGTCCTCCTACGGCACCGGGGCGATCCTGCTGAAGTGCGACGGGAAGTCGATCGAGGAAGTCTGGTCGAACGACAAGTCCTTGTCGTGCCAGTACGCGACGCCGGTGCGGTCCGGCGATCACCTCTTCGGCACCGACGGCCGCGCGGACTTCAACACCGGCCGGCTGCGCTGCATCGAGTGGAAGACGGGCGCCGTGAAGTGGAGCCGGGAGCGCTTCGGCTGCGCCGGCGTCATCGGCGTGGACGGCGCGTTCCTGGCCGTGACGGAGTCGGGCGAACTCGTGGGTTTCGAGGCGAACGCGGAGAAGTACGTGGAACGCGGCCGCGCGACGATCCTGGGCGAGAAAGTGCGGGCGATCCCGTCGTTCGCCGACGGCCGGCTGTACGCGCGGGACGGAGCGAAGCTGGTGTGTGTGGGGCTGAAGTAGTGCCCGTGCGCGACTTTCCACCGTTTGGTTCAAATCCCCCCGCGCAGCGCACGAATAGTACAACGAAATCACTCCGTTCCCGAGGCCATCCATGCGGTTCACCTACCGATCGGGCGAACGCCCCCTCGCGGGGTACACCGTCAAGCGCGGCGTCGGCAAGGGCGGATTCGGCGAAGTCTACTTCGCCGTCAGCGATTCCGGCAAGGAAGTCGCCCTCAAGCTCCTGCGCGGCAGCTCCGACATCGAACTCCGCGGCGTCGCCAACTGCCTCAACCTCAAGCACCCGAACCTCGTCCACATCTACGACCTCAAGGAAGACAGCCACGGCGACAAATGGCTCGTCATGGAGTACGTCCTCGGCGAGAGCATGGCCCAGGTACTGGACCGGCACCCGAACGGTCTGCCCGTCAACCTCGCCGTCGAGTGGTTCCAAAACCTCGCCCGCGCCGTGGCCTACCTGCACGACCACGGCGTCGTCCACCGCGACCTGAAGCCCGCGAACATCTTCCTCGAACACGGCAGCCTCAAGGTCGGCGACTACGGCCTCAGCAAGGCGATGAGCCAGACCAACAAGCAGCAGACGCGCACCGTCGGTACCGTCCACTTCATGGCCCCGGAGATTTCGAGCGGCAACTACACGAAGTCGATCGACATCTACGCCTGCGGCGTGATGCTCCAGGAGATGCTCACCGGCAAGGTGCCGTTCGACGGCGAGAGCGACGGCGAAATCCTGATGAAGCACCTGACGGCATCGCCGGACCTGTCGGCGGTGCCCGAGCCGTTCCGCCCGGTGATCGCCAAGGCGCTGGACAAGAACCCGCTGAAGCGCTTCGCGACGATGACGGAAATGGCGAAGGCGGTGGACCTGGCCTATCCGAGCGAGCCGGTGGCGCCCGCGCCGCCGGTGGCGAGGATGCACGTGGCGACGGAAGTGCCGCCGCCGTTGCCGGCATCGGTAGGCGCGACGGTGACGGCGGCCGCGGCGATCCCGGTGGCGGCGGAGGTGCCGAAGGCGATGCCGATCGCGCCGCCCGCACCGCCAGTTCCCCCGGTAGTGCCTCTGAAGACGATCCCGGTTGCGAAGCCGGTCGCCGTCGATCCACCATCCGCCACCTCGGAATCGTTCCGCGATCGACTCGTCGAACTGCTCGGCGGCATGCTGCAGGCACCGATCGTCGTCGCCTGCGGCATCCTGCCCTGGATGGCCGTCACGCGCACCGGCGACTGGGCCACCATCGGCAAGATGAGCCTCGTATCGCTGGCGCTGGCGTGGGCGGTCCTGCTCGGCGCCGGTCGGGCGAAATTCAAGACGAGCGATTCGTGGGGCCGACGGCTCCGCTTCGCCGGTCTCGGCGCGCTCGTCGGCCTGCTCGCGTTCTGGCTCGAAGGTTGGATCGGCCCGACCTTCGACGAATTCCCCGAAGAGAACCCGAACGCCAACGCGTACCTTTTCGGTTGGATGAACATTCCGCCGAAATCGGTGCCCGTGCTCTCGGGTTATGCCCTCTACTTCGCGTGCGTCCTTGGTGCCGCCCGCTGGTGGCGCGCCGTCGCCAAGGACCGCAAGGAACGCTTCAGCCTCTTCCCGCCGTTCGTCGCGGCGTTCTGGGGCGGGGTGCTGTCGTTCCTCTGGCCGTGGCAGGCGGGCAACCTCGAATACGGCATCCTGCCGCTCGTATTCGCCACCGTCGCGGCGCAGTGGGTCAGCCCGTGGGTGCCGCCGCCGCCCCCGCCGGCCAAGAAGCTGCGCTGGCGGTCTCGCTAAGAAGGGGACAGGAACAGGGGACAGGGTTCTAGTTTGAGGTCGTTACCCATGAAACTCACGAAAGCGGTCGGCCTCCTGGTCGCGGTACTCGCGTTCGGCCTCGCCGGCTGCCAGGGGGAATCGAAGCCCCGGCCGCCCAAGCCCGCGAAGAAGAGCGAGGCCCCCGCTCCGCCGCCGTCGCCGGAACCCCCCGCGCCGCCCGAGACGCCCGCCGGCCCGATCGTCATCGTCGCCGGACCAAACGGCGACGGCCCCGGGGTGCGCAATCTCCCGGCCATCATGAAAAAGGTCGAAGACAAAATTGCCTTTGAAACGGCCGCCGCCGAACGATTCGCCGCCAAGGGATCGCCCGCGCCCCCGACCGTGCGCCTTCTCGGCATCCGCAGCAAGGACCCGCACCGGACCAAGGAACTGGCGCTCGCCGACGCCCTGAACGTCGCGCGCATCGAGTTGATGAAGCAACTGGAACAACTCGATCCGCCGATCCACACGCGTCCGTCGATGGTCACGATGCGCACGAACTACCTGAAGGGGGAACCTCGCGAGATCCTGCCGTCCGAGGAGGAGAAGTCGGCCATCCGGGCGAACAACCTCAACGCGAACGTGCGCTGGGTGGAGATCGACCTCGAACTGAGCGAGGATCACGTGCAGAAGCTACGCTCGGCCGAACGCGTGACGGACGCCTTCCGCGTCGCGGCGCTGGCGTTCGCGCTCGTGGCGGCGCTCTACGGCTTCCTCCGCCTCGATCAGTGGACGAAGGGCTACCTCACGCTCTGGCTCGGCCTCGGCGCCGGCGCCGCCGTCGTCCTCGTGGGGTTGCTGGTGCTTTCGTAAGTCATTCTCGAACCGATTCACCACCAGACGGTGTCACCATGGACCAGAAAACGACCTCATGAATTGTTCTTGATACCGTCCGACAACTCCCATCATACATAGCGACGGGAAGCCCCGCCCTGAACTGTGTCTGAACAATGTGCGGATCCACTTCGGGAACTCGCGGCCGGTATTGGAACGTTTTTCCTGGAATTGACGGGACGGTGGACTTGCCATCCGCTCCAATCACGGGCAACACGTCACCCCATCGTTTATCAGCGAAACTAGCACATCGCCGACCATACACCTCATCCTGATGAAGTGGGCCGAATACTGCATCGTAAGTACCGTATGTCTGTGCGCCCGTAGACGCTGGATCGGCAGAGGCAAAATGCTTCTCGGCGAACGCAATCGTATTGCTCAAACCGTCGCGCAGCGATGCGCTCATCGACAAATACCCATCCATCGCGGTCAGATTCACAGCATAGCTGCACTTCGCCCGTACGAAACTCAATCGTGGATCAAAGTTGATCGAAGGATCACCAGGACTGAGATAAATAGGAATCGTGGGGGACACCGTGTCCAGCGGGTCCGTGGAATCCGATTTTCGTTTCCAAACGTTGGGATCGTATGCATAGGGCGCGATAACGACAAATATTGAATGATTCTTGAAGAACCCAGATGGCCTGGCGTATTCTGTTGAATTAGCAACATTCTTTATCGTGCCATCATGCTCGCTAGCATATTGATGCGTTCCGATTATCATTTGTCTCAGGTTATTAATGCTTTGCATACGTGCGGCATCATCACGAACCGATTGAACCGCTGGAAGCAGGATCCCAAGCAGAACAGCGAAGATTGCGATCGCAACAAGCAATTCTAGCAAAGTGAACCCATTTCGGGCCTGACTCATTGGACTCATGATATCCTCCATTTGCAAGCGAGTCGCCATTGCCCGATACAGATTGGACACAGTATATTTCGCGACTTGTTATCGATGCAGATAATCCTAATTCATTACGGTATTGGCGTGATCGTCGAAGACGTCGTGGTTGGACCTTGTGTTGTTGGCCCCATACCAACAACATAACTGCAGGTGACATAAATTCGGTATTTGTCGCCAGACGCCGGCGCGGGTGTAAATGTATGAAACCCCGTGTCGTAGTTGTACGTATTATTCGTAGGGCCACCGGTCTGAACGACGCCAGCCACGTCGGACCAGGCTCCTTGTCCGCCTGTCTGTTTCTGGAAAGTGACCGTGACAGTAACCTGAACCGTTCCATTTGGCAAGTTGGTGACGCTTCCAGTCCCCTTCCATTCGTGGTAGCTTGGCTGAGGTGGTGGTGGTGCGACTAATTGCGTTACTGGTGCGTTCGCACTGATCGCAACTTGCGCATGAGCGATCGAATTGGACGTAAAGAAGAGTGCGATTGCCGCGATTGCAATGATTGATTTCGTTAGTGACACTTCAAGCGTGGCGTGACGTGGCGTGACGTGGCGTGGCGTGGCGTGGCGTGGCGTGGCGTGGCGTGGCGTGGCGTGGCGTGGCGTGGCGTGGCGTGGCGTGGCGTGGCGTGGCGTGGCGTGGCGAACATGTTGTTCTCCGCAGGAGAGGTGTGAAGTGCAAAACCACACTTCAGCATTGTCGTCCTCGCGACATAATGTTGTCAATGCAAAAGTACAAATTTCTCAAAAAGATATTCTCATGATAAAACCCGCCGAATCAAACGACTTGCTTCGCCCCGCCGCGCCGTCGGATGCCGATGCGATCTGGTCGCTCTTTCAAGCGGCCATCGCCGGCGGGGACGCGTTCGTCTTCGCGCCCGAGACGACGCGCGACGACGCCCTCGCCTACTGGTTCCAGCCCGGCTCCTTTTTCCTTCCTCACCGAGCACGACGGGCAGATCCTTGGCGCGTATGTCGTGAAGCCGAACCAGCCCGGTCTCGGCGCGCACGTCGCGAACGCGGCATACACCGTGGCACCGACTGCTCGACGGCTAGGGATCGGTCGTGCGTTGGGCGAGCACTCGCTGCGCGAGGCGAAACGCCGCGGCTATCGTGCCATGCAGTTCAACGCCGTCGTCGCCACGAACGAACCGGCCGTGCGGCTTTGGACCGGCCTCGGCTTCCAGATCGTCGGCACGCTCCCCGGCGCGTTCCACCACCGCCGGCTCGGCTTCGTCGATCTCCTCGTGATGTTCCGCTCGCTCGACGACATCCCGTAAGATGACGCCCATCCCCCGGAGCCTTCCCCGTGCAGCGCATCCTCCGCGAGCAAGCCACCCGGTACGCCTTCGACTGGCGCGACGAACCGCTCCTGCGCGTGAAGCCGGGCGAATCGTTCGAGATCGAAACGTACGACGCCAGCCGTGGCTACTTCCGCACGCCGGAGGACAAGGCGATCCCGGGGAAGCGGCCGGGGTTCGACCGCTCCCCGCCGCTGGTGAACCCGATCGGCGGACCGGTGTTCGTGGAGGGGGCCGAAAAAGGGGACTGTCTCGTCGTGCACCTCGAAGAGATCGTGGTCGACGAATATTCGTGGATCGCGATCGGCCCGAATCGCGGTCCGCTCGGCTCCTCGACTCGCTGGCCGGAGCTGTCGGCCGACTACACGACGAAGATCTTCCATCACACGAAGGGGCCGAGCGGCACGACGCGCGACGGCACGCTGAAGTTCAACGACCGCATCTCGTGGCCGATCACGCCGTTCGTCGGCACGCTCGGCGTCTGCCCGGATCGGGAAGTCGTGACGAGCCTGGACGGGCAGGGCGCGTGGGGCGGCAACCTCGACGCCCGCGACATGGCGGTCGGAAACAAGATTTACCTGCCGGTCGCGCACGCCGGGGCGCTGTTCTACCTCGGCGACGTCCATGCCAGCCAGGGGGATACCGAGTTCACCGGCACGGCCGCCGAGACGAAATCGACCGTGCGCCTGCGGCTGGAATTGTTGAAGCAGAAGCGGATGCCGTACCTGCGGATCGAGAAGCCGGACGCGCTGATCGCCTTGCACGCCGACCGGCCGCTCGAGGTCGCGGTCGAAACGGCCACGTTCAACCTGATGGACTGGCTCATCACCGAGCATGGCTTTACGCCAACGGACGCGTATTGCCTCGTGAGCACCTGCCCGGACTTCCGCATCAACGTCTATCAGATGTGCAAGCTCGGCAAGCTGGCGTACGTCGCCGGGGCGGAGATTCCGAAGCGCTTCGTGCCCGGCGCGGCCACGGATTGATCGCGGCCGGTCATTCCGTGGACAGGCCGTCGAAGGCGGACGCGATCGTACGGGCAAAAAAGTGGTTTTCCCATTGGCGCGCGGTTTGCCTATGGAAGAACGTTCCCCGTCTTTCCAGGTAACCGCCATGCTCCGCCGCCGGACCGGTTTCACACTCATTGAATTGCTGGTCGTCATCGCCATCATTGCGATTCTCATCGGCTTACTCCTGCCGGCCGTGCAGAAGGTCCGCGAGGCTGCGGCGAGGATGAGCTGTCAGAACAATCTCAAGCAGATCGGCCTCTCGCTGCACAATTACGAAAGCGCCCGGGGCGAGTTCCCGATGTCCAAGCGGGGATTCAAGAACACGGCGATCGCCGAGGCCGCGCAGAGGAGTTGGGTGCCCGACGCCCTGCCCTACGTCGATCAGGGGAACCTGCTCGCCCAATACAACCTGAACGAGAACTGGTGGGTGGACGTGGCCGGGTCCAGCATCAACGGCACCCTGTCGCGAACGCACATGAAGGTCCTCCAGTGCCCGTCCACGCCAAACCCGGAGCGGGTCCAGGACAAGTACGAGACGACGCCGCCGAACAAGGTTGGAGCCGTGACCGACTATTACGCCGTCGAGGGGATCGCGGCCGCGTTCAACACGAACGTGGGGCTGTCGGGCACCGATCAATTGCTGGGCGATCGCACCGGGGTCATGGTCGGTTGGAACGCCGCGACGGCACCGCGCCCCTCGAACCGGATCGCGAATGTGCTCGACGGCCTCTCGAACACGATGCTCGTCGGCGAGAATGCCGGTCGCGAAGACGTGTACCGGCTGGGCAAGCTCGTGGCGCGGGCGAACGCGAACAACACGCTCCCCGACTGCGCCCGCGCCCGCGGCGGTGCCTGGGCCACCAACGACAATCCATACGAGATCGGCCAGCTTGTCCTTTGGTGCACCGGCCAACTGACGGCGCTGCCGCCTACGCCGATGAAGATCAACGGATCGAACGAATGGGGCTACGGGCTGTTCTCGCTGCACCCGGGCGGGGCGAACGTGGTGATGGCGGACGGCTCGGTCCGATTCCTCAACGAGAGCATGCCGTTCCGCACCCTTGGCATCCTCGCCACGCGCGCCGGCGGCGAAATCGTGCCAGAATGAATCGCTGGAAATTTACTTCGTCCGCGGCTCAATCCGGTCCTTGCCCACCCACGAGCGCAACGCTTCCGGCACGACGACGCTGCCGTCGGCCTGCTGGTAGTTCTCCAGGATCGCGATGAGCGCCCGGGTGCACGCGACGGCGGTGCCGTTGAGCGTATGGACGAACTTCGTACCCTTCTGTCCTGTCGGCCGGTAGCGAATGTTGAGTCGACGCGATTGGTAGTCGGTGCAGTTCGACGTACTCGTCACTTCGCCGTACTCGCCGCCGGTTCCCCGGCCGGGCATCCAGGCTTCGAGGTCGTACTTGCGGTACGCCGGGCCGCCGAGATCGCCGGTGCAGGTGTCGATGACGTGGAACGGCAGGCCGAGGCCCTGGAAGATCTCCTGCTCGATGAGGCGGATTTCCTCGTGGATGGCATCGCTTTGCTCCGGCGAGCAGAACGCGAACATCTCGACCTTCGTGAACTGGTGGACGCGGTAGAGGCCGCGGGTGTCGCGTCCGGCGGCGCCGGCTTCCGTTCGGAAGCAGTGCGAGAGACCGACGTACTTCATCGGCAGCTTCGCTTCGTCGAGGATTTCGTCGCGGTGCATGCCACCGAGCGTGATCTCGGCCGTGGCGATGAGGCAGAGGTCCGAATCGGCGATCGTGTAGACCTGGCGCGTCTCGGCGTTGTCGCGGGGCGAGAAGCCGATGCCTTCGAGGACATCCACCTTCGCGAGGTCCGGCGTGAGGATGGGAGTGAATCCCTTCGCCACGAGCTTCTGGATCGCGTACTGCACAAGCGCCAGTTCCAGCAGCACGCCCTCGTTCTTGAGGAAATAGAACTTCTGTCCGGCCACCTTCACGCCGGCTTCGAAGTCGGCGAGTTGCAGCGATTCGACCAGTTGGATGTGGTCCTTCGGCTTGAAGTCGAACTGCGTCGGCTCGCCGAACTTGGCGACGACGACGTTCGCCGCGGCGTCGGTGCCGACCGGTGCGGACGGGTGCGTCATGTTCGGGATCGGCAGGATCGCGGCCCGCAGCGCGTCCTCGATCTCCTTCAGCTTCGCATCGAACCCGGCCGCCTGTTCCTTGAGCTTCGTGCTCTCGTCTTTCAGTGCGGCGCGCTCCTCCGGCTTGGCTTTCTGGAAGGACTTGGAGAGTTCGTTCTGCTTCGCTTTAGTTTCGTCGGCCTGGCGCTGGACCTGCTTGCGTTCCGAGTCGAGCCGCACGACGGCGTCCACGTCGGCGCGGACGTTGCGGTTCGCGCAGTTCGCCTTCACGGCGTCGAGGTTGTCCCGGATGAAGTTCGCGTCGAGCATGGTGGCTTTCAGTCGCTGGGAATTCAGGGTAGTTCCGTTTTATAGAGCGATCCACCCGCCGCGAATCCACTTTTCAAAACGACGGCAACGGGTTAGGCTGCGGGAAAGGAGATCGCATGAGTACGGCCACGCTACCGCCTCCGATTGGACCCATGACCGCCGACGAGTTTCTTCGCCTGCACGGCGACGAATCGGGGATCGAACTGATCGACGGCCAAATCGTGAGGCTGCCCATGCCCGGACTCGAACACGGCGAAGTGTGCGCGAATGTCGCGATCATTCTCGGCAATCACGTCAAATCCAACCGTCTCGGACGCTTATTTACAAACGATTCCTTCGTCCGTTTGGGAGCCGACCGCGTTCGCGGTCCGGATGTGCTTTACATCAGCTATCAGACCATGCCGGCCGACGTACCGACCCCGAAGGGAGCTTACGCGCCACCACTCGAGCTGGTCGTGGAGGTCCGCTCGCCGTTCAACACCATACGCGAAATGACTTTGAAAGCGGATGAGTATCTCGCTGCGGGCGTGAAGGTCGTTCTGATCGTCGAACCCGAATCCGCCAGCGTCGGCGTCTTTCGGTCCGATGAGCTCCCCCAACGGTTCCACAACGGCGACATCCTCGAACTCCCCGACGTGCTGCCGGGGTTCGCGGTGCCGGTGAAGCGGTTCTTCGAATGATCACGGCCGCTTCGCAAGCGGAATGTACGCGGCGTCGGCCTTGCCGACGAAGATCTGGGCCGGGCGGAAGATCCGGTTACCGTTGAGTTGCTCCAGCCAGTGCGCCAGCCAACCGGCGACGCGGGCGATGGCGAAGATCGGCGTGAAGACGTCCGTCGGGATGCCGAGGCTTTGATACACCACGCCGGAGTAGAAGTCGACGTTGGGATACACGCCCTTCGCACCGTAGATTCCGGCGGTGATCCGTTCCAGTTCCAGCGCGATCTCGTAGTTCTTGGGGCGCGCCGACTCCGCAAACATGTGCTCGGCCAGTTCCTGCAGCACTGTGGCGCGCGGGTCCTTCACCTTGTAGACGCGGTGGCCGAGGCCCATCACCTTGAACTTCGGGTCATTCGCCAGCTTCTCATCGAGCCAGGATTGCACGTTTTCCTTCGCCCCGATCTTCTCCAGCATCAACAGGACTTCCTCGTTGGCGCCGCCGTGGAGCGGCCCGGAGAGGGAACCGACCGCGGCTGCGATCGTCTGGTACGGCGAGGCGAGCGTGGACGCGGTGACGCGCGCGGTGAACGTGCTGGCGTTCATCTCGTGCTCGGCGTGCAGGATCAGGCAGGCATCGAGCACCTTGCGCGTGGCGGCCGACGGCTCCTTGCCGAAGAGCATGTAGTAGAAGTTCGCGGCGTGGTCGAGGTCCGGGCGCGGGTCGATCGGCTCCTCGCCGCGACGGGTCCGGGCGAAGGCGGCGACGACGGTCGGCAGTCCCGCCAGAATGCGGCACGCGGCGTCCCAGTTCTTCGTGGCGCAGGTTACCTGGCGGTGGGGGTGGAACATCCCCAATGCCGCGGTGGTTGCTTGCAGCGCTTCCATCGGGTGGCCGGTCGCCGGCAGGCACTTGATCAGGTCCTTGAGCCGGAAGTGGATGCTCCGGCGCTCGCGCAGGTCGGCATCGAAATCCGCCAGTTCCTTCTGCGTGGGCAACTCGCCCTTGAGCAACAGCCACGCCGTCTCTTCGAAACAGCTCTCGCGTGCAAGGATTTCCACGGGAACGCCGCGGTATTCCAGCTGTGCACGTTTCCCGTCGATGAAGCTGATGGCCGATTTGGCGGCCGGCACGTCTTCGAGGCCCGGCTTGTATTCGCTGTCGGTCATGTCGGTCTCGGCGAGAGGTTGGCGGGGCAGGTCTGAGGTTAGGTTATCGGACCGAAGGGGGTGCGGACACCGATCAAAATCGGTCAGGTCCGCGCGACGGGGCCGGGTTCCACGTTGCCGCGAGGCGTGCCCGGCGTGTACGAGCGACCGCGCACCGGTCGCGCCACCGCGCGCGGCGCGGGGGCCGGCGTCGCGTCCCGGCAGGCCCGCGCCGCCGTCGCCACCTTCACCAGGTGCAGCCCGCCCCGAAACACCACGAACCCCGCGAACAGGAACGGACCCGCCGAGAAGATCCGCTTGTTGATCACGAACAAGCACGCTTCCCCGAAGAGGATCAACCCCAGCAGCACCAGCGCCCAGCCGGCGACTTCGCGAACCCAGACATTCATGGCGAACCCCTCACCGGATCAATCCGAAAATGATGTACGACCCGCCGCAGACCAGCACGAGCGCGATGAACACGGCGACGAACAGCGTCAGGCACGCCCGCCCGACGGCGGCGAGCAGCCACGGCTCCGACGGCTTCGGCCGCTTCTTCCGAACGACCGGCGGCGCGGGCAAGCCGCGCTGCTTCCCGTAGATCCGCCACGTCTCCAGCCGCGCCGCCTCGCGCCGCATCTCGACCCAACCCGTATCGGCGAGCGCGAGCTGCGCCTCGTCGCGGTTCATCGCCTTCAGCTTCCAGAGCCAAAACGCCAGCCGGCCGAAAAAGAGCGCGAAGCCCAGACCCAACCCGAAGAGGATTTCTCGGCTGACATACGTCCACTCGCGGCGGAAATCCCCCTCGCGCAAGCGGAACGGCGGCAGGATGCGGAAGTCCAGCACCGTCTCGCTGAGGATCAACCAGAGGAACTGCCCGGCGATCAGGACCGCCGCGGCGATGACGAGCAACTGCGGAATCTCCCGCTCCTCCACATCGTCCGCGTCGCGCAGTTCCGGCGGTCCGGCGTCCGCACGGCGAACCTTCACCAAGCGGTCGTCCGGTACGGCGCGGTGCGTCAGGGCAAAGAGCCGGTATTGGGCGATCAGATACACCATCGTGGCTGCCACCAGCAGCAAATCCTGGATGCGGAAGTGCGTGAAACGCGGATCGATGCGGGGCGGAGCGTACACCGGCACGCCGAAGGGCAGCGCCTGGAACCACGCCGTGGCGCCGACGCACACCATCGGCATCACCGGCCAGCGCAGTGCCAGCCCGATGAAGCCGGCGAGCGCCGGAATCAGACCCGCGTACAGCGAACCGCCGATCAGCCCCGACACGAAGATCACCAGCAGCGCCGCCGCGACTACGACGACGTAGCTCCGCACCCGCTCGTCCAGCAGGCGCTCGATGTAGGTCCTCAGGTTTTCCTTCTTGTCGCTCACCGGCGGGCCCTCATCCCGCGGATGCGGTCGATCCGGTCGAGCACGAGGCGGATCGGATCGTCAACCTGCGCGCGCACGCAGACGGCGCCGATGCGCGCCAGTTCGTTCCGCAACTTCTCGAAGCGCTGCTGATAGCCGCGCGTTAGCGCGAGGTGGATGAATCGCCCCGGTTGATTGCCGCGCCACGCCGGCTCCGCCACCGGGCGACCGTTCGCCTTGGCCGCCTCCGGCGGGGGCACGTCGACCGGCCACGGCACGATCACCATCACGTGGTGGTGCCGGCTGCGCGCCGCCCGCACCGCCTTCATCAGCGGCGCGATCGAATCCCCAAGGTCCGCCAGGTCCGCGAGGATCACGTACAACTCGTTGTCCCGCGCCCGCGCCACCGACGACACGATCGCGTTCGCCAGCACGATCGCCTTCGACTCGCACCGGTAGCGGTAACGGCCCTCGCGGTCGTAGAGCTTCGGCGGGATCCGCACATGATGATCCGCGAGGAAACGGCCGATCCTTTCGGCGAGCGCGTCGTCGTCCTTCAGATAGCGTTCGATCCGGCCGGGGGAATCGCGATCGAGCGCGACGAAGATCGCCGCGAGTTGCTTGCGCCGGCGCAGGCGCCGCGCGCGGCCGGGGAAGAATCCGCGGATACCGTGGAAGAACCAGACCAGCAGGAACACCGTGAACGGCAGGAAGAAGACCATCCAGACGGTGAGAAAGAACAGCGGCACGTCCAGCCAGATGTTGCCGGTGCGAGGCCGCACGATCCGCACAACGTTGAACGTGAAGTTCACCACCCAGAAGAACTGGAAGTAGATGAGCGCCATCCAGATGAAGACCGGGGCCGCGAAGATCCAGCCCCAGCGCGTGTCCATGAGCGGCAGCCAGTACATCCCCCACGGCCGGGAGTTCGTTTCCGAATCGAACAGCTCCGGGTACATCTCCTGCGCGAGCGGGTAGGCGGCGTCCTGGAGTTCCTCAACCTCACGCGGGCCGGGGTTCGGCATCTTGGCCGCGGCCTCGGCAAGCTTCCCCAGCAATCGGATCGTGTGCACCTTCGTCCGTGCCGGCGTCAGCACGTCGGATTTCTCCTCGTCGAAACGCGTAAGCCCCACGAGGTCGCGCGTCGCGGCGGCGGCCTGCGCGATCCCCGACGCCGTCTCCGCGAGCATGCCGATCGGCGTCTCGCCCGCCGGGCCGATCCGCACCGATTCCGATTGATCCAGGAAGAGCATCGTCCGCACCGGTACGTCGCTCTCGTACTCCTTCGTAATGAGCTTGTCCTTGCGCGCGGACGCCTTCCACGCGATCATCTTCGGCGGGTCGCCGGGGCGGTAGTCGCGCAGGTCGAGCAGTTCGCTGCCGCCGCCCGGCCGGCGCAGCCGGTGCAGCCCCGGCGGCGGAAGCGAGTTGAAGCGCTTATCCGCGCGCTGCTTCCCCTCGTCGTCGGTCAGCGGCGGCAGGATGAGGATGTCCAGCGGGGCGCGCAGGAACACGCGGCGGTAGAACAGGCCGCCGAGGTCGCTCACGCGAATCTCGACCCCTTCGAAGCGGAACAGCCCGGCGGAATTCGAACGCAGTTCGTATTCGATGACGACCGGTTCGCCGGGGCGCAGTTCGCACGCGAGCTTCGGGTCGCCGCCGCGGACCTTGCGCCCCTCCGGCACGCGGTCCCGGAGGAAGACGAGCGGCCAGTTCCACGGGCCTTGGTTTGTCACGGTCACGCGGATGGTGCAAGCCGATTTCGCCCACGCCGTCGCAACGGAGCGCCCGGCCTGCAGGACCTCGCGCGAGACCTCGATGTTCGGCAGCGTGCGGCGGAAGCGCGCCGCGAAGAGGGTCAGCTCGAACAGGAACCACGCGACGATCGTGAGGCCGAGGATCGGGATCGCGGGCGCGATGTCGCCGAGGCTGGTGAGGCCGAGCAGGCACATCACCACCCCCACCGCGATCGTCCACCACCCGCGCGAGGTCAGCAAGGTTATTTCCGGTTCTGTCCTGATATTTGGGGACGAGATCGCTTGTTTGGTTCCAATTCTTCGACCCCGGATGGGGCCGCGGGTTGTAGCCACGGGTGGAGCGAAGCGCAACCCGTGGAGTCGGAAAACGTTTCGGTACCGATCTGCCCCGAAGGGGCAGTGGAACTCAATCGGTTCCTTCGCCCCTCCGGGGCGATCGATACTGACGCGGTCACCACGGGTTCCGCTACGCTCCACCCGTGGCTACACTCCGCTGCCCCTTCGGGGCAAAGAACCAACAACTTCTCGAACCAACCCGTGTCCACGCCTCAACCGTATCCACGCCTCAACCGTTATCATCAACGCGATTTACCGTACCGTCGACAACACCTCGACGGCGCCGAGAATGTCCTTCAGCACGTCGGCCACGTCGCGGCCTTCGATCTCGGCTTCCGGGCGCAGGATCAACCGGTGCCCCAGCACCGGCAGCGCCACAGCTTGCACGTCCGCGTGCGTGAAGTAATGATTCCCCAGCAGCGCCGCCCGCGCCCGGGCGCAGCGCATGAGGCTCAACGCCGCCCGCGGGCTGGCACCCAGCGACACGTCCGGGTGCCGCCGCGATTCCTCCGCCAGCCGCACGATGTACTCGTACAGTGCATCCCCGCCGAACACGTACGGCAGCTTCGCCTGCAGGCTCAGGATCAGCTCCGGGTCGAACACCGTGCCGACGTCCGCCACCGGCTTGTTGTGCAGTTTCAAGAGGTTCACTTCGTGCTCGAAGCCGGGATAGCCCATCTCGACGCGCACGAGGAAGCGGTCCAGTTGCGCCTCGGGAAGCCGGTACACGCCTTCCTGCTCGATCGGGTTCTGCGTCGCCATCACCATGAAAGGCTTCGTCAGCGGGATCGTCTGTCCGTCCACCGTCACCTGGTATTCCTGCATCGCCTCCAGCAGCGCCGACTGCGTCTTGGCCGGGGCGCGGTTGATTTCGTCCGCCAGCAGCACCTGGGTGAAAATCGGACCCTTGCGGAGGACGAAGTCGTTCGCGTTCCGGTCGTAGATCGAGGTCCCGGTCACGTCCGACGGCAGCAGGTCGGGCGTGAACTGGATGCGCTGGTACTGGCAGCCCAGCAGCTTCGCGAAGACCTTCGAGAGCGTCGTCTTGGCGACTCCGGGGACGCCTTCGAGCAGGACGTGCCCGCCGGCGAGCAGCGCGATCAGGAGGCTCTCGACGACCGGCTCGGCGCCGACGACGACCTTCGACACTTCGGCCGATACCTTGCGGCGAAGCTCCCCGGCCATCGTGGCCAGCTCCTTCGCCGGGGCGGTGTTCTCGTCCGGGATGGTGGGGATGGCGGGGGCCACGCTCATGCCGTCCCTCCGGCGAATCGCCAGACGCCGAATTCGTGCGCCTTCGACAGTTCCGAAATCATATCTTCGAGTTCCTCCAGGTCGTCCGGGGAGACAGGGACGCGGTCGGGTCCGTACGCGATGGTCCAAAGTCGGAAGAGGTCGGCACCGATGCGGCGGATGGGTCGGGTGGGGCGGTCCGCGGCGACGGGCGGCAGGCCGTCGGCGAGGTCGCCGGGCGCGCCCCACTGGTCGAAGAGCAGCCGCAGGTGGTCCCGCATCGGTTCGTACAGGTTGCCCGATTCGAGGATGGAATAGCGGCGTTCGGGAATGAAGCCGCCGCGATCGGGGTCGATGCGCACGCGGGGGGCGAGCGCGGCCGAGTGTCGGGCACTCCATCCCCGCGACAGCGCGTAGCGCACGAGCACCACCGCCAGCACGACGGCGAGCGTCGTCAGGACGGCGTCCTGGAACCGGTTGCTCGTGTCGCGCTGCTGGAAGGCGTTCGGGATGTCCTTTTCCTCGACCTTGTCGAGAATCTCGTTCCCCTTGTCCAGCGCGAAGTCCAGCAGCACGGGCAGCGGCGGCAGCGGCGGGATCGCGCCGGGCGGCAGTTGCATCTCCGGGCGCTCGACGAAGCCGACGCGGTCGAAGTCGGTGTTCACGAGGCCGTCCTCGATGAACAGGCATTCCAGCGGGGCGCCGTTGTCCTTCATGCGCCCGGCGAGGTAGCGCGTGACGAGGAACGAGTAGAGGAAGTTGTCGGTCCGGTTCCCGTTCGCGTCGGCGGCGACCATGAACTCGTTCTCGAACATCGCCCGGTCGGCATACACCATTGCGGTTCCGGGCGCGCCGAGATCGGACATGACGGCGAGCGGCGTCTTGTTGCCGACCACCTGGCCGCCGACGTAGCGGGTGCCGGGCGGGAAGTGCGCCAGCTCGACGCCGAGATAGGCGTTCGGCAAGACCGTGACCGTGCTGGGTTCGCGCGTGGCGAGCACGGCCGGCGCGCCGCGCTTGGCGAGGCGGAAGAGCGTCGGGTCGGCCGGCGTCAGGACGGGCAACGGCGATCGGGCGTCGCCCCCAAAACAGACATCTCGATTCGGATTCTCGACGGTCAGCCCGGTGATGCGGCCGCCCAGTAGGAAACCATCGACGCGCGGGAGCAGGTTGCGCAATTCAACGGCGTTGTTGGAAACGACGAGCAGGCCGCCACCGTCGGCGAGGTGGCGCGGCATGCGAGCAGCGGTGTTGTTGGGGAGGAACGGACGGCCGAAGATGACGACGAGCGTCGATCGCGTGTCGCGCCCGAGCGCCTCGACCGGCTTGAAACCTTGGAACTTCAGCAACCCGCGCAGGATCTCCGTCCCCGCCGCCGGCACCCCCTGCGCCGCCGAGGGTAGACACATGCTCAGCAATATCAGCATCGCGAGTACGGGTTTTCCATTCCGCATTCCGCATTCCGCATTCCGAATTCCCATCATGCGCTCACCCCGGCCAGATGGCAGAGGCAGCGGCGCGCATCCGCCAGGGACGCCGGGGACATCGCTTCGTTCGCCGGCGTATAGCGGGCGAGTTCGTAGAGCTTTGCCAGTTCGTCCGCCACGAGGTCCGACGCCGGGATCTGCCGGCGCAGGGCGCGGGCGATCGTCAGGTGGTTCCAGACGCGGGCGGCGTCGCCGCAGAGCAGGATCGAAAGGTACTCGAAGGCACGGACGAGTTCTTCACGGCTGGCGATGGTGCGCGGATCAACGGGCCAGCGGCCGAGCGATCGCACGGCCTGCGCGGCCGGGGAACCGCCCCGGTTCTGGATCATCGGCCAGAATTTCCAGAGGATTAGCCCGATGACGGCGAAAGCGACAAGCAGGATCACGGGCAGCCAGGAACCGCCGCCAGCGCCGCTGAAACCGCCCCCGCCCCATCCGCCACCCCAGTTGCCACCTCCCCAGTTGCCTCCGCCCCAGTTGCCGCCCCCGCCCCAGTTCCCTCCACCCCAGTTGCCGCCCTTCCAGTTGAAGTCCCAGCCTTTGCCCCAATCGGGCATGTCCCACTTGCCGCCGTTCAAGTTCATGTCCTTGAGCCAGTCGGCAAAGCCGTCGTTCCCCTGGGCGTTCATGTTCACGTCGTTCCAGAGGCCTTTCCAGTCGTCGCCCATGAGCTTGCCGTCCTTGGACATCTCGAAGAGTTCGATGAGGGCATCGCGTACCGCGGGCGTGCGATCGATCGGGCCGAAGTTCTGCTCCCAGAACTTGGCCATCTCCGCAATGCCGGGGTGGTCGTTGAACTTCGGGTCGATCGGCGGCGGGTTGTTCCGGGGGTCGAAGCCGTTCGCGCCGAACGGATTATCCGGCGGGCGCGGCGGCGCGACGTTCGGCGGTGGCACCGGGTTCCCGTTCGGGTCGAACATCGGCGGCGGAGGGGGCGGCGGTGCCGGCGGACGGAAGTTCGGACCGATCTTGGGTAGGTTCGGGATGCCGTTCGGGAACTGCTTGGGGAAGTCGGCGAACTTGCCATCGCCGAACATCTTGATGAACTGCGCCAGTTCCTCCGGGGTCTTCCCCTGCAGAGCGGCGATGGCGGCGAGTTGCTGCTGGAGGGCCTTGATCTCGTCGGGGCCGATCTCGCGCTTCTCCGGCCGGTCCTGTGCCAACGCAGGGGGGATGGCGACGAGGAGCGCCATCAACGCGAGAGTTCGAAGGGTCATGTGCCGTGGTCCCCGGGTCTTCGGGATATTCGACGCCGGCCGGTGCGTTCTCTGCCATGTCCGTGGCATTTTCGTGACAATGCCCATTGTGCGGTCGCAGAAAGGGAACCGCAAGCCCGTGCCGAATGCAATTTGAAATCCCGGAACGCGAATGAACGATTCCATCCCGCGCCCGCCAAGCCCTCCGGCCGACCCGAATTGTCCGACGGCGGGGAAACTTGGCTGATTTCCCATAAAATGTATGTTCGTGATCTGGCGAGGATTGGGATGCGGCGGGATGTGCGCGGTCGGATCGTCCTTCTCACCGGCGCGTCGCGCGGCATCGGTCGGCGCGTCGCCCAGCGGCTGGCGAAGCGCGGCGCGCGCCTCGCCTTGGTCTCCCGGTCCCGATACGACCTCGAATCGCTCAAGGCCGAACTGGCGGGAGCCGAGGTCGAGATCTTCCCCTGCGACCTCACCGACGCCGACGCCCGTGCCAAACTCGTTGCGGACGTCGTCGCCCGGTTTGGTGGCCTCGACCTGCTCCTCAACTGCGCCGGCGTCTGCAGCTTCTGCGAGTTCGCCGACAGTACCGATGCGATCAACCGCCAGATCCTGGAGATCAATTTTTTCGCCCCGGTCGAACTTACTCGATTGTGCGTTCCCCACCTGACGAAAAGTTCCGACGCCGGCTATCCCGCGGCCGTGCTGAACCTTGCGAGCCTCTGCGGCCGATGCGGCATTCCCAGTCTGGCCGAGCACTGCGCCAGCAAGCACGCCTTCGTCGGCATGACCGAAGCCTGGCGCGGCGAGTTCGCCCGCTTCGGCATCGACGTGCTGCTGGTACTGCCGGGATTGGTGCGCAGCGACGACCTGAATCGGCACCTGTTGAAGAACGAGGGGAAGGTGTACCTCGATTTCGAGGGCGCCCAGCCATCGGACGAGGTGGCCGACGAGCTGGTGCGCAGTTTGGAGCGCAACACGCGCGAGCGGGCGGTGGGCTTCGTGTCGTGGTGGGTCTGGTTCGGCAAACGCATGTTTCCGCGCGCCGTGCGCTGGTTCATGAAGCGGAAAGTGTTCAAGTTTCATAGAAGAATGGCCCGCTGATGACGCTGACCTTCGGACGCAGATGTAGATGATAAATCCGAAGAGATTTTCAGGAGAAAGGCGATGATTGACCCGAATTACAGTCATTCGGATGTGACCGATCGAATCATTGCCGCCTTCTACAAGGTGTACAACGCACTGGGATGGGGCTTCTTGGAAAAGGTCTATCAGAACTCGATGGCGATTGAACTGGCTCGCACCGGGTTAACCGCCGTGGCGCAAGCGCAGCTCAAAGTTGCCTATAACGGTATCGAGGTCGGGGAATACTATGCCGATTTTCTCGTTGAGAATTCGGTCATCGTGGAATTGAAATCGGTCGAACAACTGGCATCTGAACACCATGCCCAACTGCTGAACTACCTACGAGCGACCGATATCGAAGTCGGACTCTTGCTCAACTTCGGCCCAAAGCCCGAGATCAAACGCAAAGTATGCGAGACGGCGAGGCATCAATCCGTGTCTTCATCATCTTCATCTGCGCCGAAGTCAGCGTTATCAGCGGGCCATTCTTAAAAGGACAATCTGAATGTGCGGCATCGCGGGCATGATTGACTTGTCGGGGAAGCGGCCGGCGCCGCGGGGCGTCGTGCCGCGCATGGCCAAGGCCATCTACCACCGGGGGCCCGATGAAGACGGCTTCCTCGACCGCGACGGCCTCCACCTCGCCAACACGCGACTCAGCATCGTCGGCCTCGCCGACGGGCGACAGCCGATCAGCAATGAAGACGGATCGATCTGGACGGTCTTCAACGGCGAGTTCTTTGACTATCCCGAAAAGCGCAAGGCCCTCGAATCGAAGGGCCATCAGTTCCGCACCCACACCGATACCGAGATCCTCCCACACCTGTGGGAAGACCACCGCGAGAAGCTCTTCGACCACCTGAAGGGCCAGTACGCCGTCTGCGTCTGGGACTCGAAGACGAACGAAGTCGTCCTCGGCCGCGATCGCACCGGCATCTGCCCGCTCTTCTTCACCACGGTGAAGCACGACGGTGCCGACTGGTTGCTCTTCGCGTCGGAAATCAAGGCGATTCTCGCCAGCGGCCTCGTTGCGGCGAAGCCCGACCTGCGCGGGCTGAACCACATTTTCACCTTCTTCGCGATGCCGGGGCCGATGACCGTCTTCGACGGCATCCAGGTGCTCCTCCCCGGCCGCTACCTGCACCTGAAACTCGGCAACACCTCCGTCGCCGAGGCCACGAAACAGCGCATCTACTGGCAGGTCAACTATCCCGACTGGGGCCAGGAGGACTACGGCCGCGACGAGACGAAGACCGTCGACGCGTTCGAGGAGGTCCTTCTGACGGCGGTGCAGCGACGGCTGCGCGCCGACGTGCCGGTCGTGTCGTACCTCAGCGGCGGCGTTGATTCGTCGCTGGTGGTGGCGATGGCGAACAAGGCGCTCGGCCGGCCGATCCCGACGTTCACCATCTCCGTGAAGTCCGAAGGGTTGAACGAGGAATCCGAAGCATTGCAGGTGGCGAAGGCGCTCGGCTGCGAGCCGATCGTCGTGCCGTGCGGCCCGGAGGAACTGCGCAAAGACTATCCCGAGCTCATCGCGGCGGCCGAGTGCCCCGTCATCGATACGTCGTGTCTCGGACTCATGCACCTGGCGCGCAAGGTCCACGAGAACGGCTACAAGGTCGCCCTCACCGGCGAAGGGGCCGACGAGTGGATCGCCGGTTACTCGTGGTTCAAGATTCACAAGGTGCTCGGTTACACCGGGTTCATCCCCGACCTGCCGACGCGGCTACGCCGGCTCGGCGCCCGCCTCTTGGGCCAGCCGATGTTCCCGATGGACCAGATCCGTCGCTCGCAGGAAGTCGTCGGCGGGCACAACGGCTGGCTGGACTGCTACGGGCTGATGAGTCTGAACAAGATCCGCTTCTTCGCCGGCGATCTCCGCGAGAAGATGCTCGCCCACTCCGCCTTCGAGGACCTGGAACTGCCGCAGGACCTGCACCGCTGGCATCCGTTCAACCGCCAGATGATGATCGGCGCCCGCGTCATGCTCCCCGGCCACCTGATGGCGAGCAAGGGGGACCGCGTCGCGATGCACTCCTCCGTCGAAGCCCGCTATCCCTTTCTCGACGAAGATGTGCTATCGTTCCTCGCCGCGCTGCACCCCCGCTGGAAGCTCCGGCGATTGACGGACAAGTACATCGAGCGGAAGGTTGCGCAACGCTGGCTACCTGGGGAAGTTGCATGGCGCAAGAAGCACATGTTCCGCGCGCCGATGGACAGCTTCGTCGCTACCGCGAAGGATCGCTGGATCGGTGAGGTGATGAGCCGGGAATCGATGTCGAAGACCGGATATTTCGATTACGATGCGGTCCAGCGGGAATCGGCCAAGCTGGCGACAATGCGGAAAGGCTTCGCCCGCACCGGCCTGGAAATGGGTCTCACGGCCGTGACGGCCACGCAATTGTGGCACCATTTGTATATCAGCGGCGATTTGTGTTCCTTGCCTCGTGTGAGTTTCTAAACGAAACATTACCCAATCGCCGTTGCCCGGCGAGTGCATCGCAGAGTAGTTTTCCGATCGGGTCCGCGTGATCGCCAGGAACGTGATCGAGGTTTATGTCTTACTCGCTTCAAACTTTGTGGCACGAGAAGGCCCGCTATTCGGCGGGCGTGGGGGCGGTCGCGTTCTCGGCCGTGCTCATGGCGCTGCAATTCGGATTGCTCCTCGGGCTGTTCACGATCACGTCGATCCCGATGGACCACACCGACCTGCGGAACGTCTGGATCGGGTCGAAAGGCGTGGAGGCGGTGGACCTCGGCCAGCCGATTCCAATCAGCTACCTCGGCCGGATCGGCGAACACGCCGGGGTATCGCCGCCGGAGCCGTACATCGCGAACTTCGCGAACTTCCAGAAGCCGGACGGTGGGACGGACCTCTGCTTCCTGCTGGGCCACTACGGCGTGGCCGGTAGCGCCGACGTACTGACCCCGGAACTTCGCACCGCTCTGACGGAACCGTTCGCGATCGTCATGGACGATTCCGACATGAAACGGCTCGGCCTCACGGAGATCAACCAGACGGCGAAGATCAACGGGAAAGAAGTGCGGTTGGTGGGGACGGTGAAGGGCTTGAAGAGCCTGGCGGCGCCGTGGGTGCTCTGTTCGCACCATACCGCGAGCGAACTGCTGGGGGCCTTGCTGCCGCCGGACCACACGAAATATCTACTGGCGAGGTGCGAGACGCCGGAGCAGGCGGCGAAACTGGCGAAGGAACTGCGCGAGAACTACCCGGACATGGCGGTGCACACGGCGGAGGAATTCTCGACGAGTACGCGGTTGTATTGGCTCTTCCGCACGAAGGCGGGGATTGCCATCGGCTACGCGGCGCTGCTCGGCCTTCTGGTCGGCGCGGTCGTGACAATGCAGACGCTCTATTCCGCGACGATCGCCAGCGCCCGGGAATACGCCACGCTGTTCGCGCTCGGCATTCCGCGCTGGCGCGTGTACGTGAGCGTGCTGCAACAGGCGTTCTGGATCGGGGTGTTCGGCATCCTGCTCGCCTATCCGGTCGTGCAACTGCTGGCGGCCGGGGCGCGGGCGGCGGGCACGCAAGTCATACTGCGCTGGGAAGTGCTGGCCGGCACGGCGGTCGTCACCATGGGGATGGCGCTGCTCGCCGGGCTATTCGCGCTGCGGAGCGTGCGCAATATCGAGCCGATGTCGCTCCTGCGATGACGGCCACGGGGATTCGACGAATGGGATCGACGATCGGCGGCCCCTCCCTCAAGGGGGTCCGCCTGCGGAAGATGTTCGGCGACGGTGCCTCGCAGCGGGCGGCCCTCCGCGAGGTATCCATCGACCTGTTCCCCGGCCAGCTCGCGCTACTCATGGGGCCGAGCGGGTCCGGCAAGTCCACGCTCCTGGCGATCCTCTCCGGCTTGCTGCGCCCCGACGGTGGGGAAGTCCTGACGCGCCCGGAGGGCACGACATCCTACGTCGACGTCTGGTCCCTCCCGGATCGGGCGCGGGAAGATTTTCGTCGGCGGCATACGGGATTCATCTTTCAGGGCTACAATCTCTTCCCCGCCCTGACGGCGAGTCAACAGATCGAGATCGTCTTGAAGTGGGGGAACAACCTCGCGTCGCGGGATGCCAAGCGGCAGGCGCATGAGATGCTCGATCGGCTTGGCCTGCTGAACCAGCGGCACAAGAAGCCGGCGGCGATGTCCGGCGGGGAGAAGCAACGTGTGGCGATCGGCCGGGCGCTCGCCAAAAATCCGATGTTTCTGTTCGCCGACGAGCCAACCAGCGCCCTCGACTGGGAAAACGGGCAATCGGTGATCCGCCTGCTGCGGGACGCCGCCCACGGCCGCGGGGCCACGATTCTGGTTGTGTCGCACGATCAACGGATGGTACCCTACGTCGACGTGAACTATCACCTCGACGACGGCCGACTCGAAGAGCAGGACGTCCCCCTCGTGGCCGCCGGCTCCGCGGGCGGCGTGTGAGGAGCCGAATCATGAACCGTCTGAAAATCATCCCCTACACGCTTGGAATCTGTGTTCTCCTCGCCACCCTGATCGGCGCTCGCAACCTGAACAACGGCGCGGGGAACCCGCAGCCGGGCGGCGGTGGCGCGCCCAAGGCGGTCGACGGCCTCGTCGCCAAGGGGAACGTGACCGCCGAAAGCGAGCCGATGCCCTTCCTCCTGCCCGTTCACCTTGCCGCCGGCCGCGTCGTCACCGTGATGGTGAAGAACGGCCAGGCCGTCAAAAAGGGCGACATTCTCGTCAAGTTCGACGATTGGCAATACAAGGCGGATCTGACGAAAGCGGAAGCCGCCGTCCAGGCGGCGCTCCGCCAGCATCAGCTCGCGCTCGGCAAGCAAGAACAACAGAAGGTGCTGATCGAGAAGGCCAAACTCGGCGTGAAGAACGCCGAGCAGGCGCGCGACAAGGCCAAGGAGATGCTCGACGCCGTTCGCAAGAAACTCGATTTCCAGCTCCGCCAGCTCGGCGGCATGGCGAACATCGAAAAGGCAATCCGGGAGGAACCGGAGTTCCTGAAAGCGGAAGCGCTGCTCGACGCCGCCGAGAACCAGGTGAAGGAACGGCAGTTCGATGTGTCGCTGGCCGAGAAGGAACCGCTCGCCGCGTCCATCGAGGCCGCCACGTTCCAATCCCAAATGGCGCAGGCGGACGTCGAGAAGGCCAAGCACGCGATCGCGCTCTGCGAACTGCGGGCCGAGATTGGCGGCATCATCGAACGCGTCGCCGTCGCCCCCGGCCAGGTCATGTATCCCCAGTCCCGCACGCCGATGTTCTGGCTCATCCCCGACGGAACCCGATACATCAAGGCCGAGATCGTACCGGAGTTCGCCCACAAGATCCGCGACAAGGAAGGCGCCAAGGTTGTCATCTCCGACGACACTTCCCCCGGCCTCACCTACGAGGGCGTCGTCGAACAGGTCGGCACCGCCTTCCTGCCCAAACTCGGCGGCGTGGACCTGCTCAACGGCAAGGCGACGAACGTCCTCGAAGTCAGCATCCGCGTCGTCGACCCCGCCCCGCCCGGCAAGCCATCCCTCCGTATCGGCCAGCCCGTGCGCGTGACGATCCCGTGAGGCCCGCTTGAATCCGACCGACGCCTCCTACGCGGCCTGCCGCCAGATCGTCCGTCGGTCCGGGAGCAATTTTCCGCTCGCCTTCCGCCTGCTCCCGACGTCCGGCCGCCGGGCCATGGACGCCCTCTACGCGTTCCTGCGCCTCACCGATGATCTCTCCGACGAACCGGGCGAAACCAACGCCAAGCGGCTGCGACTGAAGAACTGGCGCGAAGCGCTCGACGCCGCACTCGCGGATTCCCCCGCGCACCCGATCCACCCCGCGCTCGTCCATGCCGTGCGAACCTTCGGCATCGACCCGAAGCACCTCCACGCCGTGATCGACGGCGTCGAACGCGACCTCGAACCGGTCGCCTTCGCCACTTTCGAGGAACTGGCGGTATACTGCCGACTCGTCGCCTCGGCCGTGGGACTGGCGTGCCTGCCCGTCTGGGGTTGCACCGATCCGAACGCCGCCGGCCCCGCCGACGCCGCCGGCATCGCCTTCCAGCTCACGAACATCCTGCGCGACCTCGGCGAGGATCGCGCGCGCGGCCGCGTCTACCTCCCATCCGACGAACTCGAACGTTTCCGATGTCCGCCGGAAACTTGGGACCGCAAGGGACCGGAGTTTGACGAATTGTTGCGTTTTCAGATCACACGCGCACGCGAGTACTATGCCGAAGCCGAGAAGCTCGATGCCCACCTGTCGCGTTCGGGCCGGGCCATCTTCCGCGTCATGCACCGCACCTATCGGGAACTCCTCGACGTCGTCGACCGGCTGGGCGTGGAGGTGCTGACGGTCCGCGCCGCCGTGCCGCGGCGGCGGAAACTCGCGATCTTCGCGGCCGCCTGGCCGGTCAAGTGGGGCTGGGTGAAATAGCAATCCGCGCCGCCAGCCACTCGATCAGCTTCTCCGTCGGCCAGCGAACGTCCCGACCGGCCAAGCGAATCGTTTCGGTTCCGCCGTTGTGCCGAACCGTGATCGCGCAGTCGAACACGTCGACGGTCGATTCGTTGGCCGATTCCTCGCGTGTCTCGATCGCGAAGCCCACGACGTCGCTCCACGGAATCGTGAGCGGCGGCACACGCCGCCCGCGCGGGAACGTCACGGTGCGTTCCGTTTCGTCCACGATGATCGTCGGCTCGTAGTGGAACCGCCGATACGCGAGATACGCGAGCGTCAGGTCGACGGGCCCGGCGATGGACCAGAACCAGAGCGGGTTCCGTTTGCCCATAAGGACGAGTGGCGCGCCGGCCGTCGCCATCAGCGCGATCACGAGAACCACGCCGAAGACGATCGGTCCCGTCGGGTTCGGGACGACGGCGATCCAGCCCGTCGGGGTGCGCCGTTCGCGCGCGAGGCCGGCGGCCCACGGGCGCGCACGGCGATACTGCGCGATGGCCGCCCACCAGAAGAAGACCAGTCCGAACCAGAACGGCGAAAACAGTGCGAGATCGTGCAGCGCCAGCGACGCCCGGCTGCCGGTGAAATCGTCCCCCGGCCTCGCGAACATCATGAGCAGCGCAACGGGTATGACCAGAGCCGAGTAGAACGCCGCGAACAGCGCCGTGCCGCAGCCGGCGATCCGGTGTTCCGTCGGAGAGTGGCGATCGCGCATGACGGTGCGACCTGCGATGCAATGCTACCCAGACTATCGAACGGTCGCGCGCCGGGCGATTCTTCCCTATCATTCCCCACACCGATCCCTTCCCGGAGACCTCCATGACGCCGCTGCAATCCATCGTCGCCGCCGGCACGAAACTCTGGCTCGATTCCGTCGACCCGGCCGAGATCAAGAAGAACCGCGAGTTCGGTGCCACCGGCGCCACCTCGAACCCGATCATCATCGCCGACCTGCTGAAGACCGGCCGGTTCGACGCCGATATCGCCGGTTTCGCGCAGCAGGGCCTCGACGACGAAGCCATCGCCTGGGCCATGACGAACAAACTCGTCAAGGCCGCGCAGGACGTCTTCAAGCCGGTCTGGGACCAAACCAAGGGCGACGACGGCTGGGTCAGCTTCGAACTCGACCCGCTGCTCGAAGACACGGTGAAGAACCTGCCGACGCTGGAACGTACGCAGAAGTACATCGACTTGGCGTGGCGCTGGTCCAAGGGGCACTGCAATCGGATGATCAAGGTGCCGGCGACGCCCGGCGGCCTCGGGGCGCTCGAGGAACTCGTCGCGCACGGCGTGGCGGTGAACGTGACGCTGATCTTCAGCGAGAGCCAGTACCGCGCCGCCCGGAACGCCTGCTACAAGGGCGCCCTCCGCGCGCTCGACCGCGACGCCGTGAAGACCGTGTACAGCATCTTCGTCAGCCGCGTGGACGTCTACACCGAGCAGCACAACGCGAACCTGATCCCCGAAGCGCAGGGCCAGGTCGGCATCGTCAACGCCAAGCGGATCTGGAAACTGAACCAGGATTTCTGGGCGGACAAGGGTTTTCCTCGCAAGCAGGAAATGATCTTCGCCAGCACCGGCACGAAGAAGAAGGAAGACCCGGCGTGGAAGTACGTCGAGGCGTTCGCGGGCAGCGACATCGAAACGAACCCGCCGGCCACGAACGACGCCGTGCAGGCGAGCGGCCGCACGATCTCCAAGAACATCGACAAGCTGCCGCCGGCGAACGTGCTGCTGGACATCGACACCAAGGTGAACATCGGCCACCTGGAAGAGACGTTGATGCGCGAAGGCCTGGCCAAGTTCGCCGACCCGCACAAGGCGCTCATCAAGCTGATCGGCGATAAGCGCGCGGCCTTGGGCAAGAAGTAACCCCCGGGGATTCAGCCTGTTAACGGCCGGGAACGATTTGACAGATTCGCGGTGCGCCCTACTCTTCAGGCGGCTCCGCATCCGTCAGTCGTTCCCGGTGTCGTTATGTCCGGACTTCGTCTTTCCCTCGGCGGCGCAGTATTCGTTCTCCTCGCGTCGGTCGCGCTCGCGGCCCCGCCACGCGGCATGGACGAAGTCAGCCTCAACCGCCTCACCCGCGTCGGACCGTTCAGCACCGAACTTCAGGGCAAAGTGTCCCTGCGCGTGCCCACCGGTTATCGCATCGTCCTCGAAGAGAAACTCGCGGAATTCGGCGAACTCTCCGGCTACCCCGTCCTCGGCGACGAAGCCGCCTTCATCACGATGGCCGCCGAGAAGCCGACCTGGCACGGCCTGATCCTGCTCCTCACCGACGATCCGCTCAAAGGAATCGACCCGAAGACCCTCGCCGAACGCCCCGCCCGCGATCAGCTCCTCGACTGGCAACGCCGCTTCCACGAGAACCGCCGGCCGCGCAAGGGTGCCACAGTCGTCCCGTCCAAAGTCGGAGCCTGGACGCACTCCCCGAAGTTCAACGACAAGACCAACGTGCTCACGATGGGCGTGCGGCTCGAAGCCGAAACCGAAGGCTCCAAGGACAAGGTCTGCTACTCCTCGTTCGCGTATGGCCCCAACGGCACCATCGTCTGCGTCGTCGCCTTCACCGACGTGGAGGATTACGACAAGGCCGTGAAGGAAAGTGGCAAACTGACGGAGGAATTCACCTTCCTCGCCCCCGCCGCAACGGAGGAAGCGACCGACGACGATCCGCTCTACACCGCGAAGGTGGCCGGCGGCGGCGTGCTCGGTTCGATCGTGGTGCTGATGCTCTTCCGGGCCCTCGGCATCGGCGCCCCGCGCCAACCGGTCCGCAAGGGTGCCCGCCGCCCCGTGCCCCGCTAGACCTTCCAAGCGACAGGATCGAGCGGACTTCCGATTGCCGAATGCGGCCCCGCTTCGAACCGGATCCATTATTTCCGGCGGGTGGGGAGATTGAGCAGAACCTCCCCCACGCGCAGATCGCGTTGCAGCTGCAAAACGGATAGGATCATCGGGATCAGAAGATCATCGGGATCGTCCGGCGTTGCTCGCACCAATTCATATTGCATCAATCCCCTGCTCCTGAGGGTGGCCAGTGCTTCCCCATCCTCCGCGCGACGGAATCGGCATTGCGGCACCGGAATGACACCCATGACCACCAGCAGGATGATGAGCGGCGACAAGAGGAAGAGCACGGCCAACCCGACGGCGATCACCTTGGCCAATGCGATCAGGAAGAACGGCGCCAAAACCATATACACCAGTTGCCCGCAACCCAACGTGCCGCGCCGATCGATGTCGTGATGCACCATATCCACGACGACCTCGTCGTTCCACTTCATGATCATGTTGAACGGTTCCTTCAGCAGGTTCCGTGAGAAGCGAATCGACCCGACTTTGTTCCCGTCCAGTTCGATTTGAAACGAACGCTTCAGCCAACCCGATTCCGTTTTTTCGATCGTCAGGACCGGCTTGTCCGTCTTCGCATCCTTCCATTCGATTTCATAGGTCCGACCGAAGGGCCACGATCGGGACTTCCTGAGTTCGAACATCGGTTTGCCGTCGGCGTCGATCCAATACGTGTTCCCGAACAGCGTGCGGCGAATCGTGTAGGACTCGTCGGTCAGCTTGACCGTTTGCGGCTTTCGTCTGCGGGATTTCTTGCTGGCGCGAGACCCCGTCTTGCGATTGAATCCGCATTCAATGCACAGGATCGCTTTGGCATCCATCGCCGCACCGCACGACTCGCAAACCCGACCCGCGTCGGCGGCCTTCAGCTCGACCAACTCATCGTCCGACTCGTCGACGGGAAGCGGAAATCTCGTGCGGCAGGACGGGCACCTCGCTTCAACGTCCTCATCCTCGCATTGAATCCGAAACGAATGATGACACGAAGGGCAGGTCAAGGACAACCGCATACTGCAATCCCGGTGGTCTCACGATTCCGATACTGCGGTTTCGTAACTCGAAAACCGCGAAGAAATCGTGAAGAGAGGGTCCCGATCATAAACGGTTGCCGATTCCGGGGCCAAGAAAAATCCCGCGTTGACATCGGCCTTGACCGTCCGCCCCCTCCTCGGCTATCGGCCGCGACCGACCGACCTTAGCCGAGGATTCGCCATGCCGGGCGCTGCGCTCGACACTACCATCGCGCCTGACGATGTCATGTTCGATCGGTCCCTCGCACCCGACCTCGCCCTCGAACACTACCTGCGCTGCGGCCGGTCGGCGATGAAGATCATCCGCGCCGCGCTCGCCTCCGCCGACGTGCCCGACGCCGACATCCGCCGCATCCTCGACCTGCCCTGCGGCCACGGGCGCATCCTGCGCCACCTGAAGGCCGCCTTCCCCCACGCCCAACTCGCCGCCTGCGATCTCGAACGCCCCGGCGTCGATTTCTGCGCCGCCCAGTTCGGCGCCACACCGGTCTATTCGCACCCGGACCCCGACCGCATCCCGCTCGCCGGCCCCTTCGACCTCATCTGGTGCGGCTCGCTCATGACGCACCTCGACGCGCCGCGCTGGAGCGCGTTCCTCCGCCGCTTCCGTTCCTGGCTCTCCGAAACCGGCGTCTGCGTCTTCACCTCGCACGGCATCGGCTCGGAAGAACTGCTGCGAAATGGTCAGACGACCTACGGCCTCCCGCAGGCCCAACGGCTCCTGCGCCCCTACCGCCGCCGCGGCTTCGCCTACGAACCCTACGCCCGCGGACAGGACTACGGCATCTCCATGGCCGGCATCGGATGGATCGCCGAACGCATCGCCGAACTCCCCGACGCCCGCATCGTCTCCGTCACCGAAAAGGCGTGGGACCACCACCACGACGCCATCGCCTTCGGCCCGCGCTTCGCCGAACGCGCCGCCCGCCGCGCGGCGTAGGAGGCGCCCGTGCTCGCCGTCCTGTCCCACCCCTGCGTCTTGCTGCTCCTCGGCGGCGGCCTCGGCGCGAACGCCCGCTACTGGCTCGGCGAACTCTTCAAGGCCCGCCACTGGTCCGACGCCTTCCCCTGGCACACCTTCGCCATCAACGTCCTCGGCTCCTTCGCCCTCGGACTCGTCGCCGTCCTCCTCAAGGACCGCCCCGCCTGGGCGCTCTTCCTCGGCGTCGGCGTCTGCGGCGGCTTCACCACCTTCAGCACCTTCAGCCTCGAGGCGCTCGCGCTGCTGGAGAAAGGCCGCACGCTGGCGGCGGCCGGCTACGCCGTCGGCTCGGTCCTCGCCGGCGTGCTGGGCGCGGCGCTGGCGGTGCGGCTGGCGCGGTGAACGAACACTTTCCGGGCGCGCACTTCGGGGATTGCGCCGACGCTGACGAAAATGACGACAGAATACCCGGTAGAACCGGAGAAGATTGCCGGGGCGCTACTTTTCATGTCCGGGAAACTGGATAAAACTGCGAAAGTTGTACACCCGTGCGGATTTTGCGGCTTCTCCCGCCGCGCACGGTATCTATCCGGCCGACCTCGACCGCCGACTCGCACCTTCGGAGCCGCCATGACCTCGCTCGCTCGCCGCCAATGGACCCGCGCCCTCGCCGCGAAGCTCGGCGTCACCCGGCTGGAGGATCGAGTTAATCCGGACGCGACCTATTTCAGCTTGGCGGGCGGAAGTTTCTCGCAAAATTGGACCAACATCGGATTAATTACCACCAATGATGACTGGAGCGGCGTACCGAGCATTATCGGCTATCGCGGTGATGATATCACGGGTGCGACTGGAGCAGATCCACAAACCTTGTTAGGCGAAGGAACGATTACCGTCGATGTCAACGCCAATCAAACAGACCCAAACTCATTCACGACTGGGGGTGTTACAGAATTTCACCTCGCGAATCCGACCGTAGCGTTGACTGGTTCTGGAACCGCTGATGCGCCTTATATCTTGTTTCACTTAGATTCAACAGGACAGCAGAATATCCGGATTCAATACAATGTACGTGATATAGAAAGTGGTGCGGACAATGCGATTCAACAAGTAGCCCTCCAATATCGTGTTGGG
>JAHBXO010000017.1 GCA_019636445.1 Gemmataceae bacterium | reverse complement strand
CCCTTCACGGTGGCGAGGACGATCTTCCCCTTCTCCTGGCCCTCGACCTTCTCCATGAACGGCTCGAGATACGCGACGGCGGCCTTCATGACCTCGGCCGATTGCAGCACGAACGGGAGTTGCATCTGCCCGCTGCCGAACAGATCTCCGACGACCTTCATGCCGTCGAGCAGGATCTTGTTGATGATGTCGATGGGGGAATACTTCGCCCGCGCAAGGTCCAGGTCTGCGACGAGGGAATCGCGGCGGCCCTGGATGATCGCCTGTTTCAGCCGCTCCTCGACGCTCTCGCCGAGCGATTGGGCTTCCTTCTTCACGCCCTTCTTGTCGGCGTAGTGCTCGATGAGCATCTGCAACGGATCTTCGATGCAGTTCCCGGCCGCGTCGAAGACTCGCTCGTCGAAAAGCAGCCGCCGGCAGAGTTCCTTGCCTTTCTCGTCGATGCTCGCCAACGGCATGATCTTCGCCGCGTGCAGGATCGCGGAGTCGAGGCCGTACTCGATGGCATAGTGGAGATAAACGGAATTCAGCACCTGGCGCGTGTATGGGTTCAAGCCGAACGAGCAGTTCGATAGGCCGAGGTGCGTGAGCGCGCCGGGCAGGTTCTGCTTGATGAGCCGGATCGATTCAAACGTGGCGATCGCGCTCTTGCGCGTCTGCTCCTGACCCGTACTGAGCGGGAAGACGAGCGTATCGAACATCAGGTCCGTCGGCGGAATGCCGTACTCGTGCACGACGATGTCGTACATCCGCTTCGCGACTTCGAACTTCCACTCGGCGGTGTCGGCCTGGCCCTTTTCGTCGATGGTGAGTGCGACGAGACCGGCGCCGTACTTCTTCGCGAGCTTCGTCTTCGGGTCGAGCGTCTTGCGGCCGTCTTCGAGGTTGATGCTGTTGATGATCGTCTTGCCGGAACAGAGCTTGAGCGCCGCTTCGATGACGGGCACTTCGGTGCTGTCGAGCATCAGCGGTTTGGTCAGCACGGCGTTGTAGCGCTTGATGACCTCCTTCATGTCCCTCACGCCGTCGCGGCCGACGTAGTCCACGCAGACGTCAAGCAGGTGCACGCCCTCGCGCTCCTGCTCCTGAGCCATCTCGACGAGGCCGTGCCAGTCTTCCTTCTCGAGGAGTTGCTTGAACTTCTTCGAGCCGTTGGTGTTGGTCCGCTCGCCCACGAGCAACGGTTTCTGATCGACGATGAGTTCTTGCGAAGACTGGAGACTCGACACCATCGGCAGGTAGGTGACGGTCCGCGGTGCCGGCTTCGCGCCGCCGAGGCGCTTCACGACGGCGGCCATGTGGTCTTTTGTGGTACCGCAGCATCCGCCGATGATGCTGACGCCGAACTCATTGACGAACCGTTCGTGCCACTCGGCCAGTCCTTCGGGATCCAGCGGGAAATACGTCTCGCCATTCCGGTTCTCCGGCAGGCCGGCATTCGGGAGGACACTGATTTTTTTCTTGCAGTGCCGGCTCAGGTGCTTGATGCCGTCCAGCATGAGGTCGGGGCCGACGCCGCAATTCATACCGATCACGTCGATCTCGTCGAGCGGCTCGAGCGCGACGAGCGCGGCCGGGATATCGGTGCCGGGGAGCATCTTCTGGCGGGCGTCGATGATCGTGAGTTGGACCATCAGCGGGATACGCACACCGGCACGCTGCATTTCCTCGATCGCCGTGATGGCGACGCACTTCGCCTGCAGGATGTCGAAGCAGGTCTCGATCAGGATCGCGTCGACGCGCTCCTCGATCATGATCTGGAGTTGCCGGCGGTACGCCTCCGCCAGCCGGTCGAAATCGCAGTAGATGGCCGGGTCGGTCAGCGAGGGCATCTTCGTGCCGGGGCCGACGGAGCCGACGACGAAGCGAGGGCGGTCCTTGGTGGTGAATTCGGCGGCGGCCTCCTTCGCGAGGCGGATGTTCTCGCGGTTGATCTCGTCCAGCTTGTCGGCCATGCCGAATTCGTCGAGGACGAGCGTGGTGGCGTTGAAGGTGTTCGTTTCAATCGCGTCGCAGCCGGCAGCGAAATAGCCGCGATGAATCTCCTTGATCCATTCCGGATGGGTGTAGACGAGCGCGTCCGACAGGTTCATCAGCGACTTGCCGTTCGGCGCGAAGCCCCAGTCGGCGTCGGTCGGCTTGTATCGGTGCAGACTCGTGCCCATTCCTCCATCGAGGATCAAGACACGCTCATCGGTGAGGCGAAGGAATATGGAATCGTTCGGCATTTTGGCATCCGGTTCGGCGGCAATCAGGATGTTTACTTTATCGATGCGCGAACTGACTTCCTGGTTCGGAAATGAAAAAACCGGACGACTCCGATCCTTGGAGTCGCCCGGCTTTTTTCAACGACCTGTTGGCTTACCTGCCCAGGTCCCACTTGACCCCGAATGTCGGATCCATCGCGGTGGGGAAGCGAATTCCACCGAGACACAACTGAAATCGCCGTCCCTGGCGTAGAACCGGGAATCCATTCCCGGGCAGTCGTGCCGACTTTCGGGGCCGTGGCTCTTCGAGTCACGAACTTTCGGGTCTGGTCAATGTCTCATGCGTCATCGCATCATGCGTTTGATGTTGCGGTCGGTCGTCTGGTTCTGTCGATCAGGATGGGAGCCGTGGGGTCGGTGTGAAAACACGGTCACAGCACGGTGAAGAGAGGAGGCTGTGAGTCCGTTCGGTAGTATCGGCCATTTGGACTAACCCTCACAATCGGAATAATCGCTCGTCGGATCACAAATTACCCGGATTTTCTGGAAAGTCAACACCGGCCTTTGGCATGGAAACTGACAGTCCGGTGGCAGATTGGCTTTTCGCGAAGTTCACGCGAAAACCAGCAGAAACAGAACGGGATCAATTGGTCCGTATTCTGGCGTCAAGTTGGTTTTTCCGTACCGGTGCCATTCCGATTCCGAAACGACAACTCACCTAAAATCATGATTTGCAAGGACTTGCGTTGATACTCGGCCGATGGGATGCGTAAAAACTGGATTTTTCTTTTCTGATCGTGACGATGGATCGGGAAACGAAAAAACCTCCACCTGTGCCGTAGGGGCTGCGTTTGAGGAACCCGCTAAGAGATCGTGGGAGCCTCACGTCCGACTTTCGGATCCCACTACAATCCGACACCGAAATGCCGGGATGGGCTTGCGAGCCGCGGACGTATTGAAATAAGGCCCCCGTGCAGGTTCTTGTAGGGTCCCCAACATAGTGCAGCCGCACACGAACACCGCAGAGGCTCTAGCATCGTACGCGTGGCCACAGCGCGAAACAAGCGCGAACCGGGGTAGTGTCCGGCGGCGCCGAACGTGACGGCGGCAGCCCGCGGAAATTCCTTCCGGTTTCCCAGACCGGCCAAACTTCGCCGACGCTTGTAACCGATGCCACTGCCGGAACCCGATTTTCCGCCACGGATGGCGAAGCCGGGATGCACCCTCGCACGGCATCGGAGCACGGCATGGATTGGCCCATCGATCGGCGGACACTCTTCACGGGTGCGGCCCTCGTCGCCGGGGCAGCACTTGCCCCGAAATCGACTGCCGCTCCGCTCGACAGGCTGCGGCGGCGCCAGAATCCCGGCTGGGTGATCGGTCGATATACCGGCGCCCAGGCCGTCGCCGAGACATTGCTCGCCGAAGATGTCCGCTGTGTGTTTGGAATCCCGGGTGCTCAGGAAAATGAACTCTGGGACGAACTCAAGAGCCGCGATGTTCACTATCAGCTCGTGACCCACGAATACTCCGCGGCCTGCATGGCCGACGGCTACGCCCGCGCCTCCGGTCGGCCCGGCGTGCTCTGCGTGGTACCCGGCCCCGGCGTCACGAACGCCCTTACCGGTCTGGGAGAGGCGCTTCTCGATTCCATCCCTGTCGTCGCCATCGTGGGCGATGTTGGCAATGGTGCCCACGCCAGGCCGTTCCAGGTCCATTGCCTGAACCAGACCGAACTCCTCAAGCCTGTTTGCAAGGGGGTCTTCCCGGTCTGCGATGTCAAGCAAATCCCGGACGCGATCCGGAAGGCGTTCCAACTGGCCGTTTGTGGTGAACCCGGCCCGACGGCCGTGGTCATCCCGTACAACCTGCTCATCGAAGTGTCCGAGTTCAAAAACGGCCCGCTGCCCCCGCTGGCGATCCCGTGCGACGATGCGGCTTGTGCCCGCGCGATCGCGCTGCTTGGAGACAAGCGGAAGCGCGTCGGCATCTACGCGGGCCTTGGCTGCATGGACAGTGGCGCTTCGCTGGCCGCCGTCGCCGAACTGCTCCAGGCACCGATTGCCACGAGCGTGTCCGGGAAAGGGGCCGTGAGCGAGTGCCATCAGCTCGCCGTCGGCTGGGGCTACGGCGCGCATGCTTCTGCCGTCGCCGAGACCGCCTTCGAACGCGAGAAACTGCACCCACTCAAGTCGGGCGTGGATGTACTCCTCGCCGTCGGCGTGAAGTTCAGCGAAGTCTCCACCGGTTATTACGGCAACCCGCGGCCGAAACACGTGATCCATGTCGACGCGAATGCGGCAAATCTCGGCAAATCCATGCCGGCGGACATCTGCGTGCATGCGGACGCGGAGTTGTTTCTCGCCAAGTTGCTCGAGTGCGGCGATGCGATCCGCCGGCCGAAGGACGACAAGCTCGCCGCGCGCATCCAGCAGGCAAAGGCCGAACAGCAGGCGGAGTTGAAAGCCGTGCCGGCGGCGAAGTGCGGCGTTGATCCCTTGGCGCTGATCGCGGCCCTGCGGCGCCACTTGTGCGAGGATGCCCTGCTCTTCACCGACGTGAGCCTGAGCGAGCACCTGGCCGCGGAGTACTACCGCACATTACACCCGCGAACCTATTTCAATCCGGTGGACAACCAATCGATGGGCTGGTCGATCCCGGCGGCGCTCGGCGCGATGCACGCCGTACCCGGCCGGACCGTGGCGACGCTGACGGGCGATGGCTGCTTCCTGATGAGCGCGATGGAACTGTCGACGGCGGCACGCGAAGGTCTACCGCTGAAGGTCTTCGTGCTGGACGATTGCGCGTACCACTACATGCAGGTGCTTCAGCAGGTGGCATACCGGCGGACGACGGCGACGCACCTTGCGCGCATCGACTACCGCGCATTCGCCCAGGCCGTCGGCGTCGCTTACCAGGACATTCAAACGCACGACCACCTCGACGGAGGACTCCGTGCGGCGTTCTGCCACGACGGCCCCGTGCTCGTCCGTGTGCAAACCGATTACGGCAATCGGAAGATCCGATGGATCGAAGCCGTGCGTGATCGCTACACGGCGGAACTGAGCGCGGTGCAGAAGGCGCGTTTCGCCGCACGCATCGGCGCGAGAACACTGAACCTGAAGCCGGAAAAGAACGATTAGCCGAAGAGCAGCAAGACATTCCACGGCGGTGTGGATTCGAATTCACAGCCGATCTCGTAATGGCGGTCGACCGGTTTGCAGTTGCGGATGATCGCGGTCACCCACGGCGTCGTGTCCGGCGCGTTGGCCGCGAGAATCTGGATCGCGGTGCCGGGAGCGACCCCCGAATCGAGTCGGATGCGCAGACCGCCGGTGGAACGGTCCATGACCAATCCGTCCCGCGTGCTGCCATGAAACGCCGGAGAGGCGAGGTGCACGAGTACAGGTTGCCCCTCGCGGCGGAGCGAATTCCGTCGATCGCCGAAACTGGATTCCTCGAAGGTTTGCGGCCCGGATCGGCCGGATTCGATTGAATCGACCTGCGAACGGCCGGAAAGGAGTTTACGAGCGATCACGGCGGCGAAGACACCCGTCGCCACACCGCAGCCCACCAAATGCGGCAGGTACGGCTGATACGGTGCGAAATCGAATCCAAAAAGAAGGTTGGCGAACATGGCGATCGAATCGATTGTCCGGTTCGGGCAAACGGGAGCGATTCCCGTTCGCGAACCTTAGAACACGAAATCGCCCCGCGCCGGAAATTCCGACGTGGGGCGAAATGGTGTATCGGAATCGATCAGTCGCCTTTTGCGGATACCGCCACAACCGCCGGCGCCGAACCGAGTTTGAATTTCATCGTGGTCGCCTGGATTTCGGTTTCGGCCTTCCCGTGCTTGCAAGTCACGCGCACGCTTCCGGTCAGTTCCACCTCGCCGGTGCCCGGCAGCACGGCCAGCGTATCGCAGGTCCCCTCGCAGCCCGGTGCGGTGAAGCGCACCTTGCCGCTGGCCTTGATCGGCGACGCGGCGCTTCCCTTCTCGGTTTTGTCGCTCGGCGAACGCACCTCGACCGCTTCGCAGACGGCTTGCAGCAGGACCGTTTCGCCCGTCAACACCTCGAACTTCGCCTGGCTCTTGCCCAACGGCACCACCACGCGCACGCGGGTCTCCACTTCCTCCTTGATCGCCGGCGCCGCGGCCTGTGGCTCGAGGAACGGCGTCGGCGTGAGCGCGGTGGCTGCGGGCTGGGCCGGCGCGAGATTCGGTGCCGGGCGAGCCTTCGCAGGTTCGACGGCGACAATCGCAGGAGGTGGCGACGACGGGATCGACGGCAATGGCGACAAGACCGGCGGGGCTGCGTTGGGAATCGAATTCGGAGTGACTTCGACCTTCGGGAGTTCGATCGTCAGCGGCGAAACCGTCGGCAACACCGGCGGCGAAGTCTTCGGCAGTGGAATTTCGACGACCGTCTCGGCCTTGCGCGAGACCGGCAACGCCGGCACGCTCGGCAACGGATCGACGATCGGAGGCACGGCCCCGACAACGATATCCGGGATACCGGGCGTCGTGGCCGGTTCCGGTTTTGGCGCCACCAGGGTGATCGGCTTCGGTGCATCCACCGGCCGCGCGACGACTTCCCGGGTCGGCGGGGCCTTTTCCCGCGCCGGGTCGGTTTTGCCGGGGCACTGCGGATTGGCCATCGCGACGACGCCGACGATCGCGATGCCGAAACCGCCGGCCAGAAGTTTCCAGCGTTCGAGGGTCATGGGTCTGTCTCCGTACAGATGGGGGCGGGTCTGCGCGAACCGGGACCATAGCGGGATCGGGGAATCGTGTCTGCGCGAGTTTGGTTCCGGCTAGAATGCCCGTCCGTTCCCCGAGGTGAATACTCATGGCCCGACCGCAGGTGTTCGTCGCGCGGCGCATCCCCGACGCCGGCCTCAAGCTGATCGAAGCCGAGTGCGCCGTGGAGGTGTGGCCGGAGCGATTGCCGCCATCGCCGGAAATCCTCCGCGAAAAGGCCCAAACCTGCGACGGACTGGTCTCGCTACTGACGGACCGGATCGACGCCGCATTGCTGGACGCCGCCCCGAAACTCAAAGTCGTGTCGAACTTCGCCGTCGGCGTGAACAACATCGACCTCGCGGCCGCGACGGCGCGGAAGATCCCCGTGGGGAACACCCCAGGCGCGCTGACCGACGCCACCGCGGACATCGCGGTCACGCTCCTGCTCGCGGCGGCACGGCGGCTCGGCGAAAGCTCCCTCGACGCCCGCGCCGGCCGCTGGCTGACGTGGGAACCGCTCGGCTGGCTCGGTTGCGACCTCGCCGGACGTACCCTTGGCATCGTTGGCATGGGCCGCATCGGCTTCGCCACGGCGAAGCGGCTCCACGGCGGCTGGGGCATGAAGGTGCTCTACACCGCGCGCCAGCCCAAACCCGACGCCGACCGCGAACTCGGTGCCCGGCACGTCGAACTCGATACGCTGCTCGCGGAGTCCGATTTCGTCTCGGTGCATGCCGACTTGAACCCGACGACGAAAGGGATGTTCGGGGCCGCGGAGTTCGCGAAGATGAAACGGACGGCAGTGTTCGTCAACACGGCCCGCGGGCCTCACGTGGACCAACCCGCACTCGCAAACGCCCTGCGGTCCGGTACGATCTTCGCCGCCGGGCTGGACGTGACCGAACCGGAACCGCTGCCGCCGGAGCACGAACTGTATTCGCTGCCGAACTGCGTTATCGCGCCGCACATCGCCAGCGCGACCGTGGACACGAGAAACGCGATGGCGACGCTGTGCGCGCGGAACCTGCTGGCCGGCGTGAAGGGCGAACGACTGCCGCACTGCGTGAACCCCGCCGTCTACGAGAATCGCTAAAGGAATCTCACGGCACGCGGACGATCGTCGCGGCGGTCGCCGTTCGGACCCGATACAACTCGTACTTCAACCGCGGACCGGTGCGCACCGCGAAGGGGGTGCGTGCCGAATACAGGTTCGGGATCGTCTTCAAGCGGATCACATCCTCTTCGACCAATTCGCCGATCCGTTCCATCGTTTCGGAGTTCGGCACCACGCGATAGCCACCGGTCTGCGGGCGCTCGCCGATGGGCACGAGCAACCAATCGCCCGCCTCGAAGAGCGCGACGCGGGAGTCGACGAGCCGCATCCCCTCCCGCTCGGCGTAGTACTGGAAGCCCCAGTGGCCGAGGGTATGCGTCGTGCCCGAGCCGCGTGTGATGGCGGCGGCCCGTTGGGGAATCGATCGCTCGGCGGCGGCGTCGAATCCATCGAGCGCCGTGACGGCGAGTCCGAAGACGAAGCCAAAAACGACGCCCCGGACCGGGAGAACCGAAAATCGCGCCAGCAAGAGGACCAAGGGCACCGTGATGCCGAGGACGCGCCGGCCGGCGGGAAACGGCGAGACGGCGAAATAGACCAGGATTTCGAGGATAAGCCAGGCGGCCAGTATGCGGGTCTCCGGCGCAGTCTCGCACCGGAGCAGGAACCGGACCGCCGACCGCACGGCGGGCAATACCGCGCCGCCACCGAGCAGGATCAGCACGATGCCAATGATGGTCGTGGAACCGGGCACGGGAAGGAAAGCGATGATGAGGAACAACGAACCGAAGGCGAAGGCCGACCCTCGAAACGCGAGCGTTCGGCCGGCCCAACCCGCCGTCAACCCGACATGACCGAGCAAAGCGATCGCCAGTGCCAGTTTTGTCTGCGCGTTCGTATCCTTCGCGTAGCCGAAGGTGTGGTGCAGGAAGTGTGAGAGTCCGTGGACGGAATAAACGTAGCCCTCCCATGCCACGAATCCGGCAATCCCGAGGGCGACCGCGTGAACGGCGAAACGGATACGCCCCGAAAAGTATCCGATCGCGAGGAGGATCGCGGGCAGCCCGAGGACGGAGAATTTCGTCTGGAGTGCAAGTGTCGTCGCAAGACCGGTCCCCACCGCCCACGGCCAGCTTCGTCGGGAATCGATACCCCGGAATGCGAGTGCGATCGCGCCGAGCTGCAGCGCGAGGGCGGGAAGGTCCAGCATGAAGTTGAAAAACGGCAGCGCCCCGGGGCCGACGGTCAGCATGACGGCAGCCGTACCGCCCGAATCAGGCGTGAATCGTCGTGCCAGAAATCGTGCCGCGCAAGCGAGAACCGCGGCAAACGGGAACAGCCAGAGCTTGAGCAGGAACAGATCCTCGCCGAACAGCGCGAGGCCGAGACCGAGCCAGTACGGTAGTACCGGCGGCATCACGCAGTCCATCGCCGGTCGGGGGGCATCGTACCAGAACAGCTCGAAACTGTAGGGATTCGCGGGATCAGTCGCGAGATGGCGGGCGAAGATCAGGAACGCGGTGTCGTCGACGACGACCGGCTTCGCGGCGTTCGCGAGCGTCAGCGCCGACGCGAGGATGAGCGGGTGGATCGCGAATGGTTTGAGTCGATCGAGCATGGGAAGATCGCAATATCGGTCCGCTCCATGAGGGCCAGAATCGGCGAATCGCGTCAAGGCCGATCGAACCGGGTAGAATGGTTCGATTCGACGAGAGGACCGAGACGGCATGGAGGAATTCGCGGACGGCGGCACATCGCTGCGCGTGTATCTGCTCGGATCGCTTCCCTACGAAGAGTTCCTGTCGTTCCAGCGGCGGCTGGTGTACGAGGTCGGCGGCGAACCGGAACTGGCATCGCTGGTGGTCTGCGAGCATCCGCCGATCGTGACCATCGGCCGCGACGGCAGCCGGCGGCACGTGCGCCTCTCGCCGGACGCAATGGCCGGCCGCGAATGGCGGCAACGCTACGTCGCCCGCGGCGGTGGCACGATGCTCCACGTGCCCGGCCAGGTCTGCGCCTATCCCATTCTGCCCCTCGCGAGCCTGCGGCGCACGCCGGGGGAATACCTGCGCGAGTTGCTGCTGGCCTCCCGCGACGTCGTGGCGACTTACGGTGTCGATGTCACGGTCGATTCCGAACGTCCCGGCCTGCGCGTCGGCGACCGCCGCATCGCCCACGCCGGCATCGCCGTCCGTTCCGAGGTCACCGCCTTTGGCCTCGTGGTCAATGTCTGCCCGGACCTCGAACTCTTCGAATCGATCGACTGCGACGGCGACCCGAAGTCGATGACGTCGCTCGAACGCGAAAGCCCGCGCCGCGTCCGCCTCGCCGGCGTACGCGTTGAACTCGCGAACGCAATCGCCGCCCGCTTCGGATACTCTCGACAAACCGTCCTCCATTCGCACAACATCCTCCATGCGAACGCTCACCGTCGTTGACCGCCCCGAACGCCACCCGATCGGCGCCCGCCGGCTGCCGGACTGGCTCAAGCGCCCGCTCCCGGTCGGCAACGAGAACTTCTTCACCGAATCGCTGCTCCGCGATCTCAAACTCGAGACCGTCTGCGAGAACGCCCGCTGTCCGAACCGGCCGGAGTGCTACTCGCGGCGCACGGCGACGTTCATGGTGCTCGGCAACGTCTGCACGAGGCCGTGCGGCTTCTGCTCCGTACCGCGCGGGGAAACGCAGCCGCTCGAAGACGACGAACCGGCGCGCGTCGCCGAGGCGGCGGCCCGACTGGGATTGAAACATGTCGTCATCACGTCCGTCACGCGCGACGACCTGCCCGACGGCGGCGCCGACCACTTCGCCCGCTGCGTCGTCGCCGTGCGCGAGCGCACCGGCGCGGCCGTCGAAGTGCTGACGCCCGACTTCCTCGGCGATGCGGCCGCGATCGACCGCGTCCTCGAATCCAGCCCGGACGTCTTCAACCACAATCTGGAAACAGTCCCCCGACTCTACCGACGTGTGCGTGGCCGGGCGGAGTATCGCCGCAGCCTCGATCTGCTGGATCGCGTGAAGCAGCGCCGGCCGGATATCGTGACGAAGGCGGGGTTGATGCTCGGCCTCGGCGAAACGACCGACGAACTGTTCGATGTCTTCGCCGACCTGCGTGCCATCGCGTGCGACGTGCTGACGCTCGGCCAGTACCTCGCGCCGACGCTCAAGCACATTCCCGTAGCCCGGTACGTGCCGCCCTCGGAGTTCGACGATTTGGCCGCCCGCGCCCGCATGTTGGGCTTCCGGCAAGTCGTCGCCGGGCCGTACGTGCGGTCCAGTTATCACGCCGACGAGATGGTGCCGCATTGAACGCGGTGCCGATCGTCCTGCCCGACCTCGGCAGCCCGAATTGCCATTTCAGCCTCTGGCTGGTCCGCCCCGGCGAACGGGTCCGCGAAGGGGATCGGGTGGCCGAAATCGTGTTTCCCGGCGCAGTCGTGGACCTCTCCGCTCCGGCCGACGGGACCTTGCGCGAACGCCTCGCACGGCCCGGTGATTCCGTGGTCGCCGGGCAAACGATCGGCACGCTCGAACTGGCGGATTCCTGATGCCCCAGCCACTCTTCCTCTCGCTCGACGGCATCGACGGAACCGGTAAATCGACACAGGTCCGCCGACTCGTCGACGCCCTGCGCGCCGGCGGCGCATCGGTCACCGCGTGCGTCGACCCCGGCGGGACCGAACTCGGCGCGAAGCTTCGGGAAATCCTCCTCCACGGCCGTGCAACCGCGATCGACGCCCGCGCCGAGGCGTTGCTCTTCATGGCCAGCCGCGCCGAGCTGGTCGCGCGCGTCATCCGCCCGGCGCTCGCACGCGGCGAGGTTGTTGTTTCCGATCGTTTCCTGTTGGCCAACGTGGTGTATCAGGGGCACGCCGGCGGGTTGGACCCACGGGAACTTTGGAACGTGGGACAATTTGCCACGGGCGGGCTGATGCCGGACCTCGCGATCGTTTTCGACTTGTCGGTGCCGGTCGCGCGGGCGCGGCGTGGGCGACCGGCGGACCGGATCGAGAGCCGCGGTGCCGACTACGACGAGCGCGTCCGCAACGGCTATCTGGTCGAGGCCCGTGCGAATCCGGCCGGCATCGCCGTCCTGGACGCCTCGCCGGACGCGGACGCCGTGCACGCGGTAACGCTCGCGCTCGTGCGGCCCTTGCTCGCGGCGCGGGGGCACCCGGTATGAGTTGGTCGACCATCCACGGCCACGACGCCGCCCGCGATCAGCTCCGCACCGCCTACCGGCGCGGACGGATGGCGCACGCGTATCTCTTCTGTGGCCCGTCGGGCGTGGGGAAGCGCCGCTTCGCCCTGGAATTCGCGAAAGCGCTGCTGTGCGAGGTCCCACCGGAGGATCTCACCGCCTGCGACCGCTGCGCCGCCTGCGTGCAGATCACCGCCGGAACGCACCCCGATTGCTCCTTCGTGCGCAAGCCCGACGACAAACAGGAACTGCCGGTCGATACGATCCGTGAACTGATCGGAACGTTGGGCTTGAAGCCATCGCGCGGTTCACGCAAGGTGGCGGTGATCGAGGACGCGGACGACTTCAACGCCGAGTCGGCGAACGCCTTCTTGAAAAGCCTGGAGGAGCCGCCGCCGGGCACGACGATCGTACTGCTCGCGACGTCGGCGGATGCGCAACTCGCGACGATCCGCTCGCGCTGCCAGGTGGTGCCGTTCCCGCCGCTTTCGGACGCCGCGCTCGAGAAGGTGCTGGCGGACCATGGCGTCCGCGATCGCGCCACCCTGGATCGGCTGTTGAAGCTCGCGGGCGGCAGCGCCGAGCGTGCGCTGGCGCTCAACGATCCGGCCGTGCTGGACCTGCGCACCGCGATGCTGGCGTTCCTGTCGTCGGCGAAGCCCCAGAGCGGGCCGATGCTGGAGGTGTGGGCGAAGTTCATCGAGGACGCCGGGAAGGAATCCGCGGCGCAGCGCCGACGCGCGTTCGCGGCGCTCGGGCTGGCGGTGGAACTGATCGCGACCGCGCTGCGGCTGGCGCTGGGAGGGGACGTTGCCGGGCTTGAACCGGCCGACGCCGACAAACTCCGCCGCTGCGCGGAGCGTGTCGGTGTCGATGGCCTGATGGAATTGCTCGAACGCTGCCTCGATGCCGACCACCTCGTCGACCGCCGCGTGCAGCTCGTTTTGTTGACGGAACTGGTGGTCGAGAAGTTTGGCCGCGCCGTCGCGCCTCCCGTCACCGATCGTCGATGACTTCGCCGCCGTTCACGGTGATGTACGCCTTCAGCGTCGCTTCCGGCATGTTCACATTGAAGCTCCGCACGCTGCCGTCGCACAGCGCCGCCTGAAAGCGGTCCTTCACCAGCAGCCCGCCTTTGATCGCAATCTTCCCCTTCGGGTCGAAAGGGATGTCGTTCGGCTCCGTCCAGACGCACGACTCGTCGGCCTCGAAGCAGAAGATCGTGTTCGACGTGCCATCGGTGATCGACGCGAAGTTCAGGCGTTGAAGGCCGCCCTCCCGCATCAGGGCGCTGGGGGCCTGGTTCTTCGCGCTCTGGAACGCGCGGTAGTGCGTATGGCCCGTGTCCTTCGTCTTCACACCCGGCAGCACCAGCGTCGGCGGAATCTTCGCGATCAGCTTTTTGTTGTGCTCGCTGTCCCATGGTTCATCCAGTTTGAACTCGTTGTAGAGCGGGGCCTGTTCGAGGTACGGCAGCAGGTGCACGCGCCAGCTCAGCAGCGGCTTGCCGGCCTTGTCATAGGTGTTTGTCGGAAACGCATTGTTAAAGTCGGTGTACGAGTGGAATGCGAGGGCGATCTGCTTGAGGTTGTTCATGCTCTTGGCGCGGTTGGCGGCTTCGCTCGCGGTGCCGGGCAGGTTCGCCAACAGCTTCGCCGACTCCGCGCCGAGGTCGAACGCCGCCGCGATCACCACGTCGTTGTCGGCCTGCTTCACGGTGGCCGCGTTCATCGTCTTCGCCAAGAGCACAAGCACCTTCGCCATCGCGGAGTCGTCGCCTTCCCTGCGGCGCATCACTTTGACCTCCTCGCCGAGTCCGAGCGCCGCGAGCGTCTTGAGGGCGGTTGCCGTCTCCTGCGCATCCGCGGCCCATTGCTTGCCGGCAAAACCCGCGACGACGTGCAGCTTCGCCGCGTCCTTCTCGAGCGCGATCGAGCCGACGACCGAATCCGCCTTCAATAGCGAGGTGGCCTCATTCGGCACCGGTTCCACCTCGGCGATCTGCCGGACAGCGGACATGTTCAGCGAGAATGCCAGCGGTTTCGTCGCGGCGAGCGCGATGCCGTCGGTAAGCTTGCCGGTCGGCTCGGCCGACTTGAACCGGTCCTTGGGATTGGCCGGGGCATCCGGCATTCCGGGTTCACGAATGATTGGTGCGATCGCAAGCGTTCGTTCGTCGACGAATGCGAGGACGATTTCCTTCTTGCTGACGTAATACGCCGCGCCGACTTTACCGGACGGCGGCGGGGAATCCTTGCCGCGGCCGGCTTCCTTGATCGCCTTGGCTTCATCGATCGAATAGAACTCGCCCGCCTTCAAGATCGCGGCCGCGTCGTACGGCTTCGCCGTCGAGAGCACGAAAACCGGTTGCGGTGGCGGCACGCGGCGCGCGCCCGGCACAAGCCGCGGGACCGGAACGATGATCGTGGCGCGGGCGAGATCGTTCAGCGAAAGTCCCGTCGCACCTTGAAACGAGGTCTCGGCGGGGGATTTCCGCATCGCGTCCAGAAAGTCCCGCAGCGCGGGGTGTTTTGTCGCCTCGGTAACGTTCACCGACGCGAACGCCAGCGCGTCGTTCGGCACGAGTGCCAGTTCCTTCGGCAGCGGGTCCGCGGCACGCCCCGGCGCGGCGAACACCAGCAACAACAATCCGACGGCGACGCGGTTCATGATTCGCTCCGAAGACGGGTGGCCCGACGGTCGCGTGTCAGTGTAATGGCCTGCGGCGTCTCGCTCAAACAATTCATGGAGAAAACCCGATGCCCACCGTCGCGGACCTCGCTGGCTTCCTGGAGCGTTTCGCGCCGGCGCGGTCCGCCGCCGACTGGGACAACGTCGGCCTGCTGCTCGGCAACGCCGTAGGACCTGCCGATCGGGTGCTGACGTGCCTCACCGTGACATCGGAGGTCGTTAACGAGGCGATCGCCGAGCGGGCGCAGTTCATCGTCTCCCACCATCCGGTACTCTTCCGCGCGGTGAAAAAACTCACCGGGCACACGCCCGACGGCCGGCTGCTCCTGCCGCTCCTCCGCGCCGGCATCGCCGTCCATTCCCCGCACACCGCGTTCGACAACTGCCCCGGCGGCATCAACGATTCCCTCGCCGTCCGCATGGGCCTGTCGAACGTCGCGCCACTGCGGCCCGGTACTCCGGCGAAATCGTATAAGCTCGTCGTCTTCGTCCCCGATTCCGACCTCGCGAAAGTGTCCGACGCGCTCTTCGCGGCCGGTGCCGGACGGATCGGCCAGTACGAACAGTGCAGCTACCGGTTGAACGGCACCGGGACGTTCTTCGGTGGCGATGCGACGAACCCGACGGTCGGGCAGAAAGGCCGGCGCGAAGAGGTTGCCGAGTGGCGGCTGGAAGTTCTGGTGCCGGAGGGGAGCCTCGGCCCCGCGCTCTGCGCGATGCGGGCGGCGCACAGCTACGAGGAGCCGGCGTTCGACGTCTATCCGTTGCATACGCGGGATGCGATCGCATCGCACGGCGAAGGACGGATCGGCGACCTGCCGGAGACGACGCTCGGCGAACTGGCGCGGCGGGCGAAGGAGCGGCTCGGCGCATCGGTCGTCCAGGTTGTGGGCGATCCCAACCGGCCGGTGCGACGGCTCGCGGTCGCCTGCGGGGCGGCCGGCGAATTCCTCGCCGACGCGATCCGCTCAAAAGCGGACGCGTTCCTTGTTGGCGAGGTTCGCTTCCACGAGGCGCTTGCAGCCGAGGCGGCCAACATCGGATTGATCGTGCCGGGCCACTATGCGACCGAGCGGCCGGCGGTTGAGGAACTGGCCGAACAACTTGCGAAAGAATTCCCAACGGCGACCGTGTGGGCCAGCCGGCGGGAACGCGATCCGTTTTCGATTCTCGGGTGATTCCCCTTTACAACCGATCGTACGGCGGGTATCACTTCGCCCTCACGGCCAGGGAGGGCCGCCTGCATGACGCGTCTCAAGTTCGCGGTCGCTTTGGCACTCGTTTCCGGCGCCTTGGCCTGGATGGCGGTTTCCCGATCCGGGAAAACCGCCAGTGCGGCCGAAGTGACGATCGAAACCCGAGCGGACGAATTCGGCGATAACACCGAAGATGTGGCCCAGCACCGTTGGGTTCACAATGCCCCGCGACACTGGCGCTCGCTCGTCGTGAAACGCTGATTCCTGATCAGCGCCGGATCGCCCGCAATGCGATGCGGCCATCCGTCAGGGCGAAGGTCCACACGACTTCGTTCTTCGGCGTCACTTCGCGAATGCCACCCACGCTTTGATCGCTGACGAGCGTGTTCCCGTTCGGCAATCGCTCCGCCATTGCGGCATTGCCCAGCTGGAAGGACCAGACGGGGTCCTTCTTGCCGGCCTTCACATCGTACTCCGCCACGCGGTTTTGCTCCGCGATCAGGATCCGTTCGTCCGGCAGCACCTGCATGCGATAATGGTAGTAGCTCAGTACGCCCGTCGTGACCGGCGTCCCTTTCTCCTTCCAGTTCTCGTCGAGTTTGACGATCTTCCCGATCCGGTTGTTCTGATTCCGTAGCAGCACAAACGTGGTGCCGGCGTCGTCGCGCTTCACGTCGACAACATCGTCGGAATTCGAGTTGTATTTCTTGCCGGTTTCCTTCCAGTCCTTGTCGTATTCGACGGCCGTGCGTTGGAAGGCGACCAGCGTGTTGCCGTTCGCGAGTTTGTGGAAGCCGAAGGGTTGACCATAGTTCTGGGAATTGAACACGTTGACCTGGTTGCCGGCGGCATCACGTTCCATGATGCGGTTGTACTGCTGTTCGAGCACGAGCGTATTGCCATTGGGCAGCGGGGCAATGTCGGCCGGGCAGTAGACGCCGCCGTAGCGCCACTTGCGGGTCATGTCGGGGCCGAGTTCGCTGACGATGGCTTGCGCGTAGCCGACTTGATCCGCGGTGAGCAGCAAAAGGTTGCCGGTTGTCGTCGGCTTATATTCGAACTTGGCGAGATCGCGACCGGCCCGGTTGGCGGCCCACCACGCCTTCCATTCATCGCGCGCCTTTTCAAGGTCGGACTTGGCCGGCCCCATTTTGGGTTTCGGTCCCGTCGGTCCCGCGAGTTGCAGGAGATAATCTTCAATCTGCCACAGCCGGCCGCGCGTCGCGTCCGGCAGCAAGTCGATCATTGGCGCCACCGATTCGGCATCCCGCAGTTTGGTCGCCAGCAGGTAAGTCGCCTCGAATTTCGTCTCGATGTCCGTCTCGGCCGGCAGGATGGCCCGCACCGCCTTGGCCGCGTCCGCACCAAGTTCGCGGCTCGCGGAGGTTCCGTTCAGCAGTGCGACCACGGCCGCACAACGACGGATCGGCGATTTGTCGGCCAGCGCGGCCGTCAGCGCCGCCTCGATTTTTCCCTCGCGCGTCGCGAGGGCGGTGAGTGCGGTTCGAATGTCATCTTCGACCAATCGGGTATCGCTCATCGGAAGGAATGCGAGGAGCACCGCGGCCGCCTGCGGCGGTTTCAAAGATGCCAGTGCCCGGGCCGCCGCCGACGCGACCGCCGAATGGGGAGTCTTTTCGATCTTCTTCAGCAACTCCGCCGCCCGGTACGCGATTTCCGGATCATCGTTGGTCACCGACGTTCGACGCAGGATGCCGATCGCGCCCGCGCCGAACTTTTCGGCCTCCTGCCCGGCCGCCATCCGTTTTTCGAAGTTCTCGTCCCCGAATCGCGCAATGATCGCGTTCAGGTTCGCCAGATCGGCATCGTTGAGCGTCCGATCCTGAAAATACTTGAGCAGCCCGGCCGGATCGTCCGGCTTCAGATTCATCGATTCGAGCGCCTTCTTGTCGCTCGGCGCGTTGACCGCTTTCTTGCCCGCGATCCCGGCGATGGCGATCTTGAGTTGCGCCCGACCGGACGCCAGCGTCAGGACGACCAGCCCGCAGGCCAACAGTAATCGTGCGGCGAACATGGAGGAATTCCCCCGGTGCGGATACGACTTTCGCTCAGTCTATGCGATGTCAGGGCCGAAATCGCCGGAGAATCGTAACGACAAGGTATTTTTCCCTTTGGTTGACGGCGGGGCGGCCGATCCTAAGATAGCAGTTCGATATTCGGCCCCGAATCGTGAGAGAGTTCCATGGCGGTACCCAAACGGCGCACGTCGAAGTCCAAGCAAGGGATGCGGCGCAGCCATCACCACCTGAAATCCAAGGGCGTCCAGTACTGCCCCCGTTGCAACGAGCCGGTACTGCCCCACCGTGTCTGCGGCCAGTGCGGCTTCTACCAGGGTCGCGACGCCATCGTCATCAAGACCGCCGCGGCCGCCGAAGGAAGCTAATCCATGCGGATCGCTCTGGACGCGATGGGGGGCGACCACGGCCCCGCGCCCAACGTCGCCGGGGCGATCCAGGCCCTGCAGGCCTCTCCGGATCTCTCCGTCGTACTCGTCGGGGACGAAACGCTCCTACGCCCCGCGCTCGCCGCCGCCGGCGACCACCCCGCCGATCGCATCTCGATCGTCCACGCCTCGCAAACCGTTGGCATGAACGAGAAGCCCGCCGAGGCGATGCGCGCCAAGCCGGACAACTCCATCGCGAAGTGCTGGGGGCTTCTCGCCAAGAAACAGGTCGATGGTCTCGTCTCGGCCGGGAACACCGGAGCCGTCGTCGCCGCCGGTCTCTTCCTTCGCAAGTTCCTCAAGTGCGTTCATCGCCCCGGTATCGCCACCGTCATGCCCACGGCCAAGGGCCGATGCGTGATTATGGATGTCGGCGCGAACGTCTTCCCCAAGCCCCGCCACCTCCTTGAATACGGGGCGATGGGATCCGTTTTCGCGAGGCACATGCTCGGCATCGAACGCCCCACGATCGGCCTCATGAACGTCGGCGAAGAAGAGGGCAAGGGGCACGATCTCTCGCAGGAAGCCTATGGCTTGTTCCGAGCCAGTAGTCTGAGCGATCGCTTCATCGGTAATATCGAAGGCCGCGACATCCACACGGGCAAGGTCGACGTCGTCGTCACCGACGGATTCGTTGGCAACGTCATCATCAAGCTCTCGCAGGGCCTCTTCGAGTTTGTCATGGGCATGGTCGGCAAGGAAGTGATCGGTGCCCTGTCCGCGGAGGCCGACAAAGCGAAGCAGGCGATCCATGGTCTCGTGCAGAAATACCACTACAGTGCCTTCGGCGGCGCCCCGCTGCTCGGCGTCGAGGGCGTCTGCATCATCTGCCACGGATCATCCAAGGATCGCGCCATCGCTAACGCCATCGGTGTCGCGGCCCAGGACGTGCGAGTGAAACTGAACGAAAAGATCGTCGCCGAGTTGGAAACACTTCCCATTGCCGAGTAATCCCATGGCGCGAACCGCATTCCTCTTCCCGGGGCAAGGCGCGCAAACCGTCGGCATGGCCGGCGCGCTCTGCGAATCTTCACCCGCCGCGAAGTCGCTCTTCGATCGGGCATCGACCCTGTTGGGTTACGACCTGCTCAACGTCTGCGTTCATGGACCGTCCGAGCGGCTGAACGCGACCGATGTGAGTCAGCCGGCGATCTTCGTCGCCAGTCTCGCCGCTCTCGAACACCTCCGCGAGACCGACCCGGCGGCCGAGGCTTCCGTCGTCGCAACGGCCGGGCTCAGCCTCGGCGAGTATACCGCGCTCGCGTTCGCCGGCGCCATCGGTTTCGAAGACGGCGTGAAGGTGGTGAAGGCGCGCGGCGAGGCGATGCAGGCCGCGGCGCTCGCCACCCCCAGCGGCATGGCCAGCATCATCGGACTCGACGCCGGCGAGGTCGAAGCCCTCGTCGCCGAGGCACGTTCCGCCGGCACCATCGAAGTCGCGAACCTCCTCTGCCCCGGCAACACCGTCGTCTCGGGTTCCGCCGCCGCCATCGACGAAATCTGCCGCATCGCCGAGGCCCGCAACCTCCGCGCCATTCGCCTCGCCGTCGCCGGCGCGTTCCATACGAACCTGATGAAACCGGCAGACGACCGGCTGGCCGAAGCGCTCGCCGGAATCGACGTGAAGGCCCCGCGCGTGCCGGTCTGGTCGAACGTCGATGCGAAGCCGCACAGCGATCCGGCCGAGATCCGCGGCCTGCTGGTGAAACAGGTTCTTTCGCCCGTGCGGTGGGAAGAGACGCTCCGCGGCCTGCTCGCCGACGGCGTCGACAAGTTCTACGAGATCGGCCCCGGCCGCGTCCTCGCCGGGTTGCTGAAGCGCGTGAACCGCAAGTCCGAGATCGTGAACGTCACGGCTTAACCCGGAGCGCGAACCATGGGCGTCCCACGCCCCGTCGCTCGCGCTCCGGGCTATGGGGATTGCGCCCGCGCCGTGCCCCGCGGCACGATCACCGCCACGTCCGCCAGGCCCCACGGCGTCGCGCCGATCAGTTTCTGCCACACTGTCTTCGTCGGCCGGTCGAAGCTCAACGACTCCGCCACTTCCAACGATTCCGGAAGTGCTTCCCGGAATGCGTCGAACGAGTGCCGGTGCGTGAACAGGATGACCGTGCGCGGCCGGTGGTGCATGTCCACCATCAACTGGTTTACATCTTTGCTGCGAACCCGGTCGAAGTCGGCACGGTCCGTGTAGAACGCCACCGAATCGCAATTCCGCGGGTACGTCACGACCGGCGTTGCGGGATCGGTCACGTACGGGGCGACGCGGTCCGGTTCGCCGTACGGCGAGCGCGCCAATGCATAGGCCGGCAGTACCCAGGTATGGGCGGCGAATATCAACCAGGCGAACGAACCGATCAGCACCTTTGTGAACGGGGATTGATTCCACTTCGATCGCGCCACGAATTCACCGAGCGTGAGGCACAGGAACGGGAACGCTGGCAGGATGTACGTCGGCAGCTTCGACCCCGACACGCTGAAGAACGCGACGCACCAGAGTCCGGCGATCAACCAGAACCCGCCGGCGGCGGTACGCGTTTCGCCCGGTCGGAACATCAGGTCGCGGAGGTACGGGATGACGAGCAGCGTTCCGGGAAGCAGGCCGGCGATGAGGATCGGCGCGTAATACCAGACCGGTTGCAGGTGATCGAACGGCTGCACGAACCGCATGACGTTGTGTTCCCAGAAGAAGTATTTCAGGAACACGGGCTCACGGAAATAGATCGCGACGTACCACGGAACATTGAGGCCGAGGACGACGCCGAAGAAGAGGGCGATGTTCCGCCAGCCGACGGCGAGTGTGGAGGCGGCGAGCCAGGCGTGCGCGACGAGCGGCGGGAAGAGCAGGATTTCGGCAATGGGGCCTTTGGTGAGGAACCCGAGGCCGGAGGCGACGGCGGAAGCGATCCACCAGCCGAGTTTCAACCGCCCCGTGCGCACCGCCTCGAATCCGCAGAGGACCGAGAGCGTCACGCACAGCGTCAGCAGACCATCGAGCAGGAGCAGCCGGGCGACGGAAAGGTAGCCCGGCGCGACCGTCAGCAGCAGTGCCGCCCACAACGCGGCGCGTTCTCCCACCGAACGCCGACCAATCAGGTAGACCACCAGGATCGTGAGATGGACCGCCAGCGCCGGCACGAGCCGCGCCGACGATTCCGATATGCCGAAGATCGCATAACTCAGCTTCACCAGCCAGTACATCAACGGCGGTTTGTCGAGGTACGGCTCGCCCTGCAAGGTTGGCACGACCCATTCGCCGCGGTCGAGCATCTCCTTCGGAATCTGCGCGTAACGGCCTTCATCCGGTTCCAGCAGATGAAACGATCGCTGCGGATAAAGAAGCAGTGCGGGCAGGAGCAGCACAAGCGCGAGGGAAGGCCACCGTACGCCCGTCGGCGCGGAAAGCACGCCGGGGAACAGGACGGTCCGCCAGAGGAACGACAGCCAGGCGGGCAGCGAGCGTTGGGGTTCGGCCGACGTCATGCGGGTCCTCCGGGAACGCCGGAGGATACGGCCGGGAACGGCCACCGGTCAACGCGAAGTGGCTTCATAGGATAAGTGAAGGTTTGACCACCGCGAGGACCGCCATGCCGTCGATCGTCCCGAATCGCTTCCTCGTGCGGTTCTGCCATCCGGTACCGTATCACAAGGCGATGCCCCTATCGGGTTCGCATGTGGTGCAACTGCCCGAATCGGCCCGGCTGGACAACTTCGCGTCTTTGGACGATCTGCGGAACTTCGCCGACGTGCGAGTGGCATGGAACGAGATGGGTCTCGGCATCCAGGTCATCGTCGCCGGGAAAAAGCAGCCGCTCGAATGCGACGCCGAGCGTCCGCTATCATCCGACGGCCTGCTGCTCTGGATCGATACGCGCGGCGATCGCACCGCTCACCGCGCCAGCCGGTATTGCCACCAGTTCGCGATCCTGCCGTCGGGCGGCGGCGCGGACAAGGACGAACCGAGCCTCGCGCAGTCGAAGATCAACCGGGCGCTGCTGGACGCGCCGTTGCACGGCGCCGCGGAAGTCCCCTTCCGCGCCACGGTCGGCAAGGGCGGCTACACGCTCGAAGCCTTCTTCCCGCTCGCGGTCCTGAACGGCTACGACCCCGAGCAACACCCGCGACTCGGCCTTTGCTATGCGATCCGCGACGCCGAACTCGGCGACCAGTACCTCGGCATGAATCGCGATTTCCCAATCGCCGACGACCCGTCGCTGTGGCACTCGATCGAACTGGTGAAGTGAACGAGTACATCACTTCAGATCAATCTTCAATTCGCTCGGCGGCGGCAGCGTGGCGTCCAGACGGATACCGAGTGCGTCCGGCGACGGAACGGAAACAACTCGCGGGCGCGCGGGTGCCGGCGCCGGACGGGCAACGACCGGTGGCGGAGCGGGTTGGCGCGCCATCTGCGGCATGCGATAGGGGAACGGGTTCGGCGGACCGCCGAAGATCGGGGATTCGCAGGGAATCCCCGGGCTTCACCCCGCCTCGGTCGAGCGCGGAGCCGAGACGGTCCAGGCCAGGCCGGCCGCCAGGATCAACAGGCCGCCGGTAAGTTGCTTCGCTTGCATTGCCATCCTCCGCGTTCGGGCCGCAAAGGATACGGCATCGAGCGAATCGGCGGAAGAGCAATCACTTCGGCTTCACCGTCTCGCCGATCATCTTCGCGATCTCGAGGATCGCGGCGTCGGCCTTCTCGTTCGTCAGCCCCTCGGTCAGCGTCTTCACGAGCTTGCCGTTGAAATCGTCAGGGAACCGCGAGCGGGAATCGGGTGAGAAGGCAACGTAGAGCATCTTCGGATCGGCGGAGACGATCACGACGACACCGGAGACCTTTTCCGCCATACCCCGCTTGGTCGCCCAACTCCGCGCGTAGGCGAGCCGTTCGCTTGCCGTCATGCCGCGGACCTTCTCCAGATCCTCCTTCGGTGCCGCCGCGAACGTCTCGACGAGCAGGTCGACCTGCTTCTTCTCCTTCAACTCGTCGATGCTCGCCTGAAGTTTCTTCATTGTCTCGGCGGAAAAGAACTTGCCGCCGTCGGCCACGACCTTCGTCTTCGGTGGATCGGCCTTGGGCGTATCGGCTTTTGCCGTCGAAACGCCCTCCGATTTCAGGACTTTCTGAACTTCCGACAGGCTGATGAAGGTGCTGAGCAACTGCGCGTTGGTCGCCCCGCCATGGGTAACGCCGACGAGTTCCCCCTTGTCGTTGAGGAGCGGTCCGCCGCTGTCGCCGGGGTTCGTCGCGGAATCGGTCTCGACCACTTCGCCCCGGCAGCGCAGGATACGGCCGGGGCCGAGCTGGGCGCTCCACTGGTGCTTGTAGACCTGCCGGACCTTGCCCGGCACGTAGCCCCAGAGCGCGTCCGACTTGCCCGTGTTGCCGATGGAATGCACCGATTGCCCCGGCTCCGGCGTCTTGGTGGCGAGCGGTACGGCGTTCGTACCGTCGGGAATGCGATCGAGCTGGATGAGCGCGAGGTCGACGGATTTTTCGAGGGCGATCACGCGCCCCGGGATGGCGAGCCGCGCAGCGCGATCGGTGTAGTGCTTCTTCTCGGCGATCGGCTTGTCATCGCGGAAGTCGGGGAAGAAAACCTTCGCGCGGGGGTTGTCCTCGACGACGTGGTAGTTGGTGAGCACGAGCCGTTTCTGTTTGTCCACGAGCGTGCCGCTGCCGGTGGCGAGGCCGCGATCGCGCGTGGAATGGATCCAGACGACGGAGGGGATGGTCTTCTTGTAGACCTTCGAGCCTTCGTTGTCGTCGGCGCGGGCGACGGGGCTCGCGGTGAGAACGGCGAGCGCGACACAAACTCGGCGGACGGGCGACATGGAGCACTCCCTCGATGCGGACGCGGTTCCTTCGCGGGCATTCTATGCGGGGAGTTCGAACGGATCGTTCGTCGATTTCCGTCCGTCACGGCATCATCGGAAAGTCTTTCATCGGGTCGGCGTGCTTGAGGAGGCCCTTGCCGTCGGCGGTGGCACCGTTCGCGAGGTTGCCGCCGGCGGGCATCTTGGCATTCGAGGCGAGACCGCCCGTGAAGGCGAAACCAAGACCGAGAAGCAAGGCGACAGACGCAGCCAATGCGAAGCGGCTGCCCCACGCGCCTTCGGAAACGGGCGCGGGCTTCGCGCTCGCCGGCACGGGGCACGCCGGCCATGGGTTCGGCACCTGACTGCGGAAGAACTCCGCAAAGGCACGATCAGCATCGGGAGGGAGAGGAGTCGAAGCCATCGTTACGGTCCACCTTCGTGATCGGTCAAACGGTCGGCCATGCGCTGCCGCGCCCGGCTGAGCCGCATATGTACGGCCGACACCTGAATGCCCAGCATCTCCGCGATGGCGTCGGCGTCGTAGTCCATCGCGTATTTCAACGTCAGGATGTCGCGGTCCCCGGCGGGGAGTTCTTCGAGCACGGCCCGGACTCGGGCGTTTCGTTCGGCGAGTTCCAGTTGTTCCGTCGGCGAGGGCGATGGAGAACAGACGCCATTGAAATGTTCCGCCGGGGCGGTACCGTTGCGGCGGAACGAACTCTTGGCGGTGTCCTCGGCGAGATTCCTCGCCACTCGAAGCAGCCAGGCGCGGGGGTTCTGGATCGCCTCGCCGGATTCCCATTCGCGCCAGAGGCGGAGAAACGTCTCCTGCATCACGTCGCGGGCGGTTTCGGCGTCGAGCCAACGGGCGAACGCGACGGCCCACACCGCGCGGGCATGCCGTTCGTACAGCGCCTCGAATTCGCCGCGTCGGCCGGCGGACGATGCTGCGTTCACGGAGTTCCCGATGCGGCCCCGCCTGGCATGCGAATAGAACGAATCCCGATCGGAATTCTAACGGAAAATCACCCGGTCACGGCCAGATTGTCCCGATGGATCAGCTCGTCGTACGGCAATGCACCGACGATCTTTTGAATCTGATCCTTTGCCAGACCCATGATCTTGCGCGTCTCGGCAGCCGAGTAGTTCGAAAGCCCTCGAGCGACCTCCCGGCCTTCGAGGTCGAGAATCGTGACGACGTCGCCTTTGCCGTATTCTCCAAACACGCCCTTAACGCCGACCGGGAGCAGACTGGTTCCCTTTTCGACGACGGCGCGGCGGGCACCGGCATCCACGGTGAGCGAACCTTTGGGCTGGGCGGTGAAGCCGAGCCAGCGCTTCCAGGCGGGGACGGATTCGCCGTGGGGGAGGAAGAGCGTGCCGACCGGTTCGCCGGCGAAGACGCGGTCGAGGATGCCGTCGAGGGATCCGTTGGCCATGATGACGGCACCGCCGGCGGCGGTGGCCAATCGGGCGGCGCGAAGCTTGCTCTTCATACCGCCGGTGCCGAGATCGCTCTTGGTGGCGCCGGCCATGCCAGCGATGCCGGCGTCAATGTGCGGCACCGTGGCGACCAGCTTCGCACTCGGATCGACGCGCGGGTCTGCGGAGTAAAGCCCGTCGACGTTCGTGAGCAGCACGAGTAGCGGTGCCTGGAGGAGATTGGCGACCATCGCGGCGAGGGCGTCGTTGTCGCCGAATTTGATCTCGGCGATGCTGACGGTGTCGTTTTCATTGATGATCGGCAGGGCGTTGAACTCAAATAGCGTGCCGATGGTGTTCCGGGCATTCAGGTAGCGGACGCGGGAATCGAAGTCGCCGGCGGTAAGGAGGATCTGGGCCGCGGGGATTCCATAGGGGTTCAGGGCTTCCTGATAGAGCTGCATGAGGGCGGACTGCCCAACGGCGGCGCAAGCCTGTAGGTGGGGCAGGTCGGTCGGGCGCTTGCCGAGGCCGAGTTTGCCGACACCCGCGCCGATGGCGCCGGAACTGACGAGCACGAGGCGGTGCCCGGCGGTGCGGATGCGGGCGATCTGACCGGCGAGCGATTCGATCCGGTGGCGATCGAGCCGGCCGGCGGAGTCGGCGAGCACGTTCGTGCCCACCTTCACGACGACGGTGCGTGGCGATTCGACGAGCGACAAGCGAACGGCGTCAGCAACCACGGGACCCCTCCGTTGAAACGGAAATTCTAGCGAATCGCCATCGGCTGGATCGCGCCGGCCCCCGACAGGTCACAAACGCGTAACGGAACGTTTGACCGGACCCCCGTCGGCGCGGTAACATCGTCTCCGTGGCCGACGAGGACAATCCGTGACCATCGCGCGCGCCGTTCTGACCATCTTCGCGTTTTCCCTCGTCTCGCTGGCCTCGGCGGCGCCGAATCCGATCGTCCGTGCTGCCGACTCGCCCGAACTCCTGTTGGACCGCGCCGCCGTCGCCGAGAGTGCCGGCGAATGGGATCGGGCACTGGAATCGTATCTGCGGGTGTATCTCGCGGGCCGGCAGACGCCGGAGATCCGCCGCAAGATCGCAACCTGCCAGCGGCATTCCGCCCAGGCGCGGCGGCACCGCGATCCGGTTTTCCGTCAGCATGTCCTGAGCCTGCCCACGGCCGACGCCCTGAATCTTTATTCGGAAGTTCTCGAGAAACTCTCCTCGCTCCATGCCGATCGCGAGGCGGCGACGCCTGCGAAATTGTTCCTGAGCGGACTGGAAGAGTTCGATCGCGCTCTGGCGAATCGCACCTTTCGGGCTGAGCATCTCGCCGGCGTTCCCGACGCCACGGTCGCCCGATTCCGTCGGACCATCAGCGAGTTCTGGAAATCGAAGCCTCCGACAACTGTGCGGGAGTCGCGGACCGCGGCACTCGAACTGGCGCGGTCCGCCGGTACCGATCTCGGCGTGAAGGCCGGTTCCGCCGTCGTCCTCGAACTGCTTTGCGGCGCGTGCAATGGACTCGACGAATACACTGTCTACCTTTCCCCGCTCCACGGCGGCGGAGCCGCGACCGGCATCGCCGAACTCGCCACTTACGGTATCGCCGCCTCCTTCCGCAACGGCGCGCTCACCGTGGATCGCATCGTCCCCGAATCGTGGGCGGCCGAGAATCCGGTCTTGAAAACCGGCGACCGCATCGCCCGCATCAATGGACGCCGCGTGACCGACGCCGTCACCCTGACGGAAAGCCTGCGGTTCCCCTCCGACGGCGAACACGAGTTCGACATCGCCACCGATTTCTCGATGATGGCGCTTCCCGCCCGGATCCCGTCGCCACTCCCCACCGTCCAGGCTTCCATACCGAACATGAAAGACGGCGTCGGCTTCATCAAGCTGACCGGCTTCCACGAACAAACACCACTCGAACTCGATGCCGCTCTGGCCCGGCTGAAGGAACAGGGGATCCGGTCCCTCGTTCTCGACCTGCGCGGCAACACCGGCGGCCAGTTCCTCGCCGGCGTCCGCGTCGCCGAACGGTTTATCCCTTCCGGTATCCTCGCCGCGACCGAAGGACAGGCACCCGAGTTCGCCGGCCGCATCTTCTCCTCCGACAGCGGCATGCTCGCGTTCGATCTGCCCATGGCCGTACTCATCGACACCCGCACCATGTCCGCCGCCGAGGTCGTCGCCAGCGCCCTCAAGGACCAACAGCGCGCCGTCGTCATCGGCATGCCCACCTTCGGCAAGGGAGTCGTCCAGCACCCCTTCAAGATCGGTGCCGCCGACGGTGTCCACAAATTCCGATCCGGTACGCTCGTCCTCACGATCGCGAAGATCCTCACGGCGCGCGGTGCCGCCCTGCACGGCCACGGTGTCATCCCCGACCTCGTCGAAGCCGACCCCGCCCGCCAACTCGCGCTCGCCCTCGAACGCCTCGTTCCGCGCTGACGCATACAATCCCCGCATGGAACCTTTCGCACTCACTGCCGCCGAGACCCTCTCGGCCTTGCGGCTCATCGACCTGGCCCTCGCGGAAGACCTCGGCACCACGGGTGATCGCACCACCCTCGCCCTCATCCCGCCCGATTCCGTCGCCACCGCCGCATTCGTCGCCCGCACTCCCGGCGTGATCGCCGGCCTCGCCGTCGCGAAGTTCGTGCTCGCCGCCGTCTCGCGCGATCTCCGGCTCGATTGTACCGTCGCCGACGGCGCGAAGGTGGACGCGAAAACGACCGTCGCGACCGTCACGGGGCCGCAAGCCGCGATCCTCGTCGCCGAGCGCACCGCCCTGAACTTCCTCCAACGCCTGAGCGGCATCGCGACGCAATCTCGCCGGTTCGTCGACGCCGTCGCCGGGTTGCCGGTAAAGGTTCTCGACACGCGCAAGACCACGCCGGGCTGGCGATTGCTGGAGAAGTACGCCGTTCGCGCCGGCGGCGCCGCGAATCACCGGATCGGCCTCTACGACGCGATCCTCATCAAGGACAACCACATCGCCGGCGTCGGCGGGGACGTCCGCATTGCTGTCGAACGGGCGCGCGGCTACCCCGGCAACGCTGGCCTGCCTGTCGAAATCGAAGTCGATTCGCTCGTCCAACTGGATCACGTGCTTCCGACCAAGCCGGAGATCGTATTGCTGGACAACATGTCTTTGGATGCGTTGCGCGAGGCGGTGCGCCGTCGGAACGCCGCGTCCCCGGGTACACTTCTGGAAGCGTCCGGCGGGGTCAATCTTTCCACCATCCGCGGTATCGCCGAGACCGGCGTGGATCGCGTTAGCGTCGGCGCGCTCACGCACTCGGTCGCCGCCCTCGACATCGCTCTCGACTTCCTCCCGTGATCGCGCCCCACGAGATCCGTTCGGTCCCCGGCCGGCACATCGGCCGCGAGGTTCGCCTCTTCGATTCCCCGCCCAGCACTAACGACCTCGCGATGGAATGCGACGCGCCGGATGGCACCGCGTTCGTCGCGAACCATCAATCACAAGGCCGAGGCCAGCACGGACGCGTCTGGACGAGCCAACCCGGCGAATCCCTGCTGCTTTCCATCCGACTACGGCCGCCGCCGGAACTCGCCCGGCCGGTGATTCTCACGGCCTTCGCCGCCGTCGCCGTCGGCGACGCCATCCGCGAACTGACCGGCGTCCAGGCTCGCATCAAATGGCCCAACGACCTGCTCGTGCGCGGGAAAAAGGTCTGCGGCATTCTGATCGAGGCCGGGCGCGCGACCGTCGTCGGCATCGGATTAAACCTGAATCAAACAATCGAAGCGTTCGTCGACGCTGGCTTGCCGGACGCGACTTCGCTCGCACTTGTCGGAGGCAAAACGATCGATCGGGATCATGCCCTGAATTGCGTGTTGGATCGGCTCGATGCGGAATGGTCGCGTCTACTCGCCGGCGAACGGACACCGCTCGAATCGGATTGGAAGTGGCGGATCGGCCTGCTGGGCCGCGGCGTGATCGTCGAAAGGGCCGACGGGAACTTTGTGGCGGGGCGGTTATTGGAAATGGGCTTCGACGCCCTCGAACTCCTCCGCGACGACGAGGTCCTCGAATCGATCCAGCCCGAACTCGTCCGCCACATTCATGCGGTCTGACGGATTCCGACGGATTTCTTCCGGACGGGCAACCGGAACGGGGTCCGCGTGCGACGCGGCGTTGGCGTTTCCGTCCGCCCCAGCGTATACGCGTGGCATTGCGGGCACGGCCGGGACTCGATCGCCTCGCGCTCGTACACCGAGTCGCCCCCGTGCATCGTGCACGCCAAACCGCAAGCGGCACAGCGAATCGTCCAATCCGTTTTCACAAGGCACCCAATTCCGTTGGATTGTCGGCTGCGGTTCCGTCCGCTGGGCGGGCAACTGGAGCCGGACCTGTCGCGGGGTCAGTATTGCGGTCGCTTCGGTTGAGGATCCGGGAACCCCCTGTAACCGCGTGCGACCCATAACTTCCACCCGCCGACCACCACTCCGTTTTCCCGATACTCCACGCGAAAGGGTCCCGCGAGGCTGTCGAAGGCGTCGATGCCTTCGGGCAACTTCTCGCCGACGTACACGAACGTGCGCCCGGCGAAGGCTTGCGCGTCGGCAATCGGGTTCGGTCGCCAAAGATCGTATTGGCTGTAACGGTCGTTCAGCGCGGTACCGAAGCTGTAAACCGTCGGATTTCCCCGACAATAGAAGGCGAGTTCGCCCGGCACAGTCCACGTCATCGTTGCGAGTTCCGCCGTTTGCCCATCTTCGCGTGCGATTCGGTCGCGAAGGACGTCCACCTCGGCCGCGAGGTGTCGCCAGCCGCGCAGGCGTGCCGTCGGGTCGAGATTGCGGACCGGGGCAAGCCGGTCGTCGGCCGGTTCGGGGACAATCGAAGCGAAAACCGGCAGCATGAGTTGCGGGAAGCGGGCTGCGATCGAGAGCGCGACCGAGGCTCCCACGCCAATCGCGAACAACGCCCGCACCAGCGAGCGATAGCGAGACGGTTCCGAGAACCAGTCGCGGCGTAGCCAGGCAAACGCAATCAGAAAGCCAGCGAGGTACGCCGCCGCCGGCCAATTCGGCTGGATCTTCACCCGCAAACTGAACGGTACAAAGATCAGCACGAGTGGCACGGAGTACCACCAGAGGAAGGTGAGTTGGCGATCCCGGCTGGGGCGGAACGTCCTGGCCGCCAAGGCAAAGGCGCAGAACCAGTACCCGCCGAGGAACGCGAACTGGCCGGCGAGATAATCCAACGGACCCAAGGGTTTGAATCCGATTTTCGGACCGGTCGCCAGCCCGGCCTGGCCAAAGAGATGGCGTACGCCAATCCAATCCTGGTGCCAGTTCCAGATCAGGATCGGTACAAGGCCGAGCGAACCGATGGCCGCCATGCGTGCGACGTCGCGCAGATGGCGCGGTTCGAACCGCGATGCGACGAGCCAGACGGCTGCCAACGCGGGGAACGCGAGCATGGTGTATTTGGTGAGTGTGCCGAGCGCAACGGCGACGCCGGCGGCGATCCAGGCGCGGCGGTCGTTGTCGAACACCGCACGATGTACGCCGAGGAGCGCCCAACTCCAGCAACAAAGGAACGGCGCATCGATGGTCGTGAGCACCGCTCCCGCGGACAGCGGAGGCAGGACCATGCCCAGACCGAGCGCGGCGAGGGCGAGGCGATCCGAATCGAGCGTGCGCCGGGCCAGCAGGAAGACCGCGACGAGCATGAGCGCATTGCACAGGACCGCCGGTACGCGCACCGCGAAAGCGGTATCGCCGAGGAGCGAACAACTCGCGCGGATGAGCCATGCGACCATCGGCCCCTTGCTGTAGTAGCTCCAGTCCAGGCGGCGCGACCAGTCCCAATAATGGGCTTCGTCAGGTGCGAGGTCGAGCGGCGAGACCGATAGATACGCGAGGTTCAGCAACGCGAAGCCGAGTATCGCAACAAGCCCCCCGGCGACGGCGAGGCCGCGGTGGCTCGGTCGAATACCCACCGCGGGCGACGGCCGGGAATCGGAATAATCGGTCGGGATCATCGGGAGCATCTGAACCTTTCCGGCCATCGGCCGTCAAGGGGGATGCCGGGACCGCACGCCGCGGGCTTGGGCGCTATAATTCCATCATGGACCCCATGCAGCCGCCCGATGTCGAACAACTCACGCAGCGCGGGCACCGGTACGCGCGTCGGCAGGAGTACGCCAAAGCGATCGAGGCGTTCACCGGCGCCATCGATCTGGAACCGTCCGACGCCGATTTGTACTACTATCGCGGCAATGCCCACGCGGCCGATGGCCGTTACGAACGCGCGATCGACGACTTCGGGCGAGCCATCGAATTGGAACCGACCCACCCGGCGGCGTATCACAATCGCGCGACGGCCCACGTGGACCTGCGGGACTATGAAAAGGCGATCGCCGACTACACCGAGGCGATTCGCCTGAACCCCGACGACGCGGACCCGTTGAACGGGCGCGGCGCCGCATACAGTCGAAAGGGCGATTATGAATCGGCGCTTGCCGACTATTCGGCCGCGCTCGAGTTGGACCCCAAGGCATTCCGCGTTTACTTCAACCGTGCGAACGCACTGTGTGCCACGGGTGCCCATGAAGCCGCGGCGGCCGATTACACCAGCGCCATCCGTTTGCAACCGCGACACGCCCGTTCGTACGTCTACCGCTCGCTCTGTCATGAGAATCTCGGACACCTCGACGCGGCCCTGACCGACTTGGACACGGCCCTGCGGCTCGATGGCCACTCGCCGGAAGCGTTCTGGCATCGCGCGCGCCTGCGGGCCGCTCTGGGCGAACACCGCCGCGCCGCCGACGATTACTCGTGGGTGATCCGTCTCGATCCGGAAGAACCCCGGGCTTATAACCTCCGCGGCATCGCCCGCGCCGAACTCGGCGACCACGCCGGCGCAACCGCCGATTTCAGCGAAGCGATCCGACGCGATCCGACCGACTCCGGTGCCGTCTTCAATCGCGGCCTCTCGTACGCTCGCGCCAAGGATTGGGAAAACGCCCTCGCCGACTTCACCAAGGCGATCGAACTCGACCCAGACGACGCCACGGGGTACATCCAGCGCGGCTACGCGCACCTGGAACTGCTCGACACCGTCCGCGCCATCGCCGATTTCTCCACGGCCATTGAAAAGAATCCGAACAATGCGCGGTCGTGGGCGGCGCGGGCCGCGGCCCACCGACGCGCGGCGAACTGGCCGGCCGTCATCACGGACGCCACGCGAGCCCTCGAACTCCGACCCGATTTGGACGCCGCTCTCAACCTCCGCGCCGCGGCACACTATGGCCTCGGCGATCCCGCCGCGGCGATCGCGGATCACGAAGCCGCCCGCGCGCTCGACCCCGACGACGCGAACACGCTGAATTACCTCGCCTGGCTGCGGGCCACTTGCCCGTTGGACGAATTGCGCGACGGCAAGAAGGCCGTCACCGACGCCATCCGCGCCTGTGAATTGACCGATCACGCGTATCCCGGGTTCCTCGACACGCTCGCGGCCGCCTATGCCGAGACCGGCCGGTTCGAAGATGCCGTGAAATGGCAACGGAAACTGCTGGAAATGGTCCCGCCGGACGAGCGGCCGGAATACGAAACCCGTCTGGCGTTGTATCTCGAGGGCCGACCCTATCGCGATCAGCTGGCTGGCAAATCGTCCACATAAAACGCAACGGCCGACCCTACCGGGCCGGCCGTCCGCATTCGAATACACATCAATATCGGGCTTCCATCGAGAGGGCTACGCCGTGGGCGAAGAAGCCTTCGCGGTCGAACGTCACATTCGGGGCACGGACGCCGGTCAAGGCACCAAACGAGGAGCTGACCGGGACGTTCCGCTGGTTAATGGATTGATCGAACTGGGCACCCGGCCGGGCCACGTTGCTCATGTAGTAGAACTGGTAGCCGAGCGAGATCCGCGTGTTCGGCGTGATGCTGACGCCGGCCTTGAGGCCGATGTCCGTCGCGACACTGAAGCGGTTGGTGACGAAGCGGCCGAGGTTGCCGTCCTGGAGTCCGAAGGCATCGACCCCACCCGACGCGAGCAGGCCGCCTTGCCGCATCACGGTCCCTTCCTGGTTCCGCGTTTCCCCGTTGATCTGCGTGACCTGGTGGACCGAGCCGAAGGCAAGCTTCGAGGCAAGACCGATAAAGGTCATGCCGTGTTTCCATTCAACGTGAGCGCCCACGTCGCCGCCCCAGAACTGGTTCCGAGTGTAGGAGCGATCCCGCAGGATGACGGCGGTGTTCGCCGGCACGGAGCCGGGCTGGTTCGCGATTTGGATGAAATTGTCGGCGGGCGAGACCGTGCGTTGAAACACGACCAGCGATTCGTCGAGGTCGTAGTAGCGGAATCCGTACGACAGGTCGATCTGCCATTGTTCGTTGTAGGCGAGGTTTCGGCGGATATTGATGCCGGCGCTGGCGAAGCGAGCCGTGTTCGTGGTCGCCAGTTCGCCCGTGAAGGGAATGGCTCCCCCGACGTTGGAGACGAACAGCGCCGATTGCAGTCCGCTCGACGCGTCGAAGAACGGCCGGACAATGTTTCCGCCCGAGACACTTTGGAACTTGGAACGGTGTTCGGTGATGAATCCGTCGGCGCCGATGCCGCGGGTGTGTTCGTGGTTGGTCCACATTCCGCCGTCGATCTTGTAGCCGTAGTACATGCCCATCTCGGCTTCACCGTTGAGCAGCACGCGATTGCGAGTGTTGTCGAAGGCGAGCGGGATCGTCGCGCGGGCCGGCTGGAACCAGAGCAGCAACTGGCTGTAGCTCATCCAGACGGGATTCTTGGGGCCGGCAATGAGATCGCCAGCGCAACCGGGGTCGGCGCAATTCGGATTCACGTCGCCGCAGGTGTTGCAGCCCGGCACGAATCCGGTCGGCGCTTCCAGCGGAGGCACCGGCGGCAACTCGGGCTTCGTCGGCGGCATCGGCATGGGCATCGGAGTCGGAACCTTCCCTTGTTCCGACTTCGGAACCTGCTTCACGTTCAACGGCATCGGATCGGGAATCGGGATCGCCGGAAGGCCTTGGGCGAACAGGCCGGATCCGCCGGCCCCCGCCAGCACGCCCACCGATGCCAACCACGTACGGATGGAAGTCCGCATGTCATGCCCCCGAACGGCTCGCGCCGGCGCCGGAATCGTGTCGTCGCGGCGGCCCGACGGACCGGCCGCGTTCCCCATACACATCGTCCGTTCGGCGCAACCATCTTGAGGCATACATCTGCGACAGTCCGCGAAGTCGGACGGAATACCCCATCTTGCCACGACCGGAAACCGCGCCGCCCGCACAACCCGCCCCAATCCCCCTTTCGCGCAGGCCCAAGAACAAGTAGAATTGAATTCTGACGGCCGAACCGAGTTCGCGACCGAGCCGAGGCCGCCCATGAAGTGCCAGCGATGTCCCAAACCGGCAACGTTCCATATCACCGAGGTCTTTGGGCATGCCAAATACCGCGATTTCCATCTCTGCGAGGAATGCGCCCAGCGCCACCTCGCCAACCCGGACGCGTCTTTGAAGGCCGCCCAGACCGCGACACCACCCCTGCCGGACGCGGACCTCACCGATGAATTCGGCGGCAAGCACTGCCCCGCTTGCGGCCTGAAATTCGTGGAGTTTCGCAATTCCGGACGTCTGGGCTGCCCCCGGGACTACGACGTGTTCAAGGACGAGCTGCTGCCCTTGTTGGACAATATCCACGGCGACACGAAACACGCCGGCAAACAGCCACGCCTGCAACCAATGCGCCAGGCGAACGCCGCCGAGCGCGAACGGCTGCGCGGCGAACTGGAATCCGCCATCCGGAAGGAAGCCTACGAGGAAGCGGCCCGACTGCGCGATCGGCTCCGCCAACTCGACGACCCCGCGCCGGGAGCATGATGCCATGCCTGATTGTCAATTCTGCGGCGACCCGGCCACGGTGCACCTGACCGACATCGTGAACAAGAAAAAGCGGGAAATGCATTTGTGCGAAAACTGCGCACGCCGCCAGAATCTCCTGCCGGACGCGCCGTCCCCGCAGTTGAATCTGCCGGCGCTGCTGCAACTGCTCATGAACCAGTTCGCGCCCGTGCCGGGAGGCGCGGAGACCGACGAGGGCGACCCGACCGCGTTGACGTGCCCGACCTGCGGCCTAAAGTATGCACAGTTCCGGGCCGATGGCCGGTTGGGCTGCCCGGAGGATTACGAGGTCTTCTATCCGGTCCTCGTACCGATCCTGGAACGGGTTCACCGGGGTCTCCAGCACCACGGCAAAGTCCCGCACGCCGTTCGCCAGCGCCGGGAACGCGATGAACTCGACGACCTCAAGGGCCAGCTGGCCGAAGCCGTCGCCGCCGAAGACTACGAGGAGGCCGCCCGACTGCGCGACCGCATTCGAGGGAAGGAAACCGCGGAATGAACCTGGACCGACTGCTGCCGAATCTCGGGGAATGGCTGCGCGGCATCGGCCCGGAGTCCGATATCGTCGTGTCCTCGCGCGTCCGGCTCGCGCGCAATCTCGCGGACATGCCCTTCGGCAACCGCGCGAATGCCGAACAAAAAACCGAAACCGAAACCCGTGTTCGTAACGCCGTCGCGACTGCAAGCCTGCCTTACGCCCTCGAATTCGTCGACGTCGCGAAGCTCACCCCCATCGACCGGCAGTTCCTGGTCGAACGACAGCTCATGAGCCGCGAACTGGCGTCCGTCCTGGACGGCCCCCGCGGCGTCGCATTCAACGAAACCGAATCCGTCAGCGTCATGGTCAACGAGGAGGACCATCTGCGACTGCAAGTCATGCGCAGCGGCCTCGCCCTCGACGAAGCCTGGACCGAAATCGACCGGCTTGACGACGCCCTCGAAGCCAACCTCGCCTTTGCCTTCCACGACCAGTTCGGCTACCTGACGGCCTGCCCCACCAACGTCGGCACCGGCATGCGCGCCAGCGTCATGCTCCACCTGCCCGCCCTCTCGCTGACGAAGGAAATCGAAAAGCTCTTCCGTTCGCTCCAGAAGATCAACCTCGTCGTCCGCGGCCTCTACGGCGAAGGCAGCCGCGCCAGCGGCGACCTCTACCAGATTTCCAATCAGGTAACGCTCGGCAAGAGCGAGTCCCGCGTCCTGCAGGAGATCCGCGAAGTCATCGCGCAGATCATCCAGTACGAACGCCGCGCCCGCCAGTTGCTCCTGAAGGAACGCCGCCAAGCCGAGCAGGACCGCGTCGCCCGCGCCATCGGTACGCTCGGCTCCGCCACCATGATCACGTCCGAAGAGACGATGGAACTGCTCTCCACCGTCCGCCTCGGCATTCAACTCCACCTGCTCGACGACCTACCGCCGACCACCGTCAACCAGCTCTTCATCCACACGCAGGCCGCGCACCTCCAAAAGCTCATGGGCACGCCGCTCGACGGCGAGGAGCGCAACGCCGCGCGGGCGAAATACCTGCGTAACCGCCTCCGCGAACTGGGCTCGCACCAGCGATGAACAAATCGTCCGCTTGCGTGGCCTATTCGGTTCTGCTCCTCATCTGGACCTGGCTGCTCCTCAAACCGCAACCGGTGCCGGAATCGCTCGTCGGCGGGATTGCGTTCTTCGACCCGGAAATGCTCTTTTTCCTACTGGCGAAGGCGACGCACTTCGGCGTCTACGCCGGGTTCGCCGTCCTTGGCGGCTGGCTCGTTCGCGGCCGATGGATCGCCATCGCCCTCGTCCTCCACGGAGCCGCCAGCGAACTCGGGCAGTGGGTCGGCGCCCACCATTTCGATACGAAGCGCCACGGATGCGTGCGCGACGTGCTTATCGACGCCGCCGGGGTGTTCGTCGGCACGATGATCGTTCGCCGGATCCGACCGAAGCCGAATCCTCCTCCCGCACCACAATCGTGAGTCGGTTGCGTCCGTTCGCTTCGCGTTCTATCGTTCAGCGTCCGACCGGGACGCATTCATGAAGTGCAAAGCCTGCCATCACCTGAATATCGCCTCGGAAGCGGAATGCTTCATGTGCGGTGCGCGACTCTACCGCGGCGCACCACCCGCACACGCGGGCATTTTCGTCTTCGTCGCCCTCTGCATCTTCATCCCGGTCCTCTCGGCGACCGGTGGCATGATCAAACTGCTTCCTATCTTCGGAGTCAACACGGCGGGCTTGCGCCCTTCGGGCGGCCCGGGCCTCGTGCCGATCGTCATCGCTTTTTTGGGTATCAGCGCCTGTCTGACCATCTCGCGCACGCAACTGCCCCGCAACACGCAACTGATGTATTGCGGAATCGCTACCGGACTCTCCTGGCTCGCGTTCGTTATCTTCGTGACTGGTTTCGCCAAGGAAATGCAAGCCCCTCGCAAGCGATACGTATCAGAGCATCGCCTCAATCGCGCGCCGGTCGATACGGGGCGTGGCACCGCGATGCTCGCAGACGCTCGCCGCGTAGCGGTTCGCGAACCGGGCGCAGTCGCGTAGCGGTTTCCCCTCCAAATGCAGGCAGACCATCGCCGCCGTGAACGCATCACCGGCGCCGACTGTGTCGACGAAACGGACCGGCACGCCCGGCAACTCGAAGCGATCCTCGCCGAAATGCACCATGCCGTTCGCGCCGCGGCTCATCGCGACCGAGCGCAGAGCCGGGTAGTTCGAAATGAGTTCGTCCGGCGACGCCAGCCCAAGCGACCGCGCCACGGTCGGCCACTCTTCCTCGCTCGCCTTCACCATCGTCGCGAGCGAGATCGATTCCTCAACGCACTCCGGCGAATGGAAATGCTGGCGGAGATTCACGTCGAGGACGCGAAGCGGACTCCGACCGACGAAGGAACGGATGGTGTCGCGCGAGGCTGGCGAACGCTGGCCCAGCGTGCCGAAGCCGACAGCGTTCACCGCGATCGGCGGGATCGGTTCGAGCCAATCCCACGCCACGTTCTCGACGATCTCGTAGCTCGGTTGCCCGTTCGCATCGACGGACACGCGCACGGTCCCGGTCGGATGCTCGCGATCGGTTTGAATGTACTCGTCCGACATGCCTAGACGTTTCACTTCCTCGCGCAGCTCGCGGCCAAGGTCGTCCTCGCCGACACGCGAAACGACGATGGCTTCATGGCCGAGTTGATGGCAGTGGAAGGCGAAGTTGAACGGCGCCCCGCCCGCGACGCGCGAGCCGTCGGGGAAGAAGTCCCATAGCAACTCGCCGATGCCAACGATCATGCCAGAATCCAGAATATGGCAACGGATAAACACGGATGAACACGGATTGGAAATTCGGATTATTTATTCGTGTTCATCCGTGTTTATCTGTGGCTCGATCTTTGGTTTCATTCCAAGGGGCCGGCCTCTTCTCGAAAAAGGCCTTCAATCCGTCGTGGCACTCCGCGCCTAACCGGGGTTCAGCACTCGCCTTCGCCAATTCTTCCACACTCATCGCCTGTCGCGAGCAATCGCGCAGCAGCCGCTTCGTCGTTGCGAGCGCCTCCGGTCCGCCCTCGTGGCACGCCCGGCACCACGCGAGCGCCGTCGGCAGCAGTTCCTCCGCCGGCACGACCGCGTTCACGAGGCCGATCCGCGTCGCCTCCTCGGCGTCGATCAGCTCACCCGTCAGCAGCATCCCGCGCGCCGCGCGCTCGCCGACGTGCCGGAGCAGGTGCGGCAGCACCATCGCCGCGACGAGGCCGCGCCGCACCTCCGGGTAGCCGAACTTCGCTGTCGTCACGGTCACCGCGAGATCGCAGACGGTCATCAGCCCGGCCCCACCGGCGACGGCCGTGCCGTTCACCGCCGCGATCGTCGGCTTGTTCGAGTTGTAGATCCGTTCGTAAAGCGCCGAGAGTTTGTGGGCGTCGTCCCAAATCTGGTCCTTCGTGGCGGTGAGGGTGCCGCGGAGTTCGTCGAGGTCCATGCCGGCGCAGAAGGCCGGACCTTGGCCGGTGAGAACGATCGACCGCACGGCGGGGTCGGCGTCGGCAGCGGCGAACGCCGCCGTCAGTTCGGCGATGAGTTGCCGCGAGAGGGCGTTCCGCTTGTCGGGCCGATTGAGCGTCAACGTGGCCGTGCGGTCGCGAACGGCGGAGAGGACGATGGGTTCGGACATGCGTTCATCCTACCGCGAAGAGGCGATCGAGTTCAGCGGCACTCGCCTTCAATTTCGCTTCGCACGCCTCCTCGTCGTCCGCTTCCGCGAATAACGTCAGCACCGGTTGCCCGGCCTCGATGATATCGCCAGCGTGCGGGAGGTCCGCGAAATCCGGCCGCCGCCAGACGTCGGCGCATCGCGCGAGCGAATCGTCCCACGGGCCGGACGCGGGGAAGACGATGCGGTGCGGGGCGTAGTAGATGGCTTTGCCCATCCGGATTGCGGGCGGTATCGGTTCCCATCGGACCAGCGTGCAAGAGTTCGTCGCAAGCTCGTAGAGTTCGACGGAGGCCGTGTATCGCGGATTGATTTCGACGACGTTCCATTCGTCGCCGGTTCGGATCGCGTCGAGACCCCAGACGCCCGCTAGCGAAAAGGAATGGGTGAGCCAGCCGGCGGTCGGTCGCGGATCGGGATACACGTTGGGGTCGACCATCACGTTGCCGGCGTACGCGAAGGGCTTCGCGTGCAGCCAGTCGGTACCGATCAATTGCCGGCTCATTCCCACGAACGTCGGCCAGCCGCGCCGGCCGTGAGCGAACACGGCCGACATCGGTGTGCCGTCAAGGAACTCTTGAAAATAATAGGCGGGTTCGCCAGATGGAGTGCGAATGTCCACCGGTTCCGCGAATCGGATGCCAAGGCCCGCAGATCCCCGTATCGGCTTGCGAAGCCAGCGTCCGCTCGAAGGCGCTTCGTCGCCATGGTGGAACGTTCGCGGCCTCGTTCGCCCAAACTCCTTCAACCAATTCTGAACCGCGAACGGATCCCGCACCTTCTTCAGCACGTCCGGCCCGTTGCCCCACAGCTCGCGCGTCTCCGAGATCGCGGCCACCACATCCGGGTAATTCTCCAGTCCGCCCGTGTACATCCACGGCATCGGCGGCACGCGCTTCGCCAACTCCACGAAGCCGTGCGGATACTGATCGAAGGGAAGCTTCCAGACGGTCGCAAGGCGCTCGGTGTCGGCGTCGGCGAAGAGGTCCAGCACAAAAGGTTCGAAACCGGCGCGGCGCGCCGAGGCCGCCGCCGCGCGGCCGCTCGCCCCCACGATCAGCAGGCGCTCCACGTCAATCCTCGCGGAGCGCCGCCACGGTCGGCAGGCCGAGCATGTGCCGGAACTTCTGAATCTCCTTGATCCGCATCAGGCTCAGCACGTCCGCGTAGTCGTCGCTCCAAACGCGCAATTTCGACTCGACCTCCATCGGCCGCCAGCCCATCGGTATCGGCTCCTTGTCGAAGCTCTCCGAGCGATACCGCGTCGTGTAGCGTTCGTCCTTGAAGATCTCCAGGGTCTCCGGCTTCTTCGCCAGCACCACCCACGTCGATTGCGATTTGCCCGGCGGATATTCCTGCGTGCTGTCGTACCACGAGTCGTTGAACTCGAGCGCCGCGATGCCCAACTCCTCGGCGATCTTCGACACGGCCAGTTCCAGCTTGATGTACCTATTCGAGATGTGCAGCGCCACGAGGCCGCCCTCGGCGATCCGGTTCATGTAAAGGTCCACCGCCTCTTTCGTCAGCAGGTGGACCGGGATCGAGTCGGAACTGAAGGCGTCGACGAGCAACAGTTTGTATTTCGCCTCGGCGTTCGCCTGGAGTTTCAGGCGGGCGTCACCGAGGATGATATCCACTTTCGCGCCGCGGCGTTCTGCATCCTTGACATAGGTGAAGTGCTTGTCGGTGTCAGCCACCATCGACTTCACGTTCGGGTCGATCTCGTAGAAGGTGAGGGTTTGGCCCTTGCCGGCGTAGCACGAAACCGAACCGGTGCCGAGGCCGACCATGGCGAAGTCGGCCCCGGGGAAGCGGCGGTAGGTCACGTCGAACATATGGCCAACGGGTCCGGTGCGGTGGTAGTAGGTGAGCGGTTCCTTCTTGTAGTCCCAACTGGTCCAGAGTCCGAGTTGCGCCGTGGCTGACCAGCCGTCGAGCGGGCCGAGGAGTTGGAGTTCGACGAACTTCTGGGAATGGACCGAGATGGGATTGAGGCGCAGGTAGGCCGGGATGCCGGCGTCGGCGGTGGACTGGATGCCGTGGAGCGTGGTGCCGTGGACGAGTCGCCGCTGCTGGTAACTGTTGACGCGCTGGTACTCTTGGCCGTCCTCGGCGACGACGGTGATCGTGTCTTCGCCGAGTTCTTCGACTTTGAGAATGCCGAAGAAGCTTCGGTCGAGCGCCCGGAGGCCGGAGGCGTCGTGGCGGACGTGGCCCACGAACAACAGCGCGGCGACACACAGGCCGAAGCGCAGCGGACGGTCGATGAAGAAGAAGCACGCCATCGCGGGGACGGCGTAGAGGATCAGGTCGCGAACCTTGTCGCTCTTGATCTCGGCGAGTAGGCCGACCGCCTGGAGGCCGGCGGAGATTTGCCCGCCGATCCAGCCGCAGGCGAGGTTGAACGCGTTGAAGCGGGGGAGCAACGTCAGCCCCGCGACGGCGGCGAGCATGGCGCAGGGGATGACGAAGTCGAGGATGCGGTTCCGCTGCGCCTTCGCCGGCGAGGGTTCCGGACCGTCCTCCAGCTTGGGGATCAGCATGCAGCCGATGGCGATGGCGATCGGGTATTCCCACGCGAGCGGGAAGGCGATCGGTGCGATCAGGGCGTTGAAGACGCCGCCGAGCATTCCGCCGAGCGAGAGCCAGAGGTAGAAGTTCGTGAGGTGCGCGGCCGAGGGGCGGTCGCGCGCCAGCTCCGAGTGGCACAGGAGCGTCGTGAGGAAGTACGCGACGAGGTGCAGGAGCAGCAGGAGAAAGATGCTATCGATGCGAGCCTGCGAGACGATGACGAAGACGAGCAGGAGCGTGACGACGGGCGAGATGTTGCCGAGGACGGGGCGGAACCAGGCGGGCGTCTTGGCGAACGCGATGATGAAGGTGATGAGATAAAGCGCGAGCGGGCCGACCCAGAGCAGCGGGATCGAGGCGATATCTGTGGTCATGTGTGTGGTGACGCCGAGCATGAGGCTCGACGGGACGAACGCGAGGCCCAGCCAGCGGAGCTTGCGCAGGGTCGTGGGCGGCGGTTCGGTCGGCGCGGCGGCCTTGGCACTGACGACTTCGGTCTGCTTGACCGTGTTCCCGCAGACGGCGATGAGCGCCGTGAGGGCGACGAAGCCGCCGGCGAACAGCCACGCCTGTTCAACGAGGCGCAGGCTCGGCTCGGTGACAAGCGGATAGCCGAGCAGCGAGATCAGACTGCCGGCGTTGCTGGCGGCATAGAGGAAGTACGGATCCTTGGCGGCGGCGTGGCCGGAGTAGGCGAACCAGCGCTGGAGCAGCGGGGCGCTGGTGGAGACGGCGAAGAACGGGATGCCAATGGCGACGGCGAGCAGGGCGAGAACGCCGAACATCGGGTAGGCGGTGTCCTGCGGGGCGAGCGATTCGACGATCGGGATGGGCGAGCTCTTCGGCCCAAGGAAAGCGGCGAGGGCCATGACGGTGATGGAACCGGCGAGGACGGCGAGGTGGAGTTTCACCTGGCCTTTCGGGCCGATCTTCGCGGTGAGCTTGTGAGCGTACAGGTAGCCGAGAAGCAGCACGGCCTGGAAGAAGACCATGCAGGTGTTCCACGCCGCCGGGCTGCCGCCGAGCAGGGGGAGGATCATCCGGCCGATCATCGGCTGGACCATGAACAGAAGGGACGCGCTGACGAAGAGCGTGAAGGCGTACAGGACGGGCACGGGGCACTCCCGGAGCGGCGGACGCTAGGTGCGAAGTCTCAGGGCGGTTTTATCGAGCCGTACCGCTTTCGCCAGCACGGGGCAGCACGATCTTGAAGGTGCTGCCGGCGCCGAGTTGGCTGGCGACGGTCACCTGGCCGTTCATGGCCTGTACGAGGTGCTTGACGATGGCGAGGCCGAGGCCGGTGCCGCCGGTGCGCTGGCGGGCGCGGTCGGCGCGGTAGAATCGCTCGAAGACGCGCGGCAGGTCCGCCTCCGCGATGCCGTGCCCGGTGTCCTCCACTTCGACGAAAACGCCCCCGTCGACAGCACCCCAACGGACGGTGATCTTTCCGCCGCTGGGCGAGTACTTGATCGCATTGTCCACAAGGTTGTCCAGGACATGCCCGACCAAGTCGGCATCGGCGAAGGCCGCCAGGTCTCGCGGCGCGTCGGTTGGTGGAACTTCGAAGAGCCGCATCGACTTCGCTTCCGCCCGCGTCGATTGCCTCCCCAGGCATTCCGCAATGGCCGCGTCGAGCGGCACGGGGACGAGGTCCAATGGCTGCTCGCCCGATTCGATCTTCGCGAGTTTCAACAGGTCCTGGATCAGTTCCTCCAACCGGTCCGCTTCGAGTTTCACCCGTTCGAGAAACGGCCCGCGCATGGCGGGGTCCTCGGCCGCGCCGTCCTGAAGCGCTTCGATGTTCGACTGGATGACGGCCAGCGGTGTCTTCAGTTCATGCGAAACGTTGGCGACGAAATCCTGCCGAACTCGTTCAAGCCGGCGCAATTCGGTAATGTCGTGCAGCACCATGACCGCGCCCGGCGAATCCGGCCCGGGCAGCCGCGCGGCGTAGACCGCCAGATTCTTCGCCCCAGGCCCCTTCCAGTCCAACTCCTGCCGGCACGGGCCATCCTCGCGCAGCGCCTTCTCGGCGATCTCCTGCACGGCGCGCTGGCGCGTCGCCTCCCAGAGTTTGCGGCCGATGGCGGTTTCGTCGAATTCCAGCAGTGCCGCGCCGCGGTCGTTGGCGAAGAGGACGCGCTCGTCGTTGTCGAACGCGACAACGCCCTCGACCATGCCGGAGAGGATGGTGCGGAGTTGCTCACGGTCGCGGGCAATTTGATCGAAAGTGATGGCGAGCCGACCGCCCATGTCGTTGAGGGCGCGGGCGAGAGCCGCGAACTCACCTCCAGCGTCAGCCGGGATGCGGTGTCCGAGATCGCCTTCGGTGAGCCGGTCGGCGCCCTGGGCGAGTTCGCTGAGCGGGCGGGTGAGTTCTCGGGCCAATAAATAGGACGGCACGATCGCCAGCGCCACGATCCCCAGCGCGGCCGCGATCACTTCACCCGCCAGGCCGAGGAAGATCGCTTCGCCCCCGGTTCGTCGGAGCACGATCGCTCCGATCAGCCCGACGGCCGCGACGACGAACGCCAGATAAGTGAAGAACAGCCGCCAGAACATAAAGGGAGATTACCCCGCCTGGGAGGCGGCGACGACGCGTTTTCCGGCGGCCAGACGCGTGACGACGTTCAGCAGGATCACGAGCACGAGCAACACGAACGCCGCGGCCCACGCCAGGCGGATTTCGTCGGAGCCGTCCGGCATCTTGGAATAGTTGAAGATGTAATAGGGCAGGAACGGTGTCGGATCGTTCAACGACCGCGGCCAGTAGTTCGAGCCGTACGCCGTCAGGAGCAGCGGGGCGGTCTCGCCGGCAATGCGTCCCACGGCCAGCAGCACGCCGGTGATGATGGCCGGCAGCGCCGCGGGGATGATGACCCGCACCACCGTCTGCCAGCGCGTCGCGCCGAGGGCGTAGCTCGCCTCCCGCAACCCGTTCGGCACCAGCCTCATCGCTTCTTCGGACGCCCGGATCACGACCGGCAACATCATCACGGCGAGTGCGAACGCGCCGGCCCACGCGGAGTAGCCCCACGGCTTCGACGACCAGATCGGATACACCAGCACGGCGTACGCGAATACGCCGATTACGATCGACGGGACGCCGCCCAATTGCTCCGCCACGAATCGCACGACCGGCACGAACCGGCTATTGCGGTATTCCGAGAGCAGCACCGCCGCGAAGATGCCGACCGGTACCGCCAGCGCCGTCGCCAGCGCCACAAGCCGCAAGCTGCCGGCAATCGCATGGCCAAGGCCCCCGTCGTCCGGCTCCTTCAGGAAGAACCTGAGGTCCACTCCCGCCGCGCCCTGGTAGGTGATGTACCCCAGGATCAGAAACAGCGGGATCACCGTGATGAACTGACAGAGTGCGAGAAGCTTTCGCATGACCGCGTCGACGAGCAACTGACGACGGCGGGCCGCGGCGGCCCTGGCCGGATCCATTGGCGCCGGATTGGGCAGCAAAACATCGACTCGCGCCGGGGCGGTCGCATCCGGTTCGGGCATCGGCCGGGCTTTACGGGTCGAGCCAAGCCAGCGGATGATCAGCCGGGCCGAGACGTTCGTGACTAGCGTGACCACGAGCAACAAAAGGCCGAGGGAAATCAACGCCGCGCGTTTGGTAATGTCCGATGGCGCCGTTTCGGGCAGGATTTTTGCGATGGCGCTGGGAATCGCATCGCCGGTGCCGGCCGGGGAGAAGTTCAATTCCTGCGCGTTGCCGATGACCATTGTCACGGCCATCGTTTCGCCAACAGCGCGGCCCAGGGCGAGGAAGCACGCCGCCACAATGCCGGGCCGGGCGTACGGCAGCACGACTCGCCAGATCGTCTGCCAGCGGGTCGCGCCGAGAGCGAGCGAGCCTTCACGTTGCGAGCGCGGTACCGACCGGCAGACGTCGTAACTCACGGCGGTGATGTAGGGCAGCACCATCACCGCGAGTACAAGGCCCGCAGCGAGAATCCCCTGCCCCGCGGCCGTGTTCTCCAACCCCAGCCACTCGAAGAACGGCCGCGTACCCCGCCGTGCGAGGAATTCGATGCCCCAGAATCCGTAGACGACGCTCGGGATGGCCGCGAGCAGTTCGAGCAGGAACGAGCAGATCGTGCGCATCCGTCCAGTAGCGATCTCGGAAAGGTACGCTGCCGCGCCGACGCCAAGCGGCACCGCAACGGCCATCGCAATCAAGGCCGTGGCGATGGTGCCGTAAATGAAGACCAGCGCACCGTATTGCCCCTTCCCCGGATCCCAGTTGCTGGACGTGAAAAGTTGGGCGGGGTTCGAGCCGAACAGGAACGGCCGCGCCTGCCAGAAGAGTACGCCGACGAGGGCGAAGGCCACGAACAGCACGAACGCCCCGGCCGACTGGCAGAGCAGTCGGAACAGCACATCCCCGACGCTGACGGCGGGGCGGGGCGGCGGTGGCGGCGGAGACGTGGGAGAGGGCATGGGAGTCGTTTTACTCGAACGTCACACCATCGAGTTTGGCTTGCGCCTTCTTCCCCAGCTCTAGCGGCAGTGGAGCGTAGTCGAGGTCCTTCGCCAACACCTGACCGTCGACGACAACCCACTTGAGGAAATCGACGACGGCCGGGCCTTTGTCCTTGGATTGCTTTGTGTACATGATGGCGTAGCTAATGCCGACGATCGGGTAGCTGCCGTCACCGTCGGCGTCCGTGAGGGAGAAGGTGAGGTCGTGGAGGGTATAGGGTTCGGCCGTCGGTTTGGCCCCCATGGCCGCCGTCGCGGCCGCCGTGACGCTATCCGAGTTGGGACCAACCAACTTTCCGGCCTTGTTCGTCAGTTTTGCAGTCGCGATCTTGTTCTTGTTCGCGTAGGCCAGTTCCACGTAGCCGAGCGCCCCTTCATTGTTCTTCACAAATCCCGCGATCCCGTCGTTCCCCTGCTGCCCGACACCTCCGCCGAGTTTCATCTCTTTGGTCGTGCCGACCTGCTCCTTGAACGCAGGGCTGACCTTGGAAAGATATTCCGAGAAGATATTCGTCGTCCCGCTTGACTCGGCGCGGCGCACCGCGACGATGGCTTTGTCCGGCAAGGCCACGCCGGGGTTCAGCGCCGCGATCGCGGCATCGTTCCACTTCGAAACCTTTTGCAGGTAGATGTCCGCGATCACCGCGCCGGTCAGATTCAGATGTTCGATTCCGGGCATGTTATACACGATGGCCACGGCACCCATCGTGACCGGGATGTGCAACACATCGCCGCCAGCGGCCTTCGCCGCGTCGAATTCCTTCCGGCTCATCGGCGCGTCGGTACAGCCGAAGTCGATCGTCTTAGCCGTCAGGTCGCCGATCCCCTTTCCGGAACCACTCTTCACGTAGTCAATTTCGGTCCGCTTCGCCTTGCGATAGTCCTTGGCCCACGCACGCATGATCGGATCGACGAACGTCGCCCCGCCCGCACTGACGCGGACCGGCGTACCGCCCTCTGTCGCGTTGTCTCCACCGCCGCCACAGCCGGCGAAGGCAAACGTTCCCAAAAGCAGCATCACTCGAGCGATGGGTGTCATGGCGTGGATCCGCAGGAATTCGATGAGGGATGAGCTAGGAATCGAAGATGTAAGTTCTGCGCGCAGATGATGAAGGTTTCGTGAAGGCTCACAGCAGTCGACGGGCTTCCCGTTCCAGCCCTGATCGGAGAAAATCCGCAATCGCCTCGACCGGACACTCTTCCGCGACGACGAATTCGTGTGCGACGCCAACGGCGGCGAGTTTCTCGTGCAAACGATCGTGGCCGCGATAATTCTCCGATTCCGGGGGACAACCGAACCAAATGGCCCGCGGCGGATCGTTCGCACGGATCTGCAGGATGGCGGTGTGCTGTCGTGCCTGTTCCTGCCGTTCGAAATGGCGGTCCAGCATGGTCCCGCGACCGATCAGTTCGTGGAAATCGAAGGCACAATCCCAACCGGCCACCACCGGTATGAGGCGTGGATAACGGAATGCGATTCGAAAGGCCGCTTCGCCTCCGAGTGCTGCAACGGGATACGATTGTTCGCGCAACCAGCCCACGACGATCGATTCCGCGGACCGCGCGGGATCGTATTCCGGCACGATCCGATCCAGCCACCAAGTGGATCCGCCGTTCGGGCAATGGATTGAGAGACCACGAGAACGCAGTGCAAGGGCGAGCGGATCGGAATCCGCTAGAGTTCGTTCGAGATGATCGTGGAGGTAGAGAACGCGGGGGCGAGCGTTTGGCGGGACCGTCGACGGGATTGGAATTTGGCCCATGGATCGGTTCGATTAGCGACCGTTCGTGGAGGCCTCCGGGCTGCCGGGCGCACCGCCAAACAGGTCGCCGATGACGCGCCGCAGGATCTGCCCCGTGGTCATGCCACGGCGAGTCGCGGCGGCTTCAAGAACCTCGGCCTGCCACCGGGGCAGCAACAAAGGCAGTTCGACGACTTCCTGATCGGAGCGGTTGCATTCCAGCGCCGCCGGCGGAGCGGGAGTCGGTGCGACCATCGCGGTGGCAATCATAGGAATCGCGGGGTTAGACGGAAGCGAAACGGAAGTGTTGGTGGGAATAAAACTCGAAAACAGCCTCATATTTTCGGGCCGTCCCTTCCAACGTAGGACTTCATTCGCAAAGTCGGTGCCAGAAGGGATTTTTCAATTTCATTCTTTCCTGAACCTGGCGTCCGTGTCGCGGAATTCAGACTGGTTAGCGATTGGAAGCCGATGGAACGTTTCATGAAAACCACTTGATTCCGTGTTGTTTTCGACATTCAACCGACGAGTTTCTCCGGACGTCTTTCGATAAGGCCTATTTGAAGAGTTTGTCCATTAGCATCACGGTACGCGACAGCCTGCACCGAATCTGCGCAGAAACATCCCGTCGCTTTGGCAAAAATCCCGACCGTATCAGCAAACTTTCCCGAAGTCTTGCAAGAGATTGGTGTCCGGTTCCGGTCGTGCGGACCGGTGGAGAGGCATCGGATTGGAAATCTGGGAATTCTTACGATTGGGCTTTTGACGGAGAACAAACCGATTACACTGTTTGCGCGGGGGGCGATCTACGCCCAATCAGCATTTCCGACGGGATTTACTCGGGAGACGGTTCGATGGCCAAGAAGAACCCCAACGATCGCAAGGGACCGAACAAACCGAATCCCAACGATCCAAAATCCAAGGCCGAATTACCCGAATTTCTGCGCACCGACGATTGGTTGCAAATCACCCCGCCGCCCATCAAGAAGGATCTGCCCGATTCGCCAACGGACTCCGGATCGAAAACGGACGACCAGGCCACTGACATGATCGAGTTGGAGGATGATCAAGTCGGCAACATCCCCGTACCGCAATCCACGATGCTCTTTACCGATCCGGACGACTCGGTGGTTCTTGCCGACGAATTGCCTTCATCCGGCCCGCTGAGTGGAAAATTGAAATCCGGTCTCTCGAGCATCAAACTGCCGGTCGCGGCCGGCAAGGCACCTGAGGGCGTGAACCTCAGTCAGGATGAGGTTGATCTCGGCTCGGAACCCGAAGTGGACATGAAAGCGCTGGCCGGACCCAGCACCTCGGCCGTCCGCCGTTCGGTGATGCAGGCGATCGATGAACCGGCCGCAACCGCCGAAGACGCCATCGGCGGCCCGTTGAAGCCCACCGCGCCGGGATCGGGCTGGATCCTGGATTCCACGAAACTGCCCGATGTCCCGCCAGCGGGCGACTCCAAATCCCGAATGCCTTCGGTACCATCCGTCGGCAATATGAACGCCACCTGGGCCGAACTGGACCTGCCAGGTTCGAAACTGCAACCGCCGGCCGCGAAGACCGAACCGAAACCGGCACCTCCCAAGCCGGCGGCGCCGGCGCACCCCGATAGCTGGCACCCCTCGTCGGGCAACATTGGCGTCCCTTCGATGGCGAACATCGATCTACCGCCGGAAGAGACGAGCAGCGCGGATGTGTTCAGCAAGGCGTCGCGGCCCGGTGCCGGACCGGGTGCGGTCCGCGTCGAGTTGCCCAAGCCTAAGCCGATCGCGCGCAGCGAGGAACCCAAGGCACCCGCGACACCCGCGACGCCCTCGTTCGAATTGCCCAGCGCACCCGAACTCCCCCCGACCCAGCCAAAGGGGAGTTGGCATCCGTCGTCGAGCGAGATGCGGCTGCCGTCGGTTGGCGAGATCGATCTTCCGCCGACCGCGGAAGGCACGGACGTGTTCGGCGCCGCCAACCGGCCCGGCCGCGGCTTGGAAGCCAAACTGGAGAAGCCGGCCGCACCGGCGAAGCCGCCCGCCAAGACCGAGCCGCCCAAGCCGGCGGCACCGATGCCGCCCTCGCTCTCGGCCACCAACTTCGAAGTCCTACCCGAACAGGTGACTCCGGTCGCCCCGGCGTCGGGCTGGCTCTCGGCTCCGATCGCTCCTCCGGCCGCTCCGGTGGGACTCGATCCCACCTCCGATTTCAAAGCGTCCAGCGCGGATATCGAACTGCCCCCGGAAAAAAACGAGGGCGCGTCCGACATCTTTTCCACCGCCACGAAACCTTTGGCTCCGACCGCCACCGGCTCCGGCATCTTCAGCGGCGCCGTCGCTCCGCCCTCCGGTCTGCTCACGTCTCTTCCCGGCGACTCGAACCTTCTGGTCGATCGACCCGCCCAGCCCGCCGACCTCGGGCGCGTTGACCTCGCACCGCCCGGCCTGGAAGTCACTGGCGAATTGAATCTCGGCAAGTCGCTCGGCTCGCAGTCCGGCGCGATCAATTTCGCGCTACCGCCGGCCGCCCCGACCGACGCCCGATCGTCCTCCATCGAAGTGGTGGATACGAGCGGAACGCTGGATGGCGCCCGTCGCACGCCGGTGCCGGCGAACCAACCGCTGGCCGAGCCGTTGCGGGTCGAGAGCGTGCCGGCGTTTGACGACGACGGCAGCAGCGAAGCCTTGGAAGCCGAACTGGCCCGGCAACTGGAAGAGGACGACGGCAAACCGGACTTCAATTACCTCCCGGGCATGTCGCCGTCGGACTCGAACATTCTGGGTGATCGCTCGATGGCCGAGCGTTCGCTTTCGGGTCCGCAATCGTCCAGCGTCAACCTCGCGGATCCCGATGCGCTCTCGGCCGATCCGGCCGTCGATTCCGGTCAGCCATCGAGCATCTTCAACAAGATGGACGTGGCCGCGCAAAACACCGGCCATGTGGACCTGGATGAGATCCCGTTGATGGGGTCGTCGGACAGTGCGTCGATTCCGCAATCGACGGGCCGTTCGGCCGTGCTCGGCGGTCGACTCGACGAACCCCATGGCGCGGACCTGGAGGAATCGGTATTCGACGTGACCATGCCGAAGGACGCGACGGCAGACAGCGGCATGATCGATTGGTCCGCCGATGCGGCCAAAGTCACGGACCGGCTGGGCATGCAAGCGTCCTTGGAAGAATCCCGACGTTCGGAACTGTCGAGCGCGAGCGAACCCTCGCCGACGCCGACGGTCCCGCGGAAAACGCTCGCGCCCCGGCCGACCTCGCGCCCGGACCTCGATCTCGATGCGGAACCCAAGCCCGGCAAGTCCCGCAGTCCCCTGCTTGCCACGGCGCTGAGCCTGGTGGCCGGCCTCGGGATTGGCGCGGGCGGCATGTTCCTCGCCAGCAGCGGAGGCGGTAGCGGCGGAGGCTCCGGCGGTGATGGAAAGGCCACGGCGGAACTGCAGACGAAATTCAACGACTTGCAATCAAAGCTCGCGGCGACGGAGAAACTCGCGACCGATGCCAAGACCGAAGCGGAGAGCCAGCGAGCCGCGGCGGAATCCGCGGCGAAAACTCTCGCCGACGAAAAGAAGAAACTCGAAGCCGTCGTGGCGGTGGAGAAGACCAAGACAACCGCCGCCGAGATGGCCGCGAAGAAGTTGATGGACGAGAAAACCGCCCTGCTCGGAGATGTGAAGAAGGCGACCGACGATGCCGCCAAGCTGCTGACCGACGCGACGAGCGCGAAGAAGGAAGCGGAGGACAAAGGCAAACTACTGGACGCCGCGAAACTGGCGGCGGATGCGGCCACGGCGAAACTCAAGGCCGTGGATGCAACGCTCGACCCGATTCTGGAGAAATTCAAGGCCGCCAAGCTGATCGACGATAAGGCGGACCGCGAGAAGGCACTTGCGGCGTTGCCCGAAGCCGTCAAAAAGGCAAACCTGATCACCGGCGAGGGCGAACTGGCGAAACTGGCGAAGGAGCTCACCGACACCCGCGACTTGATGAAGAAGCAGAAGGACGATGCGGACAAGAAGCTCGCGACGGCCTTGGGCGACCTGACTGCGGCGAAAAAGGACGCGGAAAAACAACTCGCGGACGCCAAGACCGCCAGCCAGAAGGCGATGGCGGATCTCCAAGCGAAGGTGGATCAGGCCGACAAGCGGATCGTGGATGAAGTCAAGAAGGCGGTCGCCGCCGCTACGAAGGATGCGGATGCGAAACTGGCGATGGCGCAGGCGACCTTGACGGAACAGAAGAAGGCCGCCGACCTGGACCTTCAAAAGGAGCGCGTTGCCCGCGCGGACGACGCGAAACAATTTGAAGCGAAGATGGCACAACGCCTCGAACAGTTCGAAAAGGATCTGGCGAGCGCACGAGCCGGCGCGGTGGTGCCGTTGAGCGATCTGGCGACGGCGAAGGCGGAACAATCGGCCGCGGCCTATGACCGCGGAACGACGGCCTACTTCGCCGGCCGATACGCCGATGCCGAAAAGGCTTTTGCGGAAGCCGCGAAAGCCGACCCCGCCGACGCCCGATACTGGTATTTCCTGGGCCTTAGCAAGTACGCCCAAGGCCAATCGTCGGACGCCGCGAACGACTTCAAGACCGGTGCCGAGTGGGAAAGCCGGGCCAAGCCGGGCCGTCGAAGCGTGGCGGCCGCGCTCGAGCGGATCCAGGGGCCTGCACGACTGGCGCTCGAAGCCGCCCGCCCTTGAGTTCCACCAACGCCATCCTCTCGGGAGCCGTTCCCATCCTTGGGCGGCTCCCGTTTTTGTTTGATTGCCGCCGTGCCGTCCGGCCCCGATAATCAATGCAACTCGCCTGCTCCCGTCTGCTCAGGTGCGCTCTCCATGGCGATCGACGCCAAATGCCCGTTCTGCGACAAAGGCTACCGGCTCAAGGATGAACTGCTGGGCAAGAAGGTCACCTGCGCGAACAAGGACTGCCGCAAGCTCTTCACCGTCGAATCCTCCGTGAACGGTGCGGTTTCCGCGCCGTCTCCCCCGAAGGTGGCCCCGAAACTCGACGCCGAGGAACTGGCCGCCGCCGCGCTCAACGACGACCCCGACGATGTCCCGGAGGATCAGAAGACGATCGCGATGGTCTGCGCGATGTGCGAACACGCCTGGACGGTGGCGTGGACGATGCAGGGCAAGAACGTTCTGTGCCCGGATTGCAAGCACCGGCAGAAAGTACCGTTGCAGGACAAGGGAAAGAAAGGCGGCTGGCGCGAACGCCAGGCCCCCGAAGGCGCGAAGACGGAAGTCCTCTCGGATGTGACCAGTGCTCGGGACAACAAGCTCGTGTCGGGCGAGACGCTCCGCGCGACGGGCGTGATCAAGGAGGATCTCGAGCCGCTGCCAACTTCGATCTACGTCAAATGGGCCGCGATCATCGGCGTGCCGATCCTCGCGCTGGCGATCGGTTTGGTCTTCTACTTCAAGTCGCGGACGGAGGCGCGGGAGGAGCGGGAAATCGTCGACTGGCAGACGACGCTGGACGCGGAGGAACTCAAGCCGCTGCCGCTTTACACCGCCGCCCTGCGGATCGCCCTGGGCGAATACGAAGCCCGACAGGGAAAGGACCAGAAAGACCGGGACAAGGCGATCGAGTACTTCACCGGCGCGCTGGCAAACCTGGCTTCCGCGCCGCGCACAACCGACCGCGAGCACCTTTACGGCGAACTCGCGTTCGCCGTACTGTTGCTCGGAGGCACCGGCGACGACGTGATCGACAAGCGGCGTATCCACTGGTTGCCGCAACCGCCGCAGGCCCGGGCAAGCGTGAAGCCCAACCCCGCGGAATTGGAAGGCGTGCAGGGCCAACTTCGACGAGTCTTGTCGGGCTTACGAGACACCCGCGCCGACTTCGACACCCGCGCCGCCCTCACGCGCCGACTGACGCGGGAACTGCTTGCGCGCGATCAGGTCGAGGTGATCCGCTCGGCGTTGCCGGCACTCTTCGCCGAATCGGAACTCTATGAAGCGGAGGCTCAACTCGGCCTGGAGTGCCTGCGTGCCAAACAGAACGATCTCGCCAAAGAGATTGGGGAAAAACTGAAGGCGCAACTCGCCGCACCGAACCCGCCGCCCGCGCCGACCCCCGCCTCGGCGCACGCACTCTGGACGATCCTCGAAATCAAGGGGGTTCCGGCCGTGGTACCGGCCCCCGGCGCCAGCGAACCGTCGGAATCGACACGATGGGCCTACACCGCCATTCATCTGATCCGGAAGAACGAAACGGAACTGACCGCCCTCTTGAACCGACCCGGTAAAACGGACCCTCGCCTCAAGGCGTTGGCACTCGCGGCGGAATGGTCCGATCCGCCGGGTCAGTTCATCGAGATGGCCGAACGCGCCGTGCGCGACGAAGCAGCACGACGAGATCCGAATTCCTCGCTTTCCGGCAGCGCCCTTCTGCGATTGGCGCGCTATGCCGCGCGGTCCGGTGCGGCGGAGAAAGCAGACGAGTTCGTCAAATCGATCCTCGACGAACACCTCAAGGCCTTCGCCAAAGCCGAAGTGCTTCGCAACCGACTCGCGTCCGATCGCGGGCAGGCCGCCAAGGACGAGGACGCGCCGATCCCGGAAGACCTCGATCCGAAGAAACTCAAACTCGGCCCGGCGTGGGGCCGGCTCGCCCTCGCTCGCCACAACGCGGCGCGCACCCGCGACCGCAACCTGGGCGCGACCTACGGCAAGACCTGGCCCCGGGCGGTCATCGCGCCGTTCGGTCAGGTCGGCGTGCTACTGGGCTTGCAAGACAACGAAAAACGCTGATCCCTCCCCAACTGGTCACTCACATGAAGCGCTCGCTTTCCCTCGGTCTTCTCGGCCTCGTGGCCGTCGTCGCGATCCTTCCGGCCGCCGATCTGCCCAAGCCCGAAACATTCTCGAACGAGGGTTTCGAGACGATCTTCAACGGCAAGGACCTGAAGGGCTGGACGGTCTCCGCGAAGACCGGCCACAGCCGAACGAGCAAAAACCAGTCCGGCGGCAAATGGGTCGTCGAGGACGGCGCGATCGTCGGTAGCCAGGACGTGCCCGGCAACGGCGGCATCGTCATCACCGAGAAGCAATACGGCGACTTCGAGGTCGTCCTCGAAATGAAGAACGACGACGGCCCCGACAGCGGCCTGTTCCTCCGCAGTACCGACACCGGCAAGTGCTATCAGGCCATGATCGACTACCACAAGGGCGGGAATCTCATGGGGCTGTACGGCGAGGGGATCGGCGGCAAGCCCCACGTCCGCAACTTCGACTTCGGCAAGGATGTGAACGAAATCGTCGTCCCGAGCAAGCAGTCAGACGCCGGCTTCAAGTGCCCCGTCACGCCCGAACAGTGGAAGACGTTCTGGAAGCACGGCGAGTGGAACGAACTCCGCGCCCGCATCGTCGGGAATCCGCCGACCATCACCACATGGATCAAGGGCGTGAAGTTCACGGAGTACACCGACACCGAGAAACGCCTGGCCGATACGGGCGGCATCGCGCTGCAGGTCCACGGCGGCGGCGATTACACGAAGCAGTTCGTGCGATACCGCAACATCCGCGTGAAGGAATTGAAGAAGTAATCTACAGTTCTTCGCGCGGCTCCTGCCGCGCGAACAACCACATCCCGAACAACGTCAGCGCCACCGACGCCGCCAGTAACACGATCCACGCCGTCGGCGCGCTCACCGGTTCGTAGACATCGAGGGTCTCGGTGGGTACGAACGCGATGGACGATGCGCCGTCGTACATGAGCGAGCGTACATAGTAGTTGAGGCTGAGCCGCTTCAAGCTGCCGGGCAGGTTCGCCACGAGCGTCTCGAAGAAGAAAACGTAGACGAGGCCGACGACCGCCGGACGACGGAAGATCGCCCCGATGAGGTGAAAGAGGGCCGCGAGTCCAACCGTTCCCGCCGCGACGGCCGGCCAGTAGACTCGAAAGGCCACCGCCCCCAACTCGCCCCCGGCGAAGCAGACCGCGGCAAAACCAGCCAGAGAGACGGCCAGACACCACGGGAGGACCCCGAGAAACTTGGCCAGGAAGATGCTGCCGCGGGGCATCGGGCGCGTCGCGAGCCACAACAGCGTACGGCCCTCATACTCCACGCCCAGCGCACCGGATGCGTAAGCCAGATTGAACAACGGCATCGCGAAGGCGAGGAACAAGCCGAAGACCACCCATCGGGAGAAGCGGAGAAAGGCGTAGTCGTCGCGGAATTTCCTAGCATCGGAGTCGTTGCTGAGCATCAGCCAGCCCTCGGCCCCTAAGGCAGCGGATTTTACACCGAACGCGTTCGGCGGACCCGGGAACTGGATGTAGACCGGCAGCCGTTTGAGGGCATACTCTTCGTAAGTCAGCCAGACGCCGCCGCCCGAATACAGGTCGGAAACAAAGACGCGACGATTTTCAATGCGCCAGCCGACGGGGCCGTGCGTGTAGATGGCGATGGCCAGAGTCGTCAGCGCGACGAGGCCGAAGGTCGCCCAGGCCAAAGCTCGAACGCGCCAGTGTCGCAGAAACGTAAGGCGAACAAGGGCGAAGAACGCACGTGCATGCGAGGGCGAATCCATCCGTTCGGTTTAGCGAAAGCGCTCGACGACTTCTATCGTACCCGGCAGGCGGCATGTCCGAGGATCGCGGGGCCGGACTTCATCGCGGTCGCTTCCGGCTTCCAACCGCGCGAGAAGCAGGCATCCAAAAGCTCGTCCGGCGTGGGCCGGTGATCCCAGACGGCGACCGCCGTCACGACACCGAATCAGGTACACGAATAGACCAGCCAAAGATCGGGCGGGAGTTCGAAGAGAACGTCGTGGCTGAATTCGTCCTGCGCCACGACATCGACCGGACGCCCCGGCGGCGAGAGCGAAAGTATCCAGTCGAGACCATGCTTGATCGAAGTATGGCGCATGAGCAATCTCGCCAGTTCCTGGAACGTGCTGGAGTCGAGTTTCGAGCGGTTCTCAACGGGATTCGGCACGGTCATGGATGGGTCCCGCCCTGGTATGAACGGTGATACACGGGAGATTTGATCGCTCTTTCGCGAACCATCACGCATTAATTGCGAAATGCCGCTTCCTGAACCCTGACTCGACCAGTAAACTTTGTTCTATCCCGCCGCCGACTCACCGAAGGCACACGCATGTTTTCGACGCTCACTGTCCTCGCCGCGCTCGCCGCCGCTCCGACCGATCGTCCGAAGCTGCCGATCACCGGATTGCCGACATCGGTCCATGTGCCCGACCTTTGCAAATACCATTACCGGGTCAGCACCACCTCGGACGAATGCCAGAAATTCTGTGATGAAGCGTTCGGGTACTACTACTCGTACGTCTGGATGGAAGCCGCCCGCAGCTTCGAAACGGCCTTGAGGCACGACCCCGATTGTGCCATGGCGTGGCTGGGTTTGCACCGATCCCTCGAAAAATGGGGCAAAACCAAGACCCCGAAACCCGATGGTCTGCTCGCCATCCTCGGCGGCGCACTCCAGCCAAAGCTACCCGATCAATTCTCCAAGGCCCCGCACGACTTCGCCCTGGCCCAGGCGCAGAAACTAATGGGGAAGGCCAGCCATCGGGAAAGCCTGCTCATCCAGGCCCGACTGCAGGAACGCGGACTCTGGCCGGACGTGAAACCCGAAGACCGCAAGAAGCGAGCCAACCAGACACTCGACGAGTTGCTGTCTCTCTACGAGGATGACGAAGAAGGCTGGTTCGCCAAGGCCCAGCTCGCCGAAGGGCAGTTCGGCCCCATCGCAATGTACAAGGCCCTCCTTCGCGTCAACCCGTTGCACCCCGGGGCGAATCACGAACTGGTCCACGCGTTCGAGAACGTCCGCCGCCCGGCGCTCGGCTGGCCCCACGCCGAAGCCTACATCGCATCGTCGCCGAAACTCCCCCATGCATTCCATATGCAGGCTCACCTCGGCATGCGTGTCGGCAAATGGCAGAAGACCACCGACTGGTCGGCCCGCGCCTACGAACTCGAAAAGGAATACCACAAGACGCTCGGCGTAAAGCCCGACGAGGACCACCAGTTCCGCCACCACGCCGAGACGCTCACGCGCAGTCTGGTTCACGATGGCCGCTTCGCCGAAGCGACGGCGCTGCGGAAGGAATCGGAAGCCTACAAGTACTTCTTCCGACCGGAATGGTTCCGCCAGGCCGTTGCGGAGAAGAACTGGTCCGATGCCGAAAAAATTGTGAATGACATGTCCAAGACCGACAAGGTGACGCGGGCGTATTACATGGCCATCATCGCCCTGGAGCGGGGTCAGCCGGAGCGGGCGAAAGCCGAACTGGACATTCTCAAGCAAACGAACCAGTCGAAACGGAACGATCGGATCCGGGAGTTGAGGCTTTGGGAGATCCAGGGCCGCTATGAATGTCAGACCGGCAACGGCGAGGCGGGCGTGAAACTCCTGCGCCGCACGATCGACAAAACCAAGGACGACTATCAGCACCACGCGTGGGGAGCCGGGGCCTACTACATGGAAGTGTGGGGCATCGCCGCGTTGGAAGGCGGCATCGCGGCTGAAGCGGAAGAAGCGTTCCAGGAAGCCCTCGCGCACGATGCCGGCAGCGTCCGCGGCGCGCTCGGTTTGTGGGCGCTGTGCGAACGGCTCGGCCGCACGGAAGAAGCCGAACGCTATCTTAAGGTCGCGCGTCGGTGCTGGGCACGGGCCGAATCCCGCCACTTCGAGGCGCTGAAGGCCGACTTCGCGACCAAGGCGCTGAAGCTACCGACGTCCTCGGTGGCCGCGAAAGCCGCGGAGTGATGGGGATCAACGGTTCCGACCGAACGGGTCCATTTTCGGTCGGAAGCTCGCTCAGGCTAGGATTTCCTTGACGACATTCCCGTGCACGTCGGTGAGCCTGTAGTCGCGGCCCTGGAATCGGTAGGTCAGTTTGGTGTGATCCAAGCCGAGTTGGTGCAGGATCGTCGCCTGCAAATCGTGAACGTGGACCTGATTCTCCACCACGTTATAGCCGATTTCGTCGGATTTCCCGTGCAGGTGGCCGCGCTTCACGCCGGCACCGGCCATCCACATCGTGTAGTTGTCGATGTGGTGGTCGCGGCCGATCGTTTCGCGGGTTTCCCCCATCGGCGTCCGGCCGAATTCGCCCCCCCAAATGACCAGCGTGTTGTCGAGCAATCCGCTGCGCTTCAAATCTTTCACCAGCGCGGCACAGGGCTGGTCGACCTCCTTGCAGATGTTGTCGAGGGTCTTGCCGAGGTCGATGCTGCCGCCGTGGTGATCCCAGTCGGTGTGAATCAGGTGGACGAAGCGCGTTCCCCGTTCGACAAGGCGGCGGGCGAGCAGGCAGTTGTTCGCGAAGCTGCTCTTGGCTGGATCGGCACCATAGAGCGCGAGGGTTTCCTTGGTTTCGGACTTCAAATTCATCAACTCGGGCGCGGCCGCCTGCATGCGGAACGCCATCTCGTACGACGCGATGCGCGTCTCGATTTCCGGATCGCGCACGGCGGCATGACGGAGTTTGTTGAGGTCGCCGACGGCTTCGATGAAGTCCCCTTGTTTCTTGCGATCGACTCCGGGCGGCGAGGCGAGGTCGAGGATCGGGTTTTCGCCCTTGAGGAACGGAACGCCCTGATAGGTGCTGGGGAGGAAGCCGTTCGACCAGATCGCGGCCCCGCCGCGCGGGCCGCGCGGGCCCGATTGCAGCACGACATAACCGGGAAGGTTGTCGGCTTCGGACCCGAGGCCGTAAGTCACCCAGGCCCCCATGCCCGGTCGGCCGAACTGCGGCGAACCGGTACTCAGAAAGACCTTGGCGGGCCCGTGATTGAAGACGTCGGTCTTCATGCCCCGGAGCCAGCAAACGTCGTCGACGATGTCGCGGTGATGCGGGAGGAGTTCGCTGAGATCCATTCCGCACTGGCCGTACCGACCGAATTTGCGAACCGTCCCCAGAAGCTTGGCGTCCCCCTTGATGAACGCGAATCGCTTGCCCTTGGTGAACGCTTCGGGCACTTTCTGGCCGCTGAGCTTGTTCAACTCCGGTTTCGGATCGAACAACTCGAGATTGGACGGCCCGCCCGCCATGAAGAGAAAGATGACAGCCTTCGCCTTGGCGGGGAAGTGCGGTTTTCGCGGTGCCAGCGGGTCCTTGCGCGCCGGGGCCGCCATCGCGTCGCGTTCGAGCAAGGAAGCGAGCGCCATCGTACCCACGCCGACGCCGGCCGAATTCAAGAACTCGCGGCGGGTATTCGCTTGCCGATCCACAATCATTCCCTCGTGATGAATTCGTCGAGGTTTAACAGGACTCGACCAACCGCGTTCCAGCGATCCGACTCCGGCAGGCTCATCGCGTATTGCAAGACGCGCTCGCGTTCGGCGTCGTTCGGTTCTCGACCAAAGCAAATCCGATAAGCCGTCCGGACACGTCCCGCGTCATCCGCGGGACCTTCCTTGACGATTCGCTTCCCGAGACCATCCGCGAACTCCACGAAGGCCGGATCATTCGCCAGGTGCAGCGCCTGGAGCGGCGTGTTGCTTCGGTTCCGCTTCGTGCAGGCCGTCTGGGCGTCCGCGCCATCGAAGGTGGTGAGCAATGGATGCTGGCTCTGCCGCCAGATATACGTGTACAGCCCGCGCCGGTAGCGGTCCTCGCCCTTGCTTTCGGGCCATGGGTGCTTGCTTTGGGTGAAGCTGAAGACCTCCGTTGGCTGGGGCGGATAGACCGGCGCACCACCGATCTTGCGCGAGAGCAGCCCGCTGGCCGTGAGAGCCGCGTCGCGAATCCCTTCCGCTTCCAGCCGGAGACGGGATTGCCGCGAGAGGTAGAGATTGCGGGGATCTTGCGCGTCCGTGTCCTTACGGCCATGCGAGGCCTGGCGGTAGGTCCCGGACATGACAATCAATTTGTGGAGGCGTTTCGAGGACCAAGGCGTGCCGGCATTCGGCTCCATGAATTCGACCGCCAGCCAGTCCAGTAATTCGGGATGGGTTGGCAGACTGCCCTGCATGCCGAAGTCGTTTTCTGTCTCGACCAGTCCGCGGCCGAAGAATTGCTGCCAGTATCGGTTGACGACCACGCGTGCGGTCAGAGGATTTCGGCGCGAGACCAGCCATTTCGCCAAGTCCAGCCGGGTTTGCCCCTTCTCCGATGGCAACGCCGACGGCGTACCCGGCGAAACAACATCGCCCTTCCGAAGAAAGTCGCCGCGGATCTGAACGTAAGACTCCCGCGGCTTGGCACGCTCTTTCAAAACCAACGACGACGGAATCTTCCCCTGGACCTTCTTGATCTCCGCCTTCGTCTTGTCCACACCGGGTTGGTCGCCCACCTTCTGCAATTGGGCGATCTTCGCCTGCAACTCGGCGATCTTCTTCTCCAGGTCCGGCGAGCCGCCGATCGTCACGGTTGGTTCGTCGCAGTTGTTGAAATACGCATAGAGTCGGAAGTAGTCCTTCTGAGAAACTGGGTCGTACTTGTGATCGTGGCATTGAGCGCACCCCATCGTAAGGCCCAGCCAGACGGCGGCGGTGGTGTTCGTCCGATCGACGATGCGCTCGACACGAAACTGCTCGGCGTCGGTACCGCCCTCTTCGTTGAAGGAAGTGTTGCGGTGAAAACCCGTGGCGATCCGCTGCTCGAGCGTCGGATTCGGCAGCAGGTCGCCCGCGAGTTGTTCGATCGTGAATTGGCTGAACGGCATGTCTGCATTCAAAGCCTTCACGACCCAGTCGCGCCAGGGCCAGATTATGCGGGCACCGTCGATGGTGTATCCGTTGCTGTCGGCGTAGCGGGCGAGGTCGAGCCAGTGGCGGGCCTGGCGTTCGCCGTAGTGCGGGGACGCGAGCAACCGGTCGACGAGCTTCTCGTAAGCGTCCGGCGCGGGATCGCGAACAAAATCGTCGACCTCGGCCGGAGAGGGTAGCAGGCCCGTCAGGTCAAGCGAAACCCGGCGGATCAAGGTCGGCCGATCGGCCTCCGGAGACGGGGCCAGTTTCATTCGATCGAGGCGTTGCCAGATGTAATGGTCGATCGCGCCAAGACCGTTTGCGGGCGGATCTTTCCTTAGCGGCGGAACGAAGGCCCAATGCGGCGTGTATTCCGCGCCTGAGGCGATCCATTTCTTGAGTTTTTCAATCTGCTCCGGCTTAAGTCCCTCGCCAACTTCCGGCGGGGGCATCCGGGAGTCGTCCTTCGCGACGATGCGTGCGATGATTTCGCTGTCCAGCGGCTTGCCAGGAACGATTGCGTCGTTCTTCGTCGCCGCATCCCGAAGGTCGAGTCGCAATTTCGCCTTCTGAGTCGCCGGTCCGTGACACTTGAAGCAATGGTTCGAGAGGATCGGACGAATGTCGCGAGAGAAATCGACCGCATCCGGCTCGGCCGCGACAAGATTCGAAGAAAGGAGTAGGACAAACACGATCCCAAGACGCAGGTCGAACATGGATGCAACCGAAAGAGTAGCGGCTCTGTGGTAATTCTCCCAGTTCTTGCTCCGGTTCGCAAGGTTTCACCTCGGAAGAGCAAGGAGATTTTCCATGGATGCCCCATCGATCGAAAGGGGAAGTTAACACGTTGAGCCAGCAGACGAATCAACTCGCCAAGGCTTAGTTCCGAAGGCGAAATATCCCTCAAATCCTTTGCAATCGTTGCGGACCGTGCCATGTTCACGATACCCGCTCATAGGCACCGGGCCACCCCCGACTATCGCCCCGCGCACGTCCCGGACGACGACGCCACACGTGCCCTACCGTGGTTTGAGACCGTTCGAATCGCCATGCAACCGACCGCCGTATCACCGATCTTTCCCGCGTCTCCGTACGAACTGTCGACGGATCTGACGCGGACTCCGCCGCCCGTGGCCGTCCTCGGTACCGTGCAGTCGGATGTCAACATCTTTCGCGAGGGATCCGACGATCTCGTTTCGTCCGATCCCTTTCCCAAACCTGGCGACGAGTTCTACGGCTTCGAGCTGATCGATGAGTTGGGCCGCGGCGCCTTCGGCCGGGTGTTTCTCGCTCGCGAACACCGCCTCGCCAATCGTTGGGTCGTGTTGAAGATCACGCTGAAGGCGAACAACGAACAGTTCCGACTGGCACGTCTGCAGCACACGAACATCGTGCCGATTCAAAACGCCTTTCGGAAAGGCCCCTACCACGTCGTCCAAATGCCCTATTTCGGCCGCCAGACTCTCGCGGACGTGATCGACCACGTTCGTACGGATACCGGCTTCCCGCACGTGGGTGGCGAAGTCTTCAGCACGGTCGCCAAGGCCACCACGCAGCGCGCGAGCAAGGCTCAATCCGCGAACCGATCGGACTCCGGCGTATCCGTGCGGCCGGACTCGCCCCGGAACATCAGCGGCTCGACCTTCGAGGAAATCCCGATCTCGGACGCACACCCGCTCCGCGATCAACTGACCGGACTACCCTACCCCGATGCCGTGCTCGCCGTCATGCGGCGCCTCGCCGACGGCCTCGCGCACGCGCACAATCGCGGCATCCTCCACCTCGACCTCAAACCGCAAAATGTCCTGCTCGGCGACGACGGCCAGCCGATGCTGCTCGACTTCAACCTCGCCCACGACCGGACCGCCACCGGTCGCCAACGGATCGGCGGTACCTGGCCCTACATGGCACCCGAGGTGATCCGCGAGTTCGCGAAACTCTCCAACGAGATGCCCGACGAACGGACCGACCTCTACGCGCTCGGCGTCATGTTCTTCGAGATGCTCACCTGCCGGCTGCCGTTCTCCCCGATTCGCAGAGTACCCGAAGATCTGCCGGCGGCGCTTGAGGAACGCGAGAACGGGTTGCCGCCCATCCGCGACTACAATCCAGACGTGCCTCCCTCGGTCGAATCGATCGTTCGCAAACTGGCATCGGCAAACCCGGCTGACCGGTACGCGACGGCCGACGAACTTCGAGAGGACCTGCAACGCCAACTGGAGCATCGCCCGCTGAAGTACGCGGCCGACCGCAACCTCGTCGATCGGGCACGCAAGTGGCAGCGCCGGAATCCCCAGTTTGCCGCCCGCGCTGCGGCCGCGGCCGCGGTCCTCGGCCTGACCGTCGGCGGTGTGTTCTACTGGAACCTGGCCCGGCAAGACCGCGCCACAAAAGTCGATCGTGAAATCACGGCGTTTCTTGCCGATCACGAGATGAACCGGAGCCTGCTCGCCGTGCCGACCGATTCCACCGCGCGACGGCGCGGCATGGAAGGCGCTCGCAAATGGCTCGAGCGGTACAACGTGGGACGAACCGCGAACTGGAAGCACGATCGCGACCTGATGGCGCTGCCGGCGCCCCGTCGCGAGGAATGGCTGGCGGCGCTCGGCGAGTCGGCGCTGCTGCTGGCGCATGCCGAGTCCATGGAAGCCCGCGGACTCGACGAACCGCGCCGCAACGAACAAATGGAATCGGCCCGGGAATGGAACCGTATCGCTCAGGAAGCCGGTTCCGAAGCCACGATCGCCGCCGCCCGAGAACAACTTGCGTCATGGGACCGAACGACAACCCATACTACGGACGAATCGGAGCATCGGGATGCCGATCCATTTTGGCATGCCGCCCGCGCGATCGGCGATGGTCGCTTCCCCGAGGCGATCGGTATCCTCAAGGTGCTGACGGAAACACGTCCCGGCCACTATGCCGCTCAACTGTTGCTCGGCATGTCGTATCAGGCCACGGGCCAGCCCCATCGGGCACTCGAACGACTGCAGGTTGCCCGTCCGTTGGGGAACGACGACCCACGCCCCGGCTACCACATCGGCATGCTGCTCCATCACACGGGCAAACTCGTCGACGCGGAAAAGGAATTTTCCGCGGTCCTCGCGAAGCATCCGACGCATGCGCAGTCCTTGCTTCAACGCGGTCTGGTACGTCGCAGCCTCAGAAAGTACGACGATGCCATTGCGGACTTCACGGCCGCGCTCGACGCCGGCGGTGCGGCGATACCGCTGTATCACTATCGAGCCGAAGCGAAAACGTTCGCGGGCGACAAGGACGGCGCCGCCAAGGATCGGGCCACAGCCTTGGCGCTCGAACCGAAGACCGCGGAAGACTTCTCCGTTCGTGCCCGGCAAGCGAGCGACACGGCACCGGCCGACGCCTTGAAACTGTATAATCGCGCCCTCGAGCTGAACCCGAGCATGCTCTCGGCCTGGCACAACAAGGCTTGGCTCTATGCCGAAAAGCTCGACGAACCCGACCTGGCCCTCGAGACCATCCGCAAGGCGATCGAAATCGCGCCCGGGTACGCCCCCAGTCGAGCCGCACACGCGATCCTTCTGGCCCGCGCCGGAAAGCGTGACCAAGCCATCCGTGAGATCCAGACCGCGCTGGCGATCTCCGTCGATTCGGAAACCCTTTATCAGGCCGTCTGCGTCTATGCTCGCACAAGCGAGCAGGAGCCGGCCGACCGAATCAAAGCGCTGGATTACTTCCGCCGATGTTTCCGCGAGGGTTTCCGACGCTTCGACATCGTGCAATCGGACGAGGACCTGAAGAACGTGCTTCAAGACGACGAGTTCAAGACGGTTTTGGAAGCCGCCCGCAAGTTGATCAAGTGACGCGAATTCTCCCCAACATCGTTGGCGGAGCGGCGGAGCACCGCGTGACGATGACGCTCGAGCGTTAGAACTAACGGCGGGGTTCGACTTCGATAGGATTCCGGTGTTCGCTGGCCGCGCAACACCGGAGTCTTCCATGCCCTTTCCACAATTCGACCGATCCCGCCTTCAGGTTCAACCGCTCGCCGGCCGGCAACACGATCTCGCGCTCGACATCCTGCTGCCGCTCGATTCGCCGGCGGACTTCGAGCATCCGTCGCTGGCGATTCTCGGCGAACGGCTGCGGGCGGCGAAGGCGGCCGGGGCGGCGTGCATCCTCATGATGGGGGCGCACGTCCTCCGCGCCGGCACGCAACGGCACCTCATCGACCTCATGGAACGCGGCCTCGTTTCGCTCGTGGCGATGAACGGCGCGGGGCCGATCCACGATTGGGAGTTCGCCCGCATCGGCGCGAGCACCGAGAGCGTCGCACGGTACGTCCGCACCGGCGAGTTCGGCCTGTGGCGCGAGACCGGCGAAATGAACGACGCCCTCGCCGCCGGCGTTCGCGACGGAATGGGCTTCGGCGAATCGCTCGGCCGCGCCATCGCGAACTCGGACTTTCCCCACAAGGATATCTCTGTCCTCGCGGCCGCATACCGGCTCGGCATTCCGGTCACGGTCCACATCGGCATCGGCTACGACATCATCCACGAACACCCGAACGCCGACGGCGCGGTGCTTGGCGCGGCCAGCTACGCCGATTTCCTGATTTTCACGGAACACGTGCGCTCGCTCGAAGGCGGCGTCGTGCTCAGCTTCGGTACGGCGGTCATGGGTCCGGAAGTGTACCTGAAGGCGCTCGCCATGGCACGCAATGTCGCGCATCAGGACGGCCAGTCGATCGCGAAGTTCACGACGGCGGTCTTCGATCTGCTGCCACTGGACGACGATTACCGCAAGCAGGCACCGAAGACCGACCCTCGCTACTACTACCGACCATGGAAGACGATCCTGGTGCGCACGGTGGCCGACGGCGGTGAAAGCTATTACATCGCGGGCGACCACCGGCAAACGCTGCCCGCGCTGCGCCGCGCGGCGCTTTCGTAGGTCGGGCCGAGGCTTTGGGAGGCCCGACACGTTGGCCGTTACGATTCTCGTCGGGCCTCGAAGACTTGGCCCGACCTACTTTTGATGTGCGATCGAATTTGGCTCAATCGAGCGTGAAGTTCTGGCCGTCGGTCTTCGTGCAGAAGCGTCGGAAGGCGTTGCGGTCGGGATTGAAGCGGATGTGTCGGACGGAGCCGTCGCAGGATGCGATGTTCGCACCGGAAGTGTGCGACGAGCCGAATTGTTGCAAACCGGAATCGAGATCCGTGAACGGCGGATTGGTGGTTCTGGTAATGTCCCGGTTCGGCCCCCAACTCGTCCCGGTATCAGGATCGGTGGTCGCACCGCGGATCACTTCGACATCCCAGCCGGGGGAGTAGTACGATTCGTTGTCGTCGACGGTGAGGTTGTAGCGGTCCTTCTTCATCCGCTTCTCCCCGACAAGAGCGGTGTTGGAACTGCCATCGATGATCGAGGCGAAGGTGACACGTTCGAGTCCCAGTCGTTGGATCACCCCCGTGACGTTATTGGTTCCCGTGCCGTTACCCGTGTTGCCGGCGTAGTCGCCTTTCGCTTCGTTCCCGAAAACCGTCATGCTCCGGCGCGCGGGGCAGAAATAGGTCTTCACCGGCGTTCGACGGACGGTCGTGTGGTTCGGCTCGTTGTGCAGAGCGGATTGTTCGATGAACGGCAGGATGTGGTAGGTCCAACTCCATTCCTGTCGGCGAATCGTCATGGGACCGGTCGGCGCGGTGTAGGGTTGGGTATCGTGAGGCGATCCGCAACTGGACGCCAGATTTGGATGACGGGGAGCATCGCAGCCGTCTTTTCCTCCGTGCGGAAAATAGCCGATCGTGTCGTGATAGCCGTGGAACGCCAGGGCGATCTGTTTGAGGTTGTTGGTGCACTGCGTCCGGGCGGCGGCTTCGCGCACCTTTTGCACGGCCGGGAGCAAAAGACCGATCAGGATAGCAATGATGGCGATGACCACGAGCAGTTCGATGAGCGTAAACGCCGGACGTCGGGAACCCTGCGACATTTTCGGCTCCGAATCGATTGAGGTGCGGCTCTCATGGTGCATGAGAGGAAAATGAATGAGCGGACTTTAATCAATCACCTGTCCAGTTAGCAATGAAAAAATGAGAAATTCTCAAGAATCCCCGATCACCATCCGTGGAATGTTGGAGTCTCCACTCGATTCGAAGTGCGGGATGGAGCGAACTCCGGCTCGCCGCTCGGCGTAAGCATCGCTAAGAGAAGTTCATTCGGAAAACCCGGCGCGGAACTGCATCCATGATGTGGCTGACGAATTCGTCCATTCTCGGCGGCGGGCTTCTGCTGGCCCTCTATCAGCTTCTCGCGGCCCTACCGTGGCTTCGAACAATCGACCCCAAGGGGTTCGACCGCGGTCTGCGGAATCCGATCTCCCTCAGTTATGCGCTGTTCACATTGGCCGGCATGGGTTTGCTCTTTGCCGCGTTCTTGGGATACGCCGGACAAAGCAGCAGCCTGCCCTTCTACGGCAAGATCTACGCGGCCGTGCTGCACCTCCAGTTGATCGTGGATGCGTTCATCCTCATGCCCCACGCGCTGGCGTTGGTGATGCCCAAAACCGGAGCGGTCGCGCTGGCGGCGTTCCGCGAGAGCTGCCGGCAACCGATGTACTGGCTCATCGGCAGCTTCGCCGTGTTCCTCATGGCAATTGCAATCTTCACGCCGTACTTCACCTTCGGCGACGACTACAAGATGATGAAGCAGATCGGCTTCGACATCGCGAAGCTGGCGGCGATGCTGTTCGGGATTCTCGCGGCGAGCATGTCGATCGCCGAAGAGATCGAAGGCCGCACCGCCATCACGGTGATGAGCAAGCCGATCAACCGCCGCCAGTTCCTGTTCGGCAAGTTCTTCGGCATCCTGCTCGCCTGCGGGGCGCTCACGCTCGTTCTCGGTTGGTTCCTGAACTGGGCGCTGATGGCGAACCCGGCTTACGACAAGATCAACGAACAAAGCGATCCGCTCGCCGAACAGGCCCGCGCGGACATCGCGCCGGCTTTCAAGGCCACCGTCACCAGCACCGTCGGAAAAGTGTTCGCCGAGGGCGCCGGTACGTGGATCGCCGACACGATCGCCCACACCATCGGCCTCGTGCTCGGGTTCGGCCAGGTCATGATCCTCGTCGCCATCGTCGCGGCCCTCGCGACGCGCCTGCCGTTCGTCATCAATGTCGTCGTCGCGATGATCGTCTACTTCCTCGGCAACCTCGCGCCGGTTGTCGTGAAAGTCACCGGGCAGATCCAGGAACGGGAAGGATCGAATACCGCCGTCGGCCTGGTCCGCTTCTTCGGGCAACTCTTCGACACGTTCCTGCCGGCGCTGGACACGTTCAACATGAGCCCCGCGATCGTTCGGGACACCCCGCTGGCGCTATGGCCCTTCGCCCTCTACGTGGTGTCCGTAATCGGGTATTCGTGTCTCTATACCGCAATCGCCTTGCTGGTCGGCCTTTTGCTCTTCGAAGATCGCGATATGGCCTGACCTCGCGAGAATTCGGAATGCCTCCCCGAAATCCCGCGCGGGATTCCGCGTTCCCCTTCCCGTTTTCCCTTGGCATCTGGTAACGTGGACTCATCCGCGTTCGCGACATTCGCCGAGGCCTACCCGTGGAAACCGAACTCGCGCCCGCCGCGTCGTCCCGTGCCACCGAGGCCGCCCCACGACTGGTCTGGGGTGCCCGCCTCGCATCCGTGGCCGCCGCCCTCTTGCTCACGCTGACGGTCCCGCTGGTCTACCTTGTCGTCGATCTTCTCGTCTGGCGCGGGGTCGTTCCGACGTTCTCCGAACTGCCGGCTGCCAAACGTCAGATATTTCAGGCGCAATGGGACCACCGACGTGGCGCCAACGACGAGATCGCAAAGACGCTCGCCCGGATCCGCCCCGCCGACTGGGAAGCGAAGGTCGAGGAGTCCCAACATTGGGAATGGCGCTGGCAGGCGGTGAACTATCGACTGTTTCACGAACGCGTCGGCCCCGAGGCGGCCGATGCCTATCTCTCGTTGCCTGACGATGGCGGCGTTGCCAGCCTGACCGGACAACGGCTTGGAATCCTCTCGCTCCTGGCTCGGGAGCATACCCCACCCTTCGCACGCTTGATCGCCGCGGTGGCGCGAACGGCCAATTGGACCTGGAAAGCCGATCCCGTCGGGTCGAATACCCCGTTCTTCACCGGACTGTTCCTCGTTTTGTTCCTGTTGGTGGCAACCCAATTGGCCTTGTTGTTCGGGGCCGCGCACATGGCCGGGGCCGCAGGGTTGGCCGCCGCCCTGCGGTTGCGCCGCTCCATCTACAGCCACGCGAACCGGTTGAATCAGGTCGTGGTTCGCCGACAGACGGCCGAAGAAGTTGCGGACTTGCTGACGACAAAACTCGAATCCGTCGCCGACGGATTGCGTGCGCGATTGCTTCTTAGCTGGCGGTTGCCGGTGCTGTTCGCCGGCTTGCTCGCCGTGCTGGTGTCGGTGAACGTGGGCGTGGCGCTCAGTTTCCTTTTTGCCGCGGCCCTGGTCTGGTTCGCCGTTGGTCAGGTGGCCGCCCACTTCCGACACGACGGGCGCCTCGCCGGGCGTCGCGCCGAAGCCCGCCTCTCGCAAATGCGGGAATCCGTCTCGATCCTGCAATTGGTGAAGTGCTACCTCATGGACCGTTTCAACCAGACGCGGGTGGAACGGCAACTGACGGACTACACTCGTGCGGAATGGCGGCGGCTGCGCGGTGAATCGCTGTCCGGACCGGCCATGACGGCGGCGGGCATTCTCGCGGGAATCGGGGTGCTCTACCTCGCCGGACTTTCGGTTCTCCAGGGATCCATGAGCGTAGCCGGGCTGGCGGCCAAACTCTTCGCCGTCGGAGTCCTCGTCTGGGCGCTCGGTGCCTGGCTTCAAGCCCGAGCCCGGATCCGGCGCGGTACCGAGGCGGAGTTGGCCGTGGCGGAATTCCTCAATCGCCGCGCCGATACCGGCCAAACGATCGACGCCGAATTCCTGCAACCAATGGAACGCCGACTGGAGTTCGTTGAAGTCAGCATGCGCGAAAGCGGCGGTGGGCGCATGCTGCTGGAGAACGTCTCGCTGGTGGTCCCCTCCGGCTCGCGCGTGGCGATCGTGGCGGCCGATCCCGAAGAGAGTCGCGCACTCGCGTTCCTGCTCGCGCGATTTCTCGACCCGACCGGCGGCGAAATCCGCATCGACGGCAAGAATCTCCGCTGGGTCACGCACGAGTCCCTGCGTACCCAGGTCGCGATGGTGATCCAGCAGAACCTGATTTTCGGCGACACCGTCGCGAACAACATCGGATGCGGTGATGCCGGCTACACTCTGCCGCAGATCATCGAAGCCGCCAAGACCGCCCATGCCCACCAGTTCATCCAACGGCTTCCGCACGGCTATGAGACCTCGATCGGCGATGGAGGCCACTCGCTCCGCGCCGGGGAAAAGCTCCGCATCGCCCTGGCGCGAGCCTTACTCCGAGACCCGTCGGTCGTCGTCGTCGAGGAACCGGAACTGCCGATGGACGAGGATTCGCGGGCCCTTCTGGACGATGCCTACGAACGCCTCGCCGGCCACCGCACCCTCGTGTTCTTCTCGCGGCGGCAATCGGTGCTGCGTCGTGCGGACAAGGTCGCCGTGTTGCACCGCGGCCATGTCGTCGCCGTCGGTACTCATGACGAGTTGATGAAATCCAACGACCTTTACCGCCATCTGCTTTTCAAGGAGGTGACCGTCCCGAACGCGGCCTGAGGCGACTACTTTGCATCGCTTACGGTTCAGGCCACGATTGCCGCGGCGGTTTCCGTTTCACACAGCAACCGTTCCATTCGCACGATCGGCACCAATCGGCGGTCAAATTCCCCCAGGGATTCCATGAAGGGCAGAATCGGATTGTCAGGGAATCGGTCCTGATCCAGGATCCCGCCATCGGAGAGCCGGCGGATTCCCACGATGTCATTGACCAGCAGGCCGGTGACCAGGCGGCCATCCTCCGACTGGGCCACGAGCATGCCACGCATCGGATCGTCGCCGGTTGGAAAGCCGAAAAAGCGCGGGAGGTCGACCAGGGTCACGATGTCGCCGCGGATGTTCGCGACGCCCGGCATCCAATCGGGCGCGCCGGGGATCGGGGTAATGCGGCCCGGTCGCAAAACCTCCCGGACATGGTCGATCGCGACGGCGTAATGCGAGCCGGCAAGATTGAACACAAGATGCCTCGCACCCGATTCCGAGAGACGCTCTCGCGGTTCGTCCGCATCATCAAGCGTGTCGGAAGCGATCGCCGCGAGAAGCTTGTCCAGCGAGGAACTGTTCGCCCTCGCGTCGACTTCCACGAAGACATTCGAGGATGCCGAACTGATCGCTCCGGATGGCGATTCGGCTCGCGCGTGCAATCCTACAAAGCCGGGCGAAAAGCCCTTCAGCCGCGCCTCGACGATCCGGACTTCATCCGGCGGAATCTCGTCGATCGACCAGGAAATCTGGTTTGCAGCCCGATCGAACCGGCCGTCGGACGATGAATCGAACAGCAATTCCTCCGGCACGGCCAAGTGGACGGCAACGTCGCGGGCCACGACCGGCGAGCGGTTTTGGATCGCCAGCCCGACGGTGCCCACGGCATCGACCCGAATCGTCGATTCGTGGCGGACTTCGACCGCCAAGGTCGCGCGGACCACTTCCGTGGAAAACAGGGATTCGAACGGTTCGCTCCCGCTGGATTCCACAAGCGCGAGCCATTGGTGGGTCCCCTCGACCCGGGACGCGAGTTCCAGGGTCGCCACACGGGATTCGCCCGGAGCGATCGGCGGCAGCTTCATCATGACCGGGCGACCGCCGGAAGTGCGATCCAGCACGCGGACCGTCACATCGTTCGATGGGAGTTCGCCGGAATTTGTCACCGTGAACAGGACGGAGAACGGTTCGCCAATCGGTACGGTCGAAGGTGACCTCCGATCGACATCCAGCAAAGCCCCGGGTAACGGCTGATAAGCCACTTCATACGATCGTGGTGCGGCCGCGGCTTCCGCGCCGCCCAACAGGTGGACCGGTATTTTCACGGAGAGCGCGACGGAGTCGGTCGGCCCCAGCGCCCCCAGCGCCCAGTGCAGCGCGCCCTTGCGTGCGACCGGTTTCCGACTGGCCTGCACCTGCTTGATGCCCGGTGGCAACTCGAACGACACCTTCGTGTTCACATACCCCCGCCCCGCTTCGTCGCGGATCACGGTTCGAAAAACCGCGATCGATTCGCCGTCCTCCAGGCTGGGTGTCACGACGATCCGTCGGGTTCGCCAGATGGCGGAGGCCGGTGGCATTTCGAGCGGCTGCGCCGGCGGTGGCGTCTGGGCCGGAGTCGCGGGTTCGGCCATCGACCGGGGCGCGGCATTGGGTGGTAGGAACGGCGATAGCTGGCTCAGACCTGCGGAGTACGGCGGCGGCAGCGGCAAATCGACCGGTTGTGCCGGCTTCCGTTTCGAACGACTCGTATGAATCCGCTCCGTCGGTACGGATTGATCCGGCAACGGTGACAACGGAGGCAGTTCGTCGGACGGGCGCGGACAATTGGAAAGCGTATCATCCAGTCGCGATCGTGCCGGCTCCGCTTCACTGCCGAAGTTCGGCCAATACGGCATCGACGGCATGGACGTTTCGCCCTTGTCCTCCGACCCACCCGGCGAAAGCCAGGACGGCAAAGCATCCTGGCCGTTCGGCGCGTCCGCCAGAGGCGGCAGGTCGTCGAACGGAAACGGCGGAAGGTTCGCGTCGTCGGTCATCGGTCCGGCTCCGGTCAGACGAGTTTCGCCACGTGCGCCAACAGATCCGTATCGTCAAACGGCTTGGTCAGGTAACCGTCGGCGCCTTGTTTGAGTCCCCAAAAGCGGTCGCTGTCCTGGTCCTTGCCCGTGAGGAGCAAAACCTTGATCGAACGCGTCGCCTCGGTTGTTTTCAAATGCCGACAAACCTGAAAGCCGTTCTTGCGCGGCATGACCACATCAAGCACGACGAGCGACGGTCGTTCGCGGGCCGCCTTGTCGATCGCTTCATCGCCGTCGGCCGCGGTGATGACGCGATAACCCTGGCGCGTCAGCGCCGCAGCCACGATCCGTTGCTCCGTGGGGCTGTCGTCGACAACAAGAATCATTTCATTCGGCATCGTTCGCGGCTCCGACGAATTAATTCGAAAACCCTTCGACCCATCCCAATGTCTGCTTGAGTTCGGTGATGTACACCCCGCTCGTGTCGACCCATTCGAGCGCGAACTTCCGACCACGGAAGCAACCGCCAAGCAGGAAGAAATACCGTTCCAACACCAGCGGCATGTCCCGCAAGACCCACATGCACTCTTGCAGCTTGACTTTTGACTCGGGCGAACGGCCGCCCAACCGGGCAAAGAAGCCCCGCGAGACCGGTTCTCCGGCGGCGACTTGCGCGGCGGTCAGAAAGCGCCCGGCGGCCGCGAGCGAATCCTCGATGGGCCGGCGGTGCTTTTGCGAGTCGACATTCGCCACGATGAAATCCGCGACCTGGCTCACCATCGCCGAAGCCACGCGGACCGCATTGGCCGGATTCTTGCGGTGGGCCGGGTCCGCGAGCGAACAGCGGCCGAATTCCAGCCTGCCCAGCAACTGGACGAGTATGACGTGCCATGTCCGGTCGAACTCCACGTCCGACGGATCGTCGACCGCGTCGCCATCCCAGACGGTGCGGGCAGCCGCCCGCTCCTCGGATGCTTCGGGTTCGTCGTTCTCGTCGCAGCGTGTGAGCGTCTCGGTCCGGGGCCGCGTGCGCGGTCCGAACAGATTGAAGCGATCGTCGTTGTCGTGGCTGGGCATGGGGGCGATTTCCAATCTCAGCCGATTCGTCGCTCCAGCGGTACGACTTTTGTCACCGCCGCAAGCAACTTCTGGGGATCGAACGGTTTCGTGAGATACTCGACCGCGCCGGCCCACTGGCCGCGCAGCTTGTTGAAGAAGCCTTCCTTGCCGGTCAGGAAGATGATCGGCACTCGGGACGTTTCGGCGCTCTGACGCAGGAGCTTGCAGAGCTGATAGCCGTCCAATCCCGGCATGTTGATGTCGAGAAGGAATAGCGCCGGCGCACCGTGCTGGCGCACCCGATCGGCCACCTCGTAGCCGTCGGACGCTTCGACAATCTGGTAACCGGCGGTGCCCAGCGTAACCGAAACGAGCTTGCGGATGGTCGGACTATCATCCACGACGAAGATCGAGGGTTTTGTCGCAGTCGTCCCGCGGCGGCTTTCCTCGTCGGCAAGCTTGCGTGCCGTTTCCCGATGCTTGACGAAGCGGAGCACCTGACCCTTCCAGGCACCGTCGGCAGGGCGGGATTTGACGGCGCTCTGCAGCGCCTTGATCCCCTCGTCGGCATACCCGAGATTCAGATACGCGAGACCGAGTTTGAAGGCGTTGGCCGGGGTCGGGTGTGACTGGAGATCGGCGTAAATGCGATGGGCGGCCTCTTCGAGCAACCGTCGGTCGGCTCCGGTCGGCGCGTCGAACGCCGCCGGATTCTCCAGCGACACCACCGAACGGCAGCGCGGGCAGGCATGGGTGTTGGGCCCGGCCTCACCGCGATATTCGCAGATCGGGCAGTTCCACTTCGCGGCGACCTGTGACTGAAAGTGCGCCAGACCTTGCTTCGCGCGTTCGTTGTTCGGATTGATCGCAATGACGAACTGAAGGAGTTCGATTCCTTCTTCCGGCGTATCGGCCAGTCCAGCGCGCCAGAGCCAGGCGGTCTCGTTCCGGGGAGCAAGGTCCGTTGCTTCCGCGAACCAGAGTTTCGCCTGTGCTCGGTCCTCCGCCTTGGCGGCGACCACGCCCGCGCGACAGAGTGCATCCGCCAGCCCGGCGGCGGCGTACTCGTTGGAAGGGTTGATTTCCAGCACTTTCCGAATGCAAACCAGCGTCTCGCGAGGATCTTCGGCCGTGTTCGCCAGCCAAAGCCACGCCAACTCGTTGGTGGGTTCCAGTTCGGTGACCTGGCGCAGCAACGAGCGAGTCCGGGTTTTGTCTCCGGCTCGGGCGGCCGCGATTCCGTCACGCAACAGGAAAACGGTTTCGACGGGTGCCATGCGAAGCGTCTTGGGTACGAAGGACCTGCGGCGCAACCGTACTTCCGGTCGCACGATGGAATGTGCGACGGATCGGGGGTGTTGTCAAATTTCCGATGTCAGTGCGAACGGATTCGTTCCGAACCAAGAATTGAACATGAACCCGAATGCTATTCCGGCCCGAAACTTCTGCCGGGAACACAAGGATCGACCGGGACGAGATTGGTCAGAAACTGACGGGTCGAGTTCTCCCAGGTGTAACGGCGCGCCTCGATGGCGCATTCGGCGGGCACCCCGCTCGCCAGAGCGCGATGGATCGCACGACCAAGGTCTTTATCGAGGGCACCGAGTTCCGGACGAGTGACGATGTCGATCGGCCCCGTGACGGGGTAGGCTGCAACCGGCAGGCCGCACGCCATCGCCTCGATCATCACGATGCCGAACGTATCGGTCCGGCTTGGGAAGACGAACAGGTCGGCGGCGGCGTATTCAGCGGCCAGTGCGGCCCCCTTTCGATAGCCCAGGAAACGCGCGGCCGGGTAGCGTGCGGCGAGTTCCTCACGGGCGGGGCCATCGCCGACCACGACTTTCGTTCCCGGTCGGTCGAGCCGTAGAAAATCGTCCAATCCCTTCTCGGTGGATACGCGGCCAACGTAGAGCAGCACGGGCCGTTCGATCGCCAGGGGTTTCGATGTCGCGGGTCGGAACAAGTCGAGGTCGACGCCGCGGGACCAGCGCGCCATCGGGGCCGAGAAGCCGCGCGATTTCAGATCCGCTTCGAGGCTCGGCGTGGCGACCATCGTCCGTGCCGCACCGTTGTGGAACCAGCGGAGTACGTGGTAGCTCCATCGCTCCGGCACGCCGGCCATCGCTTGCAGGTATTCCGGAAACTTCGTGTGATACGACGTGGTGAATTGCCAGCCGCGCAACCGGCAGAACCGGCGCACGGCCTGACCGATCGGGCCTTCTGTCGCGACGTGTACGCAATCCGGCGGAAATCGCGCGATCAGCGCCGCGACGCGGTGCGACCAGGGTAACGCCAGCGGAATCTCCGGGTAGAGGGGGTTGGGCAAGCGGGAGAAATCGTCCGGAGAGACGATGCGGACGCGGTGACCGAGTTCTCGAAGCCGGTGCGCCGTCATGTCCAGCGTGCGAACCACGCCATTGACTTGCGGGTGCCAGGCGTCGGTCGCGATGAGAAGGTTCACCGGCCAGCCTCCGGTTCGGTTGTTGCCAGCCGGCGCGAATGCCGGTACAGTGTCGCGATAGCCCTCCCTCCCACGGCCTCTCCTTCATGAACTCCGCAGAAACGCCCACCCGATTCCGCTACGTCATTCTCGCTTTGCTCTGCTTCCTGGCCATGATCACTTACATGGACCGAGCCGCCAACGGTAGCGCCAAGTCCGCGATCATGACCGAGCTGAATTCGGATCTGCCCGAGGGTGCGACGAAATACGTCGTGGAGGACTTCTTCATCGTCCTCATGGCGTTCCAGCTTGCATATGCGATTTTCGAAGTCCCGTCGGGATGGCTGGGTGACACGCGCGGCCCGCGTGCCACGCTCCTGCGCGTCGTCATCTGGTGGTCCGTTTTCGTCTTCCTCACCGGCTTCACCGGTATGACCATCCTCGGCGGACTCTACATCGGCTTCTGGGTGCTCGTCGGCATCCAGTTCCTCTTCGGCGTCGGCGAAGCTGGTGCGTTCCCGAACATCTCCAAAGCGCTGTACAACTGGTTCCCGGCCTCCGATCGCGGATTCGCCAAATCGGCGATCTGGATGAGCGCGCGACTGATGGGCGGCCTGACGCCGCTCCTTTGGGTCTCGCTGACTTCCTGGCAATACGGCGGCATGAACAAAGAAGGTGGACTCGACTGGCGCGAGGCGATGTGGATCTTCGCCGCCGTCGCCGTCGTCTGGTGCGTCGCGTTCTATTTCGTGTTTCCGAACAAGCCCTCGGTCGGCCCGCGCGTGAACGCGGCGGAAGTGGCCCTCATCAACACCGGCCGCATCGAATCGAAAGGTCCGGTGGTCGTTCCGTGGGGCAAACTCGTGCGGTCCCGTAATCTTTGGGCCGTCTGCTTCATGTACGTCATCACGAATTTCTGCTGGTATTTCCTGATGTACAACCACCCGGGCGCGATGAAAAAGCAGTTCCCGGAGTGGGACAAGGACGCGATCGGTCGCGTCTTCCTCGCCATCATGAGCGGCGCGCCGCTGCTGATCGGCATGCTCGGTTGCTACCTCGGCGGCATTCTTTCCGACCGCTACATCAAGCGCACCGGCGACCGCAAATGGGGCCGTCGCCGCTACGGCATGCTCGGCTACGGTCTCGCCGGTTGTTGCTACCTCCTCGCCATCGCCGGCAAGTGGTACGCCCCGGAGAATGTCTGGGCGACGGCGATCCCGCTCATCCTGATGGGTTTCTGCAACGATCTCATCATGGCCCCGGCGTGGGCCACCTGCCAGGACATCGGACGCGACATCGCCGCGACCGTCAGCGGTGCCATGAACATGTTCGGCAATCTCATCGGAGCCGTCACCGGGATCTTCGTAACCGGCATGATCCTGAAGGCGCACACGGTCAACCCGGGCACGAAAGAGGAGTTCGTCGCGACCTCGGGCTATATCGTCTGCTTCGCCACCTACGCCGTCGTCTACTTCCTTGGCGTCGGCCTCTGGCTCTTCATCGACGCCAGCAAGCCGATCGTCCCCGACGACGACAAGTCCGCCTAAAATAGTCCTCACCATCGGGGACTCCTCGTGCGGATCGCCTTCATCACCGCCGGCGCGGCGGGCATGTTCTGCGGCAGTTGCCTGCGCGACAACGCCCTCGTCGGCGCGCTGAACCGACTTGGCCATGACGCGCTGCTCATTCCCACATACACACCCATCCGCACCGACGACGAAGACCTCAGCCAGAAACGCGTCTTCTTCGGCGGCATCAACGTCTACCTCCAGCAAAAGTCCCGACTGTTCCGCCACACGCCATGGCTTGCCGACCGACTCCTGGACTTCCCCCGACTGCTGCGCTGGGTGTCGCGCTACGCCGCGCGCACGCCGTATTCCGTCCTGGGCGACCTGACCGTCTCGATGCTCAAGGGCGGCGACGGCTATCAGCGCAAGGAAGTCGCAAAGCTCGTGGACTACCTGAAGTCCGAGGTGAAGCCGGAATACGTGCTGCTAACGAACGCCCTGCTTTCCGGTATCGTTCCGACACTCGCGGACGAACTGAACGTGCCGATTTACGTCACGCTGCAAGGGGACGACGTGTTCCTCGACGCGTTGCCGGAAGCGGACCGCCAGGCGTGCAGCGAACTGATCGCGCGGAACCTCGAACGCTGCGCCGGAACGATCGCCACCAGCCGATTCTACGCCGACCACATGCGAGGCTACCTCGGCCTGAGCGGCGCGCCGACACACGTAATCCCGCCGGGAATCAATCTCAAGGGTCACGGCGGCGAGACCGAATACCGGACCGAACCGCCGTTCCGCATCGGCTACTTCGCGCGGATCGCGCCGGAAAAGGGGTTCCACAACCTCGTCGACGCCTACCTTCGCTATCGCGCACTACCGGACGCGCCACCCGCGAAACTGTATGCCTCCGGTTGGCTCGGCGAGAACAACCGCCGCTACTTCGACGAACAGGTCGCGAAACTCCGCGCCGCCGGTGTCGCCTCGGACTTCGAGTACGTCGAGAGCAAGGACCACGCCGCGAAGGTGCGGTTCCTGCGATCACTGGACATCCTGAGCGTACCGACGGACTTCCTGGAGCCGAAGGGGCTATACATCCTGGAGGCGTGGGCCAACGGCGTGCCGGTGGTCCAACCGGCGCACGGTTCCTTCCCGGAATTGATTGAGGCGACGGGCGGGGGCAAGCTCGTCACGCCGAACGATCTCGACGCGCTGGCGCGGGGCTGGAAGGAACTGCTCGCCGATCCGGCCAAGCGAAAAGAACTCGGTGAACGCGGTCGGCATGCGGTGCAGGAATCCTATACTGCCGAGCGAATGGCGGAAGCGACCGCGCAATGGCTGGCCGCTCATCCTCAAACTCCTCAACGTCCTCAAACGCCAGCGGTCTGAACCGTCGCACGCATATCCTGGTGGATCCGCCGGCGTACCAGCAGTTCGTCTTCGTCCAACCACCGCTGTCCGGAGTGCCCGAGCGCGAAGTCGTCGCTGACGATCGCGAGTACCACCTCCTCCACCAGATTCAGGTGCAGCCGCGAGTAATATGGTGCGGAGGTGAACGTGTTCGTCACCCTGGCGGGGTCGACGATCGAGAACAGTTCGGCGAGGCGGGGGATGCCGAAATCGGTCGGGCTTTGCCCCAGCGTGGCCGCGTAGGCTCGGCAGATATTCACATATCGCTGCGCGGAGTACCGTGCACCGTCGTGAATCTCGGCGCGGACGGCTTCCAGAATCGGTGCCGCCTGCTCCATGAGACCAAAAGTCAGCCAACCCGCCGACAAGTTCAACATCGTCGTCAGGGCGTCCGCCCAGAGGTCCGGCTTCGAGGCGTACAACGTCTTGAGTTGGTCGAGCGAGCGGCCCTTCAGGATTTCATCCTGAAATCGCAGTAATAGGCGATCGATCTCATCCCGAAGACCGACCTTTCGCAGGCTCGCAAGGCAGCGACCGGCGAAATAGTTCACCAGTTCGTATCGCTGGTCGTCCGGCTTCGCGAGTGCGACGGCGAAAACACCGTCGACCAGTTCGCGCAGCAATTCCCGCCGATCGAAGTGCGCGGCGAGGAAGAGTGCGGACTCGAAAAGCCGGCCAAGTTTGCGGGTTTCCATCGTGGCAAGGGCGGATTTCGGATCGGCCGCCGTCATCGTAGCGAGGACGTATTGCAACAGTTCGGCGGTGAAATCCGCCCCGACTCGCGGTGCCAGGCGCAGCGAATGACTCAACACGGCGAGTCGCGTTTCGTCCGTCGCGGTCCCCTTCAGACCGAACTTGTGAAGTTCCCGGATGCGTCGGGCGAGCGCGGCCGGGTCCGCGATTCTCGGCAGTGCCACCAACTCCTGGATCAGTTCTTCCAGTTTCATCCACTCGGAGTAAGGGTCGGTTTTCTCGCGGGGTTCGAGGATCGTGGACTGTTCGCGCATTCGGCCGATCACGTAGTGCGAGATCGTGTGCGGGTCGTTGACCGTCTTCGTTCCCTTCTTGCGGATCGCTTCGAGTTCGTCGAGAAGTTCACGGGACGTCGCACTGGTGCCTGGCTTGCCCGCCAATGCTTCCTCGATGCGGGACTTGAACGCCTTGAAGAGGTAGTTGGCCACGATCGCCTGTTCCGGCTTCGGCTTCGGAGACGACAGCGTCACGCGGGCCTGTTCGAGGAGCGATTGCGCGGCCGTCGGTTCGCCGAGTTTCGCCAGGCCGAACGCGAAGAACAGGTCCAGGTATGCCAGCGTGCAGGCCGAGTCGTTCTGCGAGGGACCGGCCATGCTCGGTTTGAGACTCCGTTCGGCCCAAGCCCGCGCCGAACCGTGGATCTCCACCATCCGTTCCCGCACGACGCGCATGCGCTCCGAGTTCTGCACGCCGGCAAAGCGCAGGAACGAGGGCAAGTCCTGCTCGGCGCTCAGCCCCTTTTCCAACAGGCGATCGAGAAGCCGGTCGCGAACACGCGCTAATCCCAAGGCATCGCCGCGGGCGAGTTGAGCCGCACGGGTGGCCGCCAACCAAACCGCACGCACCGGCAATCGAGCTTCGTTCGTCTCCAGATAGTCGCGTACGACCGGCAACCGAGCCCGCAGCCAGTCGGGCACGGGCTGCGCGTGTGCGGCCGCCAGGAACAGCGCCGTCGCCGCACGCGCCTGCGCCGGGGTTGGATTCTTCAATCCGAATCGCAGATCGAACTCTTCCGCCGTCACCTTCGAATTCGGGGATTCGCTCTGCAACCAACCGCTCAATAATGTTGCTGTCGGCCCGCCGATACCCCACATCGCGTTCAACCAGCAGATCGCGGCCTCGCCCCGGCGGTCCTCGCCCATCCCGGCGTTCGCCTCGGCGAGCAAAGGCCACAGCACGACGCGATCCGGTGCATCCAGCGTGCCATCCAGCTCGCGGAACTGCCGTTCCAGTTCGTCGCACCGCACCTTCCATTCGTCCGGCGGCCGCGTGACGACGGTGACCGGCTCGAACGGTTGCAGGTCCTTCTTCGCCGGCTCCTTGCGAGACGCGGTTTTCCTCGCGGATTTCGTCGCGGGCGCGTTCTTGTCACCTTCGTCGGGCGTGTCCTTCGGCGATCGGGTGGGGCCCACCTTGGCTGCCGGTCCGCCGTCCGAACAGACGAACCCCTCGAAATCGAACTCCGCCGAACCGATCCACTCGCGCAGCGGCACGGCGTGGGAATCGACGATGTATTCCACCCAATCGGCGAGCGGTCGGAACGCATTCTCGGCGATCGATTCGGGGGTGAAGGCACCTTCGGTGCCGGGCGCGAGCCAGACGCGCCGGTCGCTATCCGCCGCGAGCAACCGGGACACGACGTCGCGTCGGAGTGGCGGGTGCAAACGGGCACCAACGGGCACGAAAAGGTTCGGGATCCGCCAGTAGGACTTGTAGGATTCGACACCGGGAAGCGCGAGAACGGGAGGGGTCTTGCGAGTGGACGCGACGGCGACGACTGCGATCGTTGCGCCATTCGCTTCGCCGACGGCGAAGCGAAGTTGTTCGAGCTGCCTCGCGTCGGCATCGCGGACGAACGCCTCCAGCACGGTAAAGGCCGTGCCGCGCAGGACCCACAGTTCGGCGCTGTCGGCCGCATGGCCCGCGACGAGTTTCAACGGGACCGCGAGCCGTTCAGGGGTGGGGCCTTCCGACCACGAATTCGGCAAGGTCGGCAAGCGAACGTCGGCGAAGTCGTATACGTCGCGGAAGTCGCCGTCGTCCAGAAATCGCCATTCGTTCGGTCGGCCGATGAGGACGAACTGACCGTCCGCGGGGACAATTCGCGCCGCGAACGGATGGCTCGCGCCGATTTCGATCCAGACGCGCGGGGCGCGTTCGAGGTAGGCACGCAGCCCGACGTCGCCATCGAGGCGATCCAGCGCACGAAGCAGGGTGTAGTATGGCGGTCCGACGACGCGCAACAGCGCGCGGGATTCCCCACCGTGCTCCAACAGACGAAACGACTGGCGATCGTTGCCAAGTCGGAGCATCTCACCGACGATCGAGGGCAGCAACTTCGCGGGAAGTTCAAAGAGCACCGTCGCCTGCGATTCGACGGCGGGCGGACCCGACTCGGCCTCCAGAGGCACGATCGAGTACCATGTCGCATGATCCGCTGTCGTGCCCCCATGCCGTGTCGAACCGAGAACGCCCAATTTTTTCAAGTCGGCGCGGTTCCGCTCCGGGAGTTTCGCGTTCGTCTCGACGTAAATGCACCCCGCGTCGTCGCGGCTCGACTTCGCCGGTGTCGCGGACGGAACCAGGCCGCTTGCGATCGCCAACCGCAATGCGTCGTCGTTGGGGAACAGGAAAATCATGATGGGATGATCTTAGCGGCCCTGCGCGGACTTCGTCCGCTCCGGTTCGGCCGAGGGCTTCTCGGATTGGCCCGGCTCGGCCGTCGGTTCACGGACGACGATCGTCTCGCCGAGGTCGTCCGGGTCGAGGCCCGCTCCAATCAACTTCTCGACGAGCTTCCGGTGCAGTTGCTCGTGCTCGATCGGCAGCGCGTCCGGCTCCGACTCCAGCTTCACCCAGATGTTCTGCTTCCCCGTCGCCGGGTCGCGCTTCAAAACGATTTGCATCAGGGCCATGTTGAAACGCCTCTTAGCCACAGATGAACACGAATACACACAGATAAAATCAAAATCCGATATCAACCGGAATTCGTGTTCATCCGTGTTCATCCGTGGCCGATTTTAACTTCCCCTTAGGGACCAGTTGGCCAAGCGATTTGCCGTCGATCGTCTTCTTCTCCAGCAGCAGGTCCCGCAGCGTTTCGATCAGCCTCACGTTCTCCTTGACGATCGTTTCCGCGCGGACGCGTTGTTCCTCGACGATCGCGGCGACACGGGCATCGATCGCGGCGAGCGTGGCGGGGGCGAGGTCTTCACGTCGCTTCCCGCTGTGCAGGTCGAGGAACTGCACCTGGCCGAGTTCGCCGCCGGCGAGGCCGTGAACTTCCACGAGTTCGCGGGCGATGCCCGTGGCGCTCGCGAGGTCGCCGGAGGCGCCGAGCGAGAGGTCGTCCAGCAGCAGCCGCTCCGCCTCGCGGGCGCCGAGGGCGACGCAGATGAGGTCCTTGTAAACATTCACGGTCTGGATGTACTTGTGCGCCGGGTCGGCGTAGCGGACGTAGCCGAAGGCCCAGTGCATTTCGCTGGCGATGGTGATTCGTTCGATGGGCGGGGCGTGCTCGCAGAAGAGGGCGACGACGGCGTGACCGGCCTCGTGCGTCGCCAGCACGGATTCCTCTTTGGTCGTCATCGTCGGCCGCTCGACCCACTCGGTGAGCGCCCGTTCGACGAGGTCTGGCCCGGTCGGGCCGTCGAGGCCATCGCGCAGGCGCAGCCGGGCGATCGACCGCGCGAGGGCATTCAAATGGTCGCCGCTGTAGCGCGTGCCGCCGGCGGCACCGACGACGTAGTCGTTCGTGCGCTTCACCGCGTAGTCGATCGCTTCCTCGGACATCGCCAGCTTCATCTTGGCGTCGCATACCTTCAGGATCGCGCGGCGGTCGGCCGGTTCCGGATAGGGGATGTGCAGGTGGAACTCGAACCGCCCGGGGCGCAGCAGTGCGGGGTCGAGCGCCTCGACGAAGTTCGTGGTGCCGACGACGAAGACGAGTTCCTCCTTGTGAAAGCCGTCCATTTCGGTGAGGAGTTGGTTCACCATGCTATGTTCGACGCCGCTGCCGACGTAGGTGCCGCGGGCGGTGGCGAAGGAATCGAGTTCGTCGAAGACGATGATGGACGGGGCGGACTGCCGCGCCTTGCGGAAGATCTGGCGCAGATTATCTTCGGATTCACCCACCCATTTCGATTTCAGCTCCGGCCCGGAGACGATCTGGATGGCGGCTCCGATGGCGGTGGCGACGGCCTTGGCGAAGTAGGTCTTGCCGGTGCCGGGCGGTCCCCAGAAGATCAGGCCGCGCGGGATCAGTTCCTCCAGCCGGGCCGCGTCGTCGGGGCTGCTGGCCGCGTCGCGCTTCCGCAGCACGTCGAGAATCTCTTCGCGCAATCGTTTCTTCACCTTTTCGTAGCCGCCGATGTCGGCCGCGAGATCGACGTTCGGTATCTCCATCGCGCCGGTGAGCGTGGCGTTGCGCAGGTGGCGATAGGCCTGCTTGGGATCGGCGGGATAATCCTCGCCTTCGAGCGTCGACAGCAGCTTGCGGACGCGCACGGCGTTGACGCCGGAGAGGTACTTGTAGAGCTGCCACGGGTTGAACGCGCGGCCGAACTTACGCGATTCTTTTTGAGTGACGAGATGGCGCAGGCGGTCGCGGGCGATGCCGAGGATGCTGAGTTTGTGCGGGAAGAGATTCTCGATGACCTTCGGCAGCGGGAAGGATGGATCCTTGAAGCCGAGCCAGACGAGTTCGGGGTTCTCGTAGAGGAGCGGGATGACCTCGCGCGCTTCGCTGGTGAGTCCGCCCTGGCTGGTCGTGAGCAGGTCCAGGTGGGGCAGCACGACGACGCGCTTCTCGACCGCACCGCGGACGGCCTCGCGGAGTTGGCCGATCATCGTGCCGATCAGGCCGAGTGGCGGGCCGGACGCATTCGCCTCCGCTTCGCGCGGACGACCGTCCAGGTACACACACTTGAGGTTGCGCGCCTTCAGCCGCGTCCGCAGGTTCGCGAACAGGTACGGCGACAACTCCTTGTCGCACTCGACGAGGCACGGCAAGCCGCGGCCGATCCGGTCGGCGACTTCGGCGAGTTCGGCGCCATACGCCGCCTCGACGGCTTGTTCGGCCGTCAGTGAGAGGGGCAGTTCGGATTCCGGGATCGAAAGACTCATAGTGTTTTGGTGCGCCTCCGCGCTCGGCTCCGAAGACTCCGCCTCGCCGCTAAACGGTCACGCCTCGCGGCTAAACTTCCACGGTGATCGTCATCGAGCCGGTCCTCTCGTCCTCGGAAATCTGCTGGATCGTGCCCATCTGGGCGGCCTTCTGCTTGAGCGCCTCGCGCGTCACCTTGTTCACGATCTCGCCCAATTCCTGCTTCAAGTCGTCGAGTTCGCGCTCCAGTTTCTCGCTCGCCTTGCGCTGGAGGCGTTCCTGCTCGCGGTCGATCTTCTGACCCAGTTCGGCCTTCAGTTGCTCGCGGGCCTTGGCTTCAATGGTCTGCGCCGCGGGGCCAACGTCGTCCCACGCCGTTGCGTCGCGCGTCCCCTGCTCCGTCACGCTCTTGCCGATTTCGGACTTCACCGTCACTTCGCCGTTGCACGGGTCGACGGTCACGGTCGCGTTCTTGTCCTCGCGCGCGAGCGTGCCATCGTCATTCTCGCGGAACCCCTTCGCGATCAGTTCCCGGCGCAACAGGTCCGCCATTGTCTCCGGCGGAAGGATCTCCAGCAGTTCGAGCTTCGTGCCGATCTCGTCCGTGCCTTTGATTTGGCGGGTCACGGATTCACGGACGTTGATGCGATACGCGCGACTCATGATCGTGGCCTCCCGGCCGTCAGTTCCGCAGCGGGTCCAGTTGTTCGAGCATCCGTTTCGACTTCGCGAGAAGTTCGGTTCCGTTCGCGGCCTCGAATGCTTCCTTCCATAATTGGCTGGCGGCGTAGCCCTCGTCGAAATAACCGACGGCGCGGGCGGCGCGGTCCCAGCGGGCGAGTGTTTCCATCTGGCGCGGGAAGGCGAGGGCGTCCCGCTGGATCGCGAGGCGGTCTGCCAGCCGTGCCGGCGCGTTCAACTCAAGCCCGCCGATCCAGTCGGCCGCGTCCGGCGCGGGCGCGGCGAGCGTGGCGGCCAGCGTACGGAGCACCCAGCGGGCGAGATCGGTTCGGCCCGCCGCCTCGGCCGCGGCGAGGTAGCGTTCGAGCATCGCGACCTCCGCGGACCCTCGGCGCTTCATCTCGGTCCAGTCGGCGATCGTTCGCTTACCCCGTTCGCTCGCGATCCATCGCCGCGCCAGCTCGGGTTGCAGGCACTCCAGCGTCGCCGCCCGCGCTCCCGCGAACAACGGCGCGAAGTCCGGCGGAGACGATTCCGCGAAATCCCCGGGCGACAACAGCCAACAATAGGGATTATTCGCGAAGGCGGTGCGGATCCGCAACCCGGCTTGCCAGTCCGGGTTGCCGCGCAGCCGATCGTAGGCGAGCGCGAAGAACAGTTCGTCCGCCGCCGTCGGATCGGGGCAATGCAACCGGCGATCGTTGGCGGCGTCCGGTCGCTCGGCGGTCAGCCAGATCAACAATTCGACGACGGAGCGGCTGAACACCGGCCGACGTATCGGCAGAGGAACGCGATCCCACACGCGCCCGCCGACCGGTTCGCCGTCCTTGAGAAACGGCTCGTTCCGCCAGCCTCCGGCTCGCACCAGGTGCAGCACGATCCCCTTCGCGAGCGTGTCCTTCACGAGTTCGATGCACGCGCGCGAGAGGCACTTCGGCGCAGGCTGTCGGGCCGCGAGGATCGCCTGGGCCTGATGCGGTGCCGCACGGCCGAAGATATGCCGGAGGACCACCAGCAGATCGTGCTCGAACTTGGAGACGGTCTTCACCGTGCCGGTCGCGATCATGGCGACACCCGCGGCATCGGCTTGCGCGTCCAGCCCTTCCATAGCCCGGCTGCGGAGGCCGCCGGGAAACCGTTCACCGAGACTCCATCGCGATCGACCCGGATTTCCAGCGTGTTTCGTTTCGCCCAGCGGGGGTCGTCGGCGCGGTATCGATCGGTGAGGAAATGGATGCGTTGGTTTGTCGAACCGATCCACCGTCGTGCCGTGTCTGGCCGGTCGCGTTGGTAGGGACCATCGACGAGCAGGTCCGTTTCGGCGAGCAACTCCGCAACGGCGGAATCGGGATTCGCCCACAGTTCCTCGATCGGGTAGCCACTGAAGACCATGACCGAAAGCCCTCGCGCCCGAACCGCTTTGGCGAGGACCGACGCCGGCGCGGCGTGGGCAAACGGCTCGCCGCCAAGCAGCGTGATTCCCTCGATGTCGGGTGTCCGTACGATCGCCGCGAGCAGTTCCGCCACGCTTTTCGCTTCCCCGCCTTCGAACGACAGCATGTCCGGGTTGCAGCAGCCCGGGCAGCGCAGCGGACAACCCTGGAACCAAATGGCGAAGCGCCGGCCCGGCCCCTCCGCCTCCGTGGACGGGACGATCTGTGCGATCTGCATCGTGGCGTCGAAGGACATGGTGGAATTATACCGTGTCGTCGTCGGGTGCCGGCCGATTCCCCAAGGCGCCGGACGCGACCAGCGCGGCGAGGCCGAGGATCGCGACGCCGACGCCGGCAAGCATGAAAAGGAGCACGCGCGGGATCGGATGGTTCCGCGCCAACTCGCCGGCGATCAGATGCCCGGGCAGGGAACTGGCGCTGAGCATCATGGCCCAGATGGCCATCGCGCGGCCGCGCACGGCGTTCGGCACGCTGGTCTGCAAGGTCGATTGGCCAGTGGACAGGTACAGGACCATGCCGAAGCCGAGCAGGACGCATGCGACGATCGCGGGAGCGAATTGGGCTGCCGACTGGAGCGCGAGCAACCCCAGTCCGCCCGTGGCGGCTCCGAACAGCAGGAACGGCCCGCGCCGGCCGATCGATCCGAAGGTCGCCATGGCGAGGGCGCCGACGAGCGCCCCGCCGCCGAAGGCGCTCAGGAGGACGCTGTACGTGCCTTCGGCGCGGCCGAGCACGAGCCGTGTGTAGGGCGGCAGGAGCGTGAGGATCGGCCAGGCGAAGACGCAGAAGAGGCCGGTGAGGCCGACGAGCGCCAGCAGTTCCCGCCGGGACGCCAGGTAGCGGAAGCCGTCCCAAAACGAACCGCCCGACGCCTCCCTCGTGGTCGATTGCGGTATTTCGATTCGGGCGAGCGCACGGAGGACTGCGAGATAGCTCACTGCATTGAGGGCAAAGCAGGCGAACGCCCCGGCTTGGGCGGGCAGACCGAACCCGTCGAACCGGCTGGCGGCGAGGAAGATCAATCCGGCCAGCGCCGGGCCGATGGCACGCGCAGAGTTGAACAACAGCGAATTCAAGCCGACCGCGTTCACCACGTCCTCGCGCGGCACGAGATCGGTCACGACGGCCAGTCGCGTCGGCAGGTCAATCGCCTGGATCAAGCCGCCGATTGCTTGCATGACGAGCAGGAGCAAGGGCGTCACCAAGCCAAACCCCACGAGGCCCGCCAGCAGCGAAGCATTCACCATGAACGCGATCTGCGTCGCGAGGATCACGCGCCGCTTCGAAAAGCGGTCCGCCAGCGATCCGCCGAGCGGCCCGACGAGCAGCGTCGGCCCCACCTGCGCCACCAACAGGTACGCCGGCCAGCCGGGATCGTTCGTGAGTTCATAGACAAGCCACATCAGCGCCGTCGTCTGGATCCACGAGCCGATGAACGAGACCAGTTGGCCGAAGAAGTAGAGGCGGTAATTCGGGTGTGCGAGCGACCGGAAGGTGCGGTTCTTCAGCGTCTGATTGAGGCGATCGGCGATCGAGTTCGATGTTGGCGGCACGGATTCCATCATCTTCGATTATATGATGACTCAATGCGTACGTTGCTCCTGTTGCTCGCGGCACCCGGCTTCCTCTCCGCCAACGAGAAGCCGATCGCCTATCCCGTGCCCAGCGAATTCCTTAGCCAAAACGGACTCTATTCGCTCGCGCTCATTCCGCCGAAGTCCGACGATCCGCTTCGCAAGGAGACCGGCCACCATGCCGGGCTTCGCGCCAAATATGCCGCGAGCGGTCTCTACCGCAGCGACGACGCGACGAAACCGCTCTGGACCGTCGACTGGTTCGACTACGAAGTCCATGTCTCCGACGATGGCGTCCACGCCGTGCGCATCCACGGCGAGAACGACCAGTGGCGGCACTACAAGACCGACAAGCGCCTGCCGGACGAAACGGTCCGGGAGCAACTCGCGGCCCCGGCCATCAGCTTCTACGTGAAGGGCGAGTTGCTGCGGACCTATACCGTACGGGAAATCGTCGGCCGGCCGGAGGCGCTCCCGCACACGATGCGCTACATCCTTTGGAACGCCGGCGGCGTCTTCACGCAGGACGGGAAGCAATTCGTCCAGATGACGCAGGACGAGCGGCAGGTGATTTTCGATCTGGATTCGGGCCGCATCGTTGTCAATCGCGAAGCCGGGTCAAAGAACGCCCAGGAATGGGCCTTGCGGCTGACGCTCGCGATCGTCGGCACGGCCGTCGTCGCCGTGCTGGGCATCTATCTCTACCACCTCCGCCGCAAGTGACGGTTTTCCTCTTTGTGTCGCGTCGTTCCACACTAAACTAACGATTTGTCGTTTCGTCGGAGTTTCCCGAACGTGTCCACCGCAGCGTCCCCACCAAAACAGCGCATCATCCCGCTCTTCGCCGCCGTCCTCGTCGGCTTCCACCTGCTGCTGCCGATCTGCTTCTTCGAGCCGTTCTTCACTTGGTGGTTCCCCGCGTACCTGCTGATCGGCAACTTCATCTTCGGCAGCATCGGCATCAACCTCGCGTACCACCGCATCCTCACACACCGATCGCTCGAAACCCCGAAGTGGCTCGAGAAGATCTTCACCCTCTGCGGCATTTGCAGCCTCGAAACACCGCCTTTCAAGTGGGTCTGCGTCCACCGGATCCACCACCAGAAAAGCGACATCGCCGACGACCCGCACAGCCCGAAGGAGAACTTCTACTGGGGCCACATGGGTTGGATCTACCACGACGATCCGCGCATGAACTCGTTCATGACCTACGACAAATACATCCCCGACCTGCTCGAAGATGATTGGCTGCGCTGGATCCACAAACGGAACCGTTGGGCGTGGTACTACCTCGGCCACATCGTCCTGCTGCTGGCGCTTGCGGCCGGGATCGGCTACCTCGTCGGCGGTGTCGAGACGATGATCACCGCGACGGCGCAGATGTTCGCCTGGGGCATCATCGCCCGCACCGTCTACGTCTGGCACATTACCTGGTTCGTGAACTCGGCGGCGCACCGCTGGGGCTACCAGAACTACAAGACCGGCGACCTGAGCCGAAATACCTGGTGGGTGGCGCTCCTGACGAACGGTGAAGGCTGGCACAACAACCACCACGCCGCCCCGCGCAGCGCCAGCCACGGCCACCGCTGGTGGGAAATCGACCTCACGTTCACCTTCATTCGCTGTCTCGAACTCGTCGGCCTCGCGAAGAACGTGGTCCCGATCGTCGTGCCGAAGACAAAGCTCGAAACCAGCGAAGAACCGGCCCCGGCCTCCACGAGCGCCTGACAATCCATGTCCCGATTCGCTTCCATCCTCCTCACCGGCGCCTCCGGCGAAATGGGTCACGGTCTCATCGACCGCCTCGCGGGCGGCAGCCGGCCCGTCATCACGCTCGACCTGAACCCCCTCGCTCCGGAACTCGCGAAGAAGGTCCGCAAGGAATTCGTCGGCTCGATCCTCGACACGCAACTCCTCGAGCGCATCAACGCCGAGTACGAGGTGGACGAAATCTACCACCTGGCTGCGCTGCTCTCGACGCGCAGCGAGTTCTCGCCGGCGCTCGCGCACAAGGTGAACGTCGAGGGGACGCTGAACATGCTGGAGTTCGCCCAAAAGGAAGGCGAATCCCACGGCCGGCCGGTGACGTTCTTCTACCCGTCGAGCATCGCCGCCTACGGCCTGCCGGACCTCGGCGTGAAGACCGCCGCCGGCCGCGTGAAGGAGGACGACTTCCTCCAGCCGACGACGATGTACGGCGCGAACAAGCTCTATTGCGAACACCTCGGCCGCTACTACGGCCGGCACTACAAGCAACTCGCGACGGACAAACTCGGCAAGGTCGACTTCCGCTGCATCCGCTTCCCCGGCCTGATCTCGGCGCTGACGGTGCCGAGCGGCGGGACGTCCGACTATGCCCCGGAGATGATCCACGCCGCCGCGCAGGGCGAGGCCTACGCCTGTTTCGTGCGGCCAGACGCACGCATCCCGTTCATGGCGATGCCCGACGCCGTCGAGGCCGTGTTGAAGCTCATGCACGCCCCGGCCGACCGGCTCACGCGCACCGTCTACAACATCGGCGCGTTCGCCCCGACGGCGGACGAAGTGCGGCGGGTGGTGCAGGAGGCCTTTCCGGATGCGACGATCACGACGAAAGTGGACGTGAAGCGTCAGGGTATCATCGACAGTTGGCCCGGCGACGTGGACGACTCCGCCGCCCGCCGCGATTGGGGGCACTCGCCGCGCTACGATTTCGACTCGGCCTTCCGCGACTACCTCATCCCGACCATCCGCAATCGCTACTCGTAGGAACTTAACCGACGAAGACGCCGCCGGTGAAGCCGAGGAACGCGTCGAATTCGCGGAAGGCACTCGTTGATCCTCCCATCAAGTCGACAGCTTTGTAGGCACTCACGCGGCTGCCGGCACCGGTTCCCGAACCCGCCACAATGTCGCCTTGACCATCGCCGTCCACATCGCTAATGGCCAAACGAACGCCCCCGCGGTTGGCGGAGTCCCCCGCGAAGAAGTTGGCGCGCGGGACGTATTCGTTCGCGAGGAGTTTCGCACCGTCGAAGGCCGTAACGCGCGGCCCGCCGCCCGGTCCTCCACCGGCAATCAACTCCGCAAACCCGTCGCCATTCAGATCGCCGACCGCCACGAAGACGCCGTTTCGCAGGGATTGTTCGAAGGCAAAGAAGTCGCCAAAGAGCCTGGTGGGCGAGTTCGCGGTCACGGTTCGCCCATCGAATCCGGCGACGCGAGGTCCGCCGCCGAATCCGGCGACGACGACGAGGTCGTCCCGGCCGTCGTTGTTAAGATCGCCGACCGCCGCGCGGGCACCGCCGCGAAAATTCGTATCGTCGATGCCGAAGAAACTGGCGACCTTTGCGAACCGCACGCCACTGTAAACGTCGACACGCGGGCCACCACCCTCGTCCGGAGTGATCGCAAGATCCGGCACGCCATCGCCGGTGACATCGCCGGTCGCGACGTAGACGCCGCCGGTGAAACCGACCTCGAACGGCGTGACGGCGAACAATTCCGCCCCGGTTTTGCCATCGAACACGCGCACACGCGTGGCGATCCCCGGTCCGGTTCCCGCGACAGCATCGGCGACGCCGTCGCCGTTGAAGTCGGCCGAGGCGACGCGTACGCCCCCGGTGAACGACGGCTCGAACGCAAAGAACTGCTGCGTCCGCGCGCCGGTCTTGTCGTAGACCTGAACGGTCGGTCCGCCGCCACGATCGGCACCCACGACACCCGCACCAAGTTTGCCACCGGGCGTGCCCGGTTCCGGGCCTTTCGGCGGGATGATCGGCGCGTTGAGTTCCACAAGCGTGTAAACTCCGGAGTCGTCGTAGAGTAGGCCGTTCGGATCGAGTTCGTAACTGCCGACCAAAGCGGCATAAACCGGCGTGCCATTGACAACGGTGCGAACCGGGAGGAAAAGGGCGTTGGCGAGCGGCGCAGACTGCCGGAAGACCGTGTTGAGTTGCCAGGCGCCGCCGACGAACGTGGCCGTGCGGATCTGTCCGGTGTATTCGTTTGCGAAGCCCGTAATGTGCTGGGCGGCAACGTCGGAAAAGGTGATGACGGGCGTGCTGCCATCAAACTGCAGCAGCGGGCTGAACCCGGTGTACTGCGCACCGTCAGCCGCGACGTACCCGTCTGCCTGGCTCGCGACCAGTCCGGCCGTCCAGTTCGCGCCGATCTTCTGGTGAAAGAGCAACTGCGCGCTGGCTGGCGAACCGGTGCCGACGCGATCGACGTAGTAGCTGGCGATTCTTGGCTGGTCGTCCGGCCCCACGGCGAGGCTGGACGCCAACCCCGCATCGCCGGTGCCATCGGGCGGGACAAACACCGTCTCGACTGTCCACGAACCGCCCCGATTGGTGACATAGTTCAACTGGCTGTAGACACGGCCGAGGTTCTCCGATTCAAAACGCGGCGTGTAGGCAATGTGGACCGCGTTCGCAGAATCGACGTCGATCGACACATACCGTGGCAGGACGTGCAGGCCGAAGATGCGCGGCCGGCCGATCTCAAGAGGTGCCGGGATGTCTTCATAAACCCAGGCCCCCGACTGGTCCGTCAGGTATCGCAATGTCGAGCGATCGTTCGTTCCGTCATAAACTTCGAGCACCAGATGCATCGAGCCGTCGGCCGCGACGGCACCCGTGACGCTCTCGAAGCTGTCCTCGTTGAAGAAGTCGGCCGGGGCGCCGACGGGAATCATTTCCTTGAGCGTCCATTCCCCGCCCGGCGAACGAGAATAATGCTCGAGAACGATGAAACGATCGCCGCCGACGCTGTCGGTCGAAGCATAAAACGCGTGCGGGACACTGTCCGGCGTGATGAGCAGTTGCGCCTGTTGAGCGTCTTCCCCGATCGACTGTCGGAAGACGAACGCGCCGCCACGTCCCACCCGGTCCGGGTCGATGACGGGTTCGTCCACCCAACCGCCGTTGACGCGGACACGCGCCGTCAGGTCGCCGCCTTTGAACACGAGTGAGTAGAGGCTGCCGTCCGGCGCCGCCTGCAGCCAGTTGAACTCGCCCGCCGGAGCGATGAGCGATTCCGGTGTCGTGTTGAAGGCCATACGGTCTTCGAGCGGGATTACGTGCAATCGGGACATGGCTCGGAACACCTTGTTCAAATTGGTTCAATCGTATCGTCGACCCACCCGGTTGTCTATTCGCGTCATCGCGAACCTCGCGATGGACAACGAACTCGATTGATTGACACCGTTCATCGATTGCCGTAGGCCAATGGGACGAGAATCCTTCAGGTGACGCGATGCCGAGCTACGACCCCGCCGCGATTGAACGCAAGTGGCAGCAGTTCTGGGAAACGAACAAGACCTTCCGCACCGAAGAGGAGAGTGGCGGCAAGCCGAAGTATTACATCCTCGACATGTTCCCGTATCCGAGCGGCAGCGGCCTGCACGTCGGCCACCCGGAAGGCTACACCGCCACCGACATCCTCGCCCGCTTCAAGCGGATGAACGGCTTCCACGTCCTGCACCCGATGGGCTGGGACGCCTTCGGCCTTCCGGCCGAGCAGCACGCCATCCAGACCGGTGAGCACCCCAGCAAGAACACGCAACAGAACATCGCCACCTTCCGCCGGCAGATCAAGTCCCTCGGCTTCAGCTACGACTGGGACCGCGAAGTCGACACGACCGACCCGAACTACTTCCGCTGGACGCAGTGGATCTTCCTGACGATCTACGACACCTGGTACGACGCCGAGCTGAAGAAGGGCCGGCCGATCAGCGAGCTGCCGATCCCGCCCGAGTTGGCAGCGCAAGGCGAGGAGGCGATCCGCAAATATCGGGATTCGCACCGGCTGGCGTACATCGCCGAGCAGCCGGTCAACTGGTGTCCGGAGCTGGGCACGGTGCTGGCGAACGAGGAGGTCATCGACGGGAAGAGCGAGCGAGGCGGCTTCCCCGTCGTGCGGCAGCCGTTGAAACAGTGGCTGATGCGCATCACGGCGTATGCCGAGCGGCTGCTAAGCGACCTGGAGCCGCTGGATTGGAGCGAAAGCATCAAGCAGATGCAGCGGAACTGGATTGGGAAATCGGAAGGCGCAGAAGTTCACTTCGAAATTGTGGGCGCAAGCCCACGGACGAACGTCCGTGGGGAGTCTGTCGGTGAGTCAATCACGGTCTACACTACGCGCCCCGACACGCTCTTCGGCGCGACCTACATGGTGCTTTCGCCAGAGCATCAACTGGTCAAGCGGATCACGACGCCCGAACAGCAAGGCGCGGTGAAGGCCTATCAGGAAACGGCCGCGCGAAAGTCCGACTTCGAGCGCACCGAACTGGCGAAGAAGAAGACCGGCGTCTTCACCGGAGCCTACGCACACAATCCCGTAAACGGTCAACAAATACCGATCTGGATCGCCGACTACGTTCTCGCGACCTATGGCACCGGCGCGATCATGGCCGTGCCGGGGCACGACGAGCGCGACTTCGAGTTCGCCAAACAGTTCGATCTTCCCATAGTCACGGTAGTCACGCCGAACGAGAAGTGGTTGAAGGAAACCGGCAGCACAGTCAACGACCTGAAAGCCGCGTACACCGACGACGGCGTGGCGATGAATTCGGGAATGCTCGACGGTCTGAAGACGGAAGAGGCAAAATCCAAAATCATCGCGTGGCTGGAGGAACGGAAACTCGGCACGCGCAAGGTCAACTACAAACTCCGCGACTGGCTGTTCAGCCGGCAGCGGTACTGGGGCGAGCCGTTTCCGATCCTGCACGGGCCGGACGGCGAAGTCGTGCCGCTCGGCATGGACGAACTGCCGCTGACGCTGCCGGAGATGACCGACTACAAGCCGACCGGTTCGCCCGACGGCCCGCTGGCGAAGGCGACCGACTGGCTGACGGTGACGCGCGACGGCAAGACCTATCGCCGCGAGACGAACACGATGCCGCAGTGGGCCGGGTCGTGCTGGTACTTCCTGCGCTACATCGACCCGAAGAACGCGACCGCCTTCGCCGACCCGGCCAAGCTGAAGGAATGGCTGCCGGTCGACCTCTACATCGGCGGGGCGGAGCACGCCGTCCTGCACTTGCTCTACTCGCGCTTCTGGCACAAGGTCCTATTCGACCGCGGGTACCTGCACTGCCCGGAGCCGTTCCAACGGCTGGTGAACCAGGGGATGATCCTCGGCGAAAACAACGAGAAGATGTCGAAGGCGCGCGGCAACGTCGTGAACCCCGACGATGTCGTGAAGGAATACGGTGCCGACGCCCTGCGGCTCTTCGAGATGTTCATGGGTCCGCTCGAAGCGGTGAAGCCGTGGAGCACGAAGGGCGTCGAGGGCGTCTACCGCTTCCTCGGCCGCGTCTGGCGGATGCTAACCGACGATGCCGCCGAGACGGTGACGCTGCATCCGAGCGTGAAGGATGTCGCGCCGGACAAGAAGGCCCTCCGCGTGCTGCACCGCACGATTCAGAAGGTCGGTGAGGACACTGACCGCCTGAGCTTCAACACGGCCATCGCGACGATGATGGAGTTCACCAACTACTTCACGAAGCAAGAGGTGCGGCCGAAGTCCGCGATGGAGACGTTCGTCCTGCTGCTCGCGCCGTACGCCCCGCACGTCGCGGAGGAGTTGTGGCGCGTTCTAGGCCACGCGGACACGCTAGCCTACGAGCCGTGGCCGAAGTTCGATCCGGCCCTCGTGAAGGCGGATACGATCGAGATTCCCGTTCAGGTGAACGGCAAGCTGCGCTCCGTGCTGTCGGTGCCGGCCGAGATCGACGCCGCAGGCCTCGAAGCGGCCGCGAAGGCCGATCTGAAGGTGATCGAAGCGATCGCCGGGAAGACGATCAAGAAGGTGATCGCCAAGCCGCCACAGATGGTGAACCTTGTGGTCGGATGAAAACAATAAGAATGGCCCGCAGATGACGCTGACTCCGGCGCAGATGAAGATGATTAAAGACTGTTTTTATCATCTTCATCTGCGCCGGAGTCAGCGTCATCTGCGGGCCATGAACCACATACATGCCAAAATATAAGCTCGTCCTGATCCTTGTCCTCACGATCGCCGCCAGCGTCGGCGGCGCGTGGCTGGCCCGCGCACTGTTTCGAAAGGCGCCGCCGACGGTCCCTGAGGTGGCGCTTCCCTCGGTGCCGGCGTTCTCGTTAACGGAACGAAATGGCACCACGGTCTCGAACGAGAACCTCAAAGGCAAGGTCTGGATCGCGTCGTTCGTCTTCACGCGCTGCTCCGGCACCTGCCCGCAGGTAGCCGCCACGCTCGCCCGGCTGCAGTCGGAACTGGCCGACGTGCCCGACCTTCGACTCGTCACCTTCACCATCGACCCCGACCGCGACACGCCGGACGAACTGAAGAAATACGCCGAGCGCTACCGGGCCGATCCGGGACGCTGGCTCTTCCTGACCGGCAGCGAGAAGGAGATCCACGCGCTCGCCAACGACGGCTTCCACGTCCTCGCCAAGAAGCGACCCGACGGCAAGCCCGGCGACGAGTTCGACCACTCCACGATGCTCGTCCTCGTCGACAAGGCTGGCCGCATCCGCGACTACTACGACGGCATGCCGCCGCTCGATGGCCCCCGGGACCAATACGAAGCCAGCCTCAAACGACTCCTCGCCGACGCCCGCGCGCTCGCCAAAGAGTGAACCTGTCCGTGGATGTTCGCGGCCGGTGCGCATACGCTAGTCTTCTCCCGCCTGCCGCTTCTCCCGGTCGGAGTTTACCCGATGCGCCCGTTGGCCCTGCTGTTGCTCCCCGCGCTGGCCCTTGTCGCGGTCGCCGTTCCACCGCCCCCCGCCGACTTCGCCGGGCCGCAATCGCCGACGAAGCCCCTGCCCTTCCCCGTCAAGATGATCGACCAGGGGCAGTTCGATCCGAAGCTGAAGGGCTATTACACGCCGGATGGCTTCCGGCTCGAAGTCGTCGCCAGCGATCCGGTGATCGTGAACCCCGTCGGCCTGACCTTCGCGCCCGACGGCACGCTCTTCGTCCTCGAATGGAAGCCCGACCCATACAGCGACGGGCGCTGGTTCGAGTTCAAGGAAACCTTCCGCTACCGCGACGGCACGACCAAGCAGGTCGCAACGATGAAGAAGTTCGTCGGCGATCCGCTCAAACAACTGACGCACAACCCGAAGACCGGGAAGTACGAGGCCGCGCAGGTCATCATCGTCGACGAGTTGCCGTCCACGGTACTCTACCATGACGGCTGGATCTACCTCACCGGCCGCGGCACCGTGCGGCGGTACCGCCAGTCGAAGCCGGGCGGCCTCTGGGACATCAAGGAAGTGATCGCCCAGGGGTTCTGCGGCTTCCACCACCACCAGGTGTCCGGGCTGACCATCGGCAACGACGGCAAGCTCTACATCACCAGCGGCGACGACGACAACTTCGTCGAAGGCTCCGACGGCTCGCGCGCCACCGTGCTCCGCTGCGGGGCCGTCTTCCGCTGCAACCTCGACGGCTCGCAGATGGAAACCTACTCCATCGGCTACCGCAACCCGTACCGCGACCTCGCGCACGATACCGCCTTCAACTGGTTCCACACCGACAACGACAACGAGGACGGCAGCCGCTTCACCGGCTGCCGGATCATGCACGTCGCCGAGGAGAGCGACTTCGGCTGGCGCTTGAAGCTCGGCGCACGCTGCTGCCAGCCGGATCACGGCCGCGGCGCGGTGGCGGGCGAACTGCCCGGCAAGATGCAACCGATGGTGAAGACCGGCCGCGGTTCGCCGGCGGGAATGCTCATCTACAACGACACACGCCTGCCTGAACGCTATCGTGGTCTCTTCTACTACCCGGACGTCTTCCGCAAGGTCGTGCGCGCCTATCGTCCCAAACCGAACGGCTCGACGTTCGACATCGACGCCGAGTTCGAATTCCTCAAGAGCGATGATCCGCTGTTCCGCCCGTGTCAGATGGTGACGGGCCCGGACGGCGCGATCTACATCTGCGACTGGCGCACCGACTCCGGTGGCGCCGGCCGTCTCTGGGGCGACGGCAAGGGCGGCCGGATCTACAAGCTGCGCTGGGTTGGCACGAAGGATGAGCCGGAACTGCCGCTGCGAGGGATGGACTCGTGGGCGAAGCTCGTGAAGGCGAGCGGCGACGACCTCGTCAAGGCACTCGCCGCGCCGGACTTTTCCGATCGGCTCGTGGCACGAAACGAACTGATCCGCAGGGGCGAAGCATCGCGCGGCCTCGTGCTGAAGGCGTGGAAGGACATTCCGGCGGCAGGCAAGATCGTGGCACTCGGAGTGCTGCATCCGTTTTGGAATGACGACGTCGAGAGCTTGTTCTGCGATCTGGCCCTGGACGGCTCCGCCGACTTGCGCCGGCTCGCCGTGGAAGGGCTGGGATTGCGGGCGAAACCAGGATCGAAACGGACACTCGACACGATGACGAAGGCCGCGCACGATGCCGATCCGGCGGTGCGACGGGCGGCCGTGCTGGCGCTGCCGCGCGTCGATCCGAACTGCTCCGGAGTTCTGATCGCGGCATGGAAAGAAAGCCCGACAAAGGACGCGTACCTGGCGGATGCCTACGTTCGCGCGTTGGAGCGGCTCGGCCAGCCGGGGATCGACGCGCTGGTCGATGCCGCGGCTAAGGGCGACGCCGCATTGCGGGACCGCGCGGCGACGGCGTTCGCGTCGCTCCGCACCAAGCCGGCGTTCGACGCGCTGCCGAAGGTGATCGCGGCCGAGTACTGGATGCCGGGCCAGCGGGCGGAACTCGTTCGCTCCTATTCGAATTATCTCTTCGACCCGATGCCGTCGGCGGAGCCGTTCGCGAACTTCCTGGCGAGTCGGCCGAACGAGTCCGGCGCGGCGTTGCTCGCCGGAGTCGAGGTTCTGTCGGCGAACGGCGGATTGAATACCCCCGCCGGCGGGAAACTCGTGACCGCTCTACTCGCCTCGAAAGACTCCGATACGCGCATCGCCGGCCTCGCCGCCGTCGAACAATCGCGCGTGACCGGTGCTCGTGCGGACGTGACGGCGATCCTATTGGACCCGAAGCGGGCCATGGACGAGCGTGCCGCCGCCCTGCGGGCAATCCGCGTGATCGGCGATGCACAAAGTTCTGGCAATATCCGCAAGCTCGCCGATAATGCGAAGGAATCGCCGGCCTTGCGTGGCGATGCGCTCCGCTCGCTTTCGTCACTCGATGCGAAGTCTTCGCGGACCACGGCCGAACTCTGGCTCGCGGAGAAGGAGCCAGCGCTCGTGACCGCCGCCGTCGACGTCCTCGGCTCCTCCAAGGACGGCGCCAAACTCCTCGGCGAGCGGTTCCTCGCGAAAAAGCTGCCGGCCGAGCACTGGCCGCGCGTTTCGGATGCCCTTCGGAAATTCACGAACGATCCCGCCATCGCCAAGTTGAACGCCGACGTGCAGAAGGGCGGCCTTTTGCTCTCGACGGTGCCCGGCGACATCGCGAAGGTCGTCGAGCGCGTCCGTTCGCATGGCAACCCCGACCGCGGCCGCGCGATCTATCTCGACGCGAAAAAGCTCGCGTGCACCACCTGCCACCGGCTCGAAGGCACTGGGGGACAGGTCGGCCCGGACCTCACCCGAGCCTGGGATACACAGAGCATCGAAAAACTGATCGAGGCCATGGCGCAGCCCAGTAAGGAAATCAAGGAAGGCTATCAGTCGTTCCGACTCGACACGCAGGACGGGCAGGCGTTCACGGGGTTGAAGGTCAGCGAGACGAACGACGAGGTCGTCATCCGCGAGGCGACCGGCCGCGACGTGCGCGTGAAGCGTGCGGACGTGGAAAAGCTCGCGCCGTCGAAGGTGTCGCTGATGCCCGACGACGTCATCTCGCAGTTGAGCTACGACCAGTTCGTCGACCTCGTGGCATTCCTGAAGGATCGCAAGGCCCAGGAATCGCTGCGTGGAATGGCATTCGAATTCGCCGTCAGCGGCGGACACGGACCCGGATCGGCCGCGATCGAAGCAAGTCCGGACCCGAAGGTGAAACCGGCCACGGGGACATCGTGGGAAGCCGTGAAGATCCAGCCCGACGGCGCGATCAGCGTTGGCGGTCGCGGAGCGACCTACGCGCTGGCATATGTGTACTCGCCGAAATCGCAGAAAGTCGACGCGACCTACCGCACCGACGGTTCCATCAAACTCTGGCTGGGCAAGTCGCCGGTCGCGGATCGAATGAAGCCGCTGCCGGCGGAAAAGGTCGCGGTGGAATTGCGTCAGGGCTGGACTCCGGTGCTGGCCAAATTGAGTCCGTCGGAAAAGGGCCAGCGATTCGCCCTGCGTTTCGAGGGGGACGGCGTACGCGTGGCAATCAAACCGGAGTAACGGAGAAGCGTCGGTGGATCTCTTCGCGGTGCATCTCGCGGACGGCGTGCTAGCGTGGCCGTGGCTCACGGGTGGCGGGGCCGTCGCGCTCGCGCTCCTCGCCGCGGCGCGCGGACCAATCAACGACGACGAGATTCCCCGCATCGGAATCCTGACCGGCGCACTGTTCGTAGCCTCGCAACTTCACCTTCCCGTCGCCATCGGCAGCGTCCACTTGCTGCTCAATGCGATCGCCGGCATTCTCCTCGGCCGGTTCGTCGGCATCGCGCTGCTCGTCGCGCTCGGCTTTCAGGCTTTGCTCTTTGGACACGGGGGCCTCACGACGCTTGGCCTCAACGTCGCGGTCATGGGCGTTCCGGCCATACTTGCGGCGTTGCTCTTTGTCCTCGCCCGCAGGGCGATCCGCCGGTCCCCTTCCCGGGCCGGCGGCGTCGGCGCCGCCATCGGCGCCGCCACGAGCGCTCTGACGGTCGCGCTCAACGGGTCCGTCATCTGGCTCGGCCTGGAGAACGGCGGACGGGAAGCGGCGCTCGCCGTAATGCTGTTGCATTTGCCGGTGATCGGCGTCGAAGCCGTCGGAACGGGGGTCATCGTCGCCTATCTGGCCAAAGTGAAACCGGAATGGCTCAAACTGCCGGTCGATCAATCGTCGACCGGCGTTATCTCGTCGAATGGCACTTCCCACTGACCCAAGCCGAGGCTGACGGACACGACCTGCTTCTTCGCGTCCACCTTCACGACCTTGCCGACGGCGTCGAACCGCGCGACGTGGACGCGATCATGGACCTTGAGGCGGCCGCGCCGCTCGTTGAGCACTTCCGCCTCGCGGCGTTCGCGTTCGACCGCCAATGCCTGCCGTTCGTATTCGGCTTTCTGCCGTTCGGCTTCGTGCTGAGCCGCGAGCGCGTCCACCTTCGCCTTTTCGGCCTCGGCGCGGAGTTCCTGCAGGCGCGCGAGTTCGCCGGTCTTGCCCTTGCGGCGCTTCAGGTATTTGTGCGCCCGTTTCAGGAGTTCCTTCGGCAACTTGAGCCGCCGGGCGATCTTGAGGGCGTTGCTCATGCCGTACTGACCAATGTGTAACCGGTACGTCGGCCGCAGCGTTTCGACGTCGAACTCGACCGCTCCGTTCTCCGCGCGTTCGTTATGGAAGGCGTACGTTTTCAGGTCGCCGAGGTGCGTCGTCACGATGGCGCGGGCACCGATCGCGTCGAGTTGATCGAGGATCGCGCGGCCGAGGGCGGCACCTTCCACGGGGTCGGTGCCGGCGCCGAGTTCGTCCAGCAGTACAAGGCTGCGCTCGTTCGCGACGGAGAAAATGTGCGCGATGCGCGTGACGTGGGAACTGAAGGTGGACAGCGATTGCTCGAGGCTCTGTTCGTCGCCGATGTCGGAGAGGATCTGATCGAAGACGGGGACGGTGCTGCCCTCGTTGGCGGGGAGGTGCAGGCCGCACTGCGCCATGACGGCGAGCAGTCCGGCGGTCTTGAGCGTGACGGTCTTTCCGCCGGTATTCGGCCCGGTAATGACGAGAAGGTTGAAACCGAGGCCGAGGCGGAGGTCGATCGGCACGACTGCGCGGGGTGGCGCGCCGTCGGGCCGGGGTTCGTTTCGAATGATGTGTTGCAGCAGGGGGTGCCGGGCGTCGCGGAGCCAGAGCTTGCCTTCGGTATTGATCGACGGCGGGTACATGTCGAAATCGCGGGAGAACCGGGCCTTGGCCGTGACGAGGTCGAGTTTCGCAAGCAGGTCGATCGACCAACAGAGCGGTTTGGAAACGCGGCCGACCTCCTGACTCAGCCGGCGGAGGATGCGTTTCACTTCGCGATCCTCCTCCGCCTTGAGCGTGACGCGATCGGCGCTCAGACGGGCGATGGAGGCGGGTTCGACGAAGACCGTCTCGCCCGTGCCGCTGACGCGGTGGACGATGCCCTCGACCTTGTGCCGGTGGTTGACGGCGACGGGCAGGACGTAGTGGTCGCCGTTGACGGTCGCGTTCGGGTAGCTGAGTATCTTGCGCAGCTCCGGGTCGCGGAGCAGGCGGCGGACTTCGGCCTTCACTTTTTCGTCGAGTTCGTAGAGCTTCTGGCGGACGATGCCGAGTTCGCGGCTGGCCATGTCAAGCACGTGGCCGCGGCCGTCGATGCAACCGCCGATGGTCTTGGCGACGGCACCTTGGTCCTCGACGCCGGAAAGCAGTTCGATCAATCCGGCGAGTCGCTCGTTCAACCGCATGCGGTAGCGGTACATCGCGCCGGTGACGGTGAGCGTCTCGGCGACCTGGAGGAGTTGCTCGGCGGTGAGGGCGGTGCCGATCGCGGCGCGACGGGCCAAGAGGCGCACGTCATGTAGGCCGCCGAACGGCGGTGCCTGCCCCGCAACGAGCGCGTCGACCATTTCCGTCACGAGCGCGATCTCGGCGCGAATCGTAGCGGCGTCCTTGGATGGTTCCAGTTGCCGGGCGAGGTCGCGGCCGAGCGACGAGGCGGCATAGGTGGCCAACAATTCCCGAACCTTGTCGAACTCCAGGAGTTCGAGCGTATGCGGATCCATCGTCGGTAACGGCTCGCACGCGACCATGCCGCCCGGACACCGTTCGCAGGAACGGGGTTCGCCGGCGGCGAAGGGGACATTCTAGCGGCGGACGGCTTGTATAACTCCGGTATGCCGCAGGTGTACGACATTCTGGTGATCGGCGGGGGGATCGTCGGCCTCACTACCGCGATCCGCCTGCGCGAAGCGGGCGTGACGGTCGCCGTGTACGACCGCGGCGAGTTCGGGCGCGAGGCGTCGTGGGCCGGAGCGGGCATCCTCCCGCCAGGCAACCCGGAGCACGCCGTCACGCCGATCGACCGCCTCCGTGCCACCGGATCGGTGGATTTTCCACAGCTTTCCGCCCATCTCCACGAATCCACTGGCATCGACAACGGCTATCGAGTCAATGGCGGAATCGAATATCTCTTTGCCGACGACGAATACTCCCTCGAACTCTGGGCGCACGAAGGCATCCGATTCGAACGCATCGACGACGACCGCGTACCGGGCGCGACGGCGTATCACGTGCCCGACATGGCTCAGGTCCGCAATCCTCGTCACCTGCGCGCGCTGATCGCGGAGGCGGACCGACTGGGCATCGGGTTGTTTCCAAACATGGGCATCGAGGCCTGGCATCGCGTCGATGGCCGCGTCGCGGGGATCGAACTCGCGAACGGGAGCCGCGCTGGGGCGGATCAATTCCTGGTGGCCGCCGGGCCTTGGAGCGAACGGTTGCTCGGTCCGCTGGACTGCCAGCTCGGCGTGCATCCGATCCGCGGGCAGATCCTGCTCCTGAATGCCGGTTCCGACGCAGGGCCGACGCGAATCGCGGGGAAGCGCTATCTGGTCCCGCGCGGCGATGGACTCGTCCTCGTCGGCTCCACGGAGGAACCCGAGGCCGGCTTTGCGAAGCAGACGACGCCGTCCGGCCTCGAGGACTTGCGAACGTTTGCGAATCGAATCCTGCCGGAGTTGGCAACGGCGACCGTCGCGGGGGCGTGGGCCGGCCTTCGGCCCGGTTCACCGGACGGATTGCCGTTCCTCGGAAACGTGCCCGGGTATGACAACGTCTTCGTCGCCACCGGGCACGGCCGGGCCGGCGTCCAACTCTCGCCGGGCACCGCTCGGTTCCTCGCCGACCGCTTGCTCGGTCGACCGACCTCGATTCCCCACGATGCCTTCGCGCTGGATCGCAAACCGAGCGTTCCGGCGCGCCCGGCGTTCCGTTCGTGATCGCCGCCGGATTCGCAATGGTCGAAGAGTCCCCGATCTGCTGAAATGCCACCATGAACGATCCGAAGACGAATCGACAGACGCTGGCACAACTCGTAGCCGATTACGATTGGCTCGAAGCCCATTGCCGGAAGCAGCCGGAGCTGGCGCGACACGCCGGTCACTTGCGGCTGGCGGCAGCACTGGCTCGCAACATCGTTGGTGGCTCACTCGAAGCCCGACCCGACGCTCCGCTGCACATCGCCGTCGTGGGTGGCGCTGGTTCGGGCAAGAGCACGGTGGCGAATTTCCTCGTCGGATCGAACGCCGCGGAAGCCAATCCCCAAGCCGGTTACACGCGCCACCCGATCGCTTTCACCTTCGCGCCCGCGGCCTCCTGGCCTTCGTACCTCGGGTTTCTCGGCCCGCTCCGGAAACTCACCGAGTCGCGCCCCTCGAACCTCGACGAAGACGTCTATCAGGTCCGACCCGTGAAGGCCGCCACGCCCGACGACCCCCTCGCCGACGATGTGGTCTGGGACTGCCCGGATATGACGACCTGGGCCAGTACCGGCTACGTGTCCCGACTGATCGAAGTCGCGGCGCTCGCGGACGTAATTGTCTACGTGGCCTCCGACGAGCGCTACAACGACGAAGTGCCGACGCAGTTCCTGCAACTGCTGGTGAAGGCGGGCAAGGCCGTGATCGTCGTGCTCACGAAGATGCGCGAAGCGGACGCACCGGCGCTGACGGAGCACTTCCGCAAGGAAGTCCTCGCGAAGATCCACGACGACGGCACGATTCCGCCGATCCCGGTCGTCGCAATTCCGAATTTGCCCCAAGCCGAACGGGACGACCCAGCGAAGACCGGCGCGAAATGGCGGGTGCAACTGGTGAACCAGTTGCTGGTGCTCTGCCCGACCGCGAAGGATGCCCGTGCCCGCACCCTCGGCAATGCGGTCCGTTACCTTGAAACCTCGTCCGACAGCTTGCTCGAGGTCGCACGAAAAGACCTGATCCAACTGGAGGGTTGGAAGGCCGCCGTCTCCCAAGGCCAGCGGACATTCGAGGAACGGTACGTCCGGGAGTATCTCGTCGGCGAACCGTTCCGGCGGTTCGATCAGTCGCGGCGGCAACTGATGGAGCAACTCGCGCCGACCGGTCCGGCCGAGTATGTCGGCAAAGGGTTCGCGTACTTGCGGCTGCCGTTCTCGCTGGCATGGGATTTTGTGGCTGGAATGGGACGACGGACCGACATGCCGAACCTGCCCGAAGGCACGGTGCTGGCGAATGCGTGGACTGGCTGGATGGAAGCTCTGCAAGCCGAGTGCCTGCGGCGCGCCGACAGCGGCGGTCTCTGGAAGGAATCGGTCCACGCATTCGAATCCGGTCTCAAGCAGCAAGGCCTCGACCGGTTCGCGGCCTTTGCGCGGCAATTCGAACAGACGGAGGGGGACGAACTCGAGCAGGCCGGCCGAAAGCTGACCGAATCGCTCGCCGCGAATCCATCGATGCTGGGCCTGCTTCGGTATGGCAAACTGGCCGTCGATATCGCGGCGGTGGCGGTCGTGGTCTGGTGGACCTGGGTTCCCAGTTGGTATCACGTTCTCCTGTTACCCGTGGCGGCGGCCGCCAGTCATCTGTTCGCCGAATTGGTGATTCGCTGGCGCGTGGAGTTGGTTCGTGTTGCCGCGCGCCGGCGTCGGGAATCGCGGTTGCGGGAGCAGGTCGCCGCGCCATTAGCACGCTGGCTCGACGAGGTTCCCGCGACCGGTGGCTCGTCCGTCGAACGGCTGCAGCAGGTTCTGCGCCGCGTGCCTGAAAACCTGAAGGCCCTCGCGGCCGCCGTTTCCCCCGCGAAAACCGTATGACCGAGCCGATCGCCCCCGATGCTCCCTTCCTTCGCACACTGGCCCCGCTGTTGCGCGGCCTCGAGCGCCGCCTGCGCGCCTGGTCCGAAGCGCGGCTCGTCAACCCCGTCACTGCCGTCGCCCGCGCCGAAATCGAGGGACTGGCCGACGACCTGCATCGCAAGGCCGGCGCGCTCGACGTCGAACAACCCATACTCGTCGTCATGCTCATGGGGGGCACCGGCGTGGGCAAATCGACCTTGATGAACGCCCTTGCCGGTGCCGTCATCGCTCCCGCCTCGTTCGCCCGCCCCACCACGCGGGACCCGGTGGTGTACTTCCACCAATCGATCGACCCCGAAAAACTCGATCCGGCCCTGCGCCTCTGCCGGCTCGTGCGCCACGATCGCGAATCGCTCCGCCACAAGATCATCGTCGACACACCGGACGTCGACAGCAACGACCTCGCGAACCGCGAGAAGCTCGTCGCCCTCCTGCCGGTCGCGGATGTCGTGCTCTACGTCGGTTCGCAGGAGAAGTACCACGATCAACTCGGCTGGGAACTGTTCAAGGGGCAACGGCAGCGGCGGGCGTTCGCGTTCGTGCTCAACAAGTGGGACCGCTGCGTACAGGTCGGCCCCAGCGGCGTACGGCCGGACGACGACTTGCTCAAGGATTTGAAGGCCGAGGGTTTCAACAACCCGAAGCTGTTCCGAACGACGGCGCAGCCGTGGGTGGACGCGGCCGCCGCCGGGAAGGCGAAGCCGGACGACCTGCCGGCCGGCGAACAGTTCGCCGAACTGAAAGACTGGATCGAATTGGGGCTGACGCGGCTGGAAATCGAAGCGGTGAAGGCGCGGGGCGTGGGGCAGTTGCTGGACCAACTCGCCCGCGCGGTGCAGGCGATCCGTCCGCCGGACCTCACCGCCGAAGCGACCACGGTTCGCGAGGCGTGGACCGCCGCTCTCGATGAGGAATCCCGCGTGGCCGCCGACGTGCTCGTCGCGGCGCTCGATCCGCGGAGCGTGGAGATCGAAGGGCATTTCAACGTCCGCGGGCAGGATCGGTTTCGCGGACTGATGGCCGGATACTTGAAACTCCTCACCCTGCGATACTCCTGGCGTGCCTTTCGACCCACGCTGGCGTCCCCCGCTTCGCCGGCGGATGCCGATCTGGATCTCGCCGGTTTCGCCGCCGGCTGCGCCCGACTCGCCGGCGAACGCGTACTGGACCGACGCGCGACGGCGCTGGTCAACCGCCTGCTGGTGGAAGCCAACGCCCGCGAATTCCCCTTGGCGATCCTCAACGACCGCACGGCCGCAGCGGCGGCGCGACCGGGCTGGGATGACCGCTACACCCGCGCCGTCGTCGAAAGTCTGACGGAAGTCGAGCGGGAGTTGACCAATCCGACCGGCGCGAAATCGCTTCCGCGGGCCATCGTGCGGTTGATCGCGAACTATCTGCCCGAAGCAGTCCTGGTCGGCAGCATCTTCGTCCTGCTCTGGCGATTCTTTGTGGAGGAATTGACACCGTCGCTGTTTCACGTTGTCATGCCGTTCTTCGTCACGCTGGCTACGCTCGTGCTGCTGCACGTGTTGGTTTCGTTCGTGTTTCCCTTGAGGTGGCCGGCGATCCGTGAGCAGTTCCGGCGGGTGCTCAACGGACGATTGCGAACGGAGTACGAGCGAACCTTTCTGCCAATACCGAACGAACTCGCGGAACTCATTCTGGCTGAGCGGAAAACGGTCGACTTACTGTCCGAGGAGGTCGCGCAGGCCGTGGAATGGCTGGCCGCACGGGAATCGGCGGCTCATGTCGGCGAACTTTACGGCCGCTAGCCCTTCGCCCGACTTCCCGTGCCGGGGTCGTGCATCGAAATGACAGCGCAAATGGGTCGACGGAAGGCGGGCGAAGCCTTCCGTGACCCGTTATACGACTCGGCGATCGGAGCGTCAGACGCCGCCGTGGATGCGGGCCGGCGTCAGGTGGCTCGGCTGGTCGTTATGCCAGAACCGGCGCCAGAATTCGCTGATCTGCCGTTGATCTTCGGAATGGTTGATGAGTTGTTCCATCCGAACATTCGGATCGGGAGAATACTGATTCATCAGGCATCCGGTGCTGCCGGCCAATCCCGTGACGATCACTGCGAGAAACGCGCATTTGCGGAGCATCGTGGTCCCCTCCGTGGGTCCCGCGGGCCGCGCGTACTCGCCGGCCGGACCGCGAAATCCAACTATCCGCGATTATCGGCACGACCGGCGGAGAACTTGAATCCACTACAAACGGAATAACGGGAATTGCCCGACCGGAAGTCGGTTACCGTCAAACGCTAGCCACTTCCAACGACGGGTTCTCAACCGGGGTTTCGGCCGGAAGCTGAACTTCGGGAACGGTTTGCGACTCGATCGTCGGTTCGGTTGATTTCGATCGGTTCGCCCGACGCATGCGCCGCTTTTTGATGACGATCTTCGCTTTAAGAACCTCTTCCTCCATCTCCTTGCCCGGTTGGAAGGTCACCACGTTTTTGGACTTCACCTCGACCGATTCGCCGGTTCGCGGATTGCGGGCTTTGCGGGCTTTGCGCTGACGGACTTCGAAGACACCGAAATTGCGCAACTCGATCCGGCCTTCCTCAATCAAGGTGTCGATGATCGCGTCGAACGTCCATTGCACGATCTCTTTCGTCTTGAGTTGCGTGAGGTTGGCACGCTCGGAGATCTTCTTGACGATTTCTTTTTTGGTCACGGAATCCCCCACCGCATGGTGCGAGAGGAAGTCGAATGGAGTACACGATTTAAGACTAAGCGCTCCAACGAGTACTGTCAATGGCCGGAGGATTCGATAACTTCACGGGATGACCCGACCCAACCAGCGTCAATCGAATCAACTCCGCCCCCTGACCTTCAAGCGCAAGTACACACGCAATGCTCCCGGCAGCGTGCTCGTGAAGGCCGGCGGCACGGTCGTGCTCTGCACCTGCACGGTTGCGAAGGACGTTCCCGAATTCCTGAAGGGCAAGGGCCAGGGTTGGATGACCGCCGAATACGGCATGCTCCCCGGTTCGACCGGCAGCCGCAAGGCGCGCGACAAGGCGGGCAAGGTCGATGGCCGCGGCGTCGAAATCCAGCGACTCATCGGCCGCAGCCTCCGCGCCGTCATCGATCTCGCCAAACTCGGCGAACGCACTCTCTGGATCGACTGCGACGTTCTCGACGCCGACGGCGGCACCCGGACGGCGAGCATTACGGGCGCATTCGTCGCCGTCGTCGACGCGCTCGCGTCCATCCAGGACCAACTCCCGGCGCCAATTTCGGAAATCCTCACCGACAGCGTTGCCGCCGTCAGCGTCGGCATCGTCGATGGCGATCCCCGTCTCGATCTCGAATACGTCGAGGACCGCGACGCCGAAGTCGATCTGAACCTCGTCATGACCGGTCGCGGGGCGTTCATCGAAGTGCAAGGGACGGGCGAAGAGGCCACCTACACACGGAAGCAACTCGACAGGCTGCTCGACATTGGCACCGCCGGCATCGCCGAGGTCACGGCGCTCCAGAAGGCCGCGCTCGGCAAACGCTGGCCGTTCTGATTCACCGCTCCACCCACCACATCATCCGACCGCCGACCTCGACCGCGTACTCCGGTTCGCGGATGTCGCCGGCGGATCCCGGCTGCAATTGAAGCACGCCGCCGTTCGCCAGCGCTCGGATTCCCTCGTGGAACGCCAACAGCGTCATCCCCGGCGATTGCGACCGCGCCGCCGAGAAAAGTTCCGCCAGCGACGCCCGCGCGTCCCGGCCGTTGGCTTCCAGCGAATCCAGATATTGCAGCACGGCCGGGGACCACGGCACGCGCTTGAGCATCGCCTCGCCGACCTTCGGCGCGGCGGCCTCGGCCCGGCGAATCGCCGCGTCCACCCGCTCGTCCAACGCGTCCAGACGCCTCAGTAATTCCCGCCCGAAATGCTCGAAACGCGTCGCCAGCTGAGCGGCCTCGTCCCGCGCCTGCGCCATCCAGACCGGCACGCCGGATCGCGTTTCACCAATCACTTCCCGGAGTTCCCGGAGCACCGCCTTCGGCGAATCGTGCGCGTCAAGGTAGCGGATCGCTTCCGGCGTGGCGCGGGCCCATTCGACAATGAGCTTGCCTCGCACTTCCGTCCGCACCGGTTCGAGCAGGCCTTCGGCCAGTGCGAACTTTGCCGCCGCCGCCGACACGCCCAGCCGGCTGGGAAACAATCCGCCGAGCTTGCCCCAGCGGAACAGACGATGCTCGCCCGGCTCCGCGACGGCGGCCTTCAACGCGTCCAACACCAGTTCCGATTGCTTCTCGGCGTCGACGACCGACACGGATTCCGGCACCGACAAGGCGGTTTCCATTCCTCGACCCCGATGGATTGCGAACCAATCGGCGATACTCTAACTCCTTCACGAAGACGACGTAAAGTCCAAGACCACGGGCGAATCCATGAAGCGTATCTTGAGCGGCGTGCAACCCTCGGGGAAACTCCACCTCGGCAACTACTTCGGCGCGATCCGGCAGCACATCGCGCTGCAGGATCAGGGCGACGCGTTCTACTTCATCGCAGACTATCACGCCCTGACGACGCTGAAAGACGCCGAGGCGAAGGAAGCCGACGCCGCCCAAAAGGCCGGGAAGAAGACATGGAAGAGCGCGAAGGAAATCTTGGCCGAAAACGTACGCGACGTGGCACTCGACTACCTCGCGCTCGGCCTCGATCCGGCGAAGGCATGTTTCTACCGCCAGAGCGACGTGCCCGAGGTCTGCGAACTGGCGTGGATGCTCGCGACCGTCACGGGCATGGGCCTCCTCGAACGCGCCCACTCCTACAAGGACAAGGTCGCCCAAGGGATCACGCCGTCGGTCGGCCTGTTTTCGTACCCGATCCTCATGGCCGCAGACATCCTCATCGTGCGGTCGAACGTCGTGCCGGTCGGCAAGGATCAGGTGCAGCACCTCGAAATGACGCGCGATATCGCCGGATACTTCAACGGAGCCTACGGCGAAGTCTTCCCCTTGCCGCAGGAGCAACTCGGCGAAGTGCCGGCCGTGCCGGGCACCGACGGCCGCAAGATGAGCAAGTCCTACGGCAACACGATCGAGATCTTCGCCGAGGGGAAGGCGTTGAAGAACGCGGTCATGGGCATCGTCACCGATTCGACCCCGCTGGAATCGCCGAAGAATCCCGACACGTGCAACGCCTTCGCGATGTACAAGCTCTTCGCGACGCCGGAGGAATTGCAAGACTTGGCCGACCACTATCGCGAACCGATGCGGAACGCCGAATCGCGCGGCGGCCGGCCCTTCGGCTACGGCGACGCGAAGACGCTCTTGTTGAAGAAAATCGACGCCTATTTCGCGGAGGCCCGACAACGCCGCAAGGACCTCGCCGCCGATCCGGCACGCGTGGAGTCGATCCTGCAAACCGGTGCCGCGAGGGCGCGGGCGGAGGCGGTGAAGACGATGGAACTCGTTCGCAAAGCCGTCGGGATGCTTCCGCGGCCGGTTTAAGTCTTTGTCTCAGAACTCACCACTCAAAACTCACAACTCATTTTCAAAACGAGTGGTGAGTTCTGAGTGGTGAGTTCTTAGAATGAGCGAGAATCAAGCGAATTCACTTCCACCGGAACCGCGACTTCACATCGGGATTCACAACCTTCTCCGTCGGCCATTCGCCCTTCCACAGCGACGCGATCGCTTCGGCGGCGCTGCGGGCCATGTCGCCGATCGACTTCACGTCCACGCCGGCGGCGTGCGGCGTGACGAGCACGTTGTCCATCGCCACAAGCGGATGGTTCACCGGCGGCGGCTCCTGCTCCAGTACATCCAGCACGGCACCGGCCAGTCGCTTCGCTTTCAAGGCGGCGACGAGAGCCGCTTCGTCGACGAGGCCGCCGCGCGAACTGTTGACGAGCACGGCCGTGGGCTTCATCCGGGCGAACGCCTCGGCGTTCATCACGTGTTTCGTCGCGGGCATGAGCGGCAGGTGCAGCGAGAGGAAATCGGACTGCGCGAGGAGTTCGGCAAACGGGACGAGCCGGATGCCGTGAGCGGCAGCGAAGGCGGCGTCCGGCTGCGGATCGTAGGCGATCAAGGGCATGCCGAAGGCGACCGCACGCGTGGCAACGGCCTTGCCGATGCGGCCCATCCCGGCGAGGCCGAGCGTCTGTCCGCGCAGCGGCAGGCTGAAATGACGCGGCCAGCCGCCGGCGCGGATGGTGTTCACGCGTGTGACGAGATGGCGCGTGAAGCCGAGCATCATCGCGAAGACATGCT
>JAHBXO010000016.1 GCA_019636445.1 Gemmataceae bacterium | reverse complement strand
ATCATCGGGCACTCGACCGATATTCAGGTGGACAAAAAGAGCGGTGAGATTCGCGTCGAAGGCGTCATTTCCGGCAGCGGACCGGACGCGGCCGAAGTCGTGGCGACCTCGAAGAACGGATTCGCTTGGCAAAGTTCCATCGGGGCGGCGGTGGAGAAAAGCGAATACCTCGAAGCCGGTGCGAAAATCACGGTCAACGGGCGAACACATTCGGGGCCTCTCCAAGTCGTGCGGGCTTGCACGCTCCGCGAAATCTCTTTCGTCGCGGTCGGGGCGGACGCGGCAACCTCGGCCGCAATAGCGGCTTCACAATCCGCCGGTGGCGGGAAAGGCTCTCGAATGGATACGTTCGACCAATGGCTCGCGGCCAGCGGCTTCGACGCGGCGGCGCTGACCGAATCGCAGCGGACCGCGTTGCAAGCGGCCTACGACGCGCAGCGTTTGCCCGCGAGGGGCAACGAACACGGCACGCCGGCGACGGCGGCGGAAGTCGCGGCGATTGTCGCGAAGTACGACGGCACCGCAGCCGTGCAGGCGGCGGCACAGAGCGCACACGCCATCGGTGGCACCGCTCGACAAGTCGAACTCGCGGCCCTCCTCGCCTCTCGCGGCACCGGCTCGCCGAACTTCATCGGCGGCACCGGCCGGGCGCGGGGCGGCGACGATGGCGGCACGGAGTTCCTCGAAGCGGCCTTGCTCGTCAAGGCCGGCCACGAGCGGCTCGCCGAAAACGTCCTGGGCGGGCGGACGCTCGAAATGTCGAAGCGGCTTCACGCCATGAGCATGGTCGATCTTTGCAAGGAATCGCTCCGGCTCTCCGGCCGAACCGCTCCGCACGGCCGATCCGAAATGCTGCAAGCGGCCTTGTCCACGACCGCCATGCCCGTGGCGCTCGGCAACGTGATGAACAAGATTGCCGAAGCGACCTACAAGCTCGCGCCGGCGACGTGGCGAAGCTGGTGCGCCGTGCGGTCGGCCGCGAACTTCCACGACCACAAGGGACTCCGGCCGTCGTTCGCGTTCGGCCTCGAAGAACTCGCGCCGGGCGGCGACGTGGCGCACGGCAGCGTCGGCGAGGAAGTGTACACCTGGGCGGTCGATACCTATGCGAAGCAAATCGCCATCGACCGCCGCGACCTCATCAACGACGACGCCAGCGTGCTGGCGGACCTCATTCCTTCGCTCGCGAAGGCGGCGGGGCGTTCGCTCTCGAATCTGATTTTCCGAACGCTGCTCGCCAACGCGGGGAATCACTTCGCGGCCGGGAACGCGAACTATGCGTCGGGCGGCGGCAGCGCGCTCGGCACGACCGCGCTCGCGGCGGCGGTTCAAAAACTCCGACGCCAAGTCGATGACGACGGCAACAACCTCGACCTCATGCCGGGGGTGCTACTCGTCCCGCCGGAACTCGAAGTGACCGCGCGGGGCCTGCTCCAATCGGCCGAAATCGCCCGATCCACGGCGAGCGATGGCTTGCTTCCGACCGGCAACACGTTTCAGAATCTCGCCAAGCTGGAAGTCGAAAGCCGGCTCTCGAATTCGACGTTCACCGGCTACTCGACGACCGCCTGGTATTTGTTCGCGTCGCCGTTGGACGTGCCGATGATCGTGGGCTTCCTGGACGGCAACGAGATTCCGACCGTCACGACGTTCGGATTCGACGCCGATCCGAACAAGCTGGCGATGACGTGGCGCATCCACTTCGACTACGGCGCGGCGCTCGCCGACCCGCGTGCGGGCGTACTCTCGACCGGGGCCTAATCGTCCTACCCGCTCCGCGTCGTTGCCCGTTCCGTGTTGGGCTTTTCACAGAGCGGGATGAAGTCTTCGACGCGGGGCGCGACTCACGCGAACTTGCCGGGGCGAACCGTACCGTCGCGGTCCTTGCGGCTAGTCACCGACCCGGCAGGACATCCCACGAACGCCGACCGCCATGCTTACGGGCATACCCAAGCTGGCGGCGGCGTTTCACTTTTCCGGGGCCGACGCCATGACCTACACTTCCATCGCTCGACCCGCTCCCGCTCTCGACCCTGCTCCGCTCGCCGTGGGCTTGTGCCTGCGAGTCTCGCCGGACGTTTCGCAACCGGACGCCGACGGCAAACGGCATCGCATCATCCCGTTTTCGTTCCGCGAAGACGTGGGCCACAAGGGGCGACCCGTTCCGCTCTGCGATCCGGCCGGCTACGAACTCGGCACGGTTCGCGTCGTCGAAGTCGCGGCCGGCTTGCGGGTGGAAGTCTTCGACGACAAGCTCTTGAAAGCGATCACGCGGAACAAGATGCCGATGGGACTGGCGGCGAAGTGGACGGCGGAACGGTCCTACGTCGAAGCAGGCGTGACGATCACCGTGGCGGCGCGTTTGTTGTCGGTGGCGCTCACGGACGCGCCGGGCTTCGATGCGTGCGAACTCTACACCGTCAAGTAGGCGAACCCGACGACCGTGGCCGACGTTGCTCCCGTACTTCGCCCGCGCGTCCCGCCGTCTGGCACGCGGCCCCGACGCCGACGATCTACTCGGCGTCGCGTTCGTGGCGGTGCCGACGAACGGGCCGGCGGGGGCAGGTGTACAAATCCTTCTATCTCCCGCATTTCCCGCAATAAGATTTTCGACCCTCGAATTTCCCCGCATTTTCGTACTTTCCCACGCTCGAAAAGTTTAGCCTTGCTTATCTCCGCGAATCTGCGAAAATGCCTTTAGTTCAAGGGTATTTTGTGAATCCGTTAAGGCTTTCCAGCGGTCCTGAAAATCGTTAGGTCCCCGGTTCAATCCCGGGACTGCCCACTCAGTGTGAAGCGATGCGGACCGGTGCAAAGAAGCGCCGGTCCCTTTCATTTCAAGGGTTTGTGTCACGTCGCCCCCGGTCGATCCAACAATCCGCAGATTGCCATTCGATGCCAAAGAATGCCGTTCGGCGTACCCGCTTGGTACGCCCGGTGGTACGCCCGCGGCCTCATCCGTCCCGGTCAGTCGAAGGGGGAGTTCCTCAGGAAGCGCACTGGTCGTGGGAACAGGGATCGGGAAGAGGTTCGGCAGCTTGTCCACGACCCCGGCCAGATCGTAAAGCCGACGATGCGAGTAACGAGCGGTCAGGATCGGCGAACTTTGCCCGGCGAGTTCCTGAGCAGTTCTCAGATCCACCCCATGACGGCCCAGCATCGTCAGATAAGAGTGCCGGAGAGCATGGAAGTCGGCAAACTCCTGCCCGTCCGGCCCTTCAACGACGTAAGGGATGCCCGCGGCTTCGAGGTCCATTCGGAGCATATCGGCGGCTTTCTCACGCCAGCGCTTCCCCCAGATGGGAGCGTGAGCGGGTTTGGGCGGCGTCGATGTCCTGAGGAAACACAAAGCCACAACCTGAGTACAGCGCCGATAAAAGCGCAATGGTCGATCGAACGTGTTCCGCAGAACTGCCTTTCCCTCGGAGCGCGGCGGCATAATCGGAGAGATAATCCGTCAGCGGGCGGCGGAGTTGTTCATCAACCGCATCGGTGATGCCAGCGGCCCGGCGTTCTGCTTTCCGCACGCTTTCGGCAGCGAATTGCTCCGTCGCTTTCAGATCCGTGAAGCCCTTGACGCGGCGGATGATGCCGTTCGCATCGCGGAGTTTGAAGTACCAGCACTTCGAAGCGCGAAGGAATTTCGTGCCGTCCTTTGTGAGCGGATACAGAACGGCGCGGCCGCGCTCTTTCAGGCGAACATGCGGCCGGCCCTCGTGGTCGAGGATGTCTGCGTTTAGCGAAAGCGGGCGGGTACTGAACAGCTTGAAAGGCTTCGGCACAAGCCACGGCGAAACGCCGGAGATTCCGCGATACGAACGGAACCGGGAACCGGGCACGGCCGCCGAAATCGACTTTTGGACGAGTCGGAACCTGCAACCGATTCGCCGATCACATGTTTCGTTCCTCGTGGCGGATACGGATGGATGGGAGCAGCAAGCCGGATTCGCGATCGATACGCATCCGGGTGTGATCGCATTCGTGAAGAACGCAGGTCTTTGCTTCGCCATCCCGTATTTCGCCAACGGCCAATCGCACGCGTACGTGCCGGACTTCCTGATCCGGTTGAAATCGAAGCATCCGACGACGTTGATACTCGAAACGAAGGGGTATGACCCAATGAAGGACGTGAAGCGTGCCGCGGCCGAGCGCTGGGTTTCCGCGGTGAACGCCGAAGGGAGTTACGGCCGATGGTCTTTTGCGATGGTCGGCAAGACGAGCGCGGTCAAGGGTGCGATTGACGAGGCAATCGAACGGGCGAATCAGGATTGACGTGATTCGCAATCGTTCCGATCAACGGCTTCCGATGGGTCAGTCCCGCGTCATGCATTGCTTTCATTGAGCGATTATTCGGTCGATACCCCCACCATCGCCCGAATCGCGGCCTTGATCGGTCCCGGTAGTGTCGGCCACAAGGGCGGGGCCTCAATCATTGGGCTGGCGGATTTTGATTTTTGATGTATAACTTCGTCCTTTTCCGGGTATAAGTTGTTGCGGCTCCTAGGGGGCCGTTCGAGGTGAATCCGATGTATCGGTTTGTGGTCGTTCCCCAACTTGTGCTGGCGTTGCTCGCAGGGCCAATGCTCTGCTGCTGCGCGACCACGCCTCCGGGATCGGCGTCCACTCCGACGGCCCCGCTGAATCATGCTCCCATTCGGACGTGCTGCGGGCACGAAGCGAATCGCAAGAACGACACGACGCCTTCGAAGCCGATCGCTCCGGCGAAATGCCCTTGCAAGGAATCGCCCGCGAAGGCGAGTGTGGTTTCGGAACCTGCCGGGCCTCTCACGGATCCCCTTGCGAAATCCTCTCACTTCGTGGATGCGCTGACTTGGCCGGTCTCGCTTGAGTTGTGCCATGTTCACGTTTCGCCAGCCGGTCGTATCACCCACCGATCCACCTGTCTTTCCACACACGATCTTCTGTACGCGCACCACAAACTTCGCTGTTAGTCCCTTTCCCGCCGACGGTCGATCGCGTCGGCTCGTATCCAATTTCCCCAACCCGATATTCCTCGAGCCTCTGTAGCGCTCGACCGGACATTCTCCGCATCGCCTCCGCGTCGCCGAGGTGGTTCGCCGTGTCCGGCATTCATCGACTCGCGGTTCCGGCCGCGACGTCAGGAGTACGACCATGTTCCGTCCATTCCGAATTGGTGCCACCCTTGCGATCATCACAGTAGTGGGATTCACGATTGTCGGATGCGATTCGTCGCCTCCCGGCTCACCCTCCGTCGAAAGCAAACCGTCTGCCGGCGCGAAGGAGGACGTGCACGGCCACAAGCCCGGTGCACACGGCGGCATTCTCGTATCGCTCGGCCGGGATAGTTACCACGCCGAGGCTGTGTTCGAGAAGAACGGCACCGTGCGCCTCTACATGCTCGGCAAGGATGAGGCCCGCGTGCAAGAGGTTGAGGGGCAAGAGCTCACCGCGTACCTCACGCCGGAAGGTTCGACCGAATCCGACAAGATGACCTTCCGGCCGGAGCCGCAACCGGGCGACGCGCAGGGCATGACCTCGCTCTTCACGGCCACGTTGCCCAAGGACTTGCTCGGCAAGAAGGTGCAGGTCACGATCAACAACATCAACATCCACGGGGAACGATTCCGGATCGCCTTCACCAACGAAGGGAAGGGTTCCCACGCGGCCTCTGAAATGCCCGCGAAGAAAGACGACGATGAGGAGCAGAAATTGTTCCTGACGCCCGGTGGACTGTACACCGCCGCCGACATCGTGGCGAACGGGAACACCGTGCCGACGGTGAAGTACAAGGGCATCCGCGCCAGCCACGACGATAATCCGAAGACCGGCGACAAGATCTGCCCCATTTCCAAGACGAAGGCGAACCCGAAGTTCACCTGGGTGATCGCCGGCAAGACCTACGAATTCTGCTGCATTCCGTGCATCGAAGAGTTCGTCGTTCTGGCGAAGGAGAAGCCGGGCGAAGTGAAGGATCCGAAGGATTACGTCAAGAAATAACCATTCCCGATCGTGGCACGTCCGCGGTCGTTCAAACCCGCACAGGAGATCTCATGAACATTCGCATGCTGATTCCGCTCGGTTTGCTGGTCCTTGCCCTGACGGGCTGCTCGTCGAATTCCTCGGCGCCTGCAACGTCGGCACCGCCGCCCGCTTCGTCGTCGGACGAAGTGCAAACCGAACGCGCGAAGCTCTCGGCCGAAGATCGCGCGCTGGTCGACGCCCAGGAATGGTGCGTCGTGTCGACCGACGAACGGCTCGGCTCGATGGGACCACCGCTGAAGCTGGAGATCAAAGGCCAGCCCGTCTTCGTCTGTTGCAAGAGTTGTAAAAGGAAGGCCGAGGCCGACCCGGACAAGACGCTGGCGAAAGTCGAGGAGTTGAAGGCCAAGGCCAAGTCGGAACGCGACGGCCGGAAGTGATCGTACGTTCGAGGAGTAAAGGAGGAATCACCGTGACCCGGTTAATAATCAATGGCCGCCGCCGGCCCGCGTTCGCGATCGCGCTGCTTCTGACCATCGGGGTGACGGTCCTCCTCGCGCATGAAGGTCACGCGCCGCTGCCGACGAAGGGTGTCCAGGTCGATCTGGCACGCGGGCACCTGACGCTCACTCCAATAGCGAGGGACAGCCTGGCCGTAACGACTGCCGAGGTTGACGTCCGTGAAGTTGAGGGGGCGCTGCTGGCCTATGCGATGGTGGAACTGCCCTGGACGCACCACGGTTTCGCCACCGCCCGGTTGCCAGGGCGGATCGTGAAGGTGCGGGTCGCCCCGGGTCAGCACGTTCGGGCCGGTGACGTCGTGGCCGAAATCAAAAGCCTGGACTTGGACACCATTCAGCTGGATGCGCTCACGGCCCAAACGGAATGGCAGTTGAGCGATAAGATCGTGACCGAGCTTCGGCGGAGTGTCGATGCCGGGGCGGTCGCCGGGCAAGCGCTTCTCGACGCCGAGACGAAACAATCCCAAGCCATGAATTCCTTGGCGGTGGCCCGCGCGAAGTGGCTCGCCGTGGGGCTGGCGGCGGAGGCGTTCGACGAGCTTCTGAAGCGCGGTCGGGCCGATCCGGAACGGACCCTGCCCGTGCGCGTCCCGGTCGGCGGTACGGTGATCCATGCCGAACTGACCAATGGCCGCTTGGTCGAACCGTCCGAACACCTGGCCGAAGTCGCGGACCTGTCCACCGTCTGGGTCCGATTGGGCGTGTTGGAAAAGGACTTTCCACGAGTCGCGGTCGGCAGTCCGGTCAAGGTCCGGCTGTCCGCCTATCCGAACGAGGTGTTCCTCACCCGTGTATCGGCGGTGGCTCCGTATCTGGATCCCGTCACGCATCTCGGTTCCGTTTGGGCGGAATTGAAGAACGACTCGGCGGCGGAGCCGCGCCTGGTGCCCGGTCTGACGGGACTGGCCGAACTCATCCAGCCCTCGGACAAGCCTCGGCCGACGGTCCCGGTGGCGGCGGTGGTCCGCGAAGGAGTGGACCGCTTCGTATTGGTGGAAGAAGCGAATGCCGCGGGCGCGTCCGAATATCGCAAGAAGCCGGTCGCCCTCGGTCGACGGAGCGGGGATCGCGTCGAGATCGTGGCCGGGGAACTGTTCCCGGGCGATCGGGTTGTCGTGCGCGGGGCGCACGAACTCGGCGGGTTTTTCGCTCCGGGCGTGCTCCGGATCGGTCCGGAGACGGAACGGGCGATCGACCTTCGCATGGAGGAAGCCTCGACCGGTTGGGTCGACGAAATTGTCGCGTTGGACGGGTCGGTGGAATTGCCTCCGTCCGATCGCGGATCGGCCGCCGCACCGTTGGCGGGAACCCTCGCCGCCATTCACACCGACCGCGGGCGGGCCGTCAAGGCCGGCGATGTCGTCGCCGAGATCATCAGCCGCGAACTGATCGATCTGCAACTCGAACTGGTTCGAACCAGTTTGTCGCTGACACTCGAAACCGCCACACTCAGGCGGATTCAGGATCTGCCCGCCATCGCCAAGCAGCGCGTTTGGGAAACGGAAGGACGAGTCGCTTCACTTCGGAGCCAGGTGGACGCGCTGCGGCGCAAGTTGGAGACGATCGGGTTCGCGGCCGTCGATATCGATCGGGTGGTGGAATCCCGACGCGTCTCATCCCGCATTCCGGTTCGGTCACCGATCAGCGGGGTGATCGTGACATTCGACAAGGTGCCCGGTCAGGCGGTCGCAGCCCAGGAAGTCTTGTTCTCCATCCATGATCGGACCCGGCCACTCGTCATGGGCGCAGTCTCGGAACGCGATCACGCCCGCGTCCGCGTCGGTCAGCCGGCCCGAGTCCGGCTGGTGACCGATCCGGAAACGATCATCACGGGGCGTGTGATTCGAAGTGGTCGTACGGTTGGCGTCGGCAACCGGTCGCTGGCGGTCTGGATCGAACCGGACGGCGGGAAACGGACTCCGCTCCTCCACGGTCAACTGGCCGGTGTCGCCATCGTGACCGGGAAGCGACCGGCGAAAACCTTGGTTCCCCGCGGAGCCGTGGCCGGCGAACCGGGGGCGGAAGTGGTCTTTGTTCGCCGGTCGGATGGCGCGTTCGAACGGCGCGCCGTCGAGACGGGTCGGTCGGACGACCACGCCATCGAGATCGTCCGCGGCCTCGCCATCGGAGAGTCGGTTGCCGTTCGAGGGGTGTCGGAACTCGTGTCCGGGTTTGCCTCGCTGCGGTGAGAAGGGGAGATTGTCGTGCTCGATCGCGTGATCGGTTTTTCGTTGCAGAATCGCGGACTGATTCTGATCGCCGCGATGGCGGTCATTCTTGGTGGCGCGTATCAACTCGCACGAACGCCTGTCGACGTCTTCCCGGATTTGAATCGGCCGACCGTGACGGTGCTGACCGAGTCCCCCGGTCTCGCCCCCGAAGAGGTCGAGGTGCTGGTCAGCCGGCCGATCGAGTACCAACTCAACGGCGCGACCGGCGTGAAGCGGGTGCGCTCGGCGTCCGGCATCGGCCTGTCGGTGGTGTGGATCGAGTTCGACTGGGGCACCGACATCTACCAGGACCGCCAGGTCGTCGCCGAGAAATTGCAACTGGTCCGCGAGCGGCTGCCCCCGGATGTCAACCCGGTGATGGCTCCGATCTCCAGCATCATGGGCGAGGTGATGCTCGTCGGATTGCGGCCGGCCGAGCCGCCCAAGACTCCGGAGGACGACGTCCGGGTGGGTATGGCGATTCGCACCTTCGGCGAATTTGCCGTGCGCAACCGCTTGCTCGCCGTGGACGGCGTGTCGCAAGTGACCGTCATGGGCGGTCATCTGAAGCAGTACCAGGTACTGACGTCGCCGGCGCGGCTCGCCGGCCAGAACATCTTGTTGCAGCAACTGACCGAGGCCGCCGAGAAGGCCAACGTGCTGGCGGGCGGCGGGGTCATGGAACGGGACACGAAGGAGTCGCTGATCCGCATCAGCGGGCAGACGTTGGCGCTGCGGGACATCGAAGAGACGCCAGTCGTCTGGCGGGACGGTCGGGCCGTCCGCATCAAAGAGGTGGCGGATGTGCGGTTCGGAGGACCGATCCGCCGCGGGGACGGCAGTGTGCGGGTGCGCGACGGCGACCGGGTAGTCGGAGGCAGCAGCGTCATCCTCGCCATCCAGAAACAACCCAGCGCCAATACCCTGAGCCTGACCCCCAAACTCGACGCCGCGCTCGAGGAACTGCAACGCACCGCTCCGGACGGAGTCGTCGTCGAGCGGCGCGTCTTCCGCCAGGCGGATTTCATCCAGGCCGCCATCGACAATGTCGTCGAAGCGATCCGGGACGGCACCTTCTGGGTCTTCGTGGTGCTGCTCCTGTTCCTCGCCAGCATCCGCACCAGCTTCATCACGCTCACGGCGATCCCGCTCTCGGTTCTCGTCACCGCCCTCGTGTTCAGCTATTTCGGCATCACCATCAATACGATGACGCTCGGCGGCATCGCGGTCGCCGTCGGGGAGCTTGTCGACGACGCCATCGTCGATGTCGAGAACATCTACCGCCGGCTCCGGGAAAATCGACTCAAATCGGTCCCGGATCCGGTCCTCAAGATCGTATTCCAGGCGTCGAGCGAAGTCCGCAACTCGATCGTCTACGCCACGCTCATCGTCTGCCTCGTCGTCACTCCGCTGTTCGCGCTGTCCGGGCTGGAAGGGCGGATGTTCGCTCCGCTGGGTCTGGCGTATCTGGTTTCCCTTGCCGCGTCGCTGGTGGTCTCGCTCACCGTGACGCCGGTCCTCGCGTCGTACCTGCTGCCCGGGAGCGCCGCCCGTGGGCATGGCGGCGATCCGTTTGTTTTGCGCGTCTTGAAGATGCTCGACCGGCGGCTCCTGGGTTTCGCCTTGCGGCATCCGCGAAAGATCCTCGTCGGGTCGTTAGTGCTCTCCGCCGTCACCATGTCGGCGGTCTTCGGCATGGGCAGCGAGTTCCTGCCCGCCTTCAACGAAGGAACGGTGACCGTCGGCCTGCAAATGACTCCGGGGACGAGCCTCGCGGAGAGCGGGCGGATCGCGTCCATTGCGGAGCAATCGCTCCTGCAGATTCCGGAAGTGGCGGCTGTCTCCCGGCGGACCGGCCGGGCCGAACAGGACGAACACGCCGAAGGGGTGAACAGTTCGGAGATCGACGTGCGGCTGATTCCGCACGAGCGGCCCAGACCAGGCCTCGGCGCCGCGGCGTTGCGTGCGGTGCCGTTCCTGCACGGTCTGGGGGTGGAGAAATCGGGCCGACCGCCCGAGCAGGTCCTCGCCGACATCCGCGAGCGGGTCGGCAGCATCCCCGGCGTTATGGCCAACGTCGGCCAGCCGATCAGCCACCGGCTCGACCACATCATGTCCGGCGTCCGCGCGCAGGTGGCGGTGAAGGTGTTCGGTCCGGACCTTCTCGAACTCCGCGCCGCCGCGCAGGACGTGCAGGACGCGATGGCGAAGGTGCCCGGCGTCGTGGACCTGCAAGTCGAACCCCAGGTGGAGATCTCGCAGGTGCGCCTTCGGGTGAAACGCGACGAGGCGGCCCGCTACGGCCTCGCCCCCGGCGACGTGGCAAGACTTCTGGAAACGGCCTACAAGGGTCGAACCGCGTCCACCGTAATCGACGGCGAGAAGTCGTTCGCCCTCGTCGTCTGGTACGACGCCGAGTCGCGGTCCGATCCCGCGGTCATCGGGCAGACAATCCTCGACACGCCCTCCGGCCGCAAGGTGGCGCTGTCGCAAGTCGCCGACGTCCTCGACACGACGGGGCCGAACACGCTCAACCACGAGAACGTGCAGCGGCGCATCGTCGTCGCGTGCAACGTGCAGGGGCGCAGTCTGGGCGATGTCGTGTCCGACATCCGCGCCGCCGTTCACCCGGTGGAGGAGAAGCTGCGAGCGAAGCGCGGCGAGTACCGCATCGAACAGGACGGGCAGTTCCGTGCCCAGCAGGAAGCGAACGCCCGGTTGCTGGCCCTCGGGTCGGCGGCCGTGGTCGGCGTATTTCTGCTGCTCACCCGCTGCCTCGGCTCGTGGCGGGCGGCACTCATGGTGCTGGGCGTGAATGTCCCGCTCGCCGGTCTCGGAGCCGTTCTCGCACTGCTGATCCTGAACCGCCCCGACCCCGCGGCATTGCAAGGGTTGGCGTGGTGGAAGATCCCCGGCGCGTGGTTCCAGGCGACGACCCTCTCGGTCGCTCACTGGGTCGGGTTCATCACCCTCGTCGGCATCGTCAGTCGCAACGGAATCATGATGATCGCCCACTACATCCACCTGATGAAGGAAGAAGGCGAGGTGTTCGGGGAAGCCATGATCGTCCGCGGAAGCCTCGAACGACTGGCCCCGGTGCTGATGACGGCGGCCGTCGCGGTCATCGGACTCGTACCGCTCGCGATGGGGAAGGGCCAAACGGGCAAGGAGATCCTCCACCCGCTCGCGGTCGTCGTGATCGGCGGCCTCGTGACCTCGACCCTGCTCGACCAGATCGTGACCCCGGCCGTGTTCCTGCTGTTCGGTCGAAATGTATACCGGAAGGAGACATTGGAAGCACGATCAGCCGCATGGGACAATGCCTGGTATGTCGGGACCGAGTCGACTTCAACACACCCGCCAGGCTCGCTCCCGTAATCACAAACGGGGTGATGCCAAATCCACTTTGAGAAATGCCTTCGCATACCGCCACATGCGGTCGGCCGTGGCGGGGGAGACCGCGAGCGCTTCGGCGGCTTCCTCGCCGGTCAACCCCGCGAAGAATCGCAACTCCACCAGTTTGGCATGCTCGGGCTTGATTGCCGCGAGCTTTTCGAGAGACTCGTTCATGGCGAGCAGCTCGTCATTGGGCAGCGGGGCGGCGATCTCCGGCAGTTCGACCCGCGGCCCGCCGTCACGCTTGGCCGTGAGCTTGGCCCGGGCCCGGTCGACGAGGATCCGCCGCATGGCCGTGGCCGCTGTCCGCAGGAAGTGGGTGCGATCCTGCCACTCGACCGAAGCATCCGCCAGTTTGAGCCACGCTTCGTGAACCAAGGCCGTGGCATCGAGGGTGTGCCCCGGCTGCTCTGCCGCCAGCTTCGCTGCCGCGAGTTTGCGGAGTTCGTCGTACACCGCGGGCAGCAGATCGCGCGGGGTCACTTCTTCTCTTTCGGCATCGGGGCGACTTCCTTCGGCGTCGGGTAGTTCGCCCGGAGTTGCTGGTACTTCTTCAACTCGTCCGGCTTGTTCGTGGCGGTGTACAGTTCGATTATCCGATCTATAAGCTCGATTTGGACTTTGTAGGCGACAGGGATGTTCTTCGAATCCATGACCTTGAACTCTTCGAAAGCCGCGAGCAGATGCGACTCCGCTTCGGCGTACTTCTTTTGGCCGAGCAGCGCCCGGCCCAAGGTGCTCTTGGCTATCAGGACACCGAAAGAGCCAGGTCGTGTCTTTTCCAGAATGATGAGTCCGTCGCGTAGTGTCGATTCCGCTTCGACCCATTTCTCCTGTTTCATCAAGAACTGCCCAAGCGACAGAAGAGCGGAGCCGTACGGCGCCGACTCCGCTCCTTGTGTTTTCTTCGTCGTCTCGGCGTGATCTCGGTAGATCGCATCGGCCTCGGCGAACTTCCGCTGCATGGCATACACACCAGCGAGTCGCATGCTTGAGCCGGAGCCGCGAGATTTGTCGTGTGCGACCTGTTCTTTCAACAGAGGCTCGGCCAGTTCCGGCTTGGAAAGCGCGATGTAAACTCCGGCCAGAAAGTCGCGGGCATCGCACAGGTCGTGATCACCGGGGTTCCCATTGGAGTGAGTACGTTCGATCGCCAACAGTTCGACGCCCAGCTTTTCCGCGGCTTCGAAGTTCCCCAGTTGTCGGTACGTCCGGGCGAGGCACCGGCCGCTCCACGGCGTCGAGCCGGTGCCCAGAGTTTTGAACTGCTTCAGACAACTCTCGTGGGTGGCGACGGCCAGTGCCTCGGCCTCGGCACGCTGCCCCCGCGGGATCAATACGCCGATCCACCGTTCGGTCACGCTCACCCGTCTCCTGTCGTGTGCCGGCAGCTTGTCCCGAACCAGTTCGTACGCCCGCCTGATCACATCCTGCGACTCGTCCAACTTCTGAGCGCTGGACAAACGGCTCGCCTTCGCCAGTAAGGCATCGATCGATCGTACATCCGACTCTCCATAAACGCGGAGGGCCAGTTCGTTGTGGCGGCGGCGGAGGGCGGCTGCTTCCCGTGGCCGCCCGTTGAGGGAGTACGCTGCTATCAGGTTGTTGAGGAGCAGAAGCGAGGTGTCGTCTTCCTCGCCGAAGAGCCGCCTGGCGCGGTCGTAGGCGTCCTGAAATCGCTCCTGGGCACGCTCGATTTCGCCGTTGTTCATCAGGTTTGCACCGATCGAGTTGACCGCCCGAATCGTCTCGCGGTGGTCGTCGCCACGGACCGACCGGGTCAGTTCCCAACACCGTTCCGCATGTGGGATGGCCTTGGCAGGTTCGAGTTGCCCTTGATAAACAGACGCGACCGCGTTGTGCAGCGCGGCGGCCACGAGCGGCCGGTCCGGAAACCGCTCATCGATCTTGGAGGCCGCCCGGTCCACGACCTCCCGAAGGGTAATGTTCTTGTCGTACGCATGGCCGTCGGTGGCCTGCACATACGGGTTGCCCTTGCCGAGCAGGCTGTGGCTGATGAAGTCACTGACCGCCTTGGCCACTTCGGCCTCCTCGTCGGCCCGCTTCCGCTCGGCCAGAGCCTCATCGCGACTTTCTTCAGCCTTCTGGCGTTGCTTCTCCTCTCCCGCCCGCGCGGTTTCGGCTCGAATCAGCCCTAGGGTCGTGCCGACCACGCCGGCCACCAACGCGAGAAACACCAGGCTCGCGGCGAATACCTGCGAGCGGTTGCGGCGAACGAACTTCCGCAGGCGATAGGTCGCGCTCGGTGGCCCCGCCTGTACGGGTTCGTGGTTCAGGAACCGCTCGATATCTTTTGCGAAGCCGTTGGCCGTCTCGTACCGTCGCTCTCGCTCCTTGCTTAAGGCCTTCATCACGATCCAGTCGAGTTCGCCTTTCACAAATCGGCCCAGCTTCGCCGGCTCGATCTGCCGGTTCGCAGCCACGCTCGGTGTGCTGTCCGCTGAGCTGAGGCGGCTCGACGGCGTCGGGGCCTCCTGCTCGCGGACCAACCGAAACATCTCATCCAGCGCCGCCTTCTTCATCGTCTCCTTGGTCAAAGGCGTGGTACCGGTGAGCAGTTCATAGAGGATCACGCCGAGGGCGTACACGTCCGCCCGGGTGTCCACGTCCACTGCGTTGAAGCTGGCCTGCTCCGGGGCCATGTACAGCGGCGTACCCATGACGCTCCCGAAGGCCGTGAACATCGACTGCTCGCTCAGTTGCAGCCCGGTCGTCGCCTTGGCCAGCCCGAAGTCGATCACCTTCGGGACCGGCTTGCCGTCGTGACTCTCGACGAGGATGTTGCCCGGCTTCAGGTCGCGGTGGATGATCCCTTTCTGGTGCGCGTGTTGCACCGCCGAGCAGATCTGTGTGAACAGGTTGAGCCGCTCGGCAATGGTGAGTTTGTGCTGATCGCAGAAGTCGCTCAGCGGGATACCTTTGACGAGTTCCATGACGAAAAACGGGGAACCCGTTTCGGTCGTGCCGGCGTCCAGCAGCTTGGCGATATGCGGGTGGTCCATCAGGGCGATGGCCTGCCGCTCCGCCTCGAACCGGGCAAGGATCGTCTTCGACTGCCCACGCTCGACGCGGATCAATTTGACCGCCACCTTCCGCTTGACCGGCTCGGTCTGGTCGGCCATCCAGACGGTGCCCATCCCACCTTCGCCGATCTGCTGGCGCAGCTTGTACCGCCCGGCGATGATCGTGCCTTCGGTTTCCGGAGACGAAGTCGGCCGGAAGGAACCGGTAGCCGCCAGGTCGTGTTCCGGCTTTGGGCCAAAACTATGGGTCGGATCATCGGTTCTTTGTGGCGGCGAATCCAGCGGAGAATGCGAAGCCGCATCCGCCGCCAGCAAGGCCTCGATGCGTGCTCGCAATCCCGGGTTGCCCGCACACTCGCGATCCAGCAACGCCGCCCGTTCGGTAGGAGGCGTATTGACCGCAAGTTCAAAGAGAGTTTCTTCATTCATGGTGGTGTCGCTCCAACCACTTCAGCGAGATTATCGCCCGCGGAGCGTCACCAGTATCAAAAAAGCGGAAAGAGTTCGATGATGAGGAAGGACGGGTCGGGAGTTGCGGAACGATGAGACTCAGGGATGTTGTGAAGAGAGATGAAGTGAAAGAGTGCCCCGGCAAGGACTCGAACCTTGGACCCGCTGATTAAGAGTCAGCTGCTCTACCAACTGAGCTACCGGGGCAAGAGATAACCTTTTCTAGTATCCTCGTTGGCGGCATCAAGGGCGCGGACGAGATTTTCCTCACCTTTCACGGACACGCGTACCATACCTTGGTTCGCGCGGCTCCGTAGAATGCCCGCGACATGGAAGCCCCCGACATCCCACGACTGCTGCGCGACGCGATCCGATCCGATGGATTCGTCCGCGCGGGGTTCGCCGGCGCGGCCCGGCATCGGGGCGACAGCCCATGGACGCGCATCGCCGTCCGGCCCGTCGTCGTCCGCGGCGAGCGGTTGTTCCAGTTCGAGTTCTTCGACAAGCGGCAATCCTTCGCGAAGAATGCGAGCGATCCGACGGCGCTCTTGGCCGAGGCGCTCGCGGTTGGCTTCGCGAACATCCACGTCGAATGCGCGGGGGAACGGATCGAGATCCGCACAAGCCAGAAGGGGAAGATCCATGTCTCTCGCGAGGCGATCGCGGCGCGGGGGGCGGCCGAGGGGCATAACCGCGCGAAGGAGCGTCCCTTGCGCGAAGGGTTGCCGAACCGGCTCCTGGAAATCATGGGAATCGCAACGCCTGACGGCCGGATCCGAGCGAGCCAGCGGGCGAAATTCACGCAGATCAACGAATTCCTGAAACAATTCGATCACGTCCTGGGCGCATCGGGCCTGGTGGAACCGGATAGCCCGCTGGCGATACTCGACGCGGGTTGCGGTTCGAGCTATCTCACGCTGGCGCTGCACTACTACCTGAACGAGGTGTTGAAACGGCCGGCGAACATACTCGGTGTGGACGTGAACGACGCTGTGATTCACAAGAGCATGGAGCGGGCGGAGTCTCTCGGCGCGGCGGGTTTGTCCTTTTCGTGCGGGACGATCGGTTCGATCGACGCACGGGCGGACATCGTGATCGCATTGCACGCCTGCGACACGGCGACGGACGACGCGCTGGCGCAGGCGGTGCGGAGCGACGCGAAATTGATCCTGAGCGTGCCGTGCTGCCACAAGCACCTGAACCGGCAATTGAAAGCCGAAGGACCGAGCGAAGCGCTACGGCCGATGCTGCGCCACGGCATCCTGCGCGAGCGGTCCGCGGATATTCTCACCGATGCATTCCGCGCGCTGGCGTTGCGGGTACTCGGTTATCGTGTCGACGTGGTCGAGTTCGTGAACCTGGAGCACACCGCCCGGAACGTGCTCATCCGCGCCGTGCGCATCCCGGACGGGGACGTTTCGGAATTCGTGAAGGAATATCGGGAATTGAAACGGTTCTGGAGCGTGACGCCGTATCTGGAAGGCGTATTCGGCGAGCGGTTCCGTCGACTGGTCGGCTAGCGGCTAGGGTTTATTCATGCCGACGAAGCTGCCGTTGTTCTCGCGCGAGAGCGCCCAGAGGAACGCGCCGACCTCGTTGCTTTCGAAGAAGAAGCCGATGGAATTGATCTTCACGCGCTTGGCGCCGCGCTCCGGGTTCCAGACGTCGCGGAGCGTCTGGCGGATGTGCTTGGTCAGGTGGTCCGATCGCTGGGCGTCCGTGAGTGTCTTGGCGTCGGCGGGGAGGCCCTGTCCGCTGGTGGGAAGACCGTCGGAGAAGAGGTAGATCGTGTCGAGTCCGTTCGCCTTGAGTCGGAAGGCGAGGTCGAAGGCGTCGTACATGTTGGTGTCGCCGACGGGGTCTTCGTCGAGGAGTTTGTCAGCGACGAGTTTGAGGGTCTCCTCGCCGCGGTAGGGGAGCCAGCCGCCCGTGCCGAACAGGTAGCGCGAGGTGCGCGAAAAGAGGACGATCTGGTACTGGTCGAGTTCGGGTAGGCTGCGCATCACCTTGGTGAGCGTCTCGACAACGATGGGCCACTTCTGCGGGGCGGCGGTCTTGTCGTCGAGGAGCTTCATGCTTCCGGAAACGTCGATGGCGAAGACGACGCGCTTGCCAGTCATGGCAATGCCGGCGAACTTGGCGTCGCTTTCGATGCGGAGACGATCGATCTTGTCGGCGAGTTTCTTCTTGTCCCCTTGCAGGTCGACGATGTTCACGTTCGCGTCGTCGAGTTGCTTGCGGAGATCACGGGCCTCGGCCTTGGCGGCGGCGAGTTCGTCGCCGGTCTTGCGCATGGCGGCGAGGTCGGATTTCGCGTCGTCGTTGGCTTTCGCCAACGCCCGGAGCTTCGCGTCGGCGTCGTTCAGTTGGTCGACGGCCTTTTTGGCCTTCAAGGCCAGATCTTCGCGCTCGGCGTCCTTCTCACGCAGGAGTTTCCGCAACTCGTCGGACGATTGCGTCACGCTGGCCAGGCGCGCGGTCAAATCGGAAGCATCCTTCCGCTTCTTGACGAGTTGGTCCTCCAGGTTGCTCGCCTGCACGATCGCCTTGGCGAGTTTCGTTTCCAGCGTGGAGATGTCGGCCTTGGCGACGGCGAGTTTCACGGCCGCGTCGTCGCGTTCATTCGTCGTTGCGAGCAGTTTCGCCTTCAGGTTGTCGATCTCGGCGTTCAGGCTGCGCCGCGTGGCTTCGAGTTCCTGGGTGGTGCTGAGCAGGCTCGATCGTGTCGAGGAGAGCTCGGCGATGGCGGCCTTGTTGCGTTGGGCTTCCTGGGCGGCGTCGCGGTTGCTGACGAGCCAGAGCAGGGTGACGCAGCCGAGCGCGCAGCAGAAGACGTCGAGCATCCACATGCTCACGAGCTGCGGCGGGCGGGGGCGTGCTCGCATCGGGGACTCCTGTCAGACGGACTTCTGGCTTCGCGGTTCGAATTTTGGCTTCGTCGCGATCTCCAGTCCAATGATGCCGTCGAGGTGAACGCGCGGCAGGCGATCCGCTTGCCAGCGGGCGTGGAGCGCGGCGGCGGCTTCCGTCACCGCGTCCGGCGGCAGCACGGCCACCTCGGTGCGCTCGGAGGCGTTCTGGAAGATCGCCGCCGCCAGGCCCGGCAGCTTTGCGGCGCTGTCCGTCAGCCAGACGGCGCGGGGCGGCGCCGCCGCTCCGGCGTTCGCCACGATCTCCCGCAGGTTTTCGGCCGCGGACTTAATGAGCGGGGCGCAGTGGGAATCGAAATCGGTCGGCTGTTGCACGAGGTCCTGGTACCATTTCTCGCCGCGCAGGACGAGGGTGACCGGCTGCGCCTGGCGAACCTTTTCGAGAGCCGCGTCCAGTTGTTCGAAGAGCGATTGCTCGGCGTCGGCGGAATCCCGCGGATCGCGGCGGCAGAGGCGCACACACCGGTCCGAGAGCGAATCGATCAGTCGATCCTTCCACACCTTCATCGAGAGCTTGGGCCACGCGGCGAGCGAGAGCAGGCGCGCCTCGGCAGGCTGAATCGAAACGACTGCGGCCGAGAGGGCGAACTCGTCGGCGTCCACGAAGACGATCTCGCCGGGTCCGGCGTCCTGCGGGCGGATCGGCACGACCCATTCGGGGTTCGGCGCGGACGACGGCTTGCGCGGTTTGAGGACGAGTTTGGCACGATGCGCCGCCACGGCGAGCGGGGCGGACGCGGTGCCGATGGCCGGGAACTTCGCCTTGGCGGCGATTTCGCGCAGCGCCTTGACTTGCGGGGCGACGAGGTACGAGGGCAAGGCGATCGCGGCGGCGTCCGCTTCGGCGAGCACGGCGGGGCGGATTTTCTCGAAGGCGGCGGCGAGAGCCGATTCGGGCGTCAGCGTGGCGCGGGTGCCACGCCATTCGCGCGTCTGGCCGAGTTGGGGGAGGAAGTTCGAGCAGACGAGGTGCGGGTGTTTCCGTGCGGCCGCGTAGCCGCTGCGACCGACATCCGGCACGCGCGGTTCGAGATTGATGAACAACGGCAGCTCGTCCGTCGTGCGGTCCAACGACACGGGGTTCGTGTGCCCGCCGGCGACGGCGAGGCCGCGGATGCGCGACGCGGTCATGTCCAGACCGAGGAGCTTCGTTCGTTCGCCGGTCGCGGGCGGGAGGGTCTTACGACCTTGTCCAAAGCCAAACATCAAGTCGACTCCGCATGTTCGGATCGTGGATCGTAGAGACGAAGCAGCAGATGCTCCTGACAGTACTCCTGGCAATCGATCACGAGCGTTTCTTCCGATCGCTGGACTGTGTGCAGCAAGTACATCAACACGATGCTCAACACGAGCGCCACGAGGGTGCAATCGAAGGCGATTTTCAGTTGGTCCGTCGCGAGTTTCAGGAATTGGGAATTATCGATGTCGGTGGCTCCGCCGAGGCCGAAGGAGCCGGCGAGGCCGCGCACGGTGCCGATGAAACCGAGAGCCGGAATCGCCCACGCGAGATAACTGACGAGGCCGCCCATGCTGGCGACGAGGCGATTGAGTTCGATATCGGCCTGGTTGCGTACCACCTCCGCCACGTCTGGGGCGGCCTTGCTGACGGCGTACTTGCCCAAGCCGAGCCGGATCATGTTCGCGAGGATGTACGGTCCGCCGCGGGCGCTGACCTGATCGACCTTGCGAGCGAGCGGCCGCGCGTCTTCGGGCAGGATGCGGGCGCCCTCGTCGGTGGGGAGCAGGTCGAGATCGAAGGCGGCACGCTGCCGGGCGACTTCCTTCCGACGGACGACGAGTACAAGGGCAGCCCAAACGAAACAGATGTAGCACGCGACCTGTTCGGGGCCGAGCAGCAGCTTGCCTATCCGCTGCGGCGTCCACTTGGCGAGGAACTCGTCGCGCGTTTCGCCCGCCCCGGCGACCTGCCAGAGTGGCACGACGATCGCGCCGACCACAACGAGGGCGATACCGAGCAGCAGCCATTCGCGCGTGGGTCGCTGGGAAGTTCGCACGGACATCCGCTGTCTCCAGTCGCCCACTTCGTGATTGCCACTTCGACCGCGAACCCCGATGATTCACGGTGCATTCTTTCCGCACGGTCAAGCGCCCGATTGGGGCGATTAAGCTAATTGTGCGGGATGGGAAAGCCGGCTCCAACCGAAATCTAGAACAACGACAGGAGATTCGGATGCGGACTTCAAGCATTTGGGCCGTGTTGGCCAGCCTTGCAATCTTGGCATTCGGCACGACCGCGCGGGCCGATACCCCGCCTACGGGTTTCCCGAAGTTCCATGTGCAGGAAATCGATTCCAAACTCAAGATCGGCTATGCAGTCATCCTCGAAGACCTCGACGGCGACAAGAAGCCGGACATCGTCGTCGTCGATCAGTTTCAGGTCGTCTGGTATCAGAATCCGACCTGGAAGAAGCGGGTGATTCTCGACGGCAAGACGAAGCCGGACAATGTCTGCATCACGGCTTTGGATATCGACGGCAACGGCGACCTCGAACTCGTGATTGGCGCCGGTTGGAAGCCGTTCGACACGAAGAACCCCGGCACGCTCCAGTGGCTGAAGCGCGGCAAGAATCTCGACGACGAATGGACGATGCACGCGATCCCGTGTGACGAGCCGACCGTGCATCGCGTGCGCGCCATCGACCTCGATGGGGACGGCAAGCCGGAAGTGGTCCACGTCCCCTTGATGGGGCGAGACTCGACACGCGAGAAGAACTTCATGGACGGCCGACCGGTCCGCGTGATGGCGTACCATGTGCCGGCCGTGCCGACGAAGCCGGAGAACTGGAAACCCGAAGTGCTGAGCGACGAATTGCACGTCTGCCACAACTTTTACCCGTACACTCTGCCGGGCGCAAAGAAGCCGATGAGCATTCTCGTCGGCAGCTACGAGGGCTACTCGGCGATCATCCTCGGCGAGGGGGGCAAGAAGCACCAGACGAAGCTCGTCCACGAAGGCAATCAATCGAATCCGAAAGGGAATCTCGGCGCGAGCGAGATCAAGAGCGGCACGCTCAAGTCGGGCGGTTCCGTCGTCGGCACCATTGAACCGTGGCACGGCAATCAAGTCGTCGTGTACACCGGCAAACGCGGCGAGAAGCCGACGCGCACGGTCCTGGACGATCATCTGCGCTGGGGCCATGCCGTGTCGTTCGGCGACCTGGACGGCGACGGCGGCGACGAACTCGTCATCGGTGTCCGGGACAACCCGGCCAAAGGCGACACCTTCAGCGAGAAGCGCGGCGTCCGACTCTATCGCAGTATCGATGGCGAACGGTGGGACCGCCATATCCTCGAAGACGGCGGCGTCGCAGTGGAGGACCTGGCGGTCGGCGACCTGGACGGCGATGGCAGGCCGGACATCGTGGCCGTCGGCCGGCAGACCTTCAATTGCCGCATCTATTGGAACAAGGGAAAGTGATCAGAGCTGATGCGCCCAGCCCGTCGGCGCGAGCGCTCGCCGCAGGCCATTTTCCACGATCCAGTAACCGTTCGGTACGCACTCGCCGATCTTCCAGACCGGCACGGGCGATAATTTCAACAGGCTCGCGCCGTCGGCGGCCGACACGGCGAAAACCAGTTCGAAATCCTCACCGTCGCCGAGCGCGTGTTCCAAGGGCGACTTACCCGTTTGCGCCGCCAGCGTGCGCGCCGCGTCCGCGATCGGGATGGCGGCCGCATCCAACTCGGCACCGCAATGGCTTTCCGTCAGGATGTGGTGCAGGTCCTGCGAAAGTCCGTCGCTGATGTCGATCATCGCTTTGAGGTCCACGGCGTCCGCCAGCAACCGGGCTTCGCGAATCCGCGGCGTAAAGTCGAAGTGATGGCCGAGGATGCTGCCGCCAAGCGGCCCCGTGACAAACAGCCAGTCGTCGGGTTGCGCACCGTTCCGTCGGACCGGTCTCGCCGATTCGCCGAAGATCGTCACGGTGATGGCGAGTGGGCCGTCCCAGGAGTTCGTGTCTCCGCCGACGATCGGCGTATCGAAGGCGTCGGCCATTTCGCGAAGTCCGGTATACAGCTCTTCCGCCAGGCCCGCGCGACTGCGGGGCAGGGCGACAGCGACCACGGCACCGACCGGTTCCCCGGCCATCGCGGCGATGTCGCTGAGGTTGACCGCCATCGCCTTGCGGCCGACGCGGCGAGGTTCGACTTCGCCGAGGCGGAAATCGATGCCGTCCATCAGCATGTCGGTCGTCACGTGCAGCGGCGACCGCCCCGGCGCGAGGACGGCGCAGTCGTCGCCGGGGCCGACGAGAACACGATCCGCCGCCGGAGTTCGACGTCGGATCCAATCGATGAACTCGAATTCACCAGCCATTTTCGCGCCTTCGTAGAAATATCATCCCCGGCACGATCCGGAGAATCCGATTTTTTCGCCTAGATGCCCGATTTTTCTCCCTTACTCGCAACGACTGTTCTAAACTCGGACACTGCCAGGCCGGTTCGCCCCATGTCGTTCATTTAGGATCCATCGATGTCCACGCGTACCACCGACCCCGTTCCCGATCTGGAATTTCCCGCCAAACCGTCTCCGCTCGTGCATCGCATTTTCGGCGAGCCTCGGTTCCAGACCGAAAGCGACGTGGCCGCCGTAGCTTTCGCCGCCGACGGCACGGTCCATTCCGTCGATGAAGCGGGCATTCTCCAGCATTGGACATCGGACGGCAAACTGCTCTCCCGCCACTATCTCAGCGACCTCGAAACCGTTTGGCGGTTCGATCCGACGGCCCAACTGCTCGTCAGCGGCAACGACGACCTGCGATTCTGGAACGTCGGCACCGGCACGCTGCAGGGCCGCGCGGGGAGGAATTCGTGGGTGACGGCGATCGCGTTCACGGCCGACGGGGCCATTGTCGCCAGCGGGCACGATGACGGCAAAGTTCGCCTGTGGGATTCCGCGAAACTGGAAATGGTCGCGGAGTTATCCGGCCATCCGATGCCGGTCTCGGCATTAGCGTTCTCCCCTGACGGCCGCAAGCTCGCGTCCGCCGGCGAAGACCGCGCCGTCCGCATCTGGGATCTCGACACCGGGGAACGCCTCGCCGAACTGTTCAGCCACACCGACCGCGTGCCGGCACTCGCGTGGAGCACCGACGGCGCGCTTCTCGTGTCCGCGGGTTGGGATACCTCCGCGCGGGTCTGGCGGCTCGGCCAATCCGATCCGGTCATGTTGTTGAACAGCCACGCGGACCAGGTGGTCGCGCTGGCATCCGGGCCGATGTCCGGCCAGTTCGCGACGGCCGATTCCGATTTCGAAATCCACCTCTGGAAGGATCCGGAGCGGGCGACCCCGGGCGCGGTGCTCCGCGGGCACATCGAGGAAGTACGCTGCCTCGCGTTCAACGCCGACGGCTCGCGCCTCGCCTCCGCCGGCGCGGATCGCGTCATCCACGTCTGGGACACCGCGACGGGCGAACTGCTCGCCGGTCCCCGACCCAAGGCCAAGCACGAACTCGCCATCGTCGCCTCCGACGGTAAACTCCGGCTCGCCAGCACCGGCGCGGCCAGCTTTCGATTCTGGGATGTCGAAACGGGCGCCGAACTGCCCCCCTCCGGCGATGGACCCGCCCACAGCGTCGCCGCCAGTCCCGACGGTCGTTGGCTCGCCGTGGGCGGTGTCGACCATTTCACGCGGCTCTACGACCTCGCCAAGCCCGGCGAACCGCGCCGCCTCGAAGCCACCAAGCCGCCAATCGGTTCGCTCGCCTTCGACACCAACGGCGGCACCCTCGCCCAGACCAGTCCCGCCGACGGACTCGTCTGGCTTTGGAACGCCCTCACCGGCGAACCGCGCATCATCCTCATCGACGCCGCCGACAACTGCACACTCGAAAGCGTACTACTGCACCCCGATGGCGAACGCGCGATTTGCGGGGGCATCGACTACCTCGCCACCGAAGACCGCACCGGAGCCGTCTGCGTCTGGCACATCGCCAAAAAGGAACGCGAACTGGTCTTCGATGTCGGAGTGAACGCGCTGGCCATCGACTCCCCCGGCCGCTACCTTGCCGGTGCCGGGTTGGATGGGAATGTCCATGTTTGGGATCTGCAATCGCAAGAAGAAGTGTTCGAACTCGCCGGGCACCGCGAACGCGTCAACTGCGTCGCGTTCAGCCCCGACGGCAGTTTCCTGCTCTCCGGCGGCGACGACATGACTGTCCGCGTCTGGGACGTGCTCAGCGGCCGATTGCTCGTGGTGCGGGAGTTCGACGCCGCCGTGCAGTCGCTGGCGTTCAGCCCCGATGGCCGCTGGCTCTTCACCGGCAACGCCAATACGACCTGCTACCAGATGGAATTCGAGAAGGTGCTGGAAGACTGAACCGGAGCGCGGGCGTTCCGTCCGCACTCCGTCTCCCCGATCAATCCCGCCACCACATCATCGAACGGCGCTCGCGGTTCCGCCGGCTCAGACCCGGCGTGTAGTTATTCGTCGTCGGCGTGGTTTGCTTGTCCAGTCCGATCGCCTGTCGCCACTTGTCGTAGACCTTTTCGAATACCGATTTTGGCTGCGAATCCGTCAGCCCCGGTGCCAGCGGTGCCGTGATCGGCGCGGCGAGGTTGCGCAGGTCCACGACCTGACCCGCCGGGCGTTCCATCGATACCGGCTTGCCGTCCGGTCCGACGTAACCAATCGCCTGCCCGGCACGCGGTGCCGCTGGCGGTGCCGTCTGTCCCACCGTACCGAAAACCGGGCGGCCGACCGGCACGCCGCTGCCTGGAAACGGCGAGAGCACGTTCTGCGCGGATGCGAGGCCGGTACCCAGCGCGAAGACGAAACCGGCGAGCAAGGCACGTCGAACCATGGCACGGACTCCGGGACACTGTGCGGAGCCTTATGCCGGCGAACGACGGCGAAGTCAACTACGAATCCTTCTTCGGCGCCGGTTTCGGCTCGGCTTTCTTGGCCGGAATCGCTTCCAGGAAGCACATCGCCAGAGCCTGCTCCATTTCGCCGGCGCGGAAGCCGAACGGACCGCGGCCGCTCTTGTAGGCCACCTTGCCGGACGGGTCGATCACGTAGAGTCGCGCCGGCATGCCGCTGTACGCGTTCCCAACCTTGTCGTCCAAACCGTCGACGACGACGGGAATCGTCGGCTTCAGCTTCGCCGTGAACTGCGTGCAGACCTTCCGTCGTTCATCGATCGTCTTCGGTTGCGCGACGGCCACGCCCACGGACGCATTCGCACTCATCGCCCAACCGTCGGTCGGGTGCGCCTCGCGCACGTAGACCATCAGGAACTCGGCCTTGTCGCGATAGCGCTCGACCACGTTTTCGACGTCCACGTACATGCCGCGGAACGGGCCGCAGGTGAAGTTGCCGAGTACAAGGACGACCGGTTTCTTTCCGATCAGGTTCGTGAGTTGCACCGTCTTCTTCCCGTCCGGTGACGAGAGCGTGAAGTCCGGGGCCGTGTCGCCGAGGGCTGGGCCTTCGTGGATCGAGCCGACTTCGCCGCTGTAAAGCCCTTTCAAGAGCGTGACGGTGCTGGGCGCGTCGCCGGGGGCGAATCCGCCGGACATGCCGCCGAGCCACGCGTCGCGCAGGTCGTCGGTGGTGACGTGATCCTTCCCCTTGGCGGCCTTCTCGAAGAACTTCTCCAGGTCCTGTTTGGTCAGGTGGCCGTCGCCGCGCGGATTCATCCGGCGGAAGATGCGGTTGACCATGTAGTATTGCTGGACGAACGGGTTGTTATCGGACCAGTCGAGGTCGGATGCCTGAATGGTGCCGTCGCCGTTGCGGTCGAGTCGGGCGAACGCGAGGTCGTCGCCGACAAAGGCTTTCCGGTCGATTCCCTTTTTCTCGTCGGCACCGCAACGCGCCGCGAGCCACTTGTACGAGTAGCGATTGGCCGCGGGACCGAACCAGCCTTCACCGGGTCCCATCATCGAGCCGCGGAGGATGGCGGCGAGCATCTTGATCGCTTCGGGTCGCTTCTTCGCCGGATACTGCTCCTCCAAGTCCATCGCGAGTGCTTCGGCCTTCTTCTTGTCCTTGTACTCCTCCGGGTCGATCTTCGGGAGTGTCGGCGGCGGCGCGGCCGCTGCGAGTGCTGCGGTGAACAGAAACGCGAGCGAACCGAGAAACGAATGGCTCATGGCGGCTCCCGGAAAAGTTCCCGATAGACTACAGGTTCGTCGCACGGGATTTGTAGGTCGGGCCGAGGCTTTGGGAGGCCCGACACGTTGGCCTTGGCTCCTCGCGTCGGGGCTCGAAGACTCGGCCCGACCTACTGAATGGCTCCACCGTACCACTACGCGGTTCGTTCGACCGCGTCGAGCCAGGCCTTCGCGACGGCGTCGCTCGGCATGCGCCAGTCGCCCCGGGGCGACACGCTCACCGAACCGACCTTCGGCCCGTCCGGCAGGCACGACCGCTTGAACTGGTTCGCAAAGAACCGCTTGAAAAACAGGGCCAGCCACCGGCGCATGTCGGCCGGAGAGTAGTCCCGATCGAATTTCGCCCGCCTCGCCAGGAACAGGATCTTCTCCGGCGCGCAGCCCCAGCGGAGGAAGTGATAGAGGAAGAAGTCGTGCAGTTCGTACGGCCCGATGGTGCCTTCGGTGCTCTGCGCCACACCGTCGGCGGTGGGCAGCAGCTCCGGCGAGATTTCGGTGCCCACCACGTCGAGCAGAGTTGCACGAACGGGGCCGTCGAATTCGTTCTCCGCCGCCCAGTGCACGAGGAACTTCACGAGCGTCTTCGGGATGCCGACGTTCGGGTTGTACATGCTCATGTGGTCGGCGTTGTAGGTGCACCATCCGAGGGCGAGTTCGGACAGGTCGCCAGTGCCGATGGTGAACGCGGCGTTCATGAGGATGGATGTTCGCACGCGGGCCTGGACGTTCTCGAAGACGAGGTCGTTGCGGCGCTCCGAAGGCAGGATGCGGAGTTTCTCGCCGAGGGAGTCCGGTGTTTCGCCGTCGAGGGATAGGCCGAAGGGGGCGTGGCCGAGCGCCCGCATCTGTTCGAGGCACATCGAACGGATGTCGACTTCCTTCGCGGTCAGGCCGAGCGATTGCATCAGGGAGTGAGCGTTCCCCTTTGTGCGGCTCGTCGTGCCGAAGCCAGGCATCGTGAAGCCGAGGATCTTCGACCGCGGCGCGCCGATCAGGTCGAACGTCTTGCAAAGGACGAGCAGCGCGAGCGTGGAATCGAGGCCGCCCGAAACACCGATGCTGACGGCCGGCTTGCCGATATGATCAAGCCGCTTGGCGAGTGCCGCGGTCTGCGTGTGGAAGATCTCCTCGCAACGGTCCTTCAGCGTGGTCGGATTCGACGGCACGAACGGATGCGGATCGACGAATCGTTCCAGTGCCTCGCCGAACTCGCCGTCCGGGACTTCGCAGACGACGCGACGGAACTTCTTGCGGAGTTGCTCTTCGGCGTGGGCGTCGTTGAAGCTGTTCGTCGTGCGGCGATCGCGGGCGATGCGCTCCAGATCGAGGTCGGCCACCGTGAGCGTGCCCTTGCGTTCGAATCGTTTTGACTCGGCGAGGATCGAGCCGTTCTCGGCGACGAGGGCGTGGCCGCCGAAGACGAGGTCGGTCGTCGATTCGCCGACGCCGGAGGAAGCGTAGATGTACCCGGCGACGCAGCGGCCCGATTGACCTTCGACGAGTTGCCGGCGGTAGGGTGCCTTGCCGATCGTCTCGTTGCTCGCGGAGAGGTTCGCGAGGACGGTCGCGCCCTGGATCGCCTGAAGGGAACTGGGCGGCACGGGCATCCAGAGGTCTTCGCAAATCTCGATGCCGAGAACGAAATCCGCTCCCGCTTGGATCAGGTTGTCGGTGCCGAACGGAACGGCTTGCCCGGCGATACGGATCGTATTTGAGATCGCGTTCCAGGCCGGAGCGAAATAGCGGGCGTCGTAGAACTCTTTGTAGTTCGGCAGGTAGCTCTTCGGAACGACGGCGAGCAGTCGCCCACCCCGGAACGCGGCGGCGGCGTTGAAGACCATGCCGTCGAGCGCCACCGGCAATCCGACGACGCCGACGCCGCTGAAGCAGAGGTCCGCGGCGGAGAGCAACGATTCGAGCGCCGCTTCGGCGGAGCGCAGCAGCGTCGATTGATGGAACAGGTCGCCGCAGGTGTAACCGGTGAGGCCGCACTCGGGGAACACGGCGAGCCGCACTTGCCGCTCTTCGGCTTCACGGAGCAGGTCGAGCGTGCGCTCGGCGTTGAACGCCGAGTCGGCGACGCGGAGTTCCGGCACGGCGGCGGCGACACGGAGAAACGAGTGGGGCATGGGGGCGACTCAGATCTGATGGATCGGGATATCGTTGAGCGAGGACAGCCTCGCGTCGTTGGTCCGGAACCCATCGCAACCCGCCTCGATTGCGGTCGCGAGATGCAACGCGTCCGGCGTCTTCAGGTGTCGGTGATTGGCTCGCAGTTCGATCGTTCGATCAAAGATCGAGCGCGTCAGCGGTAGAAGCCGAACGAACGATTGGCGGAAAAACCATTCGAACTCGATTTCCAGTATTCGATTCCCGGCGCGGCGCGGGGCGATCATGCACTCGGCACGCGTCATTTCGGAGCAAACGTATTCCCGTGCGGTAACGGATTGAAGAAAACGATTCACGGCCGATGCGAACGGTGTCGGTTGTTCGATCAGGTAGATGACGATCGCGGAATCGAAGTAGATCCTCATGGCCGATCGTTCCAGCCATCACGCTCTTCCTGCATTGCTCGGTCGATCTCCTCGCGCGTGCGGGGAACGTAACCGCGGGCATCCCGGCGTTTCTGCAAAGCTTCCAGGAAATCCTCGATCGTCCGGAATTGCTCCACTGGAATCGACTCGACGATCACCTTCACCCGGCCCGATTCGAGGGGGATCGGCTCGTCGAGCGTCACCGTGCGTCCGTCCACCAGCGTGCCCGTCGCCGTGTAGTTCGCGCTCATGATTCCCCCTCTTCGAACCGGAACGACGCCAGGATCGCCTCCAGCACGATCCCGTTCTTGTCCCGGTCGTATTCGCTCGCCTGCGTCATCACGAGCAGCGGCCCGGCCGGCGATTCCACTGCTCGCGTCCGGCACTCGATCGCCGTGTCCACCGTCAGGAAGTTGATGTCGTGCCCAATCGCCGGCAGGCCCTGGAAGGCGCCGACGAACGTCTCGGCGTCCAGCTCCTTGTACTCTTCCCGCAACGCCGCGAGGGCTTCGTCGGCGAGCATCGCCGGGGCGTCGGCGTCGGCACGCAGTGAGACGAGCACGAACGAGAGTTCCTGGCTCTGAACGGTGGCGGTCCAGCCGCCGTCGCCGTCCTCGAAATCGAGCGACCAGTTCGTCGGATATTGGAAGCGAACCCCGTTGCGGTCGAACGTCGCGATCATCGTTGAGCGATCCCAGAGTCGGGAACTCGCTCCGCGAGTTCCCCGTGTTGCATCAATGAAACCCATTCACACCATATCAAAGCCTTTGGGGAACTCGCGGAGCGAGTTCCCGACACTTCACCTCGGATGGACGCGGTTTCCGTGATGCTTCTATAGTAACTGCGGTTGGCCTGTTGCGATACCCGGACGGAGACGACGATGCCCCGCTTCGACTACGGCGTGCTGGAAGCCGCTCCCAAGGTGCCCGGCCGGCCGCGGCACAAGACGCGTGTCGTGGTCGTCGGCGGCGTCGGCATCGGCGGCGACGAACCGATCCGCGTGCAGTCGATGACCACCACGGATACCTTCGATGTGGAAGGGACCGTTAAACAGATTCACGCCCTCGAAGAGGCTGGCTGCGAACTCGTGCGCGTGACGGTGCCGAAGCCGGAGGATGCCGGGGCACTCTCGAAGATCAAGGAGCGGATCTCGATTCCGCTCATCTGCGACATCCACTTCGACTACAAGATGGCCCTCGCGGCGCTCGATCACCCGGTCGACAAGATTCGCTTGAATCCCGGCAACATCGGCACCGAGGAACGCTTCCGGCAGGTCGTGCGCAAGGCGAAGGACAAGGGGCTGCCGATCCGCATTGGCGTCAACGCCGGGTCGCTGGAAAAAGAACTGATTGAGAAATACGGTTTCCCGTGCCCGCCGGCGATCGTCGAAAGCGCCCTGCGGTCCATCGAGATCTGCGAGAGCGAAGGGTTCCGCGACATCATCGTGTCTCTGAAGTCGAGCGACGTGCTGGTCGCGGTCGAGTCGTATCGTCTCTTCGCCCAACTCGCGGACTATCCGACGCACATCGGCATCACGGAGGCGGGCAAGCCGCCGTACGCCGTGACGAAGAGTGCCGCCGGGCTGGCACCGATCCTACTCGACGGCATCGGCGACACGATCCGCATCTCGCTGCTCGGCGATCCGGTGCCGGAGATCGCGGCCGCCTTCGACATCCTCCAGGCGACCCAGCGGCGCGTGCGCCGACCGGAGCTCATTGCCTGCCCGACCTGCGGCCGGTTGGCGATCGACCTAGAGAAGATCATTGCCGAGTTGGAAGGCCGGCTGAACGGCAAGCGCCTGCCGGTGAAGATCAGCGTCCTCGGCTGCGTGGTCAACGGCCCCGGCGAGGCACGCGAAGCCGACATCGGCATCGCTGCCGGGAACGGGCAGGGGATGATCTTCCGCAATGGCGAGATGGTTCGTCGTGTCGCGGAGGCGGAGATCGTGGACGCTTTGATGGTGGAGCTGGCCGACTGGGAAGCGACGAACCAGCACCGGCTGCCGAAGGAGAAGGACGCCGAAGGGCTGGGGCGACGCAAACTGCCCGTCGTAAGCGCCTAATGTTTGTTTTTGTAGGTCGGGCCAAGTCTTCGAGGCCCGACACGAGCGACCCAATCCAACTCAAGCCAGCAATTTCTTCACGACGTTCCCCTGCACGTCGGTCATGCGGAAACCGCGGCCAGTCACGCCGCGCGGTCGGCGAGTCGCGTCTTGACGCGGTCGAGGATCATGGCGTGGTCGAAGGCGAGTTTCGGCAGCTTGTCGAGCGGGAACCACTTCACGGCGGCGGCGTCGTCGCCGGCGATGGCGGTCAGTTGTTCGGGCGCGACGCGGGCGAGGTAGACGACGGAGACGGTCCAGCCGCGGGGATCGCGTCCGGGGTCGCCGGCGGTGTACAGTTGTTCGAGGTCGGTGAAATCGATTCCGGTTTCTTCTTTCAATTCCCGGCTTGCTGCATCAATCAAACGTTCATGCTCTTCGACGAACCCTCCCGGAAGCGCCCATGATCCCTTGAAAGGCTCGCCCGCGCGTTGGATCAAGAGAACGCGCGGCCTCGCCTCTCGCGTCACAAGCGCCGCGTCCACGGTCAAGGCCGGGCGCGGATAATCGTAAGTGTGCTTCCGCCGCGCTCGCGTTCCCATTGCAACTCCCTTCCGCACCATCGGGTTGGATCGCCGGTTCATCGGTCCTTCACACTCGTTTGCCGCCGATCGGACATCGGTCGGCCACCGGAAAATCCGAACCCGCCAGGTACAATGCGGCGTCCAATCGATCGCAATAATCCCTGTAATTCTAGCCGATATTGAATGGTGCCGCCATGAATCCGCTTCGCATCGCCTGCTGGGAGCCGACCGAACTTGGGACGCCGATCCTGGACGCGGCATGCTCGTTGTACGAACGCACGATCGACGCCGACGAACGGATTCCGTGGATGTGGATCGAACGCGCCGTCGCCGAACGGCACCTTCGTCGGCCAAGCGGCTGGGCCAAGCATTTGATTCTCGCCTCGACCTCGTCCGATGTCGACGATCCGAATTCGCTCGCCGGTTACGCGTACGGCGCGTTCATCCCTGGCTTCGGTGGTTACCTCTGCTACGTGGGCGTCGCCGAGTCGGCGCGCCGCCACGGCGTCGGCTCGCGCCTCTTCGATTCGCTCACCAAGACCTTCGCCGCCGATGCCGCGCTCGCGGGCGAACCGCTGCCGTTCGTCCTCTGGGAGAGCTATCGACCGACGGCGTATGATCCCGAAAGCCTGCATCGGCTTTGGGCCGCGCGAACGCGCACGTTCGAACGCGCCGGCGGTCTTTGGGTCGACGGCATCGAACTCGCCACTCCGGACTACGACGATCCGGACCCGATCGCCGAAGTGCCGCTGCAACTGTTCGTGAAGCCGGTCGACGAACCAGTCTCGCGATTCACGCCGGATCGGCTTGCCGGCATTGCCGAGCAGTTACTGGAGAAGGTGTACCACGAAAAGTCGGGCGACTGGTTTCACGATCGCACGATGCAATCGGTGGATGAGCCTCGCCTGAGGCCCGCGTCGCAGTCCGTGCTTGTGCCGGCGTGATCGGATTGTCGACCATTCGCCGATGGGCCGCGCCCGACCGGGCGCGGCTTTCGCGTTCCCGCACCCTTTCGTGAAGCTTCGATTGACACGAATCCATTTCCGGTTATAACCCGTCCTCCGATCGGGACGGACCGCGCCGGGGGCGACGAGCCGCGATGCCAGACGACCGCACCACGGTGCAGGACTTGAAGGACGGCATCCGCCGGTTCGCGGCGGCCCGCGGCTGGGACCCGTACCACACGCCGAAGAATCTCGTGCTGGCGCTGGCCAGCGAGGTGGGCGAACTCTGCGAGATCGTCCGCTGGCAGACGCCCGAGGAATCGGTGCGGGCCGCGGGCGATCCGGTTTCCCGCGAGGCGATCGCGGACGAACTGGCGGACGTGGCGAACATCGTATTCCTGTTGAGTTCGCACACCGGGATCGACCTGGCGGACGCGATCGAAGCCAAGATGCGGAAGAACGAGCGGAAATATCCGGCACCGTAGCCGGCGGGAACCTGGCGAGTCCGCGGGGGCGGACGAATCGGGACCGAGACCTGACGGAACTAATGGGGGAGGCTGCCGTGCGCATCCGAGGTACCTGGATCGCCCTGCCCGCGTTTGCGGTCGCCGGGGCCGTCGGCCACACCACCATCACGTCCTGGCTGGCGGCGCAGGAACCGCCGCCCTTCGGCTACTATCCGCCCAAGGTCTCGCCCTCGCAGCCGGGGCTTGTTCCGGCCGGTGGGATTCCGCCGACCAGCATGGAATCGCGCACGGTCAATGGTCAACCCGTCGACTGGAGTTCCGCCCGCCCGCGGCTGACGGCACCCGTGGTTGCCGGGCCGGCAGTCCCGACCAAGGTCAACGAAGTGCCCGTCCGGCAACTGTCACCGATTCGCCAGGCGTCGGCGATGGAGCCGATTGGATCACCCAAGCCGGTCGCTCCGCCGAGCATTACGCCACCGGTCGTGACCGCGCCCGTGACGACATCGCCCGCCGTCGCGCCCCCACCCGCGTACATGCCCACGCTACCGGCGCCGAAGCCGATTCCCGTGCCCGCGCCGGGCGTGATCGGCACCCCGATCGCCGCGCCGAAACTCTCGGTCGAAACGTCGTTGCCCGAACCCAAGGCGCTCGAGGTGCCCAAGATCGTGGAAACGCCGAGGCCGATCCATCCGCCAACGATCTCGGAGGCGCCGAAGTTCTCGGAGGCGCCGAAGATCGCCGAGTCGGCGAAACCCGCCGAGTCGGCGAAACCCGCGCCGAAACTGTTGTCGCCCAGCGGTCCGCCCGTGCCGCTGAATACCAGCGTGGCGCCGGCCGAGCCGAAATTCCAGCCGCCGGCATCCGGTCCGACGCTCTTGAAGCCGGCGGTCGCGCCGCCGTCGCTTGCGGCCCACGTGCCCTCCGCGACGATCCCGGTTGCGGGCCTGGCGACGAAGAACACACCGACGGTGGTACTGGAGGCGATTGCGCCCGAAACGGTGAGCGTGAACCAGCCGCTTGTCTATGAACTCGTCGTGCGGAACACCGGCGCGGCGGCCGTCGCCAACGTGCGAGTGGAAGAGGAACCGCCCGCCGGCGCGAAGTTCCTTGCCAGCGAACCGGCCGCGGAATCGTTCAATGGTCGGCTCGTCTGGAGCCTGGGCGGCCTCGACGCCGGCGCCGAAAAGCGCATCAAGATTTCCGTCCGACCCGCCGATGAAGGCGAAATCCGCAGCCGCGCGGTCGTCAGTTTCTCGGCGGCCACCGAAGCCCGCGTGAAGGTCACCCGGCCCAAGCTCAACCTTGCTCTGTCCACCGTCGAAACGGCCCGCGTCGGCGACGAGATCGCCTTCACCATCCGCGTCGCCAACACGGGTACCGGGCCGGCGAGCAAGATGCTCGTTCAGGCAAACCTCACCGATGGCCTGAACCACGCGCAAGGCTCGGTCGTCGAGACGGAACTGGCGAATCTGCCCGCCGGTGAATCGCGCACGCTCACCCTGCGAACACTAGCCACCAAGGCCGGATCGCAAGGGATCAATCTCTCGATCGTCGCGGACGGCAACGCCGCGGAGACGGCCAAGACCACGATCGCGGTCGTCGAGCCGATGCTCGCGATGCGGCTTGGCGGCCCGGCCAAGTGCCTCGTGCGGTCCGAACCGGAATTCAAGATCGAACTGACCAACCCCGGCTCCGCGCCCACTGATCCGATCGTTGCCACGGCAGCGCTGCCCGACGGCTTCGAGTTCGTATCGGCCACGGAATCGGGCTCGTACCAGCCCACCGGGCGCACGGTGGCGTGGAAACTCCCGGCGCTCGCGGCGGGGGGGAAGAAGGAACTGACGCTCAAGCTGCGGGCCACGGGCATCGCGGAGGGGTCGGTGAAAGTGTTCGCGCAGAGCGGCGCGGTGGAAACGGTGGAATCGGGCGTGGCGCCGGCATCGGCACGCGTCGGTCGCACGCTCGACGCGAAGGCCGAGGGTACCATCAAGGCCGAAGGCGTGCCGGCCCTGCGGTTCGAAGTGATCGACGTCGAAGACCCGGTCGAGGTTGGCAAGGAAGCGATCTACGAGATCAAGGTGGTGAACCAGGGGACCGCGCCGTGCACGAACGTGCTCGTCGCCGCGACGCTCGCGGAGGGGACTTCGGCGACGGGTGCGAACGGGCCGACGCAGGCGCGCGGCCAGGGACAGCAGGTGACGTTCGATACGCTCGCGACGCTCGCCGTCAAGCAGGAGGCGACGTTCAAGGTGAAGGTGAAGGGCGGCGTCGCCGGCGACCAACGCTTTCGGGTGCAAGTGTCGTGCGATCAGATCCGCACGCCCGTGAGCCGCGAGGAAAGCACGCGGTTCGTGAAGGAGTAGGTTCGGGGGACCCGCCGCGCCGGTTCGGGGGAGCCGGCGCGGACGGGATTCATCGTTGGCTTTCGGAACGGATTCTGGGGGCCGCCGGTTCCGCCGGCGGATGGGGGAGGTTTCCGTCTATGGGCGCAGGACGTGCTTTGGCGAAGGGGACCGGCAAGTTGCACATCCGCTGGATGATCCGGCGGGACATGGCCGAAGTCCTCGCGGCGGAATTGGCCAGTTTCGAGTACGCGTGGACGGAGGAGGATTTCCTCCGCTGCCTGCGCCAGCGGAACTGCATCGGCATGGTCGCGGAGATCAACGACCGCATTGTCGGCTTTATGATCTACGAGCTGCACAAGGGCAAGCTGCATGTGTTGAACTTCGCTGTCGCGCCGGCGCACCGGCGCACCGGCATCGGCCGGCTGATGGTGAAGAAACTCATCGGCAAGCTGGCGACTCACAAGCGATCGAAGATCACGCTGGCGGTGCGCGAGCGGAATCTGGCGGCGCAACTGTTCTTCCGCGGGCAGGACTTCAAGGCCGTGCGCGTCCTGCGCGACTACTACGAAGACAGCCGCGAGGACGCGTTCCTGATGGAATACGTCGTCGAGGAGGACGAGGACGCGTTGTTCGCTCCGGTGAACCGGATCGCGCAGTTCGAGGAGAAGTAACGGACCGTCGGGTCCGGCGTCGGAGGGGCCTGGCCAGTCGGCCGGGCCTTTCGCGCATCCGGGGGGAGTGGCCCATGAGCGGATTCGAGCGCCGTCGCCAGTGGGGAATCGTGGCGGCGGTGGTGCTGTTCAATCTGGCATTGGGGGCGGCGGTCTGCGGCGTCGCGCGCACGGCGCAGGCGGACCCGGTGCCGGTCATGGTGCTGCCGTCGGCGAAGAAGCCGGCCGGGGAACCGATCCGACAGGTCGGCTATGCGGTGTCGACGAAACCGCCGCCGGCCGCACCGCCGCAATCGCAACCACGGCTCTGGCCCGTGCAGGCCACGCCTCCGGCGCCGACACTGTTGCCGCTGCCCGAACCCATTCCCTCGAAGTCGGTCCCGGAGCCGAAGCCCGTTTCGTTGCCGAAGGCGCTTCCGCTGCCGCCCGCACCACCGTTGGCGCTACCGTTGCCGACCCCGCCCGCACAACCGGAATTCCGCTTGCAGCCTCCCGAACCGCGTCATAATGTCACTTCGAAGGAACCGATTCCTTCGCCCCTCCTTCGAATACCGACACCACCGACGCCGACACCGGGAGACGCACCCATGCCACTATCGCTTCGCCGTTCCGCCCTCTCCGCTCTGCTGGGCACCGGACTGGTCGCGGGCACCATCTACGCCGACGCCGAACCGCCGAAGAAGGACGACTCCGCGATCACCAAGAAGGACGTCGACACCACCAACACGCTCCTCGCCGACCTCAAGAAACAGCTCGAAGACCTCAAGTCGAAGGATTTCGCGGACCTGACCGCGAAAATCGCCGACCTGAAGACGAAGGAACTCGCCGCCCTCAAGACGGAACTGGAGCAGGTGAAGGCGTCCAAGAAACAGCTTCTCGAAATCCTCGAAGGCACCGACAAGGGTGATGGTCTGCTCAAGAAACTTACGACCATCGAATCGAAACTTGGCGACCTCGCGAAGAAGGTCGACAGCCTCGACAAGAAACTCGAATCGACGCGCACCGCGCTGGCGTCGCCAATCGCGAAGGAAGTACCCAAGACCGGCACCGTGAAGCTCGTGAATCTCTACGCCGCGGACGTCGACATCGTGCTCAACGGCAAGGGCTACCGGCTGACACCGAACGAAACGAAGTCGATCGCGATCCCGGTCGGGGACTTCACTTACCAACTGCTGACCGGTGGCGGCGAGGAGAAGAAGCGCACGATCAAGGAGTCGGAAGAAGTGCTCTTGAAGGTGAATTGACTCCAACCGGAAGCCCGGCGACGACCGTCGCCGGGCGCTCGCATCTCAATTGTTGCTCACTTCCGCCAATTTGACTCCCGCCTCCAACAGGATCGCCAATTCCAACTCGAGGACATCGGTTTTCGTCCAGCCCGTCTCGGCCGCGATCTTCTCGAACGCCTTGTCGCATTCGAGGATCATCTCTTCGCACTTCTTCACTTGCGTCGCGCTCGCCTTCTTGCCAACCACGACCGGCCGGATCGAATCGAGCTTCGACATCATGGTGCGCAGTTGCTGCTTCTGGTCCTTGGGCAGGGCGGTGCCGTCGAGCGCGGCTTTCGAGGTGAGCCTCGTCTTGTCGCGGATCGCCTTGTCGCACTTGTTGAACAGGTCGATCATCCCCTTGTCTTCGTTGACGGGATTGCCGTTGACGTAGGTGAAAAAGAGGCTGGGAGCGAAGGCGTTCTCCCAGATCGACTTGCGGGCCTTGAGGACGGTCTCCGCGATCAGGACGTTGGCGTAGACACTGCGAACGGTGAGGTCGGTGGCGTGGCGTTCTACCGCCTTGGCGCTGGCCTTTTCCCATTCGGTCGGGACGCCGATGCCATCGATGGCGGCCTGCACGGCGGAGGCGGGTACTGCATACATCTTCTCCGTCGGCCGGCGGGTGCGCAGGTCGATGATGCCGGCCGTGAGGACGCCCACGACTTCGCCCTTGCCGTTGACGATCGGTCCGCCGGAATTGCCGGGGCCGACGCGGATCGACTCGCGCGACGTGGCGACGGTGAGTTGGTAGTACGGTTTACCTTCGCGCATCACCATTTCGTTGCCGAGGTTTCCGATGCCGAGCGAATTGATGAGCGAAATGCCGCCCTCCGCCTGGGCCGGGTTGCCGATCACGAACACCGAAGGTCGACTGGCGATCTCGACCTTCGACGCGATCGCCAGTGGCTTGTAATCGCCCGGCAACTCCTTCGCCCAGAGCAGCGCGAGGTCGCGCGCCTTGTCGATGGATAACAGTTTCACCGCGAATTTTTTCTCGTTCCCCTCGGCGTCGATGAAGCGGGCGCGGACGTCGTCGATGATCTCGTCCCGCACGACGTGGGCGTTGGTGGCGAAGACCCCGGGTTTCACCACGAAGCCGGAACCGTGGCCCTTCTTCCCTTGGATGAAGGCGGTGGCGGCCATCACTTTCGATTTGGCGTCGGCAGAAAGCTGCTGCGCGGGTGACGGCGCGGCGAGGAGGGTGACGGCGGCGAGGCCGAGCAGCCGGTGCGGGAGAGTCATGGCGGAATCCTCGGAGCTTCATCGGAACATCACGGATTCTACTTGTATGCCTGCGCTGATTACCACAAAAAAACACGACACCACGGAAACAAGGCATGATCGTCACCATCGATGGTTCGGCGGGGTCGGGCAAGACGGCGGCGGCGCACGCGCTGGCCGAACGGCTCGGCTTCCGCCTGCTCAATACCGGCGCGATGTACCGCGCCGCCGGCTTCCTGCTGCTGCGGGCCGGCATCGATCCATACGCCGAACCACGCGACGCGGCGCGGATCGGCGATCTCGTAGCGGCGCTCGCCTTCGAGATGCCTCACGACCGCGTGATCGCCAATGGCGAAGACCTGACGGAGCACCTTTTCACGGCCGCGATGGGGCCGGTCGCCAGCCGCGTCGCAACGTTCCCCGAAGTGCGAACGCCCCTGAAGGCGGAGCAGCGCCGGATCGCGTCGGCCGGCGATTTCGTCTGCGAGGGGCGCGACCAGGGGACGAGCGTCTTCCCGCACGCCGAGGTGAAGTTCTTCCTGCACGCCAGCGCCGAGGTCCGCGCCGACCGCCGGCTCGGGCAACTGCGGGCGAAAGGCGAACAGGCCGATCGGGAGGAACTGCTCGCGCAGATTCGCGCGCGGGACGACCAGGACACGAATCGCCCGCTCGACCCGCTTGCCAAAGCCCCCGACGCTATCGACATTGATACTTCCAGCCTGACCCTCGACGCGGTGGTGGATCAATTGTGGGACGCGGTGCGGCGATACCGTTCGAAGGCCCGGCCGGGCGGCTGATCTACGACGCGCACTACTGGGCCGTCTTCTGGTCGCTCACGCTCGGGGCGAGCTATCGCGCCTCGGGGCGGGAGCACTTCCCGCGTTCCGGCCCGGCACTCGTGCTGGCGAACCACCAGTGCTTCCTCGACCCGATCTTCGTCTCGCTCGCCGCCGGTCGGCCGCTCGCGTTCCTGGCGCGGAGTTCCCTTTTCAAGGGCGGCCTCTTCGATCGCCTCATCCGCACCTACGGCGCCGTGCCGATCGACAAGGACAACGCCCGCGACGGCATTCGAGCCGTGCTCGAGTGCCTGGAGCAGGGCCGCGCCGTGCTGGTGTTCCCGGAAGGGGAGCGGACCTTCACCGGTCGGATGAACCCGTTCAAGCCGGGTGTGACGCTTCTGATCGAAAAGGCGAAGGTCCCGGTCGTGCCGGTCGGGTTGGCCGGGGCGTTCGAGTTCTGGCCGCGGACGGAGTTGCTGCCGGGCGTGGCACCGCTGATGTTTCCGCCGAACGGCAAGGCCGTGGCCGTGCATGTCGGAAAGCCGATCCCACCCGATCGCTGGAAAGGGATGAAACGCGATGTGATGATCGCCGACCTGGAGAACGAGATCGGCCGCGCGTATCGCGCGGCCGAAGCGATCCGGCGGAAGTCCGGAATCAGATCACCTGCTTGATCGGCTCGGCGCCTTCGACACCGACGAGCTTCTGGTCGAGGCCGCCGTAGAAGTAGCTGAGCTTGTTCGGGTCCAGACCCATCTGGTGCAGCACGGTGGCGTGCAGGTTCTTGACGTGGTAGCGGTTCTCGACGGCATTGTTGCCGAACTCATCGGTCTGGCCGACGGAGACGCCGCCCTTGATACCGCCGCCGGCCATCCACATCGTGAAGCCGTAGCTGTTGTGGTCCCGACCCGTGCCGCTGGCGTACTCGGCGGTCGGTTGCCGGCCGAACTCGCCGCCCCAGATCACGATGGTGCTGTCAAGCAGGCCGCGGCGCTTCAGGTCCTTTAGTAGCCCCGTTACCGGCTTGTCGATGTCGCCGGCGTGCTTGTTGTGGTTCTTGGCGATGTCGGTGTGGGCGTCCCAATTCTCGTCGTTGTGCGCCCCGCCGCTGTAGACCTGCACGAACCGCACGCCGCGTTCGACGAGCCGTCGTGCGAGGAGCATCTTCTTGCCGAAGTCCTCCGTGCGCGTGCCGTCGATGCCGTAGAGGTCCTTGGTCTCCTTCGTCTCCTGCGTGAAGTCGACCGCTTCCGGGGCGTGCTGCTGCATCTTGTACGCGAGTTCGTAGCTGGCGATGCGGGCCGCCAGTTCGCTGTTATCCGCCCGGCTCGCGAGGTGCTCCTCGTTCTTCTCCTTCAATCGGTCGAGAAGTGTCCGCTGCTGCTCGCGGGTCATTCCTTCCGGCGGCTTGAGGTCGAAGATCGGCGTGCCGGACGCCTTGAGCGTGACCCCCTGGTAAGCGGCGGGCATGTAGCCGCTGCTCCAATTCTTGGGGCCGCTGATCGGTCCGCCGGAGTTGTCGAGCATGACGACAAAGCCGGGAAGGTTCTGGTTCTCGCTGCCGAGGCCGTAAGTGACCCAACTGCCGAGGCAGGGGTTGCCGGAGAGGAGTCGGCCGGCGTTCATCATGAGCAAGGCCGAGCCGTGGATCGGGCTTTCGGCGTACATGCTCTTGATGAAGGCGATGTCGTCGACGCACGTGGACAGATGCGGGAACAGGTCGCTGACCCACGCCCCGCTCTGGCCGTACTGCTTGAACTTCCAGCGAGGTTCGACGATGCGGCCCTCGTTCTTCTTCCCGCCCCGGCCGAAGGTCTTGATCGGCACCGTCTTGTTGTCCTTGCCGACCAGGTAAGGCTTGTAGTCGAAGGTGTCGATATGGCTCGGTCCGCCGTAGCAAAAGATGAAGATGACCGACTTTGCCTTCGCCGGGAACATCGGCGGCTTGACCGCCATCGGGTTCAGGAGGGACGTACTCGGTTTCTTGGTCTCGTTCGCGGAGGCGAAGAATCCGTCATTGGCGAGCATCCCAGTCATGGCGAGCGCGGGGAATTTCGCTCCGGAATCCCAGAGGAATTCGCGGCGGGTACGGCGGCAGAACTGGCGGGAGCCGTCGGTCATGGAATATCTCCGGTTTCCGTAGATATTAGTCTAAGCAGGATTCGAGACGATTGCAATCGGGAATTCCGTAGGCGGGTGCCCACATTATAGCGGTCGGAGGTTCGGTAGACCCTTTCGCGGCCCGTTGCGAGACGTTAGGATTGCCGGTGCCGTATTCGTCCGCGGGGCCATCCATGCGCCAGACCACCTGCCGGTTCCAGCAACTCGATCCCGACACGCAGGAATATCTGCGCGGCGTCCACAAGGCGTATGGCAAGCGTTGCCCCGGCATTTACGTCGAAGGCGATCCCAGCCCGTGGGGCAAGGTGGCGATCGCTGTCGGGCCGATCCTTATCCTCGTTGGCATCATTTGGGCGTTCAACTCGAACAAGGACGCCTATGCCGCCGCGATGCTTCTCGCCGGCCTCTGCCTCCTCGGCGGCTGGCTCACCTGGTTCGGCCTGCGCGAACTGATGGCCGGATCCGGTAACCGATTCCACGGCAACTTCGTCTACTTCGACCCCACGCACGTCTATCAGGTCGCCGGCGACGAAGTAAAGGTCGTCGAGATCGCCAGCTTTCAAAAGGTCGCCGCCAAACCGACCGGCATTCTCTTCGCGCTCGAAGGTGCGAAATACTTCGTCCCGATTGCCCGCGCCGCACGGGCCGAACTCGTCGAACGGTATTACCACGCGATCCTCGACCTCGAAGAGAACGATGATCCGAAATGGCAGAAACTCACGACGGCGGACCTCGGCGGCGTCGCGAAGCACATGGCCGTCGAGGGCGGGTATCCCATCTCGAAGGACTCGGCGCACCTCAAGGTGGATTTCGTTCCCGAGCAGCCGCGGAACGAAGGCGGCGGAGGGCCGCCGTTGCGTTTGCTGGTCGCCTTCGGCTCGGCGGCGATCATCTTTCTTTTCGGCACGCTCGTCTTCAAGCCGATGCGTGATAGCGGAAACTTCTCGACTGCAAAGGAAGGCGGCGCGCCGGGGCTGCGCGGCTACCTCATGGACGAACGCAATACGCAACATCGTGAGGAGGCGAAACGACTCCTCGCCGCGTACTATGATCCCCCGATAGCGAAAGTGAAGGGGATTCCCGCAGACCCGCAGACGCCGGTGCGTGAAGCCTTTGCCGCGCTGCTCGAGAGCCTGAAGGACGCACCCCAAGCGGTGGTGTCGATCCAGGTGCTCGAACAAGGCGAACTCGACGGCCGCGACGCCCGGCAGAATCAGCTTCGCACCGAAATCGCCGATGCCCTCGGCCTTTACGTCGGCCCGACCCTCATCGCGTTTGTCAAGAATCCGGACGACAAAAAGGCCCACGTCGAAATCACCTATACCCCGCAGGCGAATGGCGAGGTGACGTGGAAGATCGGCTTCCGGACGAAACTCGACGATCCGGCGGTCGAGTCGGCGGAGTTCAAGTTGATGTCGCCGCCGGCCGCCATCCCGATGACCCTGAAGAACGCGATCTTCCAGACGATTTTTCAACAGACGGCTCCCGTGTTGCCGCCGCCCCCGCCGCCCGAATGGGATTGAGGGACTCCATGACGATCCGCCTCGTTTCGCTGATAGCCGTCGCTTGGATGGGGCAATCCCTGCCCGCCGCCGATCCGCTCGAAGGATTCGACGACGCGATCCGGCGCGCCATGAAACTCCACGCCGTACCCGGCCTGGGAATTGCGATTGTGAAGGACGGGAAGGTTGTCCTATCCAAGGGCTACGGCGTGCGCGAGAAGGGCAAGCCCGAGCCGGTCACGGAACAGACGCTTTTTGCCATCGGTTCCGTCAGCAAGTCGTTCACCGCGGCGCTCGCGGCCCGCCTCGTCGACGATTGCAAGATCGGTTGGGACCTGCGCATCCGGGACGAACTTCGCAGCTTCGAGTTCAAGGACGGCCAATTGTCCCGCGAAGTCCGGTTGCGCGATTGTCTGGCCCACCGCGTCGGGTTGGGCCGCTACGACATGGTCTGGTACGGTGCGAATCTCGACCGGATCGAACTGATGGGCAAGATCCGCTTGATGGATCCGTCGCTCGGGTTGCGTTCGGGGTTCCTTTACAACAACATTCTGTACATGGCGGCGGGCGAGGCCGTCGCGAAGGTCGGTGGGAAATCGTGGGATGATCTCGTCGCCGAAAAGTTGCTCGTCCCGCTGGGAATGTCGTCGACCAACACGAGCATCGCGAAATTCGCGAAGGGCGGCAATATCGCGACGCCGCACGAGCGGAAGAAAGGCATTCCCGGCCCCGTGGCGTGGCTGAACGCCGATCCGATCGGACCTGCGGGGTCCGTCAATTCGTCGGTCGCGGACATGGCCAAGTACGTGCAGTTCCAACTCTCCCGCGGCAAGGCCGGGGATAAGCGACTTCTCAAAACCGCGGTTTTCAACGAAATGCATACGCCCCAGACGATCGTGCCGAAGGGGGCTGGTCTCGGCGCACTCTTCAACCCGGATGCGAAATCGTCCCATTACGGGCTGGGCTGGTTTCTCAGCGATTACGCCGGCCGGACCCTGATCGAGCACGGCGGCAACGTCGACGGCATGACCGCCCAGGTCGGCTTGATGCCGGAAGAAAAACTCGGAATCGTCGTTCTCGCCAACCTCGGCCAATCGACGCTCCCGGCCGCGATCCTCTTCGATACCCTTGACCGCTATCTCGGTCGGGAAGTCACCACCGATCGCGTCGATGGTACGTCGTTGCTGATGTGGATGGCCGCGGCCGGTACCCAGGTCGCCGGTGTGAAGTTCGATGAATCGAAACGGCTGAAAGACGCGAAGCCGCCGGTCCCGCTCGCGAACTTCGACGGAACATTCGAAGATTCGCTCTATGCCCCCGTCACCATCAAGACGGTCGACGGGAAGCAGAAACTGACCTGGACCAACTTCTCGTACGAACTGGAATACTGGCAGTACACGACGTTCCGCGGCGTCGATCCGACGAACCGCTGGCCGAGCATCGGCGTCCAGTTCACTCTCGACGAGTACGGCAAACCGATCGAATTGCGTCTCAAGGGCCTGAACGTGGACGACGTTCGGTTCAAGCGAAAATGAGCCTCACCCAATTCGAAGCGTTTCAGCGAACGGCTGCGAGTCAACGGCCACGTGTTGCCATCGTGCTGGGTTCCGGGCTGGGCGCGGTGGTCGATCGCGTGCGGCCCGTCGCGGAAATCCGTTTCGCGGAGATTCCCGGTTTCGCCGCGCCGACCGTGCACGGTCACGGCGGCCGAGCGGTGCTCGGCGATTGGGCCGGCGTCGGCGTGCTCGTCTTCCAGGGGCGGATGCACTACTACGAAGGGCACACCTGGGACCGCGCGACCGCGCCGGTTCGGCTCGCGGCGGATCTTGGTGTGCAGTTCCTGATCCTAACGAATGCGGCCGGGGGTATCCACGATGCCTTGAACCCCGGCGACCTGATGGCGATTCGGGGGCACCTCAAACTCCTGGACGCCGACGCGTGGAAGTCGCCGGAGATCGCGGTGCCGTATTCGCCGCGACTGGTCGAGCGGATGAAGTTGTTCGCGGGCGTCTATGCGGCGCTGACGGGGCCGACGTACGAAACGCCGGCGGAGATCCGCGCCCTGCGGGCGATGGGGGCGGACGCGGTCGGGATGTCCACGGCGAAAGAGGCGGAGGCCGCTGCGGAACTCGGGCTGGAAGTGGCGGCGATTTCGTGCATCACGAACAAGGCCGCCGGCCTGGCGGCGGGGGCGCTGGCCCATTCCGAGGTGCAGGAAGTAGCCGGTCGCGGCGAGGTTTCCAACCGCATGGCGAACCTCCTCGAAGGATTGATCGTATCGGTAACGGCGGGAAATGCTTGAACCGCCCGCTCGTTCCGTTTACCGTGAACGGTTGAATCGCGAGGGATCGACACCATGAACACCGAATCGAAATCGCCCCAACAACTGGCGAACGAATATTTCCAGGTGAAGCGCCACGGCGACATGGCCGTGCTGGTGCCGTCTCCGGAGGTCGAACACCTCTCCGATACGGCGATCAACACCGCCGCACAGATGGTCCTGGCCCCGCTCAAAGAGGATCCGCCGACGAACCTGATCGTCGATCTCTCCGGGGTGCGGTATTTCGGTTCCGCGTTCATCGCGTTCCTGCTGCGCTGCCACCTGCCCGTCAAGCAGCAGGGGGGCGAACTCGTGCTCGCCGGTGTGAACGATCGCATTCGCGAGTTGCTCAAGACCACCGCACTCGACACGCTCTGGGCACTTTACGACACGCGCCGCGAAGCCATGGACGCCCTCGGCGGTTCGGATTGATTCCTTACGTCCCGGCCGCCTTCGCCCGATCCCGGCCGGCCTCGGTCAACTTCCAGAAGTCGCCCAGGGCCACAATCCACCCTTCGGCCTGCGCACGGCGCGACACGCGATCGGTCTGTTCCCGACTCCAGTTCAAATGTGCTTCTAACCCGTCTCGTCTGGATTCTTCCGCTTCCGCGGGCGTGCCCTCGTGCCGGTGCAAGTGCACGAGGAGCAAGGTGCCGTGGAGTTCCCGGATCAACCGCCGCCGGCGGAGGAGTTCGGCGATGAGGCCGCGCTCCGGCGCCAACAGGACCGTCAGGGCGAAAAACGTCCCGAGCACGGTGCAAACCGTCCCGGCGGTGGTGATGTCCAGCCGGAATGCCAGCCAGGTTCCGGCGAGGGCGGCGGACACCGCGATCGCGACGCTCAGCACCAGCAAGATCGAAAGGCGATTGGTCAGTAATCGGGCGGCAGCGGGTGGTACGGCGAAAAAGGCAAGAACAAGGACCGGCCCGACGGCGTCGAAGGCGGCGACGGTCGTGAGCGAGACCCCGAGCATCAGGGCGTAGTGGACGAACGCGGGCTTGAATCCGAGCATCGCGGCCAGCCCGGGATCGAAGGTGACGAGTTTCAATTCCTTGTAGGCGACAGCAACCAGGATCACCGTTGCGAGGAATACGAAGGCGGGAACGGCAAAGCCGCGCGGTCCAAGGTCCCGCCCGGCAATCGTGAAGCGATCCAGATAGGCGAGTTCGGCCGAGCCGAGCAGCACGCGATCGACGTCCAGGTGCGTATTGCGCAGATACATGGAGGCGAGCAGCGTGCCGATGCTGAACAGCGCCGGGAAGACAAGCCCGATCGCGGCGTCCTCCTTGAGCAGGCGTGTGCGCTGGAGCAGTTCGACGAGTGCGACGGTGACGACGCCGGCGATAGCGGCGCCGAAGAACAAGGCCGGCGACGCCGGATCGCGCACAACGAAGAACGCCAGCACGATGCCGAGGAGCAGCACGTGGCTCATCGCGTCGCCGACGAGGACCATTTTTCTCAGCACGAGGAAAACGCCGGGTACGGCGCACGCCGCCGCCACCGCCGCCATCACGAGCATCGTGTCGATCATGATGTCGCCCCCGCCGGGGCGATGACGCGGCGAGCGAAAAGCGATCGTGCCAACGAGATTGCGACGAGGGCCGTGGCGACGAGAACGATCACCGGTCCGGTGGGCACGGTGCGGTTATCCTTGGACAGCAGGTGGCTGCCGATCGTGCCGGCGAACCCGGCAATCCCGCCGAATGCGGCGGCGAGGGCTGCCATGGGGCCGAGCCGGTTGAGCCATTGCCGGGCCGCGACGGCGGGTGCCACCAGCAGCGAACTCATGAGGACGACCCCGACCGCCTGTAGCCCCGTCACCGTGGCGACCACGACGAGTGCGGCGAGCAACGCATCCAGCCGGCGGATCGGCCAGCCTTGAACAGCCGCGAAATCGGGATCGAAGCAGAGGAGTTGGATCGGCTTCCAGAGGGCAAGCACGATGCCGAGTGAAATGAGTCCGACCGCGGCGACAACCCGGACGTCGGTCTCGTCCATAATCGCCGCTTGGCCGAAGAGATACCGGTCCAATCCGTGCCGGGTCGCATCGGGTATGTGTTTCTGGATGGCGGTCAGCAGGGCCAAACCGATTCCGAAGAAGACCGCGAGCGCCCCGCCGAGCGCGGTGTCGAAGCTCGCGTGCCGGCCACGGACCAACCCGGCGACGAGCGCAATCGCGATCCACCCGGCGACTGCGGCCCCGGCGATCAAGACGATCGGCGAACGGGCACCCAGCAGAAAGGCGAGTGCGAGGCCGGGCAAGGCCGCATGGGAGATCGCATCGCCGAGCAGGCTCTGGCGGCGGACGACGGCGAATGTACCAATGAATCCGGCAAGCGCGCCGATCGCCGCCGTACCCAGTGCGACTGTTCGAACGGCCGGTTCGTCGAAAAGTCCGATCACGGCCGGGTCTCCGCGGGCGCCTCGGCTTCGCCAAGTCGGGCCAGTTCCACCGCTTCCCACGACGAGGCTTCGTCGATCGGTTCGATATGGATCGTGACGGCCAGGTTCGGTTCCGTACCCCGCAGGGCATCCTCCACCCGGTGCGCCAGTTCGTGCGCGGCGCGCACGGTCGCATCCCCGGAGACGAGGAGATGGAACTCCGCGAAGATCTTCGCTCCGGCCTGCCGGGTCCGCAAGGCGTGGAAATCCGTGCCGGCGGGCAGGGCCGCGCGGATCGCGGCGCGCAGCCGGCCTTGCTCCTCCGGCGACAGGGCGTGATCCATCAGGCCATTGAAGGATCGGCGCATGAGCCGGAAGCCGGTGACCAGGATGTGCAGCGCGACGGCGATCGCGAGGATCGGATCGAGATAGGTCGCCCCCGTGAGGGCGACGAGCACCAGTCCACCCACGACGGCGGCGGACGTGTACACGTCGGTCATCAGGTGGTGCCCGTCCGATTCCAGGACGATCGACCGCGAGCGGCGCCCGACGCTGAGGAGGATTCGGGCCACGACGAGGTTCAGCGCCGCCGCGGCGATCGCAATGCCGGTACCCAGTTGCAAATCGCGCAGCGGGTGGGGTTCGACGATGCGATCGAGGGCGTAGACGATCGTGCCGATGCCGGCGAGCAGGATCAGCAATCCTTCGAGTCCACTGGCGAAGAATTCGATCTTTTGGTGGCCGTACGTATGGTTTTCGTCGGCGGGCCGGGCGGCATACCAGAGCGAGAAGTATGCCGTCACGGCCGCCAAGAGGTTGACGCCGGATTCGAGAGCGTCGGAGAACAGCCCCACCGATCCGGTGAGAACGCTCGCGGCCGATTTCATGCCGATCGTGGCGACCGCGGTGGCGATGGCGAGCAAGGCATACCGGCGGAGCGAGTGCGACGACATGGGAGCATTGTAGGGGCGGCCCTATTTCCGGGTGCTGGTGAGCTCCGCCAGACGCCGTTCGGCCTCCTTCATCCGGTCCTTGTCCGCGTCGTTGAGCATCACGTCGCGGTACAACTCGATGGCCTTGCTGCGTTCGCCGAGTTGCTTGTCGTAGAGCCGCGCCGCACGGAGTCGGGCGTCGGTGCCGCTCCCTTTCCGCCATTGATACGCGCGTTCGAAGTACGCGGCGGCCCGGTTGTACTGGTGGAAGGACCGGCTCTCGTAGAGTTCGCCCAGTTCGTAGGCCACGTCCGCGATCTTGTCGCTATCCGGATATTTCGCCAGCAACTCCTGAAACACGATCTCCGCCCGCCGCTGGTTCAGCGTGTACTCCGAACCGGTGCCCTTGCCCTTGTACTCCTTCGCGATGCGATACAGATTGTTGGCCTCCGGTCGGTTCACCTTCGCCTCGAGCGTCGCCGGCGGCACATCCTGGATGTCCAACCGGTACGATGGCTTGTTCATCAGGTGGTACGCTTTCAATTCCTCCTCCACCCAGCGGGCGCGTTCCTTGTCGCCGATCCGGGCGTAGTGTTCGTAGAGGCTGACGAGCGAGTTCTGGTATTCCTTGCGGGCGGCTATGACGCGTTCGACCAGCGCGGAGTCGTCGAAGCCTTTGGCGGGCGTCGCTTTCGGCGGATCGGCGGAATTCCCCACTCCGATACCAAGCAAGGTCAGTCCGGTTCCAACGACAAACCACATTCGCAGAGTCATATCCAACCTCCTCAACGAAAAAACCCACGGCCGAGCCGTGGGTTCCTCCCTCGATACGGCATTCGATCACGACTTGGGCGGTTCCGGCGTCGGTCGAACCGGTACGCTGGGACCGGGCGTTTCGGACGACGGCAACGGTTTGTGCGTCGCGCTTGTGTTGCCGGTGGCTGCGACCGGTTGGTAACTGCCACTGGATCCGACTGGAACGAAGTTGCCGGAGGGCCGGCTTTCGATCCGTCCGAAGATCATCCGCCCCGCCGCCGTCTGGTGGACGCTCGTTACGACGATCGAGACTTCGTTGCCAATCTGCCCGCGGCCCTGTTCGATGACGACCATCGTGCCGTCGTCGAGGTAGCCGACGCCCTGGCCGGGTTGGTCGCCGGCCTTGGCGATCCGCAGTTGCAAATACTCGCCGGGCAGGGCCACGGTCTTTAGCGAGTTCGCGACTTCGTTCAGGTTGACGACGTCAACGCCTTGCAGCTGGGCGATCTTGTTGAGATTCAAGTCGTTGGTGACCACCCGTCCGCCGATTGCCTTGGCGAACAGCACGAGCCGCTCGTCGACCTTCACTTTTTCGCCGGCTTTGACTTCGCCGACACTGTCCTGGACGACCAGTTCGATCTTGGCGTTGTTCTGAAGTCGTTTCAGAATGTCCAACCCGCGCTTGCCGCGGTTCCGCTTCATCTTGTCGCCGCTATCGGCGATGGCCTGCAATTCGTTCAGGACGAATTTGGGAACGACCAGCTTCGTGTCGATGATTCGAGTATCGCACACATCCGCGATTCGGCCATCGATGATCACGCTGGTATCCAGAACCAGCGCCCGTCCGCCCTTCACCTGTTTGGAAAATTCGACATAGGGGATCAGGAAGCGAAACTCGTCCTTGGTCTGCAGGAGCAGGGAAATCGCCGCATACGAACAAATCAGCATGATCAGCAGGCGCGACAAATCCACCATGCGCCGCTGCGTATGCTCCAGATAACCGTTGCAAAGCGAACGAACGATCGGCTCCGCCGTGAAGGAGATCTGCCAGCCGATCAGCAATCCAAGGAGCAGGCCGAAGAACAGCGAGGTGATCACGCGGATGTCCTTCTCGCGTTCGCGCAGGTCCGTGTACATCACGACGCCGCCGATGCCGAGCATCATGGCCGCGCCGAACAGGGCGCCCAGGATCGTGCTGGTTTGCGGCTCGGCGTCGGGATCGGTCGGGTGTTCGTTGAGGACAACGAAGGCGAAGATCGACGTACCGAGGAGCAGAACGACGAAACATATGCGCAAGAGCAGGAGGAGCATGGTTACCTCGGAGAGTGCGGTCACAAGTCGATCGAAGGATGGAACAATCGCCGATATTCGCGCTGGGCGTAACGGTCGGTCATTCCGGCCAGATAATCCCCGACGACGCGTTCAATCGGTACCGGCGGGCGATTGGCGTCGGTTCCGGACCAACGGCGGAACGGCCGTTCGGGGAGTAGTTCCGGGGTCCGAACCAGTTCTTCAAAAAGCAACCGCAGGATCCGTTTGCCGTTCGCCGTCATCCGCAGTACGCGATGGTGGCGATAGACCCGGTCGCGGAGAAACCGCTCCAGCCCGCGCTTGAGCAGTTCCATTTCCAGACTCAGCCCCACCAGCGGCGTCTGCGCCCGTCGCACGTCTTGGACGCTTTGAATACCCTCGCGGTTCAACCGTCGGGCGGTTTCTTCCAAAAGGTCGTTCACCTGCGCGGCCAGCAACTCCCGCACCACGGCGGTCCGAAGCGGTTTTCCCTTGAGATCAGCGTAACGGGCGTGAACCGTTGCGACCGTCCGACGCCAGAATTCCACGTCGTCCAGGTCGGATTCGGACACGAATCCGATCTCGAGCGCATCGTCCACGTCGTGCGTGTCGTAGGCGATGCTGTCGACAAGGTCAACGAGTTGGGCTTCGATCAGGGGGGCACCGGCGTCGCGGAATTCGGCGGCTTCCGGCCCGTCGCGCATCTGACCATGTTGCACGAACGCCTCGCGGAGTTCGTAGGTCAGGTTGAGGCCCGGAAACTCGGGATAGCGTTCCTCGAGTTCGTCAACGCGGCGTAGGCCGTAGAGGTTATGGTTGAACCCCCCGTGATCGCGGAGACACTCGCTGAGGGCCTGCTCGCCGGCGTGCCCGAAGGGAGGATGCCCGATGTCGTGCGCGAGCGCGATCGCCTCGACGAGGTCCTCGTTCAGCCGCAGGCGCCGCGCCGCGGTCCGGGCGACCTGCGTGACCTCCAGCGTATGCGTCAGCCGTGTGCGGTGATGGTCGTTGACGGAGGCGACGAGGACCTGCGTCTTGCCGGTCATGCGGCGGAACGCGGAACTGTGCACGATCCGTTCGCGATCGCGTTGGAACGCGGTGCGGAACGGATGAGGAGGTTCGGGGTATCGGCGGCCGCGCGAAGCCGTCGTTCGCATCGCGTACGGCGCAAGCCAGCGATCCTCGAATTCGATCCAGTCGGATGGAGGTGTCGTCATCGGCCGCTCAGTTCCCGCGACAGAATCTCATGGAGCGATTCGAGCGATTGAACGATGACTTTCGTGTCGGCGAGGACGGGCATGAAGTTCACATCGCCCGACCATCGCGGCACAACGTGCCAGTGCAGGTGGCCGGGGACGCCCGCGCCGGCCGCTCGGCCGAGGTTCAATCCGACATTGAAACCGTCCGGCTTGATGGTTGTTTGCAGCGCCGCCATCATTCGTTGAAGGATCCGCTGCAATTCCAAGGTTTCGCCGTCGGTCAGTTCGTGCGGGTCTGCCTTGTGGGCACGCGGGCAGACCAACAAGTGCCCGTTATTGTACGGGTAGCGGTTCAGGATCACGACGATCTGCTCCGTCTGGTACACGACCAGGTGCTCGCGATCGTTCGCGGCCGCGGCACGACAGACGAAACAACCGGCATCTACCGGAGCCTTCGGCTGTGCGGCGTAGTCCAGTCGCCAGGGTGCCCAGAGCCGATCCATTCGGAATCCACCAAAGGAAGTGGCATTTTAACGGACCGGATCGCGAAATCAAAACGGGATCGCCTCGCGGGGCGCGTAAAAAAAGCCGGACCGTCTTGCGACGGTCCGGCCACGGTTTCGACCCGCGCTTACCAGTGCCACTGGAAGCCGAAGCTGACGCCCTGGGCAAAGAAGTCGGAGTCCTTTAGCGGCACCGTCGGCTTCGCGATCGGCAGGGCCGTCACGTTCGCCACCGGGAAGTTGGGGATGCGCGTCACGTCGATCGTCGGATCGATCTGTTGCCCCGGCCGCAGGACGCTGTTGATGTAGAGGAAATTGTAACCCACGAAGGCGCGGCATCGGGGCGTCAGTTGCACGCCCACGTTGAATGCCAGCTCGGGTACCACCGCGAACTTGCGCTGCGAGAAGGTGCCGATGTTGCCCGGGACGGCCAGCAAGCCGCCGGTGTATTGTCCCGTCGATCCGTTGCTGAAAACGACGGTCTGCGCGCCCTGGATGGTGGCTTCCTGTTCCACCTGGCCGAGCGAGATCTTGCCCGTGAGGCTCGTGAACCACCGGCCGCGGCGACGTTCGCGCGACAGCCCGACCGTGCCGCCGTAGAAGTGGTTCTCGGTCCGGAAGACGTCGTCGACCGTGCCGGATACCGCGGTCGGCACGCCGATCGACGGCGGCGAGTTCGCCGTCCGCGCGAACGACTCCGAAATCGCCAGTTCTTCCGACAGGTTCATGTACCGGAAGCCGAAGAGGAAGTCGTATCGCGAGCACGCCTGTCCGCCGAGTCGGCGGCGCAGGTTCATTTCCGCGCCCCAGACCATGTTTTCGAAATTGACGGAAGCGGCCCCGGTGGAGAGTCCGGGCGACGCCAGGACCTGCGCGAACGGGATGTTCTGGTTGGCGTTCGTGAACGGTCTCGCCAGTACGGGGAATTGGTTGCTCGTGGCGCGGAACTCCTCGCTGGCGTTGCCGAGGAAGAACACGCTGCCGTCGAGGCTCCAGCGATCGCCGCCCCCGATGCGTCGGTTGAAGCCGAACCGGCCACCATGATGGAGCGTGTCGCCGAAGGGGCCGTCGCCAAGAATCGTGCGGGAATCGCCGGTGCCGAGGATGCCGTTGAATCCGGCCGAGCTGGTCGAGAGCAGCGCGGGGAACCGGGCACTCTTGGTGAACCAAAGCAGGTATTCGGCGGAGAAAGACCAGCGTCCGGGGCGACAGTTCGGCCCGTAGGAGCCGAGGATTCCCGCGAATTGGGGGCCGCCGTATTCGTATCCGCCGTAACCGCCTTCATATCCGTAGCCGGGCGCGGTCTGGCAACCCTCGTAGAGGGGCGAATCGAGTTGGGGGAAACCGCCGGAGCCGTAGGCTTCCGGCCCGACCGGTTGCGGGTATCCACCGGGCTGGCCGTAGCCAGGGTAAGCCGCTTCGGGCGCGAAGGAGTACGCAGGGCCGAACGCCGAGCCTGGCGGAACCGTGCCGTCGGTCACGACCGGTCCGCTGCCGAACGGCGTGGGCATGCCGAGTTGCACGGGTGGCGGTCCGCCCGGCATCGGCGACGGTACCGATGCGCCGGGCATCGGTTTGGGCGTGCCGGCGATCGGCGTGCCGGGCATCGGCATGGGCATCGGCGTGGTGCCGGATTGCGCGCGCACCAGAAGGAGTGGTTCGTCGGTCGAGCGGACACCCACGAGGCGCACGGGCGAACGCGGGGGCGATTGGGCTTGAGCGAGGGCCGGGGTGAGAGCCAGGCCGCAACCGAGACCGGCCGCGAGAAGACGACGCATGGGAGTAAGTCCTCCTGACATTCGACCCGTTCGGCGATTCGTTCGCCGGCGCAGCGATCCCGATCCGGAGATCCTGCTCTCTCTTCTCGTTCGGCTATTTCTCCCCATCGACCGTAATCGAATTGTCTTTCATGGCCTTCGCAGACCTCGTCCTTTTCGCCGGCGGCCGGGCAATTCGCTCAAACGGCGGAATACGAGCAACCGTCGGGGTTCGGAGAATCCGAACAGTCCGGCGAATTGGTTCCAGAGTCGATCCGCAGATTGCCGATGTTATCCGCAGCACCTGAACTGCGCCGGGGATTGGGCCATGGCATCGGAATGGAACGACTGGTTGCGGACCGTCATACCCGCGGGGATCGTGGGCACGGCGTTTACGATTTGTTCTCAGCCGGCGGCCGCGTTCTTCCCGCCGGTGCCCAACACGCCCAACCGCGTGACGGTCGTGCCGCCGGTGTCGCCGCCGCCGGTCGTGGTGCCGCCGGTGTCGCCGCCGCCGTTCGTGCCGCCGGTGGTCCCACCGCCGCCGTGTTCGTGTCCGCCGGTGGTGAACCCGCCGAATCGCGTTCCGGAACCGGGCACGCTCGCACTCGCGGGGATCGGCCTGGCGGCCGCGGCTCTCGGCCGGCGGATGCGGAAGGACGAACCGAAGACCGATGCCGGTTAAGGTAGGACGAGCACCGCGAGCGTGCCGTCGGCGTTCGCGGCGATCAGTTTCTTTCCGTCCGTGGTGAACGCCACACCGTTCACGCCCGTGGGCATCTGCCAGGAACGCAATTCCTTGCCGGTCAGGTCGAACGACTTGATTTCACCTTCGGTGCCGAACACTGCGAACTTGTCGCCGGTCGGTGCGACCATGATGCCGGCGATTCCGACGACGCCGGTCTTCACCGTCGCCGTCGTTTCCCGCTTCTCGGCATTGGCGACTTTGACCGTACCCTCCTCGTCGACGGCGAGGATCGCCTTGCGGTCGCTCGTCACGGCCACGTCGGCCACGCGCTTGGTGTGGATCGGCCAATCCGCGCCGATCGGCATCCGCTTCGCCGCATCCCAGATGCGGATCTTGCCTTCTTCATCTCCGGACACGATCCAGGCGAGATCGCCCGAGAAGGTCACGCAGCCCAAACCTTTTCGGTCGGACTCGATAATCGGATCGGGGCCTTTGCTTCCGTCGACATTCACGAGGTGATAGCTGTCCTTGCCTTGCGTATCGCGGGACCAGACGCCGATGCGTTTGCCGTCGATCGAGGGAATGAGCACGTAGATGTTGCCGAGGTCGGTGTTGGTTTCGACTTTGGGCGGGTTGGTGGACCAGAGCCGGAACCGCATGTCCTCTCCGCCGGTGGCGACGCGGTCGGGGCCAACGAACGCGGTGGAAAAGATCGCCTGCCCGGACCCGCTGAGCGTGGCGATTTCCTTGCCGGTAGCGAGGTCCCAGATTTTCGCGGTGGTATCGTCGGACCCGGAAATGATCAGGCGGCCATCGCGGCTGACCGCGACGGAGCGGGCGGACTTGGCATGCCCGATGCGAGCGGTCTCCTCGGCCTTGCTCAATTCGAAGACGCGGGCGGACTTGTCCACGCCGACGGAAAGCAGGCGCTCGCCGGAGGGATGAAACGCGAGGGCCGTGACCCAATCGGCATGGGCACGCAAGGTGCGGACCTCCGCGCCGGTGTTCGTGTCCCAAACGTGCACGGCCATATCCGCGCCGGCGGAGGCGGCGAGTTTGCCGTCGGCGGAAAAGGCCACGGCCGAAAGGGCGACGGCGGCCCCGACGGGCTTCTTGCCGTCCGTGTTGGTGCGGGCGGTGGGCGTGCCGTCGTCGCCGACGGTCCAGATGGTGAACTTGCCATCGCCACCGACGGTCGCGAGTTTCGTGCCGTCGGCGCTGTAGGCGACGGAGGCCACTCCGGCGACATGGGCTTGCTGGCCGCTTCCGATCGGCTTCGGCGAGCCGCCAGCGAGGTCGAGGATCGTCAGCCAGCCGTCGGCGGTGCCGACGGCGATCTGTTTGCCTCCCTTGCGGATCGCAAGAGAAGCGACGGCGGACCGTCCCGTCCAGGACCATGTCGGTTTGCCCGATTCGATGTCCCAGCCTTTCACTGTCTTGTCGATGCCGCCCGAAACGAGCGTGGAATTTTCGGCGGCGACGGCGAGCACGGCGGACGTATGGCCGGCGAGGTCGCGGATCGGCTTGCCCGCCTTCGCGTCCCAAAGTTTCACGAGTTTGTCGCCGCCGGACGACGCGAGTCGATCGTTCGGCAGGAACGCGATGCCTGTCACCGCCGCGCCGTGCCCGGCCAAGGTCGCGAGCAGTTTGCCGGATTCGGTGTCGTAAATGCGGATCGAGCGGTCGGCCCCGCCGGTCGCGAACCGCGATCCGTCGGCGTTGAACGCGCCGGTCCAGAGCGACGCGGTGGCTTCGCCGGCGGTGCGGTGTTCGTCGGTTGCGCTGAGTTCCCAGAGCCGGATCCCGCCGTCCTCGGTGCCGACGGCGATCTGTTTGCTGTCGGGGCGGATCGCAAGTGCGGTCGCCTTCGAGAGGAGACCTTGGAAGTGCCGGAGCGTCTTGCCGCTGGCGGCGTCCCAGACGCGAACGGTCGCGTCTTCGCTGGCGGTGGCGAGGAGTTTGCCGTCGGGCGTGCCGGCGACGGCGTTGATCCGACCGCCGTGGCCGGGGAAACGAAGTGCCGTGGAAGCCATGCCGGGAACGCTCTCGCCAGCCGGTCCGGGGGCGACCGTCAGCCGCGGGTTCTGGTCGCCGCCACCGGTGAAGATCTTGGTGCCGTCGGGCGTGAACAGGATGCCGAGGTTCGCGGCGTTCGATTCGCTGCCGGATGTGGCGATGATCGATTTCTTCTCCGAGGCGTCGGTCTTGTAGACGACGATCAGCCCATTGGCGTCCGTGGCCGCGACGAGTTTGCCGTTCGGGCTGACGGAGAGCGCTTCGATTCGATGCGTGTGGGCGGGGAAGGCGATCGTCTCCTTACCGCTCTCGATGTTCCAGATGCGGACGATCTTATCATCGCCGCCGGTGGCAAGCCCCTGGTTGCCGATGAAGGCGAGGCCCTTGATGAGGAACGGGGCGTGGCCGATCAGTTTCTTCTTGAGCTTTCCGGTGGTCATGTCCCAGAGATGGATCTCACCGGTGCCGGTGGAGGCGACGGTAGTGCCGTCGGGCGAAACGGCGACGGCGGGGACGCGGAAGATGGCGCGGTCGTCGATATTGCCTTTGTCGTCGGGCTGCGGGGCGGGGTGATTACGGTAGGCGAGGAGTTCGCGGCCGTTGCCGAGGTCCCAGATGCGGACGGTGCCGTCGCGGGAGGCGGTGACGAGTTTGGAACCGTCGGGCGTGTAAACCATCGCGTTGATGCGATCGGCGTGGCGGAGGCGCACATAGCCGATCACGCGTTCGACATGTTCCGGCAGACCGACGGGCCGCGCCGGCAACGCCCAGCGTGCGTCGCGTGCGATCTTCGCCGCTCCTGTCTCGTTCCCCGCCGCGAGCGCCGCCTCGGCCTTCGCCAACAACTGGTCGGGTGCGACGAAGCGGTCCGCCGGCTCGCCGAGTTTCTCGCACGCCGTCCGTTCCTCGCGGTACTTCGCGACGATCGACTTCGCATCCGATTGGGCGAACAATGGCATGGCGAACGTGATCGCGAGGGACAGCGCAACGAGGGAGCGGAACATGACGGCACTCCGTAAGAAGCCGTAGCTGGTATACGCCGGAGAAGCGAGTGTGGGAACCGGCGAAGCGAAGGAGTTACACGGCCGTTCGTTCTGGTATGATGCGATGAAGTCGCGGGAGGGAATGTCATGGGCAACGTCCGATGCCGAATGAAAAATGGCCGATTGGAATTCGACGAACCCTTGCCCGAGGAGTGGGAAGGACTGGAACTCCGTGTCGAGCCGACGCAGGACCCTACGGAAGACTCGACATTGACCGGTACCGATCCCGAATCGATCGCGCGGTGGATTCTGGCGATGGAGGATTTGAAGAAGTTCCAGATGTCCGATCGACAAGCGGAAGAGTGGGATCAAAATTTGCGTGAATTGAAGGATGACGGGAAGCGATCCTGGGAACTACGATCTCGCGAGATCGAGGGCCTGTTTTCATGACGAGACGATTCCTGCTCGATACGAATGCGATAGGGCACCTGATCTATCGCCGATTCGACGTACCGCGAAGGGCCGCCAGCGTCCGGCAACAAGGCGGCGTGATCGGAACTTGCCTACCGGTGGTGGGCGAACTGTATTTCGGAGTCGAGAGGAGTTCGTCGAGAGATTTCAGTTTCGCGGCGATCACGACGGGGCTCCGCGCCATCAAGATTTGGCCCTTCGATTTGCCAGCCGCGAAAGAGTTCGGACGAATCGCGGCCCACCTCAAGCGATCCGGTCGACCCATGCAAGTCGTCGACGTGCAACTCGCCGCCATTGCCATCGTCCTCGGAGCGACCGTCGTTTCCACCGACTCCGACCTCGCAGCGGTGCCCGGTCTGGCCGTCGAAAACTGGTCCGCGCCGGCGTCTCCCCCCGCCGCCCCCACCTCGTAAGATGCCGGGCAGAGTCGCGATCCCAATTCCCTTCCGGAAGGCAGTCGAATCATGTCCGCCACCGCCGACATCGGCCTCATCGGCCTCGCCGTCATGGGCGAAAACCTCGTTCTCAACATGGAAAGCCGCGGCTACACGTGCGCGGTGTTCAATCGCAGTACGGAGAAAGTCGACGCGTTCGTCAACGGTCGAGGAAAGGGGAAGAAGTTCGTTGGCGCGCACAGCCTGAAGGATTTCGCCGCGAGCCTCAAGCGGCCGCGCAAGGTCATGATGATGGTGAAGGCGGGCCAGGCGGTCGACGACACGATCGCGTCGGTCGTCCCGTTCCTCGAACCGGGCGACATCCTCATCGACGGCGGCAACACGCACTTCCCGGATACCAGCCGCCGGATGAAGGCCCTCAAGGAGAAGGGGATTCTCTTCGTCGGCAGCGGCGTGAGCGGCGGAGAGGAAGGCGCGCTGAAGGGGCCGAGCATCATGCCCGGCGGCGCGGCCGAGGCGTGGCCGGCGGTGAAGCCGATCTTCCAGGCGATCGCCGCGAAGGTCGACGGCGACGTGCCGTGCTGCGATTGGGTCGGGCCGGAAGGCGCCGGGCACTTCGTCAAGATGGTGCACAACGGCATCGAGTACGGCGACATGCAACTCATCTGCGAGTCGTACCATCTCTTGAAGTCCGTCGCCGGCCTCTCGAACGACGAACTCGGCGAAGTCTTCAGCACGTGGAACAAGGGCAAACTCGACAGCTTCCTGATCGAAATCACGGCCGACATCTTCAAGTACAAGGACCCCGAGACCGGCAAGCACCTCGTCGATCTGATCCTCGACAAGGCTGGTCAAAAGGGGACCGGGAAGTGGACCGTTGACTCGGCGACCGACAACGGCAGCCCGCTGACGCTCATCAGCGAGGCCGTGTTCGCGCGCTGCCTGTCGTCGCAGAAGGACCAGCGCGTCGAGGCGGCGAAGGTGCTGAGCGGCCCGACGCCGAAGGTTGTCGCCGATAAGAAGGCGTTCATCGCCGCCGTCGAGAATGCCCTCTACGCCAGCAAGCTCGTCAGCTACGCGCAGGGCTACGACCTGATGACCGCGCAGGCGAAGGCGCTCGGTTGGGAACTCAACAACGGCGGCATCGCGCTGATGTGGCGAGGTGGTTGCATCATCCGCAGCCGGTTCCTCGGCAACATCAAGGAAGCGTTCGACCGCAATCCGAAGCTCGTGAATCTGCTGGTGGACCCGTACTTCGCGAAGGAGATCCAGGCGGCCCAGGACGGCTGGCGGACCGCCGTGGCCGCCGGCGTGATGAATGGCATCCCGCTGCCGACGATGACCTCGGCACTCAGCTACTTCGACGGCTACCGCACCGCGAGCTTGCCGGCAAACCTGCTGCAGGCGCAGCGCGATTACTTCGGTGCCCACACCTACGAGCGGACGGACAAGCCGCGCGGCGAGTTCTTCCACACGAACTGGACCGGCCGTGGCGGCACCACGACGAGCAAGGCGTACAACGTGTGATTGCCGATCGACCGCCGGGGATTTCCCGGCGGTTTTCATTCCCGGCTACCATCGATCAGTTGCTTGGTCTTCTCGTGCAACTCCCGCTTCTCCCACTCCGCTTTCTGCCAGAGCCAGAGGCACGTGCCGATGATGCCGAAGAGTAGTACCAGAAGTAGCGGCAGCGTGTAGTCGCGGCGGCGCTTCGAGCCGGGCACGATCGTATTCAGCGGTACGAACATGCCGGACTCGAAATGGAACGCTTCCAGTGCGTCGGCCAGTTTCGCCGCCGTCGGGTAGCGGTGCTCCGGTTTCTTCGCCAGACATTTCAGGATGATCGCTTCCAGTTCCGGCGGCAGATCCTGATTGTGGATGCGCGGCGACTCGGGGTTCTCGGTGATGATCTGGTGCATCAGCGAATAGTGGTTTTCGGCGTCGAACGGCAGACAGCCGGCGAGGCTCTCGTACAGGATCACCCCGATGGCCCAGACATCGGTCGACGGGCCGACCAGCTTGCTCTTCCCCTTTGCCTGCTCCGGCGACATGTAATAGGGCGTGCCCATCACCGCCACGGACAGCGTGAGGTTCGACATCGCGCGCTTCGCGAGGCCGAAGTCGACGACCTTCGGTTCCCCGGACTTGGTGAAGAGGATGTTGCCGGGCTTGATGTCGCGGTGGACGATGCCGAGTTTGTGCGCGGCGGCGAGGCCGCGCGCCACCTTGGCGAGGATCGCCGCCGCCTGGCGCGGATCGCGGGGCTTCGATGGATGCCGCCCGTCGCCGTAATGACCGCCGTCGAGCAATTCCATGACGAGGTACGGCACCTTCACGTATTCCGCCGTATCGTCCGCGTGGACCGTATTGCGAACCGTGACTTCGCCGAAATCATAGACCTCGACGACGTTCGGATGGTGCACGTCCGCGACCGACTGCGCCTCGGCGAAAAAGCGGGCAATGGTTGTCTGCCCTGCTTTCTCGGCGTTGGGCAACAACTTGATCGCCACCAACCGGTTGAGCGCCAGTTGACGGGCCTTGTAAACGACGCCCATCCCGCCCCGGCCGATCTGTTCCAAAAGTTCGTACCCCGGCAACGATGGCAAACCCTGTAACGACGGACTCGTGTACGGAGTGCTCGACGAGTCCGCCGTACGCGGTGTTTCAAGACGAAATTCCACGACTCCGGAATCGGAGGGAAATCCGCGCGGCATAAAAACCCCATTCGTAATGGCATGGCCAAGGCGAAATCACAATCAATCAGACGGGATCAGCGAACCACCGCACGCAGCACCAAGGCGATCGCCGCGCCGGTCGCCAGAATCACGCTCCCGGCCAGCACGTACGCGCCCGCGGCGGACCACGGAGCATGCCGGGGTTTCCGAATCGTGTTCGGGAATTCGGCCGTCGCGATCGCGGCCAGTTCCGGCACCGTATCGAGACCGGCAAACGCGGAACGGGGGCGTTCCTCCGACGGCGGGGTTACGGGAAATCGGAGTTCCTCTCCGCCGCGGCCGTGGGCGAGGCGCTCCAACCGATCCGCCACACATCGTGCCGAAGCGGGACGACGGGCGGGGTCCTGTGCCAGGAGGCCCGTCACGAGTTCGATCAATTCCGATGCCAGTCCGGGACGCCAGTGCTCCACGCCGAGGCGGTTCGCAAACTGATGGACGGGTCGATCGCCGCTGGGCGGTCGGGCGGTCAGCAGGAAGTGAAGCAGGCATCCGAGTGAAAACAGGTCGGTCGCGGGTGTCGTCGGTCGATCCGGATCGAACGTTTCGGGTGCGAGGTATTCCGCGACGGCCAGCGCGCCGTCGAGTTGGCGCGTGGCATCGTTGGCGTAGTGCGCGGCGAGTCGGCCGAAGCCGAAGTTGAGCACTTTGGCAGTCCGGTTCCCGGCCGCGTCGGGTTCACCGACGAGGACGTTGTCGGGATTTAACAGGCCATGCACGATCCCGCGTTCGTGGGCATGCGCGAGGGCGAGGGCGACCTGCCGTGCCAAGGCGCAGGCGGTGCGGACGGGGAGCGGCGAATGCTCGCGGACGTACGTGGCCAAATCGCGACCCGGAACGAATTCCAGTACGGCGTACATCCGTTCGCCGCACTGATTCGCGTCGAAGGTGGCGACGATGTTCGGATGGAGGAGTTTGACCGCCGCTTGCGTCGCCTCCTGGAACGCGGTTCGCAGGGCGTCGGATCGGGTGCGATCCGGCGTGAGCAACTTGATCGCGACGATGCGGTTCATGGCCCGGTGCCGGGCACGGTAGACCTTCCCGCCCCCCGTCTCGCCAAGCGGCTCCAGCATCACGTACGGGCCGAGGTGAAAGCCGTCGGTTTTGCCGGCGAGCAGGCGTTTGGCCTGAAACGCGGTCAGCCATCCGTGCGCCACGAAACGGCGGGCCACATCGTCCGCAGTGGAACGGTCCGTCGAGACCTTGCTCAACGCGCGATCCAGTTGGGTTTCGCCGATCAAGCCGGAGCGACGCACGGCATCCACGAACCCGGCTCCATCCCGAACCGGCGTAGCAGTCGCGGCCAACATGGTGTGCGAACCCCGAATCCTGTCGAAGTACCCTCGACACGAATCTAGATCAAGCTTTGAATCGCGGTGGGGAATCCGTCATCGTCGTCGCCGGGGCGATGCGGAAAACTCGACGGTCGTTCGTTCCGGCGTTTCGCTTCCGAAACCGGGAAGCTTCGAGTTGCCGTCCAATCGCAGAGTTCACACCGGCGCGAACGCAAATCCGATTGATGAGAGACGGGAAAGGAGCTACGGATCGCGACTATGATAACAATCTCTATCGGGACTTGAGGAGGCTTGCAGCGTGTCGGATTCCAAACGCGCGGTCGTGGTCGGTGGCGGACTTGGCGGGCTGGCCGCGGCTTGCACACTCGCGGCCCGAGGACACTCGGTCACGCTTCTGGAAGCCTCTCCCTGGATGGGCGGGAAAGCGGCCGTCTTGAACGCCGACGGATTCCGCTTCGACATGGGGCCGACGATCCTCACGATCCCGAATGTCCTTCGCAAAATCTTCTCGGAATCCGGGCGCAATCTCGACGATTACCTCCAACTCGTGCGTCTCGATCCGCAGTGGCGCTGTTTCTTCCAGGATGGCAGCGTTCTCGACCTCGTCGAGAATGTCGAAGCGATGGCGAAAACGCTTGACACCTACGCGCCCGGCTCGGCCGAGGGTTATCGGGCGTTCCTCAACCTGTCCCATCGCCTTCACCGCGTCAGCGACGACTATTTCTTCTGGAAGTCGATCGGCGGCATCCGCGACATGATCGACTTCAAAGCCGGCTTTCAGCCGAAGATCCTCGGCGATGTGATGAGCATGCGTATGGGCCGCTCTGTCGCCGGTACCGTTCGCAAGTACATCCCCGACGCCCGCGTCGCCCAGATGATCGACCACTTCACACAATACGTCGGTTCATCGCCCGATGCGTCTCCGGCGGTCCTCTGCGGCATCGCTCACATGCAGACCGAAGACGGCGTCTGGTACCCGATCGGCGGCACCCGCGCCGTTCCCGAAGCACTCGTGAAACTGGGAACGGAACTCGGCGTGACCTACCGGACGGGTACGGCGGTGAAGCGGTTGCTCGTGCGTGACGGTGCAACCGTGACCGGTGTCGAACTGGCCGACGGGGAAACGATCGAAGCCGATGCCGTGGTGTCAAACGCCGACGCGGTGCGAACGCACCGGGAACTGCTGAACGGCGCCGCGTCGAAGGCCGTCCGAGCCTTCGACGGCCGACGCACCTACGAACCGGCCTGCTCCGGAGTCGTCTTGTATCTTGGCTTGAACAAGGCCTATGACCACCTCCTCCACCACGGCTTCGTCTTCTCGCGCGATCCGCACGAGGAGTTCGACTTCATCTACCGAAAAGGCGAGCCGGCGCCCGACCCGACCTGCTACCTTGCCGCCACGACGCGCACCGAACCCGGTACCGCGCCCCCCGGCGGCGAGGCGCTCTACGTGCTCGTGCATACGCCGTACCTGCGTCCGCACCACGACTGGAAGCGGATGCTGCCGGAGTACCGCCGGGTCATCATCGAAAAGCTGAAATCGACGGGGAAGATGCCGGACCTGGAAAGCCGGATCGTGTACGAGTCGGTCCTGACGCCGCAAGACATCCACGACCGCTATCGCGTGCTGAACGGCGCGATCTACGGACTGGCCAGCCATGGGAAGTGGCTCGGCGCGTTCAAGCCGGCGAATCGCTCTCGTGACCTGAAAAACCTCTACCTGGCCGGCGGGGCGGCGCATCCGGGGCCGGGGATGCCGATGGTGCTGATGTCCGGCTGGATCGCCGCCGACACGCTGGACCGGGACCGGAACTGACTCACCGCCGCATCAGCCGGCCCGGCACTTCGAGGCCGTGCGTCTCCATCAGGGTCGCGTCCGCGAGCAGCGATTCCGCCGGTCCGTCGGCTGCGAGCCGGCCGCCGTCCAGCACGAGCACGCGCGGGCACAGGTCCAGGACCATTTCCAGGTCGTGGGTCGCCAGCAGGATCGTGCCGGTCCAATTCCGCACGAGTTCAATGAGTTCCCGTCGGCCGCGCGGATCGAGGAACATCGAGGGTTCGTCCAGCAACAGTACCGAGGGCTTCATCGAAAGTACCGTGGCAATCGCGGCGCGGCGCTTCTCCCCGCCCGAGAGCCGGTGCGGAACGCGTTCGGCATGATCCGGAAGCCCCACGGCGTTCAAGGCGTCCGCGACGCTCGCCCGCACCTCGTCGGGGGAATGGCCGAGATTCAGCGGCCCGAATGCCACGTCGTCGAAGATGCTGGGACTGAAGAGCTGATCGTCCGGGTTCTGGAACACGACGCCGACGGTTTCGGGCATCTTCCGTCGCTGGCCTGGATCGGCGGGGTCCAGCCCGGCGATGGTCGCCTGACCGCGCGGGCCGCCCAGCACGCCGCACAGCCGCAGGAACAGCGTGGTCTTGCCCGCCCCGTTCGGCCCGACGAGCGCGACGCGCTCCCCGGCCGCGACCGCGAACGACACACCGTCGAGCGCGATCCGGCCATCGGCGAATCGGTGAGACAGCGATTGCACTTGGATCACGGCGCGAACTCCCACGCGAGGAGCGTGGCGGAAACGAAGACGATGCCGGCGAACGCGAGTGCGTCGACGGTTCGGGACCGGAATGGCACCAGCGCCCGCGGCGTGCCGTCGAAACCGCGCGCTCGCATCGCGGCGGCGACGCGTTCGGCCCGCTCGCCCCCGCTCACGAGCAGCGCCCCCGCCGCGTGGCCGAGTGAACGGTACGCGTGGCCCGTGGTGCGGACACGGAACCCGCGGGCCAGCATCGCGACGCGCAGCCGGCGTGCCTCACTGAACAGTGTGAGCGCGTAACGGTACGCCAACTGGGCGATCATCACGAGCGTTCCCTGCACGCCGAGCGATCGCGCCGCCGCCAGCGTGTCGGCCACGGTTTCGGTGCGAAGGAGGAATAACGAGACTAGCCCGATCGTCAGGCAGCGCAGCGCGATGGCGACGGCGATCGGCCAGCCATTCTCCACGAAGATCGGAAGGACCACGACGAACGGCGCGACCGCGAGCAGGAGCAATCCGGCGCGAGCCAGGATGATCACAATCGGTACACGGGCGATTAGCAGTAGGCAAACGGCGATGCCGAGTGCGACGCCCAGCGGCGGGAGCGATCGCAGAAACGCCACCGCGACGGCGAAAACGAGCAACGCCGCCAGTTTCCACCGGGGATCCCAGCGGGCGGGCGGCGAATCGGGGATCGAAGGATCGCGGTAGGCGAGGGTCACTGGGGGGCGGCTTGTTCGGCCGTCAGTTCGCGCACGGCGTCTTGCCAGTCGCGGTCGGCGGTGCCGGTCGGCCGTCCGTTGCGGACCCAGATTTCGTAGGCGCGCTCCGCGATCTGATCGCGGGGCAAATCGCCGGTATCCGCCGAAGTCGGCGCTTCGGCCGGGAGCGTGAAAGGCCCGTGCGCTTCGGCTGCCAGTGATCGCGGGGCCGGTTTTGGCGTCGTCTTGGCCGCCGCCGTCACGATCCGCCGGATCACGGCGTTCCGTTCCGAACGGTCCGATTGCCGGAATTGCTCGCGTTTCGCTCGGTTTCCGAAGATCCAACCCAACATGAGGAACACTCCGGGTACCACTCCAACATAGCTTACGTTCGCTTTTCCGCTATCCCTCTGTCCGCAAGAATTGTTCAACCGCAGTCACGGACGAATGCCGATTCATTTGCGGCGAACCAGATATTCCAGCAGATCGGCGGCTTCCTGAAGCGTGAAGTCCCGGAGTTGCCCATCCGGCATCAGCGACGCTTGCGACGTCGTCAACGATTCGATGTCCGTCATCGGAATCGTATGGCTCTTGCCTGTCGCATCGCGAACAACGATTTCCTTGCCGTCCCGCTTCACGACGATCCCCTGCAGCGTCGAGCCGTCGAGTTTCGCCACCGCGTAGGTCTGGTATGCCGCGTCGATCCGGCGGGAGGGATTCAGAAGACTTTCCAACAGATGCTCTCGACGGCGGTTCGCACCGATTTTCGACAGATCCGGCCCCACGTCCTGTCCGACGCCATCAACCTTGTGGCAGGTCGCGCATCGGTTCTTCGCGGCGTGGAACAATTTCTTCCCGTTCTCGGCGTCGCCGGTGAGGGCCAGGATCGCCCGCGGCCGGGGGTTCGCGCCGAGCGTGCGCGGAGCGTTTGGATTCGGAAAATACCCGGTGAACAAGTCCCGTACCGGGTCGCGGCACGATTCCTTCGCGATCTCGCCGGCGAGGAGTTTGCGATCGTCGGACGACAGCGCTCCTCGACCCACCGCACGGGCGATTTCAATTGAAGAACGCGACGATAGCAAATCGTCCATCAGTCGTGCCCGGTTCAAACCTTGCACGGGTCGAGGTGCCTCGCGGGACGGTTCGAGCGAGGCGATCCAATCCCGGATCAGTTTCAAACCGGATTCGTCCGGCAGGTCGCTGCCCAGGTGCGGCATGCGACCGCTCCCGAACTTGGCCATGCGGTAATAGATCAGGCTCCGGTGCGGGTCGCCGGGCGCGAGAATGCGGGCGTCGGAGACGTCGAAGCCGCCCCGCGTCGGCTTCGCATTCCAGAGCTTCGGGTTCTTCAAATCGGCATCGCGGTTCAGATGGAATTCGACCGACCCGCCGCCGCCGAACCGGTGGCAGTGCCCGCAGTTGATATTCAAGTACGATCGCGCGCGGTCCGCCAACGGTTTCGAGACATCGGCCGCATCGACGAACGGCTTCAACTTCTTCAAATCCTCCACGGAATACGCCGGTAATGGTTTGTCTTTTGCGTCGACGCGCTTCAGATAACCCGACTCGCACAACGCCATGAGTTGGTTCTTGCCAGCGACGACACGATCGAGTTGCTCCCGATTGAAGCCGAGGAAGTATCCGGCCCAGGCATTGTGGCACTGGCCGCACTGGGCGCGGGCGGCGAACGTCCAGGTCTGCGGGCGAATGCCGCCGAAGATCGGGTCCTTTACGCGCAGGTCCTTCTCCCCTCCGTCGACCGGCACGAGGTCGGCGTCCGACTCGTCGTCGCGCCAGGCGTACGTGTAGCCCTGGATGGTGTCGCCGTCGAAATGCAGCAGTTGGGTTTCGATTCGCTTCCGCGACGCCGGGTTGCCGCGTTCCATTTCGAGCGAGATCGTTTTCACCAGCACGCCGTCCTTGGGCGGATGAATGGGGATCGGGTTCCAGTTCACGTCGTTCGCAAAGTGTCTTTTGTTTTCGTAGTCGGTCGCGGCCGAGTCGTTCGGGAACGCAATGAGGTACTCGGCGGTGGCATAGTCCTGCCATTGCCTGGCATTAATCTCGAATGGACGTACGCCGGGCGCGGGATCGTGCTTCGCCGTGTCCCGAAAGATTCCGCTCTGCGAAAGTCGCCGGGGGAACCGGATGGGGTCGCGATTCGCGGCGGCGTTCCGTTCCAAGCGGTGGACGGTGCCGGCGTCGTAGTCGAGCATCAGCAGTTCGGCGTCACGGTCTTCCCCGAACGCGATGATGCGCAGACTCGGCGGAGCAAGCTCCTCGAGCGGCATCGGATCGCGCGCCGTGTCCGCCGCCCAGATCCGCCGCGTCATCCAGTCGCCGAACACGTATCGGCCTTGCAACTCCGGGAACTTCCGGCCGCGATAGACGTATCCGCCCGTGACGCTTGCGCCGTCCGCGTGCGAGTACTCGATGGTTGGCGGCCGGATCGGCGTCGGGCCGAGCTTGTGGTGCGAGTTCACGGTCTGTCCGGCTTCCCTCACGCTCCAGCCGCAGTTCCCGCCCTTCTCGATCTTGTGAATCATCTCCCACGCTTCCCAGCCGACATCACCGAGCCAGAGGTCGCCGGTCTTGCGGTCGAAACTCATGCGCCACGGATTGCGGAAGCCGTACGACCAGACTTCGCCGCGGAGCGGCTTGCCGTGGTGGACCTGCCCGACGAACGGGTTGTCCGCCGGGATGGCATAATTCCTCCCGGCATCCTTACGATGCACGTCGATCCGCAGCACGGAGGAGAGCAAATCGGAGCAATCCTGTCCCGTCGCGAACTTGTCCGGCGGGTTTGGATCGGTTGCGTCGCCGGTCGAAATGTACAGGTAGCCATCCGGCCCGAAGTGCAGGTCGCCGCCGTTGTGGCCGCCCTGAAGGAACGTGAGGAGGATCTCTTCGCTGGCGGCGTCGAGCGTCGGAGGATTCGAATCCGTCACCTTGAAACGCGACACCCGGCTGCCATCGTCGAGGTTCGGCTTTTTGTCGTTCTTGACCGTGTAGCAGACGTAACAGTAGCGGTTCGCTTCGAATTTCGGATCGAAAGTCAGCCCATAGACGGCATCGAACTGATTGGCGTCCTTCGTGAGGTTGATCTTTGGTTCCTTCGCGAAGTCATGGAAGAGTTGCGCCATTGCGCCGGGGGCGTCTTCGAAGGTGAAGACCTTCCCGTGCTGTTCGGCGACGGCGAGGCGATTCGTGCCGGGAATCGCGCGGATCAGAACGGGGTGATTGAACTTCAAGTTCGGCAGGACCCGCACCACTTTGAACTTGGGCGGTGGCTCGGGACTGCCGACGATCGTGGAGCCGGTCCACGGCACCCGCTTCGCGGTGCGCTCGTCGCCGGTCGATCGAAGACAGTAGGCGATGACCAGCAGGACGATGGCAAGGAGACCGGTTGCGCGGGCGGGCATGGGAGCGGCCCCGGAAGGAGAATCGCGCGAACCTTGACGCGGTCCGCTGGCGTCCTATTATCTGGAAGACCGACGAATGCGGAAGTGGCGGAACTGGCAGACGCGCCAGATTCAGGTTCTGGTTCCCGCAAGGGAGTGGAGGTTCAAGTCCTCTCTTCCGCACTGAAACGAAAACCCCGCAAGAATAAGCACTTGCGGGGTTTTTTCGTTTCCAGATTTGACCGGTTTTCCGACTCGCCGATTCCCGATTTACTGCCATTCTACTGCCATTCTTTTTTTCAGCCGAACAGCCGTTGCGATGCCGTGGCCAATTTCTCGTCATCGTCCGGCATCAAGTGGGCGTAGGCTTTCAAGGTAATGTCGATGCTCGCGTGACCCAGCCGCCGGGATACCGCCTTGATGCTCATGCCGTCGGTAATGAGGCAGGACGCATGGGTATGGCGTAAATCGTTGAATCGGAGGTTGGCGGGAATCTCCGCGCCGTCGGTGTTCGCGCGGCGAACGACCGCAAGGAACTCCCGTCGCACAATCCAGCGGTTGCTATTTTCGCCAATCTCGGAGGTGAACACCGGGGCGGCGATCCGGCCAGCGGCGAGCGCTTGATCGTCTTGTTCATCCTCCCCGCCCTGTTTTTCGCGCCGGCGGGGCAGGGATCACCGACCGGTCGCGTCATCGCGACTTCGCCGTGCGCTCGACGAGCTGCCGGGCCTTGCCGACAATGCGCTCCTCTACCGTGTCGGCAAACGGACCGGGATGAGGGTAGCTGCCGTACTTCATGGCCCCGCCGCCCTCGTAGCCGCCCTCCTTCAGGACTCGCTGGCTCGGCAGATAGGTGAACACGTCGTTGGAGTACCCGGCCACCCACACCGCCGGCCCGGTCCCGGCCAATTCCTTCTTCAGCCGCAGCGAGTAATCGACCACCGTCTCGCCCGGAAGCGCGACCAGCAGAAGGTCGTTACCGAACCGGAGTACCTGCACGGGGGCGGAGTAGTTCTCCGGGAGCTTGCCCTTGTCCTCCAGGTGTTTCAACAGCCACTCCGCGTGGTTCTGGTCGTACTTGTCCTTCGAAGTTTCTTTCCGTTTGAGAAGCTCGTCTTTCGTCGGGATGGCCCCGTAGTCGATCGTGGCTTGGTCGAGGGCGACCCGGAGCGGACCGCCGACCGGCCGGGGGGGAGTCTGGAAAGCGGCGGCAACCGCGGTCGCGAGGGCCTCGCCATGTTGTCGCGCCAAGTCCAATGTTCCGCGCGGGTACGGGTTCTGGTCCCCGCCGCATCCGGACATGAAGAGGGCGACCGTGCCGGGGTTGGACCGTTGCACGATGTCCTGGGCGAACCCGGCGTAGTCGCCGCACCACTCGTAAAACGCGAGCGTCGTGTTGTGGCATGCGTATCCGAAGAGGATCGCCCGCGCCTTGCCGTCCTTCCCTTCGACCCGCAGAACCGGGACGTCGTGATCGACCGGGCCGTCCGGGTTCGCGCGGTTCGCCCACCCGTCGGCAACCGACAGCCGCCGGTTCATGGCGAATCCGCACCGCGCCCGGAAGAAGGCCAGCTTTGCCGGGGCGAGGTCCTTCAGCGCCGCCCCGATCAGTTCGATGAGTTGCCCCTCCAGCTTGCGGGCGTAGGCGGTGGCCTGCTTCGCGCGCTCCGGCGTCTCGCCCGGCCGCGGGGCATCGGCGACGCGGAGTTCCGGTCCGCAGTGGGTGTGCGAACAGTTCAACAACAGCCCTTCCGGCGGGAGCTTGTACTTCTCCCTCGCGGCGTTCTCCAGATGGTCGCGGAGAAAGCGGGGGACGCTAATCAGGTCGAGCGTCACGATTACAACCCGCGAACCGGCGGCGTCTTCGAAGGCGAGCGCCTTGGCGAAGAGGTGCTGGGCCGTGCCCTCGGCCGGTTTGGTTCGCGACGCGTACCCGGCCATCCAGATCGGCTTTTCGGGCGTGATGTCGGCCGTCGCGACGCCGGCCTTCCACTCCAAGGGCGGGTCGGCTGCGACGCCGGACGAAGCCAGCGCAAGCACGAGAGCGAGAACGGCGAGAGGTCGCATCGGGGAACTCCGGGAAGGGCGATTGAGATCAGCGTGCGGCAGGGGATAGGCCGGGTACGCCCTTGAGGGCGGCGCGGGCCACGCGGAGCACGTTCGTGCCGAGGATCTTGCGGATGTCGTCGTCCGTGTGGCCGCGCTGAACCAGGCCGACCGTAAACAGCGGAAAGTTCGTCCAGGCCAGCGTGCGGCCGGGGTCGACGGCACCGTCGAGCGCGCCCTTCGGCCAGAGCGCCTCGAAGCGCGTCCGCTGCTTGCGGGCCGGGCCGAATGGTCGGCCGTCGCCGGGCTTGCCGGGCGAGGTGTGCGCGACGTCCGTCCCGATCGCGACGTGGTCCGCGCCGAACTTCTTGACGAGGTAGTCGATGTGGTCGAGGAACGCGGTGATCCCGCCGCCGAGGAAGCTCGGGATGCAGCAGACTCCGACGTACCCACCGGTATCGGCGATCGCCTTGATCACTTCGTCCGGCTTGCACCGGATGTTCTTGTTCACGGCCGCCGCGGCGGTGTGGCTGGCGACCATCGGTCGACTCGAAGCCTTCGCCGCCTCCAGGCTCGTCCGCCACCCGCTGTGGGCAACGTCCACGATCACGCCGGTGCGGTTCATCTCGGCAATGGCGGCCCGCCCGAGGTCGCTGATCCCGCCGTCGGCCGACTCCCCGCACCCGTCGCCGAGCATGTTCCGCCGGTTGTAGGTCAGATGCATCATGCGGATGCCGAGTTGGAAAAAGACGCGGACGTGCTTCAGCTCATCCTCGACCGTGTTCCACGATTGATTGAGCGGCACACCGTTGCCGGTCAGGTAGAGGCAGTGTTTGCCGGACTTCTTGACGGCCTCGATGTCGTCCGGTGCGGCGGCGCGCGAGAGGAACTCCCGCAGGGCATCGGTGAGAAACGTAAACCGGGCCAGGCGTTCGAGCAGGCGGAGCGGGTCCTGTCCTTCCTCGCCGGCGTTCTGGAAAATGGCCGTCACACCGGCCGCCTGCCACGCGGCCTCGAACTCGACGCGCTCCGCCACGTCGGCGGCGCTGCGGAGCATCCCCATCTCGGCCCGCAGGTCTTGCAACTCGGCGTCCGACGCGCCAGCATCGTAAGCCCGCCGGATGGCTTCGACATCGAGTGCTGCACGCGGGGCGAAGCCGTAACCGTCGAACACCAGCGATTCGGCGTGCAACTTCAGACCGCGTTCGAGTTCGCGGGCGGTCGGCTTCAGTGCCTTCAACCCGGCCTCGCGGGCCTGCTCCATGGCAGGCGTGAGCTTGGCCGGCCCCCCGCCCGGAGCCGCGCCGCCCGCGAGCGCTATCCCGGCAGTCGAGGCGACGAAATCGCGGCGGTCCATGTGGTTCTCCGAGGTGCGAATGACGGGCTGGGGGTTGTCGGTCCGGTCGCTCCCCGATCGTACGGGAGCCGGATCCCGCGGGCAAGTACACAAGCCGGGAGCGGCAAATGGCCATCGTCCTCACTGCTTTGCTCGAACGTTTCATACTCTCGAGGTAGCCGTGATCTGCAACGGCGTGATCGACGCACAGAGGATGTTTGCCGAGCGGCGCGATAGGGCAGAAACGGGTCGCGACTCCGACCGCGTCAAAGCCGAGGCGACGGAGAAGCACGGCGTTGTCTTCGAGTGATGCCGGGAGACGCACTTCACAAAGATTGACACCGACGGCTCCTGCAACGACGGACCGCGACAGCGGCTCGCCCAGCGGTTCGCGCGAGACGTGACCAAGAGCCAGATGAACACGGCGCCGGGATTACTTCCCCACCCACTCCAGCACCGCAAGCACAGGTCGGTGGTCCGAAGCGACCTTCTCCTCGATCACCTTCGTCTCGACCACCTTGAACCGTCCCGATGGCCGGTACAACACATAGTCGATCTGCTGCTTCGGGACGTTCGACGGTATGGTGAGCAGGCCCTTCCCGCCAGGCTCCGTCGCGAACGACCATGTCTTCGCCAGTGCCTTGATCGGCGCGCTGTCCGGCGCCGCGTTCAGATCCCCGGTCAGGATGAGGGTGCCCTCGGCCTTGCCGAACAACTCGTCGATCTTGCCGACTTGTTTCTCGCGCGTCTCGCCGTCGTCGTGCTGCAAGTGGGTGTTGAGGAGCGTGAACGCGGGGAAGCCGCCCGGCTCAACGGTCACCTGCATGACGATCCGCGCCTCCTGCTTTTCCTTGCCCGGAAGTTTGTGGATCTTCACGTCCTTGAGCGGGAAACGGGAGAGCACGGCGAGCCCGTAAGCACCGCCCTGGAGGTCGATCGCCTTGGCAAACTCCGCCTTCATCCCCATCCGTTTGGCGAGTTCCGCCGCCTGATCGACTTTCTTGGTGCGAGTCGTGTTCCGGTCCACCTCCTGGAGGGCGACGAGGTCCGGCTTCTCCGCCTTGATGACGTCCGCGATCCGGGGAAGATCGAGCTTGCCGTCGGTGCCCTCGGCGTGGTGGATGTTGTAAGTCAGCACGCGGAGCGTCCGCGGCTTGTCGTCCGCCTGTGCCGCCCCGACGAGTCCGAGCAGGCTGACCGCCATCAAGAGTCGCATGTCGTTGCTCCGGGTGTCATTGTTGCCATTAGATTACGGAGCGGCGTCACCTGGCCTCGGTCCTCGGATTCGCCGATGTCGAGAACCCGTTGCACGTTCGGTTGCCCGTACCGCGCGCCGCCGACTGCCTTGCCCGAGAAGAACGGCAGCCAGTTGTCGTTCGCGGAAGCGCGCGGCCGATTCTCCGTGAGAATCGTCGATAAGTCACACCGGAGCCAGCGAGTCGATCATGCGAAGCGGGTTGCGAACGCCCTGTTCGGTCAACCATCGAATCGCGGTTTCACGATGCTCGCGTCCGCTATCGTCGGGCATCCCCTCGCCGAGGCGATAGCGGGCGGCGGCGACCACCGCGCCCAATCCGATCGCGGCGAGTTGTTCGACGGCGATCGCGAACAATCGCGTCGCGGAGGCCGAGGATCGACGACGGGCGACGCAGGCTTCGATCAGTGCGCCGTGCGCGCGGCCCCAGGCCGCGGTCTCGCGCTTCAGCCGCTTTGCGTCCCGTTCGGCCGAGCTCAGGAGGTCGATCCGGCGCGGGTCGTCCCGCGCGAGCGCCAGTGCGCTGCGCGCCCGGAATTGCAGGACGTCGATGCGGCACTCCGAGATCTGCCAGATCAGCGAGCGGTGATAATCCCACCGTTTGCTTCGGACCAGTTCCCACGCCGCCTGGCTGTTGCCGGAATACAGGAATATCGTCATTCGCGCCAGGAGTGCGTTATGGTGTTGCACGTGGAAACCGTTTTGCGACCAACGGGCCATGATGGCGTCGAGTTCGGATAAGGCTCGCTCCGGTTCGTCCGCCGCGGTGCGAATGCCGGACATGATGAACGTCCCGAAATTCACCTGCGCGTAGAGGTCGCCCCGTTCGACGGCGTCCTTCATGTGTCGCTGCCAGACGCTTTCCAGGTCTCGGAATTCCCCGCGATAGAGCAGCGACCACATCGCGAAGGTTCGGGTCGTGTCCAGCTCCCAGGTGACACCGGTGCAACGCGTGAGAAATCGCTGTTCGGCGGTTTCCAGCAACGCATATGAGGATCGAAAGTCGCCCACCAGGTGATCGCGAAAGCCATAGCACATGGGGATGTGGGCGGAGAGGTAGGGGTCGTTCGTCTCGGCTTCGATGGCATGAACCGCCTTCATGAAGCGTTCGAACGTCCGGTTGCCTTGAGGCCCGATCGTCACGGCGTGAGCGGCGAGGAACGCGAGGCATCGACCGATCCGGGTCGGTTCTCCCACCGATAGAGCAAAAAGGGTTCCCCGATTCGCAAGCAGGGCGCCTCGCGGAAAGTCGCTCATGCCTAGCCCCATCGTGGCCGCCCAGCACAGGTCGAGTCGTTGCAGGTCTTCGGGATCGAGTGCGTCGACCGGTTTCGCTTGAAATCGGATGCCGCGCAGCCAGATGCGTGCCTTAAGCCACAGCAGTTTCAAGACCGTGGAAAAGGTCGTGGTCGGAATGACAATCCCCGTGGCCGCGCCCACCTCGCGATGGACTTGCAACCCGACGTCGATGTGCCCGCTTTTCAAGTACTGACTGGCGGCCCGATTCCGAGCTTCGAGCGATCGAGCCGGATCGGCGTCCGCCGCGCGGAGGTACGCTTCGGCGGCGGGCAGGCCCTGTCCGGCATTCGCCAGCGCGGTCGCACGAGCATACTCCAAGTCGGCCCGTTCCTGCGTCGTCCAGTTCCCCAACTCGATCGCGAATTGATAGAGGCGCGCGGCTTGATCGAAGGCGGTACTGGTCGCGGCGACGGCCGCCGCCTCGCGATAGAATTTCGCGGCTTGCGGCTTATCCCCGGCGGAATGGAAATGGATGGCGCGAAACTCCGGGTCGGCGTCCTCCGTCGCGGCCCAACGCAAATGCAATTGACGGCGATCCTCGGGCGCGAGGTGGGACTGCAAGGCTTCCCGGATGCGATCGTGGTAGACCGTCATCAAGGAGTCGCCACTCATGCGCAGAAGATGGCGTGCCATCAGCACGCCGAGCATCTCACGCGCCTCGCCCGGCAACCCGGAGGCGTTGAGCAGCCGGTCCACCGGCACCGGCCGACCGGCGATGACGGCCGTGTCGAGTAGTCGCCGAGCGTGGGGCGGGAGGGCGCGACTGCGATGCCACAGCATGCGATCGAACGATATGCGGTCCGACAAATCGATGCCGCCCTGAATCGCCTCCGCGAGTTCGCCGAGAAAGAAAGGGTTACCACCGGCTTCCCGCGCCAGTTCCAGATACTCGCTCGCGGGCGATTCTCCAAGCAACTCGGTCAGCAACGTGGTCGTGTCCGCGAATGACAGCCCGGAGACGACCAACTCCCGGAGATTCGCGGATTCGGCAGTGTCCTGCATGGCTTTCAATCGTTGCAGGATCACCCCCTTTTCGTCCTCTTCCCGATAGGTGATAAGAATGAGAAGCCGGGGTGGATCGGGTGTCGCGAGAAGCTGTTCGATGACCTGCACGCTGTCGGTGTCGCTCCACTGGAAATCGTCGATCCAAATGACGACGGAACGCCGATCGCCCAGACGGGTGAACAGCTCGCGGAGCGCGAGCAATCCCCGGCGGCGGATTTCCCGGTCGTCGTGGGCGGCAACGGCGCCTGTTCCGATTCCACGCGCCAGGACTGGGAACAACCGGGAAAGGGCGGCCACATCGCGTGGCAGCACGCTCGCCAATTCCATCGGCGAGACCGTATGCAGATACCGAGCGAGCGCATCGACGACGCCATCGAACCCCTTGAAGGGAACCAGTTCCTGCTCGTAGCATCGACCGACGAACGACAAGGTGTCGGCTTGCGGGAGGCTTTTCAAAAACGCGCGGATCAACGAGGTTTTCCCAACGCCCGAAAAGCCGCGGACCCGCACGCAGACCGCTCGACCCGCCTGCACCGACGCGTGCGCGTCCGTGAGGAATCTCAAATGCTGCTCGCGACCGATGAGGCATTCGCTTCGCGAGATCCCCTTCAATTGTTCGCCGGGGTTTTCCGCAGCCAGTCGTCGCAGCACTTCGTCGGCCGATGGGCGTCGAGCGGGTTGACGGGACAGCAGATCGGCGCAGAGATTCACCAGGTCGCGCGGCGTGTCGGCACCTTCCACGTTCATCGGTGGATCGATGAACTGTTTATCGCGGAGCACGTCGCCGACCGTACCGGTGAAGGGGAGATGGCCGAACAACGCAACGTAGAGCACGACACCGTAGGCGTACCAATCGGCGGCGGCGGTCAGCGGTTCGCCCGCGGCCTGTTCGGGAGCCATGTAGGCGACGGTTCCGGCGACACGACCGCTCGAACTTTCATAGATCCCGTCGGCGGCGACTTCGCCCGCCAAGCCGAAGTCCAAGATCACCACCCGTCCGGCCGTCGTCACCAGGATGTTCTTGGGTTTGATGTCCCGATGAAGGATGCCGGCCACATGCAAAGCGGAAAGGCCGGTGGCGAGTTGGTAAAACGAGTTGCGCAATTCGTCCGGATGGCTGGAAACGTAAGCGAGAAAATCGATGCCATCCACGAATTCCATCGTGAGAAACCAGTCGGATCCGTGCGAAACCAGTTGTCCGAGCCGGGCCAGATTCGGGTGCGATAATCCGGCGGCGATCCGAAATTCCCGTTTGAATTGAAGGAGAGCCGCGGGCGTGATGTTCGGCAGGGTTTTCAAGGCGACGAGTTCGCCCGTTTCGTCGTTGCGAGCCTTGTACACAACCCCCATCCCGCCCGCGCCGATCGTTTCGAGGATGTGATACCCGGGAGTATTCAATCGGGGAATCGCCGGCTGAAGACCGGAGCGCGCGACCGCGTCCTCGATTTGGGTGGGAGACTGGGCCAGCGTGGCGTTTTCGGCGATGCCGGACGGGGATTGTGCTTCCGGCGACGAATCCGCACGAATCGAGTTCGGTCGCGAATGCGGAATCATTACCGTGATCGAGTCGGAGAAACTGACGTCGAAACTTTGGACGAATTGTACTCGGAACCGAACTGCCATTGGTACAGTTTTTCGTCCTGATATGCCCCCGTATCAATTGATCTGCACTTTCCGCTCATCCGAACTTCCGTCCTCGATGCGAAACGGCCGGGGCGATCGCCCCGGCCGTTGTCGTTTATTCCGCCCGTCCTTGACAAACCTCGGCGTATTTCGCTTCGAGCTTGACCATCAATTCGGGTAATTTGTCGATCAGCCGCCGGAGCGGTCGCGGCGATTTTCGGCTCATCGCGTAGGCGGTGATCAACGGCAGCGCGACGGTGCTATCCAAATAACAAGTCACCGTGTCGGGCAGTTTGTCCGGATCCACTTTGCCCCAGGTCATCGCTTCGCTTGGCGTCGCGCCACTGAGGCCGCCCGTGTCCGGACGGGCATCGGTGCATTGCAGGAAGTAGTCGTGACCGGCTTCCAGCAGGCCCAGGACTTCCTGAATTTGCGGTTCCGTTTGCAGCATGAAGTTCTTGGGTGAACCACCGCCGAGGATAAAGACACCGCTCGCGCCGCCCTCGGCCTTCGCGTTCCAGACGATCGCCGCCGTCTGGTTCACGTCGAGGAACGGATTGATCTGGATTTTGTAGCCTTCGAGTTGCAACGCCGCGACGTTCATGCCGATGCTGCTATCGCCTGGCGAACTCGTGTAGACCGGCACGCCGCATCGGTAGGCGGCCGCGAGCAGGCTCTTGCCCGTATGGCCGGTCTGCAGTTCGCGCTCGTTCAGGTACTTGCCGACGAGGTGATGAAACTCGGCCGTGCTGAAGGTCTTCTGGAACGCTTCGCCGCGCAGGAGTTGCCGAAAGAACGCATCCGTGCCGAGCAGGTTTTCGTAGTCGAAGACGATGTCGTAAATCCGAATGACCTGATTCTCGCGCAGTTCCAGATCGGGCAGGCTTGGGCCGGCCTGATAGAGGTCCATGCCGAGGGCGTAGTGCGTGTCGTGGTAGAGATTCGCCCCGGTGCTGACGATCCAGTCGATGAATCCGGCTTCGATCAGCGGCACCAGACACGACATGCCCAAACCGGCTGGCGTCAGAGCACCGGAGAGGGCCAGTCCGACGGTCGTTTCGGGGGCCAGATAGCGCTTCGCGAAGAGTTGGCACGCCTCGCGCAGCCGCCCCGCGTTGTAGCTGAGGAACACGGTGTCCAACAGGTCCGCGGCCGCGACGTTCGGCGCGACCTTTGGCGGGTCGATCCGGTGCCGACTGATCTTTCGGAGGAATTCCTTGTTTTCGGCGGAACCGGCATGACGGTCGTAGTGCGGTTTGTGCGGGTGCATGGTCGTCCGTTCGGGAATCGAAAAAGGGCCGCCGTAGCGACCCTTTCGATTTACGATCATGTACTGGGACCGCCAGAGCGTTGGCGATTCGGACTTTCCATTTTGCATTTTCCATTGGTCATTTTGAATTGATCCGAACAATCATCGGACCAATTCAAATGAAGAAACGGAATCAATCGTCTTCGAGTTCCTTCAACTGCGACTTGGCGATGATCTGCTGCTGCACGTTCGCCGGCACGGTCTCGTAGTGGCTCAGTTCCATCGAGTAGGAACCTTGCCCCTGCGTCATGCCGCCGAGTTGCGCGGCGTAACGGGCCACCTCCGCCAGCGGAGCGCGGGCCTGGATCACGTTGAGATCGCCCGGCAGGCTGTCCTGGTTCTCGACATGCGCACGTTTCGTTGGCAGGTCGCCGAGGATCGCACCGGTATAGCGGGATGGCACCGTCACTTCGAGCTTCACGATCGGTTCGAGCAGTGTCGGCCGTGCGGCCAGGAACGCTTTCTTGAAGGCGTGGCGCGCCGCCGTCTTGAACGCCGCTTCGGACGAGTCCACGTCGTGGTACTTGCCGAAATGGACTTCGACGGCCACGTCCTGCACGCGGTAGCCCGCCAGTACCCCACGTTCCAGCATCTCCTTGATCCCCTTCTCGATCGCCGGAATGAAGTTGTTCGGGATGGAACCGCCGACGATGTGGTCGATGAACGCGAAATTCGCCACCGGATCGTAGTGGGCCGAGCGCATTTTCTCGAAGTTCGTTTTGTTCGCGAACTCGGCTTCCAGTTGAGCCTGGTCCTTGATGTCGCGCGACAGCGGGAAGACGCGCAGGTGGACTTCGGCGAACTGTCCGCGGCCGCCGGTCTGCTTCTTGTGCTTGTAGTCGCCGGCGCCGTTGGCGACGATCGTCTCGCGGTACGGCACCTTCGGCTCCTTCGTCACGATGTCCACGTCGAACCGGTGCTTGAGTCGTTCGCGGATGACCTCCAGGTGCAACTGGCTGACGCCGCTCACGACCAGTTCGTGCGTTTGCGGATCGTGCGTGATCCGCACGGTCGGGTCTTCTTCCGCGATCTTGTGGAGTCCGCTGGCGATCTTCTCTTCGTCGCCGCGGTTCTTCGGCTCGACCGCCACGCCGAACATCGGCGACGGGAACGCCATCGCCGGCATCTTCGGCGCGTCGGTGCGGAACGCGACGGTGTCGCCGACGTGCAACCCCTCCACCTTCGCCACCGCGATGATGTCGCCCGGCACGGCTTCCTGGATCGGCACGTGGTTCTTGCCCTGCATCTGCAGGAGTTGCCCGACGCGGATCGACTTGCCGTTGTTCAAGTCGATGATGTTGTGGTTCGGCGTCAGCGTGCCGGAGAGGACGCGGATGAAGCTGAGGTGCCCGACGTAGCGGTCGTTGACGACCTTGAAGACCTGCCCGAGGAACTCGGCGGAGTCGACCGGTTCCGCCGGTTTCAGGCTGCCGTTGCTGCCGAAGTTCATCCCTTCGAGTTTGTTGCGCCCCATCTTGGGCGAGAGGCCGAACTTCTCCAGGCCGTCGAGCAGTTCCTTGACGCCGCGATCCTTCTTGGCGGACGTGCAGAAGATCGGCACGACATACCCGGCCGCGATGCACTTGGGGATCGCCTCTTCCAGTTCCGCGTCCGAAATGGAGCCATCGGTCAGGTACTTTTCCATCAGTAACTCGTCGACTTCGACGACCGCCTCCATCAGTTCCATCCGCGCCTGTTTCTGGTCGTAGGGGAACGTCGTCGGCGTCCCGGTGGGTTTGTGGACCACATCGATGACGCCGTTGAAGTTCGCGCCGACATCGTTGGGCAGGTTGAAGAGGACGCAGTTCTTGCCGAACGATTCGCGGATGCTGGCGACGACGCCGGCGAAGTCGACTTTGTCGGCGTCGACCTTGTTGATGACGATGACGCGTGCGAGGCCGAGCCGGCCGGCCTCGTGGAACATGCGTCGCGTGTTGACCTCGATGCCGTTGACGGCGGAGACGACGACGGCGGCCGTCTCGACGGCCGAGAGCGCTTCGATGGCGGCGCCGATGAAGTCCGGCGTGCCGGGCGCGTCGAGGATGTTCAGGTGCTTGCCGCCGTGGTCGGCGTGGAGAACGTGGGTATCGATGGAGAAGTGGTGGCGTTTCTCGTCTTCGTCGGTGTCGGCGGCGGACGTGCCGTCGTCCACGCTGCCCAGACGATCCACCACGTGGGCTTCAAAGAGCAGGGCATCCGCGAGGCTCGTCTTGCCGGAGGCGCGGTGCCCGACGAGTGCAATGTCCCGAACGTCTTCGACGAGATGCTTGCTCATGACGCGAACTCCATCGAGAAGAGGAGCCACGATGCGAGCGGGTGTCAGATGGCGTCCGCCCGCGCCGTGGCCAGGATGACCGACAGATCCACGGCTCCCTCGTAGAGTGCCCGGCCGACGATGCAGCCGAACAACTTCAACGAAACCAGTTTCGCCACGTGCTCGTGCGCGCTGACGCCGCCGGACGCGATCACCGGCAGTCGGACCGCGTCGCGCATCTCCACGAGCTGTTCGTAGTTCGGCCCGGACATCATGCCGTCCTTCGCGATGTCCGTGTAGACCACGGCAGCGAGCGGCGATTGTTCCACCTGCTTCGCCAAGTCCGTGGCTTTGGTCGTGGAGGTGCTCAGCCAGCCTTCGGTGGCGACATACCCGTCGCGGGCGTCGACCCCCAAAACGATTCGAGCCGGGTGGCGGTCGGCCATGCGGCAGACCCAACCCGGCTCTTGCAGAGCGCGCGTCCCCAACACTGCCCAGCGCACCCCCCAGCCGAAAACGGTCTCCAGGTCCGCCTCGTTCCGGATGCCGCCGCCCAACTGGCACGGCACGTCCACGGCGGACACGATACGCCGGATCACTTCGCCGTTGACCGGTTTGCCGGCCTTCGCGCCGTCGAGATCCACCAGGTGAAGCCGTTCGGCCCCCTGCCGGACCCATTCCTTCGCGACTGCGGCCGGATCGTTGGAAAAGACGGTTTCCCGCGAATAATCGCCCTGGCGCAAGCGGACGCATTGTCCGCCCAGAAGGTCGATCGCGGGATAGATGAACATGGTGAACCTCCCTCGTGTCCGGTCGCGGAATCCGATGTCTTAGCGAATCGGCACCGTCGCGACCGTCGAGGGCCAAGCGTCTCCGGCATTCTGTTCCGTCCGCGCGAAGAATTCAAGAAGAATACCGGTCCTCATTTGGTGAAGATGACGTTGCCGGCACCGAGAATGTGCTCCAACTCCTCGACGACGACTTTCGTCGGATCGACCGTCCAGTCGCGGCCGAGCTTCATTTCCGCGACGCGGCCGGCGGAATCGCGAACGGAGAGGTGGACAGGGCAGTTGCCCTTCGCGCGGCCGAGCACGCCCTTGAGGCCGGCGAATTTCCCCACCGTCTCCGCGTCGTCGGAATAGTTCATCCGCAGGAGCATCACACGGGTCATTTCGCGGCGCGCCTGCTCGAGCGTGAGCAGGCGCTTGACGATCACATCGCCCTGCCCGGCGCCGTCGCGGCGCTCGATCGTCCCTTCGAAGAGCACGATCGCGTCGTCGACAACGGCGTCCTTGAATTGAAGATAGGTTTCGCTCCACAGAATGCACTTCACCTGACCGGTGAAGTCTTCGAGTTGGAGCATCGCCCAGCGCTTGCCGTTCTTCTGCACCGTCCGCTGCTGCAGGCCGGTGATCATGCCCGCGACGAGCACGCTGGCACCCGTGGCGACCTTCGCGGCTTCCGCGGCCGAGTGCGTGCGGAAGCGACGCAGCTGGTCCTCGAACTGGGCGAGCGGGTGGGACGAAATGTAGAAATCGAGGGCTTCCTTCTCGAACTTCAGTTTCTCGACTTCGGGCCATTCCTTCACGTCCTGGAAACCGTTCGCGTCCGCGACCGGATGGCCGTTCGATTCGACGTCGCCATCGTCCCCGCCGCCGAAGAGGTCGAAAAAGTTTTTCTGCCCCCGCTTCTTGTCGGCGATGCGCTGTTCGGCGGCGGAGAAGGCCTTTTCGACGGCGAGGATCTGCCCGGCGCGCGTGCCGTAGGCGTCGAAGGCGCCGCCCTTGATGAGCCGCTCGACGGCGGCCCGCGTGACGATGCGCGTGTCGACGCGCTCGCAGAAATCGAAGAGGTCCTTGAATCGGCCGGTGCCGCGCGCCCGTGCGATCTCCTCCGCGGCCCCGCGGCCGAGGCCCTTGATCGCCGTCAGCCCGAAGGTGATGCGCCCGTTCTTCACGTCGAAGTCCGGCATGCCGGTGTTGATGTCCGGCGGCAGCACGTCCACGCCGAGCTTCTTCGCGTCCGCGATGTGATCGACCATGACGAGCCGCTTGTTGCCGTCGTCGATCTCGCTGGAGAGCAGGGCGGCCATGAACTCGGCCGTGTAGTGCGTCTTCAGGTATGCCGTCTGGTACCCGATCTGCGCATAGGCGGCCGTGTGGGACTTGTTGAAGCCGTAGGAGCCGAACTTCTCGATGAGGCTGAAGATTTCGGCCGCGGTTTCCTTGCTGACGCCCCGTTCGACGGCGCCCTTGATGAAGTCGACCTTGCTGGCGTCGATCACGTCCTGCTTCTTCTTGCTGATCGCCTTGATGGCGGCGTACGCCTTCGAGAGTTCGATGCCGCCGAGGCGGTTCAGCAGGCGCATGACCTGCTCCTGATAGACCTGTACGCCGTAAGTCTCGTCGAGGATCTCCTTCATGACGGGGTGGGGGTAGTCCCACTTTTCGCGGCCGTGCTTGCGGTTGACGTAGCTGTCGACCATGCCGCCGCCGAGCGGGCCGGGGCGGTAAAGGGCGAGCACGGCGATGAGGTCGCGGATGTTGTCGGGCTTCATCCGTTGGAGGAGTCCGCGGATGCCGTCGCTTTCGAGCTGGAAGACCCCCTTGGCGTCGCCGCGCTGGAGCAGGGCGTAAGTGGCCTTGTCGTCCAGCGGGAACTTCATCGGATCGACCTTGATCCCGCGGTTCTTCTCGATGAGCTTGACCGTGTTGTCGAGCACGGTCAGGTTCCGCAGGCCGAGGAAGTCCATCTTGAGCATCCCGACCTTTTCGAGGATGCCCATCTCCCATTGCGTGGTGACGGAGTATTCGCCGTTCCCTTTGCCGCCGGCCTTGTCGTCGCTCTTGCGCATGGCGCGCTGGACCGGCACGTAATCGGTGATGTCGCCGTTGGCGATGACGACGCCGGCGGCGTGCGTGCCGACGTTGCGGTTCATCCCTTCCAGTTTCATCGCGATGTCGACGAGCTTCTTCGTCTGCGGGTCGGATTCGTATTCGCGCCGGAAGTCGGGCGTCGCCATCGCGTCGGCGAGGTCGAGCGAAATCGCGCCCTTCATCGGCACGAGCTTGCAGAGGAAGTTCACGCGGTCGAGCGGCACGTCGAGGGCGCGGCCCACGTCCTTGAGCGCCGCCTTCGCCGCCAGCGTGCCGAACGTGCCGATCTGCGCCACGCTGTCCCGGCCGTACTTCTCCTTCACGTATTCGATCACGAGTTCCCGCCGCTCCTGGCAGAAGTCGATGTCGATATCGGGCGGCTCGGTCCGGTTCGGGTCGAGGAAACGCTCGAAGAGCAGGTCGTACTCGATCGGGCAGACGTGGCTGAGGTACAGCGCGTAGGCGACGACCGCGCCGCAGCCGGAGCCGCGCGCCGTGCTCGGAATGCCCTTCTCGCGCGCAAAGCGGACGAAGTCCCAGACGATGAGGAAGTACGCGGAGTACTTCATCTTCGCGATGATCTTGAGTTCATGTTCGAGTCGATCCCAGACGACCTGCGGAGGGTTCTCGCCGTATCGTTCGCGCACGCCCTTTTCGCACAGCTCGCGCAGGTACGCGTCCTCCGTCAACTTTCGCGGTGTCTGAAAGACCGGGAAGTGCCGCTTCTTGAAGTCGAGCTGGATGTCGACTTTGTCCGCGATCGCCTGCGACATCTTGACTGCGTCGGCGTGGTTCGGGAACAGGCCGTACATGTCCTCCGGGCTGCGGACATAGTACGGGTTGGGCATGCGCCCTTCGGGATACAGCCGTTTCTGCGGGTTGTGCTTCTTCTCCATGTTGATGCAGAAGAGCACGTCGTGCGCCTCGGCGTCGGCGGCGCAGAGGTAGTGCGCGTCCGCCGTGGCCACCATCGGAATGCCGACCTTCTTCGCGAGGTCGGTCACGGCGACCGTGCACTGGTCCTGGATTTCGAGGCCGTTGTTCTGGATCTCCAGGTAGAAGTCGTCGCCGAAGACGCGTTCGTACCACTTCGCGAGTTCTTCGGCCTCCTTGATCCGGTCCTTGAGGATGAGATCGCTCATCTCGCCGGCGAGGCAGCCGGAGAGGCAGATGATGCCGTCGGAGAGTTCCTCGAGCAGTTCGCGGTCGATGCGCGGGTTGTAGTAGAAGCCTTCGAGGAACGCCTTGCTGGAGAGCTTGATGAGGTTCTGGAAGCCCGTGTTGTTCTTGGCGAGCAGGGTAAGGTGGAAGTAGTTGTTGCCGTCGATCTTCTTGCGTTCGCGGCGGTCGCCGGGGGCGACGTAGGCTTCGAGGCCGAGGATCGGCTTGACGCCGGCGTCCTGACACTTGCTGTAGAACTCGATGGCACCGTAGAGGTTGCCGTGGTCCGTGATGGCGCACGAGTTCATGCCGAGGTTCTTCGTCTGCTTGACGAGGTCCGGGATCCGGTTGAATCCGTCGAGCAGGCTGTAGTGCGTGTGGCAGTGCAGGTGGCAGAACGGACGGTCGGCCATGGTCGGTTTCCGGGTGTCGGGCATGATGCGAGCCTAGTTTACGGCGCGCGTCCGGGCGACGCCGAGATTGAATCGGGCCGCGCCCTTGTCGGGAACTCGCTCCGCGGTTTTCCCAAACCCCGTCGATGGACGGTTAATGATCTAATTCGGAATTGATCGGGGAGCTCGCAGGTCCGGTTCGGCTTGATCGCCGGAGCGAACGTGTCTATATCGCCGGACCGCGCGGTAGTGCGCGGACGCGCGAGGTGCGGATGGCTTCGGTCCGGTGTCCAGCTTGGTTCGTCGTCGCGGCGGCCCTGACCGCCCTGCCGGCGTGTAATGTCGCCCGATTCTTCTGCGCCCCGCCGCCCAGTCCGCCGCCCGCGCCGGCGACGGTGTCCACCGAATCGCGCGCACTCGCGCCCGGCCAGCGCATTCCCAAGGCCGAGGTGGTGGTTGTGGCTCCATCGGCGCCCAGCCCGCCCATGGAGCCGGCGATTGCACCGCCGCCGCCGGCCCCGGCGAAATCCGGCGACCCGATGCCGAATCCGTTGCTCGAACCGACCATTCGCGGTCCGCGGCCCGATACGCCGCTGGTCGCCGCGTTGCGGGCTCACCTGGACAACCAGTTCGCCACCGCCGTGGGCCATCTGAAGGGGTTCGAGCGACCCAATCAGGAACTGTTGTTGTTGTTGCTGCCGATCCTCGACGCGGCGCGCCATACCGATCTCACCGGTCGCGATCCCCGCGCCGCCAGTCTCCTGATCAAACAACTGGAATCGGCCCAGGAGGTCGCGGCCAAGTCCGCTCCGCTGGAAATCACTCAGGCCGAATTCGTTCATCGCGTCGTGCAATACGGGGTCTTCGATCCGCTGCCCGCCGGCCACCGCTTTCTGCCCGGCGGCGTCGGCGTCCTCTACGCCGAGATCGATCGTGTTCCCGTTCTGCCGGCCACTCAGACGAACGGCGAACACCGGTTCGTCACCCGTCTCGATGGCACGATTCAACTGCGCGATGCGAACGGGCGGACGGTGGAACTTTACGATCCGGAAAAGAATCGGATGGTGCCGGAACTGCCCTTCGCCCGCGCCGATTTCACGCGCAGCCCCGTTCGGGATTTTTTCCTAAAGGTCGAATTTCCAATCCCGGAAAAGCCCGGCCGCTACTCCCTGACGCTGGAGATTCGCGATCCGACGGCTCAAACGGAGCGCCGGGCCCGCAAGGTCGTCGAATTCCAAGTCGGTCCGTGATTTCTACCGTTCGCATGACGAATCGCTAAACCAATCCCGACCTCTCCGACCGCCCTATCCGGGGACGACGACCATGCGCCGAACCAAGATCGTGGCCACTCTGGGGCCCGTCACCGACCAACCGGCGGCGCTGGAGGCGGTGCTCCGCGCCGGCGTGGATGTCGCGCGGGTGAACTTCTCCCACGGCACCGAACCGGAGCACCTCGCCCGCGTGGCCCGCTTCCGCGAAGCATCCCGCGCCGTCGGCAAAATCACCGCGGTGCTGGCCGATCTGCCCGGACCGAAACTCCGTTGCAAGATCCCGGCCGAACGGCAACTCGCCATCGGCGCGGAACTCACTTTCTCCCTGCAGGACACGCCGATCCACGCCGAAGACATCGTCATCACCGAACCGGAGTGTCTGGTCGATGTGCGGCCGGGACAGCGCATTCTCCTCGACGACGGTCGTTTGCAACTCGAAGCCGTGAAGACCGATGGCGGCCGGCTGTTCGCGCGCGTCGTGGTCGGCGGCACGCTGAAGCCGAACAAGGGGATCAACCTGCCCGATACGCCCTTGTCGATCTCTGCCGTGACCGACCGCGATCGTATCGCCATCGAGGTCGCGGTGAAGGCGCAGTGCGACTGGCTCGCGCTGTCGTTCGTGCGTGGCCCGGAGGCTGCCGTCGAACTGCGGCAGATCGCCGAATCATTCGGGTATCGCGGGCCGATCCTCGCGAAGATGGAGCGCCCGGAGGCCGTCGACCGAGCCAGCGCGATCATCCACGCCTTCGACGGCATCATGGTGGCGCGCGGCGATCTCGGCGTCGAGATTCCGCTCGAACGCGTTCCCATGGCTCAGAAACACCTGATCGCCGAAGCGATTCTCGCGGGGAAGCCGGTCATCACGGCCACGGACATGCTCGACTCGATGCAGAAGAATCCGCGGCCGACGCGCGCCGAGGCCAGCGACGTGGCGAACGCGATCTTCGACGGCACCGACGCCGTCATGCTGTCCGGCGAGACCGCCGTCGGGAACTATCCGACGGAAGCGGTGCGGTGCATGGCGCGGATCGCGGAGGAGGCGGAAGGCCACCTCCAGGCGAGTGGCGCGGGGCGACGGGCGCAGTCGCTGTATCCGCTGCACGAGATCGACGACCCGCTGGCGCAGGCCGCGTGCGACCTCGCGGACGAGGTCGGCGCGGCGGCGATTCTTGTGCCGACGATCACGGGGCGCACGGCCAAACTGGTGGCGCGGAATCGGCCCGCGGCGCGGGTGGTCGGGCTGGCTCCCGGCGATGCTGTTCCCCGACAACTGGCTCTGGTTTGGGGCATTCAGCCGGTGCAGTTGGGCTGGATTGCTCCCGGCGAGGACCGGATGGACGCGGCGGTCCGCGATTCGTTCCTGGCGGGCGTCGTGGCCGAGGGGGATCGGGTCGTGATTCTCGCCGGTCATCCGATCGAGGGCGGGCCGCATTTTCCGACCGTGCGGGTGGCGCGGGTGGGCGAAGGGGGAGTATCCCGGAAACCGTGACGCGGTGGCGCGGTTCGCGCGGTTCTGTCCGTCGTGTGGGGTTCGGTCGCCGGGCGCGATCGAACCCCGCGTCGTTTCGTGGCGGCGCGGGGCGAGCTCGGCCGATAGCAAGGTTCGGCAAGGATTGCCCCGAACCGAACGCATCGGTCGAGCATCCTTGCGCAGCGCGGGAGGTTCGAGCCACGTTTCGGCCGGGGTTGCACACTGCAACACACACCCGGGAGAAACGGATGCCGACCCCGTCGAACGGCCGGATCACCTTTCAACTCACGCAACTGGAAGCGCGCGAAACGCCTGCGGCATTCGTCTCCGAATTGTTCGATACGGCCCAGTTTCCCTTCAAACCCGTGGGCTGGCAGGAATGGGCCAGCAATGGTCAGGAATACTATGCCACGACGCGCAACACCGCGACATCCGGCAACCAGGCGCTGGCGATCTATGGGAACATCGGCGTCGAATCCCGAATCTGGACCTCCGCGCAGGCTCCCGCCGATGTGGCCGTGCGCGGCCAAGTGCGATCCGATGCGCCGGCGCCGATTCTGTTGTTCGCCCGCGGATCGAACCTGACCGCCGCGACAGGCAACTACGTCGGTATCGCGGTCGCCGCGGATGGCGTGAGCGTTGTCGTTTCGACGAACGGCGAGGAAAAAGCCATCGCGATCGGGTCGATGACGCGCATTCCGACGACGTGGCTCTCGGTTCAATACACGCTGACCGGGGATCAGATCCGTGCGACGGTGCAACGGGCCGACACACGCCAGTATCTGAGCGCCGCGGGCGGCTGGCAAACGAATCCGACGGACGCCATCGCCGCGACCGTATCGTTGGTGGGGCCGGGTCAGGCCGGCATCGGCCGCCTGCCGGGAAGCTACGGCACCGCGTACGTCGACGATTTCGAAGTGACGCCCATCGCGGTTCCGGTCGTGCCGCCGGTTGTGCCTCCGGTCGTTCCTCCGATTGTGCCCCCGGTTGTTCCCCCGGCCAGCCCGCCAGTGGTTCCTCCGGCCAGCCCGGCACCATCGGCCCAGAACTATGCCCACATCCGGCTCGCGCAGCTCGCCTACGACAGCACGGTCGTCGGCAATTTCGAAAAGCAACTGGCGGCCAATTCCATCGATCTGATCGTGCCGAATCCGAAGTTCCTTGACGGTTTCGAAGAGGTGGCCCCGGACTCCACGAAGTTCCTCTACAGCAACGCCAGCAATCTCTATTTGAACTTGCTTTCCGGCTGGATCACGTATGCCGAGCGCACGGGGGCGGACCGCGAGGCGGCGTTCTATCACGTCTCGCAGGCCACGCCGTTCACGGGCAACAGTCCGTCGGCGCAGCCGGTCACCTGGCTCTGGAATGTGACGCGCGGCATGGCCGACGGCACCGGAGCGATCACCGACCTCACATCGCACGCCCGCGCCGGTCGAAACGTCGGCGTCACCTTCGGCGGCGTCGGCGAGGCGATCACGATCGGCCAGCTTGATCGCTTCGGCGAATTGAACTTCACGATGTCGCGGTCCAAACAGGCCGGCTGGGCCGGCGCGTGGGAATACGTTTCCGCGGTCGACGCGAACGGGAAGCCGACGGTCTGGAAGGCGCTACCGATCACCGTGGACGGCACGAACGGCCTGGCGCGGAACGGGCAGATCGCCTTCGACCCGCCCAAGGACTGGACCCCTTCGACGCAGCCCGGCGGCACCGCGCGGCTGTACACCCTGCGGCTGCGCACGACGGCCGGCACCGCCGCGCAGGCACCGGAGGCCAAGTCCATCTTCGGTCGCGACTACGTCGGCGCGAAAGGCAAGACCACCGGAACGATCCCCGCCTTTGATTACGCCTCTGACAAGGACGGCGACGGCTACCTCAACGATCAGGAATACGGGTTCCGCAAGGCCGGCTTCGACGCCCGCTTCATCCACGAGACGCGCCTGTTCTACCCCTACTACGGCCAGATGCGCTTCGTCTCCAACCCGGCGAGCGCCGCGTACAAGTCGTTCATGGCCGAGTACCACGCCGGCCTGTTGGCCGCCGCGCCGAACGCCGACGGCGTCTTCCTCGACAACGCCAGCGGGCGCGTCCCCTTCGAGTCGCCGGTGCGCGAATCCACGGCGAACTTCACCGCCGACTCCGCCGCCGTCGTCGACGCCATCCGCGCCGGGCTGGGCGGCAAGGCGATCGTCGCCAACACCGCCGGCGGCCGCACGAACGCGAACGCGATCACGAACGCCGCGGGAATCGCCTACGAGGAATTCCTGCTGCGGCCCAACGCCGCCAACTGGTCGCAAGTGAACGACGTCGCCGCGATCGTCAACGGTCGGCTGGCATCGAACCCGTCCGCCACCGTCGTACTCGATTCGCTGCCGGGATCGACCGCGAATATGAGCGACCCGCGCACGCAGCTCGGCGCGCTCTCGTACTACTACCTGCTCGCCGACCCGCAACGGACGTACTTCATGATCTGGGGTGGCTACGCACCGAGCGCGCAGTGGAGCCAGAAGTGGATTCCCGCCGCCGCCACGGACGTCGGCCAGCCCGCCGGTGCGATGGGCGTCTTCGCCGAAGGCAGGGATCCGCAGAACGCGAAACTCACCTACAAGGTGTACTCGCGCGATTATGGCAAAGCGCTCGTGCTGTTCAAACCGGTCTCGTACCTGCTGGGGCAGGGCACCGGCACGACGGCGGACGCCACGGCCACCACGCACCAACTCAACGGCAACTACCGCGAACTCCGCGCCGACGGTTCGCTCGGCCCGGTCGTGCAACAGATCACGCTCCGCAACGGCGAAGGCGCGATCCTCATGAAGGCGTAGTTGCCCCGCGCGTCGCGATCGGGTATCCTCGTCGCATTCGCTTCGAGGACCCTCCATGCTCCGCCGCCTCTCGTTCGCGTCCATCGCCGTCGCCGTCCTGTTCGCGGCCGTCTGGGTGTCGCAGGTCCAATCGGACTCGACGCCGAAACCGGTCGCCATCCCCGACATGAAGTTCGACGAGGTGAAGGAACTCGCCCCCGGGGTGTTCTTCCGCTACTCGTCGATCAGCGCCGCGGACAAGACCGTACCCTTCGGCGGGTCGAATCACGCATGGATCGTCTTCAAGGACTACGTCGTCGTCATCGACGCGAACTTCCCGCGCCAGGCCGGGGACGTGCTCAAGGCGATCCGCAAGACGACGGATAAGCCGATCAAGTACGTGCTGGACACGCACCACCACGGCGACCACGCGTACGGGAATGCGGTGTGGGCGAAGGAAGGCGCGAAGATCGTGGCGCACACGAACGCCGCTCGCCTCTTGAAGGTGAATGGCCCGATGCAGTGGGAGGATCAGGCCAAGACCCTGCCCGACGTGAAGGCGAGTACCCTCAAGCAGGTCGATATCCCCTTCGACGACAAGTACGTGATCGACGACGGCACCCAGCGCGTCGAGTTCCACCACCTGGGGCATTCGCACACGTCCGGCGATGCGGTCGCGTGGCTGCCGAAGCACAAGATCCTCTGCACCGGGGACGCCTGCGTGAACGGGGCATTCAATTTCATGGGCCATTCGAACTCGGCGTCGTGGATCAAGTGTCTCGAGAAGATGGACAAGTTCGAGCCGGCGATCGTCTGCCCCGGCCACGGCAAGCCGGCGGACCGGTCGCTGTTCGCGAAGGAAATCCGCTACTTCACGGAGCTGCGTGCCGAGGTGAAGAAGGGGATCGACGCGAAGAAGACTTTGGAGGAGATCACGAAGGGGCTGGATTTCCCCTGGTACAAGGAGTGGACCGGCGTGGACGTGGCCGGCCCGGACATGAACAAGGACAACGTGAAGCACGTCTACAACGAACTGCTAGGCAAGATCGACCACGAACGCCTGGGCGCGACGACGGCCCCGACGAACTACGGCCGCGAGCGTACTCGCGTGGCGGAACTGCCGAGCGTGCTGCGGAGCGAGAAGGCGGAGTGAGCCAGGATGAGATGCGTCGAGTCGTCGAGCCCGCCTGAATTCAGTGAACGTGTTCGGTGGGCCTCGACGACTCTGCCCACCCTTGCAGAATCAGCTCGTCTCCTGCACTTCGATTACGATCGTGGAGACGTTGTCGCGGGAGCCGGAGTCGAGGGCGAGCTGGCCGAGGGCCTCGGCGCATTGCTGCATGTCGGTCTGCTGGCAGATGAAGCTGGCGAGTTGATCGTCGGTCACGACGCCGGAAAGGCCGTCGGAGCAGAGCAGGAAGCGGTCGCCGGCCTTGAGCGGGATGGTGGACACGTCCGGGCCTTCGCCCACTTCCTTGCTGCCGAGATATTTCCAGAGCACGTTCTTGAAGCGGTGATCCTTGGCCTCGGCTTCGGAGATCGTCTTGGCCTCGACGAGCGCACGGGCCAGCGAGTGGTCGATCGTGAGCTGCTGGATCTTCTTGTCGCGGACGAGGTAGGCGCGGCTGTCGCCGACGCCGGCGATGAACATCTCGCCGCCCTTGCGCCAGATGGCGAGGACGACGGTGGTGCCCATGTTCTTCATGTCCTTGTCGAGGGCGCCCATCGCGATGATTTCTTCGTTCGCCTGGGCGATGGCGCGGCGGATCACGGACTTCACGCCATCGCCGTTGAGGTGTGCGGAGAGGTTCTTGCGGAGTTCGCGGGGGATGATTTCGATGGCGCGCTTGCTGGCGATCTCGCCGGCGGCCTGGCCGCCCATCCCGTCGGCCACGACCGACACGATCATGTCCGGGAACTGTTTCACGTCGATCGAGTCTTCGTTGTTTTCCCGGTAATTGCCGAGTAGGCTGCACTTGCCGATGGATAGCGTAAAGGCCATGTCGTCCTCTCTGTCATCGCGGCGGACGGGCGTAATCGGGAGCGGTGCGGGGCGGTCCGGCCGGGGCTTGCGCGCGTTGCGTTTGGTTAACGGTGCTCGCCGCGCGGCACATCGAGTGATGGCGATACCTATCGCGCGGCGGAATAATTCCCTTCAACCTACAACGATAACCCCCCCCACGCAACCGGTCCCGTGCGAATCAAAAGAATCCTACGATCAGTCGGATGCTCTGTCCACGGCGAGAGCGTTGCGACCGGTTCCGTCGGAATAATCGACACCGTTTCCCGTCTGAGTCACGCTGGAAATCCAAAACCGGGAACCCAGACTTCCGAAGTCCGGCTTCGACTTCGGAAGTCCTTCAATCGCTGCGACTTCCGAAGTCGAAGCCGGACTTCGGAAGTCTATTGTCGCGCTTGTGCGGAGGGATGCCGTTTCCGGGGCGGTTCGGCTTCCCGTTTCCGTCGCGATGCCGTACCCTGCGGCCGACACAATCGACTGGCGCATTCGACAGGAAACGGACAATGCCCGGCCCGCACGACATCGTTCTGGTCCACGACTGGCTCACCGGCATGCGCGGCGGGGAGAAGTGCCTCGAACCGGCGTGCCGGCGCTGGCCGACGGCGAAGTTGTTCACGGCGTTCCACAAGCGCGGATCGGTGTCGGAGCCGATCGAGGCGCTCAAGCCCCATGCGAGTTTCCTGAACCGGTTGCCGGGGTCGCACCGTTACTATCGCTACCTGCTGCCGGCGTTCCCGCTGGCGGCGAACTGGCGCATCCCGGAGTGCGATCTCGTCCTGAGCTTCAGTCATTGCCTCGCCAAGGCGGCGCGGCCGCCGATGGGGGTGCCGCACGTGAGCTATTGCTTCACGCCGATGCGGTACGCGTGGCACATGCGGGAATCGTATTTCGGACGCGGCGGGTTTGGCCGTCTGAAGGCGCTGGCCCTCGACAGGCTCCTCCACCGGCTGCGGGAGTGGGATCGCAGGACGGCCGAGAGGGTGACGCACTTCATCGCCATCAGCCGCACGGTGCGCGATCGCATCCGCGAATGCTACGGGCGAAGCAGTACGATCATCTCCCCGCCGGTGGATACCGAATTCTACGCGCCCTCTTACGAGCCGCGCGGCGATTTCTATCTCGTGGTCTCGGCGTTCGCGCCGTACAAGCGTTTCGATCTCGCGGTGGAAGCATGCACGCGGCTCGGTCGGCCGCTGGTGGTGATCGGCACCGGACAGGACGCGGCGAAACTGCAACGGCTGGCCGGGCCGACGGTGCGCTTCCTCGGCTGGCAATCGAACGAGGTGATCCGCGACCACTTCCGCCGCGCGAAAGCGCTGTTGTTCCCGGCGGAGGAGGACTTCGGCATCGTGCCGGTGGAAGCTCAGGCGTGCGGCTGTCCGGTGCTGGCGTTCGGGAAGGGGGGCGGCGCGGAGACGGTCCGGCCGCTGGGCGGGCCGGAGCCGACGGGCGTGTTCTTCGAGGAGCAGACGGTCGATGCCGTGATCGGCGCAATCGAAACGTTCGAGCGGAACGTGGACCGGTTCGACCCGAAGGCCGCGCGAAGGCAGGCGATGCCGTTCAACGCGGCGCGGTACGAGCGGGAACTGTTCGACTTCGTGGACGGCGTGCTCGTCGGCGCAACGAAGGAGTCGCGCCGCGCGGCGTGATCGAATACCAAGGAATTGTAGGTCGGGCCGAGTCTTCGAGGCCCGACACGCACCTCCAAAGTCATCAGTCGGGCCTCGAAGACTCGGCCCGACCTACTCGATCGAACGACACCTCGCGAACGTCGGACCCGATCGAAATGTGACTGTTCAATTCACGACGTTCCGCAGAGGCTGGCCGAGCAGGGCGCGGCGGCAGGCGGCGGACGCCTTCGTACGGATTTCCATCAGTCCTTCCTCGGAATAGAAGGCGGAGTGCGGATTCACGATCAGCCGGTCGTGGGCCGGGTGTTTCGGATTCCGCCACGCGGCAATCAGGGGGTGGTCGGCCGGCGGGGGTTCCTCCGGGAGCACGTCGATGCCGGCGCCGGCGAGTCGGCCGGAAGCGATCGCGTCGGGGATGCAAGCGAGGTCCACGACGGCGCCGCGGGAGGTGTTCACGAGGAACGAGCCGCGCGGCATCTTCGCAATCGTTTCGACATTCAGCATGTGGTGCGTTTCCGGCGTCAGGGGGCAGTGCGGGCTGACGACGAAGGACTGTTCGAGGAGGCTTTCCAAGGTTTCGCAGCGTGTCAGGCCAAGCGCCTTGTCCACGCCGTCCGGCAGGTAGGGGTCGTAGTATTTGACGATCATGCCCAAGGCCCGGGCGCGTTGGGCGGCAGCGATGCCGATGCGGCCGAGGCCGATGATGCCGAAGGTGCGCCCGCGCAGGCGGTAAAGCGGTTTGGCCTGGGTATACGACCACGGTCCGGCGTCGCGTTGCAGGTGGTGGTTGTAGAGGTGGATGCCGCGGGTGAGGGCGAGCATGAGGCCGATGGCGGAATCGGCGACTTCCTCGGTGCCGTAGTCGGGGACGTTGGCGACGGGGATGCCCTTGGCGCGGGCGGCGGGGCGGTCGACGTTGTCGAAGCCGACGCCGCAGCGGATGATGAGCTTGCAGTTGGTCAGCTTGTCGATGGTCTTCGCGGACAGGCCGATGTTGTGGTAGAGCATGATGGCGTCGGCAGATTCGATCTTGCCGACGAGTTCGTCCTCGTGCGCGGCGTCGTACGCCACCACGTCCGCGAGGTCGCCGAGCGCGGTGCGCTCCGGGGCGAGGTCGTCGTTGAGGAAGTCGGCGATGGCGACGCGATACTGGGGCACGGTGGTTTCCTCGGCGGTTCGTCCGCGGTGGGGTCGTTTCGATACACTGTCCACCTGAAGTTTATTGGGGCCTGACCGAATGACTCGCCGATCCCGTGCCCGAGAGGTTGCGTTGCAGTTGCTCTTCCAGAAAGACCAGAATCCGAAGGCGATTTCCCGCGCGGCGATTGAGCGTTTTGCCCGCGACCGGCTGCGGACCGACCGTGGTGCGGCCGAATTCTGCCTGGCGATCTACGATGCCGTGATCCTCCATCGCGAGGAGATCGACAAGCTCATCTCGACGACCGCCGAGAATTGGAAGATTCACCGGATGCTGCCGGTGGACCGGAACCTGTTGCGGATCGGCACTTACGAAATGCGGTTCGCGGCGGAGCCGTTGCCGCCGGCGATCGCCATCGACGAAGTGATCGAACTGGCGCGGCGGTTCGGTTCGGCCGATTCGCCGGGATTCGTCAACGGCGTGCTGGACCGGATCGCGAAGTCGGCTGCCCCCGTCGGACCCTGAGGCATGCCGCGCCGCTCGCCGTTCACGCACCTCTGCCGGCAAGCGTTCGCGCTGGCCGATCCCGACAAAGCCGACCTGCACGTTCACAGCACCGCGAGCGACGGGGCGCACACGCCCTCGCAGGTCGTCGCGTTCGCGGCGCAGGCGAAGCTCAAGGCCGTCGCGCTGACGGATCACGACTCGATCGCCGGCTGGAGCGAAGCCCGCACCGCGATCGACGACAACGGCTTTGCCATCGTGTTCATTCCCGGCGTCGAAATCAGCACGATTCACGAATCGCGCGACTGCCACTTGCTCGCGTACGACGCGGCTCCGACCACCGAATTGACGGCGTTCCTGGCGGCCATTCAAGCCGCCCGGCGTGCGCGATTTCTCCAGTTCATCGATCGCCTGCGCGGCGAGGGGATCGCGCTCAGCGACTCGGCGATCGAGCGATTGCTCGTGAGCGGGACGAGCCTCGGCCGACGGCACGTCGCGACGCTGCTCGTCGAGGCCGGCGTCGTCCGCCGTCGCTTCGAGGCCTTTCGCCGACATCTGCATCGCGTCGGTCCTTCGGTGCCGCGATTGGCCGCCGCGCTAATTGGGGATGCGATCGCGGTCGTCCGCGCCGCCGGCGGCTGGACGTGTCTGGCGCATCCGCCGGAAGACATGACCTTCGAAGCGTTGGCCGGGTTGAAGGAGATCGGCGTAGACGCGGTGGAGGTGGAATTCCCCGCCGCGACACGAGCACGGTCGAATCGGTTGCGGGAGTGGGCCGGTGCCCTCGGGATGGGTTGCGGCGGCGGGAGCGATTGCCACGGCGACGAGCGGCGCCTGGGGGCGCGGTCGATCCCGATGCGCGACGTGCACGACCTGCGCCGGTTCGCCCGGCGATGACGCGTTCGTCGTCGGATTCCAGTTGGAAAGGTGCTGGATCGGGCTTGCGATTCGTTCGTTAGCGGGAAGACTTGTCACCACGGATGGCCGGGGGTCGGCCCCGTCCGGTTTCCCTCGTGACAAGGACGCACCCATGAAGCGATTGCTTCTCGCCGCGCTCGTCTCGGCTTCCGTTCTGCTGACTGCTGGCGGAACGACGCAAGCCCAGAACCCGCATCCGCACTTCCCGCCGTTCGGCTGCGGCGGTTTCTGCATCGGCTTCCTCAGCCGGTTGCACTTCCACGGCCCGCTCTACAACTACGGACCGTATTCGGGCTACTACCCGTTCGAGCCGTACGGCCCGTGGACGGCGGACCTCCAGTACAACCCCCCGCCGATGGCCTGTGGCAAACACGGCGGCGACTGCAACGACTGCGGCGGACGCAGCTGGGGCCGGTATTCGCTGAGCACCCTCAAGAACGTCTTCCACCGCGTCAATCCGCTCGCCAACCGCTGCGGCTCGGTTCTGGACCTCGGCAAGTGCGGCTCGTGCGGCACCTGCTCGACGTGTGGCAAGTAGTCGGAACTTGAACAAATCCCGCCGGTGGCCGGAAGAATGATCCGGTCGCCGGTGCTGTCGTAACCGGCTTGCAGAACGTACCCATTCGAACGGTTTCGCCGAATCCACCCGGGAAAACCGGATTGCCGATGGTGCCGAAGAGGACCAGAGACGATCGCCGCAATCCGTTTCACCGGACTAGGCCTTGCAACTCGCAAACGCTGATACACATACCGACCCGATCTCCTCGGCGCGCTCGCAGGGAGTGCGCTGTCGGTTTCACGGATCGAAAACGCCGAGAGGGATGTCGATGAAGAAACTCCTCCTGACTGTCGCGGCCGCGATCATGCTGGCCGGTTCCGCGTCCGCCGCGGGCGGCCCGTTCAGCGCGACGCCGGGCCAACAAGTTCGCGTCGGCCCGATCGCGAAGCTGTTCGGCAAGCAACCGCTGCCCGCGTTCCAGGCCGCGCCGTGGTACTTGTACTGGCCGTACAACAGCCACTTCATGACGCCGGCCCCGCTCCCGGGCGGGTACACCCCGGCGCCGACGGCCGGTCAGGTGAATCCGTACTTCCCGGGCCGCTAAAGCCTCGGATGTCGACGCGATCGGCCGACGATTCGTTGGGAATCGTCGGCCGATCGCGTTTCGGATCCTGCCAGCGTCAGTTCGCCGTCGGCGCATCCGTGACATGGTTCACGAGCTTCGTGAGCTGGCGAATGAACACCCCGCACGTCTCGACCCACTTCGCGGCCATCGGCCCCGTGGCGAAACCGTTGCCGAGCAACAATAGGTACGGCTCGATCGCGCCGGGCAGTTCGCGCACCACGGCCGCGTACGACTGGCGTTGCACCGGCGTCGTCCGCGGCGCGCCGAGCACGACGCCCAGGACGGTCCGCGGCGGCAGCGGCTTCGCCAGCGATTCGGCCTTCAGGATGTACTGGCCGGAGATTTTCCGGGTTTCCGGCAGGTGGGCCCGCACCAGGGTGGCGCGCTCGGCCTGACAGGCCGTGTATGCGTCCAGGGCCTGCACCATGCGGATGGCACCCTGCACGGCCGAATAGGGATCGTTCGCGAATCGCGTCCGCGTGAACTCCCGCAGTCGTTGTTCCTGCTCCGAAAGATGCCCCAGCAGTTCCCCTTCCCAGTCCCGATCGCGTTCGAGAAACACCGGCTGCGCGAGCAACTGGGTGTTCGTCCCGAAATGCGTGTCGAGCGTATCCTGGGAGTCCGCGGTGGTCGGCGGCAAATGCAATTGATGCGTGGAAGGCATTGCAATCCAACAACGAGGGGGAAGGAGCGGGGCGGGGTCAATTCGACACGGCGACGGGATGACGGATCGGCAGCGGAACATGCCGTTCCACGATCGCGATGAGCGATTTCGGTTGGAACGGCTTGGTGTGGTATTCGACGGCGCCGGCCCATTTGGCGCGCATCCGGTTCAGGAAGTTGTCCTTGCCGGTGAGGAAGAACACCGGGACTTTCGCGGTGGCGGGGTTCTCGCGAAGGAGGGTGCAGACCTGGAAGCCATCCAGGCCCGGCATGGCGATGTCGAGAATCGCCAGCGCCGGCACCCCGTGCGCTTTGATTCCGTCGGCGACCTGCAAGCCGTCGGCGAAGCTAACGACGCGATAGCCCACATCTTGCAGGGCCACGGTGACGAGTTTGCGAACGGTGGCACTGTCGTCCACGACGAAAATCAGCGGCGGTCCGCCCGCGGCGAGTTCCGCCTTGGCGGGCCGGTTCGCGCCGGTCTGCCGCCAGTGCGAGGCCAACTTGGTGACACCCGTCTTCCACTTGGCGTCGGCGTCGGGCCGGGTCGCGGCGGCGTTGAATACCTTGATCGCTTCGGTCGGTTGGCCAATGTTCAGGTACGCAAGGCCCAATCGGAACGCGTCCGGTCCGCCGGGGGCTTTCTGCGCGAGCGGGGTCAGTCGGGCGATCGCACGGCCCATGGCCGTCTCATCCGCGCCGGTCGGTGAATCGAATGCCGTCGGATCGCCGAGTGTCAGAACGGCCCGGCAGGTCGGGCAACGGTCCGTGGATTCCCGGCTTGGTGCTTCGCACAAGGGGCAGGACCACGAACCGAATTCGTCCTGGAACTGGGCAAGACCCTGTTTGGCACGCTCGCTATCGGGATTGACCTCCAGTGCCCGGCGGAGGAAACGAATCGAATCGGACGGGTACACCGCCACGCCGGCGGACCAGAGCAGGGCGTGTTCGTGATTCGGATCGAGTTCGAGCGCTTCGCGGAGCAGTTGCCGAGCCTGGGGGAAATCCTTCGCCTGCGTGGCGTCGATGGCGACCCGGACGATCGCGGTCACGAGGCCGGCCTTCGCGTGGCGGTTCTCCGGATTGATCTTCAGGACCGTGCGAAGACTCTCGAGCGCTTCGGCGTGGTCCGCGGCCACGTTCGCCAGCCAGAGCCAGGCCGTTTCGTTTCCCGGCTCCTGATCGACGACCTGACGGATGAGTCTCCGCGCCCGCGTCTTCCCGCCGGCCTGGGCGGCGGCGATGCCGTCTCGCAAGAGCGATTGCGTCTGGGGTTGGGACATGATCGCACGAATCCGGAGAGAGCTTTCTGGAATGTGGTTCGGAAATCGGGAAAGTCAAACCTCGCCCAAGCCGAACACCCGTCCCGCTCCATAGACTGCGTCGGAACTCCCGACCTTTGGCAGGCTCATGACATGGCGATGGATCCGATCGGAATAATCTGGGACGTGGACGGTACGCTGGTGGATACGGCCGAGCAACATTTTCTTGCGTGGGCGGAGCTTTCGCGCGATCTCAGTCGACCCTTCACGCGCGCCGATTTCGCCAAGACCTTTGGCTGGAGAAACCCGGAAATCGTACGGGAACTCTATGACCCCGGCGCCGACGACCGAACCTGCGCCGAGTTGGGTGAACGCAAGGAAACGATCTATCGCGAGATGGTGCGGGTGCGGGGCGCGACCCTGCTGCCCGGGGTGCGGGAACTGCTTGCGGCGTTTCGGGACGCGGGCATTCCGCAGTCGGTGGGGTCGTCCGCCCCGCGCGGCAATCTGGATCTCCTGCTTGGGGCATCGGGAATCGTCGATTACTTCGGGGCCATCGTGAGCGGCGACGACGTGACGCGCGGCAAGCCGGACCCGGAAGTATTCTTGCGGGGCGCGGCGGGAATCGGCGTGGCCGCTCACCAATGCCTGGTCTTTGAAGACGCGATCGCGGGGGTACAAGCCGCGAGAGCCGGCGGCATGGCGTGCATCGCAGTCACGTTCGTCGGTCACCATCCGGCCGAGTCGCTTCGGACCGCCGGCGCGGATCGCGTAGTGGGTTCGCTCACGGAAGTGACCATCGACGATGTCCGCTGTCTGGTGGTGGCGAATCGGGATCAACCCACGAAGACGCCGCCGTCGAAACCGGGGTAGAAGTCGCCATCCAGTAGTGTGACGGGGAACGGCATTCCCAGCGTGGTTCCGTCGTAGACGCTCACGCGCGAGCCGGCGTTGTCGCCGGCACCGGCGATGAGGTCGACCCGGCCGTCGCCGTCCACATCGTTGACGGCGAGCCGCACGCCGCCGCGGCTGTTCGTGTCGCCGGCGAAGAAGTTTCCGAGCGGAGTATAGGTGTTCGTCAGCAGCGCTTTGCCGCTGAAGATCAGGACGCGCGGCCCTCCGCCCGGCCCGCCGCCGGCGACGAGGTCGGCGCGACCGTCGGCATTCACGTCGCCCGCGGCAAGGAAGATCCCGTTGCGAAGCGTTTCCTCGAATGCGAAGAAGTCGCCGAAGAGTTTGACGCGCGTCGCGGTGCCAAGGGACTTGCCGTTGTAGCCGGCGACGCGTGGCCCGCCGCCGAAGCCGGCCGCCACGAGGAGATCGGCGCGGCCGTCCCCGTTCACGTCGCCGACGGCCGCCCGCGCGCCGCCGCGGAAATTGGGATCGTCGATGCCGAAGAAACTGTCGAACTTGGAAAAGCTGCCGCCGCGATAGATGTCGACCCGCGGGCCGCCGCCTTCGTCGGGCGAGATCACGAGGTCGGGCTGGCCGTCTCCGGAGAGATCGCCCGCGGCGAGGTAGACGCCGCCCGTGAACGACGCTTCGAATGGGCGGACGGAGAAGAGTTCCGCACCGGTGGCGCCGTTGAAGATGCGGACGAGCGTGGAGCGACCCGGCCCGGTGCCGAATGCGACATCACGGATGCCATCGCCATTGAAATCCGCGGTGGCGAGCCGGACGCCGCCGCTGAAATCCCCGAACGGGTCGAACGTGCGGATCGGTTCGCCATTGGCGTTGACGGTCGAGGCGGTCGAGGCGGCGTTACTGCCGGTGGCGACGGCGAAGCGGACGACCGTATCGGTCGGGGGCGGTGGAGGAGGTGGTGGCGGCGGAGGGGGGGGCGGTGGAGGAGGTGGGGGAATTGTCCCGCCGGTGATTTCCCAGCCGACATCGGCGAGGGCGGCGTAGTCGAGTTCGGTCACACCCCGCGCCACGCCGGTTGGAATGGACGAAACCATGATGGCCGTCTGCCCGCCGAACGACGTGCCGGGTGCCCAGTGGCCGTCGTCGCCGTTGGCGAGCGGGACGGATTTGCCAAAGAGCGCCACGGCGTTCGGGCCGGTGAATGCGCCATTGACGATGTGCCGGTCGAACGAGAAGTCGCCGATGCCGAAGCCGATCAGGTGCAAGAGTTCATGTCGGGCGACGCTATCGAAGTCGAACTGGAGGAGGGCCGGGGCACTGGCGGCGAAGTCCCAGTTCGTGGCGGAGTCGAAGGCGATGAAACCGCCCCAGGGAGAGATGTCCGTGGGCGTATTGCCGAGGGCGCCGGATTGTCCGCGGGCACGTACGGTGTTCAGCCATTGCGTACTGCCGGACGCCTGGAACGACCCGCCGGACGCGATGCCGAGTTCGGTGCCGCTGATCGGCCCTCCGGCGACGTAGATCACGACCTCGTTCGCGGGGATAGTTGGATTGTCGAGCGTAATCGTCTGGTTCGTGAGGGTATTGAAGAACGAAGCCTGCCAGGTGTTCGAGCCGGACGGTTGGATGGCGGTGAGGGTGTCGCCGAGCCGGGAGCTGACTTCGGTGGCGACGCGTTCCATGGCCGCGCGCCGCTCGGTCGTGAAGAACCCTCCCGTGTCGTAGGTGTAGTCGACGCGGAGCGTGACTGCCGGCACCGTACGGGCTTCGAGTCGCTCGGCGCGCAGGGTAGGGGATCGTTCGGCCATGGGATCACCGGTGGAGACCGCGGTCGCGCCATTCTAGTTCATGCGCGGACCACGGTCGCCCCGGCGTGCGGTATTTCCGCGAGATCACGCGTAGCGTTTGGCGGCCTCGAGCAGTTCCCGGCACGCGGCGGCGAGGTCGCGGTTCCCCTTCGCCATGCCGCGCTCGGCGTACTTGGCGGCCCGCGCGCCCTGTTTCGCACTCAGCATCGTCTCGGCGGCTTTCACATAGAGGTTGCCGTCGTCGGGGGCACGGTCCAGCATGGCATCGAACTCGCGCTCGACCGCGTCGAAATCGCCGCGCTTTGCGTAGAGGGCCACCTTGCGGAGCGCGTAGTCGTTCAAGCGTTTGCCGCCGTTGTGCTCGGCGTCGTGTTTGGCCCCGTCGTCGGCCGCCCGCACCACGCCGTCCGGGTCGCCGGAGGCGAGCGCGGCGGTCATGAGGCAGGCGAAAAAGGGATAGCGGTCGGGTTTGGCGGCGTCGTGGGGCCGGGCCGCGCCGGCGCGGGCGAAGGCCACGGCCAACTCGCGCGCGTCGAGCTTGATCGCGGCCTTCATTGCGTCTTCCAGTTCCGCCACCGAAAGCTCCTCGATGGCGAGCGAGCCGAGGTCCGCCGCGTTCATGGCGGTGAAATCCCGTTTCGCGGGAGCCGGAGGCGTTGCCGGCGGCGGCGCGGGAACGGCCACCGGGACCGGCGCGGCGACCGCGACCATCTCGATGCCGAGCTTGTGGCGCAGGCGGTTGAAGTCGTAAATCTCGATCGGCTCCGTCGAGTCGCCGCGCTTCTTGCGCGGGGCCGAACCGATCAGGCAGCTCTCGACGAACTTGATGATGCCGAGGACGCGCTTGCGGAGGAGCTTGCTGCCGACGGCGTCCATGGGGCTGATGCCGCCGAGCGAACGCAGGGGCGCGTGCAGCCATTTGTTTTCGAAGTAGTTCGTCGCGTGGTCCCGTAGCTTCGTCTCCGCCTCGGCGATGTCGGCCGTGCGCACCGGGTACGCCAGCGCCTCCAACGCGACGTCGCCGAACTGGATCGGCCCCAACTGGAACGTCGGTTCGCCGACCGCCAGTTGCAACCGCTCCCGCAGATCCGCCACGACCTTCTTCAGCGTTTCCTCGACCGGATACCAGACGCGGATCACGCCGCTGGAGATGTTGATGTTCGCGACGACCTTGGCGAGTTGCGTTCCCGTTTCCAGCAGGCTGGGCAGCGGTTCGACAAGCAACGCGCTGAAGAACGCGCCATCTTCGGACATCTGCGGCGCGATCATCCGGCCCGTTTGAGCGAGGTTTTGAAGGAGCCCGGAGATCGAACCCGGATCACGGATCGGCAGGAACGCGCGGTATTCGACATACTCCGCGTCCGTCTCCATTCCCTGGCCGCACTTCAACACTTCGATCAGCGCCGCGGTTTCCTCGGCCCGATAATCGTCGACTTCAAGCTCGAGCGAGCGGTTCAGCGATTCGACCGCCTGCGGTTGTTCGCCGAGCCACGCCTTCACGAGGCCGAGGTTGAAGTGCGCCGCCGGATCGTCCGGCACTTGCTGGACGAGTTGTTCGTAGGCGGCCTTGGCCTCGCCGAACTTCGCGAGGTCCGCGGTCGCCGGCAACGCCCGCGTCGCCGGTCGGAACGTATATGCCTTCCGCGCCGGCGCCGGAAGACGGGATTCCTCGCCGAACATCGCGTCGAACTGCATCCGCAGTTCCTGATCCTGGGGCTGCGCGTTCACCGCGCGTTCGAATACGGCCCGGCACGCGACCGGCCGATTGAACATCAACTCCGTCCGCGCGATCATTTCGCAGGTATCCGCGATCGGCCCGGTCGCCTCCGGCGGATAAGCCTCGAGCGCTTTGCGGAACAGCAGCAACGCGCCGAGAATTTCTCCCTCGTTCTGGCGGAACATGGCGCGCGTGAAGTACGCCATGGGGCAGTCCGATTGTAGCTTGAATGCCTCTTGGAGGGCTTTTTCCGCATCTTCCGTGCGGCCTTCCATGTAGAGGACGTTCGCGTAATGGCACCACACGGGCGGCGATTGCGAATGGGATTTCGTCAGCTGCTCCATTGTGCGCAGCGCCGCATCGTGTTGCCCTTGCTGCTGTTGCTGCAGGGCCAGTTGGAGTTGGTCGAAGTAGCCGATGCAGCACCACTTGAACTTCTTGCCACTGCCGCAGGGGCAGGCATCGTACGGATTGATCGCCATTCGCGGGTCTCGTGTTGGTTCCAGACGGAGAGTTTCAAACGAAGGCCGGACGCAAAATATCCCGTCAGGATATGGCTTTTGTTCAACCTGAAAACGCCGGTTGACAGTTTGACAGCCTGATTCCGTGACCTAGGTTTGGGCGAGCAAGAATTCCGGAGCGGTGAAGAAAAGCCGCGTCCCGGCGCTTTGGAATCCATCCCCCGGCTCGCCATCCCCTAAGGATTACGGCATCATGGTGACGAACGATTTGGGCGCGTGCGAGTGGTTCGTTTGGGATCTCCGCCGCAGCGGGTTGATCGATCGCGGTCAGCTCGACCAACTCGTCGGCGATTTCCTCAAGCGCAACCCGCGAGCCGAAGCGCCGGCGCTGGCGGAGTACATGGTCCAGGGGAACGCGCTCACGGCATTCCAGGCCGAGCGGATCCTGAACGGCAAGACGCAGGGTCTGGTCCTCGGGCCTTACATCCTTCAGGATGCGATCGGCCAGGGAAGCATGGGCCAGGTCTATCGCGCCACCTCCAAGAACGATTCGACCACCTACGCCGTGAAAGTTCTCCCGCGCCGCAGCATGTGGAACGTCCGTCTGGCGCGGCGGCAGGTTCGATCCTTCGGCCAGTTCCAGCATCCGGCTGTTTTGCCGTTCGTCGATGTCGGCACCGCCGGGGGCCTGCACTACCTCGTCTGGCCGCTCGCCGAAGGCCAAACCCTCGAAGCACTCATCGCCCGCGATGGCCGGCTCTCGGTCGCCCAGTCGGCCCTCATCGGCATGCAAGTCGCGCAAGGCCTGGCGGTCGCCCACCAGAACAACCTGTTCCACGGACTCGTGAAGCCATCGAACATCATGATCGGTGCCGACGGGCAAGCCCGCATCCTCGACTTCGGCATCGGCTCGCTCCTCGTCGAAAACGAAGGCGAATCCCTCGTCGACACGATGTCCACCGCGAACACGCTCACCAGCGGCCTCGATTGCGCCAGCCCGGAAAGCATCCTCGAACCGACCAACCGCACGCCGGCCGGCGACCAGTACAGCCTCGGCTGCGTGCTCTACAACTGCCTGACCGGCCACCCGCCGTTCCCGGAGGGCAGCGCCGTCGAAAAGATGATGGCGCACCAGACCAAGGAACCGCAGTCCATCCACGAATTCAATCCCGACGTTCCGGAAGCGGTGGTCGAGGTTGTGCATCGGCTGATGGCGAAAAAGCCCGAAGATCGGTTCTCCGGACTCGACGAAGTCGTGGAAGCTCTGGAGCCGTTCGTCGGCGACATGGCCATGGTTTCCGTGGAGACTCCGCCCGCCGCCGCGTCCCGCACGATGCCCGGATCCCGCGGCCGCATGTCAGCTCTTTCAACTTCGACGGGCGGCGGCGGCTCCAGTTTCGGTCCTCGTCCGATGCCCGGACGGGTCGCCAGCCCCGTGCAGACACCTCCGCCGGCGGCGGCCGCATTGCCGGCATCGATCCCGGCACCACGACCGCTGGCGGCCAGTGCCTCCGGGTTTGCCCCAGCTATGCCGCCGGCAATGCCACCGAGCCGAACGGGCGGGGCACCGATTCCCGCGCCGAATCCAATCGCACGACCGACCCCGGCCGCCCGACAAAGTTTCGGCGGCGGACTGCCCGCACCCAGCCCGCTGCCTCCGCGGCCCGGTTCGCCGGCGTTCCCGAGCCGAGCCTCGCTCAATCTGCCCGGAATGGAAGCTGGGGAAGTCCCGCTGACCCCTGCACTGGCGGATCCTCCGCCCTTCGCCGATCCCAATCGCCAAAGCATGCCCGGCGGTTGGATTCCGCCGGACGACGAACCGGAATCGGGTGGCGCCTTTGGCACGCTGGGCCTGATTCTGGCCGCGATGTTGCTGGCGAGCCTTGTTTTTCTCGGCGCAACTGTTATGATGAAGTGATAATCCACTGAAACACGTGACCGCAGCTGGAATGACGAGCGACATATCGCTCCATTCTCGCTGCGGTTCGTTATTTTTCGTCCTCCGGCGGGTCTGTTTCACGGCAATCGGTTGCCCGTCCCTACAATTCCCGAATCGAACCGGACCGACAGGATGACCGCGTGAGTTCGACCGCACCTCCTGAAACGCGAGTGCGACGGCGGATCGCCGTGTTCGGCAGCACCGGCTCCATCGGCCGCAATGCCCTCGACGTCGCCCGGCACCACCCGGACCGCGTCGAGATCGTCGGCCTGGCCGCGAATTCCCGCTGGACCGAACTGGCCGAGCAATGCCGGGAATTCCAACCCCGATACGCCCTGATCGCCGATGCCGGATTGATCCCCGATGTGGATCGCGCGGCGTTTCCCTCGGAAACGACCCTGCTGTTCGGCACCGAAGGCGTCGTGCGGCTGGCGACCGATCCCGACATCGATCTCGTCGTCTCGGCCGTGGTCGGCGCGGCGGGCCTGATGGGAACCTGGGCCGCGATCGAGACGGGCAAGACGATCGCCCTGGCGAACAAGGAAACGCTCGTCGTCGCCGGTTCGCTGGTCATGGAACTCGCGGCCCGGCGCGGTGTGACGATCCTGCCCGTCGACAGCGAGCATTCGGCGATCCGGCAGGCGTTGACGGGCCATGCGGCCGCGGATGTGGAAAAAGTCGTTCTGACGGCCAGCGGCGGACCCTTCCGCGGAAAGACCTCCGCCGAACTGGCGAATGTCTCCGTGGAGGAAGCGCTGCGGCACCCGACCTGGAACATGGGGCCGAAGATCAGCGTCGATTCCGCGACCATGATGAACAAGGCGCTCGAGGTGATCGAGGCGCGATGGCTCTTCGACCTGAAGCCGGAACAGATCGACATCATTGTCCACCCGGCGTCGATCGTGCACTCGTTCGTCGAGTTCGTCGACGGCTCGGTGTTGGCGCAACTGTCGCCGCCGGATATGCGGCTGCCGATCCAGTTGGCGATGCTGCACCCGGATCGGTTGCCGGGGCCGGCGAAGAAGTTGAATTGGCGATCGCTCGCCGAATTGCGCTTCGAGCCGGCGGATCGCGGGACGTTCCCCGCGATCGATCTCGGATTCGAAGTGGCCCGACGCGGTGGAACCACCGGGGCCGTGCTCAACGCCGCGAACGAGGCCGCCGTGGCGCGGTTCCTCGCGGGTGAACTGAAGTTTCTCGACATCGCCCGGTGCTGCCGGGCCGTGCTCGACTCCCATGATTTCGATCCGTCCCCGACGCTCGCCGGCCTGCTCGCCGCCGACCGCCGGGCGCGGCAGGAGGTCTCGCGTTGGACAAGCCCGTGAACCCGCCGGCGCCCGCCGAAGAAACGCCCGCCTCTTGGCTGCGCCAGAACCTGCTCTCCGTGCTGATCGGCGCGATCTGCCTCGTCCTCGTCCTGCGCTACCTCGACCCGCTCAGCGTCGCCCTCGCCGCCGCCGGCCTGACCTTCATCATCTTCATCCACGAACTCGGCCACTTCGGAGCCGCCAAGCTCTGCAACGTCCGCGTCGAAACCTTCTCCATCGGCTTCGGACCCGCGCTGCCGTTCTGCGCCTACAAGTATGGCGAGACGACCTACAAACTCGCGATGGTCCCCCTCGGCGGCTTCGTCAAGATGCTCGGCGAAGGGGATGGCGTCAACGACGAGGACGCCGACCGCGACCCACGCTCCTTCAAGAATCAGACCGTCATCGAGCGGATGTTCATCATCTCCGCCGGCGTCATCATGAATATCCTGCTCGCCGCCGTCCTGTTCGTTCTCGTCTACATGAACGGCCTGGAGGAGATGCCCGCGACCATCGCCCAGATGGAAGCCGGCGGCACGGCGTGGCGGCAGAACATCCGCACCGGCACCGATATCCGCAAGATCGCCGACCGCGAGAACCCCTGGTTCGACGACCTCCGCCCGATCGTCTGGGCCACGGACAAAGGGGACCAGATCGACCTGACGCTCGAACATCGCGGCCAGCGCCGCGAGATCAAGGCCGAGCCGATCCTCGACGAGGGCGCGCCGTTCCCGATGCTCGGCATCGCCCCCACCGAATCGCTGCAACTCTACCACGGACGCAAGTACGAAGACTCGTCCCCCGTGCGGCTCGGCTCCACCGCCGCCACCGCGACCGGCAGCGACGGACACGGATTCCGCGCCGGAGACACCATCATGGGCATGACCGACCCCGACGAGAAGGATCGCAAGATCACGCCGCTTGCCGCTTCCAAAGACGGACTCGGCGCCATCTTCCACTACTACCGTCGGCTCGCGAAACTCGCCGGCGAACCGATCGCCTTCCAGGTCCGACGGCTCGCGCACAAGGGACAGGAGGCCTCCGAGGCCACCGTGACGGTACCGCCGACCTTCCGACGCGAGTCGGGTCTTCGGATGCGTATGGGGCCGATCGTGGCCACCCGCGCCGGATCCGCCGCCGACCGCGCGAAGATGCAGGCGAAGGACGGCGCCAACCCCGGTGACCGGATCGTCGAAGTCGAATTCGGGACCACGGTGCTCGCGGCCGGGGGCAAGGTCGAAGCCACGGCCGGGCGCACGGTCAAGCCGCTCGATCCGCTCCAACTGCCCCTGGAACTCAACCGCTGGGCCGACCGGACCCCCGGCGAAAAAACCGTAAAGGTCACCGTGCTGCGGGAACAATCCGGGGATCATTCTGAGAAGCGGATTGTCCTGGAACTCGCCTGGGACGAAGAAGCCCGCCTCGACCGGATGACGGGAATGAAGGCCTCCACGCCGCTGGCGGTGAACGGCCTCGGTTTCGCGTTCCACGTGCAGGCGGTGGTCGACGCGGTCGCGCCGGGTTCGCCCGCGGAAGAAGCCGGTTTCAAACCGAACGACACCATCGAAGGCGTAAAGTTCCGCTATCTGGACGCGAAAGGGAAGCCGGACGAAGGCAACTGGCAGAACGCCAAGCCGAACCAGTGGGCGTACGTGGACGAATACGTTCAGTTGAATGCGCCGCACGAGTGTCAGGTGCGCGTCAACCGGTCCGGCGAAAAGAAGGAGATGGTGCTCGCGACCGCCGAAACGCGAGAATTCGGCGTCGACGTCAATCACCTCAATTTCCTGAACGAGTTCCGTATCCAGAAGGCGAACTCGATCGGCGAAGCGCTCCAGATGGGCGCGTACCGCACCCTGCGCATGGTGCAGAGCACCTACATCAACCTCTACGCGATGCTCTTCGGGCGTGTGTCGGCGGTGCAGACGATGAGCGGGCCGATCACGCTGGCGCGCATCTCGTACATTCTCGCCGGCGAGAGCGTTTGGAAACTGATCCTGCTCTTGGCGCTCATCAACATCAACCTGGCGGTCGTGAACTTCCTGCCGATCCCGATGCTGGACGGCGGGCACATGATGTTCCTGATCTACGAGGGCTTCCGCGGCAAACCGCCGCCGGAGCGCGTGTTCATCATCCTCAGCTACATCGGCTTGGCGATGGTCCTGTGCCTCATGGCGTTTACGGTCGGACTGGACATCTACCGTTTGATCAAACTCTGGATGAAGTGGTGAATTCCGATTGCGTGTCGGACCATGGCCGGCCCGACACGTTCATTTTGTGCGGATTGGGAATACCAAAAACGGCGCAAGTCGTTGTCGGGCTATGGTCTTTCCGGAATTGGGATGTCTTTCCGCCGAAGGGTGGCGCGGTGTCGGCGGAATGACTTGCTGATCACGCGTAGCCCTGCTTCTCGATGATGTCGCCCCAACGGGCACGGATGCGGGCACGCAGTTCCGGCGATTGCTCGTACTTGTTCGTTTCGTAGTTCTTGTTGCGGGCGGCATAGCCTTCGATTCGTGGGCGCACCGCATCGAAGCTGCCGAGATCCAACCCTTCGTAAACGCGCTCCATGCCGCCGACGAGATCGGTCACGAACTCCTCGTACCGCACTTCGACGAGGTTGCCCGCCGGGATCGAACCCTTCGCGGCCTCGTAGCGTTCGTGGATGGTGCGGAACTCGCGGAAGACCTTCTCCTCGATGAGCGCGTCGTTCGATTGCGTCTGCAGCCCGTGCTTCTTGCCGAGCGATTTCCAGAGGTTCACGGTGCTGGAGAAGAGCACGTGGGGATCGCGCTGGATGTGCACGAACTTCGCGTCGGGGAAGAGTTCGAGCAGCGTGGGGATGCGCGCGGTGTGCGGCGGGGACTTGAGCACGAGCCGGCGGGGGTCGCGATACGTCAGCGTCTGGATGAAGCGGAGGAACGCGCGTTTCCAGTCGTGCAGTTGCCGGGGCGTGAGGCCAGAGAGATCGAGCGCGCCGGGGAACAGGCTCTCGCGGTTCGGAAAGGCGAGGTCGGCGTAGGTGCTGGGCTGGCCCATCAGGCAGAGCGCGAATTCATCTTCCTGCGGGCGTTCCCATCCGGCGGCCATGTTGTCCATCGGCCGCTTTTCGGGCATCAGGAACCAGAGCTTCTCCTTGAAGAACGATTCGCTCAGGAGAATGTGGTTCGGCACGAAGCAGGCGAAGGTGTCCGGGAAGGAATGGCGTTCGTCGAGGATGAGGAGTTCGTGGAGGAGCGTGGTGCCAGTGCGCCAGTGGCCGACGACGAAGAGCGGCGGGTGCTGGATACGGGTGTCGGCGATGCGTCGGCCGTAGAGGCCGTTCTGCAGCCAGCGGAGCCAGGTGTGCGTGAAGCTCATGCCGCCGACGATGCCGGCGATGTACCAGTAAGGAAGCCCGACGGCGGCGTGATTACCGAAGAAGATCTTGAGCCAGGCGAAGAAGTCGGCGCCTTCCCACAGCCGCGGCGACCATTCCCGAGGTTTACGGATCACGTCGGCGGCACGCGGCGGTAATGGAGTCATGGCACTCGAATCGGGGGCGGGGACCGAAGCCCCGATGCCTTCAGTCAATCGAAATCGTTCGAACCGGCAACCCTAGAAATCCTAGCGAGACTTGGCGAAGACGGTCAGCGCCGGCTTGCCGATGTTGGGAAACGCGACGACCTGATCGAAGCCAAAGGCGCGAAACGTGCGCAAGAGCTTGTCGGCGTCGTCGCGAGTCCCGGCGGCGGCGATCGGTCGGCCGAGCGCGTCGGCGACGTGCCAGACACCGCGTACGTCGACGGCGCGGAGGCTTGCGGTGTCGAATCGCGGCCCGAGTGCGTGCAGTGGCAGATTGCGGGGTGCCTGGCCGTTGCAAAGATAGAACGTACAGCCGGCGGTACCGATTCGGCAGAATTCGGTGACGCGGGCGTCACGCAGGGCGCGCTGGGCCTCGCGGGCTGCGTAGTCGTCGTTGGCGGCGAATCGCGCGAGTAGCTCGTTTCCGAGGACGAGCGAGATGCCGCCGGTGTCGGTCCGGAGTTCGGTGCGGCGGGGATCGATCGGCATCGACTCGCCGACGTATTCGACCGTTGCAGGGTCGAAGCGCTTGCGTTCGCCGAGCGAGCCGAACGCGGGCAGAGGGATGCCGGTGCGCGTCATGGCGTCTACCTGCATGCGGAACGAGACTCCGGCAGGAAGGGTCGACGCGGGCACAAGGCCATCCGGCGCGGCCGTGAAGAACGTCATCGCGGTCTCGCGGCGTCCGGCCGTTCCGATCCGGTTGAAGCCATACTTTTGAGCGACCGCCAGCGCCTGTTCCGCATCACCGCGATGCGGGCCGAAATTCAACAGGAGATTGGCGTCGTCGCGCAGGCACCAGACGCCGCGGATCTGTTCGACGCGCAGCGACTTCACGTCCATCGCCGTGAGTGAACGGGCGAAGCCGGCGACTTGCGGCGCGACGAGTTTCTGATCGTTGTCGGTGGTGAGGCCATACTCGACGACGGCGCGACCGGTGCCGATCGCGCCCCAGCGTTGCGGGTAGAGTTCACGCAGCGTGCGTGCCACGTCGTTTGCGTCGTCGGCGTTCTCGCCAAAGGTCTTGAACGGCTTGTCGTCCGCCCAGAGTTGCCATTGTCCGGCGAGTCGTTTCACGGACAGCGTCTTCGGGTCGATCGTGCGCAGATTCTCAGGCCGCGGCAAATCGACCCGGGCTTCCCGTTTCGCCAGGATGGTCGGCGGCAACGGCATCGGCGGCATCTGGGCCGTGATCGGAGCGAAACTGGCTAAGACGGCGAAACCAGCGAATAACCGACGCGCCATGAAACGACCTCCGAGACGATCGGACATCGCATTCATCGGCGATCGGCCGACTGGAATCGACGGGATTATCGCGCGGTCCGGTTCCACAATTGGTTCGCGGCGGCGAGTTCCTTCTCGTAGTAGCTCCGCAACTTGGCCGCGTCCGGGACATGACCCTCATGCACTTGCTCGTAGTAGAGGCAGAACGCCTTGCCGAGGGCGAAGGTGCTCGCCGCGGCGAGCGCGGCTCCGGCGGCGCTGCCAACGCCGGGGATCAGTTTGGCGAGTTGACGGGCGGCGGTCTTCGCGAGCAGGCCGATACCGATTGAACCGGCGAGTTCGAGGAATCGCACCGCCGTAAGTTCCTGACCGTAGATCTTTGCGAGGTGGTAGACCATACGCGATTGAATGCCGGGCAGCAGCACGAGATCGACAAAGGGGATAGGAAGCGAGCCGGCCGTGCCGGCGAGGGACGCGTAGCCGAGAATGATCGGTCCGGCGTGGCGTCCGTGGATGTCCTTGAGGTTCGCGGTCAATTCGGCGGTATTGGCGAGCGACTCCCGGTAGGCGTTCGGGAGCAATCGAAGCAAGGTGCACTTCAATTCGGCGCCGCCATAGTTCGGTTCGACAAAGCCCTCATCGGGGTGAGTGAGGTCGATCGATACGATCTCGTCGTGAAGTCCCTCGAATAGTCTGGCCTGTTCGTCGCGGAGGCGGACGTATTCCGGCTCGCTCGTGGGCGGGTAGCTTGGGTGCTGCCGCTGCGGGTAGGCCTCATGGAGGCAAGTGAGTGCGAGCACCACGGGGCGATTCGGGAACTCGGAACGGATCGCCCGCAGCGCGTCGCGGACGTTGCCTTGGGCGAGGTCGCGGAGCTTGGCCGTGACGATCATGACGTGCGCGACGGAACCAAACGCCTCCAGGTCCGGCCGCGGATCATAGCCGGCTTCGTCCAGGCCGCGGGTATCGAGGAACTTTAGGAGGGGCGCGTCGGCCGT